>NZ_CP130943.1:0-1200000 GCF_030656875.1 Prescottella sp. R16
GGCGGCATATTCGTGGCCCGGACACGGGTCCCGGACACACCCGGAACCCATACCGATATACACGTAGACACGGGCCGGACCGGCCCGGGGAGGACAGACCGTGAGCGACGATCCGAACGCCTTGGCGAATGTCTGGCGCGACGTCGTTGCAGAACTGATCTCCGACACCACCGAGACCCGGCTGACCAAGGCGCAGCGCGCATGGTTGGCGCTGGTCCGGCCCCTGACGTACGCACAGGGTTTCGCGCTGCTGTCGGTGCCGTCACCGCTCGCCCAGGAAGCGATCGAGCGTGATCTGCGCGAGCCGATCCTGCGGGCCCTCAACCGTCACCTCGGGCAGCCCGTCGAAGGGATCGGGGTCCGCATCGCGGCCCCCGAGGACGTCGCCGAGCCGGAACTGCAGCTGACGTTGGGGGAACGCACCAAGGCACCCGTCGAGGCACCCGAACCGAGCACGAACTTCGCGCCGTCACAGGGCGACAGCTTCGAGGGGGACGGCACTCTGCGCCGACGCCAGCGGGTGCGCGCCGCCGCCGAGACCACCACCGACACCGACGTCGAAGAGGTCGACGACGATCGCGACGCCCTGGCCAGCGTGCACGAGTCGTGGCCGTCGTACTTCACGAAGCCGCCGGCCGGACAGTCCGCAGGTGCGGTGAACGGCAACAGCCTCAACGCGAAGTACACGTTCGACACGTTCGTCATCGGCGCGTCCAACCGGTTCGCGCACGCCGCTGCCGTCGCGATCGCCGAGGCACCCGCCCGGGCCTACAACCCACTGTTCATCTGGGGGGCGTCGGGGCTGGGCAAGACGCATCTGCTGCATGCGGCCGGCCACTACGCGCAGCGTCTGTTCCCCGGGCTCCGGGTGAAGTACGTTTCCACCGAGGAGTTCACGAACGACTTCATCAACAGTCTGCGGGACGACCGGAAGGTGGCGTTCAAGCGCCGGTACCGCGACATCGACATCCTGCTCGTCGACGACATCCAGTTCATCGAAGGCAAGGAAGGCATCCAGGAAGAGTTCTTCCACACCTTCAACACACTGCACAACGCGAACAAGCAGATCGTGGTGTCGTCGGATCGGCCGCCGAAACAGCTGGCGACACTCGAGGAGCGGCTGCGCACCCGCTTCGAGTGGGGACTGATCACCGACGTCCAGCCCCCCGAACTCGAGACCCGGATCGCGATCCTGTCGAAGAAGGCACGGATGGACCGGCTGGACGTCCCGTACGACGTCCTCGAGTTGATCGCCAGCCGGATCGAACGCAACATCCGTGAACTCGAGGGGGCGCTGATCCGGGTGACCGCGTTCGCCTCGCTCAACAGGCAGGCGCTCGACCTCAAGCTCGCCGAGGTGGTGCTGCGCGACCTGATGCCCGATTCCGCGGCACTCGAGATCAACGCGTCCACGATCATGGCGGTGACCGCCGAGTACTTCAACACCTCCATCGACGACCTGTGCGGCCCCGGCAAGGCCCGCCCCCTCGCGCAGGCCCGCCAGATCGCGATGTACCTGTGCCGCGAGCTCACCGACCTGTCCCTGCCCAAGATCGGCCAGACGTTCGGCAGGGACCACACCACCGTCATGTACGCGGACAAGAAGATCCGCAAGGAGATGACCGAACGACGCAAGGTGTACGACCAGGTCCAGGAACTCACCGCACGGATCAAGCAACGCTCCAAGAACTGATCGTCCGACCTCGAACGCACACAGATGCCCGCACGGAAGACCGTGCGGGCATCGCCCGTTCCGGGGTGACTCGAGACACGATTCCCAGGCAATTCACACCTGTGGATAGGTGTGTGTATAAGGTGTACAAGCTGTGGAAGAACGGTGGACAACTTCGGGACTACTCGAGGTATCCACAACCCTCCTCGAGTAGTCCTCGAGTTCATCCTCGAGAAGTCCCCAGGCCTCGAGGGGCTCCGGCCAGGGGTTTGGGTGGTTTATCCACAGTTTCCACAGGACCTATTACTATGATTGTTTTTCTCTCGAGAGAAGATCTTTAAAAGCAGGGACTGTGCACAACTCGAGAAGGGGGCCGGCTCACCGCCCCTCTCGAGAGCCCTCGAGGTGCCGGCTCCGCTTTCCAAGACGCAGACGGGCGCATACGGTGGACCTCCTGGCCGCTGTGTCAGACTGCTCATGCAGTCGTGTGACCTTCGCGTGTGACTGCCGACGATCGATGCCGACGAGAGGATTCCCCGAGCGATGGAGCTTGGAAGTATGAAGTTTCGCGTTGCTCGGGAGGACTTCTCGGACTCCGTCGCATGGGTCGCGCGCAGCCTGCCGTCCCGGCCCCCGGTTCCCGTCCTCGGCGGTGTACTGCTCGGAGCCGACGAACAGGGCCTGACCGTTTCCGGGTTCGACTACGAGGTCTCCGCTCAGGTCCGGGTCTCCGCCGAGGTCACCACGACCGGTCAGGTCCTCGTCTCCGGCAAGCTGCTCGCCGACATCACCCGGGCACTGCCCAACAAGCCGGTGGACGTCACCGTCGACGGCACCCGTGTGCTGATCACGTGCGGCAGCGCCAAGTTCTCCCTGCCGACGATGCCGGTCGAGGACTACCCGCAGCTGCCGGCGCTGCCCGAACAGACCGGCTCGGTGCCCGTGGACGTGTTCGCCGAGGCCGTCGGCCAGGTCGCCGTCGCCGCCGGCAAGGACGACACCCTGCCGATGCTCACCGGTATCCGCGTCGAGATCGAGGGCACCGACGTCGTGCTCGCCGCCACCGACCGGTTCCGGCTGGCCGTCCGCAAGCTCGAATGGATGCCGACGGCCGGGGAGACCTCCGCCGCCGTCCTGGTGCCCGCCAAGACCCTGTCCGAGTCGGCAAAGACGTTGGGCGGCAGCCCTCTTGCCCCCGTCGGGCTGGCTCTCGGTTCCGGCTCGTCGGTGGGCACCGACGGCATGCTGGGCATCGTCGCCGACGGCCGACGGACCACCACCCGGCTGCTCGACGCCGAGTTCCCGAAGTTCCGTCAGCTCCTGCCCGCCGAGCACACCGCGATGGCGACGGTCGAGGTGGCGCCGCTGGTCGACGCCATCAAGCGTGTCGCGCTGGTCGCCGAGCGGGGCGCCCAGGTCCGTCTCGAGTTCGGTTCGGAGGGGCTGCTGCTGTCCGCCGGCGGCGACGACGCCGGCCGTGCCGAGGAATTCCTCGACGCCGACTTCCAGGGCGAGCCGCTGATCATCGCGTTCAACCCCGGCTACCTCATCGACGGACTGTCGTCGCTGCACTCGGATCGGGTGTCCTTCGGATTCACCACCCCCAGCCGTCCCGCAGTGCTGCGTCCGGCCGGTGAGGACATCCCCGACCGGGGCGAGTCCGGCACCTTCGCGGCACCCGACAGCGACTACACCTACCTGCTGATGCCGGTCCGCCTGCCCGGCTGATCGACACCGGCTCGCAGCCGGCGGAGGATGGAGCCCAGCGCGAATCGGTACTAGTGGAGGGACATCTCACGATGCAGCTCGGACTGGTCGGACTCGGCAAGATGGGTTTCCCCATGCGTGACCGGCTGCGGGAACGCGGCCACGAGGTCGTCGGCTACGACCCGCGGCCGGAGGTCACCGACGTCGACTCACTCGAGGAACTGGTGTCGGCACTCGAGACGCCGCGGACAGTGTGGGTGATGGTGCCCGCCGGGGAGATCACCCGGGACACGATCGCTGCGCTGGCGTCGGTTCTCGAGTCCGGGGATCTGGTGATCGACGGCGGCAACTCCCGGTACACCGACGATCGCGGGCACGCGGAGCTGCTCGCGGCCTCCGGGATCGGATACCTCGACTGCGGTGTCTCCGGCGGTGTCTGGGGACGCGACGAGGGCTACGGCCTGATGGTCGGCGGATCGGCTGCCGACGTGGCGCGGGCCGAACCGATCTTCGAGGCGCTGCGTCCGGATGGGGAGCGAGCCGGTGGCTTCGTCCACGCCGGCCCGGTCGGTGCGGGTCACTACGCCAAGATGGTGCACAACGGCGTCGAATACGGGCTCATGCAGGCGTACGCCGAGGGCTACGAACTGCTCGCGGCCGAGGAGCTGATCACCGACGTGCCCGGCGTGCTGAGGGCCTGGACGCACGGCACCGTCGTGCGGTCGTGGTTGCTCGAGCTGCTGGTGAAGGCGCTCGACGAGGATCCCGGGTTCGCCGGTATCGGCGGATACGTCGAGGATTCGGGGGAGGGCCGCTGGACGGTCCGGGAGGCTCTCGATCATGCGGTGCCCACCCCCGTCATCTCCGCGGCCCTGTTCGCTCGGTTCTCCTCTCGGCAGTCCGATTCCCCTGCCATGCAGGCAGTTTCGGCGTTGAGGAACCAGTTCGGCGGGCACGCAGTGCACGGTGCAGGACAGACGGGGCCGTAGTGTTCGTTCGCAAGTTCTCGGTCCACGACTTCCGGTCGTGGGACGCCGTCACGGTGGATCTGACGCCCGGTACCACGGTGTTCGTCGGCCGCAATGGGCACGGCAAGACCAATCTGCTCGAAGCGCTCGGCTACCTGTCGACGCTGTCGTCGCACCGGGTGTCGTCGGACGCGCCCCTGATCCGGGCGGGGGCGTCGCAGGCGTTCGCGGGGGCTCTGGTGGTCAACCACGGCCGCGAACTGGGGATCGACATCACGATCAACGACGGAAAAGCCAACCGCGCCAAGATCAATCAGTCCCCGACCCGGCGTCCCCGGGAAATCGTCGGAATTCTGCAGACGGTGCTGTTCGCGCCCGAGGATCTGTCGCTGGTGCGCGGTGACCCGGGGGACCGGCGCCGGTTCCTCGACGAACTCCTCACCACCCGGCGTCCGCGCATGGCTGCGGTGCGGGCCGACTACGACAAGGTCCTGCGTCAGCGGTCGGCGCTGCTCAAGACCGCGGGCGGTGCGCTGCGTCGTGGATCTCGGTCGTCCGACGGAGCGAATGCTCTTGCAACACTTGATGTCTGGGACGGTCATCTGGCGGCGCACGGCGCGCAGCTGCTGGCCGCCCGGCTGCGTCTCGTGCACGACCTGGCGCCGCATCTGGTGTCGTCGTACCGATCGCTGGCGCCGGAGTCGCGACCCGCGTCCGTCCGGTACCGGAGCAGTCTGGGATCATCGCTTCCTGTCGAATTGCTCGATCCGGCAAGGGAATCCGAACCCGACGACGTCGAGTTACTGGAGGCGAGTTTCCTGCACGAGCTGTCGGTGATGCGGCAACGGGAGATCGAACGCGGCGTGTGTCTGGTGGGTCCGCACCGCGACGACCTCGAACTGTTCCTCGGCGATCAGCCGGCGAAAGGCTTTGCCAGCCACGGTGAATCGTGGTCCTATGCGCTGTCGATGCGACTCGGCGCCTTCTTCCTGCTGCGCGACGACGGCAGCGACCCGGTGCTCATGCTCGACGACGTGTTCGCCGAACTCGACCGCAAGCGTCGCACCGCGCTCGCCGGAGTCGCCGCCTCGGCGGAGCAGGTACTCGTCACCGCCGCGGTGCCCGAGGACGTGCCCGACGAGCTGAGGGCCACCCGGTTGGCGGTGACGGCCCACGACGTCGACCGGGGGCGGGTCTCCCGGATCGCGCCGGCCGATGTGGACGTGACGGTGGGAGGCGACCGATGACCGGATCCGAACCGGAACAGCCGGAACAGCCGGAACTGAAGGGCGTCGACCTCGCCCGCCGGGCGCTCGAGGAGGCGCGGGCCGCGGCCAAGGCGAAGGGCAAATCGGTGGGGCAGGGCCGTTCGTCTCCGCGCGGCGGCATCCGGGCGCTGCGGCCCCGGCGCCGGTCGTGGTCGGGGGCAGGACCCGACGAGCGTGATCCGCAGCCGTTCGGTTCGCTGATCGGTGCGGTCGCCGCACAGCGCGGCTGGTCGGCGCAGGTGTCCGAGGGGGCCGTGCTGGGTCGGTGGGCGGACATCGTGGGCCCGGACATCGCCTCGCACGCGGCACCGACCGGGCTGCGGGACGGCGTGCTGAGCGTCTCGGCGGAGTCGACGGCGTGGGCGACGCAGCTGCGGATGATGCAGTCACAGCTTCTCGCGCGGATCGCGGCCGCGGTCGGGGACCGGGTGGTGACGTCGTTGCGGATCACCGGTCCCACCGCGCCGAGCTGGCGAAAGGGCGATCGGCACATCTCGGGGCGGGGCCCGCGGGACACCTACGGCTGAGCCGGGCGACGACCCTGGATATACCTATTACTGCGTGTTACATTTACGGCTCCCCTGTCGAGTGAACCAGGTCACGGCAGCCGTCGCGGTGTGACGGCCGGTGATCCGGGCGAAATAGCCGGGAGCAGTCATGGCAGCCCTCCCCGAGTCCTCGGTGTCCTCCGTCGCACGCACGGACGAACCGGACCACATCCTGTTGCAGGCGCGGAACGTCGAGTTCGACTGGTCGGACCTGCCGATGCACTGGATACCCGGCGATCCGTTCAGCACTCACGTCCTCAACGTCCTGCACATGTTGCTGCCGGCCGGGGAAGAGTGGTTCGTCGCCACGTACAAGGAGGCATTGCCGCTGATCGACGACGACAAGCTACGGGAGGACGTCGTCGGATTCATCGGTCAGGAGGCCGTGCACGCCGGCGCGCACACCGGAGTGCTCGAGCACCTGAAGGCCCGCGGCCTCGATCCGGCGCCGTACACCGACCAGATGCACTGGGCGTTCGAGAAACTGCTCGGGCCCAAGCCGCTCACCGGGCGCCGCGCCCAGAACCACCTGATCGAGCGTCTCGCGATCATCGCCGCCGTCGAGCACATCACGGCCTTCCTCGGTGACTGGGTGCTCAACGCGGACGGCCTCGACCGCGCCGGTATGCATCCGACGATGCTCGATCTGCTGCGCTGGCACGGCGCCGAGGAGGTCGAGCACCGGTGCGTGGCCTACGACGTCATGCGCTACTTCGACAAGCGGGAGTCGCGGCGCATCCGCACCCAGCTGATCGTCACCCCGATGATCGTGTGGCTGTGGGTGCGCGGCACCCGGTTCCTCATGAGCAACGACCCGGAACTGGCGAACTGGTCCGCATCCCGCCGTCGCCCCCACCTGTCCGACTTCGTGGCGGCAGGAAAGCGTGGAACCCTGCCCACCGCAACAGAATTGGGTAAACGCATGGCGACCTACTTCCGTCGGGACTACCACCCCGGCAAGGAAGGGTCGACGGCGCAGGCGGTCGCCTACCTGGCGTCCTCCCCGGCCGCGCAGGCGGCGACGCGGTGAAGCTGCCCCGCGTGCGCGACCTGCTCTCCGGATCCGAGGAACTGACCCGGCCCGCGCCGCCCCCGGATCTGCAGGGCCGGGGCCGGCCCGACCGGGCCATGACGATCGTCGAGGCGGTCGCCGACAAGTACCTGCGGGTACTCACGGCGTACGACTACGACCCCGCCAGCGCCGGTCACAACCCGGACAGTGCGCTGACGCTCGTCGTCACCGACCGCACGATCGTCGCCGAGGACGAGAATGTCGCCGCCCTGACGTTCGCGGCCGTCGACGGCGCCGACCTGCCCGCGTGGCAGCCCGGCTGCCACCTCGACTTCCATCTGCCGTCGGGTCGACGACGGCAGTACTCGCTGTGCGGCGATCCCGCCGACCGCCGGCACTACCGGATCGCGGTGCGTTCGATCCCCGACGGTGGTGGCGGTTCGACCGAGATGCACGGTCTCGCGCCGGGCACGACGGTCACGGTTCGCGGGCCGCGCAACGGCTTCCCGTTCGTGTCCGACGGCAGCGCCCTGTTCGTCGCCGGCGGCATCGGGATCACCCCGATCCTCCCGATGGTCCGTGCCGCTCGCCGCGCCGGAATGGACTGGCGGTTCGTGTACTCCGGACGTTCCCGCGAGTCGATGCCGTTCCTCGACGAGATCGGCACGTGGGAGCCGGACCGCGTGTTCGTCCGCCCCGACGACGAATTCGGTCTGCCCACCGCCACGGACCTCCTGGCCGGCGCGCCGGCCAGGGGAGCGGTGTACTGCTGCGGCCCCACCCCGATGCTCGACGCGGTCCGCGGCGGCTTCGCCGACTCGGGGGCCACCGCGCTGCACTTCGAACGGTTCGGTCCACCGCCGGTTCTCGGAGGTGTCCCGTTCGAGGTGCAGCTGGTGAGCACCGGTGAGGTGCTCGAGGTGCCCGCCGACGACTCGGCACTCGAGGTGATCCGGGAGAGACTGCCCGACGTCGGCTACTCGTGCCGGCAGGGGTTCTGCGGAACCTGCAAGGTGCGGGTGCTGTCCGGCACCCCGGAACACCGGGAGCGCCGACTGTCCCCGCAGGAGCGGCAGGACCACATGCTGATCTGCGTCTCCCGTGCCGACGGCGGCCGGTTGATCCTCGATCTCTGACCCTGTTCGAGAGGAATCGTCATGACCACGTTTCACGTGAAACCACGCTTCGTCACCCGCGGCGACGTCCGGCTCGCCGTGTTCGAGCAGGGCAACCCGGACGGTGAGACCCTGCTGCTGGTGCACGGCTGGCCCGACACCCACGACCTGTGGCAGCACGTGATCCCGCACCTGGCCGAGACGTTCCGGATCGTCTCCTACGACACCCGCGGTGCCGGTGCCAGCTCGACACCGGCCGCGGTGTCGGCGTACGCGCTGCCCGAACTCGCCCGCGACCTCTTTGCAGTGATCGACGCCGTCAGCCCCGACGCCCCGGTACACGTGCTCGCCCACGACTGGGGCTCGGTCGAAACCTGGGAGGCGGTGTGCGAGCCCGGCGCCGAGAAGCGGATCGCGTCGTACACGTCGATCTCCGGACCCAACCTCGACCACCTCGGCACCTGGGTGCGGGAGCGGCTCGCACAGCGGCGCTTCACCGGGCCGCTCGCGCAGGCGGTGGCGTCGTCGTACACGGTGCTGTTCCAGATCCCGGTCGTCGGCACCCTGCCGTTCCGGTTGGGGATGTCCCGGATCTGGCCGACGTTCCTGCGGTTCTTCGACGGAATGGACGCATCGCTCGTCCGTCCCGCACCGACGCTGCGGACGGACATGATCACCGGACTGAAGCGGTACCGGGCCAACATCCGGCCGCGGCTGCGGCACCCGCGGGAGCGGCGCACCGACGTTCCGGTGCAGCTGATCCTGAACCGGCGCGACAGGGCGGTGCGTCCCGTCGGCTACGAGGACACCGGACGGTGGGTGCCGAACCTGCGCCGCCGCGAACTCGACGCCGGGCACTGGTCGCCGATCTCGCACGCCGGGGACGTCGCACGACTCACGGCCGACTTCGTCGGCGACCTCCGCCTCGACACGACGACGGACAGTCGTGGAGGTGGCACTGCGTAGCGTTTCACCCTGCCGGGGCCGTGAAACCGCGCCTGCGGGCTGTTCAGGGGTGTGTTAGGCACCTTTATGTCGGTGCCGACCCGTAAGATGGTCGAGTAACCAGCGGCGAATTCGACACACCGCTCCCGGTGCCTCGTTGTGCGTGGCGGTCACCCGACGGGACCGCCCTCGTGCGAAGCACAGCGCAGCGCCGTGTCGGCACACTACGGAGAAGGAGAGCTACCCACCCGTGGCTGCCCAGAAGTCAGACAAGAGCAACACTTACGGCGCTTCCTCCATCACCGTCCTGGAGGGACTCGAAGCCGTCCGCAAGCGACCCGGCATGTACATCGGTTCCACCGGTGAACGCGGCCTGCACCACCTGATCTGGGAGGTCGTCGACAACTCGGTCGACGAGGCGATGGCCGGCTACGCGAGCAAGGTCGAGGTGACCATCCTCGAGGACGGTGGCATCCAGGTCGTCGACGACGGCCGCGGTATCCCCGTCGCGATGCACGCCTCCGGTGCCCCCACCGTCGAGGTCGTCATGACCCAGCTGCACGCCGGCGGCAAGTTCGATTCCGACGCCTACGCGGTGTCCGGTGGTCTGCACGGTGTCGGTATCTCGGTCGTCAACGCACTCTCGACCAAGGTCGAGGTCGAGATCGCGGTCGACGGTCACCACTGGACACAGACCTACGACCACGCCAAGCCGGGCCCGCTCGTGCAGGGCGCGCCGACGTCGGAGACCGGCACCACCGTCCGGTTCTGGGCCGACCCCGAGATCTTCGAGACCACCACCTACAACTTCGAGACGGTCGCCCGCCGCCTGCAGGAGATGGCGTTCCTCAACAAGGGTCTCACCATCACCTTCACCGACGAGCGCGTCGCGGAGGAAGAGGTCACCGACGACGTCGTCAGCGCCACTGCCGACGCCCCGAAGACCGAGGAAGAAGCCGCCGCGCAGAAGGCCCCCAAGGTCAAGTCGCGGATCTACCACTACCCGGGCGGCCTCGAGGACTACGTGCGGTTCATCAACCGCACCAAGCAGCCGATCCACAACTCGGTCGTCGGATTCACCGCGAAGGGCACCGGCCACGAGCTCGAGATCGCGATGCAGTGGAACTCCGGCTACTCGGAGTCGGTGCACACGTTCGCCAACACCATCAACACCCACGAGGGCGGCACCCACGAGGAAGGCTTCCGTGCGGCGCTCACCAACGTGGTGAAGCGGTACGCCAAGGACAAGAAGCTCGTCAAGGACAAGGATCCGGAGCTGTCCGGCGACGACATCCGCGAGGGCCTGGCCGCGATCATCTCGGTGAAGGTGTCCGAGCCGCAGTTCGAGGGCCAGACCAAGACCAAGCTCGGCAACACCGAGGTCAAGTCGTTCGTGCAGAAGGCGTGCAACGAGCACATCGCGCACTGGTTCGAATCGAACCCGGCCGATGCCAAGACCATCGTCACCAAGGCGGTGTCGTCGGCGCAGGCCCGCAACGCGGCCCGCAAGGCCCGGGAACTGGTGCGCCGCAAGAGCGCCACCGACATCGGCGGCCTGCCCGGCAAGCTCGCCGACTGCCGCTCCAACGATCCGAGCAAGTGCGAGATCTACATCGTGGAGGGCGACTCCGCCGGCGGCTCGGCCAAGTCCGGTCGCGACTCGATGTACCAGGCGATCCTGCCGCTGCGCGGCAAGATCATCAACGTCGAGAAGGCCCGCATCGACCGTGTCCTCAAGAACGCCGAGGTGCAGTCGATCATCACCGCGTTCGGCACCGGCATCCACGACGAGTTCGACATCTCCAAGCTGCGCTACCACAAGATCGTGCTCATGGCCGACGCCGACGTCGACGGCCAGCACATCGCGACGCTGCTGCTGACGCTGCTGTTCCGGTTCATGCGCCCGCTCGTCGAGCAGGGCCACGTCTACCTGGCGCAGCCGCCGCTGTACAAGCTCAAGTGGCAGAAGGGTGCCGCGCCGGAGTTCGCGTACTCCGACCGCGAGCGCGACGGCCTGCTCCAGGCCGGTCTGGCGTCGGGCAAGAAGATCAACACCGACGACGGCATCCAGCGTTACAAGGGCCTCGGCGAGATGAACGCCAAGGAACTGTGGGAGACCACGATGGATCCGAGCGTCCGCGTCCTGCGTCAGGTCACCCTCGACGATGCCGCGGCCGCCGACGAACTGTTCAGCGTGCTCATGGGCGAGGACGTCGAGGCACGTCGCAGCTTCATCACCCGCAACGCCAAGGACGTCCGCTTCCTGGACGTGTAACCGATCGGAGGACGCCCGCGGCCCGGGGCACACCGGGTCGCGGGTGGCCCCGGCGATACCGGTGGCGGGTGTGGGCCGACCGTGGAATTGCCGCATTCGTGCTCCGCTGCCCCCGGGGCGGCCTCTACACTCCGGTATCGCCCGATAGTCGGATTTTTGTGTCCTTGCGCACACCGCGATGGTGGGGGAGGACGGTGCGGTCGGGTAACCGCACCAGCCCGGGTGGAAAGTGAGCGTTGGATAGATGACCGAAACAACACCGCCTGCCCGCAGGCCGTGGAACCTCGAAGGCTGGGGAGTGCGGTGGAAGATCACCGCGGCCGTCGCGATCCCCCTGACCGTCGCGATGGTGCTCGGCGGGCTGCGCGTGCAGAGCGAACTCGCCAACGCCGTGCACTACGGACGGGCCGCCGACCAGGTCGCGGACGTGCCCGCCATCGTCAAGATGGGCACCGATTTCGGTCTTGCGTCCGCCGGCTACTCGGTGAACACCCTGATGCCCGAGGACCTCGAAGGGCTCGCCGGCTCGATCGACGCAGTCCGGGACGTCGTGGCCGACTCCGCGTTGCCGTCCGACGTCGTCGACCGGTTGCGCACCTCGCTCACCACCATCGAAGGCGTACAGCAGGAAATGGTGACCGGGGCCCCGCCGCGCGCCGACCTGGCCGACCAGACCACGGCGATCCGACAGGACCTGACCGAACTCCTCGACGACATCGTCGGCCCGATCGAGGATCCGGCCGTCATCGCCGCGCACACCCACCTGATCGACGCCTGGTCGGCGCAGCGCCGCCTCGCGGACCAGGTCACCGGCGCGATGGCACTCCTCGCGAACCCGAATGCATCGATGACCGACGTGCTCACCGCGTCCGGCGCGGAACTCGCGGTGATCGACTCGCTGATCCGATCGTTCCCGGCCGCGGCCGGGCAGCTCGACACCCTGCGCCAGGCGGTGCACGCCCGGCTCGACATGTTCGACGCCGCCCGCGGCGGCCCCCTGCCGCTGCTCGGACTGCGGGCGTCGCTGGTCGAGAGCGTCGAAACCTACAGCGCGCTCGTCGCGGAGGCGTCGGACGCCATCTCCGCCACCGTCACCGCCCGCGCCGAGGAAACCCGGTCCGCCGCGATCCGCGACGCGCTACTCGTCCTCGTCACCCTGCTCGCGGCACTCGTCCTCGCGCTGCTCGTCTCCCGGTCGCTGATCGGACCGATCCGCCGGCTCCGGCTGGGGGCGCTGCGGGTGGCGCGTGAGGATCTGCCCGACGCGATCGACCGGGTCATGGACGGCGATCTGGACGCGGTCACCCGGTTCGAGCCGGTACCCGTGTACACCACCGAGGAGATCGGGCAGCTGGCCCGCGCCGTCGACGACATCCACGGTCAGGCCCTCCGCCTCGCCGGTGAGCAGGCCGACCTGCGTCTGCAGATCGGGGACATGTTCGAGACCCTCGCCCGCCGCTCGAAGTCGCTCGTCGACCAGCAGCTCGGGCTGATCGAGAACCTGGAGTTCGAGGAGAAGGACCCGAAACGGCTCGAGAGCCTGTTCAAACTCGACCACCTCGCCGCCCGCATGCGCCGCAACGGCGACAACCTGCTGATCCTGTCCGGGCACCGCGTCCACCGCGCCCACTCCGCGCCGGTCCAGCTCGGCGACACCGTGCGCGCCGCGATGTCCGAGGTGGAGGACTATCGGCGGGTGCAGGTCGGCTCCACCCCGAACGGGGCCCTGAGCGGCACCGTCGCCGCCGACGTCGTGCATCTGGTCGCCGAACTGCTCGACAACGCACTGCAGGCGTCCCCGCCGGACAGCAAGGTGCGCATCGCGTTCGCCCGGGCCGTCGACGGTGGTGTGCTGATCGAGATCTCCGACAGCGGAATCGGTGTTCCCCCGGATCGTCTCGCGGCGATCAACGAACGGCTCGGCGCAGGTGGCGAGGTGAGCCCGGAGACCGCCCGCCACATGGGTCTGTTCGTCGTCAGCCGGCTCGCCGCCCGGCACGGGCTCACCGTCCGGCTCCGGCGGACCCACGACACCCGGTCGAATCCGGGGATCACCGCGAGCGTCCACCTTCCCGACACCCTGCTGGTCTCGCCGCTCGAGATGGTGCACACCGGCCCGTTGCCGCGGATGGACACCGACGGGATGCCGGTGGTGACGGTCGTCCCGTCCGGTGCGATGCCGCAGCTGGTCACGACCCCGGCACCGGCCGCCCCGGAATCCGCCCCGTCGCCGGCCGGCACCCTGCCGCAGCGGACACTCGGCGGGACGGCGGGGCTACCGCAGCGGACACCCGGCGCGACGAGCCTCGCCCGCATGCAGGACGCCCCCGCCCCGGGCCCCGTGCCCTCGGCGCCGCCGACCCCACAGCCACAGCAGCCGGTCGCACCGTCGTTGCCGGCGCTGTCGACAGCGGCCTCTCCGGCCCCCGCGGCCGATGCCGTCGACCCGGGCGACGACTCGCCGCCGGCCCGCCGACACCGGTACCGCAGCAACGCCGCGAAGACCGCATCGTTCTTCGGTGCCCGCCCGAATACGAGCACCGTCAGGGACGACACGGACGCCGTGCCCGGCGGCACCCCGATCTTCTCCGACATGGTCACGGACTGGCTCACCGATCCGACCGAGGCGGAGGACATCGGCAGATTCGAGTGGGTGTCGGCCGGCGACGAGGGCTGGGCCGCCGCGCACCGGGTGAGCGAGACCCCGGTCGAGGACCGGACCGAGTCGGGGCTGCCGCAGCGCCGGCCGGGGCATCGGCTGGTGCCCGGCGGCGTCGACACGGGCTCCGGCGGCCACGGGCCGACGACACGTCCACGGCTCCGGGACCCCGAAGCCGTCCGTGAGAACCTGAGCCGCCACCAAAAGGGAACGCGGTTGGGTCGTGCAGCGAGCGCGGCCGAACGCACCAGTATCGGAGGAGACAGATGAGCACCGACCGGGGAATCGTGCCGGACACCGATCAGGGCTCCCGTGACGGGCACCCGCTGGACTGGCTGGTGTCGAACTTCGCCAGGGAGGTCGCGGGCGTCTCGCACGCCGTCCTGGTGTCCGCGGACGGCCTGCTCATGGCGAGCAGTGCGCACCTCCCGATCGATCGCGCGGAGCAGCTCGCCGCGGTCACGTCCGGGCTCGCCAGCCTGTCCGCCGGCGTCTCGAGCATCTTCGACGGGGGCGGTGTCCTGCAGTCGGTTGTCGAGATGCAGCGCGGCTATCTGCTGTTGATGAGCGTCGGCGACGGATCGCACCTGGCCACGCTGACGTCGTCGTCGTGCGACATCGGGCAGGTCGGCTACGAGATGGCGTTGCTCGTCGAGCGGGTCGGCAGTTCGGTGCAGGCCACGCCGCGCGCGACCCTCGGGTCCTGATCCGGGCGGGGCGATGAACGACGAGTACGACAACGTGAGCGGTCGCGGACCGAGCCTGGTCCGCCCGTACTCCTTCACCTCGGGCCGGACGAAACCGGCGGTGGAACTGGCCTTGGAGGCCCTGATCCAGGCGTTGCCGCTCTCGGACCGTCAGCTGCCGGAGCTCGGTGACGTCGAGGCGACGATCGTCGCACTGTGTGCGCAGTCGCCGTCGGTGGCCGAGATCGCCGCCCGGGTGGGGGTACCGATCGGCGTGGCCCGGGTGCTCGTCGCCGACCTCGTCGAATCCGGTCATCTGCGGATTCTGGCAACCCTGCAGGACGACGCGAGCGACAGTGAACGTCGCGAACTTATCGAAAGGGTCCTCGGTGGACTACGCAACCTCTAGTGGCCGGCACCCCCGGGTGACCTCGACCAAGATCGTCATCGCGGGTGGGTTCGGGGTCGGCAAGACCACGCTGGTCGGGGCGGTGTCCGAGATCGTGCCGTTGCGGACCGAGGCGCTGGTCACCAACGCGTCCGACGGTGTGGACAGTCTCACTGCCACCCCGCAGAAGGCCACCACGACGGTCGCGATGGATTTCGGCCGGATCAGCCTGGCCCCGGATCTGGTGCTGTACCTGTTCGGTACGCCGGGGCAGCAACGGTTCTGGTTCATGTGGGACGACCTGATCCGCGGCGCCATCGGTGCGATCGTGCTGATCGACACCCGCAGGCTGGACGAGTCGTTCGCCGCCGTCGACTACTTCGAGGCGCAGGGCCTGCCGTTCGTGGTCGCGGTCAACGAGTTCGACGATGCGCCGCGCTATCCGCTCGAGGAGATCCGGCAGGCGCTGGCGGTACCCGCGCACGTGCCGATCCTGTCGATCGACGCCCGCGTGCAGGAGTCCGCGAAGACGGCACTGGTCGCGATCACCGAGTACGCACTCACCCGGCTCGATCAGCCGGTGGGATAGCACCTACTGCCCGGCCCGCCCGGAGAGCGGGTCCGCGGCGAGTGCTGCGGGATCTGGCTGACCTGCACCTATAGACTTGACGGGTTGTGTGTGCCCGGCATCGGCGCCGCCGAACTCCGATGCTCCGCACGCCCGGGGTCCGCAGGCTCTACCAGGACCGTTTGTCGAGAAGAAGAGGAGCCGATGACCGACACCACGTTGCCCCCCGAGGAACCCACGCACGACCGGATCGAACCGGTCGACATCCAGCAGGAGATGCAGTCCAGCTACATCGATTACGCGATGAGTGTGATCGTGGGCCGTGCGCTACCGGATGTGCGCGACGGCCTCAAGCCCGTCCACCGGCGCGTGCTGTACGCGATGTACGACAACGGTTACCGCCCGGACCGCGGCTACGTGAAGTCCGCGCGCCCGGTCGCCGACACGATGGGTAACTACCACCCGCACGGTGACAGTTCCATCTACGACACCCTCGTGCGCATGGCGCAGCCGTGGTCGCTGCGTTACCCGCTGGTCGACGGCCAGGGCAACTTCGGTTCCCGCGGCAACGACGGCGCCGCCGCGATGCGGTACACCGAGTGCCGGATGACGCCGCTCGCGATGGAGATGGTGCGCGAGATCGACCACGACACAGTCGATTTCGTTCCCAACTACGACGGCAAGACGCAGGAGCCGACGGTGCTGCCGTCGCGTATCCCGAACCTGCTCGTCAACGGCTCCGGCGGTATCGCCGTCGGTATGGCCACCAACATTCCGCCGCACAACCTGCGGGAGGTCGCCGAGGCCGTCTACTGGGCGCTCGACAACCACGAGGCCGACGAGGAAGCCACCCTCGAGGCCGTCATGGACCGGGTCAAGGGTCCGGATTTCCCGACCGCCGGCCTGATCGTCGGTGGCCAGGGCATCCAGGACGCCTACCGCACCGGCCGCGGCTCGGTCCGCATGCGCGGCGTCGTCGAGATCGAGGAATCCGATCGCGGTGCCACCCAGATCGTCATCACCGAGCTGCCTTACCAGGTCAACCCGGACAACCTGATCACCTCGATCGCCGAGCAGGTGCGCGACGGCAAGATCGCCGGCATCTCCAAGATCGAGGACCAGTCGTCCGACCGTGTGGGCATGCGCATCGTCGTCGTCGTCAAGCGGGACGCCGTCGCGAAGGTGGTGCTCAACAACCTCTACAAGCACTCGCAGCTGCAGACGTCGTTCGGTGCGAACATGCTGTCCATCGTCGACGGTGTGCCGCGCACGCTGCGCCTGGACCAGATGATCCGCCTGTACACGGCGCACCAGCTCGAGGTCATCGTCCGGCGCACGAAGTACCTGCTGCGCAAGGCGGAGGAACGGGCCCACATCCTGCGCGGCCTGGTCAAGGCGCTCGACGCGCTCGACGAGGTCATCGCCCTCATCCGGGCGTCGCAGACCGTCGACGTCGCCCGCACCGGGCTGATGCAGCTCCTCGAGGTCGACGAGATCCAGGCGCAGGCCATCCTCGACATGCAGCTGCGGCGGCTCGCCGCCCTCGAACGGCAGAAGATCGTCGACCAGCTCGCCGAGATCGAACGCGAAATCGCTGATTACAAGGACATTCTCGCGAAGCCCGAGCGGCAGCGCGCGATCGTCAAGGACGAGCTCGCCGAGATCGTCGAGAAGTACGGAGACGACCGTCGCACCCGCATCGTCGCGGCCGACGGCGACGTCACCGACGAGGACCTCATCGCCCGCGAGGACGTGGTCGTCACGATCACCGAGACCGGCTACGCCAAGCGCACCCGCACCGACCTGTACCGGTCGCAGAAGCGGGGCGGCAAGGGTGTCAAGGGCGCCGAGCTCAAGCAGGAAGACATCGTCAAGAACTTCTTCGTCTGCTCGACGCACGACTGGCTGCTGTTCTTCACCACCAAGGGCCGCGTCTACCGGGCCAAGGCGTACGAGCTGCCCGAGGCCAACCGGGCCGCCCGCGGCCAGCACGTGGCGAACCTGCTGGCGTTCCAGCCGGAGGAGAAGATCCAGAGCATCATCCACATCAAGTCGTACGAGGACGCGCCGTACCTGGTGCTCGCGACCCGCAACGGCCTGGTGAAGAAGTCGCGGCTCGCCGACTTCGACTCCAACCGCAGCGGCGGCATCGTCGCCATCAACCTGCGCGGCGAGGACGAACTGGTCGGTGCGGTGCTGTGCTCCGCCGACGACGACCTGCTGCTGGTCTCCGCGAAGGGGCAGTCGATCCGATTCGCTGCCACCGACGAGGCGCTGCGCCCCATGGGCCGCGCGACGTCCGGCGTCCAGGGCATGCGGTTCAACCAGGACGACGAACTGCTGTCCCTCAACGTCGTTCGCGACGACACCTACCTGCTCGTCGCCACGTCCGGGGGCTACGCCAAGCGCACCCCCATCGAGGACTACGTGGCGCAGGGACGAGGCGGCAAGGGCGTTCTCACCATCCAGTACGACCCGAAACGTGGCACCCTGGTCGGTGCGGTCATCGTCGACGTCGAGGACGAGCTGTACGCGATCACGTCGAGCGGCGGCGTCATCCGCACCGCGGCCAAGCAGGTCCGCAAGGCCGGCCGGCAGACGAAGGGCGTGCGCTTGATGAACCTCGGGGACGGCGACACGCTGCTCGCGATCGCACGCAATGCCGACGAGCCCGAGGACACTGCAGATGCCGAGGATACGTCCGATGGAGCGAAGGAGTCGTAGTTGAGCACTCCCCGAAAGCCCGGCGAGCAGGGGGACGGCGCCACCCGCGTCGAGCCCGCCGAATCGGCGCCCGAGGCAGCCACCTCGAAGAAACCGGCTCCGAAGGCGGACGAGCCGAAGAAACCGGCTCCGAAGGCCGACGAGCCGAAGAAACCGGCTCCGAAGGCCGACGAGCCGAAGCAGACGACCCCGGAGACCGGCAAGCCCGCAGCGGGGACACCGGTCGACGGCGAGCCGGCTCCGGACACGTCACCGCAGCAGCGGCCGGTCCAGACGCCGCCGTGGCAGCGGGGACAGCAGCAGCGATCCGCCCAGAACTCGGCGACTCCGCAGGTCCGGAAGCCGGTGGCTCCGCCGGCCCCGGCGAAGACGGGCCCGGAGAAGGCGGACCCGAAGCCGCCCGGGCGTGAATCGGCGTCCACCCCGCCGTCCCGTCCGGTCGTCACCGGTACCGCGGCGCCCAAGCAGGGCAAGCCGGTCGTCACCGGGACAGCGGCACCGAAACCGGCCGGTACCGGGACGGCGGCCCCCCAGCAGGGCAAGCCCGTCGTCACCGGGGCGGCCGCACCCGAGCATGGCGGCAGGCCCGTCGTGACGGGCACGGCGGCCCCGGGGGCACGGTCGAAGGCCGCGGCCATCGACGGCCCGACCCGCAGCATCGCCCGCCCCGATCTGGCGAAGGACATGCCGGATCTGTCGGAGGTCAAGCATCCGAGCACCGCCCCGGCTCCGGGCGGTGCCCGGAAAGCGGCCGCGTCGGCGCTCGCCGTGCCGGCCCCGGTCGCGGGTGAGGGGCTGCGGGCGACGGTGCAGTTGCGTCGCATCGACCCGTGGTCGGCGCTCAAGGTGTCGCTGGTGATCTCGGTGGCGCTGTTCTTCGTGTGGATGGTTGCGGTCGGTCTCCTGTACGTCGTGCTCGACGGCATGGGCGTGTGGGATCGGCTCAACAATGCGTTCACCGAGATCATCACCGATTCGAGTACCGGTGGACTGGTGTCGTCCGGTCAGGTGTTCGGCTACTCGGCGCTGATCGGATTGATGAACGTGGTGCTCTTCACCGCGCTCGCCACCATCGGGTCGTTCATCTACAACCTGTGTTCCGATCTGGTCGGCGGCGTGCAGGTCACGCTGGCAGACCCGGACTGACCAGCAGAAACAGTGCCTCGCCGGGGTCGTTTTGGTATCCGGCACTCCGGTGAGGTACTGTTCTGCCTGGTTCGAGGGCCTATAGCTCAGGCGGTTAGAGCGCTTCGCTGATAACGAAGAGGTCGGAGGTTCAAGTCCTCCTAGGCCCACTCCACGTGCCGACGAAGGAGTCGCCACCATGAAGGTTGTCCTGATTGCAGGTGCCGGAGTGCTGGTTGCTCTCGGAATCACCACGCTGCTACGTAATCGTCGTGGCCGGGAAGTCTGGCACGAGGTCACAAATCACTGACACCCTCACGGGCGCAGTGCAGACGGGGCCTTAGCTCAGTTGGTAGAGCGCTGCCTTTGCAAGGCAGATGTCAGGAGTTCGAATCTCCTAGGCTCCACACAAGAAAGACGCCATCCCGGTCGGGACGGCGTCTTTTTCGTATGTCGGCGACCGGAGACCGGCGACGCCGACGGCTCAGAGCTGGACCATGTCCTCGGGCCCCCACACGGCGCGCATGCTGACGATCTTGCCGGTGTCGTCGAACTCCATGACGTCGATGGGGGTGATCTCGCTGATGTTGCCGTCGAACTTCGTGCTGATCCGGAAGTGGAAGGCCGCCGTGTTTCCGGCGATACGCAGCGTCAGGAGCTCGGCTTCCTGCTCGAGCGGTTCGATGATCGCGTAGAACTCGCGGATCGACTCGCGGGTGGTGCGCACCGGGGTGCCGACGGGGTCTTCGACGGTGGCGCCGTCGGCGTACAGCGCGAGCACGTCGTCGGCGGTGCCGGAGGCGACGGCCTTGATGTAGCTCTCGACGGTGCTGCGGATGCTTTCGGGGGACGCGGCCATGATGCTCCTCGGGGACGGGCTCGGGTAGAACGTGTTTCGGTCGCGAGCGTAGCGGAGGGGCCTTCCGAAGCGGCTGAATTCGGACACGAGTGTCGTCGCCTCGGCTTTTGTACTGGAGTTCAATCCGGAGAAACCGGTACACGAACGTCCGTTTGACGGTCCAATGGTGCTGTGAATGTAGGCGAATTGGTGCATCGGCCGTTCCGGGCTGCGTCCCGTGGGCTCGTGTCGGCATGGCAGCGGGCCGGTGCCGCCGTGTACGACCCGATGCTGGCCGACACCGAACGGCGCGGCATGGCGCAGCGCCGACTGCGTCTGCTCGCGGACGCGCACGGCGTCGTCGTCGAGATCGGTGCGGGCACCGGACTGAATCTGCCGCACTACCCGTCCGGTGCGGTGTCCTCGCTGGTGCTGACGGAACCGGTGCCGGCGATGGCGTCGCACCTGCGGGCCAAGGTTCGGGCGTCGAGACCGGACGCCGAGGTCGTCGAGACCACGGGTGACCGGTTGCCCGCGGCGACGGGCACCGTCGACACCGTCGTCGGCACCCTCGTGCTGTGCACGGTCCCCGATCCGGATGCGGTGCTCGCCGAGATCGCCCGGGTGCTGCGGCCCGGGGGACAGTTCCTGTTCTGTGAGCACGTTCGTTCCGACGATCCGGCGGCGGCCCGGTGGCAGGACCGGCTCGCCGGACCGTGGGCGGTGTTCGGTCAGGGCTGCCGATGCAATCGCCGTACGCTGTCGGCGATCGAGCGGACGTTCGGACACGTCGAAGCCGATCGGGGTACATGGCAGGGGATGCCCACCGTGGTCCGCCCACTCGTGACGGGGCGGGCCACACACGCACACGAGGCCCGATAACGGGCCGTGGAACAGGGGGAACACGAGTGACACGCACAGCAGGCACCGACAGGGGTCGTCGAACGAAGCCCGACAAGCGGGCCGAGATCCTGGAGGTGTCGTCGACGTTGTTCGCGGAGAAGGGGTACACGGGCACGTCGATGCGTGACATCGCCGCCGACACGGGAATGTTGGCCGGCAGCCTCTACTACCACTTCGATTCGAAGGATGCGCTGGCCGCGGATCTGGTCCGCGCCCTTCGCGACGACATGACCGAGGCGGCCCAGCGGCCCGGGGTGGCCGGGGACACTCCGGTCGAGGCGATCCGCCGGTTCGCGCGGGCCGTCGCGGACGCGTCCGCCCGCCATCCGGGTGCGCTGCAGGTGTGCCTGGGGGTCCCGGGGACCCGGGACGACGACCTGCAGGAACTGTTGGCGTCGGAGGCGCGCTGGTCGGACCGGAAGTGGCAGACACTGATCCGTGCCGCCGACGACGCCGGGCAGGTGCGGCCCGAGGTGGACGCCCGGGTGCTGCGGGAGGTGCTGCGGGTGGCGGTGTCGTACAGCGCGACGCTGGCGCCGACCGGGTTCTCCGCGCGCAAGGTCGCGGACTGTACGGTCACGATGCTGTTCGACGGCCTCGCCACCAAACCCGCCGACGACGACCTGTCCGATTCACCGGCCGCGCTCGCGGCCCGGGACGTGATCGCGTCGTGGGACAGCGGGGCCGAGACGATCGGGATGTCCGACAAGCAGGAGCGCATCCTCGACGCCGCCCGCTACGCGTTCGCCGAACGCGGTTTCGACGCGACCACCACCCGGGACATCGCCTCCGCGGTCGGGTTCACCCAGGGGAGCCTCTACCACCACTTCGAATCACGGGAAGCGATCCTCGTCGCGATCGTCCGGAACTTCTCGGCGCGGATGCGGGACGCGCACGAGGTGATCGGGGCCGCCGGCGGCACCCCACTCGAAACCCTGGACGCGCTGATCCGGATGCGCACGGCCGCCGGGAAACGGTTCGAACCGGAGGTGACGATTCTCAAGTCGTGGGCGATGCTCGTCGACAGCGGCAACTTCGATTTCCTGTTGCTCGACGGCCGCAAGCTGCTGAAGGTGTGGGAACGTGCCTTCACTGCAGGGGTGCGCGACGGCAGCATCACGATGCCCGGGTCGGCGCGGCTGGTGTTCCAGTGCCTCGGATCGATCCTGTGGTCCACCCACGGTCTGCCACGCGTGTCCGTCGAACGGCTGACCCGCTACAACCTCGAGACGGTGCTGTGGGGGGCGTCGCCGAAATAAGAGGGGACGGGCCGTCAGCTCGGTCGCGGATCCGACAGCGACGGCGGCCGCGGCGCGACCGGCGGCATCTCGGGGCGGCGGGTGGCCGCGATCGCGGCGGCGCCCGCCGCGGCCACCGCGGCACCGATCCCGATCAGAACTCGGCGGGAAGCAGATTTCCTCGTGCGCGTCATATGTCCACTCTCGCACAGGACGTGCACGCCCGGTCGGACGCAATGGCACGATAGGGGGGTGACTTCACAGACTGCTACTGCCACGCTGCACACCAACCGCGGCGACATCGAGATCGCGCTGTTCGGTAACCATGCGCCGAAGACCGTCGAGAACTTCGTCGGGCTCGCGAACGGCACCAAGGAGTACTCCACGCAGAACGCACAGGGCACCGCCACCGGCCCGTTCTACGACGGCGCGGTCTTCCACCGCGTCATCGACGGCTTCATGATCCAGGGCGGCGACCCGACCGGCACCGGTCGTGGTGGCCCGGGCTACAAGTTCGGCGACGAGTTCCACCCCGAGCTGCAGTTCGACCGCGGCTACCTGCTGGCCATGGCGAACGCCGGCCCGGGCACCAACGGCTCGCAGTTCTTCATCACCGTCGGTCCGACGCCGCACCTGAACCGCCGCCACACCATCTTCGGTGAGGTGCTCGACGAGGCGTCGAAGAAGGTCGTCGACGCCATCGCCACCACCGCGACGGACCGTGCCGACCGCCCGGTCGACGACGTCGTGATCAACAGCATCACCATCGCGTAAGGACTCTCGAATGACGAACCCCGGCTGGGGTGGTGCGGCGAGCGAGGGCACCCCGCCACCTCAGCCGAGGTGCGTGCGACACCCCGACCGCCCCACTGCCCTCTCCTGTACCCGCTGTGGCCGCCCGGCCTGCCCGGACTGTCTGCGTTCCGCGTCCGTCGGGCACCAGTGCGTCGATTGTGTCGCCGCCGGACGCCGCGATACGCCGCAGGCTCGCACCGTCGCAGGGGCGCCGTTGCGCTCCGAACTGCCCACTCCGATCGTCACGTATGCGCTGATCGCACTCAATGTGGTGATCTTCGCGGTCACCGCGTTGCAGGCCGGATCCCTCATGGACAACGGTGCCGGCCGGATCAACCTGCGCACCGGGGTCGCCACGTTCGACTCGCCGCTGTTCGGGTGGCTGGTCCTCGACGCGCAGGCCGTCGCGCAGGGCGAATGGTTCCGGGTCCTCGGTAGCGGTTTCCTGCACTTCGGCCTGATCCATCTGGCCGTGAACATGTTCGCGCTGTGGGTCCTCGGCCGCGACACCGAGATCGTGCTCGGTCGCAGCCGCTACCTCGCCGTCTACCTGATCTCCCTGCTCGGCGGGTCCGCGTCGGCCCTGATGTTCGAATCCCCGCACGCCTTCACCGCCGGCGCGTCCGGGGCCATCTTCGGCATCATGGGTGCGCAGGCCGTGCTGTTGTTGCGGATGCGGCGCAGTCCCGGTCCGATCCTCGCCGTCATCGCCCTCAACGTCGTCATCAGCGTCACGGTCCCCGGCATCTCGCTGTGGGGGCATCTCGGTGGTCTCGTCGCCGGTGCGGCGGCCACCGCCGCCCTCGTGTACGCGCCGGTCGGTGACCGCACCCCGGCCTCCGTCGCGCGGGCCCGGCAACTCGGCTGGGCCGGTCTCGGTGCCGTCGCCGTCCTCGTCGTCGGGATCATCGCGCTGCGGGTCGTGGGCCTGCGGGATCAGCTCGGCGTGGTCTGAGCACTCCTCGAGTACTCACCGAGCACTCACTGCGGGGCGAGTCCCCGCACCGCCAGCGCGTCGAACACGATCGTCGGATCGACGCCCAGGTCCCACCGCCCGAAGATCAGCAGCCGTTCGGTGCCGTCGGGGTCCAGGGCGTCGATCTCGAGCATCGGTACCCGCCGGCCCAGCCGCGGATACGCCACGATCCGGACCCGCGTCAGATCTTCACGCCGGTAGACCCGGCGCCCCCGTAACCGGGTCGCCGAGAGCGCCGGGACGCCGTCGACGTCGGTGACCGCGAGCCGCGGCCGCTGCACCGCTCCGAGACCGGCGAGCACCAGCATGGCGACCGCCGCCAGCGCGGCCAGGAACAGGCCGGGGGCGTCGAGCCGCAGCAGCAGCGCGGCCGTGATCATGGCGAGCCCGCCGACGGCCAGCGCGACGACGGCACCCGTCGGTGTCGACCAGTCCGGTGCCTGTTCATCCGCGGGCATGTGCACAACCCGCCGAGTTGTCCACAGGGGTTATCCACACTGGGGATGAATAACATCTGTGTAATTGGACGCGCGGGGCGATACGCACGGAGCGACCGCGGATCATCGACGCGCCGGTCAGCGCCATTTCATGGTCATGACGAGACCGACGACCATGAATCCGAAGCCGATCAGGAAGTTGTACGCACCCAGATCGTTCATCCAGGTGATGTTCTCGGCGGCCAAGTAGTACACGATCAGCCATGCCAGGCCGACGAGCATGAATCCGAGCATCACCGACACGTACAGCGCACTCGACGGACCGGCCTTCACCTTCACCGGGGTGCGGTTCGCGGGATTGATCGTGTAATCGGTCTTCTTCCGGACCTTCGACTTCGGCATGACGTCCTTGTTTCGTGTGGATGTGTCGTACGGGTGGAGCCTGCGCTCGCATACCCGGATCCAACCGGGCGAACAGGGTAGATTCGCTCTACCTGTTGTGCAGTACACGCTAGCCGAAACGAGCGCGACCAGGGACCGGTCGCGCACAGATCGTCCGTGGTGGGAGTGGGGATCGAGGGTGCCGGACGTGGAGCAACGACCACCGGGTGCACGACGACCGCGGTTCGGGTTCTGGTCCGTCGCCGTGCTGGTGGTGTGTCTCGTCGCCGGACTGCTGCTGGCGACCACCCGGGAGGTGTCGCACGGCAACGAGATCCGGGCCGCCGACTCGACCCGCCTGTCCGATCTGGTGCGGCGCGCGCAGGTCGACGTCGACCGGGCCGCGGACGCCCGCGACGATCTCGCCGACCGGGTGCAGCGCCTGCAGGAGGACGCGGCGGGCACCGACAGCCGGGTCGCGGAAGTACTCGCCGAATCCGGTGACCTCGCTGCCGCCGCCGGACTGACCCCGCTCACCGGACCCGGCATCGTCGTCACCCTCACCGACGCGCCCCGCGACGCCGACGGCAAATATCCGTCGGGGGCATCCCCCGACGATCTCGTCGTCCACCAGCAGGACGTGCAGAGCGTCCTCAACGCACTGTGGGCCGGTGGCGCCGAGGCGATCGCGATGCAGGACCAACGGATCGTGAACACGTCCGCCCCCCGGTGCATCGGGAACACGCTGCTGCTGCACGGGCGCACCTACAGCCCGCCGTACGTGGTCACCGCGATCGGGGACCCGGCCCGGCTCGCGGCGACCCTCGCGAACGAGCCCGGCATCAAGATGTTCAAGCAGTACGCGGTCCGGTACGGGCTGGGCTACACGCAGCAGGAATCGGACCGGCTCACCGTGCCCGCCTACACCGGGCAACTGCACACCGAGTACGCACAGCCGGTGGCCTGACGGGCAGGCGCTACCCTGCTCCCATGCGCATCCTCGTCGTCGACAACTACGACAGCTTCGTGTTCAACCTGGTCCAGTACCTGGGTCAGCTCGGAACGCAGGCCGAAGTGTGGCGCAACGACGACCCCCGGCTGACCGGGGCCGACGCGATCGCGTCCGCCGCCGCCGACTTCGACGGCATCCTGCTCAGCCCCGGACCGGGCACCCCGCAGCGGGCCGGGGCGACGATGCCGCTGGTCGACGCGTGCGCGGCCGCCCGGACCCCGCTGCTCGGCGTGTGCCTGGGGCATCAGGCGATCGGCGCCGCGTTCGGTGCCACCGTCGACCGGGCCCCGGAACTGTTGCACGGCAAGACCAGCCTGGTCCACCACAACGACCAGGGTGTCCTGGCCGGGCTGCCCGACCCCTTCACCGCCACCCGCTACCACTCGCTGACCGTCCTCGAGAACACCATCCCCGCGGAACTGGAGGTCACCGCCCACACCGACAGCGGCATCGTCATGGCGATGCGGCACCGGGAACTGCCCATCCACGGCGTGCAGTTCCATCCCGAATCGGTGCTCACGCAGGGCGGCCACCGGATGCTCGCGAACTGGCTCGGGATGTGCGGGCAGGCGCCCGCCGAGACGCTCGTCGCGACCCTCGAGGACGAGGTCGCCCGCTCGCTCGGCGACGCCCTCGCCCGCTAGGCCCTACCGGGGGATACCGAGTTCGCCGACGAGGACCGTCAGCGTCTCGTTCTTCGCGACGTCACTGCCCGGTGACTGCTGCTGCCCGACGATCTTGCCGACCAGGTCGGTGTCCAACGTCGGCTGCTTCTTCTGCGACAGCTGATTCGACGACCCGGTCCAACCGGCCCGACGCAGCGCGTCCACCGCCTGCGCCGGCGTCATCTGCGTCAGATCCGGCATCGTGAACAGCTTGCCGTTCGACACCTGGAGCCGGATCGTGTCGCCCTTCGCGGCGGACGAGCCACCGGTCGGCGTCATCGCGACGACCTGCCCCTCCGGCTTCCCGGAATCGACCTTCTCGACCTCCACCTTGAAGCCGGCGCCCTCGATGTTCGGCTGCGCCACGTCGACGGTCTGACCGACGACGTTCGGGACCCGTACCTGTTCGGGGCCGGAACCGAGGGTGATCGCCACCGTCGAATCCAGATTCACCTTCGCACCGGTCGACGGTTCCTGACCGGTCACCTTGTCGAGCTGGTCCGGATCCGACGGTGCCCGGCCGATCTCGGAGTCGAGCCGCAGACCGACCGCGGCGAGCGCCTGGACGGCGTCGTCCTGGCTCATCCCCGTCAACTTCGGTACCTGCACCTGCTCGGGACCCGACGACACCTGCAGGGTGACCTTGCTGTTCTCGTCGACCGACGTGCCCGCCGACGGATTGGTGCCGATGGCGTTGCCGACCGCGACGACCGCGTCCGGCCGGGACTGGATCGTCGAATCGAGTTTGGCGTCACGCAGCATTGCGACCGCCTCCGCCTGGCTGCGGCCCGCGACGTTCGGCACCGTCACCTTCGCCGGCGTCGACAGCACCGAGAACGCGAACGCGCCGATGATGCCGACCACGATCAGCGCCGCCAGCGAGAGCAGCACGGTGCGGGTGGTGTTCGACTTCTTCGCCGGCTTCGACGGGGTGATCACCTGTGGGGTGGCCGTCACGGTCGCCGTGCGTGCCGACTCCGGGGTGTATCCGGAGCTGGTGTCGTCGTCTGCGGCGGGCCCGAACATCGTGGTTCGTTCCTCGTTGGAGAGCACCATCGGGGCGCTCGGACGCTGCCCGCCGAGTATCCGCACCAGATCGCTGCGCATCTCCGCGGCACTCTGATACCGGTTGGCGGGATTTTTGCTCATCGCCTTGAGGATCACCGAATCCAGCACCGGCGGGATCGCCGGATTCACCAGTGACGGCGTCCTCGGATCCTCCCGCACGTGCTGGTAGGCCACCGCCACCGGCGAATCCCCCGTGAACGGCGGCTCCCCGGTGAGGATCTCGAACAGCACACAGCCGAGCGAGTAGACGTCCGAGCGGGCGTCGACCTGCTCGCCACGAGCCTGCTCCGGCGACAGATACTGTGCGGTGCCGATCACCGCGGCCGTCTGCGTCATCGTGCTCGTGCCGTCGGCGATGGCGCGGGCGATACCGAAATCCATCACCTTCACCGCACCGGCACGGTTGATCATGATGTTGGCGGGCTTGATGTCCCGGTGCACGATGCCGTTGCGGTGACTGAAGTCGAGCGCCGCACACACGTCGGCGACGACCTCCATCGCCCGCCGCGGCGCCATCGGCCCCTCGGCGCGGACGATGTCGCGCAGCGTGTCACCGTCGACGTACTCCATCACGATGTACGGCAGCGGACCGCTGTCCGTCTCCGCCTCACCGGTGTCGTAGACCGCGACGATCGCCGGATGGTTCAGCGCCGCCGCGTTCTGTGCCTCGCGGCGGAACCGCAGGTAGAACGTGGGATCGCGGGCGAGGTCGGCGCGCAGCACCTTCACGGCGACATCCCGGCTCAACCGCAGATCCCGCGCGCGATGCACCTCCGACATGCCACCGAAGCCGAGGGTCTCGCCCAGTTCGTACCGGGAGGAGAGATTACGCGGCGTCGTCATTGCTGTCCTTGCATGGCCGTGGTGGTCTCGGCCGTCGTCGTGGTCTCGGTGGTGGTCCGGGCGATGGTGGTCGTGGTAGTCGTGGTCGTCGGCGGTGGTGTCGTGGTGGTGGTCGTCGGTTCCACCGTGGTGGTCGTGGTCGTCGGCGGTGGTGTCGTGGTGGTCGTCGGCTCCACCGTCGTGGTCGTGGTCGTCGCCCGCGGTGTGGTGGTCGTGGTCCGCGGTGTCGTGGTGGTGGTCGTCGGTTTCGGTGTGGTCGTCGTCGACGTCACCGGTGGCGGTGTCGACGGGCGATCGGAACCGCCCCCGAAGAACAGCAGCCCCAGCGCCACCAGCGCGGCCAGCGACAGCAGCCCGCCACCCGCCCATGCGAGCGCTTTCTGCCCGGGTGTCCACCCGGCCCCGGTGGCGTCGTCGTCCGGTTCCGGAGTCCGACTCTGCTGCTGCGTCGACATCATCGCGGTCGGTGCCGTCGTCGGAACCGGTGGCACGACACGCGTAGCGGCCGTCGGCACCCGGCCGGGAGGCGGCGGCCGGTGCCCGGCGCGGACCGCGGCGACCGCGTCGGCGAACTCGCCGCCGTTCGCGTACCGGTGCGCCGGATCCTTCGTCAGCGTGATGTCGATCAGTTCCCGGATCGGGGCCGGCAGATCGGCCGGCATCGGCTCCGGCGGCTCCTGCACGTGCTTCATCGCGACCGTCAGCGTGCCGCCACCCCCGAACGGGCGCCGCCCCGACAGGGCCTCGTAGCCGACGACGCCGAGCGAGTACACGTCGCTCGCCGCGGTCGCCTCCTGCCCGAGCGCCTGCTCCGGCGCGATGTACTGCGCGGTTCCCATCACCATGCCGGTGCGGGTCACCGGGGATGCGTCCACCGCCTTCGCGATACCGAAATCGGTGATCTTCACCTGCCCCGACGGGGTGATGAGAATGTTCCCGGGCTTGACGTCCCGGTGCACCACACCCGCGGAATGCGCGACCTGCAGCGCCCGCCCGGTCTGCTCGAGCATGTCCAGGGCGTGCGGAATCGACAGGCGGCCCACCCGGGCGAGTACCGCGTTGAGCGGTTCCCCCGACACCAGTTCCATCACCAGGTAGGCGAGGTTGGCGCCGGCCTCGTCGTGGGTCTCGCCGTAGTCGTAGACACCGGCGATACCCGGATGGTTGAGCTGCGCGGTGGTGCGGGCCTCGATGCGGAACCGCTCGACGAACTCCGGATCCGACGAGAACTCGGCTTTGAGGACCTTCACGGCGACCCGGCGGTCGAGTCGGCTGTCGGTGGCCTCCCACACCTGGCCCATACCGCCGGTCGCGATCAGCCGCTGCAGGCGATAGCGGCCGCCGATCACCGATCCGTTGGTCAACGACACTGCCTCATCCCCTCTGCAATCCGGCCGCGATGACGGCACGTCCGATCGGTGCGGCCACCGAGCCGCCGGTCGCGGCGAGCGCGCGGTCGCCACCGTCCTCGACGATGACGGCGATAGCGACGGTCGGATTCTGGGCCGGGGCGAACGCGATGTACCACGCGTGCGGGGGTGTGTTGCGCGGATCGGTACCGTGCTCGGCGGTGCCCGTCTTGGACGCGATCTGCACGCCCGGGATCTTCCCGCCGCCGGCAGTGTTGTTCTCCGACCCGATCATCAGCTGCGTCAGCGTCTCCGCGACCTGCGGTGACACCGCCCGGCCCACCGACTTCGGGTCCGTGGTCGCCAGATCCGACAGGTCGGGTGCCTGCAACTGCGACACCAGATGCGGTTCCATCCGCATGCCGCCGTTGGCGATGGTCGCGGCGATCTCCGCGTTCTGCAGCGGGGTCAGCGCGACGTCCCGCTGCCCGATGCTGGACTGGCCGAGGGCGGCGTCGTCGGGGATGGAGCCGATCGTGCTGTCCGCGACCGGGATCGGGACACCGGGAGTGTTCGGGCCGATCCCGAACGCCTTCGACTGCTCGGCCAGCGCGTCGGCACCCGTCTTGATACCCAGTTCCACGAACGCGGTGTTGCAGGAGCGGGCGAACGCCTCCCGCAGCGACGCCGTCGGCCCGCCGCCGCACGTCGTCCCGTTGTAGTTCTCGAGCGTCGTCGACGTGCCCGGCAGTGTGATGTTCGGTGCCGCCGTGAGCTGCTCGTCCGGGTTCGCGCCGTTCTCCAGGGCCGCCGCCGTGACGACCACCTTGAACGTCGACCCCGGCGGATACGTTGCGGACACCGCCCGGTTGAGCATCGGCTTGTCCGGGTCCGCGTTCAGCTCGTCCCAGGCCTCGGACGTCTGGGCGCCGTCGTGCCCGGACAGCCGGTTGGGGTCGTAGCTGGGGGTGCTGGCCATCGCCAGAATGTTGCCCGTGCTCGGTTCGATCGCGACGACCGAACCGGTGTATCCCTTCGCTGTCAGTTCGTCGTACGCGACCTGCTGCATCACCGGGTCGATGGTGCTGACGACGTTGCCGCCACGCGGATCCCGACCCGACACCAGATCGAAGAACCGCTTGCCGAACAGACGGTTGTCGGAGCCGTTGAGGACCTGATCGGTGGCCTTCTCCAGCCCGGTGCTGCCGTACTGCATCGAGTAGAAGCCGGTGACCGGTGCGTTCGCGAGCGGACTCGACGGCGAAGCCTGGTTCGGCGGATACACGCGCAGATACTTGTAGCGGTCGTCGGTGGGCACCGACGCGGCCAGCACCTGACCGCCGGCCGAGATCTGGCCGCGCTGCCGGGAGTACTCGTCGAGCAGCACCCGCGAGTTCCGCGGATCGTTACGGAGATCGTCGGCCTTGATGACCTGCACGTACGTGGCGTTCGCGAGCAGTGCCACGACCATCACCATGACGGCCAGAGCGACGCGGCGCAGTGGTGTGTTCATCGGCGGTCCAGCATTTCGGTGGGGGCGTCCGCGATGGGGGCGGGCCCCTTCTTCTTCGGTGCCGCGGGGGTGCGGGCGGCGTCGGAAATCTTCATGAGCAGCGCCAACAGCAGATAGTTCGCGAGCAGGGACGATCCACCGTACGACATGAACGGTGTCGTCAGGCCGGTGAGCGGAATGAGTTTCGTGACGCCGCCGACGACGACGAACAACTGGATCGCGATCGTGAACGACAGGCCCGCGGCCAGCAGTTTGCCGAAGCTGTCGCGCACCGCGAGCGCCGTCCGCAGTCCCCGGACCACCAGGATCAGGAACAGCATCAGGATCGCGGCCAGGCCGATCAGGCCCAGTTCCTCACCGATCGCGGCGATGATGAAGTCGGTTTTGGCGAACGGCACCTGTGACGGCCGTCCACTGCCCAGCCCGGTGCCGGCGACACCGCCGGTGGCCAGGCCGAACAGTGACTGTGAGATCTGGTAGCCGGTGTTCTGGTAGTCGCCGAGCGGGTCGATCCACGTGTCCACTCGCACCCGGACGTGCCCGAACATCTGGTACGCGAAGAAGAATCCGACGAGCAGCAGCGCACCGCCGATGAGCAGCCAGCCGACCCGCTCGGTGGCGATGTACAGCATCACCAGCACGGTTCCGAAGATCAGCAGCGACGTGCCCAGGTCCTTCTCGAACACCATGATGCCGACCGAGACGATCCACGCCACCAGGATCGGGCCCAGATCGCGGGCCCGCGGCAGATCCATGCCGAGGAAGTGCCGTCCCGCGGTGGTGAACAGGTCCCGCTTGGCGACCAGGACGGCCGCGAAGAAGATGATCAGCAGGATCTTCGCGAACTCGCCCGGCTGAATGCTGAACCCGGGCAGCTTGATCCAGATCTTGGCGCCGTTGACCTCCGAGAACCGTGACGGCAGCAGCGCCGGGATCGCGAGCAGCACCAGACCGGCCAGACCGACCGTGTACCCGTAGCGGGCCAGGAGCCGATAGTCGCGCAGCAGCACGAGGACGGCGATGAATCCGCCCAGCGCCAGCGCGGTCCACAGCACCTGCTGGTTCGCGTCCGGTGACGGGATCGGCAGGCCCTGGTACACCGCGGAATCGGCGTCGGCGAGATCCAGCCGGTGGATGATCACCAGCCCGAGCCCGTTGAGCAGGGCCACGATGGGCAGCAGCAGCGGATCCGCGTACGGCGCGAACCGGCGCACCGCGAGGTGCGCGACGAGGAACATCACCGCGTACGCGAGACCGTACTTGGCGAGATCCCAGGTGAGTGCCTGCTCCTGGCTGGCCTCGACCAGGATCAGTGACACCGTGGTCACCACGATCGAACAGCACAGCAGGATCAGCTCGGTGTTCCGCCGATTGGAGCGGGCGGGGGCGGCCGCGAAACCGCCGGCGGGGGTCGGGAAGGGTGCGTCGGACATCAGCTACCGATCCTGCAGTTCTGGCCGGGAACCTGCTCGACAGGAGCCGGGGCCGGCACCGTCTCGGCCGGTGCCGGTGCCGGTTCGGCGGGAGCCGGCGGCGCCGGTTCTCCGGGCGGCGGTGGGGGTGCCGGAGTCGGTGGGGGTGCCGGGGTCGGTTCGGGTTCCGGCGGGGTGCACACCGGCAGCAGATCGTTCTCGGCGAGCCGGCGCATCTGATCGGTGGCGTCGGTTTCCGTGCCCGACGGCAGACCGGTCCGCACCTGTTCCCGCGCGGACGGCTGCAGATCGTCGACCATCAGGACTCGGCATCCGTTCGGGAGGACCGCCGGGTCCACGATGGTGAGCGAGCCGTCGTCGGACACGCATCCGACCAGCGCGCTCTTCTGCAGAGAGAAGCCGAGCACGGAGCCGGGGATACCGCGCAGCACCGTCACCCGGTCCTCGGACGCACCGACGTAGTAGTAGCTGCGGATCATGGCCCGTCCCACCACGAGACCGGCGGCGACCAGTGCGATCAGGGTGACGGCGAGCAGTGTCCACCGCAGCTTGTGCGACTTCTTCGGGGTCTCCTCGACCGGGGGAGTCACCCGCTTCGGGGCGGCGCGTGGCGGCCGCATCGCGGCGGCCCGGCCCGCGGCCGTGTTCGGTGGGGGAGCGTCGTCCTCGTCGTCGTCGGAGGCGGCACCCCCGACGATCGGGTGCCGCTGCCCGTACCCGTAGTCGATGACGTCGGCGACGATCACCGTGACGTTGTCGGGGCCACCACTGCGCAGGGCCAGTTCGATGAGCCGGTCGGCGCACTCGTCGTGCGTGCCCTCCCGCAGCGTGGCGGCGATCGTCTCGTCGCTGACCGGGTCGGACAGGCCGTCCGAGCACAGCAGATAGCGGTCACCGGCGCGGGCCTCGCGCATCGTCAGCGTCGGCTCCACCTCGTTGCCGGTGAGCGCTCGCATGATCAGTGACCGCTGCGGATGGGTGTGCGCCTGCTCGGCGGTGATCCGGCCCTCGTCGACGAGGGACTGCACGAACGTGTCGTCGCGGGTGATCTGGGTGAGCTGATCGTCGCGCAGCAGGTAGGCGCGCGAATCACCGATGTGGACCAGGCCCAGCTTGCTGCCCGCGAACAGCATCGCGGTCAGCGTCGTGCCCATGCCCTCGAGCTCGGGATCCTCCTCGACCTGGTCGGCGATCGTCGCGTTGCCCTCCCGGGTCGCGGCGTCGAGTTTGCCGAGCAGATCCTCGCCGGGCTCGTCGTCGTCGAGGGGAGCCAGTGCCGCGATCATCAGCTGCGACGCGACCTCGCCGGCCGCGTGACCACCCATGCCGTCGGCGAGAGCCAGCAGGCGCGCACCCGCGTACACGGAATCTTCGTTGTTGGCCCGGACCAGGCCGCGGTCGCTGCGGGCCGCGTAACGCAGAACCAGGGTCACGGGCGCAGCTCGATCACGGTCTTACCGACGCGCACCGGGGTGCCGAGCGGCACCCGGACGGCCGTCGTGACCTTGGCACGGTCCAGGTAGGTGCCGTTGGTGGAGCCGAGATCCTCGACGTACCAGTCGGTTCCGCGCTGCGACAGGCGGGCGTGGCGGGTGGACGCGTAGTCGTCGGTGAGGACGAGGGTCGAGTCGTCGGCCCGGCCGATCAGCACCGGCTGGCTGCCCAGCGTGATGCGGGTACCGGCCAGCGCGCCCTGCGTGACCACCAGATACTTCGCGACCTTCGGTTTCCCGAGCGACGGCAGGACCGCCGGGCGTCGCGCCGGCCGGGTCGTGACCCGGCCGCCGCCGGAGCCGGCGTAGATGTCGCTGCGGAGGGTGCGGATCACTGCCCACACGAAGAGCCAGAGCAACAGCAGGAAGCCGGCTCGGGTCAGTTGGAGTATCAGTCCCTGCACTGCTCGACACCTCCTTCGGGGGCACGGCCGCGCGGATGCGTGGCCGGGGCATTCTCGGCTGGCTGCATCATATGTGGAACCCACCGACAGTGATCATGATCTTGCGTCGCGCCCGGTGTCCCGGGGCTCGGCGATGTCGGCGGGTGTGCAGCGTCTGCGGTGGTCAGAGGATGCGCACCAGGATCTCGGAGTGGCCTGCGCGGATCACGTCACCGTCCGCGAGCTGCCAGTCCTGAACCTGCGCACCGTTGACACTGGTGCCGTTGGTGGAACCGAGATCCGACAGCATCGCGACCTGGCCGTCCCAACGGATGTCGAGGTGCCGGCGGGAAACACCGGTGTCGGGCAGACGGAACTGCGCGTCCTGACCGCGTCCGACGATGTTGTTGCCCTCGCGCAGCTGGTAGAAGCGTCCGCTGCCGTCCTCGAGCTGCAGGGTCACGGTGAACGTGCGGCCCGCCTCGGGGGCGTACCCGGCCTGGTAACCCTGGTCGTATCCCTGCTGGTAGCCGCCCTGCTGGTCGTATCCCTGCTGGTAATCACCCTGCGGGTACGCCTGGTTGTAGCCGGCCTGCTCGTACTCCTGCTGGTAGCCGCCCTGCTGGTCGTACCCCTGCTGGTCGTACCCCTGCTGGTAGCTGTAGTCGGCGTAGCCCTGCTGGTCGTAGCCGCCCTGATAGTTCGGGTCGTACCCCTGGTCCTGGTACGCCTGTCCCTGGTAACCCTGGTCGTATCCCTGCTGGTAGCCGCCCTGCTGGTAGCCGGGGTACTGGCCCGGATACGGCTGCTGGGCGTCGTAGCCCTGCTGCTGGTAGTCGGCCTGGTAGCCGCCCTGCTGCGGCGCCCCGTAGGCCTGGTCGTAGTGGGCCTGCTGGGGGTCCTGCGGATAGTCCTGGCGGTAGCCCTGTCCCTGATCGGCGCGGGACTGTTCCCGATCCTTCGGGTCGCGTCCGGGCTCGTGTCCGGAGTTCTGCGTCATGGGGCCTGCTCCTGGGGTCGGGGAAACGGGGGATTGTCCCGCTCGGGGATCGGGTCCGGGTGCACCACCGGCGCGGCGCGCGTCCGGATCGACCGACCCCGCCGCGCGGAACTGACCGGTGTGCAGCGTCGAGGACGGCTCGAAACGGACATCGATGTCACCGTACGTCTGCCAGCCCTGTTCGCGGATGTATCCCTCGAGATGTTTGGCGAAAGATTGCACTGTCAGTTCGTGGTCCGACGCCAACTTCTGGTGATCGGACTCGTTGATCGTGATCACGTAGCGGTTGGGGGCCAGGTAGTGGCCGCCGTCGAGTTGCTGGACGTGGTCGGTGGCCTCGCGCTGCAGTGCGGCTTCCACTTCCTGGGGAACGACGCCGCCACCGAAGACGCGTGCGAAGGCGTCGCCGACGGCCCCCTGAAGCTTGCGCTCGAAACGTTGGACGATCCCCACGGCATGAACCTTGCTGTTGTCTGTTCGCGGTCAGTCTGCGTGTCGCGGCAGCAGAAGTCCGTGCCGCTGCCCCTGCATGATATCCGGCCACTCCTTCCCGGTGGTTCCGGTCACGCTCATAAGCGTGATTTTACTGCCCTCACCTGCACGAATCGTGTTTTTCCAAAGAGGCGTGCTACTGTTTTCAGCGTCGCTCGGGCGAGTGGCGGAATGGCAGACGCGCTGGCTTCAGGTGCCAGTGTCCTTCGGGACGTGGGGGTTCAAGTCCCCCTTCGCCCACAACATGCAGTTCCACGAACTGCGACGGACGAGGTCACGAACTCTTAAGAGTTCGTGACCTCGTCCTGTTTCTCGGCTGGGAAGATGATGGCTGTGCCTCGCCGAACCATCCTGAGTACCAACAGGCTGACGATCACTGAATGGCTACCGGGCGACTTCGACGACCTGGTTGCTCTGCACGCCGACCCGCTCACAATGCGATTCATCGGTTATGGACGGCCCGACACCCTCGCAGGGGCTCGGTCGCGACTCGACGGCTACCTCCACGAGCAGTGCACCAGGGGCTGGACCAAATGGCGTGTGGAGAACTTCGACGGCGACATGATCGGCCGCGCTGGGTTCGGTGAGGTCGACTCTTGTCGTGAGTTGGCATATGCCCTGAGCCGGGACGTCTGGGGTCAGGGCCTAGCGACGGAAATCGCCGACGCTCTGGTCAGCTGGCATCTCGAGCATCCGGCGCGTGAACTGTCGTCGAGCGGGCTGTGCGCGCATGTCGAGGTGGGGAATCAGGCAAGCGTGCGCGTGCTCGAAAAGGTTCGCTTCGAGTACGTGGACAGGCGTATGTACGCGGGTGTCGACTGCGACTTCTTTCGGCTTCCTGCCGGGGATGGCGGGTCTGCTTCCGTGGGCTGATCCGCCGAGTGCGGCGTCCACGTTCACGGGCCGTGTCCGCAACCACTCTGGAAAACGCTCCGGAATCCTCTGGATCAACGAAACAGAAACTACCCGTGACCAGGCTTCGCGAACTGCACACAACATGCAGTTCCACGAACTGCAACGGACGAGGCCACAAACTCGAAAGAGGTCGTGGCCTCGTTTTTGGGTCGATCACGCCATGTGAGCTCTGTTCCTGTCTGCGCAGGGACGGGTGTGTACCGTCCCCTGTCCTCGACGTCGTCCGCCTTCGGTGGTCTGCTCGGGCGCCGGATTTCCGGAAGGGCAGATCGGGGATCGCGTCGGTCACGAGGACGGGGAGGGGCTTGTCGGCCCCGGAACCGGCCACGTAGGAGTCGAGGTTCTTCCGGAGCGGTGTCGTCGCGGTAGCGGACGGTTCGGACCTCGTACCCCGATCCCCTAGTCTTGGGCTATGGAGCATCTGCCTACAGTCTGCGCCGCGTTGCTGCGATGAGTGAGCCTCTTCGCGATCGTCCGGGGGCGTTGGCCTCCGCCGGCACGCAGTCGAGACTTACCGGGGACGAACGTCGCCTGCAGATCATCGAATCGGCACGTCAGGTCTTCCAGCGCAGCGGTCTCGCGGGCGCCCGGACGCGTGATATAGCTGCTGCTGCCGGTGTGAACGAGTCGCTGTTGTACCGCCATTTCAGGTCGAAGGAACAGCTGTTCGAGGCCGCAGTTGCTGCGCCGCTGGAAGAGGCGGTGGGCAGGCTGGTCGAGATTTCAGGAAGTCCGCCAGCCGAATTCGACAGTACCGGCGACCTCATGTACGAGAGAACGTACCGGTTCGTGCTCGACCTGATGTCTGCCATGGACGAGATCGGTCCGCTCCTGGGGATCATCCTGTTCGGGCAGGCGGATCAGGCTGCCGAGTACTTCCGGAAGCGTATCGAGCCATCGCTGGATCGGATCCGAAACGTGACCAACGCCAACATGATTGCGTGGACGCATCGAGAGTTCGATTCCGATCTGACGGTGCGCCTCGTACTGGGGATGACCTGGTTTCTCTCGGTTTCGGACAGGCTCGGTGACCGGCAACGTGACCAGTCCGAGACGGCGCACAGCATCACGAAGATGATCCTGAGTGGCTTGGGGCCGCCCCCCGGCCACCCCGCAAGTCGTGAATGATGCGCGATGAGCTTCGATTTCGCGGTAGTGGGGCTGCCCCGGCGCGGTCACCGTCCGGAACGCTGCCGTCGTAGGCCGACTCACGGTTCAGTGTGCCGGACACACGCACGTTCGAGCCGGCGCAGTGTCTCGGGGTCGAGATGGGGGTCGGCCTGTCCTGTTGCGATGATTTCGAGTACGCGTCGGTAGAACGCTGCGGGTGGGACACCGAAGGTGGGATAGACGTATTCGTTACCCGCGTCCCCATAGGTCGCCCACATCAGGGCGAAGATCAGGTGCGTGCGGATGTCGGCAGGCGAGAACTGTCGGCTGCCGGTGCGTCGAGTACGAATGTTGTTCTTACGCATCGGTACGCTGTCAGATGGTTCGCCTGCGGCGCAGGTTCGACACGGCCTCGGGGACCGAGGACGATATCTCGGCCGCCGCTCGATGCTCTCGCCGTGTTGTTCGGTCCTGTGACCACGATCCGGTTGTCTCGGAGATGACCACGGCATCCACCTTTCGGGAAAGTAACGGAGTAGGTACGTCTGGCTGTTGTGCTGGAGACAACGGTGCCGGATCCACGACGCCGAACCCTCCGAGTGCGTTCCGGCGACCGACGCCGGTCGGGGTCACAGTGCGAGATCGCGTCCGATGATTTCCTTCATGATTTCGTTGGATCCGGCCCAGATCTTGGTGACGCGGGCATCCATCCAGGCGCGGGCGACGCGGTATTCCCGCATGTAGCCGTACCCGCCGTGTAGTTGCACGCAGTGGTCGAGCACCTCGTTCTGTACCTGGGCCGACCACCACTTCGCCTTGGCTGCGTCGACCGCGCTCAGGCCGGATGCGGCGTGCTCGGCGACGGCGGCGTCGAGGTACGCCTCCGCGACCTCGATCTTGGTGACCAGTTCGGCGAGCAGGAACTTGTTGTGCTGGAACGATCCGATCGAGTTCCCGAACGCTTTGCGTTCCTTGCAGTACTCGATGGTTTCGAGGAGGATCTGCTTGGCGTGTGCGACGTTGGTGACCGCCGTCCCGATCCGTTCCTGCGGGAGGCGTTCCATCATCGCCACGAATCCCGTACCGGGTTCACCGAGTAGCGTGTCGGCCGGGAGTCGGACGTCGTCGAAGAACAATTCGGCGGTGTCGGCCTCGGGCTGACCGACCTTGTCTAGCTTGCGGCCCCGCTCGAAGCCGGGCAGTGATGCGTCGACGAGGAAGAGACTGATGCCCTTCGAACGTTTCGTCGGGTCGGTGCGGGCAGCTACGACCACGACGTCGGCGGTGTAGCCGTTCGTGATGAATGTCTTGGCGCCATTGAGGATCCAGTCGGATCCGTCTCGAACGGCGGAGGTCTCGAGGCTCGCCAGGTCCGAACCGCCGGACGGTTCGGTCATGCCGATGGCGGCGGTGGCTTCACCGGTGGCCATCCGGGGCAGCCACTGCTGTTTCTGGGTTTCGGAGGCGAGGTCGACGACGTACGGCGCCACGATGTCGAAGTGGATACCGAAGCTCGACGCCAGCGCCATGTTGACCGCGGCCAACTCTTCGGTGGCAACGGCGTTGAACCGGTAGTCGCCCGCTTCGCCTCCGCCGTAGGTCTCGGGGATCTCGAGTCCGAGGATTCCCTGCTCGCCGGCCTTGTGCCACACCTCGCGCGGGATCATCCGATCTTCGGCGTAGGACTCGACGTTCGGCATCACGTCACGCGCCAGGAAGTCCCGGATCGACGCGCGGAACTGTTCGTGATCGTCGGTGAAAATCGCTCGCTTCACTTCATGCCTCTTCTCGGTGCCGACACCTTTACTAAGCGCTTGCTTAGTTTGAGGGTGGGGAGTGTGAATGTCAACGGGTAGGTGCCGGAGCGGCAGAATCGAACCCGGTGTCGTCGATCTTCCGTGCGTCCGACGTGGTCGACGTACACGCCTTGTGCGAGAGCATCATTCGTTGCAGATCGACCCTCCGTGAAGAGCGTCGGGAACTGCTGGGCCCCTGCCGTCGCGGGCTCCGTGAGGGGTGCGATCAGGTGCGGGATCTACATCAGCTCGTTGCTCGAACAACCAGTTCCACTGGAAGGCAAAGCGATTCAACTTCCCTGCCTTGGATCAGGTCGAGTAGTTTCCCGACTGCCGCCGCACCGATCTCGCCGGCGGGAGACCGAACCGTGGTGAGGGGAACGGGCAGCTGGGCCACGATCGGGATGTCGTTGTATCCGACGAGAGCGAGGTCGTCCGGAAGGACCAGCCCGAGATCGCGGGCAACTCCCAGTGCGCCGATGGCGATGGTGTCGGTCACCGCGAATATTGCGCGAGGGCGGTCGGGACGATCGAGCAGTGCCCGGCCCGCGGTGACTCCTCCGTCGACGTCGAAGGTCGATCGCAGTATTCGATCCGGTCGTACGGTGACCGAGGCTTCTGCCATGGCGGCGAGGAATCCGTCGACACGATCGCGGGCTGTGCTGGCGTGGCCGGGGCCGGCGATCACCGCAATGTCGCCGTACCCGCGATCGAGGAGGTGGCGTCCGGCCAGGTACCCGCCGCGCCGGTCGTCACCGCCGACGAACGGCAGGCCGGCATCGGCGTGACGAGTAACCGTCAGAATCGGCATCCGGTCGACCGGCAGCGAATCCACGAAAGAGTGCCCGGGAATGTGCAGGCCGCCGAGGAGTAGACCGTCGACCTGTCTGCCGATGAGGAGCTCGGCGGCCCGATGTTGTGCTTCGAGGTCGTCGGGTGGGCTCGACAGGAGCACCGAGTATCCGGCGTCGGTCGCAGCTTTCTCCATGCCCTGGTACGTAGTGGCGACGACGCCGTCGGTCAGACGTGTCATGATCACGCCGAGGGTGGTCGTCTTGCGGGTGCGTAGGCTCGCCGCCCACAGGTTGGGTTGATAGCCCAGTTCCGCCGCTGCCTCACGCACGCGGAGGGCGGAGGTGGACCATCCGTCGGCGGGTTCCTGCTGGCGGAGCACGCGGGACGCCGTCGAGACGTGTACCCCGGCGCGTGCTGCGATGTCCGTCAGCGTCGGTGCGCGTGGTGGGCGGGGCATGCTTCCGAGTCCTCTTCTGCGGCTGTGCCCGTCCTGGTTGACGGGCCTGTCGGCGTCTCATAGCGTAGACGATGCAATCGTTCTCGCAATCGTTCTCGCGCCCTCCTGCTGCTGTCGGAGCGGTAGCGATTCACTTCTCGCCGGAGGACCTCATGCCCCAGACCCTGAGCCAGTTGTTCGCCCTCGACTCCCTACTGGAGCCGGATGAAATCGAAATCCGCGACACGGTACGGAGATTCGCGGACGATCGGCTTCGCCCACACGTGGCGCAGTGGTTCGACGAGGCGCGGATTCCGGTGCGTGAACTTGCCCGGGAACTGGGGTCTCTCGGGGTCCTCGGCATGCATCTCGACGGTTACGGCTGCGCCGGTATGAGTGCCACCGCTTACGGATTGGCCTGTCTCGAACTGGAAGCGGTCGATTCCGGTATCCGAAGCTTGGTGTCGGTGCAGGGATCGCTGGCCATGTTCTCCATCCACCATTGGGGCAGCGAGGAACAGAAGCAGGAGTGGCTTCCCGGCATGGCCGCGGGCGAAAAGATCGGCTGTTTCGGGCTGACCGAGCCGGATTTCGGATCCAATCCTGCGGGAATGCGTACGCACGCCAGACGCGACGGTGACGACTGGATCCTCGACGGTACGAAGATGTGGATCACCAACGGATCGGTCGCCGATGTGGCGGTGGTGTGGGCTCGGACCGAGGACGGCATCCGCGGTTTTGTCGTTCCGACCGATACGCCCGGGTTCTCCACACTCGAGATCAAGAAGAAGATGTCACTACGTGCTTCGGTGACAGCGGAACTGGTGCTCGACGGGGTTCGGTTGCCGGCCTCGGCGATGCTACCGCTGGCGAAGGGGCTGCGTGGTCCGCTCACCAGTCTCGGTGAGGCCCGATTCGGGATCGTGTTCGGCGCGATCGGCGCCGCCCGGGACTGCCTCGAAACAGCGATCGAGTATGCGCGGGTCCGCGAGGTGTTCGACAAGCCGCTCGCGGCTTACCAACTGACCCAGGCCAAGATTGCGGACATGGCACTCGAGGTGGGCAAGGGTCATCTCCTTGCGTATCAGCTGGGTCGGATCAAGGACCGTGGCGAAGTCACCCCGGAGCAGATCAGCACCGGAAAGCTGAACAATGTGCGCGAGGCCATTGCCGTTGCGCGGGAGTGCCGCACGATTCTCGGCGCCAACGGCATCACCCTCGAGTACCCCGTCATCCGGCACGCCAACAACCTGGAGTCCGTCCTCACCTACGAGGGCACCTCCGAGGTGCACCAGCTGACGATCGGCAACGCCTTGACCGGTGAAGCAGCGTTCCGCTGACCGGTGCCCGACGCACTCTCACATCGTTCCCGAAACGGCGGGGCGCGACCGACTGCATACATAGCTTGCGGATTCGGCCCCGCCGGACGGTGTCCCGATGCGATCAGGCCGAGGACGCGCGCAGCTCGTCGCGGTCGATGGCACGCTTGAGGATCTTTCCTGTCGTGCCCTTCGGAAGTGCATCGACGAACTGAACGATACGCGGAATTTTGTAGGCGGACAGTCGGTTCCGGCTCCATTCGGTCAGTTGTTCGCCGGTGAGGGTGGATCCCGCACGGACCGAGACGACGGCCGCGACCTCTTCGCCGTAGTGGTCGTCGGGAACTCCGACGACCGCCGCCTCGACGATGTCGGGGTGCCGGTAGAGCGTCTCTTCGATCTCGCTGGGATAGACGTTGTAGCCGCCGCGGATGATCAGGTCCTTCAGTCGGTCCACGATCCGCAGATCCTTGTCTTCGTCGAACGTGCCGAGGTCGCCGGTGCGGAACCAGCCGTCACGGCCGAGGACTGCAGCGGTGGCGTCGGGACGATTCCAGTACCCCTTCATGACGGTGGCGCCCCGTACGTACACTTCCCCGACGGTGCCGGTGGCACAGGGGCGACCGTCGGGGTCGCGGATCTCGACCCCGAGTCGAGGCACGACCGAACCGACGGAGCCGACCTTGCCGGCCCGGTCGGTGTCGTTGAAGGTTGCCATGGCGGTGGTCTCGGTGAGGCCGTAGCCCTCCAAGATGGTGCAGCCGAATCTCGCCTCGAACTGGCGGCCGATCTCACCGGGCAGTGACGCGCCACCGGAGACCGCGACACGCAGGTGGGCGAAGTCCGTGGGGCCGGTGTCGCCGGCGGTGTGCAACATGGCATTCCACATCGTCGGCACGCCGCAGACGACTGTCAGGCCGTCGCGCCGCAGCATCTCGACCATGCCCGCCGGCGTGAACCGTTCCAGCAGCGACAGTGAGCCGCCGCCGGCGAAGGCGGCCATCATGACCGATGCTTGTCCGAACACATGGAACAGGGGGAGCCCGGTACCGGTGCGGTCCGCGGCGGTGGAACGACTCACCGCCGTGCCGATCTCGCCCGCAGCCAGTAGGTTTCCCACGGTGAGTTGGGCGCCCTTCGGCTTCCCGGTGGTGCCGGAGGTGTACAGGATCGCGGCGGTGTCGTCGCCGGCCCGGTCGACCGGTTCGGCGATCGGTGCGCAGTCGGTGGGAGCACCCGGGGCGAGGGTCCAGGACGGTATGCCCGCCGCGCCGGCGGCCTCGGCCACCGTGGGTCCGAGTCGGTGCCAGCCGATCGCGAGCTGCGCGCCGGAGTCGGTGAGGAAATAGGTCAACTCCGTGGCGGTGGACATGGTGTTCACCGGCACCACCACGGCACCGATCGCTTGAATTCCCATGTAAGCCACAACGAACTCGGGAACGGACGGGGCAACGAGAAGGACCCGGTCGCCAACTCCGACGCCGGCCTCACGGAGTGCGCTCGCGTATCGCAGGCTGGCGTCGTGCAACTCCGGGTACGTCCGGGGGCCGGTGTCGGTACGCAATGCGACGGCGGTGGGCGAGGCGGCGGCGTGACGGGTGATCGGATCGAGCAGGTTCGGCATCAGCGGCCTTTCCGAATCGGTGGTGAGGTGTGCAACTCGTCCCACCTCTGGTGATGGTGTCTGTCGAGAAGATCTGGGTGGCGATCGTGTGTCAGGCGACGACGTGTGCCGACGGCTCGGCAACCATGACCGGCTCGTCGGGGCCTTCGAGCTCGATCATCCGGTGCGTGGTGATCCGAGTGCTCGGGTGGATTCCTGTGGTCGTGTTCATGGTTCTCCATGGGGAGTGCCGGTCGATGGGGTGTGGTGTTCCAGGCCGGACCATCGAGTTTGGTTTGAATATGACGCCGATTTCAATTATACATGGATCGAGACGTAGATCACGTTCTGACGGCTCACCCCCTCACACCCGATCGACATGAAAGCGGGGCGCTTCAGTGAAGGTTGCAGACAAGGTGGCCATCGTCACCGGCGCCGGAGGCGGCATCGGCGGCGCGATCGCACACGCCCTTGCCCGGGAGGGTGCCCACGTGGTGGTCGCGGACCTCGACGGGGCCGCGGCGAAGGCCACCGCTGACAGGATCGATGCCGAGCATCCTGCCTGCGCGGTGGCCGCCTGTGCGGACACCTCGGGTACGAGCGCGATCCGCGATCTGATTGCTCTGGCCGAGAAGGTATTCGGTCCGGTCGACATGTACTTCGCGAACGCCGGCATCACCGGTGCGCCGGGGCTCGACGCCGACGAGGCCGCCTGGGATCGGTCGCTCGACGTGAACCTCCGATCGCATATCCGCGCCGCCCGGTTGCTGGTACCGGGATGGGTGGAACGCGGCGACGGCTACTTCGTCAGCACGGCGTCCGCCGCAGGCCTGCTCACCCAGATCGGTTCGGCCACCTACTCGGTCACGAAACACGCAGCCGTCGGCTTCGCGGAATGGCTCAGCGTCACCTACGGGGAACAGGGTGTGAAGGTCAGCTGCCTGTGCCCCCAGGGTGTGAAGACCAAGCTGCTGTTCCCGGAGGAGGACGTGGTCGACGAACTGAGCGCCGCGGCCGCGAAAGCGGTCGTCTCCGCGGGTGACGTCCTCGAACCGGCGCAGGTCGCGGCCGACACCCTCGCCGCGATCGAGGAGGAACGGTTCCTGATCCTGCCGCACCCGCAAGTACTGGACATGTACCGGCACAAGGGATCCGACTACGACCGCTGGCTCCGGGGTATGCGTCGGTATCAGAAGTCGCTACTGGAGAACGTGTGATGACGCAGTCTGCTGCATTGGTGCTCTCGGAGGACCGAGGTGCCGTCCGAGTGCTGGTCTTCAACCGACCGGAGCGACTCGACGCCTGGAACGATCAACTCGAGGATCAATACTTCGATCAGCTCGAGGCTGCCGACGATCACCCGTCCGTGCGAGCGATCGTGGTCACGAGCGTCGAGCCCCGAATTTTCCCCCTACCTGTCAGGAGTTCTCATGTCCCTGTTCGACATCTCGGAACGTGCACAGCAGTTACAGAAGGAACTGCTGGACTTCATGGACATGCACGTGTACCCGGCCGAGGCCGTGTACGAGGAACAGATGCGCGCCTCCGGTGACCCGCACTTCCAGCCGCCGATCCTGGAAGAGCTCAAGACCGAGGCAAAGCGGCGGGGTCTGTGGAACCTCTTCCACCCGCACCCCGGAACCGGTGCCGGCCTGACGAACCTCGAGTACGCGCCGCTCGCCGAGATCATGGGCCGCAGCCACATCGCCTCCGAGGCCTGCAACTGTAACGCCCCGGACACCGGCAACATGGAGGTCTTCGAACTCTTCGGCACCGAGGAGCACAAGGAGAAGTACCTGAAGCCGCTGCTGGACGGCACCATGGCTTCCGCGTTCGCGATGACCGAGCCGCGCGTTGCCAGCTCCGACGCCACCAATGTCGAACTGTCCATGGTCAAGGAAGGCGACGAGTACATCCTCAACGGCCGCAAGTGGTTCGCGTCCAACGCTCTGCATCGGAACTGCAAGGTCATGATCGTGATGGGCAAGACCGATCCGACCGCGGCCACACACCGTCAGCAGTCGATGATGGTCGTCCCGATCGATGCTCCCGGTGTAACCGTGATGCGTGGCCTTCCGGTCTTCGGCTACCAGGACCGTGAGGGGCACGCCGAGATCGACTTCACGGATGTGCGGGTTCCGGCCAAGGACATCCTCAAGGGGGAGGGGGAGGGCTTCGCGATCAGCCAGGCCCGTCTCGGACCGGGCCGGATCCATCACTGTATGCGGGCCATCGGTATGGCGGAACGGGCTCTCGAATTGATGTGCCGGCGCGCCCAGTCGCGGATCACCTTCGGTAAGCCGGTCGCCGACAACGCGAACATCCAGGACTGGATCGCGGAGGCGCGCATCGACATCGAGATGATTCGGTTGCTCACCCTCAAGGCCGCCCATCTGATGGACACGGTCGGCAACAAGGAAGCCCAGACCGAGATCGCGGCGATCAAGGTCGCCGCACCCACAATTGCGCTGAAGATCGTCGACCGCGCGATCCAGGTGCACGGCGGTGCCGGTGTCACCGACGACTTCCCGCTTGCGATGGCGTATGCGCACCTGCGCACCCTGCGTCTGGCGGACGGCCCGGACGAGGTGCACAAGCGGGCCCTCGCCCGTCGTGAACTGCGCCGGTACCGAGACCTGCGACCGGAAGGTGTTCCCGCATGAAGACTCTCGATTTGAGCGGCAAGACTGCGATCGTGACGGGTGCCTCGCGAGGCATCGGACTGGCGGCCGCGCAGGCTCTCGCGACCGCGGGCGCAAATGTGGTGCTGACCTCCCGGAAGCAGGAGGCCGCCGACGCGGCCGCGGCCCAGATCTCCGGCAGCGCGATCGGTGTCGGTGCGCACGCTGTGGAAGAGGATCAGGCCCGTCGCTGCATCGACCTGACGCTCGAAAGATTCGGCAGCGTAGACATTCTCGTCAACAATGCCGGTACCAATCCGGCGTTCGGTCCCATGATCGACCAGGATCACGGCCGGTTCGCCAAAACCATGGACGTCAACCTGTGGGCTCCGCTTCTGTGGACCGGCATCGCCACCGAGGCGTGGATGGGCGAGCACGGCGGCTCGGTGATCAACACCGCCTCCATCGGCGGCCTCGGTCACGAAGCCGACATCGGCCTGTACAACGTGTCCAAGGCGGCGCTCATCTATCTCACCAAGCAGTTGGCCCTCGAGTTGTCGCCGAAAGTCCGGGTCAACTCGGTCGCGCCCGGCGTGGTGCGTACCAAGCTCGCCGAGGCGTTGTGGAAGGAGCACGAGGAGCAGGTCGCCGCGGCCACGGCCCTGGCCCGCATCGGTGAGCCGGACGACATCGCTGCTGCCATCGCGTTCCTCGCGTCCGATGCGGCGTCCTGGATCACCGGTGAGACCATGGTGATCGACGGCGGCCAGCGCCTCGGTGACGCGGCGCCGTACCGGAGGGGAGCGTCCATCGGTGTCTGACGCAGTGTCCGAAAGCCGTGTGGTGCAGGACATAGTGGGGATCGACTCGGCTGCGGTCACCCGATGGTTCGATGCTCTCGGCATCGCGGTCGCCGGCCGGTTGACGTTCGACAGGATCGGACTCGGACAGTCGAATCTCACCTACCTCGTACAAGACGAGGACGGTCGTCGATGGGTGCTCCGACGACCCCCTCTCGGCCATCTGCTGGCGTCCGCGCACGATGTCGCGAGGGAGGCACGGATCATGTCCGCGCTCGGCGGCACCGACGTGCCCGTGCCGCGGATCTTCGGTGTCACGCAGGACCACATGATCTCCGACGTGCCACTGGTACTGATGGAGTTCATCGACGGACAGGTCGTCGACACGATGGAGATCGCGGAGTCGCTCTCCCCGCAACGGCGCCGAGAGATGGCGGTGTCGCTGCCGCGCACCCTCGCCAAGATCCACGCAGTGGACTTGGAGGAGGTCGGTCTTTCGGACCTGGCCGGCCACAAGCCGTACGCGGCACGCCAGCTCAAACGGTGGTCCGGGCAGTGGGAGCAGTCGAAGACGCGAGAACTGCCCGAGCTCGACGACCTGACCCGACGCCTGGTGGCCGCAGCACCCGAGCAAACCGAACTCTCGCTCGTGCACGGCGACTTCCACCTGCGCAACGTGATCGTGTCCCGGGACAATGGTGAGGTCGTGGGGGCGTTGGACTGGGAGCTGTCCACTCTCGGAGATCCGTTGGCGGACATGGGGTCCATGCTCGCCTACTGGCCGGAAAAAGGGGAGGACACGGGGGGCGAGTTCGCGCCGTCCACCCTCGACGGATTCCCGAACCGATCCGAGATCTCCCAGATCTACTTGGACGAGACGGGCCGGGACTCCCAGGCGTTGAAGTTCTGGCACACGCTGGGGCTGTGGAAAGTGGCGATCATCGCGGAGGGGGTCATGCGCCGCGCGATGGACACTCCCGCCAACAAGGCGGCAGCGGGCACCCCGACGGTCCCGCGGATCGACGCGCTCGTCCACAAGGCCTGCGAGATCGCGGACGCCGCAGGGATCTGATCTACCGGCCTTGCCGCCGAACACAAGTGCATTTCCGTACAGATATCGAAGACGAACAGTGAGGAAGAGAAACATGATTCAGGAACGTAGGACTGCGATCGTCACCGGTGGGGCGCGGGGTATCGGTGCTGCGGTGGCGGTGCGGCTCGCGTCGGACGGGTGTGCGGTGGCGGTGGTCGATCTCGACGAGTCTGCGTGTGCGGCGACGGTGTCCGCGATCGAGGCTGTCGGTGGTTCGGCGTTGGCGGTGGGTGCGGATGTCGGGGACGAGGTGTCGGTGGGTGTTGCGGTCGAGCGGGTCGCGACGGAGCTCGGTGCGCCGACGGTGTTGGTCAACAATGCGGGTGTCACTCGGGACAATCTGTTGTTCAAGATGACGGTCGAGGATTGGGATGCGGTGATGGACGTGCATCTTCGGGGGTCGTTCCTGATGACCCGGGCGGCCCAGAAGTACATGGTGGAGGCCAGGTTCGGTCGTATCGTGAATCTGTCGAGTGTGTCGGCGTTGGGGAATCGCGGTCAGGTCAATTATTCGGCGGCGAAGGCGGGGGTGCAGGGGTTCACGAAGACCCTTGCGCTCGAGTTGGGTCGGTACGGGGTCACTGCGAACGCGATTGCGCCGGGTTTCATCGAGACCGAGATGACTGCTGCTACTGCTGCCCGGATGGGGGTGGACTTCGAGGAGTTCAAGAAGAGGGCGGCGTCGGAGATTCCGGTCGCGCGTGTGGGTCGGCCGGAGGACATCGCGAACATGGCGTCGTTCTTCGTCGGTGAGGGTGCGGGCTTCGTGTCCGGTCAGGTCGTCTACGTCGCCGGCGGGCCCAGAGGCTGATCGGCGCCGCCTGATTGCGGAGACGCCGCACAACCCGATTTCCACGCTGATCGATTCTCAGCGCTACCGACGAACACCGTCAGGAGAAACCACGATGAAAGCATGGCGTGTCAACGAACTAGGCGAGGGTCGTGACGTCCTGCGGCTCGAAGACGTCGCCGAACCCACGGCCGGTGACGGTCAGGTGCTGGTAAAGGTGCTGGCCGCCCCGGCCAACTTCCCGGACGTTCTGCTCTGCCGCGGCGAGTACCAGATCAAGCCACCGCTGCCGTTCACCCCGGGCGTCGAGCTGTGCGGCGAAGTCGTCGCAGCCGGGGCCGGCGTCACCCGGGCGACGGTCGGTGACCGGGTGGTCGGCACCCCGGTATTGCCCGGGGGCGCGTTCGCCGAGTACGTGGTGATGGATCAGGCCAACGTCTTTCCCGCCCCGAAGGCACTCGACGACGCCGAGGCTGCCGCGCTGTGCATCGGTTACCAGACGGCGTGGTTCGCGTTGCACCGCAGAGTCGAGATCAACGAGGGTGACTACCTGCTCGTGCACGCCGCGGCCGGTGGTGTCGGCAGCGCGGCCGTTCAGCTCGGTAAGGCCGCGGGCGCGACGGTGATCGGTGTGGTCGGTGGCCCCGAGAAGGCCCGGTATGCCGAGGAACTCGGTGCCGACATGGTCGTCGATCGACGCACCGACGACTTCGTGCAGGCGGTGAAGGACTTCACCGGCGGTCACGGTGCCGATATCGTGTTCGACCCGGTCGGCGGCGATGCCTACAACGGTTCCACCAAATGCATTGCGTTCGAAGGCAGGATCGTCGTCATCGGTTTTGCCGGCGGCACGATTCCACAGCCTGCACTGAACCATGCGCTGATCAAGAACTACTCCATCGTCGGGCTGCACTGGGGCCTGTACCAGACGAAGAATCCGGCGATCATCGACGAGTGTCACACCGAACTGACCCGTCTCGCCGACGAAGGCCTGCTCAGACCACTGATCGGGGAGCGGCTCGAGCTCACCGACGTCGCGGACGGTATCGGCCGGCTCGGCGACGGAACCACCGTGGGCCGTCTCGTCTTCCAGCCCTGACACTTGCGTCGCACTACAAGAAACGGAGTTCCCATGAGGGAAGCAGTCATCGTCTCGACCGCCAGGACGCCGATCGGCAAAGCGTACCGCGGCGCGTTCAACGACACCCAGGCCCAAGAGCTGGCCGGGCACGCGATCACGCATGCCGTGCGGCGGGCCGGCCTCGACGGGGGAGAGGTCGAGGACGTTGTTCTCGGGGCCTCACTGCAACAGGGGTCGACCGGCGGCAACGTCGCGCGGCAGGCGCTGCTGCGTGCCGGTCTTCCCGATACGGTCTCCGGTATGAGCATGGACCGGCAGTGTGCGTCCGGTCTGATGGCCATCGCGACCGCCGCCAAACAGATCGTCCACGACGGCATGCAGATTACCGTCGGGGGTGGCGTCGAATCGATCTCGCTGGTGCAGAACGATCACATGAACAGGCACCGCGTCGCCGATCCGTGGCTGGTGGAGAAGATTCCGGCGATCTACATGCCGATGCTGCACACCGCCGAGATCGTTGCCGAACGCTACGGCGTCAGCCGCGAGCGTCAGGATGCACTGGCACTGCTCTCTCAGCAACGGACTGCTGCCGCGCAGGCCGCCGGTAGGTTCGACGACGAGATCGTGCCGTTCACGTCCGTCATGAAGGTGGTCGACAAAGCCACCGGCGAGGTGTCCGAGAAGGAGGTCACTCTCACGCAGGACGAGGGGAACCGTCCCTCCACCACGCTCGAGTCTCTGGCGAGCCTGAATACTGTGCTGCCCGACGGACAGGTCACCGCACATTCGACGGTCACGGCGGGTAACGCGTCACAACTCTCCGACGGCGCCTCGGTATCGGTGCTGATGGAGGCCGGGGAGGCGTCGCGCCGCGGCCTGACCCCGCTGGGTGTCTACCGCGGGATCGCCGTCGCCGGGTGCGCTCCCGAGGAGATGGGTATCGGCCCGGTCTTCGCGATCCCGAAGCTGCTCGAGCAGCACGCCCTGACCGTCGACGACATCGGGTTGTGGGAGTTGAACGAAGCATTCGCGTCGCAGGCGGTGTACTGCCGCGACGAACTGGGAATCGACCCGGAGCGCTACAACGTCGATGGCGGTGGCATCTCCGTGGGGCACCCGTACGGCATGACCGGCGGCCGCCTCGTCGGGCACGCGCTGATCGAAGGCAAGCGTCGCGGTGTTCGCTACGTGGTCGTCACCATGTGCATCGGTGGCGGTATGGGCGCAGCCGGCCTCTTCGAGGTCGCGGCATGAGCGACCTGTTCGACGTCGCGGGCAAGACCGTCGTCGTCACCGGAGGCACACGCGGCATCGGCCTGATGATCGCGAAGGGGATGGCGGAAGCCGGTGCACGGGTGATCATCTCGTCCCGCAAGGCCGATGCCTGCGAGTCGGCCGCGGCGGAACTCTCCACGGTCGGGGACGTCGTCGCGTATCCGGCCGACCTGAGTACCGAGGAGGGTGTGGTCGAGCTCGCGGCGTTCGTGGCCCGCACCTTCGATCGGGTGGACGTGCTCGTCAACAACGCCGGCGCCACCTGGGGGGCGCCGATCGACGAGTTTCCGGCATCGGGCTTCGACAAGGTGCTCGGGCTCAACGTCACATCGGTGTTCGCGTTGACCCAGGCGCTGCTGCCCCAGTTGCGTGCCGCGGCGAGTCCGGACGACCCGGCCCGGGTGATCAACGTCGGGTCGATCGACGGTCTGGTGGTGTCGAAGAGCGAGAACTTCTCGTACGGGGCATCGAAAGCGGCGGTACACATGCTGACCCGGAAGCTGGCCGGATCGTTGGCCGACGAGCACATCACTGTCAATGCTGTTGCGCCGGGGCCGTTCCCGACGAAGATGATGGCGTTCGTGTTGGACGATCCGGAATTGCGGAGCGCGGTCGAGGCCGATGTGCCACTCGGCCGAGTGGGGACGCCGGAGGATATCGCCGGTGCCGCGATCTTCCTGTCGTCCCGGGCGGGCGCGTATCTGACCGGGACCGTGATTCCGGTGGACGGCGGCATCAGCGGCACCCGCTGACCCCTTGTACGCAGTCCGGTGGTGTGTTGCCCTCGGGCGGGTGTGGTTCGATCGCCGGAACCACACCTGCCGCCGGCCCACTCACCCCGGACACGGCTGCCGTCGAGATCCATGTGCTCCCACTCGGATTCGCCCCGGTGGGCGAGAGCGTCGTGTAGGTCAGGGGGACGTCGTCCGAACCGAGAGTGGGGGCGGGCGTAGGAGTTTCCTGTCGAGCCGAGTTTCGAGGTCGGCCCGGCCGACTCGATAGTTGACAAGCGCCTCAACTCTTGTGAGACTTGCCCCGTCCGGTCATCGGTATGACCCAGCTCACGTAATCGTCAGCGATGTGCCGGCTGCATCTTCTCCTCTGCGCATAAGTAGTTGCCGTCCGAAACGGCCGCGAAGGTCGCCTTCCCACATGGGTCGATAGGCCTCGGTGATCCGGAGCGAACCTGTTCTGGCAGTAGCAGTTCGGGCCGCAACCTGGCCGTCCGTGGTGCTACTTGACAGCGTATGACGCAGGTCACACACTAATGAAGTAGCCACTTACTCACTTTGGAGCGAGCAATGCTGATCAAGTCTGGCGACATACAACTCAACGTCGAGATCCGCGGCGAGAACAACGGCGGAACACCGGTGGTGTTCCTGCATTGTGTCGGCGGTGACCTGACGAACTGGAACCCACAGGTCGAGGCGCTTGCCGACCGATACCGAGTGGTGTCCATCGACACCCGTGGACACGGGAAGTCGGAGTTCGCCGGTGAAGGACTCACGCTGGAGGACTACGCCGAAGACGTCCGACAAGTGTTGGACGCGTTGGAGATCGACCGGGCGCACGTCGTCGGCCTCTCCATGGGCGGGATGATCGCCCAGGCGTTCGCGCTCAACGCGCCGGAGCGAGTGGCCGGCCTGGTCCTGGCCGACACCAGCTCCCGTATCGATGAGGCGACGGCCGCTAACCTTGCGCAGGCGGGTGATGCCGCGCTCGGATACGGGATGGGAGCGGTCTCCGACCAGTTCGTCCCGATCTGCTTCGACGCCACCGCGATTCATGAGGATCGGGAATACGTCCAACGGTTCCGGGAGGGATTTTCCAGCCGGGATCCGCGTGCGTTCCACGCCGGCCTGCAAGCCATCGGCGGCCTCGACTTCCTCGACCGCTTGCATCAGGTGGCCGTACCCACCCTGGTGCTCGTGGGGGCTGCGGACCAACTCACGCCGGTCGCGCACTCCGAAGCCATCGCCGGGAAAGTTTCCGGCGCCAGCCTGGTGATCTTCGACGGCGCCGGACACCTTTCGAACCTCGACAGCAAGGACGAGTTCACACGGGAACTCACCCGATTCCTGGAGGAGACAGCATGACGATCCACACCGGCACCGAGCCCGAATCGGTCACACTGGACCCCGCGATCGACAAGGACGCGATCCGTGCGCGTTACGCCGAGGAACGTGACAAGCGCATCCGTCCCGAGGGGATCAATCAGTACCACCGCCTCGAAGGCAAGTTCGCCGAACTCGCCGACGATCCCTGGACGCCTGTGCAAGAACGCGAACCTGTCACCGACCACGTCACCTTCACCTTCATCGGCGGCGGTTTCTCGGGTCTCTGTGCCGGTGCGCAGCTGAAGAAGCGTGGAGTCGACGACGTCCGAATCATCGATACCGCAGGAGGTTTCGGTGGTGTCTGGTACTGGAACCGGTACCCTGGCGCGATGTGCGACACCAAGTCGGTGGTCTACATGCCGCTGTTGGAAGAAACCGGCTATGTGCCGACCGAGTTGTGGGCGCACGGTCCGGAGATCCTCGAGCATGCAGGCCGGATCGGAAAACACTTCGGGCTCTACGACAACGCCCTGTTCCATACCAAGGTCACCAACGCGACGTGGGACGAGACGTCATCGCGCTGGACGGTGGAAACCAACCGTGGCGACCGTTTCACCACGCAGTTCCTGGGCATCGGCCTGGGCCCACTCAGCACTGCGAAGCTGCCCGGCGTCCCGGGGATCGAGGACTTCGCGGGGCAGACGATGCACACCTCGCGGTGGAACTACTCCTACACCGGGGGAGACGCGCTCGGTGCGCCGATGACCGGGCTCGCCGACAAGCGCGTCGGGGTGATCGGCACCGGGGCAACTGCCATCCAGCTGATTCCGGAGCTCGCCAAGTACGCCGAGGAACTGTTCGTCTTCCAGCGCACACCCTCGTCGGTCGCCGAGCGTGGAAACGGCCCCTTGGACGAGGCGACCCTGCAGATACTCAAAGAGCCAGGCGGCCAGGAGAAGCTGCTGGACAGCTTCACCCGCAACTGGGACGGGTTCTTCGGTAAGCCGGAGCCCGGGGTCGTGGTCGAGGATCTGGTCGATGACGCCTGGACCAGCCTCGGACGGCGTATGCGGGCGCAGATGCATTCGGTGCCGCTGGAGCAGATGTCGCCGGAGACGGTGATGGCAGCGGTCGGCGACCTCGACCTGACTCTGATGGAGGAGCGTCGTGCCCGCATCGACAGCATCGTCGAGGACCCGACGACGGCCGAAAACCTCAAGCCCTGGTACGACCTGTTCTGCAAGCGGCCGGGATTCCACGACGACTACCTGCCGGCATTCAACCGGCCGAACGTGCACCTGGTCGATACCGCAGGACAGGGGGTCGAACGAATCACGCCGACCGGTGTCGTCGTCGACGGACAGGAATACCCCGTCGACTGCCTGATCTACGCCTCCGGCTTCGAGTACGGCACCGGTGGCAGTGAGATCGTCAATCGCGCTGGATTCGAGGTTGTCGGTCGAGGTGGTATCGAATTGTCCGAGGCCTGGGCGGACGGTATGGAAACCCTGCACGGAATGCATGTGCACGGATACCCCAACATGTTCATCATTCAGCTGTGGCAGGGCTCGTTCCTCGGTGCCAACGTGACACAGTCGAACAACTATGCGGCCGAGAACATCGCCGCCATCGTCGAGAAGGTCCTCGCCGAAGGCAACGACGAGGTCGAGGTGACCAAGGAAGCCCAAGACGAATGGGTCGAGATGCTGTTGCGCGACGGCGTGCCGTTCGGACGTCCGGACTGCACGCCCGGCTACTACAACGATGACGGCCACACCGAGGGACGTACGTTCAAACTGAACGTCGGTGATCCGCGTGGGTCGTATTCCTTCGTCACGATGATCCAAGAGTGGTGTCGCCGAGGCGAGTTCCCCGAGTTGGCCCGTCGCCGAACCAATTCGATCTGACGCGTGCAGCGGCTCCCGCCGGAATCGAGGTTTCATGTCGAATCGAGAGGATTTCAGGGATGGGTACCGACTGTCGCGATGATCTCGGCGGTCGGCTGACTTTGGTGGATTCGAACGAGGCGAGCCCGGAGCAACTAGACACCGTTGAGTACATAAAGCAACGGCTCCTTCCGGCGCAGCAGGACCCCGGTATCCAGATCGTCGATTCCGAGGGGCATCCGATCGGCCCGTTCAACGCCTTTGTGGTCAGCCCGACGATCGGGAGGCAAGCCATGCAGTACTTCGGCTCCGTATCGGCGAATTCGACACTTCCCGCAGCGGTCCGAGAGGTCGTGATCCTGTCGGTGGGCGGACTGTGGGGAGCCGACTACGAAATCTACGCGCACAAGATTGCGGCGCGCGCGGTAGACGTTCCCGAGAGCGCAATACAGTCGTTGGCCAAAGGGGAAGAACCGGTCGGGCTGACCGGAAACCAGTTGATTGCTGCGCGATTCACGCAGGAGATTGTCCGGACACGTCATGTCGACGATGCGCTCTACCAGGACGCTGTGGGGGCGTTCGGGCAGCGGGGTGTCGTCGACATGGCCCAACTGGCCGGCGCGTATCTCAGCGTGTCGGCGTTGCTGAACGTGTTCGAGGTGCCGGCTCCTCCGTCGACCTGAACGGTAGCCTTCACAGGCGATCCTGGCCTAGTGATCCGGGTTCGGGATGTCTTGGTCCGCAGGAACTTTCAGGCCGTTCATGAGGAGATTCATGACCTGCTCGGCCACCTCTTCACGATTGCGTTTCCGGCCGCTCAGTTTTTCCGAGACGGCCAGGAACCAAGTCAAACCGAACAGTGACTCGACGACCAACTCGGGATCGAAGTCGCGGTGCGGCCACGAAGCATAGTTGGTTTCGATCACCGTCTGAATCTTCGCGAGCGAGGGCTGGATGCGGTCCTTGTAGTAGACCTGTGCCTCTGTTGCGTCGCCGAACAGCACAACCCCGAGCAGCGGCGCGATCTCCTCCATGGCTGCGCAGAGATCGTAGATGAATTGCCGTGTTTGCTGCTGCTGTAGTTCGGCAGTCGCATCGAACTGCGCGGGAGCTACGCCGGCGAACTCGACGCACGCTGCAACCGCGTCTTCGAGAGGTTGCGCCACCGCAGCTTCGAAGAGCTCTTCCTTCGAAGGAAAGTGCCGGTACAACATCGCCTCGTTGATACCTGCCTCTGCGGCGAGGTCGCGGGTGCGAGTACCGGCGAGGCCCGACCTCGAGAACACGACGCGAGCAGCTTCGATGATCTGCTCACGCCGTGCGTCCGCGGTCAGCCTCGTTCGTTTGCCGGCGCCGCGTGGGTCACTCGCCTTGGCGGTCATACGGCCGGTGCCCAGGTAAGTGAATACTTCACACGTTCGATGCTACCGCAGGAGGCTGATCCGACTTGCGTAGAGCGGAGGGGATTTCCGGGGTCGACGTGATGTCCGCGCCAGTAGAGGAGTTGCGGTTTCGGCGGGTCGGTCGTGGTCAGCCTTCTCGATGGAGACGGAGTGCGTTTGCCCAGATCCGGGTGACGGTGTGGACGAGATCGTCGAAGGGGACGGGCTTGCTCGCGCCGTATGTTTCCTCCAGCACGTACACGCTGTACGCGAGACTGCTCACCATTCCGGAAAGGGCCCGGGACGTTGTCAGCGGATCGAGTTCGGGATCGGCGATTCCGCGTTCCTGGAGGTTGGCGATCCCTCGCGCGTTCCGTAGGACGAACGTCTCGGACCGACGGTTGCGGTACTCCCGGAACCAGGGGTCGGCGTGTGCGGCCTGTTCGAGCAGGCCCATCAACTTGGCGTTGCGGGCGTATGCCGCGAGATAAGCGCGGTTGCTCGCCTCGAGCACGAGGTAGGGGTCGTCGGACTCGGGTTCCCGGCCCATGCCGGGATGCAGCATGTCCTCCTTCGCCTCTTCGAGGACCGCCGCACAGATCTCTTCCTTGCTGGCGAAGTAGGTGTAGAACGTTCCCGACGCGCAGTTGCATTCCTTGGTGATGTCGGTAAGCCTCGTGTCGAGGTAGCCGTCACGCTCGAAAACTACTCGCGCGGCTTGTATGAGAGCGGTCCGAGTACGCAGTCCCCGCGGGGTCGATGGCAGGTCGCGCAGCACGAACGGGTCCGGCGCCCCGTCGGAACGGGTGGTCGGGTTGGTTCCCGCTGTGGTCTTCGACATCCCCCAGGTATACCTGAATCTGGCCTCATTTTCGACTTCGGTCCGCGTAACACGGCACCGTGTGCCCACGGCGATCAGGTCGAACGCATCTTAACCGGCCCCCTTCGGCACTTCCGGGACGTGGGCGACCGCATCATGGTGATCGTCTGTGCCGGCGATCGTCCATGACGCGGTCGCCCCACGTCTCTACCTCGTGCATGCCTTCGTTCTGCTCAGAGCTCCGCGCGATCGTGATCGGCGACGGTGGCGGCGAGCAGCCGCACATGGTCGTCGCCACTGCCGAGAGTGTGCTCGATCGCGGTGAGCCGGCTGACGTAGTGGCCGACCGGGTACTCCGCGGTCATGCCGATGCCGCCGTGCATCTGGATGGCCTCCTGGCCGATCTTCCGCGCGGATCGGGAGATCTGCAGCTTGGCGCGTGAGGCGATGACGGGATCGACCACTCCATCGGCCAGCGACATCGTGGCGTACAGGCTCATGCTGTTCGCCAGTTCCAGGAGCACATACATGTCCGCTGCGCGCTGGGTCAGTGTCTGGAACTTCGCCAGCGGCACACCGAACTGCTTGCGGGTCTTGAGGTATTCGGTGGTCAGCCGCAGAGTCTCCTGCATCGCGCCGACTGCCTCGGCGCACAGCAACGCCTGCGTCCGCACGATGGCCGCGCTGATCGCGGCCGACGCGTCACCGCCGTTGCCGAGCGGCTCGGCCTCGACGTTCAGCAGTTCCAGTTGGGCGCCGCGCAGCCCGTCGTGGGTGGTGTATCCGCGCCGGGTCAGCCCCGCGGCGTCGGCGCGGACCAGGAACAGCCCGGTGCCCTCGTCGTGCGGCAGCTGTGCGGTCACGATCATCACGTCCGCACAGTCGCCGTGCGGTACCGGGTTCTTCGAACCGGTCAGGGACCACAGTTCGCCCTCGCGTGCGGCGACCGTGTCCACGTGCCGGTCGGGCCAGCGTCGGCCGGGTTCGGCGTGCGCGAAGGCGAGCAGTGTGGTGCCCTCGGCGACCCCGGGCAGGATCTTGGCCCGCTGGTCCGCGGTACCGACCTCCGCCACCAGCCCGCCGGGGGTGAGGACCGCGTCGAGGAGAGGTTCGGGGGCCAGGCGCCGGCCGACCTCGGTCATCACTGCCATGGTCTCGACCGGGCCTGCGTCCATTCCGCCGTCTTCTTCGGCGAAACCGAGTCCGAGGATCCCGAGTTCGGCCAACTTCTGCCACACCTCGGGACTCCAGCCCCGCTCTGTGGCCGTGACGGCGTTGCGCTTCTCCGCGTCGTAGCTGCGCGCGAGGAGGTCCTTGGTGGTGTCGGCCAGCATCTGCTGTTCGTCGGTGAGCTCGAAGTTCATTGCAGTTCCTCACAATCTCCGGATGCGGGGTCGATCACAGGCCGAGAATCGAGGACGCGATGATGGTGCGTTGCACCTCGCTCGATCCGCTGTAGATGGACACCTTGCGGTAGTTCAGATAGGTGGGCGTGCTGTGCTGGGCCCACAGTGGTGACATTGCGTCGGTGCCCGCGTCGAACGGGAGCGAATCGGGGCCGGCAACGTCCATCAGCAGTTCGCTCGCCGCCTGCTGCAGCTCGGATCCGCGTAGCTTCAACAGCGACGACGCCGGGTTCGGTGCGCCGTTCGCGGAGTCGGCGACCACGCGAAGCTGGGTCAGCTCCAGCGCCAGCAGGTCGTTCTCCAGTTCGGCCACGCGCGCGGCGAACAGCGGATCGTCGAGCAGCGACTTCTCACCGATCTTCGTTTGCGCCGCATAGGTCTTGGCTTGAGCGATGTGCCGCTTCGAGGCGCCGACCCGGGTCACGCCGGTACGTTCGTTGCCCAGCAGGAATTTTGCGTAGCTCCAGCCGGCGTTCTCCTCGCCGACGAGGTTCTCCGCGGGGACGCGCACGTCCTCGAAGAACACCTCGTTGACTTCGTGGCCGCCGTCGATCAGCTTGATCGGCCGCACGGTCACGCCCGGGGTCTTCATGTCGATGAGCAGGAACGAGATACCGGCCTGCCGTTTCGGCGCGTTCGGGTCGGTCCGCACCAGGCAGAAGATCCAGTCGGCGTGCTGCGCGAGCGTCGTCCAGATCTTCTGGCCGTTGACGATGTAGCTGTCGCCGTCGCGTACGGCCCGGGTCTTGAGCGAGGCCAGGTCGGATCCTGCATCGGGCTCGGAAAACCCTTGGCACCACCAGATGTCGAGGTTCGCGGTAGCCGGGAGGAAGCGCTTCTTGAGCTCCTCCGATCCGAACGCCGCGATCACCGGGCCGACCATGGAGGTGTTGAATGCCAGCGGCTCGGGCACCGCCGCGAGTTGCATCTCGTTGAGCCAGATGTCGTGCTGCAGCGGGGTCCAGTCCTTGCCGCCCCACTCGACCGGCCAGCGCGGCACCGCGAGCCCGTGTGCGTTCAGCGTCCGCTGCGTCTCGATCAGGTCCTCGGGCCGGAATTCACCACGGGCGGTGCGCTCACGGATCTCGGCGGGGATCTGGGTGGTGAAGAAGGTTCGCAGCTCGTCTCGGAAGGCGAGTTCCTCGTCGGTCATTCTCAGGTTCATGGTGTGCTTCCGTGTCGGATCGGACAGGCGTCCGGGTCAACCCACCCGGCGCCTCTTCGGATTACGTTCGGACCTAAATCTAAGCGCTTGCTTATATCTACCATCCTGGTCGCTATTGTCAAGGAATCGGCGATGTGGAGGACGAAGATGAGCGACAGGGCGGTCAGTGACCTGCCGACCAAGGAGTCGAAGGCCGCGCGGCGGATTCGGGACGCGGCCGCCGAGGCCTTCGCGGAGAACGGCTACGGCGGCACCACGACCCGCGACATCGCGGCACGGCTGGGACTCAGCCCGGCCGCGATGTATCCGCACTATCGGTCCAAGGAAGAACTGCTCTACGCGATCAGCTACGAGGGGCACCGGAAGTGCGTGGAGCTGTTGACCGACAGCGATCCGGTCACCGCCCCACCGGCGACCAGGCTCAGAACGGTGGTCGGCGCATTCGCGGCCTGGCACGCGGCCAACCACGTGCGCGGACGGGTGATCCAGTACGAGCTGACCGCGTTGTCTCCCGAGCACTACCGCACGATCGTCGAGTTGCGTCGGCAGACCACCCGGATCGTGCGCAGCATCGTCGATGCCGGTATCTCCGCCGGTGTGTTCGAGGTACCCGATGCCGAGGGAGTGACACTCTCGATCATCTCGTTGTGTGTCGACATCTGTCGATGGTTCCCCAGCGGCCGGTACACCGATCCCGACCGGCTTGCCGGGCTCTACAGCGAACTGGCGCTGCGGCTTGCCGGTGCGAACTCGGCCGACGGTGACGACTGAAAATCGTGAATCATTCCTGTTCCCAACAGCTTCGACCATCGTGATTCGCTCGCGACAGGAACGCTCCGAGCGCTGTCATGTCTGGGGCGGCCGTGGTGACGGGATGCAAGATCCACAGATGCATTCGTGTCGCCGTGTTTCGCGGCGGAGGCCTTCTTCGGGCCGTGAGGTTCACGGACGGACGAGACCGGCCACCGCGGAACGTATCTCGTCGGGAACCGGAACCGGCCGCCGGGTCACGACGTCGACGTAGACGTGGACGAAGCATCCGGTCGCAGCAAGCTCGAGGTGGTCACCGCAATCGCGGAAGATGGCGAGCGCGTAGGTGATGGAGCTGGATCCCAGGCGCTCGACGGAGAGCCCGACACGGAGATCGTCCGGGAAGCTCAACTCGCGATGGTAGGTACACGCCGTCTCGGCGACCACACCGATCGCGTGCAGGTCCCGGATGTCGACGCCGGATTCTGCCATCAGGAAGGCATTCACCGCGGTGTCGAAGTACGCGTAGTACGTGACGTTGTTGACGTGACCGTAGTGGTCGTTGTCCGCCCATCGTGTCGGGACCGGCCAGAGCACCGGGAAACTGTCCGCGGTCGGCGCGGGAGTCGTGCAGGCTTCGGTCATGGGTGCACACTCTGCTGCGACTCGTGGTCGAACAGGACGACCTGGCGTATTGCCACACCCGAAGCGAGTTCGTCCATGGCCTTGTTCAGATCGCCCAATCCGATGTAGGACGAGATGAGACTCTCGACGGGCAGCCGGCCGGAACGCCACATTTCCACGAACCGCGGAATGTCACGAGACGGTACCGAGGTACCCAGATAACTACCGACGATCGTCCGGGCTTCCGCTGCGAGTGTCAGTGGCGTGATGTCGACTGTGGCGGTAGGTGCGGGCAGCCCCACCGTCACGGTGGTTCCACCCACCTCGGTGGCTGCGAACGCCGACGTGAACGCGCGTGTGTTACCGGCGCACTCCACGACGTAGCGAGCCTTGATCGCCTTCTCGCTCAATTGCTTCGGTGTGTATGTCTCGTGTGCTCCCAGGCCGCGAGCGATCTCGAGCTTGGGGGCATGGGGGTCGACGGCAATGACCCGTCCGGCTCCTTCGGCCACCGCGGTGATCAGTGCCGCCATACCTACCCCGCCCAGGCCTACGATCATGACGCTGTCGCCCGGTGTGGGCCGGACGGTGTTGATGATCGCGCCGCCGCCCGTCAGTACGGCACATCCCAGAACCGCGGCAACAGCAGGAGGCACGTCGAATCCCACCGGCACCGCGGACGAGGCATCGACGACCGCGTGAGTCGCGAAGCCCGACACACCGAGATGGTGGCGGATCGCCCTGTTCCCCTGACGTATCCGGCTTCCGCCGAGAAGGAGTTCCCCGCGGCCGTTGGCGGCCGTGCCGGCGCTGCAGGGAACGCGGCCCTCGGAGGCGCAGGCATCGCAACGTTCGCAGCGTGGCTGAAACGTCATCACCACTCGCTGTCCCAGCAGGACCGGGTCGACGTCCGCCCCGATCTCCTCGACTGTTCCGGCGGCTTCGTGCCCCAGCAGTAGCGGCATCGTGCGAGGCCGGCTGCCGTCGATCACGCTGAGGTCGGAGTGACAGACACCGGCCGCCTCCATCCGGACCAGGAGCTCGGTCGGCCCGGGTGGGGCGAGATCGAGTTCCGTCATTCGAAGAGGTTGTGTCTTATCGAAAGGTCTACTGTGTCCGGAGCTTTCGAGAACGGCACCGATGATTCTCATGGGTACTCCTACTGGCCGTCATGTGAATCAGGCCCTCACACAGGGACCCTTCGGTTCCGGAAGGTCCTGAACGGCAGATGATAAGTGGGTGAGGCTTCCGTCGGCACATCCGGAAGCCTCACCCACCGTGGACGGGGAGTCGGTGATGCTCGCCTCGAGTGACCCGAGCTCTCACATGGTCGACATGTCGGCGACGAAGCGATAGCGGATGTCGGATGCCAGGACTCGCTCGTAGGCGGCGTTGATCTGATCCATGGATATCACCTCGACCTCCGCGCCGATGCCGTGATTCGCGCAGAAGTCGAGCATCTCCTCGGTGACGGGGATGCCGCCCACCATCGAACCGGCGAGGCTTCGCCGATTGTGTGTCAGGGAGAATGCCCTGACGGCCAGTGGATGCTCGGGGAGACCGAGCTCGACCAGTGTTCCGCCCCTGGTCAACAACGACATGTAGTGATCCAGATCGAGGTTCGCGGAAACCGTGTTGAGGATCAGGTCGAACTTTCCGCGAAGATCTGCAAGTGATGTGGAATCGCGTGTGGATCGGTAATCGGTTGCGCCGAAGCGTAGTCCGTCCTCCATCTTCGACAGGGAGTGGCTCAGCACGGTGACCTCTGCTCCGAGCGCCGCTGCGATCTGAACGCCGACGTGGCCGAGCCCGCCCATACCGATGATCGCTACGCGTGAGTCGGCCCCCACATTCCACTCTCGGAGCGGTGAGTACATCGTCACTCCCGCGCAGAGCAGCGGCGCAGCACGCTCCGACGGCAGCGTGTCCGGGATCCGGACAACGAAGTGCTCGGTGACCACGATGTGGGTCGAATAGCCGCCCTGGGTCATTCCGCCGTAACGGTCGGCAGAGCCGTACGTGTTGGTGACTCCGCGGGGGCCGGTGCAGTACTGCTCGTCGCCGTCGAGACACGAAGCGCATTCGAGGCAGGAATCGACGAAGCATCCAACCCCGACCCGATCGCCGACGCTGTGCTTGGTCACAGCATCGCCGACTGCCACCACCGAACCGACGATCTCGTGTCCGGGAACCACCGGGTATCGGGTCACACCCCAGTCGTTGCGGGCGGTGTGGATGTCGGAATGACAGATACCGACGTGGCTGATCTCGATGAGAACGTCGAACGGACCGGGTTCTCGTCGCTCGATGGTCCGGCGGGTCAGTGGCAGGTCCGGTGCGGTCGCTGCGTAGGCGTCGACCGTGGTCATGCCGGTCCCACCGCACCGAGGGCATCGTAGGTCGCGCGCAGGTATTCATTGCTTCGCGGTGACCCGATGATCCCGGACCCCATCTTGTTCATCATGTAGGTGAACGTCATTCGGCGGTCGAGGTCCATGACGGTCATCGAACCGCCCCAGCCGCCCCAGAAGGCGGTCCGCCCCTCCGGGATCGACGGCATGGTGTCGAGGCGGGGGAGAGCGAATCCGATGCCGCGTCGGAACGGTACGCCGAGCACCAGGTCGGTGTCGTTGTTCTGCTCTGTGAAGATCAGATCGATGGTCTTGTCGGTGAGCAGACGGACGTCGTTGCTCGTGCCGCCGAGCGTGATTGCGGAGAGGATCCGTGCGAGGGATCGGGCGTTGCCGTGGCCGTTGTGTGCACCCATGTCGGCGTGCCGCCATCCGGCGGTGTTGGCTGCCGCCGCGTCGGCGATGGGACCGGTCAGCGTCTTGACGGCCGCGCTGTCGGGATCGAGTGCGGCGAGATCGATGTCCAGCGGTGGGGGAGGGACGATCTCGGCGATCCGGTCCCAGTCGGCTTCGCGGGCACCGATCTGGAAATCCGCGCCGAGAGGTTCGGCGATCTCCTTGGCGACGAACTCCTCGAGATGCAGGCCCGTGATCCGGCGAACGACCTCGCCGATGAGGTGGCCGTAGTTCTGTGCGTGGTAGCCGGCCGCGGTTCCCGGTGTCCACCACGGCGCCTGCGCCGCGAGTCGGGTGACCGCGCCTTCCCAGTCGTACATGTCCTCGAGACGGAACGGCTGCTCCCAGCCGGATACGCCGGAGGTGTGCGAAAGGATGTGCCGGACTTCGATATCCGACTTTCCATTGGCGGCGAAATCGGGCCAGTACCGCGCCACCGGTGCGAAGACGTCGAGTTCGCCGGCATCGACGAGCAGCAGCGCGGCGAGTGCCGTCACCGACTTCGTACTGGACCAGACATTGACGAGGGTGTCCTCGGTCCACGGTGTGGTGCGGGATACGTCCCGGTGTCCTCCCCAGATGTCGACGAGGGTTTCGCCCTCGATGTCGATCACCAGTGAGGCTCCGAGTTCCTCTCCCGATGTCAGGTTCTCCTCGAAAGCGCGGCGCACGCCCTCGAACCGTTCACTGCAGAATCCGTCGACTGGTGACTGTCCCATGGGTTTTCCTCGAGTTCGTCTGTGGATCGGCATGTTTCGACCCCAATGCTGATCCGGAATGGATGTGGAAGCGATCGGTGGTGTGGGGTGGTCAGTCGAAGGTGAGGCCGTCCATCGTTCCGGCGGCACGCCAGTCGTTCATCATCCGGAAGAAGGCCGCTGAACCCTGGGGGTAGCCGACGTTGAGCCGGTCCTTACGTTCGGCGGGCTTGCCCTCGTTGTTGTAGTAGCCGGGTGTGCACTCGGGGTTGCCCAGCGGTCGGCCGTGGTCGAGGAGGAGCTGAACCCAGGCATCCTCGGCCTCCGCGGTCGGCTCCACGGTGTGGAAACCGTTCCGCAGTGTGTGGTCGACCGCCATCTTCACCGTCTTGGCGCCTTCGACGAAGTTGTGCGGGATGTTAGACCCGAGGTTGGAGCCCTGGAGCAGTTGCTGGATGAACAGATTGGGGAAGCCACGCACGAACATGCCCTGCAGGGAGCGCATGCCGTCGGCCCAGTACTGCGACAGCGTCACGCCGTCCCGTCCCGTCACGTCGAATCCGGCACGGTCGGTGAAGTCGGTGCCTAGGAATTCGAAACCCGAGGCGTAGACGATGCAGTCGACCTCGTACTCGACGCCGTCGACGACGACGCCCCCGGCGGTGATACGTTCGACACCCTTGCCGTTCGTGTCGACGAGATGCGTGTTGGGCCGGTTGAACGCGGGCAGGTAGTCGTCGTGGAAGCACGGCCGTTTGCACATCTGACGGAACCAGGCCTTGAGAGACTCTGCCGTATCCGTATCCGTGACGATCTCGTCGACCCGATCCCGGATCCTGCTCGTCGTCACGTCGTCGGCATCTTCGAGGGCACGCTGAACAGCCTCCAGCGAGAAATCTTCGGCAGGAACCGTTTTGACCGCAGCGCGCATTCGCTTCCCGAGGGCCGTCCAGCCGTCCTGGACGAGATCCTCGTGCTCGTTCTCCAACTCGCTCGGGTCACTCAGCACGCCGTCCCAGATCGCGGTGAAACTGTCCAGCCAGCGTTGCTGCCATCCGGGGGTGGCGATCCCGTCGAACCACTGCGGGTCGATCGGGTGGTTGCCACGAACATCCACGGCAGACGGTGTCCGCTGGAACACGAAGAGTTCCTTGCTGTACTTGGCGAGTTCGGGCACACACTGGACGGCTGTGGCGCCGGTGCCGATGACGGCGACTCGTTTGTCGGCGAGCAGGTCCATCGGCGCACCCGTGGGATCGCCGCCGGTGTAGTTGTAGTCCCAACGACTGGTGTGGAACGCCTTGCCCCGGAAGTTCTCGATACCGGGGATACCGGGCAGCTGGGCGACGTGGAGCGGTCCGGTGCCCATACCGACGAACTGGGCTGTGAAGCGGTCTCCCCGGTCGGTGGTGATCAGCCACCTCTTCTCCTGCTCCTGCCAGGCGAGATCGGTGACCTGGGTGTGGAACAGGGCGTCGTCGTAGAGGCCGTAGTGCTTGCCGATGCGCTGGCAGTGTTCGTAGATCTCGGGCCCGTGTGCGTACTTTTCCGTAGGCATGTGGCCGGTCTCCTCGAGGAGGGGCATGTAGACCATCGCCGCGGTATCGCACATTGCGCCCGGGTAGCGGTTCCAATACCAGACACCGCCGAAATCGCCGGCCTTGTCGATGACCCGGACGCTGTCGATCCCGGACTCCCGCAGGCGGGCAGCGGTGAGCAGCCCGGAGAAGCCTCCGCCGATGAAGGCGAAGGTGACATGATCCGTCTTGGGTTCGCGCTCGACGACGGGTGTGTACGGGTCGCGCACGCCGTGATCCACCCGGTCCAACCGGATGTACTGCTTGCTGCCCTCCGGTCGTATCCGCTTGGCACGTTCCTCTGCATACCGTGTTCGAAGTGCTTCTCGGTCAATGCTTGTCGTCATCGGTTCGGGCCTTTCGTGAGTGTCAGTCCGTCGCGATCGCGGTTGCTGACATGTGGGTCGCCTGTCCTCGAAGAGAAGGATGATCCGCTCCGGAGTGATGTACCGGGGATACGGCCGTCGATCGGACAATCGAACGAAATGTGTAGCACAGTTTCCACTCGCATTTCTGACATGTCAATGGCCACAGCAGAATTCGTTGAAAAAGGCGAGAAGAGTCAGTTTCCGTCGAATGAGGAGCAGGCGCGCGGTCCTTCGGTGAGGAAGCGTTGCACCGCACGCTCGAGGTCGGAGGTGGCGAAAAGGGATCCGGAGGTCGCCGGGGTAATCGAGTCGGCGTGCGCAACGCCCCCCGACCGCCACGCAGCGATGATCTGTTTGGTCGCGGCGTGTGCGCGGGTCGGCCCGTTCCCGAGTCGGACGGCCAGGGAATGTGCGGCCTCGGCGACGTCGTCGTGGAGGCTGTTGACCACCCCCCAATCGGCCAGTGTCTGTGCGGAGTAGAGGTCGCCGGTCATCACGAGTTCACGGGCCCGTCCCGAACCGGCACGCTCGGCGAGGCGCTGCGGGCCACCCATCGAGGGCGTCAGCCCCACCACACGCTCCACGAGCCCGAACTTCGCCTCGGGCGCAGCGAGGATGATGTCGCAGGCCAGTGCGATCTCGAACGCTGCGGTCAAGGTCAGGGCGTGAGCAGCGAAAACGGTGGGGCACGGAAGGTTCTCGACGGGGTGGATGATGTCGTCGAACAGGCGCGCCCACATCGCTTCTCCGTCCTCGACGGAGAGCGCGTCGAACACCTGGACATCGACTCCGGCCGACACCGTCTTTCCTTCGGCACGGATGAGCAGGGTCCGAGGCGGATGTGCAACGAGAGTGGACACCGCGTCGGCGACGGTGTCGAGCATGGTGGTGCCGAACAGGTTGAGGTTTCCATCGGCGAAGGTCAGCACCGCGATGTCTGCCCCCTCGTCGGTGTGGCCGCGTGTCAGGGTGGCGGGGGGTGTACTCATGTGGTTCTCCAAAGTTCAGGCGGGGGCCGGAATGTCGAGCAGGGAGGTGAGGCGGTCGCGAATGATCGCGTCCGCGTCCGCGACGATCGTCGACACGAGTTCGGACACGGTCGGGATGTCGTGGATCAGGCCTTGCGAAGTGCCGGCCCACCAGATGCCGGCTTCGGGGTCTCCCGTTTCGTAGACGGTGCGGCCTCGCACGCCAGCTACCAGGTCGCGGACGTCGTCGAATGTCCCACCGTCGTCGAGGATCTCGACGACACGTCGGCTGATCGAGTTGCGCGCGACGCGGGCGGTGTTACGGAGCGGGCGGAAGATCAGGTCTGTTTCCGTCTCGTCCGCGGCGACGATCGCCTCCTTGATCGCGGAATGGATCGGGGCTTCGGCCGTGCACATGAACCGGGTTCCCATGTTGATACCCGCAGCACCGAGGGCGAGGGCCGAGACGAGACCCCGGCCGTCGGCGAAGCCTCCGGAGGCCAGGATCGGAATGGTCAGTGCATCGACGGCAGCGGGGATCAGCACGAGACCGGCGACATCGTCCTCGCCGGGATGGCCGGCGCATTCGAACCCGTCGATGCTCACCGCGTCCACTCCGAGACTCTGAGCCTTCACGGCATGGCGCACCGACGTGCACTTGTGGATGACCCGGATTCCGGCGGCATGCAGGGCCGGCAGGTGAGGTGCGGGGTTCGAACCGGCGGTTTCCACGATGGTGACGCCCGAGTCGATGACGACCTGCCGGTACTCCTCGTACGGGGGCGGGTCGATCGACGGCAGCATCGTGAGGTTCACACCGAACGGTTGATCGGTGAACTCGCGGCATCGCGCGATCTCGGCCGCCAGAGCATCGGGGGTGGGTTGCGTCAGCGCGGACAGGAATCCGAGTGCACCGGCGTTCGCGACGGCGGCGACCAGGTCCGCCGTCGCGACCCACTGCATGCCGCCCTGGACGATGGGGTGCCGGACACCGAAGGTTTCGGTGAAAGCTGTTCTCATGGAGGGGGTTCCTTGTTCGTGTGGTTCCGGTTCGCATCAGCCGGGCGTGGGCGTCCGGAGGTCTGGTTACGACGAGTGATTCGCCGGCTCACGTCCGAGGATCTTGCCGGGGCATCCATCGGCAGGGTGTCCGCGAACTCGATGATCCGCAGATGCTCGTCTGCGGTCACAGGGCTGTCGTTCGGGGCGACGTTCCCGGGTCGATGCCACGGTCCCGCAGGGGGTTTGCGATGTGGATCGTCGAGACATCGAGCTCGTCGCAGTTCGATTGCAGTGTTCCTGCGGCCATTGCGAGCCGATCCGGGAATGCTGCACTGGTGTCCTCGGGAATCCGAGCCGAGTCGGCCAAGATCATTTCCTTACGTGAGGGGCCCGTACCGCGTGGAGTCTGGAGCCGATGCCGCTGGTCGGTTACGCCGAGCCAGCGTCCGAAGGTGCATGTAAGTAAGTGTTCACTTATGAAGATATTGTGTCGACGGTCACACTGTCAACCCCTGTGGGGCGGGCGGCGTGGTACCGCTCGCGAATCGGGGTCGAAGGTTCACGGGCGCCGACCGTCGTCGGCCCGTGGCCGCTCGGATGCTTGTCATATGTCCGAGGGGAACGGTTGATCGTCCGATCCGGAAAGCGTAAAGGTGGAACGACTTTCACTCGAGGCGTCTCCGGACGGGCTCGCCGTCGCCGCCGTCCGGCCGTGGATGAACGTGCTCCGCGTCGCTTCGTGCGCCCGATCTGTCCGTTCCATCTCTGTCGACCCTTTCGCCCCAGTCAAGTCAATGTTGACGTCGGATTCAACTGCGAGTCTAATGGATGAACAGCGGCGTTGTACGGTTTGAGGGAGGGATTCTTGGAATGTACTCGGCAGCAGCAGATTCGGCAGTAGTGGATTCGACACGAACTGCGGTGCTGGTCGACTTCGGTGGCGTGATGACCTCGAGTGTGATCAGGGCATTCGAGGATTTCGGTGCCGAGATCGGGGGTGATCCATCGCTGCCACTGAAGCTGCTTGCCTCCGATCCTGTCTCGCGGAGGCTGCTCTCGGATCACGAGTCCGGTCGGATCGACGTCGACGTATTCGAGCGCGGGTTCGCCGAGCGGCTGAGCACATACGGGCCGAAGGTGAGTGCCGAGGGGCTGAGTGCGCGCATGCAGTCCGGACTGACCAGGGACGAGGACACGATCGCGCTGGTGGCAGGGCTTCGTGATTCCGGGTATCCAGTCGCATTGGTGTCCAATGCATTCGGTCGAGATTGTTATGCCGGATTCGATCTCGACGGTCTGGCGGATCAGGTCGTGATCTCCTCGGAGGTGGGGATCCGCAAGCCGTCCCGTCGGATATACACGATCGCGTGCGAGCGGCTCGGGGTGCTGCCGGAGCAGGCCGTCATGATCGACGATCTACAGCAGAACATCGACGGGGCCGCCCGGCTCGGGATCGCCGGCGTTCTACATACCGAAGCCGGTGACACCCGGCGCCAGCTTGCCGAACGGTTCGGCATCGCGGTCAGATAGTAGCCTCGGCCCGAAAGTGGGCCCCGACTCGCGAGTCGGGGCCCACTTTCGGGGACTCAGCCTTCGTTCATCCGCAGCACGAGTTTTCCGGTGTTCGCTCCGTCGAAGAGCATGGTGAGGGTGCGCCCGAACGCCTCGATCCCACCCGTCTCTACTTGCTCACGAGTCACGATGAGACCGCGTCGGATCCACTCGGACATCGCGGCCATGGCTTCGGGAAAGCGCTCGAGATAATCGAAGACGATGAACCCGGACATGGAAGCTCTGTTGACGAGCAGAGACAGGTAGCGGGACGGCCCGGGCTGGGGGTCCGTTGCGTTGTAGCCGGAGATTGCCCCACACAACACAACCCGAGAACCCCGCCGAAGGCACGCGAGCGCCGAGTTCAGGATCTCGCCACCGACATTGTCGAAGTAGATGTCGATGCCTTCTGGAGCAGCTGCGTGCAGGGCCCGTCCAACGGACTCCGACTTGTAGTCGATTGCGATATCGAATCCGAGTTCGTCGGTGAGCCAGGAGCACTTCTCCGGTCCACCGGCGATGCCGATGACCCGGCATCCGTTCAGCTTGGCGATCTGGCCGACCAAGCTGCCGACGGCTCCGGCTGCACCGGAGACGAGGACGGTCTCGCCCGCCTTCATCCGACCGACATCGAGGAGCCCGAAATAGGCGGTCATTCCGGGGAACCCGAGCGCGCCGAGCCACGCGGGCGCGGGCGCGAGTTCTTCGTCGACGACGAGCACATCGGTGCCATCGGAGACGGCGTAGTCGCATACTCCGAAGTGGCCGGAAACCAACTGCCCCACCGCGTACTTCTCGTTCTTCGACGCGTGAACCCGTCCGACGGCGTGCGCGCGCATCACCTCTCCGATCCCGACCGGAGGTACGTAGGACCGCACGTCGTTGAGCCAGCCACGCATCGCGGGGTCGAGTGATACGTAGTGCACCCGCACAGTGAACTGTCCATCGCCGGGTACGGGGACGGGTTCGGTGGTGATCTCCCACGTGGAGTCGTCGGGCCTGCCCACCGGCCGCTTCGCCAGTCGGACCTGTCGGTTCACGCTCGTCATGTATGCGCCTCTCGGAGTTGGGCGCGGTCGATGGACCGCTTGTGGATCTTTCGAGTCGACCTCTCCGGCTCTCGGCGCGGCCCCGCCGGCCACGATGCGGGAGGCCGGGGCCTTCGAGCTAGGACTGCTCGACGACCCTGGCAACCGACTCGGCGACGACAACCGGCTTGTCCGAGCCTTCGCGTTCGACGACCTGACTCATCGTGATCTGAATACCGCCGGCTAGTTGCTCGGCGGAGGTGATGGTGGCGCGCATACGAATTCGCGACCCGGACGGTACAGGGGCGGGGAACCGCACCTTGTTGTAGCCGTAGTTGAGACTGTGCGCGAATCCGTCGAGCCGTATCAGTTCCGCGGACAGCGCGGGCCCGAGCGAGAGGCTGTACAGGCCGTGCGCGATGGTGCCGCCGAGCGGGCTGGCCGCGGCACGTTCGGTGTCGATATGGATCCACTGGTGGTCGTCGGTGGCGTCGGCGAACGCGTTGACCCGCTCTTGCGTGACGTCGTACCACTCGGTCGGGCCGAGCTCGACGCCGATCAAGTTCGTGAGCTCGGCCAGGCTCGCCGGGCGGACGGGCAGAGTGGTGGTATCGATCATCGATTTCCCTCGATTCGCTGGTCAGTGAGCGTGTACATCCGGATTCGGGGCACGGGAAGAGGCGCAAGTTGAATCCGAATCCGGATTCAACTGTACATGCCGAGACGGCGCGGGGCATGTCGGTCGAGCCGTGTTTCGGGGCGCTCCGCCGGATCGAGTGCTGCGGCCGGGTTCGGTCGGTCCGGTAGTTGACAACCGCCTCAACTCTTGTGAGACTCCTCTCACTCAGCCTCCGTCGTGACTCAGGTCACGTGCATGTCAGTGATGTGCTGGGCTGCCTCCCCATCTCTGCGCAGCGACTCCGGCGCTCACATTCCTTTGGAGGAAGACGATGGTCGACTTATCCCGTGCAACGTCGAGCGCTTTGGCCGAGGTCGTCGCATTCTCTGCCGCGTGGACCGACAGATTTTCGAAAATGGTTGCCCCGCCGACACTTCAGCAGCAGCGGCAGGAGTTCGACGAGGAGCACGGCGCTGTTCCGGTGCCGGACGGCTGCGCTGTCGAGGAAATTGTCGACCCGGACGTTCGTGGCGAGCGGTTGACGCCCCGGGGTGCAAGTCGCTCGCACGCGCTGATCTATCACCACGGGGGCGGCCACACCTTCGGAAGCGTTCGGAGTCACCGTCATCTGGTCGGACGTTTGGCAGAATCGGCCGGTGTCGTCGGGTTCGATATGAGCTACCGACTGGCGCCCGAGAACCCTTATCCGGCAGGGCTGGACGACGCGGTACGTAACTATCGCTACGTGTTGGATCAAGGATTCCTGCCGGAGAACATCGTGGTGGCAGGAGAGTCGGCGGGTGGCAACCTGACTGCCGCCCTCCTGCTCAGGCTTCAGCAGGAAAAACTACCGTTGCCGGCTGGTGGCTACCTGCTCAGCCCCTGGCTCGACATGACACAGAGCGGTGAATCACATACAGCGCGTGCACCGTTCGACCCGATGATCACCGCTGAGGGCTTGGAGCGCTGTGCGCTCGCATACTGCGGCAACGGTACCTCGCGCACCGACCCGTTGGTCTCACCCATCGAGGGAGACTTCGGAAACTTGCCACCGTTGTTGATTCACGTGAGTTCGGACGAAGTACTGCTCAGCGATTCACTGGATTTCACTCGCCGCGCAGCGCTCGTGGGATGTGACGTCACACTGCAGGTATGGCCGGCGACAGTTCACGCGTGGCTGTTGTTCCATCCGGAGCTTCCCACCGTCGCTCACAACACGTTCACACAGGCCGGCCAGTGGATTTCCGCACGGCTACAGGCCAAGGACCGGTCACACGAGCTTCTCGACATGCGCAGTTGATTCGGTCAGGACCACCCCGTCGTGTTCGTACAAACATTGGAGGGTCGAGTGACACACTCGGATGTCTACATCGATGTAGAACAGGTACAACGCTCGTTCATCACAGGTAGTGTCAGCCTCACGGCACTCGGCCCCGTCGACCTGAAGGTCGGTCGCGGCGAATTCGTTGCCATCGTCGGTCCGTCGGGCTGCGGTAAATCCACCCTGCTGCGCATCATCGCCGGCCTCGTCCCGCCGTCCGAAGGCCGCGTCACCATCGAACGTCGACACGTCGACGCACCCCTGGCGGCCATGGTCTTCCAGGAATACGGCATCTTCCCCTGGAAGACGGTCCTCGCGAACGTCCGCTTCCCGCTCGACGTACGCGGAACCCCGCGCCGCGAGGCGAACCAGATCGCTCGGGACTGGATCAAACGCACCGGCGTCGACGGATTCGAGCGCGCCTACCCGGCAGCCTTGTCCGGAGGGATGCGCCAACGCGTCGCTCTCGCCCGTGCTTTCGCTGCCGACCCGGAAATGCTGTTGATGGACGAACCGTTCGCAGCCCTGGACGCGCAGTTACGTCTCGTCCTTCAACAAGAATTGCTCTCGGTCTGGGAAGCGAACCAACGCACTGTGCTGTTCGTGACCCACAGCATCGACGAGGCACTTCTCCTCGCCGACCGCATCATCGTCATGTCCGCGCGGCCCGGCAACATCATCGCGGACATCCGTGTCCCGTTCGAACGGCCCCGTCGATCGGTGCGTTCTCAGGTGGAGTTCGGCCGACTCGAGGAACAAATCTGGAACCTGCTACGTAAGGAGGTGGATGATCGTGGCACCAACAATGACGCGGCCTAGTCCCAACCCGGTACACGTCGTCCAACGCGTTCCCGGCCGCTCCGAGAAGGACCCCGTCGGGCACGCTCGCCGCCGCCGGATCCTTCAACTCACGCTCGCCGTCGGCACCCCGGTTCTGATCTTCACCGTGTGGGAAGTCTTCGCCCGAACCGGCCTCCTCGACACCCGATTCTTCCCCGCACCCAGTACCATCTGGTCGGCCGGCGTCGAGTCTCTCCGCGATGGAGTGATGGTCCAGGCCGTCATCGACACCACCGAGAAAATGGTCCTCGGCTACGTCATCGGCGTCATCGGCGGTGTCCTGGTCGGGCTTCTGCTCGGTATGTCCTGGATCGCCCGCTCAGCTCTGGACACCACCATGGTGGCGCTGTACACATTGCCGAAATTGGCACTGTACCCCGTATTCCTGCTGATCTTCGGCCTCGGTAGCCTGCCTCAGATCGTGCTCGTCGCGGTATCGGTCTTCTTCATCGTGGCGATGTCCACCACTGCCGCCGTCGTCGGTATCGAGCAGGGCTATCTCGACGCCGCCGACGTCTTCGGTGCGAGCAGACTGCAACGAACCCGCCACGTCGTCATCCCCGGCTCGATGCCTGCGATTGGCACTGCGTTGCGCCTCTGCGCCGGGATTGCGATCCTCGTCGTTGTCGGTATCGAAATGATCGGCGGTGGAACAGGATTGGGATATCTCATCTTCCAGCGTTCTCAGGTTTTCGACCCGGCCACCATGTACGCCGGCGTCATCATCGCCGGACTGCTCGGAGTCCTGTTCACCACCATCGTCACCGGCCTGACCCGTCTTGCGCTGCCGCACCTCCGCGCACGGCGGAGGTGAACGACACGTGTACCGAGCATCACTTGTCGGGGACGACCAGAGGAAATCCATGAATCGCGCGTTTCGCCGTCACGTGGTGACCGTGGCGCTGGCTGCTGCGGCACTCGTCACGATCACGGCCTGCAGTGCACCTGCCGAGTCCACGTCGTCGCATGAAGCGGTATCCCAGTTGCCCGACGGGCTGAGCCTTGCAGGTCCTGTCGGAACGCCTGAGGCGAAGCCGCTTTCGTCGCCGACGACGATCAAGGTCGGTCTCCCGGCCAAAAGCGAAACCATTGCGCCACTGCTACTCGCGCATGCTGCCGGTGAGTTCGAGAAGGAGAACCTGACGGTCGAGTACGTTTCCGACACCGCACCGAATCTTCTGACCTTGCTGGGGCAGAAGAAGGTCGACGTCGTGTACAGCGCTCCGACTGCCCTGGTGCTGAACGTAAGCAATCAAGGGGTGGACCTGACATGGGCGGGTGGGCTCGCCTCGTCCTGGACAGACAGTGGCCTGTTCCTCGGTGCGAAGTTCGGCAGCAACGCGGCCGAGTTCGATCCGAAGAAGCTCGAGGGCGCGACGATCGGAGTGTTTCCCGGCGGGCTCACCGCCCCCGTCTCGTATCCGATCTATCAGGCGCTGACGGACGGTGGGTTGACGGGCGACGACGTCACATTGACCACGATCAGCGACCCGACAACCATGCTGCAGGCGTTGAACACCGGTACGATCGACGGCGCTGTCTTCGCCCCTCCGAACTCGGCCGGCGCGATGAGAAACGGCGCCTTCCTTGCGTATCCCTATCGATCTGATATCAGTACCGGCGGGTACTTCGTCGGTAGTCGGCTCATGGTGGAGGACCGAGTTGCCGGGGTCGCATTCTTCCGTGCGATGCTGAGGACCATAAACACGCATCTGACCGGTGATTACCATGCCGACGCCGATGTTGTGGCGAATCTATCGGCAGAAATGGGCCTCGAGCCGGCGGCGATCACAGCTTCGCCCAGCCTCGAGTTCAGTCTCGATGTCCTGCCGAATTCCGTTGAGGCAATACAAGAGATGTACTCGGAGATGGCCCCCGACGCGCTGTCCTACGAGGGAGTCACCTCTCAAGGCGAGATCGTCGACCTCTCACTGGTGATCGACGCTGCCGAGGGTAGGTAGGCGCCAACATTTTTGAAAGACGTTTCTGCGCAATATGATTGGAGTAACGGAATGGACATTCTCGAATACGCCGACAAGGTATGGCGACAGGAGGCCTCGGTTGCCTCCTATTGGTCCGGCGAACTGCGAAAAGATGAGTTGTACAAGGTTGCGGATGGCGTCCACATGTGGCCGGCGGCCGGTAACGTCTATGTTTTCGAGACCGACAACGGTCTCCTGATGTTCGATGCCGGTGGAGCCGACACCGCCATGGATCTGTTCCACGCCACCCGTAGGTTGTCGGCTGCGCCTCTACGACATGCGATCTACTCCCATGGGCATGTCGATCACATCTGGGGTACCACGGGATTCGACGAGGAGGCCGACAAGCTCGGCTGGAACCGGCCGACCGTGATCGCCCACTCCGCGGTCAAGGCCCGGTTCGACCGGTATGTATACACGAACGGCTACAACACCGCCATCAACCGTCGGCAGTTCCAGAATCCGGACCTGGAGTGGCCCAAGGACTACCGCTATCCGGATGTCACCTTCGACGATCGGATGGCCCTCTCGCAAGGTGGTCTGTCCGTTGAACTTTCCCACGGATACGGCGAAACCGATGACGCGGTCGTCGGCTGGTTCCCCGAGAAGAAGATCGTGTGTGTGGGCGACTTCTTCATCTGGATGAGTCCGAACGCGGGCAACCCGCAGAAGGTGCAGCGGTATGCCCGACTATGGGCAGCAAAGCTTCGGGAGATCGCCGGCCTGGGCGCCGAGATTCTGTTGCCGGGTCACGGGCTGCCCATCGTCGGACGTGACCGGATCGTGGAAGCAATGGTAACCACTGCCGAGTATCTGGAGTTCCTGCACGACACCACCCTCGAGTATCTCAACAGTGGCGCACCGCTCGACAGTGCCATCCACGGATTCTCCATGCCGGCACGGTTTCTCGACAAACCCTACCTGCAGCCCAAGTACGACGAACCGGAGTTCGTCGTGCGTAATGCCTGGCGACTCTACGGTGGCTGGTACGACGGTGACCCGTCCAACCTCAAGCCGGCCAAGAGGTCGGCACTCGGCAAAGCGATCACTGAACTTGCCGGCGGTACCGACAAGCTGGCGGCCAAAGCCAAGGAAGAGCTGCAGCGCGGAAACGACCGGGTTGCCGCGAAGTTGATTCAGCATGCAGTCGACGGCAATCCCGACGACCGCAGTCTGCATGCGGTTCGTGCCGAGATCTTCGGAGCCCTGCAGGAACAAGCGACCTCCACGATGTCGCAGGGGGTGTACGCCTGGACCGTATCGGAATCGATAGCACGTATCGAGGGCAAAGACACCCTCGACTTGCTGCGGCAGAGGGCGCGTCCCATGGGCCACCAGCACCTGGAATCGCCGGTCCCGTAGAGCAGGGGATCGCGCGAGCGGCGTCTCCTCGTAGACGGAAGCAATCGATACGTCGACCCGGACGGGCAGTCCGACTACCTCACCGAGGAGACCTGCGTTGTCATCGTCGGACTGCTCGGAGTCCTGGTCACCACCGTCGTCACCGGCCCGACCTGTCCTGCACTGCCGCACCTTCGCGCGCGACGGCGGTGAGCAACGCCATTACCACTCCTTACTCGTCCGGAACCCTCTTGGAGAATCCATGCGTCACTCATGTCACCGCCGCACGGCGACTGCAGTTCTGGCTGCTGCGGCATTGTTCGTGCTCACCGCGTGCAGTACACCCGCCGGGTCCGTGTCCTCATCCGAGGGGGTTTCCCAGCTGCCAGCCGGGCTGAGCCTCACCGGAGCAGCGGGTACCCCGGAGGCGAAACCGGTTCCGTCGCCGACGACGGTCAAGGTCGGACTCCCGGCCAAGACGGAACCCATTGCGCCACTGCTGCTTGCACACGCAGAGGGCGAGTTCGAGAAGGAGAACCTGACGGTCGAGTACGTTTCCGACACCGCCCCGAACCTCCTGACCCTGCTGGGGCAGAACAAAATCGATGTGGTGTTCGGTGCCCCGACCGCCCTGGTACTGAACGCCGGCAAACAAGGAGTGGACTTGAAGTGGGCCGCCGGGCTTGCTTCGACCTGGCCGGACACGGGACTGTACGTCAACTCGAAATTCGGCAGCAACGCAGCCGAGTTCGATCCGAAGAAGATGAAGGGGGCGACGATCGCGGTATATCCGGGCGGGCTCACCGCCCCCGTCTCGTATCCGATCTACCAGACACTGAATGAAGGCGGTTTGACGGTCGATGACGTCACGATCACCACGATCGGCGACCCGGCAACCATGCTGCAGGCTCTGAAAGACGGCACGGTCGATGGCGCAATCCTCACCCCACCGCAGTCGGCTGCCGCAGCGAACAACAATCCCTTCCTCGTGACGCCCTACCCCACGGATATCAGTGTCGGCGGCTACCTCGTCGGCAGCCGGCTCCTCGCCGAGGACAGGGCGGCCGGGACCGCGTTCTTCCGGGCGCTGCTGCGGACCACGAACACATACCTGACCGGCGATTACCATGCCGACACCGATGTCGTGGCGAAGCTTTCCGAAGAAATGGGCGTCAGGCCGGAAATGCTCACTGCGTCCCCCAGCTACGAGTTCAGTCTCGACGTCCTGCCGAACTCCGTCGAGGCGGTGCAGGAGATGTACAGGGAGATGGCCCCCGACGCACTGTCCTACGAGGGGGTCACCCCTCAAAGTGAGATCGTCGATCTCTCGCTGGTGATCGACGCTGCCGAGGGCAGGTAGGTCCCGATTCGGCCGAACAGCCGCGGAACCGGATCCCCGAAACATACCCGTGTCCTGACGGGCTGACCGACACACCGACAACGACGAAAGGTTTGTACCCATGGCACGTCTGGACGGTAAGACAACCCTCATCTCGGGAGGCGCCCGTGGAATAGGGGCGGCACATGCCCGCAGGTTCATCGCCGAAGGCGCCTCGGTGGTGATCGGCGACGTTCTCGACGCCGAAGGCAAGGCATTGGCGAACGAGCTCGGCGACAGGGCGCAGTACGTCCACCTCGACGTGACCCGGCCGGAGGAGTGGACTGCTGCGGTGCAGTTGGCGAGTGCGTCCGGAAAGCTCGACGTCCTGGTCAACAACGCCGGTATCGCCAATGGGGGCATGCTGGCGGATTACTCTCTGCAGGATTGGAACTCGATCATCGCGATCAATCTCACCGGTTCCTTCCTGGGCATGCAGATCGCGGTCCCGGCGATGGGCCGAGGGTCGTCGATCATCAACACCTCATCGGTCCTGGGTCTACGTGGACAGGCTGGACTGCACGGCTACGTCGCGTCGAAGTTCGGCGTTCGCGGTCTGACGAAGTCTGTTGCCATGGAAGTGGCCGGCCTGGGAATTCGGGTCAACTCCGTACATCCCGGTTTCGTCACCACCGCGATGACCGACGGGTCGGATCCTGAGGACTCGAACATCCCCCTCGGGATCCCCGCTTCTCCCGAACAGATCACGAGCATGGTCCTGTACCTGGCGAGTGACGAGTCTGTTCATTCGACCGGGGCCGAGTTCGTGGTGGATGGCGGGATGACGGCGTCTTTGCCTTAGTTGTACAGGTCTGCAATCTGATTCGCTGAACGGCCAGTTGACGAACTGAGAGGTGTCTCCAGTGTCGAGTTTCGATCGAACTGTTCTGCCCGTCCCGGACGAGGTGTTGGGTGGCCGTGCGGGTGCGCCTGCCGGCGCCGGTGTCAATCTGTCCCGACTGCGGGCGCCGGCGGGTGCGCCGAATGTGGTGGTGGTATTGATCGACGATATGGGTTTCGCGGCATCGTCGACTTTCGGTGGACCGTGTCATATGCCGACGGCGGATCGGTTGGCGTCGGGTGGCTTGCGCTACTCCAAGTTTCATACGACGGCGTTGTGTAGTCCTACTCGTCAGGCGTTGATGACCGGGCGTAACCATCACGCGGTCAACATGGGGACGATCACCAACCTTGCCACGCCTGTGCCCGGTTACACCTCGGTGCGGCCGCAGAGTGCGGTGACGTTGGCGGAAGTATTGCGGCTCAACGGTTACAACACCGGTGCTTTCGGGAAGATGCATCAGACCCCGCCGTGGGAAGTCAGTCCTGTCGGGCCTTTCGATCGCTGGCCCACCGGGGAGGGTTTCGAGAAGTTCTACGGGATCGTGTCCGGTGAGACCAATCAGTGGGATCCGTTGCTCTTCGAGGGGACGACTCCGGTCGACTACCCGGGCGAGGGATATCACTTCAGTGAGGACATCGTGTCCAGGTCGATCGAGTGGGTGCAGAGCCAGAAGTCGCTTGCTCCCGAGGATCCGTTCTTCCTCTACCTTTCCTTCGGCGCAACTCATGCCCCGCACCATGTTCCGCAGTCGTGGATCGACAAGTACAAGGGTCGTTTCGACCACGGTTGGGACGCCGAGAGGGAACGTATCGTCGAAGTTCAGCGTCGGCTCGGGCTGGTTTCCGACGACTGCGAGCTCACGGCTCGACACGCGGAGATCCCGGCGTGGGCGGATCTGACCGACGACGAGCGCACCGTTGCGGCCCGTCTGATGGAGGCGTTCGCCGGGTTCGCCGAGCACACCGATGCACAGGTGGGGCGTTTGGTGGATGCGCTCGAAACCATGGACGCCATGGACAATACGATCTTCTTCTACATTCTCGGTGACAACGGCGCCTCGGCCGAGGGCGGGGTGTCGGGTGCGATCAACGAGATAGCAAGTCTCAACGGTGTTCACGATGAGACCGCGAACATTCTGTCGAACATCGATCTCATCGGCGGCCCGCATGCCTACAACCATTATCCGGCGGGCTGGGCGCATGCCACCAACACGCCGTACCAGTGGACCAAGCAGGTGGCCTCGCATTGGGGTGGTACTCGTGTCGGCATGATCACGCACTGGCCGGCCGGTATCGAGAGCCGGGGCGGGATCCGGCATCAGTGGCATCACGTCATCGACATCATGCCGACCGTTCTCGAGGCGGCGTCCCTGCCTCTGCCGGCGGTCGTCAACGGTGTCGAGCAGCAGCGCACCGACGGGCTCAGCATGATGTACACCTTCGACGACGCCGACGCCGAGGACCGTCATCGCACGCAGTACTTCGAGATGTTCGGTAACCGCGGCATCTACCACGAGGGGTGGATGGCGTGCACGAAACATGTTACGCCCTGGGATAATTCACCTAATCAGAGGGCTTTCGCGGAAGATGTCTGGGAGCTGTATGCCCCCGATGACTGGAGTCAGGCACGTAATCTGGCCCACGAGAATCCGGAGAAATTGCGGGAGTTGCAGGAGCGCTTCGAGATCGAGGCCGAGAAGAACAATGTGTTGCCGCTGGACGATCGACGAGTGGAACGATTCAACCCTGACCTCGCGGGTCGTCCCGACCTGCTGAACGGTCGCACGAGTACGACACTGCGTCCCGGAATGAAGCGGCTACCGGAGGCGGCCGTCCCGAACGTCAAGAACAAGTCGCATGCGATCACCGCGCAGGTGGTCCTGCCCGACGAACCCACCGAGGGCGTCATCCTTTCTCAGGGAGGACGTTTCGGGGGATGGGTGCTGTACTTCGTCGACGGCGTCCTGCACTACAGCCACAACTGGCTGGGCCTGGACCGCTACGACGTGGTTGCCGGCGATCGGGTTTCCCCGGGACGCCACGAGATCCGCTACGAGTTCCTGGTCGACGAGATCGAGGGCTACGGACGCGGTGGCGAGGGCCGACTCTATGTCGATTCCGAACTCGTCGGAGTCGGCCGGATCGACCGGACGGTGCCCTTCCACTCCGGATCCTCGGGCAGCACCGACGTCGGCTGCGACACGGCCGCACCCGTCGTCGACGACTACCGGACCCGACGGGGCGAGTTCACCGGCGACATCGCCTCGGTCACGGTCGCCATCGGTGACGAGGTCTCCGACATCCCCGCCCGGGTCAGCTTCGACATCGAAATGAGCATCCAGTGAACACCTTTCGCTCATACCCCGAATCACAGCCGCATCCCGGACCCATCGGCCGGACGACCGCGGACTCGGAACCGGCATGGCCTGTTGCCGCCAAAGCTCCCGCACATGCCAAGAACGTTATCGTCGTGCTGCTCGATGACGTCGGCTTCGCTCAGTTCGGGTGCTTCGGGGGCCTCGGTGGGCGACTCGAAACCCCGAACATCGACCGGCTGGCCGGCAGCGGTACGCGCTTCAACAATTTTCATACGACCCCTCTGTGCTCGCCGACCCGGGCCGCTCTGATGACAGGGAGGAACGCGCACTCGGTCGGAGTCGGAGTCATCATGGAGTACTCCACCGGGTACCCCGGCTATCACTCGAGGATCCCCAAGTCGGCGGCGATGCTGCCCGCGGTGCTCAAGGAGAACGGCTACTCCACCATGGCTCTCGGCAAGTGGCACCTGACCCCGGACTGGGAAAGCGGGCCGTGGGGACCGTTCGACCGCTGGCCGCTGGGGCAGGGCTTCGAGCGCTACTACGGATTCCTGCCGGGGGAGACGTCGCAGTGGGCTCCTGAGCTCGTCGAGGACAATCGATACCTCGAGGGTCGCCCGCTCGACAAGGAGAACTACCACCTCTCAGAGGATCTCGTCGATCACGCGATCGAATGGATTGCCTCGCAGAAGACGATCTCCCCGACGAAACCCTTCTTCACCTACCTCGCGTTCGGTGCAGCACACGCGCCGCACCACGCACCGGCCGAGTGGATCGAGAAGTACCGGGGCTGCTTCGACGAGGGCTGGGACGTCGTCCGCAAGGAAACCCTGGCCCGCCAGATCGAACTCGGCGTCGTTCCCACGGGAACACCGCTGCCCGAACACAATCCAGGCGTACGGAACTGGGACGACATCGACGCCGCAGAGCAGCAACTGCTCGTGCGGCAGATGGAAGTCTTCGCCGGCTTCCTGGGCCACACCGATCACCAGATCGGACGCCTTGTGACGTACCTGGAAGAACACGGTCTTCTCGACGACACCGTGATCCTCGTGCACACCGACAACGGCGCCAGTGCCGAGGGCGGAATGCACGGCATGTTCAATGAGATGAGCTTCTTCAACCGGGTCCCGGAAACCGTCGAAGACATGCGGGAACGTATGGACGAATGGGGCTCGCCGACGAGCCATCCGCATTATGCGACCGGCTGGGCCGAGGTCGGGAACACGCCACAGCGGTGGTACAAGGTCAACACCCACGAGGGCGGAACCCGGGTGCCGATGGTGATGCACTGGCCCGGCCGCGCAGAACCCGGAAGCGTCGCATCGCCGTACGTGCACGTCGTCGATGTCGTGCCGACGCTCCTCGAAGGCTTGGGCATCGAGATGCCCGCGGTCGTGAACGGGTACGAGCAGATGCCCCTGGAGGGCCACAGTTTCCTCGGTGCCATCGACGATCCGTCGCTCGGATCGACGAACCGGTCGCAGCATTTCGAATGTTTCGGGCACCGGGCGGTCTACCGGGACGGCTGGAAGGCCGTGACGACGCACTGGACGACAGCGCAGGCATTCCGGGTCGGAACTCATGATCGGCCCACCCATGACGGTGACTGGAACGCCGACGAGTGGGAGCTCTACCACCTCGACGAGGACTTCAACGAGGTCGACAACCTTGCCGATACACACCCGGAACTGCTCGGTGAACTGGTCGACGAATGGTGGAGCCTGGCCGAGAAGCACAATGTGCTTCCGCTGGACGACACCGGCTCACCGCGGTCACTGCAGCCTCGTCCGAGCGGGTCGGAACAGTCGCCCGTCTACACCTATGACACCCCGATCATCCTGACTCGATCGACGTCCCCGGCCATGTTCCGTCAGCCGTTCGTTCTCACCGCAGACGTCACGACGGGTGTGGACACGCGCGGCGTGATCTTCTCCTTCGGCAATGCCAACGGCGGTGTGTCCTTGTTCCTGGACGAGGGACGTGTCTCCTTCGTCTCGAACTTCTTGGGACGGGAGCACTATCACGGCTCGGCGCAGGAGCCACTGCCGGCGGGACGCCACACGATCCTGGTCGATTTCAAGCAGTCGGACGACGGATCGGCGAGCGCGGCGTGTTCCGTCGACGGGACCACCGAATTCGAGATCCGGATCGATCGGACCAACCCGATCCTGTGGGCGGTGGCCCAGGGGCTCGAGGTCGGCACCGACACGGTGTCGCCCGTCTGGCCCGGGTATGTGAGCCCGGCTCGCTTCACCGGCCGCGTCCATCTGGTCACGGTGCAACTACCGGCAGGCGAGGATGCTCCCGACCTGGAGGCGGAGGATCGAGTTGCCCGCGTACGGCAATGATGCAGGCACCGCCGCGATCCGTCGCTCGGGAGGGATACTCGACCTCGACGCCCATTCCCGGGCGTTCGGTGCGGGATCCCGTCGATCCGGGCGGAGAGTGGGTGCTCAGGCCGACGGTCGCGGCCAGGGACGGCCGTCGAGGCGTTCGATGTCGATGTTGAACCGCTCGAGGTAACCGGCGAATGCGGCGACGTCGTCGACGGTCCAGTCGGCGAGGACCCTGTCGAGGCCGTCGATGGTGCCGGCGCGTTCGGCATCGAGGCGTTCCTGTCCCTCGTCGGTGACGCGGTATTTGCGGGCCATGCCACCGTCGGGATCGGGGATGCGTTCGACGAGTCCGGCGTCGAGGATCGCGGTGGTCTGCCGGTGCAGGGTCGAGGTGTCGAGGCCGAGGGCGTCGCTGAGTTGGCCGATGGACATCGGTCCTTCCATGCTCAGGCGGCTGAGCAGGATGTAGGCGCTGGTGTCGAGGTGTCCGGTGCGGCGTCGGGGTCGGGGGCTGTTGAGGCGCAGGTGGCGGCCGAGCACCATCGTCTCGAATTCGATCAGGTGCGTGGGCTTGTCCATACCGGTCCTCTCGTGGGTGTCCTCCATTCTGCCCGGCGGATTCCGGCAAATCGTACCCGGTTATTGCACGATGCAAAGAAGTTGTACTCTGCAACGAGTTTGCATCATGCAATACCAATGATCGAGAAGGGATCCGCACGTGGAACACCCCGAGCCCGAGGTCCGCTCGGGCGGCATCGTCGCCGTACTGGCGGTGGCCGGCATCGTCGCCGCACTCATGCAGACGCTGGTGGTGCCGCTGATCGGCGATCTGCCCCGCATCCTCGACACGAACGCCTCGAACGCGTCGTGGGTCATCACCGTGACCCTGCTCGTGGGCGCCGTGGCCACGCCGGTCACCGGACGCCTCGGTGACCTGCTCGGCAAGCGCCGGATGCTGCTGTTCTGTGCGTTCCCGCTCGTCGCCGGCTCGGTGCTGTGCGCGCTCGCGTCGTCCCTCGTGCCGATGATCGTCGGTCGCGGCCTGCAGGGTCTCGGCATGGGCATGGTGCCACTGGGTATCAGTGCCCTGCGTGAGCTGGTGCCCCCGCGGAAACTCGGCTCGTCGATCGCGCTCATGAGCGCGACGATGGGTATCGGCGGCGCCCTCGGTCTGCCCATCGCCGCGGCCGTCATCGAGAACACCAGCTGGCGGGCGCTGTTCTGGGGATGCGCGGTGCTCAGTGTGCTCATCGGCCTGCTGATCTGGCGGCTGATCCCGGCCACCCCGGCGATGGCCCCCGAGGGACGATTCGACTTCGTGGGCGCGGCCGGTCTCGGTGTCGGTCTCGTGTGCCTGCTGCTCGCGGTGTCCAAGGGCGGCACCTGGGGCTGGGGCAGCAGCACCACCCTCGGGCTCTTCGCCGCCGCGGTCGTCGTGCTCGTGGCGTGGGGCTGGTGGGAGCTGCGTACTCGGGATCCGCTGGTGAACCTGCGTCTGGCGGCGGGCCGGCAGGTGCTGTTCACGAATGCGGCGTCGGTCGTCGTCGGTTTCTCGATGTACGCGCAGTCGCTGATCGTCCCGCAGTTGATGCAGTTGCCCGAGTCCACGGGTTACGGGCTGGGGCAGTCGATGCTCGCGATGGGTCTGTGGATGGCGCCCGGTGGTTTCGTGATGATGGCCGTCTCGCCGATCGGGGCGAAGCTGTCGGCGGTGCGGGGTCCCAAGGTCACACTGTTCGTCGGTGCACTGATCATCGCGCTCGGTTACGGCTCGTCGATGTTCCTGATGGGCTCGACGTGGGGTCTGATGCTGGTGGTGTGCATCTGCAGCACCGGCACCGGGTTCGCGTACGGCACCATGCCGGCCCTGATCATGAGCGCCGTGCCGCCGTCGGAGACCGGTTCGGCCAACAGCTTCAACACGCTGATGCGGTCGGTCGGTACCTCGGTCGCCGCGGCCGTCGTGGGTGTGGTGCTGGCGCAGATGAGTTTCGACGCCGGTGGCGGTCACACGCTGCCCACCGAGGCCGGTTTCCGTACGGGGCTGCTGATCGGGTGCGGTGTCGCCCTCGTCGCCGCCCTGATCGCGCTGGCGATCCCGGGTCGCTCGCCCGCGACGATCCGGGTCGAGGAGGACGACATCGAAACCGCGCCGGCACGGGTGTGACCAGGGGATTCATGTTCCGGATCGGCAGCTGTGACGAGGTTTCCGGATCCGTGTGAGTCAAACGTTCAACTGATGCTAATCTTCGTCGTGCACTGGCCGCAGCTGTCCACTCGCTGCGGCCAGTAGCTATATTCGCACCCGGTTGTGCCCGGGTTGCTGTTTCACGGGAAACCGTCCGACACCGTCGTGTCACCTCCCCGCTGCCGGACCGTCGACGGATCGTGTCGAGGTCGCAATCGCAGGCTCTCCCGTCGGAGGAATATGCCTCCTAGGCTGTGACGTGGATTGCAGTCGCTCGATCGACGTCTGTAAATCCGCAGGTCATCGGGTGGAAAGGGGAACCTTGCTTGCATTTCCGCCGGGTACGTGAATTAACCTTTTCTCAACACGGTGGACTCATCGACGTATGAAACCCCCTGAGCAACGTCGCCAGGGTGGACGTCAGTCCCGTGCCGAGGCTCAACGAGGAGCCCTTCTCGGTCGGTGCCGCACAGTGTCGTGCAGGTACATGCTCTGCAGTTGTATGACCATCAGCGCTGCTGGTCGTCGGTGCATTTACGCATACGAAGGCAGTAGGTATGAAGCATCTTCCCGGGCCCCAAGGGCTCTACCACCCGGCGAACGAGCACGATGCGTGTGGCGTCGCGTTCGTCGTCGACATGCACGGTCGTCGCAGTCGGGACATCGTCGAAAAGGCGATCACCGCGCTCGTGAACCTCGAGCACCGCGGCGCTGCGGGCTCCGAGCCCAACACGGGTGACGGCGCCGGCATCCTGCTCCAGGTCCCGGATCGCTTCCTGCGTGCTGTCGTCGACTTCGAGCTGCCCGCGGAGGGCGCGTACGCCACGGGTATGGCGTTCCTCCCGCAGGGCGAGGCCGCCGCCGACGAGGCCGCCGCGGGTGTCGAGAAGATCGTCGCCGAGGAGGGCCTGACGGTTCTCGGCTGGCGCGCGGTCCCCACCGACGACTCGTCGCTCGGTTCGCTGGCCCGCGCCGCGATGCCGACGTTCCGTCAGGTGTTCATCGGAAGCACCGGTGCCGCCGCGGACGCGGTCACGGGCATGGACCTGGAGCGCCGCGCGTACGTCATCCGCAAGCGCGTCGAGCACGAACTCGGTACCGCCGGTGCCGGCGAGGACGGTCCGGGCCGCGAGTCGGTGTACTTCCCGAGTCTGTCCGGGCAGACGTTCGTCTACAAGGGCATGCTCACCACGCCGCAGCTCAAGGGCTTCTACCTGGACCTGCAGGACGACCGTGTCGAGAGCGCGCTGGGCCTGGTGCACTCGCGCTTCTCCACCAACACGTTCCCGTCGTGGCCGCTGGCGCACCCGTTCCGCCGCGTCGCCCACAACGGCGAGATCAACACCGTCAGCGGCAACGAGAACTGGATGAGGGCCCGCGAGGCGCTCATCCGCTCCGACGTGTTCGGGGAGGGGGCGCTCGAGAAGATCTTCCCGATCTGCACCCCCGGCGCCTCGGACACCGCCCGGTTCGACGAGGTGCTCGAGTTGCTGCACCTCGGTGGCCGCAGCCTGCCGCACGCCGTGCTGATGATGATCCCGGAGGCCTGGGAGCGGCACGAGAGCATGGACCCGGCCCGCAAGGCGTTCTACGAGTACCACTCGACGCTCATGGAGCCGTGGGACGGCCCGGCGTCGGTGTGCTTCACCGACGGCACCGTCGTCGGCGCAGTCCTCGACCGCAACGGGCTGCGTCCGTCGCGGGTGTGGGTCACCGACGACGGCCTGGTCGTGATGGCGTCCGAGGTCGGTGTCCTCGACATCGCACCGGAGAAGATCGTGCGCCGCATGCGGATGCAGCCGGGACGGATGTTCCTGGTCGACACCGCGCAGGGCCGCATCATCTCCGACGACGAGATCAAGTCGGAACTCGCTGCCGCGCAGCCGTACCAGCAGTGGATCGACGACAGTCTCGTCCACATCGACGACCTGCCCGCGCACGAGTACACGTACATGACGCACGACCGGGTCGTGTTGCGCCAGCAGATCTTCGGGTACACCAACGAAGAGGTGAACCTGCTCGTCAAGCCGATGGCGGCGACCGGTGGCGAGGCGCTCGGTTCGATGGGCACCGACACCCCGATCGCGGTGCTGTCGGCGCGTCCGCGGATGCTGTTCGACTACTTCCAGCAGCTGTTCGCGCAGGTGACGAATCCGCCGCTCGACGCGATCCGCGAGGAGATCGTCACCAGCCTCGGCGGCACTCTCGGCCCCGAGTCCGACGTGCTGAGCCCGTCGGCGCTGTCGTGCCGGCAGATCGCGCTGCCACAGCCGATCCTGCACAACGACGACCTGTCGAAGCTGATCCATCTCAACGACAACGGTGAGTTCCCGCGGTTCCGCAGTGTCGTCGTCCGCGGCGTGTACCCGGTCGCCGAGGGCGGCGAGGGATTGCGTCAGGCGCTGGACACGGTGCGGGACAAGGTGTCCGAGGCCGTCGCCGGTGGTGCGCGCCTGGTGGTGCTGTCCGACCGCGAGTCCAACGAGAAGTACGCGCCGATCCCGTCGCTGCTGCTCACCGCGGCCGTGCACCACCATCTGGTGCGGGAGAAGACCCGCACCAAGGTGGGGCTGATCGTCGAGTCCGGTGACGCCCGCGAGGTGCACCACATGGCGGCGCTGCTCGGTTTCGGTGCGGCCGCGGTCAACCCGTACATGGCGTTCGAGACCATCGACGAGCTGATGCAGTCGGAGCAGCTGCCCGGTCTGACGCTCGACAAGGCGATCACCAACTACATCAAGGCCGCCGGCAAGGGTGTGCTGAAGGTGATGTCGAAGATGGGGATCTCGACGCTCGCGTCGTACACCGGTGCCCAGCTGTTCCAGGTGATCGGCCTGTCGCAGGAGCTCGTCGACGAGTACTTCACCGGTCTGCACTCGAATCTGGGCGGTATCGGTCTGGACGAGATCGCGTCGGATGTTGCGGCACGCCATGCGAATGCGTACCTGGACCGTCCGGAGCTGCGGGCGCACCGCGAACTCGAGGTGGGCGGCGAGTACCAGTGGCGCCGGGAGGGCGAGTACCACCTGTTCAACCCGGACACGGTGTTCAAGCTGCAGCACGCGACCCGCACCGGTCAGTACTCGATCTTCAAGGAGTACACGACGCTGGTCGACGACCAGTCGGAGCGGTTGGCGTCGCTGCGTGGCCTGCTGAAGTTCAAATCCGGTGTGCGTCAGCCTATCTCGATCGACGAGGTCGAGCCCGCCAGCGAGATCGTCAAGCGGTTCTCGACCGGCGCGATGAGCTACGGCTCGATCTCCGCGGAGGCGCACGAGACGCTCGCGATCGCGATGAACCGCCTCGGTGCCCGCTCCAATTCCGGTGAGGGCGGAGAGGATCCGCGTCGTTTCGACGTCGAGGAGAACGGTGACTGGCGCCGGTCGGCGATCAAGCAGGTGGCGTCGGGCCGCTTCGGTGTCACCTCGCACTATCTGACCAACTGCACCGACATCCAGATCAAGATGGCGCAGGGCGCCAAGCCCGGTGAGGGCGGCCAGCTGCCGCCGCACAAGGTGTACCCGTGGGTCGCGGAGGTGCGTGGCTCGACGCCAGGCGTGGGCCTGATCTCGCCGCCGCCGCACCACGACATCTACTCGATCGAGGATCTGGCGCAGCTGATCCACGACCTGAAGAACGCGAATCCGCAGGCGCGGATCCACGTCAAGCTGGTCTCCGAGATCGGTGTGGGTACGGTCGCCGCGGGTGTGTCGAAGGCGCACGCCGACGTCGTCCTCATCTCGGGTCACGACGGTGGCACGGGTGCGTCGCCGCTGACGTCGCTCAAGCACGCCGGCGCCCCGTGGGAGCTCGGCCTGGCCGAGACCCAGCAGACGCTGCTGCTCAACGGTCTGCGTGACCGTATCGTGGTCCAGGTCGACGGCCAGATGAAGACGGGCCGCGACGTGATGGTCGCGACGCTGCTCGGTGGTGAGGAGTTCGGTTTCGCGACCGCGCCGCTGGTCGTGTCGGGCTGCATCATGATGCGCGTGTGCCACCTCGACACCTGTCCGGTGGGGGTGGCGACGCAGAATCCGGTGCTGCGCAAGCGTTTCACCGGCAAGCCCGAGTTCGTGGAGAACTTCTTCCTGTTCATCGCCGAGGAGGTGCGCGAACTGCTCGCCGAGCTGGGCTTCCGCACCCTGCAGGAGGCGGTCGGCCAGGTCGACGTCCTCGACACCACCGCGGCCGTCGAGCACTGGAAGGCGTCGAAGCTGGATCTGTCCCCGATCCTGCACAAGGTCGAGTCCGCGTTCGCGGACCAGGACCTGTACTGCTCGGGCACGCAGGAGCACGGCCTGGAGAAGGCGCTCGACCAGCAGCTGATCGAGCTGGCGCGTCCGGCCCTCGACAAGGGGGAGCCGGTCGCGTTCGCGTCGGAGATCACCAACGTCAACCGCACGGTCGGCACCATGCTCGGTCATGAGGTGACCAAGGTGTACGGCGCGAAGGGGTTGCCGGACAACACGATCGACATCACCTTCACGGGCTCCGCCGGTAACAGCTTCGGCGCGTTCGTGCCCCAGGGCATGACGCTGCGGCTGCACGGCGACGCCAACGACTTCGTCGGTAAGGGCCTGTCGGGTGGACGCATCGTCGTCCGGCCGCCGCTGCGCACCGCCGACGGTTTCACCGCCGAGGAGAACATCATCGGCGGCAACGTGATCCTGTTCGGTGCCACCGCGGGTGAGGTTCTCGTCCGCGGCATCGTCGGTGAGCGTTTCGCAGTCCGCAACTCCGGCGCCACCGCTGTCGTCGAGGGAGTGGGCGATCACGGTTGCGAGTACATGACCGGCGGCAAGGTGGTCGTGCTCGGCAGGACCGGACGCAACTTCGGTGCCGGCATGTCCGGTGGTGTCGCGTTCGTCTACAACCCGGACCGTGATTTCCGGACCAATCTCAACACCGAGTTGGTCGATCTCGAGGACCTCAGTGTCGCGGACTTCGAGTGGCTGAAGGGCGCGATCGAGCGCCACCGTGACGAGACCGGATCCGAGGTTGCGGCCCGGATCCTCGCCGGCTGGTCGCACCAGAAGGCGCATTTCGCGAAGGTCATGCCGCGCGACTACAAGAAGGTCCTCGTCGCGATCGAGACCGCGAAGAAGAACGGAACGAACGTGGACGACGCAATCATGGAGGCAGCTCGTGGGTGATCCGAACGGCTTTCTGAAGCACACGTCGCGGGAACTGCCGCTCCGTCGTCCGGTGCCGCTGCGCCTGATGGACTGGAAAGAGGTCTACGAGGATTTCTCGACGGACACCCTGCGGAAGCAGGCGAGCCGGTGCATGGACTGCGGTGTCCCGTTCTGCCACAACGGTTGCCCGTTGGGGAACCTCATCCCCGAGTGGAACGACCTGATCCACAAGGATCGGTGGCGCGACGGCATCGACCGGCTGCACGCGACCAACAACTTCCCGGAGTTCACCGGCCGGCTGTGCCCGGCACCGTGTGAGGCGTCGTGTGTCCTGGGCATCAACCAGGACCCGGTCACCATCAAGCAGGTCGAGGTCGAGATCATCGACCGCGCCTTCGACGAGGGCTGGGTGCAGGCGGTGCGCGCATCGCACATCACCGGCAAGAAGGTGGCGGTCGTCGGCTCCGGTCCGGCGGGTCTTGCTGCGGCACAGCAGCTCACACGGGCCGGCCACTCGGTGACGGTGTTCGAGCGGGCCGACCGCATCGGTGGCCTGCTGCGGTACGGCATCCCCGAGTTCAAGATGGAGAAGCGGCACATCGACCGCCGGCTGGCGCAGATGGAGGCCGAGGGCACGGTGTTCCGCACCGGCGTGAACGTCGGTGTCGACATCACCGCCGAGCAGCTGCGCGAGCAGTTCGACGCGGTCGTCCTCGCCGGCGGTGCCACCGAGGCGCGTGACCTGCCGATCCCGGGCCGCGAACTCGACGGTATCCACCAGGCGATGGAGTTCCTGCCGATCGCCAACCGCGTCCAGTTGGGCGATCTCGCGGAGCCGACGATCACGGCGCAGGGCAAGAAGGTCGTCATCATCGGCGGCGGCGACACCGGCGCCGACTGCCTCGGCACCAGCCACCGGCAGGGCGCCGAGAGCGTGCACCAGTTCGAGATCATGCCGCGCCCGCCGGAACAGCGGGCCGAGCACACCCCGTGGCCGACGTACCCGCTCATGTACCGCGTGTCGTCCGCCCACGAGGAGGGCGGCGAGCGGGTGTTCTCGGTCAACACCGAGAAATTCGTCGGACGCGACGGTCGCGTGACTGCGCTGAAGGCGCACGAGGTCACGATGGTCGACGGCCGTTTCGAGAAGGTCGAGGGCTCGGACTTCGAGATCGAGGCCGACCTCGTGTTCCTCGCGATGGGCTTCGTCGGACCCGAGAAGCCGGGACTACTCACCGACCTGGGTGTCGATCTCGATGCGCGCGGCAACGTCGCCCGCTCGTCGGACTGGGAGACCAGCGTGCCCGGTGTCTTCGTTGCCGGTGACATGGGTCGCGGACAGTCCCTCATCGTGTGGGCCATCGCCGAGGGCCGCTCGTGCGCGGCCGCCGTCGACACCTTCCTCGAGGGGGCGACGTCGCTGCCGTCGCCGATCCGCACCACCAGCGCACCGCAGCGTTGATCCCCGGCGGGGACCGACGACGTTCCCCGCCACCCGGGCTCGAAGGCCCCGTTCCGTGCATCGCCTCGCACGGGACGGGGCCTTCGTCTGTCCCCGGCCGGTATCCGGTAGTTGCCGCAACTAGTGGATATGCCCAGGACAGGCGGTTTTTCCGAAATCGGCCCGGAAACGCGCGCTGTGGCCCATAGTGGTTCGGATCACACCTGTACGACTGTCCAACAGCAACGGTGTCGGGGGTTGCAGAGGACATCCTTCAAGGAGCATCCATGGCAACTCGCGCGTCCAAGCGACTCGCAGCGCCGTTCGTGGTCCTGATCAGTGCCCTCGCACTGATCTGGGGTATGGCCGGTGCGGCGAGCGCAGATTCACCCCCGCCCTCGTCGTCGGGGGACAAGACGGCCGACAACCTCGGTTGGAACACCGAGGTCTACGCCGTCAACGGTACTGTCGGCGCCGGCAACGTCCTCAACCCGGGAGATACGGTCACGTATCGCTCGAACATCTGGGAGAACTCCAAGGCCGGTGGCTTCCTGAACCTCGGCCGCTACATGACTGCACTGCGTCACAACGCGCCCACTGGGTTCCAATACCTCAATTCGGAGGTATCGATGGGTGCTTCTGTCACCGACGAGGGTGACGACGGCGTCAAAGCAGTCTGCAGTGGAAACGGATGCAGCTCGGTGCCGGTCATCGGCGGAGGTGGATTCTTCGTCAAGGGCAGCACCGTTCTACGGTTCAGCGTCACATACAAGGTGCCGGACAACTTCGTTCCGGGCGATTACAACAGTGGTTTCGTGTTCGATGTCTACTCGTTCACGAATCAGCAGGGCAGCAATTCGGCCGGCGCCTGGGTCCGTGTCGTCGACAACCGCGAGACCACCACGACCACGGTGACCGCTCCCGCGACCGCGGGCCGGGGCAGCGAAGTGCCTCTGACCGCCACGATCTCACCGGCCGGTGCCACGGGCACGGTGCAGTTCTTCGAGGGCGCGAACCCGATCGGTGACCCGGTTGCAGTCAACGGCGGAACTGCCACGCTGGCGCACACTTTCACCGAGATGGGCACGTACGACATCTCCGCGAAGTTCACGGCCACGGGCCTGTTCCACGACTCCGAGGGTGCCGCAACGCAGATCGAGGTCGGCAATGTTGTCACCCAGACGGCTCTGAGTGTCCCGGCCTCCGCCGAGGCGGGTGCGAACGTGACCTTCGAAGCGAACGTCAGCCCGGCCGACGCGCAGGGCACCGTGCAGTTCGTCGTCAACGGCACCAACGTCGGCAACCCGGTGCAGGTCGATGCCGGTAAGGCCACGCTGAACCACCGTTTCGACGATCCGGGTAACTTCGCGGTCACCGCGAACTTCGCCGGCGGCTACGGCTACGCCGACTCCGCTGCCACCGCGCAGCAGGTCGCTGTCGACTACGGCGCCTGGCAGACCACCACGGTCGTCGTCGAGCCGGTGACCGCGGAGGCCGGCAGCCCCACCAACCTGATGGCCACGGTCCGCCCGATCCCGACCGGCGGTGACGTCGTCTTCCGCGTCGACGGCACCGAGGTCGGGCGCGTCGCGGTCGGTACCGCCGACGGTGTCGCGGTTCTCGAGCACACGTTCGCCGACGCCGGCAGCTACCCGGTCGTCGCGGCTTTCGAAGGCACCGAGGGCTTCTCGGCATCGACGTCCGCGGAGTTCACCGCCACGGTCGCCCCGACCGCGCCGGTGCTCACCGCTGTCGACGCGAACCTGAACGTTCAGGGCCTCTCGGTAGTCGGGCAGACGGTCACCCTGACCGCCACCGTGAACCCGGCCGACGCGCAGGGCACCGTCCAGTTCTACCGCGGCACCGAGGCGATCGGCGCGCCGATCGCGGTCGTCGACGGCAAGGCCACCGCCACCACCACCCTCGACTTCGAGGGCACTCAGCTGCTCAGCGCCAAGTTCGTCGGCGGTGACGGCTACCGCGACACCGTCTCGAACACGGTGGTGCTCAACGTGTCCGCGGCTCCCGAGGCCCCCGAGGGTGGCGCCGGCAGCCTCGGATCGCTGCTGGAAGGCCCGCTGGCCGGGCTGTTCGCCGGATCGCTGGGGGGCTGACCCATGAGTGCAGGAGGATCGATGAGTTCCAAGCTGTACCGCACCATCGCGCCGCTCGCGGTGGGGGCGATGGTCGCCTCGGGTGCGGCACTGTTCGTGGCCGCTCCCGCCTCGGCGGAGCCGACCACGACGACGTTCAAGAACGCGTGTCGCGCGTCGCCGTCGTCGAGTCTCGCCGGTGGTCCGCAGGACCAGGTGCAGGAGGCGTCGGTGACGGTCGATGCCCCGACGAGTGTGGCACCGGGGGAGGAGTTCGACGTGTTCATCACGCCGTCCCCGATCTCGGTTCCGAACGATCCGGGATCCGGGGCCAGCATGACCAACGTGTCGCGTCTCAAGATCGACGTCGCGATGCCGGAGAATGCGCAGTTCCTCGGCGGTGAGGTGGTGCCGAACACCAGTTCCGGGCTGTCCGGTGTGGCACCCAACGTGCTCGTCGTCAACGAGCAGGGCAACGTGGATCCGAACGGCACGATCATCCGGTTGTCGGGCGACAACCAGACCATCGGCAACGGCCCGAGTTCGTCGAAGAACTCCGAGGGCGGCATCAAGGTGAACAAGAATGGAGGGGCGAACACGATCTTCCAGCTGCCGCAGGTCAAGGCCCGGCTCAAGGCCGGGGCAACGGGTGAGATCCACATGAAGCTGCGGACGGCGGGGACCGCGGGCAACTTCGCCAACGACGCCAACTTCATGACTTTCCTGCCCCGGGTGAGCGCGCCCCTCGTCGGAACCGTCTGGGCGCCGACGCAGTGCACCCCGCGGGACAGCATCGGCGGTCCGCTCAACGCCGGTGCCGGCCCGCTCGCCACGGTGCAGATCCAGCGCGCCGTCGTCGACACCGTCACCCATCTGGACGGCCCGAGTGCGGTGACCAACGGCGGCGAGTTCACCCTCAACGCGACGGTGGTGCCGACGCCGGACGACGGGCAGGTGCAGTTCACCCGTGACGGGCAGGACGTCGGTGCACCGGTCGATCTGGTGAACGGCAAGGCCTCGCTGACCGAGACGCTCGACGCCGACGGCGACTACGTCTACGAGGCGAAGTTCCTGGGCTCGGAGTTCTCGAACGCGTCGGCGGGTTCGAAGACGGTCAACGTGACGTCGCAGGACATCGCGACCACGACGTCGGTGACGGGTCCGGCACAGGATGCCTACCGGGGTGAGCCGGTGAACCTGACCGCGAAGGTCGAGCCGGGTGTCTCGGGTGGCACGGTGACGTTCGAGGTGGACGGCACGGCGGTCGGTACGGCCGAGGTGAAGGACGACGGCGCCGCGGTGCTGCCGTACACGTTCGACGCGAACGGCACGCATCGGGTGATCGCCCGCTACTCGGGTACCGACGGTGTCTCCCCGTCGGTGTCGGCGCAGTACCCGGTGAGTGTGACCGAGGCACCGGCCGCGGACGTGGCCACCACGGTCACGGTCGATCCGGTTGCGGCGACGGCGAAGGGGCAGCAGGTGACGCTCACGGCGCGGGTGGCCCCGGGTTCGGCCCACGGCACGGTGCAGTTCAAGCTCGGTGACGCGCTGCTCGGCGGACCGGTGCGGGTGGATCAGAACGGGGTCGCGACGGTGACGACGTTCTTCCAGAACCCGGGCGAGTTCGTGGTGTCGGCACAGTTCACGGCCGACGCCGGGTTCATCGACTCGGCCGCCGATCCGGTGGACGTCACCGTGACCGGTGATCCGGACACGATCCCGACTCCCGGTGGCGGGGGCGGGCTGGGCAGTCTCGGGGACCTGTTCGGGGGCTTCGGTTCCTGACGGGCGGTAGCTGCCGAACGCAGTGATGAACACGGGCGGGGCGTCGTCGCGCATGCGGCGACGCCCCGCCCGCGTCGTCCCCGAACGAAGGACCCCACGGCTGCGCATCGCTCCGGTAGCGTGCGTTTACCGGCCGTGCATCGAGTCGCAACGTGGACCTGTCAAGATCTATCCGGCGCGTTCACCGGACACGAATGCGCGCTCGGGGGCGTCAGGACAGGTGGTCACGGGAGTGTGGCCATGCGGAAGTGGATGAGTGGGGTGCGGTGCCGATGGGCGTGAAGAAGTCGCTGGCGGTTCTGGGCGCAAGTGCTGCAACGGTTTTCGGGTCGATTGTCGGTATGGGTACGGGAGTTGCGCAGGCCGCACCCGAATGTCCGAATCTGCAGGTCGTCGCGATCCCCGGTACGTGGGAGACCACCACCGATCCCGGCGAGACCCGTGGTCCGGGCATGCTCGCGGCGGTCACGAACCGCCTGCCGGCGTCGGTCGGTGTCGAGTACGTGCCGTATGCGGCCACCGCGTTCCCGTGGGAGACCGAGGTGTACGGGGCGTCCAAGCGTCAGGCCGTCGACAACGCCCGCGGCGTCATCGCCGACGTGGCACAGCGTTGCGGCAACACCCGGTTCGCGCTCGTCGGCTACAGCCAGGGCGCCGACGCCGCCGGCGATCTCGCCGCCGAGATCGGTACCGGGACCAGTGTGGTGCCGCCGACCCGGCTCGCCGCGGTCGGTCTGCTGTCCGATCCGCGCCGGTCCGAGACCGACATTCTGGTCGGCCCGCCGGTCGTCGGCAACGGTGCCGGGGGTCCCCGCGTCGGCGGTTTCGGATGGGTGACGCCGCAGACGCGCACGTTCTGTGTCGTCGGCGATCTGTACTGCTCCACACCCAAGGACGATTTCGTCACCCGGCTCGCCGGGTTCCTGGCGCAGAACTCGTCGCCGCAGGCCCAGCAGTCCGGACGCTACGTGCAGGAAGCCGTCTCGATCGTGCAGGACCTCATGGCCGCCGGCGGTATGCCGACGTTGCAGGCCGAGTCGTCCGACACGGCCACCGAGGATCGGGCGAAGAAGCTCGACGCGTTCTATCGTTCGCAGGCGCACCAGGACTACGCGAACTACGTCGTCGACCCCTACGGCAACACGGCCACGTCGTGGCTGTCGAACTGGTTGCGGTCGATGGCCTGATACGGGCAGAGTTCCGCCCCGGGTGCCGATGCGGCACCCGGGGCGGTCTCATCTCAGCCCGTGGAAGCGGGCCGTCATCTTCTCGGTGACGGCGCGCGGTACGAGCCTGCGGACGGTGAACACCAGCGGCGCCATGTTGCCGCGCGCGTACAGCGGTTTCGGTTTGTCCGCCTCGATCGCGGTCACCACCAGTTCGGCCACCTTCTCTGCACTGATACCACGGCCCTCGTTGCGCGACATCGCCTTCGACACCGTCTCGTAGTCGCCCGAGTAGGGGGAGCCGGCGTCGATGTACCGGCTGCGGCGGTCGCCGATGCCGGTGGCGATGGTGCCGGGTTCGACGGTGGTGAGCCACACCCCGAACGGGCTCAGTTCCCGGCGGGCGGCGGTGGCGAACCCTTTCAGCGCACATTTGGTGGCGACGTACGACGAGCGGAATGCGAGCGGGAAACTCGCGAGCATCGACCCCACCATCACGACGCGGCCGTAGCCGCGGCTCCGCATCCCGGGCAGCAGCAGCTGCGTCAGCTGGATCGCGCCCAGGACGTTCACCTGGAACAGTCGGTCGATCGCGTCCTGCGGTAGTTCCTCGAGCGGCCCCATCTGGCTCTCCCCGGCATTGTTGACGAGTACGTCCACGTCTCCGACGGTCCGGGCACACGCCTCGATACTCGCCCGGTCCTCGAGATCGAGGGGCACGTATTCGACACCCGGAACGCGGGAATCCTCCTGCAGCGCAGACGGGGTGCGGGATGTCCCGATCACCCGGTAGCCGCGTGCGACGAGCGCCCGGGCCACCTCGCGGCCGATACCGGACGATGCGCCGGTCACGAGTGCGGTGCGGGTCATCGGAGGCTCCGTCCCAGTGCCCGGCCGGCGGCGCGGCCGGAGAAGATGCAGCCGCCGAGGAACGTGCCCTCGAGCGCGTTGTACCCGTGGACGCCGCCGCCACCGAATCCGGCGACCTCACCGGCGGCGTACAGGCCGTCGAAGACGCTGCCGTCGGGGCGGATCACCTGCGAGTCCAGGTCGGTCTCGAGGCCGCCGAGGGTCTTGCGGGTGAGCAGGTTCAACCGGACCGCGATGAGCGGCCCGTGGTCGGGGTCGAGCAGGCGATGCGGTTTGGCGACACGGATCGCCTTGTCGGGTAGGTAGGTTCGGGCGTTGCGGATCGCCATCACCTGCATGTCCTTGGAGAAGGTGTTGTCCATTTCGCGGTCGCGGGCGATCACCTCACGCTCGACCTGCTCGTATGCGAGCGGCGCATCCGGGGTCAGGGCGTTCATATCGTCCACCAGGTCGCGCAGGTTGTCGCGGACCACGAAGTCCACGCCCTTGCGCTTGAACGCCTCGACCGGTCCGGGTGCCCCCTTCTTCACTCGTCCGAGAAGGAGTTTCATGTCCTTGCCGGTGAGGTCGGGGTTCTGTTCGGAGCCCGACAGCGCGAACTCCTTCTCGATGATGGACTGGGTGAGGACGAACCACGTGTGGTCGTGTCCGGTACCGAGGATGTGTTTCAGCGTGGCGAGGGTGTCGAAGCCGGGGAACAGCGGGACCGGCAGGCGCTTGCCGGTGGCGTCGAGCCACAGCGACGACGGGCCGGGGATGATCCGGATGGCGTGGTCGGGCCAGATCGGATCCCAGTTGACGACGCCCTCGGTGTAGTGCCACATGCGGTCCCGGTTGACGATGTTGCCGCCCGCGGACTCGGTGATCTCGAGCATCCGGCCGTCGACGTGCGCGGGCACCCCGGTGATCATTCGTTCGGGGACGCGGCCGAGCCGGTCGACGGGCCAGTTCTTCTTCACCAGGTCGGGATTGCCGCCGATGCCGCCGGAGGTGACGATCACGGCCTGGGCGCGCAGCTCGAATTCGCCTGCGGGCGTGCGGGACGACTTCACGCCGCGGGGTTCGGTGGACGGCTCGAGCACGGTGCCGCGTACACCGACGGCGGCGCCGCCCTCGACGATCAGCTCGTCCACCCGGTGCCGGTGGCGGAAGGTGACCTGCCCGCGCGCTGCGGCGTCGAGCACGGGTTCCCGGAACACCCGCACCACCTCGGGGCCGGTGCCCCACGTGATGTGGAAGCGGGGCACCGAGTTGCCGTGCCCGGTGGCCAGTCCGCCGCCGCGTTCGGCCCAGCCGACGTTCGGCATCACCCGCAGACCCAGGTCGTGCAGGTAGGCGCGTTTCTCGCCGGCCGCGAAGTCGACGTAGGCCTCGGCCCACTGCCGGGGCCAGTGGTCCTCGCGATCACGGTCGAAGCCGGCGCTGCCCAGCCAGTCCTGCAGTGCGAGGTCCCGGGAATCCTTGATGCCCATGCGCCGCTGCTCGGGACTGTCGACGAGGAACAGGCCGCCGAGCGACCAGAAGGCTTGTCCGCCCAGGTTTTCCGCATTCTCCTGGTCGACGACGAGGACGCGTCGTCCGGCCTTCACGAGTTCGTGGGTCGCGACCAGACCCGCCAGTCCTGCTCCGACGACGATGACGTCGGCTTGTTCCGTCACAACTTATCTCCTGTCCGTTGCGGCGCTGTAGTTGTCGATCACGGTGACGAACAGGCGTCGACGTGCCTGCCGGACCGTCTCGTTTCCGGGTTCGAGGAGGATCTGGACGGTGGTGCCGTCGTGGATCGCGACGAGTGCGTGGCCGAGAGCCGTGCGGTCGGTGACGCGGCGTCCGGTGGCGGCGAGGGCGTCCTCGACGATCGGCAGGATCGTGTGGAGGATCGCCTCCTCGCGTGCCGCCACGACCCGTTTGAGTGCGGGGTTGCGCAGCGCGTGCGCGGTGAATTCGGCGGTGATCCGGTACCAGGCGTCGTCGACGGGGATTGCGGCGAGGACCCGGTCGACGGCGTCCTCGACACTGGCGGGGGCCGGACCGGACGGATCGGTGAGGGCGGTGCGGATGGCGTCGAGCATGGCGGCCGACCGCTGCTCCCACAGGGCGAGGAAGAGTTCGTCGAGCGAGGTGAAGTTCGAGTAGAACGCGCCGCGGGTGAATCCGGCACGTTCACACACCTGCTCGACGCTGGAGCGTCCGAAGCCTTCCTCGGCGAACGCCGTGCCGGCGGCGTCGAGGAGACGACGGCGGGTCTCGGCGCGACGCGGGCTGACGGTGGGCATCGCTGCTGGTCATCCCCTTCGTTCGGCACGCCGGTCGATTCGATACAGGACTGTATCCGACAGGGTGGTGTCGTCGGCCCGGAACGGAGCAGATCCGGCTGCACTGCAATTACGGCATGCGGGACCGGGTCCGAGGTACCGTCGGGGTCGCCGTGCACTGTGGCGGCACTCACAGAAGAGGAAGTCGATGTCGAACCTGCATGTCGTAGCCACCCTGCCGGCCAAGTCCGGTTCCGAGAACACGGTGCGCACCGCTCTCGCCGCCCTCGCCGAGGCCAGCCGCAAGGAGGACGGGTGCGTCTCCTACGACCTGTACGAATCTGCTTCGGCCCCAGGGACGTTCGTCGTCGTCGAGGTGTGGCAGGACCAGCACGCGCTCGACGCCCACATGAAATCGGATCACATGCGCGAGGCCGCCGGTGCGTTCGGATCCCACCTCGCCGCGGCCCCGGGAATCCATCCACTGCGCCCTGTGTCCTGATCGTCGCCCCGACACGAGAGGGGCGGTTTGTGCCGTCCCTCTCCGTTCGTCCCCTCGTCTCGTCGTCGGCCCTCGACGTCGTGGTCGAAGTGCGAGCCGGAACGCGTCGGCCGCGGGTAGCCTACGGTCATGGCCGTCCAGGTGAACTTCCGTCGGATGAACGCAGCCGTCCCAGAGACGTCGGCGACCCCAGACGAGCCGGATCGGCTGTGGCGCGACGTCGTCGGCGAGCAGATCAGACGGATTCGTACCGATCGAGGTGAACGACTGTCCGACGTCGCCGAGCGTGCCGGGGTGTCGCCCCAGTACTTGTCGGAAATCGAACGTGGCGTGAAGGATCCGTCGTCCGAGTTGCTGGCCGCTGTCGCCGGAGCGTTGGAGACGACCGTCGGAGGTTTGGCGCGACGCGCCTACCGGATCGCGCCGGTCCGTCCGATCGCCCCGCGTCCCGTCGATGCTCGCCGGACACCGTCGGGACCTGTCTGCCTGGCTGCGTGACCGAACCTCACACCGGAGACCGGTTCTCGACGACCGTGTCGACGATGCCGTAGTCGATCGCGGCGGCGGGTGTGAGAACCAGCTGTCGTTCCAGATCGAGGCGTACCTGTTCGGGGGCACGGCCGGTGCGGTCGGCGAGGATCTGCTCCTGCAGTCCGCGGATGCGTTCGGTCTCCTCCGCCTCGAGAACGAGGTCGGGGATGGCGGCGCGGCCGCCCTCGGTGATCGGCGGGTGGAGCACGACGCGCCCGTGGCGCAGAATCGACCGTCGGCCCGCGGTGCCGCCGGCGAGCAGCAGGGCTGCGCTGCCGACGGCCTCGCCGACACAGGTGGTCTCGATCGGGGACTGCACGAACTGCATCGCGTCGTACACGGCGAGGACGGCCGGGACGGCACCACCCGGCGAGTTGATGTACAGCGAGATCGACCGGTCGGGGCTGTCGCTCTCCAGGTGGAGCAGTTGCGCGATGATCGCGTTCGCGACACCCTCGTCGACCGCGGTGCCGAGGTAGACGATCCGTTCGGCGAGCAGTCGGCTGTAGATGTCGACGGTGCGTTCGCCCGACGACGTCGACAGCGTCACATAGGGAATCGTGTAGGTGCTCACCGGGCCACCCCCAGCCCGAACGAACGGGGCAGCGGACGTGGAACGACGTCGTCGAGAGAGGTCACGACGCGATCGACGAACCCGTAGTCGAGGGCCTCGCCCGCGGTGAACCAGCGGTCCCGTACCGAGTCCCGCGTGATCTGCTCGACGGTCCGCCCGGTGTCCTCGGCGATGCAGGCGAGAACGGTGTCCCGGGTGTGCCGGATCTGGTCCGCCTGGATCGCGACGTCCGGCGCCGAACCACTGACGCCGCCGGACCCCTGGTGCAGCAGTACTTTCGCGTGGGGAAGCGCCACCCGTTTACCTGGGGTGCCGGCGGACAGCAGGAACTGGCCTGCGCTGTACGCCATGCCGAGGTTGACGGTCGCGACGTCGTTGGGCACGGCACGCATGCAGTCGCGGATCGCCAGCATCCCGGGTACGGAACCGCCCGGCGAGTTGATCACCAGGGCGATGTCCGAGTCCGGGTCCTCGGTGGCCAGGACGAGCAGGGCCGTGCAGATGCGGTTGGTGTTGGCCTGCTCGAGGGCATCGCCCAGCAGGATCATGCGCTGCGCGAACAGGCGCTGGTTGAGGTCACGGTCCAGGACCGCGGTGGGGTCGATCGTGTTCTCGGACATGACCTCACCCTGTGCCGCCCGGCGTCTCCGGACAACGGCGCGCTGCTGTGAGCAGATCCGCCGACAGCGAAACGGTCCGGGTCCGGTTCAGGTGGAACCGGGTGCCCCGTGCACGTCCCGCCACGCCCGGCCGTCGAGGAGGGTGGCGGCGACGAGCACCATCCATCCGCTCATCGACAGCAGTTCGACGCGCTGCGCGAACCCGAGCCACGCGTGGCCGCCGGAGGTGTCGTCGACGCCGACCAGCATCCACAGGGTGCCGATCAGGAACAGCACGACGACGGCCAGGCCGCACCACCACATCGCCCGCGGTGCGCGGTGGACGACGATCGCGACGATGAACGCGACCGCCGACACCACCGCGGCCGTCACCGACACGGTGCTCGTCAGCGCGTGCCACTGATGCGTGAGCGGAACCTGCGTCGCCTCACATGCTGCCGTCGAACACCGCAGCGGTAGACGGGAATCGGCGATCGTGCCGGCGCCGAACACGCCGAGCGAGAGCCAGCCGACGGTGGTGAGCAGCCGCCGTGGCGTGAACGCCAGTCCCAGCCCGGCCGCCGCGACCAGCACGATGCCGGTGAGCAGGTCGCCGGTGCGGTAGACGATCCCGTACTGCTGGTCGGTCGCGGCGAGCTGGCTCGCGAACCCCTCGAACGGGTTCGCGTGCGGGGTCAGCACGAACGCCAGCAGCCACGACGAGTACAGCAGTGCGCCCGCGATCAGCAGGGCGGCGACGGTGTACCGGCGTACCGGCATGTCAGTTGCGCGGTTTCGCGAACGGGAACGCCAGCGATTCGCGGATGCTGCCGCCGGTGACGAGCATGACGACACGGTCCACGCCCATACCGAGACCACCGGTGGGTGGCATGGCGTGCTCGAGGGCCTGCAGGAAGTCCTCGTCGAGTTCCATCGCCTCGGCGTCGCCGCCGGCCGCGAGCAGCGACTGCTCGGTGAGCCGCCGACGCTGGTCGATCGGATCGGTCAGTTCGCTGTACGCGGTGCCCAGTTCCATGCCCCACGCCACCAGATCCCACTTCGCGGCCACCCCGGGGATGGTGGGGTGCGGCCGGGTCAGCGGCGACATCGACGTCGGAAAGTTGGTGTAGAACGTCGGGAACTCGGTCTGCCCTTCCACGAGATGCTCGTACAGCTCCTGTGCGACCGCGCCGGCATCCCAGTTCTTCTGGTACTCGATCCCGTTGTCGTCGCACAGTTTCCGTAGTTCGCCGAGCGGTGTTTCGGGGGTCACCTCCACGTCGAGGGCCTCGGCGACCGCGCCGTGCATCGTCTTGACGGGCCACTCGCCGGAGATGTCGACGGCCACGAGTTCGCCGGCCGGACCTGGCCGCATGATCGTCGCGGTGCCGTGCGCGGCGATCGCCGCGTTCTGGATCAGCTCCCGACACAGCACCATCATCTGCCCGTAGTCACTGTGCGCCTCGTACGCCTCGAGGATCGTGAACTCGGGGTTGTGCTTGAAGTCGACACCCTCGTTGCGGAACACCCGTCCGATCTCGAACACCTTCTCCATGCCGGCCACGCACAGCCGTTTGAGGAACAACTCCGGGGCGATCCGCAGGTACAGGTCCAGGTCGTAGGTGTTGATGTGGGTGACGAACGGGGCCGCGTTCGCACCACCGTGGACGCGCTGCAGGATCGGCGTCTCCACCTCGAGGTAGTCGCGGCCGGACAGGGTGTCGCGCAACGACTTCACGATCGCGGTGCGGGCCGCGAGGAGGCGCCGGGCCTCCGGGTCGATCGCGAGATCGACGTACCGCTGCCGCACCTTCGTCTCGGCGTCGGTGAGGCCCTTCCACTTGTCGGGCAGCGGGTGCAGGCACTTGCCGGTCATCCGCCATTCGGCCGCCAGCAGCGACAACTCGCCCTTTCGGCTGCGGCCCACCGTGCCGGTGACCTCGATCAGGTCGCCGAGGTCGAAGTCGGCGGCGAACTCGTCGAGCCGGTCCCCGACGGCGGCGCGGTCGATGAGGATCTGGATGTCGCCCGACCAGTCCCGCAGCACCGCGAACGCGACACCGCCGTACGTGCGGATCCGCAGCAGCCGTCCGGCCACCCGGACCTGTGCGCCCTCCGACGCCGACGCCGCGGCCACCGTGTGCGTCGGCGGTACCGCCACCGGATAGGCGTCGACGCCCGCGTCGGTGAGCCGGGCCAGCTTGTCCATCCGTACCCGTACCTGCTCGGGCCGCCGCGGACCACCGGACTCGACCGCCGCGGACGGAGCCGAACCGGCGGTGGGGGAGACGCCGCGGGGGGCGCTGCCGTCGTCGTGCAGGAGTCCGGTGCCGGCCACCGCGTCGGGGACGGCGGTGTGCCGTCCGGTGTGGGTGGGGGCGTTCGCGGGACGCCGGAACGACGGCAGTGTCAGGAAGCCCTCGGCGACGGCCGACGCGATACCGACGCGGGGCAGATGCCGGTTGTCGTCGAAGCACAGGTAGCGCGGCGCCCACTCCGGCTGATACTTCACGTTGGACCGGTACAGCGCCTCGAGCTGCCACCAGCGGGAGAAGAACAGCAGCAGGCCCCGCCACATCCGCAGCACCGGTCCGGCACCGATACGGGCACCCTCCTCGAACGTGGACCGGAACACCGCGAAGTTCAACGAGATCCGGACGACACCGACCTCGTCGGCGCGCATCGCCAGCTCGGCGACCATCAGTTCGACGATGCCGTTGGGGGCGTGCGGGTTGCGGCGCATCAGGTCGAGGGACACGCCGTTCCGGCCCCACGGCACGAACGACAGCATGCCCAGCACGTCGCCGTCCGGCCCGACCGCTTCGACGAGCAGACAGTCGCCGTCGAGTCCGTCGCCGAGCCGGCCGAGGGCCATCGAGAATCCGCGTTCGGTCTCGGTGTCGCGCCAGCTGTCGGCGCGGGTGATCGCGTCGGCCATCTCCTGGTCGGTGAGGTCGCGGTGCCGTCGCATCCGGACCGTCACCCCCTGCTTGCGGACCCGGTTGACGGCCTGCCGGACCTGCCGCATCTCGCGGCCGCCGAGCGTGAAGTCGTGGGTGTCGAGGATCGCCTCGTCACCGAGTTGCAGCACCGACAGTCCGGCCCGGGCGTAGGCGGTGGCACCGGTTTCGCTCGCCCCCATCACGGCGGGCGCCCACCCGTACTTCGAGCACAGCGCCAGCCAGGCGTCGATCGCGTGCGGCCACGCCTCCGGGTTGCCGATCGGGTCACCGCTGGCCAGGCACACCCCGACCTCGACGCGGTACGTCACGGCGGCCTTGCCGCTCGGCGCGAACACGACCGCCTTGTCGCGGCGGGTCGCGAAGTAGCCGAGGGAGTCGCCGGCCCCGAAGTCGTCGAGCAGGCCGCGCAGAGCGGACTCGTCGCTGCCCGTCAACGCGTTCGACGCCCGCTGCGACCGGAACAGGGTGATCACCGAGGCCAGCAGTGCGAGGGCACCGAACAGGCCCAGGAGCGTGTTGACGAACGCGTGCGGATGCCCGTCGAACTGTTCGTTCTCGATGACGACGAGGGCCGTGACCCGGTTGAGGGCCCAGAAGAAACGCTGCCCGGACGGCAACGATCCCGGGAACAGCTCCACCAGGCCCCAACCGAGCAGCGTGCCGACCGCCAGGCCTGCGACGAGCACCCCGAGCGCCTTCCACCCGGCACCGCGCCGTACCCGGGTGTAGAACTCGCCGCGGGACGCCACCAGAATTCCCACCACCACGATGTGGACGACGAAAGCAACTGCGGCACTGGCATTTCTGTCCACGATCGCCTCGACCGCATTGTCGACCGCGAAGAGGACCAGGTACAGGGTCAGCAGCCACCACGCGATCCGTTTCCGGCTCGCGAGCGCCGCCGCAACCAGCGCGAGCACCAACGCCCACGACAGGCTCGTATCCGGTGCGTCGAAATAGTAGTGCGCGACATAGATGCGTGGAGTGTGGACGAGATACCGCAGCGTCGGAGACAGGCTCCACAACAACACCAGCACCGAGAACACACCGAGAATCAGTCCCGCAATGTGCGGAACCTCCGACAGTCGCCCGCGTTTCGCCCGTGCCGGTACCTCGTGGGGACTGGGCTCGCCGACCGCTCCCGCCGATCTCCCGGTACTCGTGACCATCGCCGTCCCTTCCCCGCATCCTGTGTCACCCCAGTGTGCGGCGTCCGGGCCGGATTCGGATGGAGGAAGATGACGTCATGTCTGAATTCGTGGACGAAGTCCCCATCCGTGACGAGTCGATCCGACTGGGTCAGTTCCTCAAGCTCGCCAACCTCATCGAATCCGGTGCCGAGGCGAAAGAAGTCATCGCCGACGGACTGGTGACCGTCAACGGCGAAACGGACACCCGCCGAGGACGCCAACTACGGGCCGGCGACATCGTCGAAATCGGCGGCGCGAAGGCCCGGGTGGTACAGGAATAGGCGGCTTCGTCGCCCGCGCGCCTTTTCGGTGGCAACTACCACCGAAAAGGCGCACAAGCGCGAAACGTCTAACGCACCACGACGCCGTCGTCGTCGCTGTAGACGGTTTCGCCGGGGTTGAACGTGACACCACCGAAGGAGACGGGCACGTTCTTCTCCCCGGACCCGGTCTGCGTGCTCTTGCGGGGGTTGGTGCCGAGCGCCTTGATACCGATGTCGAGGGTGCGCAGGATCGCGGAGTCGCGGACGGCACCGTTGACGATGACGCCGGCCCAGCCGTTGGAGACACCGCGGCCGGCGATGATGTCGCCGACGAGGGCGGTGTGCACGCTCGCGTCGCCGTCGACGACGAGGACGCCACCGTTGCCGGGCTCGCTGAGGGTCTGCTTGACCAGCAGATTGTCCTGGAAGCACTTGACGGTGGTGATCGGGCCGGAGAATGCGGGCCGGGCGCCGAACTGGATGAACTGGGTGTCGCAGCTGCGGATGTCCGGGCCGATCTCGTCGGCCAGATCGGCGGTCGCCACGGGGTCGCTCATGATTGCCTCCTGTCGTCGGTTAGCCCGACCACGATAGTTGACCGACGGGTAACTTAGGCGCGCCCGTGGCGGCGTTCGTAGTCGTCGCGGACCCGGTCGGCCCGACGCTGCGCCTTCTCCGCGACCAGATCCGGATCGAGACCGTGACTGTGCAGTCGATGCCGGCGATACACCTGCATCAAGGCCACTGCGAAGTACACCAACGGCAGGAACAGCAGTGCCATCATCGCCAACGGCACCCACACCGGACCGGGAATCAGCAGGAACAACAGCAACAACGGGACGACCGGGACCGTGAACCGGATCAGATACCGCACCGACGCGCCCGGCCCCACCAGGTCCCGGCGGACCCAGTCCTGCAGCGAGTCCGGCAACGTCCGGCCGAACTGGTAGCCGACGTACTGCCCGAAGGTGGGTTTGGGGAGTTCCGACATGCCGTTCAGCGTAGGCGCTCCGCACCGGTGCGCCTTTCCGGTAGCTGTCGTTACCGGAAAGGCGCACGGTGGCGCAACCGTCTAGCGCGTCGGCACGGCCGGTGTCTCGGGGGTGTCGAATTTCTGGCCGGATGCGAGTCCGCCGGTGGCGGGGGTGCGGCCGTGTTTCATGGCGAGGGTGACGGCGATGGCGACGACGATTGCTGCGGCGCAGATGAAGTACGAGTAGTGGTAGCCCTGCATCGACGGAATCGGTTGTCCGGTGGTCGGGTTGATCATGAGTACGTAGTTGCCGATGATGACGCCGAGGAAGGCGCTCGAGAGTGCTCCGGCGACCTGTTCGGACGTGAACTTCATCGATCCCGTGACGGCCTGGGTGTCGGCGGGGACCGCTTCGATGAGCAGGTTCTGGCTCGACGCGTAGAAGAAGCCGTTCGCGACACCCATGAAGAAGCCCAGGAGGATCGTGGCTCCGGTCGTGTCGACGAGTCCGAATGCGACGAGCAGTGATCCGATGAATGCGCCGCTCATGCCGATGAGCATCGCCAGTCGCGGTGAGTGCTGTCGTGCGACCCATCCGGCGAGCAGGCCGCAGGCGGCGGCCGCGAGTCCCTGGGGCAGTCCGAACTGCACGGCGTATCCCAGTGCGGACAGTCCCAGCCCGGATTGGTCGTTGCCGGGGATCGACGGTGCCCGCAGCATCTGGGGCAGGAGGGCGCCGTTCGCTCCGTTGAGGACGCCGTAAGCGGCGGCGATCGCGAGGGTCATCCACACTCCCGGCCGGGCGAGCAGCGACATGGAGATCAGTGGTTGGGCGATGCGTCGTTCGGCGAGGACGAAGATCACGATCAGTGCGATGCCGGTGACGAAGGAGACGGTCCGGAGATCCTCGTTGTTCGCGCCGAGGATGAGGGCGCTGGCACCGAGGCCGAGTAGGAGCGCACCGAGGTAGTCGACGCGGTGGGCGATGCGGACGGTCGTTTCGGGGACGAGGAGGGCGATCGCGATGATGACGGCGGCCGAGTAGGCGAACAGGAACCAGAAGGCGCTGCGGAATCCGAACGTGTCGATGAGCCATCCGCCGAGGATGGGGCCGATGAGTGCGGACGCGCCGATGCCGACACCGATACCGCCGACGCCGAGCGGCACCCAGCGTGACGGGATGAGGTCCCGGATCAGTCCGTAGCACACCACCGAAGACGCGAGACCGCACGCCTGCAGGCCGCGGCCGACGAGGAACAGCGGATACGAGGCGACGGTGGCACACAACACCGTGCCGACGAGGAAGGTGGCGCCTGCCGACAGCAGGACCTTCTTCTTGCCGTAGACGTCGGCGAGTTTGCCGACGATGGGGACGACGACACCTCCGACGAGGAGCGGAATCGTCATCACCAGGGTGATGCGCGTGGTCTGGAAGTCGACGGCCATGTCGGTGAGGCCGGGGCTGACGAGGGTGAATTCGAAGGCGACGATCTCGGTCATCAGCGCGACCAGCACGATGATGAGGATCGATTGTTTCTTGGACCGGTTCTCGGTATCCGAGGATTTCTGACCGGGTGTCGATGGAATGAAACCAGCCATGTCGGAAAGGTTCCCATCTGTGCGGAGGTGTTTGCGCTGCCTGAGTGGGGGAGTCGGGTGCGGTCGTGTCGCCGCGTTCATGCATGCGACCGTGATGATGATGTCGACGAAAGATGTTGATAGACAGATGTATTGATTACCCGTGCGTCAACGTCGTGTTGGAGAAGTGGGTGTCGGGCCGATCGATGCGAGGGAGCGTATCAATCGTTTGCTGGGTCCGGAAGGAATCTGTGGCCACGACCCACTCAGCGGGACGTCTACCTCTGACCGCTCGTGTCGCCGAAGGTCATTTCCGGGCGTGACCAGGCGATTCGAGTAGATCGGCAATGGCGTCGACGAGTGCGGTGACGGTCAGGTCGGCGGCGGCAGCATCGGCCTGGCCGGTTTCCAGGCGGTATTCGAGGTCGGCGAGGGTGCGGATGGTGAGTACCTGGACCATCCGTAGTCGTTCCTCGCGGGTGCCGGCATCCACATCCGTGAGCAGCTCCGACATCTGCCGCACCACTTCCCGCGACCCGCTCCCGTGTCGGTCGTCGAACGGTTCGAAATCGCGGCCCCGCCCGAGGTAGCGATCGAGGAAGCGGGCGTAGCACGACGAGCCGCCGCCGGCGACGACGGCGGCAGCCAGCGGCCGGACGTAGGCGTGTGCGAGTTCCAGGGGGCCGGGCGCGTCGAGTTCCTCGAGTATGCGGTGCCGTTCGGCATTGAGGGGCAGTAGCCGTAGGTCGTAGAGCGCCTGGATGAGTCCGCTCTTGTTTCCGAAGTGGTACTGGACTGCCGAGTTGTTCCGCTGACCGGCACGTTCGCCGATCTGGCGCATGGACACATGCTCGACGCCACGCTCGGCGAACAGTTGTTCGGCGGCGAGCAGAATCTTCGTGCGAGCATCCTCGGACATGTGACCCATTGTGCCCGACCATGTCTCAATGCTTGACGAGGGCGGGGCCCGCCCCTAATCTCCGTTAAGACATTCTGCCTTAGAAGGGGGTTCGCGATGTCGACATCCGAACTGCACGTGCAACGGCTGGCCCACGCGCTCGGCGCCGAAGTGGCCGGCATCGATCTGTCACGGCCGCTGGATGCCGACGTGGTGAAAGAGATCCGAGACCTCTTCCACGAGCACCAGGTGCTCTTCTTTCGAGATCAGCACATCGACGATGTGGCGCACCGTGATTTCGCCGTACACTTCGGCCCGTTGCAACGATTCGCGTTTCTGTCGCCGGTATCCGAGTCGGTGCCGGAAGTGCATGCGATCGACATCGATCCGACCAAGCCCAAGACGGCGAACTCGGACATCTGGCATTCCGACGCCACCTTCCTCGCCCGACCACCCCTCGGATCGATGCTGCGCGCGGTGATCCTGCCCGATGTCGGCGGTGACACGTTGTGGGCGTCGATGTACGCGGCCTACGACGCGCTCTCGTCCCGTATGCAGCGACTTCTCGACGGGATGACTGCTGTGCACGACTCGTCGAACTCGGTCTCGCACGCACGAAATGCCGTGAACGCGGACTTCCAGCCGACTTCTCACCCCGTCGTCCGGACCCATCCGGTGACCGGTCGCAAGGCCCTGTTCGTCAACAAGATCTTCACCACCAGGATCGAGGGCCTCACCGACCGCGAGAACGATGCGCTGCTCCCGATGCTGACCGACCACGTCCGGTCGCCGGACTTCCAGGTTCGTTTCCGGTGGGAGCCCGGTTCCATCGCCCTGTGGGACAACAGGTGTACGCAGCACTATGCGGTGGCCGACTATGCCAGTCGACGCCGGATGCACCGGGTCGTGATCGACGGTGACGAACCGGTGTAAACCGTCCCGGTGAGAGCGTCGCAGACCGCACCTATCGAGGGGATCGACAGTGCACACAGTGAGACGGGCGCCGAGACTCGGTGTCGCGGCGGGACTTTTCGGGGTCGGGCTGCTGCTCGCAGCCTGCGGTGGGGGCGGCGGTGCCTCGACCGTTCCGACTGCGTCGGGGGACATCGACCGCACCGCCGTCCTCCGGGTCACCTCGCCGGTTCCGACAGGAAGTCTCGATCCACATCTGCAGCGAACGTTCGGCGAGACAAGCTATCTGACGCCGATATTCGACCGGCTGACCGTGATCGACGGACAGGGCCAGCTGGCCCCCGGCCTGGCGGAGTCGTGGGAGTTCGCACCGGACGGTTCGTACCTGGAGTTGCGTCTCCGAGAGGGCGTGACGTTCCACGACGGTGCCCGGTTCGACGCCGCGGCGGTGGCCGCGAACATCCGGCGTGGACAGACACTCGACGGCAGCACGGTCGCCGGCGCGCTACAGGGCATCACTGCAGTGGATGTCGTGGACGATAATCTCGTGCGTCTGCAACTGGCCCCCGGCACCGGAGTGGAGTTGCCCGGCCTGTTCAGCGCCAACGCGGGGATGATGATATCGCCGCAGGCGATCGAGGCCGGGGCCGATCTGCGAAACGATCCGGGACGCAGTGGCTCGGGTGCCTACCTCGTGACGAAGTACGTTCCCCAGGAATCGGTCTCACTGGTACGTGCGGAGGAAACCAACTGGGATCCGGAAGCCGGCAAACTCGCCGGCATCGAATTCACGTGGATCCCCGATGCCACCACCCGGCTGAACGGGGTGAAGACCGGAGCAACGGATCTGAGCTGGGTGAGCTCCGCCAACGAAGTCGTCGAGGCCGAGGCCCTGTCGAGGAACGGTGCTTTCGCCGTCACCGAAGTGCCGTTCCGGAACGTGCTCGGTCTGTACATGCGACCGCAGGGTGACCTCGCGGTGCCCCAGGTCCGGCAGGCGGTGGCATCGGCGATCGACCCCGACGCGATCAGCGCGCTGTTCTCGGGAACGTGCACCCCGACCCGGCAGTTGCATCCGGTCGGCGACTGGGCATCGGACGAGTCGTACCGGTATCCGTACCCGTTCGACCCGGAGAAGGCGAAGAGCCTGGTGCAGGCTGTCGGCGGCGCGAAGGTCACATTGACGTTCGCGGCCGGTACCAACGCGGAGAAGCCCGCGAACGTTATCCAGTCGGCACTCTCGGAAGTGGGTATCGAGGCCGAACTCGATCCGGTTCCGAACACACAGACCGAGCCCCGCTACATCGCCGGCGACTTCCAGACGAACGTTGCGAATACGTTCGGTGCCAAAGTCGACCCGGCCGAGACCGTGAGCACCTTCGTCACCGGAGCCTACGACCTCGCGAACGGCAGCCCCCAGATCGGGGAACTGGCCGCGAAGGCCGCGAATCCGACCCTGTCACAGGCGGAGCGGGCCCCGCTCTACACCCGGATCTGGGATCTGACGTTGCAGGAAGCGATGTTCGTTCCGATCTGCAACCAGACCAACGCGACCGTCGCGACCGTGAAGGTGATCGGTGCCGACGACATGCCGTGGACGAATCGGGGAGTCTTCGACGTGCGTCATCTAGGAATGCTCGAGTAACGAAATTCGCGAGAGGACTTCATATATGACAATCAACCGTCACTCGATTCCCATCGTCTCCGAGGTTCCGCAGCCGTCGCCTGCGGTCTACATCGAAGATCAGTCGGAGAAGTTCCGTCAGGTGCCCCCGGTCCGGCCGCCGGCAGGAGCACCGAACGTTCTCCTGGTGATGCTCGACGACGTGGGCTTCGGTGCGGCATCCACATTCGGTGGACCGTGCCGGACCTCGACGGCAGACCGGCTGGCGTCGAACGGGTTGAAGTACAGCAGGTTCCATACCACTGCACTGTGCTCGCCGACGCGTGCCGCTACGTTGACCGGCCGCAATCACCACAGCGTCGGGATGGGAAACATCGCCGAGATCTCGACATCTTCGCCGGGCTACAACGGCATGCGCCCTGCGAGCGCGGCCACCGTCGCGCGGGTGCTACAGGGCAACGGCTATGCAACCGCTGCCTTTGGGAAGATGCACCAGACACCGCCGTGGGAGAGCACGGCGGCCGGCCCGTTCGATCACTGGCCGCTGCGTGAGGGCTTCGACAAGTTCTACGGATTTCTGGGGGCAGAGGCGGACCAGTTTGCGCCGGTGCTCCACGACGGCTTCACCATGGTCGATCCGCCCCGGACGGCGGCCGAGGGCTACCACCTCTCCGAGGACCTGGTGGACCAGGCGATCCAGTGGATCGAGGGCGTCGACGCCATGGACCCGGACAAGCCCTGGTTCTGCTACCTGCCGTTCGGTGCGGTCCATGCACCGCTGCAGATCCCGGATTCGTACCAGGGCAAGTACCGGGGCGAGTTCGATCAGGGTTGGGACGCGCTGCGCGAGACCACGCTGGCGCGACAGAAGGAACTCGGCGTGGTCGGAGCCGACACGGTGTTGGCGCCGTGGACTCCCGGGATTCCGCACTGGGACGAACTGACCGACGTGCAACGAGTCGTCGCGGCGCGGTTGATGGAGACTTACGCGGCGTTCCTGGAGCACACCGACGACCAGGTCGGACGTATGATCGGCTATCTCGAGGACCGGGGCGTGCTCGACGACACACTGGTCGTCTACATGATCGGTGACAACGGTGCCTCGACGGAGGGCGGTCTCGACGGGTCGTTCAACTACCTCGCGACGCTCAGCGGATTTCCGCAGTCTCCCGAGGAGATCTTCGAGCGCCTCGACGAGATCGGTACCGAGCACAGCTACGCCCACTATCCGGCAGGCTGGGCGGTCGCTCTCGATACGCCGTACCAGTGGGCCAAGCAGGTCGCGTCGCACTACGGTGGCACGAGGAACGGACTGGTAATCCACTGGCCCAACGGGATCCAAGCCCAAGGTGAGGTTCGGAACCAGTGGCACCACTGTGTCGACATAGCCCCGACCATCCTCGAGGCGGCGGGTATCCCCAGCCCGACGACGGTCGACGGTGTAACGCAACAACCGGTCGAGGGGGTTGCGATGAACTACTCGTTCGACGAGGCCACGGCATCGGATCGGCACGTTACCCAGTACTTCGAGATCTTCGGTAACCGTGGCATCTACGACCACGGCTGGACCGCGGTGGCGATGCATCGGCGGCCGTGGGAGCTGATGGCGCCACCGCCGGACTACGCGGACGACGTGTGGGAACTGTACGACACCTCCGTCGATTGGTCTCAGTCGCAGGACCTTTCGGCACAGTATCCGCAGAAACTGGCCGAGTTGCAGGAGAAGTTCCTGCTCGAGTGCAGTCGCTACCAGGTGTTCCCTCTGGACGATCGTACGAGAACCCGCAATCTCGACCCGCAGACGAGGGCACCCCACGTGCTGCGTGGCCGCACCGGACTCACGCTGTATCCCCACATGGACGGGATCATCGAGAAGGCGGCCCCGCGGGTGTTCAGTAGTTCGTACACGATTACGGCGAAAGTCGAGATCGGCGACTACCTTGCGAACGGTGTACTGATGAGCATCGGTGGCCGATTCGGCGGATTCGCGCTCTACGTTGTCGATTCGGTACCGGTGTTCTGCTACAACTGCTCCGGGCGATCCTCGACGTACGTCCGGTCGCCCCGGACACTCTCCAGCGGAGTGCAGGACGTCACCGTCGACTTCGCGTACGACGGGGGCCGGCCGGGTAGTGGCGGCGTTTTCACTCTGTCGATCGACGGTATTCCGGTTGCGAAGCAGCGGATGTCGGCGACCACGCCGTTCCAATTCAGCCTCAACGAGTGCCTCGACATCGGAGTCAGCCGGGGCACGCCTGTCACCGACGAGATCCCGGTCGGCGGATTCGCTTTCGACGGCAAGCTCCACCACGTTCGGCTGGACGTCGAGGCGACCCGGCCGAGGGAAGAGGCGGGCGAGCTCGAGAGGATCGCGCGAGCGACTCAGTAGAGCATTTTCGTTGCCGACCGCATCGATTATACCGTGCACCACAGCGGTTTTCGGCGAAATTACCATGCAGCGATTTATCCTTCTTCGTGTGGCGATAGGGCGTGCCTACGTAGGGAAACTGATCCCGATGCTTGAGGGGATTAAATACATTGCTGCACATCGACTTTCGATTCACAAACCCGTGAAAAGTGCTTACGGGGAGGGTCGGCAGACGGTATTATTGTGATCTATCTGTACGTGTACAGATAGTGGTGCCCCGCTTCATTGTGTCGGCGGAACTTCTTTCGAAACATCAAGGTAGGCAATATGAAATTGAACAGACGACGGCGGTCCCTGCCGCTGGTTGCGGTCGGGTTGGCCGGTCTGATGACGATCGCCGGATGTGCGTCTGCGGCCTCGGAAGATGTGGGGAACACCCGAGCCGCCGATCGGGAGGTAGGTTTCCTCGGGCTCGAGGAGGCCGGCGAGCCGGTGGACGGGGGTACGCTGACCTTCGGTTCCTACGTGTTACCGAACGCGCTGGATCCGACCAAGACCAGGGCGAACGGTGCGGTGGGCGGAACGGAACTTGCCGCCATCTACGACACCCTCGTCCGGTCCGACTACGAGAGCGGTGGTTTCGAGCCTCAGCTCGCGGAACGGCTGACGAACAACGACGATTACACCCAGTTCACCGTCGAACTGCGGGGCGGCGCCACGTTCAGCGACGGGACGGCGGTCGACTCGGCAGCTGTGAAGTGGAGCATGGAACGGTACCTGGCCGCGAATTTCGACCAGGCAACTACCTTCTCGAGCGTGTTGAGCAGCATCGACACCCCGGACCCTCACACGGTCGTGTTCAACCTCGATCGGTCATGGAGCCGATTCCCTGTGCTGCTGGCGATGGGCCCGGGATACATTGTGGCGCCGAGCTCCGAATCCGGCGGCACGTTCACCCCCATCGGCGCGGGCCCGTTCACCCTGACCAAGTTCGCACCCAACGAGGAAATCGCCCTGACCGCACGGGCGGACTACTACGGGGGGAAGCCGCATCTGGACGGGCTTCGCTTCGTGCCGACCTCCGGCGCACAGCCCCAGCTCGACTCGCTCGAGAGCGGGCAACTCGACATGGCTCACATCGTCCTCGACGAGGTCGTCATCAAGAACACTCTCGATCGCGGGTATCCAGGATTCCTGGATGTTCAAGGCCTCGGCCAGATCTTGCTCATCAATCAGCGTGAGGGGCGCCCCGGGGCCGATCTACGGGTGCGCAAGGCGGTCGCGTACGGCGTCGATCCGGTTATCTTCAATGATCGTGCGCACAATGGTCTGGGCATCGTGGATTCGAACCTGCTGACGGCCAACTCCCGGTGGACCAGCACTGTCGACGGGATCGTGTACGACCCGAAGAAGGCCAAGGAATTCCTCGACGAGGCCAAAGCCGACGGTTACGACGGCAAGCTCCGTCTGCTCACGTCCACCGAGCAGTTCGCGATGCAGGCGGCGTTGGCTGTGCAGGCGTCGCTGAATGCGATCGGATTCGACGTGAGCCTGGACACCGTTGGTGCCGCGGCCGAGAACAATCGACGAGTGTTCGCCGAGCGCGACTTCGACATAGTTCGTAGCGGCTCCGCGTTCCTCGACGACGCCCCGCTGCTCCGACTCCAGGGCAGCATGATGAGTAACTCGAGCAACAACCCGCAGGGATATGCGGACGAGCAGATGGACGAGTTGATACGCGAAGTGCAGACTGCGTCCACCGATGAGGACAAGAACGCCGTCCTGAGCAAGGTACAGCAGCGAATGAACGAGACCATTCCCTACGTTGTGCTCGGCCCGATGTCGACGCTCACCGCCTGGGACGACAACGTCCACGGGGTCGAGCGGACGGCGGACAACATCTGGTTCTTCGACACCGCGTGGTTGTCGAAGAACTGATCTGCGTTTTGTCCGAGAAACAGCGTGAGGTGGACGTCCAGGGCCGTCGCTGTGGACGTCCACCTCTTCGTAGACGCCTGGCCGCTCACGACCGCTGCGCGTACCGCCGGGCCTGTGCGGCAACTCATGCGGCACCGGCGCCGAGTGGACGCCGGTGCCGAGGAGGCTGCTCGTCGGAAGCCCGGCGGATCAGGGGTGCGCTCGAATGCCTTCCAGGAACACCGACACCACCGAGTCGGCGAGCTGGTCGATACCGAAGTCTCGGGTGGGGGTGAACCAGCGCAGCGACAGCCACACGGCGTCGCGGATGAGGCCGTACAGCACCTCGGCGGGCAGGTCTGAGCGGAACTCGCCCGAGGCGATGCCGGATTCGATCACCGTCATCCAGGCATCCTTCGTGGTTCGCGCAGCGTCGCGAATCTTGCGGTGCGACTTCAGCTTGCGCAGATAGGTGCCGTTGTTCTGGTAGATCTCCGACGCGTGCGGGTGCGCCTGGCTGACCCGGAACGATGCCTTCACGAGGTCGTCGAGGCGTTCTCGTGGATCGTTCGACGATACGAGGATCGCCCTGTACTCGTCGACGAGGGCGTCGAGATACCGGGTGACGATCAGTTCGGCTATCGCGTCCTTGGACGGAAAGTAGTGGTACAGACTGCCGGAGAGGATGCCCACACCGTCGGCGATGTCACGCACCTTGGTGCCGGCGATACCCTTCGTAGCGAACAGGGCTGCGGCCTGCTCCATGATCAAGGTGTGGCGCTCCGACCACTCCATACCTACCTCCGAAATCGAGACGGCCCGGTGACCCGGGCGATCGTGTTGTCCGGGTCGACTCTATCGGCAGCAAACATTTGCTACCGATGTGTGGGTCCGCTCCGGGGTTGCCGGACGGAACGGAGGGCTGATCAGAGCCGGCTCGCGTACCGCCAGGCCTGCGCCGCCAGCCGCTCGGCCTGAGCGCCGAAGGATTCCGGTGAGCGGTCGCTCGCGCCCATCGCGCCACGCAGCATGCGCGTGTAGACACCCTCGACGATGCACGCGATCTTCCACCAGTTGTAGGCGATGTAGAAGTCGATGTCGGGCACCGTGTCCGGCCGTACCGCGGCGAGGTACTGCTCCACCAGGTCGTCGCGCGTGGGAAATCCCGGCACGCGGGTGGGTGGGTTCTCGAGGGCGCACACCTCGTCGTCGAGCTGCGCCCAGTACGCGAGCAGTTGGCCGAGATCGGCCAGCGGGTCACCGACGGTCGTGAGCTCCCAGTCGAGGATCCCGCCGATCGTGCCGTCGGGTGCGAAGAGGCAGTTGTCGAGCCGGAAGTCGCCGTGGACGATCCGCGCGGAGCCCTGCCGGGGCAGGCGTTCGAGCAGGCGATCGTGGGCGCGTCCGATGTCGTCGAGGACACGGACGCGGTCCTGGGCCCAGTTCGTCGACCAGCGCCGCAGCTGACGGGCGAGGTAGTCGTCGCGGTCGGCGAGGCCGCCCCAGCCGACGTCGCGCGGGTCCACGGCGTGCAGGGTGGCCAGGGCCCGGACCAGTTCGGCCGCGACGGCGGGGCGTCGATCGACGGGCACCGTGGCCGTCACCGTGTCGGGATCGCGGAGCACGACGCCGTCGAGGTGGTTCATGACGAAGAACGGCGCGCCGGTGACGGCGTCGTCGTCGCAGGTACCGACGATCAGCGGGGTCGGCACCGGAGTGTTCCGCAGACGGTCGAGTACCTCGGCTTCACGGAGCACGTCGTGGGCGCGCGAATGTGCCATGCCCAGGGGTGGTCGTCGCAGGACCCACCGGGCGCTGGGGCCCTGTACCAGGTAGGTCAGGTTGGACCGGCCGCCGGCGATGCGCTCGAAGCGGAACGGCCCCGTCGCGTCGTCGACGTGCTCGGTGAACCACCGGGAGACCGCGTCGTCGCGGATCCCGGTGTCGGTGGTGCTGGCCATCGGCTGCCTTTCCGGTAGGGGCAGAGCCGGCGTTCGGCGTGTGCGAATCGCCGGTACGAGAGGGAGACTATACGGCGCATCAAACATTTGCTACATTGCGTTCGCACCACGATCTCGGCATTGTCACCTGCTCTGCGACAGGAGGATTCGTGCACCACTCTCCCTCGATCACGGATGTGGACCACCGGTCCGCCCTCAGTGTCTGTATTGCGGCGACGGCCGACCGCCCACTCGGGGAATCGCTGGCGATGCTGCGCCGCATCGGCGTGGACCGCTTCGGGCTGTTGGCGGCGACTATGGCCGGTCAGGGCTGGAACGAGTCGATCGAGACGATCCGGGTGTCCGGCCTACAGCCCGAGTTCATCGCCGGTGGGTGCCGTGCCATGCACGACGGCGACGGATGGGAACGCGTGCTGTCCACGCTCGAGCGGGCGATCGACGCCGCGGCGGAGATCGGTGCCCCCACAGTGTGTTTCACCTCGGGTGGATCCGGCCGGCTCTCCTGGGAGGAGGCCGCCGACGCCGCGGCCGAGCGGTTCGCTCCGCTCGTCGCGTACGCGGAGGAGCGGGGGATCGGTCTCGCGCTGGAGAACACCATGTCGATCCGGTCGGCGATGAGCTTCACACACAGTGTCGCGGACATCGCGGAACTGGCCCGCCGGCTCGGTGTCGGACTCATGGTGGATCTGTGTTCGGCGTGGCAGGAGAGGGATTTGATGCAGACGATCGGCGACAATCTGGACTCGATCCGGATCGTGCAGATCGGGGATCGTCACGTCGACGCGACGTCGGTGCCGAACCGTCGGGTCCCGGGGGAGGGGAGCATTCCCCTCGACCGGATGGTGTCCGAGGTGGGCGCACTCGGATACACCGGGCTGATCGATCTCGAGCTGCTCGGTCCGGCGATCGACGAGGAGGGCGCCGAGAGCGCGATGGGACGTGGGCTGGAGTGGATGCGGAAGTACGTGCCGTGATCCCGCGAGAGTATGTAGCAAATGTTTGATACGCGCGGACCCGAAGGGACGAAGACGCGCGGTCGGGACGTAGACGAAGGATGGATCGAATTGTCGGACAAGACGATGTCGGAGAAGGAAGTGGTCAGCCGGCTGAAATCCGGTATGACCATCGGTATCGGTGGGTGGGGTTCGCGGCGCAAGCCCATGTCGCTCGTGCGGGAGATCCTGCGGTCGGACATCGACGATCTCACGGTCGTGTCGTACGGCGGGCCGGACGTGGGCCTGCTGTGCGCGGCGGGCAAGGTGCGCAAGGTCGTCTTCGGGTTCGTGTCGCTGGACTCGATCCCGCTCGACCCGCACTTCCGCGCCGCCCGGCAGGGCGGGCGCGTCGAGGTCGCCGAGTACGACGAGGGAATGCTCCAATGGGGCCTGTACGCCGCCGGTATCCGGCTGCCCTACCTGCCGACTCGTGCGGGTCTCGGCTCGGACGTCATGCGTGTCAACCCCGAGTTGCGCACGGTCACCGACCCGTACGGTGACGAGACCCTCGTCGCGATGCCTGCGATCCCGCTCGATGCGGCGCTGGTCCACATGAACCGTGCCGACGTGCACGGCAATGCCCAGTACCTGGGTCCGGACCTGTACTTCGACGATCTGTTCTGCATGGCCGCCGAACAGGTGTTCGTCTCGTGTGAGCGCATCGTTCCGACCGCGGAACTCACCGCCGCCGCTCATCCGTCGACGATTCGGATCCCGCGTCTACTGGTGTCCGGCGTGGTGCAGGCTCCGGGTGGCGCGCACTTCACGTCGTGCGTGCCGGACTACGACCGCGACGAGGCATTCCAGCGCGAATACGTCTCGGCGGCAAAGGATCCAGAGCAATGGCAGGCGTTCGTCGACCGCTACCTGGCGGTCCCGGAGGCGGAATATCAGCGCGCGGTGCACGGCGAGCGTGAGGAGGCTTCGGCATGAGTGCAGCGACACGGGCGGAAGTATGTGTGGTGGCGTGCGCCGAGGCGTATCGCGGTAACGGTGAGGTGATCGCGAGCGCGTTCGGGACGATCCCTGCGATCGGGGTTCGCCTGGCCCGGCACACGTTCGAACCGGACCTGGTGATCTCGGACGGAGAGGCCAGCGCGGTCCGGGGAACGTGGGCGGTCGGTGGCCCCGCGGAGGGTGACGTCGAGGCGTGGCTGCCGTTCAACCAGATCTTCAGTCTGGTGTGGAACGGCAAGCGCCACATCACGATGATCCCGACCCAGCTCGACACGTACGGCAACTGCAACATATCCGCGATCGGAGACCACGCGCAGCCGAAGGTGCAGTTGCTCGGTGTCCGCGGTGCGCCGAGCAACACCGTCTACCATCCCACCAGCTACTGGGTGCCCAAGCACAGCACGCGGGTGTTCGTGCCCAAGGTCGACATGGTGTCCGGTGTCGGCTACGACAACGCACGCAAGGCCGGGCCGGCGGCGTCCCGCTACCACGAGCTACGCCGGGTCGTCACCGATCTCGCGGTCTTCGACTTCACGCCCGACACCGGCCGGCTCCGCCTCGTGTCGGTGCATCCCGGTGTCACCGTCGACGACGTCGTCGCGGCCACCGGATGCGAGTTGGTGGTCCCGGAGTCGGTGTCGGAGACCCGGATGCCGACCGCCGAGGAACTCGAACTGATCCGCACCGTGATCGACCCGAAGAACCTGCGGGACAAGGAGGTCCAAGCATGACGGCCGTGACCGACGGGAATGCGATCCATCCGGCGCTGCACACCAGGCTGTGCGATCTGTTCGGCGTGCGCTACCCGATCGTGCAGACCGGCATGGGCTACGTCTCCGACGCCCGCCTCACCGCGGCCACCGCCGCGGCGGGTGGGCTCGGGATCATCGCCGGCGGCATGCTCACCTACGACGAACTCGAGCAGGCGATCAACCACGTCAAGGACCACACCGACGCCCCGTTCGGGGTGAACGTGCGCGCCAACCAGGAGGACGTCGACCGGCGCCTCGACCTCATGATCCGGTCCGGGGTGAAGGTGGCGTCGTTCGCGCTGGCCCCCAAACGGGACCTGATCGCGAAACTCAAGGACGCCGGACTGGTGGTGGTGCCGTCGATCGGTGCCCGCCGGCACGCCGAGAAGGTCGCCGAGTGGGGCGTCGACGCCGTCGTCGTGCAGGGCGGGGAGGGTGGCGGCCATACCGGCGCCGTCCCGACCAGCCTGCTGCTGCCGCAGGTCGTCGACGCCGTCGACATCCCGGTGATCGCCGCCGGCGGCTACTTCGACGGCCGTGGGCTGGTGTCCGCGCTCGCGTACGGTGCCGACGGCATCGCGATGGGCACCCGCTTCATGCTCACCAGTGATTCGCCGGTGGCGCAGTCGGTCAAGGACGTCTACCTGTCGAAGTCGGTGAACGACACCGTCGTGACGCTCGAAATCGACGGGGTGCCGCAGCGGGTGCTGCGCGCCGGGACGATCGATCAGCTCGAGTCCACGCGGGGGCCGCAGCGCATGCTGCGCGCCGTCCGTAACGCCGTTGCCTTCCAGAAGCTCTCGGGTGCCTCGTGGAAGGACATGATCCGCGAGGGACTCGAGATGAAGAAGAGTCACGAACTCGGATGGCGTCAGGTCGTCATGGCCGCGAACGCCCCGATGCTGTATCGCTCCGCACTCGTCGACGGCAACGCCGACGTCGGGGTGATGGCCACCGGCCAGGTGGTGGGGCTCATCGACGACGTCCCGAGCTGCGCCGAGCTGATCGACCGGATGGTACGGGAGGCGGAGTCCGTCCTGGGCCGGCTCACTGGCACCGACGAGCGTGTCTAGTGCACAACCGAACTCATACTTCTACGAGGAGACATCAGATGAACCAGCTGAAGGATCGAGTGATCGTGGTGACCGGCGCCGGTCGCGGTATCGGTCGCGAGCACGCGCTGCTGGCCGCCGCCGAGGGGGCCCGGGTGGTCGTCAACGACACCGGCGCCGGTCCGGACGGCAAGGGATCGGATCCGTCACTGGCGGCGCAGGTCGCGGACGAGATCACCGCGGCCGGAGGCATTGCGGTGGTGAACACGGCGGACGTCACGACGATCGAGGGTGCCCAGAGCCTGCTCGACACCGCACTGGGCAGCTTCGGTGAGGTGCACGGGCTCGTGAACAACGCCGGCATCCTGCGAGATCGCATGTTCGTCAACATGAGCGAGGACGAGTGGGACGACGTCATCACCGGGCAACTGCGCGGCACATTCGCGCCGTGCCGGGTGTTCGGCGCGCACTGGCGGGACCGCTCGAAGGCGGGGGATGCGGTGAAGGCGTCGATCGTGAACGTCTCGAGCACGTCCGGGCTGCTCGGCGCCGTCGGGCAGAGCAACTACGGTGCCGCCAAGGCCGGTATCGCGTCGCTCACCGTCATTCTCGCGCAGGAGTTGGAGCGTTACGGGATTCGGGCCAACGCCATCACCCCGGTGGCCCGCACCCGCATGACCGAGAACGTGCCCGGGATCAAGGACATGGTGGCCGAGCCCGCCGACCCGAACGAGTTCGATGTCTACCACCCGGGCAACGTCTCGCCCGTCGTCGCCTACCTCCTCACCGAAGCGTGCCCGGCAAACGGGTCGGTGTTCTACGCCAAGGGTGGCGAGATCCGGCAGTTCCTCGGCTGGCAGTACGGGAAGGTCCTCGACAAGGGCGCCCGCTGGACCGTCGACGAGCTCGTCCAGGAGATGAGCGGACTCGTCTGAGCACGTCCCGAACCACGAGCGCAGGAGAAAACATGGCCAACGCAGCCGCCGTCGGTGTCGAGGGTGTTCCCTTCGATCTCGTCGTCGAACGAGGCAAGATCCGGGAGTTCGCGAAGGCGACCGGATCGTCCGATCCCGACTATCTCGAGCGGGAGGACGCGGTGTCCCCGCCGACGTTCCTCACCACGACCTTGCACTGGCAGCCCCCGGAGGGAAACCCCTGGAAGTCGGTGGAACTCGACCAGAAGCGCGGTTTGCACGCCGAGCAGCAGTACGAGTTCTTCGGGCCGCCGCCCAAGGCCGGCACCCGGCTGCGGTGCACGTCGCGCATCGCCGACGTCTACACCAAGCAGGGCCGTCGTGGTGGCGAGATGACGTTCGCGGTCATGGTCACCGATTTCGTCGACGAGACCGGCACGCTCGTGGCCCGCGCCACCATGACCGGTGTCGAAACCGCCCGCCCCGCAACGGAGGACGCATGACCGTGACACTGCAGGTACCCGCACCCCGGACGGTCGGGCCGGTCACCCGCACCGACTTCGTCCGCTACCAGGGCGCGTCGGGGGACATGAATCCGATCCACCACGACCAGACGTTCGCCGAGGCCGCCGGCTACAAGAGTCCCTTCTCGGTGGGCATGTACCAGGCGGGGCTGCTCGCGAGCTATGCCACCGACTGGCTGGGCGCCGAGAACATCCGGTCGTTCCGGGTCCGGTTCCTCGAGCAGGTGTGGCCCGACGACGTGCTCACCTGCTCGGCGACGGTCCTACGCGAGTACGAGGACGACGGTGTCGCCAAGATCGACCTCGAACTCGACTGCGCCCGCCAGACCGGTGGACTCGCCGTCAAGGCGTGGGCCACCTTCGTGACGGGAGACGCCGCGTGAAGGTCCAGTTGTGCGAGGTGCTCGGCGCACCGGACGTGTTGCGGTGGACCGACATCGACGATCCCGTCGTCGGGCCCGGTGACGTTCTCGTCGAGGTGCATGCGGCCGGGGTGAACTTCCCCGACGGGCTCATCGTGTCCGGCAACTACCAGACCGCACCGGAACTGCCGTTCGTTCCCGGCTCCGAAGCGGCCGGTGTGGTGCGGGCCGTCGGCGTCGACGTCACCGGAATCACGGTGGGGGATCGGGTTCTCGCATTCTGCGGCATGGGCGGCTACGCCGAACTCGTGTCGGTCCCGGAGAGCATGGTGTTCCCCGTCCCGGAGTCCATGTCGTTCGTCGACGCCGCCGGATTCGCGGTCACCTACGGGACGTCGTACCACGGTCTCGTCGACCGGGGCGCCCTGGCGGCGGGGGAGACCCTGCTGGTCCTCGGCGCGTCCGGTGGCGTCGGACTGACGGCCGTCGAGATCGGGAAGGTACTGGGCGCCCGCGTGATCGCCGCCGCCTCCAGCCCGGACAAGTTGGCGCTGTGCCGCGAGCACGGCGCGGACGAGGTGATCGACTACACCGCCGACGACCTGCGCGCCCGGTTGAAGGCCGTGGCCCCGGACGGTGTGAACGTCGTGTACGACCCGGTCGGTGGTGAGCATGCTCAGACAGCTGTTCGCGCATTGAGTTGGGGTGGAAGATATCTCACCGTCGGATATGCGTCCGGTGACATTCCGAAGGTGGGCCTGAACCGGCTGCTCGTCACCGAAGGTTCGGTACACGGCGTGCTGTGGGGTGCGTGGGCTCGGCGGAACCCGGACCGTAACGCCGACAACATGCGCAACCTCTTCGACTGGTACGACCGTGGTGCGCTGCGCCCGCACGTCGACGGCACCTATCCGCTGGCCGACGCGCCGACGGCCCTGGGTGTGGTGATGGGTAGGCGGGCCCGCGGCAAGGTCGTCCTCACGAGCGGAAGGAACTGACGGTGGACCTGTCACCGAGCCCGGAAGCCCGGGACATCATCAAGCGGCTCGAGGCGTTCATGGACGAGTACGTGTACCCGGCCGAGCCGGTGTACGCGGAGCAGCTCGAGGCGTCCGGCCCGCGCAGTCACGTGCTGCCGGCGGTCGTCGAGGATCTCAAGGCCGAGGCCCGCCGGCAGGGCATGTGGAACCTCTTCCTGCCCGCCCTGTCCGGGCTCACCCACCTCGACTACGCGCACATCGCCGAGGTCACCGGCCGCTCGCCGTACATCGCACCGGAGGCGCTCAACTGTTCGGCCCCGTCGACCGGCAACATGGAGATCCTGCACATGTTCGGCACGCCCGAACAGAAGGAGCGGTGGCTCGAACCGCTGCTCGACGGCCGGATCCGGTCCGGCTTCTCCATGACCGAACCGGACGTCGCGTCGTCGGACGCCCGGAACATCTCGACGTCCATCGTGCGCGACGGCGACGAGTACGTGATCAACGGTCGGAAGTGGTGGACCACCGGTGCTGCGGACCCGCGCTGCGAGATCCTCGTGCTGATGGGCAAGACCGATCCCGACGCCGCCCCGCACCGGCAGCAGTCGATGATCCTCGTCCCCGTCGACACCCCGGGCGTCGAGATCATCCGGTCGCTGCCGATCTTCGGCTACCACGACCAGCAGGGGCACGCCGAGATCCAGTTCACCGACGTCCGGGTGCCGGTCACCAACATGCTCGCCGGAGAGGGCGAAGGATTCGCGATCGCCCAGGCACGCCTCGGGCCGGGCCGTATCCATCACGCGATGCGGTGCATCGGCATGGCCGAGCGCGGGCTGGAACTGATGGTGCGGCGCACGATGGCACGCAACGCCTTCGGCGGTCCGATCTCGGATCAGGGTGTGGTTCGCACCTGGATCGCGGAGTCGCGCATGGAGATCGAGCAGGCGCGCCTGCTGGTGCTCAAGACCGCCTGGATGATCGACCGGGTCGGCGCCAAGGGCGCGCAGATCGAGATCGCCGCGGTGAAGGTGATCGGTCCGCGTGTCGCCCGGTCCGTCCTGAACCGGGCCATCCAGTGCCACGGCGGCGGCGGCGTCACCGACGACTATCCGATCGCCCGCATGTGGGCCAGCGCCCGCATCCTCGGCATCGCCGACGGACCCGACGAGGTGCACATCCGCAGTGTGGCGCGGCAGGAGTTGAGGAAGTACCGGTAACGCATCCATGAACTGCCTGTCGGAAGGTGGAGTATGCGGAAGAAGTACGTTGTACGGATCGGAACAATCGCTGCGGCAACGCTTCTCGTAGGAGGATGCTCGGCAGTATCGGAACCTGCCCCCGATACGATCGTCATCGGACTGGACGAGGATTCCACCGGACCGGGTGCCTCGTACAGCGTCATCGTGGGAGACACGGTCCGGGCCGCGGTCGCCGACATCAATGCGAACGGCGGTGTGAACGGCCGGCGCATCGTCCTCGAGGTCGGGAACGACGAGAGCGACCCCACCAAGACGCCGTCGGTGATCCGTCGCATGATCGACAAGGGCGCCAGCGCCGTCGTCCTCGCAACCGGAAGCGGTTCGGTGATGCAGGCGAAGTCGGTGCTGCAGCGCTCCGGAATACCCGGCATCTCACCGAACGTGCTGGTGGACAGCTTCGCCAAGCCCCCGGACGAACAGTACTCGTTCATGGTCGCAAATTCGTTGTCGCAGTACGCCGAGGTCTACTGCGGTGCGTTCACCGCCGAGAAGTACCGCACGATCGCAGTTCTGGCCGATTCCAGCGCCGCGATCGACGGGGTCATGGCGACACTCGCGCCGCCACTGCGCGACTGCGTCGACATCACCACCACCGAGAAGGTCGACGTCGACGCCGCCGACCTGACCGCGCAGGTCTCGCGACTGCTCGAGACGAAGCCGGACGCCGTGCTGGTGGCCAGCGTCGGCGGGCACGTCGAGATCCTCGCCCACGACACCCTGCACAGGCTCTCCCCGGAACTGCCACGGTTCTCGTTGGCGTCCATCGGAAATCAGCCCAAGTCGTGGGCGCTCGCCGACAGCGGGTCACTCGACGGAATGGTGTTCATGGGTAGCCTGACATACGAGAATCCGCGCACCCGTGAGCTCGCGAGCCTGGTGCAGTCGGTGAAAGGACCGGACTACGAGCCCACCGCCTACGACGCCCAGGCCCTCGACACCGTGCGCCTGCTGCAAGCGGCGCTCGAGACGGTGGACGACCCCCACGATCGTGGGGCGGTCCGCGACGCACTCGAGAACGTCCGGGGACTGCCGTCCTCGTTCGGGCAGCCGGCGCTGACCCTGTCGTACGGGCCGGACGACCATCTCGCCGCGGACAGCCTGTGCGGGCTCGTCCTCATGGAGTTCGGGCCGGAGAACACGCCGGCGGGTCCGTGGAGTTCGTACCAGCCGCCGTGTACCGGGGAGGTTCAGTGAGCAACGCACAACTGTGGGTAGCGGCCGTCGAGATCGGCTCCTTCTTCGCGCTCATCGCGCTGGCCATGTATCTCGTCGTCATCGGAACCGACTTCTTCAACTTCGCGATGGGGCCGTACGCGATGGCGGCGGCGATCGCGACCAGCTGGCTCGTCGTCGAGCACGGAACGACGGTGTGGATCGCGGTGGCGGCCGGCGTGGCCCTGGCCGTCGTCCTGTCCCTCGCCACCGAGCTGCTGGTCGTCCGTCCGGTGCAGCATCGGTCCGGACGTGGTGAGCTGCCCGCCCTCGTCGCCGTCACCGCCGTGCTCTTCGCGGTGCAGCAGCTCGCCGGCACCGTGTTCGGACGGACACCGCTCCCCGGTGTCAGCGTGTTCGACATCGGCCCGTTCGAACTGTTCGGGGTGACCGTGAGCGGCACCACCGTCACGCTGGTGGTCGGTGCCGTGATCGTGTTCGTCGCGACGGCCTGGTGGTTACGGGCGTCCTCGACCGGGCGGCTGCTGCGCGCGGTCGGCGACAACCCGGAGGCGGCCCGCATCCTCGGGCTGCCGGTCGCCCGGATCCGGGTGGTGGCGTTCGTCGTCGCCGGTCTGATCGCCGCGGTCGCGGGAATCCTGTTCGCGCCCAAGTCCGGTGTGCAGTTCACCAGTGGCCTGTCGTGGACGCTCACCGCATTCCTGGCACTCGTGATCGGTGGAACCGGCCGAGCCTGGGCACCGCTGGTGGGTGGGCTGCTCCTCGGATTCGCCCAGGTCTTCGCCCCCTACTACTTCGGTGCGAGCGCCGCGCAGACTGCGATTCTCGTCATCGCGCTCGTGTTCTTCGCCTTCCGTCCGGAAGGCCTGATCACCCGAAAGGTGCGTGTGTGATGGCTGTTTCGACGCCCGAGGCCGCGCTCGCGGTCCCGTCCCGGACCCGCCGACCGGTCCGGGGCGCGCGCGGTGTGCAGGAGTTCGGCATCACTGTCGTCGTGGTCGCGGCGGCCCTGCTCTGGGTGGGACCGAGCCTGTACCGTCAGGACCTCGTGTTCCTCGCCGCCATGTACGGGCTGGTGGCGCTAGGCATGTACGTGCCGTTCGTTCTCGCCGGGTCGATGTCCATGGCATACAGCGCCTATGCGGCGATCGGTGCGTACGCGGTGGCCCTCGTCGCCAAGCACACCGGCTGGTCGATGTGGTGGGGGTGGCTCGCCGGCGCGGTCGTCGCGGCACTGGTGGCGCTGCTGCTGGGCCTGGTCACCCAGCGGTTGTCCGGGTTCTATCTCGCGGCCGTCACCCTTCTGTTCAGCCTCGCCTTCAAGTACTGGGTCGTCGACGCCCGATCGATCACCGGCGGTGCCGGCGGCATCACCCGAATTCCACCGGTCTCGGTGTTCGGCTGGGAGCCACCCGGGCTGGTCCTCGTCGCAGCCGCCGTCGTATTCGTGTGCGTCGTAGCGGTTCTCGTCGATCGGTTGCGGAAGTCCGTCTGGGGCATCACGTTGCAGGTGTCACGCGAGAGCGAGGACGCGGTGCGGGTAGCCGGGGTGAAACCGGCACATCTGCGGATGGTCGCGCTCGCGATCGGGGCCGCGATCGCCGCGTTCGGCGGGTCGCTGTTCGTGGGATCGGTACAGGCCGTCACGCCCGAGACACTCACCCTGAACCTCGTGTTCCTGGCGATCTTCATGCCGATCATCGGCGGCCGGGGAACGGCGTGGGGTGCCCCGCTCGGCGCCGTCGTCGTCGTTGCGGTGACCCTGAACATGCCCGGCTACCGGGGCAGCGGCGAGCTGCTCCTGGCGCTGGCGGTCCTGCTCATCATCATCGTCGCTCCCGGCGGCCTGATCGGGTATGCGCAGTGGTGCGGAACCCGGATCCGTTCCCTGTGGTCCGCACGCCGCACGCCGTCCTCCGCGAAAGGAGCCGACCGATGACCGCGCCCACGGCGACAGAGCCGTTGCTCGAGGTCCGGGGACTGTCGAAGTCCTACGGTGGGGTCCGAGCCGTGCGGGACGTCTCGTTCGGTGTCGGCGCCGGTGAGGTCGTGGCCCTCGTCGGACCGAACGGTGCCGGCAAGACGACCCTGATCGACATCGTCTTCGGCACCCAGCGGGCCGATGCCGGCGAGATCCGACTCCTCGGACGCACCGTGACCGGGGCGGCCGAGCACCGGGCGCGGCAGGGACTCGCCAGAACGTTCCAGCACCCGCAGGTCGCACTGGAGTTGACGGCTCTCGAGAACATCGTCCCGGGACTGCACGGACGCGCGATCGGATCGTTCCCGGCGGCGTGGAGGTGGGCGTGGCGAGGACTGTTCCGACACCCCGGTGCCACGATCGATCGGGCGGCCGCGATCGCAGCCCGATACGGCATCGCCGACACGACGGTGCCGTGCGGTGATCTGAGCCTGGGTACGCGGAGACTCGTGGAGGTGGCTCGCGCGATGGCGAGCGAACCGGCGGTCCTGCTCCTCGACGAACCGTTCGCCAGCGGCGATCCGGAGAGCATCGAGGCCGTCGTCGGTGCGGTCCGCACCATCCAGGAGGCCGGCAACGGGGTGGTCCTCGTCGACCACAACGTCGACCTGGTCCGGGAACTCGCGACGCACGTCGTGCTGCTGAATTTCGGCGAGGTCGCCTTCACCGGGCCGCCGGACGCGTGCATGAGCAGCCCGGCGATGCGCGAAGTGTACTTCGGGGAAGGGGCGTGACGGCATGCTGCACGTACAGGACATGACCGTGCGGTACGGCTCGGCCGTCGCGGTGTCCTCGGTGTCGCTCGACACCGAATCGGGCTGTGTGACAGCGGTAGTCGGCCCGAACGGGGCCGGGAAGAGCAGCTTCTTCTCCGGTGTGTACGGGGCGATCCGGTCCACGGGAACCGTCCACCTCGACGGTACGGACATCAGCCGGGAATCCGCGATGGCGCGGGGCCGACGCGGATTCGCCTATGTCCCACAGGGGCGTCAACTGTTCATGAAGATGTCCGTCGTCGAGAACCTCATGGTCGGCGCCGACCTCCTCGGGCTCCCCAAGACCGCGGTCGACGCCTCGCTGGACAGGTTCCCCGTCCTCCGCGAGCGCGCCGGCCGGTTTGCGGGCGTCCTCAGCGGCGGTGAACAACAGATGCTCGTCCTGGCCCGCGCCCTGCTCACCGAACCGAAGGTGCTGCTGCTCGACGAGATGACCACCGGACTCGCCCCGAAGATCGTCGCGGGTCTGCGGGACACGGTGCGCGACCTGGCGGCGTCCGGTGTCGCCGTCCTGATCGCCGAACCGTCGCTCACCGCCCTGAAATCGATCGTGGACCGCGGATACGTGATGCAGCGCGGCCGCATCGTCGCCGAGTGCGCCGATGCCGACGAACTCGACCGGGAGTACCGCCGATCGATGGGTATCACCGAGGCGATCATCGACGCGGCAGCACAGGAATGAGGCGACCATGACAATCGACAGCGACGTGCTCTCCGGCGGACCCGGCTCCGCCGCCCTCGCTCCCGGTGCCTTCGCGACGACGCCGGAACACTACGCGGACGTGTCCGTGAACGATGTCGTGCGCGCGTGGGCGCGGCAGATCCCGGACCGGCCGGCGTTCGTGGACCGGGCCGGCACGACGACGTGGCGTGACTACGACGAACTCGCGGACGTCATAGCGGCCGAAGTGCTCTCGTGTGCAGGAGAATCCGGTGACCGGGTGGCGGTGCTGCTCCCCGACACGGCCGCGATACACGCCACCCTGTGCGGATGCTTCCGTGCCGGGCGGATCGCCGCCGCGATCGGGGCCCGGTCCGGGGTACGGGAGATCGCGCACATCATGCGGCGCACGAACACCGAGGTCCTCGTCACCGCGGACACCGTCCGAGGACGGTCCTGGCGGGACCTCGTCGACGACCTGCACGGGCACGGGGTGCGACCGTCGGATGTCGTGGTCGTCGACGCGCCGCGCGGAACCGCCGTCCGGTATCCCCTGCACGACACGGACCGGAGCGGCGACATCGGCACCTTCACGAGCGCGGACGTCACGCTACTCAACTCGACGTCCGGCACGACGGGGCTACCGAAAGTGGTGGCGCACACCGAACGCAAATGGGTGGAGTTCGCGCGGGAAGCCATGCGCGGTGCGGACATCGGCCCAGGCGACGTCGTGTGCTCGGTAGTGCCGGCACCGTTCGGGTTCGGCCTGTGGTCGGCGCACTTCCTGCCCGCCCTGCTCGGTATCCCGACCGTGGTGACTGCACGCTTCGATGTCGACGAGACGGCGATGCTGATCGAACGGGAACGGGTGACCGTCCTGTGCTGTGTCAGTACCCAGTTCAAGATGCTGCTGCGCTCCGATGCCGCCCGCCGGTACGACCTGTCGAGCCTGCGGGTGCTGTACACCGGCGGCGAACCCGTACCGTACGACGCGGCCCGCGAATTCGAGGACCGCACCGGCGCGAAAGTGCTGCAGTTCTACGGCTCCAACGAGGCGGGCGGCGTGAGCCGGACGACACTGGCCGACGACACCGACACCCGGCTGCGCACGTGCGGGCACCTGCTCGAGTCGATGCGGGTGCGGCTGCTCGACGACACCGGGTCGACGTGTGCGGACGGGCGACGGGGTCGACCCGCGGTGTCCGGGCCGCTGGTGTCCGCCGGTTACTGGGACGATCCGGCCGCGAACGCCGAGCTGTACACCGACGACGGGGCAATGCTGCTCGGTGACGTCGTGGAGATCGACGACCTCGGCCGGCTGCGGGTGGTGGGCCGCACAGCCGACTTCGTCATCCGCGGCGGCAAGAACATCTCGATCGTGGAGATCGAGGACCTCGTCCGCGGGCATCCGCAGGTGTCGGACGTCGCCGCCGTCGGGATCCCCGACGACATCTACGGCGAACGTGTCTGTGCCGTCGTCGTTCTCACGGACGACGGTCACCTCGACACCGGTACGCTCGCCGACTGGCTGCGGTCACGGGGCACCACCGTCGAGTACCTGCCGGAATACGTGGTGACCGTCGACCGGCTCGAACTCGGTCCGGGTGGCAAGACGGACCGCCGGGCCGCGCGGGAGACCGCGATCGGTGCGCTCGGCCGAACGGGACGCGGCGGCACGGATCCGAGGTGAAAGCGTGCCGCCGTGTCCCGTTCGCGGTCTAGCGGAGGTCGCGTCGGTGCAGAGCGGCCAGGCCGGTGGCGATCAGGCCCGCGGCGATCAGCAGCAGCCACACGATCGGGGCCCACCGGAACTCGCCGCCCGGCAGCCGCGGCAGATGCAGGAACGGCACCAGATCGAGCAGCGGTGCCGGCAGATCGGCGACCATCCCGAACACGTACAGCGCCAGCATCGTCCCGAACACCGCCCACACGGCCGCCGCCAGCCGCGGCAACAGCCCGAACACGGTGACCGTGATCCCCGTCAGCAGCCACACCGCCGGCACCTGCACCAGCGCCGCGGCCAGCATGCGCGGCACCTGGCCGCCGACATCGCCGACGGCCGCGCCGTACACGACACCGGTGACCAGCCCGGCCGACGCCAACGCGACCGCCGGACCGGCCAGCGCGAACCCGAGATGGCTCACCGCCCACCGCACCCGCCCGACTGCCGTGGCCAGCATGTTCTCGGCCCGTCCGCTGTCCTCCTCGTCGTGCAGGTGCAGTGTCGCGGAAATCGTGTAGGCGCCGGCTGCGAGCCCGAACAGGGTGAACGCCATCGCGACGAACGAGTCCTCGATCGCGCGGCTGCCACCGAGCCGCTCCAGCGCCTGCGTCACCAGCTCGTTGCCGCCGAGCTGGTCTCCGACGCCGTGTGCGGCACCGCCGATCACGAGCGCGAACAGCACCATGCCGATCGTCCACGCGACCAGCTGTCCCCGCTGCTGCCGCCACGCGAGCCCCACCGGGCCCGACAGCGACGCCGGGGACCGGGCCGGTCCGAGACGTTCCGCGACCAGCCCCGCACCCAGATCACGATGGGCCAGAAGGGCACCCGCGACGGAGACGAGCACGACGGTGGTGACCGCGGGCAGGAGCAGGACCCACCAGCGTTCGTCGGCGAACGGCCGCACCTGCTGCGCCCAGCCGATCGGAGACAGCCACGACAGCACCCCCGACCCGGCATCCCCGACCGTACGTAAAGCGAAAGCCGCTGCCAGGAACGCGAATCCGATACCACGGGCTGCCCGTGCCCCGATGGTCACCTGGGCTGCGACGGCGGCGACACCGATGAACACGGCACCCGCCCCGAACGCGGCCGCCCCGTACGCGACCGAACCGGTGACCCCCGCCCCGAGCGAGATCAGGCCCACAGCACCGAGAATCGATGCACCGGCCACCCCGATCCCCGCGACGAGCAGCGCCGCGACCGGGCCGGCATATCGACCCACGGCCGTCGACCCGAGCAGCTCGGTCCGCCCCGCCTCCTCCTCGGCCCGGGAGTGCCGGACGACGGTGAGGATCGCGGCGACCGCCAGGAACGTGAACAGGTACCCAGCACGCCACGTCGTCAACGCTCCGGTACTGGACCCGAAGATCGGTCCCACCAAAGCGATCTCGGATTTGATCGCCGACGTCGATGTCACGAACGCCGCCCGCTGCGCCTCGGTGGTGTACAGGCCGGCGATGGCTTTGCCGTAGACGAGCGGCAGCAACCCGAGCACGATCGACCACACCGGCAGGATCACCCGGTCGCGGCGCAGATACAACCGCAACAGCAGGCCGGTCCCGGTGAACGGCGACGGGGACACGGTCGCGGTAGGTCGAGCAGACCGTGTCGTCGTGACGGCAGTCATGACCGCACCTCCTCGGTCAACTGGTAGTGCTGCAGGAACAGTTCCTCGAGTGTCGGCGGGGTGCTCACCAGGTTCCGCACCCCGGTGTCACCGAGCGTGCGGATCAATGCACCCAGTGCGTCGGCGTCGACCTGGCAGTGCAGCGTCCGGCCGTCGAAACGCACGTCCTCCACCCCGTCGATCCGGTCGAGGTCCCCCGGATCGGCGGTGAGTTCGGCGGTGATCGACGTCCGGCTCAGATGCCGCATCGACTCGAGCGACCCGCTCTCGACGGCCCGACCCGAACGAATGATGGTGACGTTCTGGCACAACGACTCCACCTCCGACAGGATGTGACTCGACAACAACACCGTCACCCCACGATCGTGTGCCTCCGCAACACAATCCCGGAACACCTTCTCCATCAACGGATCCAGACCCGACGTCGGCTCGTCGAGCAACAGCAGCCGGGCATGTGACGAGAACGCCGACACCACCGCCACCTTCTGCCGATTCCCCTTCGAATACGAACGCGCCTTCTTCCGCGGATCCAGATCGAACCGCTCGACCAGATCCGCGCGGCGCCCCTCGTCCGCCCCGCCCCGCATCCGCGCCAGCAGATCGATGATCTCCCCACCCGTCAACGTCGGCCACAACGTCACATCACCCGGCACATAGGCGATCTCACGATGCAGATCCACCGCGTCCCGCCACACGTCCCGGCCGAACACCGATGCCCGGCCCCCATCCGCACGCAACAGACCCAGCAACACCCGCAACGTCGTCGACTTCCCGGCCCCGTTCGGGCCCAGGAATCCGTGCACCTCGCCCTCCCGGACCGTCAGATCCAAGCCGTCCAACGCCCGCGTCGGACCGAACGACTTCTCCAACTGTGCAACTTCGATGATCGTGGTCATGGTGCCTCCTTGATGGTTGCCCGGTTCGGTCGACGGTCACCCGTTCCAGCTGAAGGGACCCCTTGTCCGCCCACGGGAGCCGAAGGGTCCCTTCAGCTGGAACGGGGGCGGGGACGGGCGTAGGCGTCGAGCAGGGTCGAATCGGTGAACAGACCTTCGGTGAAGAGCTCGAGGGCCGGGAACATGATGTCGTCGGTCATGGTGCGGAGCGTGTGGGCGATGTCGACGGTGCCGTCGGGTTCGCTGTGCATCTGCAGGTAGAGGAGGGTGGAGCCGAGACTGTTCATGGCGAGGTAGCGGGCGCGGGCGGCGGGGTCGCGGCTGGGCCGGATGCGGCCTTCGGAGACGGCGGCGTCGAGGTAGTCCCGGACTCCGGCGACCATGTGTTCGAACAGGGTGGTCGAGAGTTCGCCGCCGGCGCGGAACGATCGGACGAGGTAGGCGACGAGGGGCGCGTAGTGGTCGATCGCGGCGAGGGAGGCGAGCATGGGCCCGGGGCCGGGCGCGGTGAGGACGTTGCGTTTCTCGGTGGTGATGATGCCGAGGACGTGGTCGTCGCAGACGGCGCGCAGTCCTTGTTTGGAGCCGAAGTGGTGGTTGACGAGTCCGATGGAGACTCCGGCGTCGGCGGCGACGGCGCGCACTCCGGCGTCGAAGCCTTGTTGCCCGAAGACGTGGATGGCGGCGTCGCGGATCCGGGCCCGGGTGGTGAGGTCCGAGTCGTGCCGATCCGCCCTCGTTGAACGCATGTTCAAAGCATTGCTCGGTCGTTCAACCCGGGGCAAGGGGTGCGGGCCGGTCCTGACGGAATCTTGACGCACGACGCGGGGACGCCTGTGACGACGGCCACGGACCGGGTAGGTTGGGGACAATTCGAAATCTACTCACCAGTAGGGGTCCGATCATGCCTGCTCCGTCCGCGGCGACCTTCGCCCGCCTCGCTGCCCTCATCGCCGTCCCGGACGCCGCGGACCGGCCCACCCGGCCGGTCGTCGAAGCGTTCACGGGGCGGGAACTCGCCACCGTCCCCGTCTGCACCGAGGCGGACGCGCTCGGCGCGATCGAGCGGGCTCGCGCGGCGCAGCAGGCCTGGGCGCAGCGCACCCCCGCGGAGCGGGCCGAGGTCTTCCTCCGATACCGCGACCTCGTCCTCGAGCACAAGGATGCGCTCATGGACATGGCGCAGGCCGAGACCGGCAAGTCGAGGGCGTCCGCGCAGGAGGAGGTCCTCGACATCGCGATGACGTCCCGCTACTACGCGCGACTGGCCCCGAAGCTGCTGCGGCCCAGTCGGGTCCAGGGCATGTTGCCGGGCCTGACGAAGACCGTCGTCCGGCACCACCCCAAGGGTGTCGTCGGGGTGATCTCGCCGTGGAACTACCCGATGACCCTCGCGGTGTCCGACGCGATCGCCGCCCTGCTCGCCGGCAACGCCGTCGTCATCAAACCGGACAGCCAGACCCCGTACTGTGCGCTCGCGTGCGCGGAACTGCTGTACCAGGCGGGGCTGCCGCGGGCCCTGTTCGCGGTCGTCCCCGGCCCCGGCTCGGTGGTGGGCACCGCGCTGGTCGAGAACACCGACTACCTGATGTTCACCGGCTCCACCGCCACCGGCCGGCTGCTGGCCGAGCAGGCCGGCCGCCGCCTCATCGGCTTCTCCGCCGAACTGGGCGGCAAGAACCCGATGATCGTCACGAAGGGCGCGGACCTGCGGAAGGTCACCGACGCCGCGGTGCGTGCGTGCTTCTCGAACTCCGGACAGCTGTGCATCTCCGTCGAACGCATCTACGTCGAGGAGGAGATCGCCCCCGAGTTCATCCGACTGTTCGGGGAACGGGTGCGGAACATGACCGTCGCACCCGGCTACGAGTTCGGGATCGAGATGGGATCGCTGGTCTCCGAGGCGCAGGTCAAGACCGTGTCCGGGCACATCGACGACGCTGTCGGCAAGGGTGCCACCGTCGTCGCCGGCGGCAAGGCCCGCCCCGACCTCGGTCCGCTGTTCTTCGAGCCGACGGTGCTGACGGGCGTCACCGCGGACATGGAGTGCTACGCCGACGAGACGTTCGGTCCGCTCGTGTCGATCTACCCGGTCGCCGACGTCGAGGAAGCGATCGCCCGCGCCAACGACACCGAGTACGGACTCAACGCGAGCGTGTGGGCCGGTAGCCACGCCGAGGGCGAGGCCATCGCCGCCCGTGTCCTGGCCGGCACCGTCAACGTCGACGAGGGCTACGGCCCGACCTGGGGCAGCACCGCCGCACCGATGGGCGGCATGGGCGTCTCGGGTGTCGGCCGCCGGCACGGGGCCGAGGGTCTGCTCAAGTACACCGAGGCGCAGACTGTCGCGACGACGCGCATCGTGAATCTCGGTGGGCCACGGTGGCTTCCGGCCAAGGTGTGGGCCAAGCTGATGCCCCCGTTCATCAAGGCGATGAAGTACCTGCCCGGGCGTTGACCCGCCCGCCGTCGGGCGAACCGCACGTCGACCGGTCCCACCGGCCGAGTTCAGGCCAGGCCGTGGGCCACGGTTTCGACAGCGTCGATGTTCCCGAGGGTTCCCGGGAACATGTTCGATGCCGGTACTGCGATGAGCCGGTTGGTGTGTACCGCGGTCATCGTCGGGAATGTCGTGCGTAGGTAGTCGATCGTCGCGTCGCGGTGGGCGGCGTCGGACACCGCGAAGACGAGGGCATCCGGGTTTCGTCGGGCCAGTTCCTCCGGGCTGATGGTGGCGGTGAAGAACGAGCCGAACATCTTCTCGTCCGGAGAGAAGACGTTGCGCCCGCCTGCCCGCGCGATGATGTCCGATTCGACACCGGCGCCGATCACCGACAGGCTCGATCCTTCGACGTAGACCTGGGCCACGGATCGGACCGGGCCCGAACCGATGCCCGCGTCGACGGCGTCGAGGCGACGTTGTCCCTGGGTGACGAGTTCGGTGGCGCGGTCGGCGCGGTCGAAGACGGCGCCGAGGGCGGTCAGATCGGTGAAGAGGTCGTCGACCGTCGCCGTGGTGCGCCGGTCGCTGCACCCCCCGGTCGCGATGAACGCGGTGGCCCCGGCCTGCCGCAACTGGTCGATGCTCGCGAACCCCTGCTGGGCGGTGAACTCGTACTCGGTGGGTGCGAAGACGAAGTCCGGTGCAGCGTCGAGCAGCACCTCACGAACGGGGGGCGCGTCGGTACTCAGAACCGGGACATCGCCGAGTCGGGTGACGACGTCGTCGGGCAGGTCCGACAGCCCGGTTTGTGCCTGACCCACCAGTCGATCTGCCACCCCGAGTTCGACGAGCAGCTCGGTCTGCGAGGGACTCAGCCCGATCGCACGTATCGGGACCGTGTCGAACTCGAGGGTGCGACCGCAGTTCTCGATACTGATGACGTTCGGTGATGCCGCGGTGTCGTCGTGTACAGGGGTGCCGCACCCGGTTGTGGCGAGGGTGAGGGCGACGATGCCGGCTGCGGTGAGCGTGGTCTTCACTGGAGTGCGGGTTCCTTTCGATGAATACCGGCGACGAGGAGATGCGTGCGGCCGGTGGTGGGGTGCACCGCGAATGCGGCGTCGATGCCGAAGACGTCCCGTAGGAGAGGTTCGGTGAGTACGTCGGTCGGTTTCCCGTGCGCGCGGAGCGTTCCGTGCGCGAGTACCGCGACCCGGTCGCAGTACTGCACGGCGAGGTCGAGGTCGTGAGTGGCGACTACCGTCGTGACGTCGAGCGAGTCGACAGCCTCCATCACCGCGATCCGTTGCGCAACGTCGAGGTGGTTGGTGGGTTCGTCCAGCACCAGTACCGGGGCCTGCTGGGCGAGTGCCCGCGCAAGCAGCACCCGCTGCTTCTGTCCACCGGACAGCGTGGTGAACGTGCGGGTCACCCAGTCCGAGGCGCCGACGCGGTCGATCGCCGCCGCTGCGATGTCGATGTCACGGCGGGTGTCCGCGCCGGATCCGCCCGTATGGGGTGTGCGCCCGAGCAGCACCATGTCGAGCACCGTCAGGTCGAACTCGCCAGGATTGTCCTGCGTCATCGCCGCTACCGATCTGGCGGCTTCGCGCGCCGGAAGTCGGTGAAGGTCTCTCTCTCCCACCATGATTCGACCTCGTTCCGGTGTGGCGGCGCGGTAGACCGTGCGAAGCAGGGACGATTTCCCACTCCCGTTCGGGCCGACGAGACCGAGCACTGTTCCGGGCTCGACAACGAGATTGACGTCCTGTATCACGGTGTGGTCGCCCCGGCGGATCGTGACGTGGTCGAATGCCAGCCTCATCGCGCGCCTGCCGCTCCGCCGGTGTCGCCCCGATGCAAGAGCCACAGGAAGAACGGGGCGCCGACGGCGGCGGTCACGATGCCGATCGGTACCTCCGTCGGTGCCGAGACGGTCCGGGCGAGCAGATCGGCGGTGGCGAGGAACACCGCGCCGCCGGCCACGCATGCGGGCACCATACGTCGGTGATCGGATCCGGTGACCGTCCGTGCGATGTGTGGCACGACCAGGCCGACGAAACCGATTCCCCCACAGACGGCGACGACGGAGCCGGTGAGCAGGGCCGAGGAGACGAGGGCTTCGACCCGTAGTCGTCGGATGTCGACGCCCATCGAAATGGCCTGATCGTCGCCGGCGAGCAGGGCGTTGAGGGCGCGGACGCGACACCGGGCCCAGAGGGCGACCACGGCCACGGCGAGGGCGGGCAGAACCAGATGTGCGGGTGTCGCCGCCGACACCGAGCCCAGCAGGAAGAACATGACGCCGAACACGTTCTGCGCATCGGTGGAGATCGTGAGGTAGCTGGTCACGGCGCTGAACAGCGAACCCAGTGCCACCCCCGACAGGATCAACCGAGTGGGGACGATCCGGCCGTGCCGGCGTGCGAACAGGTAGACCGCGACCGTCGCGACCACGGCACCGAGGAAGGCTGCGGTACCGATGGTCGGTGCCGCGGCGCCGGCACCGAGCACGATCACCCCCACGGCGCCGAGACCCGCGCCGGCCGAGACCCCCAGGATGTACGGTTCGGCGAGCGGGTTGTGCACGATCGCCTGAACGATGGTGCCGGCGAGCGCGAGCCCGGCCCCCGCCAGTGCGGCCAGGAGCGTGCGGGGCAGCCGGAACTGCCACACGACCTGGTCCTGGAGCGGGGTGTAGCTGCCGTCACTCATCCACGGCATCCCCGGAACCAGATGGCCGACGACGATTTTCAGCGCGTCGACAGGGCCGACGTGGACGGTGCCGGTGGACAGCGAGACGAGCACGACCAGCACGAGCGTGGCGGTGAGCACAGCCGTGAGCCAGGAGGCTCGACGCCGCGCGTGCCGAGCGGCCTTCACGGCCGTCGCCGTTGTGTGAACTGTCGTGGTCATCGCTGGTCTCCTGGTTCGTCGTGCACGGGTGGAACCTGCCCTCGCCGGTGTGATGTCCGGTCGGGGAAAATCCCTGAAGAAGCTGCAGGGGAGGATCTTCGGTCCACATCAGGTTCGAGGTATCCGAGGTGGGGTTCCCGCTCACGCGGACGGCATCGCCCCGGAACTCCTCGGGATACGGCTCCGGTGCAGGGAGAGTCCTTCCGGCAGTGTCTTCCGTCGCCGCAGATCGAGACGGCAGCTCTCCGTGTGGCAGCCCCCGTGGTCGCCGCCGTCCACTTCGGGAACGACGGCGATCCACGGTGCCGGCCGAAGTCGCTACCGGCCCGTCTCCTCAGCGACCGGTGGGGTCGAACACCGCGAGTTGCACGGCGCGAACCAGGCGCCTCGGAACCCGATGGGTCACGCCGTCGACGGTCACCGAAACCAGTTCCGGGGCAGTCGCTTTCCACTGGGAACGGCGGCTGCGGGTGTTCGAGCGGGATGTCCTGCGCTTGGGTACTGCCATTGTTCTTCTGCTCCTCGAGTTCTGGTGGTCCGGGGTGTCGGCGGTCCTGGGTCAGCGCTGTCGTTTACCGAAGCGGCGTTCGAACTTCTCCACTCGGCCCGCGGTGTCCACCACTCGGGCCGCGCCGGTCCAGAACGGGTGCGATTCGCAGGTCACGTCGACCACGACCAGGGGGTAGTTGTTTCCGTCCTCCCAGTCGATGGTCTGGGTGCTGGTCATGGTGGATCGGGTGAGGAAGGTGGATCCGGTGCTCAGGTCCTGGAACACGACCGGGTGGTAGTCGGGGTGGATTCCGGGTTTCATGCGGTGTCCTCTCGATTGATCTCGCTGAACTGTGATGCGGTGTCTTCGTTGTCGCACGGGTCCTCGTGCCACTGACCGAACGGGTCCGACCACGACGGCCACTCGTCCTCGCGGTCGAGTTCCTCGTCGGTGACCAGCGCCCATTGCAGGGCACGTTCGATGTCGGTGGGATCGGCGGCGTGGGCGAGCACCACCAGTGAGGTGTCGCGGTCGCCGAATCGGTCGTCCCAGCGCAACGCGGCCATGGCTCGACGCTCGACCGGAACGGTTTCCTGCTGCTCGGGGCTCATCGCCGCGAGCCAGCGGCCGGCTTCGGCCACCCGCAGCCCGCCACCTGCCGACTCGAGCCACAGCACGTGTTCCGGCGAGGTGGCCGACCACACCCGTCCGCGGGCGGTGACGACGCCGTCGAGGAGCACATCGATCGCCTCGTGCAGTCGCTGCGGGTGGAAGGGGCGGTTTGCCGTGAACTCGACGAGGGTGACACCGCAGTCCGCGGGCAGTGGCGGTTGCCCGCGCAGCAACGGGGAGTGCGCGTCGGTGATCGCGCCGCGCCGGGCTGTTGCCGGCACTCTCGCCAGCAACCGCTCGGCGTCGACCCCGGCGGCGTCGGCCACCCAGTCGATCGGGACACCGGGTGCGAGCCGGACCAGCGCGGCATGCAGCTTGGCTTGCTGCCAACCGTCTTCGGCGCGTCCCGAGACCAGCAGTGCGTCCGCGTAGTCGACCTGCCCGACGACGACCTGCGCGACGGTCCGTTCGTCGTCGTCGGCGATGACAGCTCGATCCGTCAGGGTGTCGTCGCCGGTCGCGTCGTCCAGCCAGGTGTCGGCGTCGATGCACGTGATCACGGCCTCGATTCGTACGTCCCGGGCCGCCGGCCCGTCGATCTGCCCGATCACCCCGGTGACCTCGACATGCTGGACGGCCCAGCACAGCGCCTCGGGTTCGAGGGCGCGGTCCAGGTGCAGCACGATGCGCCGCACCCAGCTGTGTGTGTGCAGTCGGCGCAGCAGCGGCAGGAGGTCCTCGCGCAACGTGCACGAGACGCAGCCGTGCGCGAGCTCGAGGATGCTCACCCGCGGTATGCCGTCGGCGCCGGTGACCGTTCGGTGCACCACGCCCTCGCTCAGACGGCTCGAGTCGTGATGCACCAGCACCGTGCCCTCGCCCAGCAGGGACCGCGCGGCGGCGTCGGTGGCACTCGACCACCCCGCGACCAGTACGAGCGGCGTCCGTTGATCACTCACGACCAGACCCTTTCGACAACGATTGTCATTAAGCCTCGGTGACGCTACAGTCCGAACCGGCCTTTGTCGAAAATGATTGTCATTCCAATATGGGTGACGCAGGAGGGACGCCATGTCTGCGCACTGCCAGGTGACCGGGCGCAAGCCGGGGTTCGGTAAGTCCGTGTCGCACTCACACAGACGCACCAGCCGGCGATGGGACCCGAACATCCAGAAGAAGTCCTACTACCTGCCCAGCGAAGGGCGGCGCATCACGCTGACCGTCTCCGCGAAGGGCATCAAGACCATCGACCGGGACGGCATCGAGGCCGTGGTCGCGAAGATTCGCGCGGCAGGAGGAAAAGTCTGATGGCACGCAACGAGATCCGTCCGATCGTCAAGCTCGCGTCCACCGCGGGCACCGGGTACACCTACGTGACCCGCAAGAATCGCCGCAACGACCCCGACCGCCTGGTGCTCCGCAAGTACGACCCGGTCGTCCGCAAGCACGTCGATTTCCGGGAAGAGCGCTAGAGATGGCCAAGAAGTCCAAGATCGCCAAGAACGAGCAGCGGAAAGCCGTCGTCGCTCGATACGCCTCCCGGAGAGCCGAACTGAAGGAGGCCATCCGCTCGCCCGCGACCTCCCCCGAGGATCGTGCAACTGCCCGAGCAGAACTGCAGCGTCAGCCACGCGACGCCAGTCCGGTACGGATCCGAAACCGTGATGCCGCGGACGGACGCCCGCGTGGGCACCTACGGAAGTTCGGACTGTCCCGCGTGCGCGTTCGAGAGATGGCCCACCGCGGGGAACTGCCCGGTGTCCGCAAGTCCAGCTGGTAAACCGAGCCCGAAAGGCACCCATGGCAGACAAGAGAGCCCCGTCGAAAAAGCCTCGCCGCGTTGAAGAAACGGGACGCAAGCCCAAGAAGAACCCGCTCCTCGCGGCGGAGGTCACCGACGTCGACTACAAGGACGTCAACCTGCTCCGCACCTTCATCTCCGACCGCGGCAAGATCCGCAGCCGCCGTGTCACCGGCCTGACCCCACAGCAGCAACGTCGGGTCGCGATCGCAGTGAGGAACGCCCGCGAGATGGCGCTGCTGCCGTTCACCGGCACGAGTCGGTAGACAGCAGAACCCGAGAAGGCCGCGCACCTCCCGAGAGCTGCGCGGTCTTCCGCCGCTCCGGGCGGATTGCACACCCACACCCCAACGAAAGTCGTACTCACGATGACCTCGACGAAGCTGCCCGTCACCGTTCTGTCCGGATTCCTCGGCGCCGGCAAGACCACCCTGCTCAACCACGTACTGGCCAACCGAGACGGCCTCCGAGTCGCGGTGATCGTCAACGACATGAGCGAGGTGAACATCGACGCAGCCCTCGTCGAAGGCCGAGGCCACCTCGACCGCACCGAGGAAAAGCTCGTCGAGCTCACCAACGGATGCATCTGCTGCACGCTGCGCGAAGACCTGATCGAGGCGGTCGCCGACCTCGCCCGTGCCGGGCGTTTCGACCACCTCGTCATCGAATCCACCGGAATCTCCGAACCGATGCCGGTGGCCGCCACGTTCGACTGGGAGTTCGAGGACGGATTCAGCCTCGGCAGTGTCGCCGTTCTGGACACCATGGTGACCGTGGTCGACGCGTCGACCTTCCTCGGTGAACTGGCCGAGGGACAGCGACTCCACGACCGCGACCTCGAGGCCGGAGAGGGCGACGAACGTTACATCTCCGACCTACTGGTCGATCAGGTCGAATTCGCAGATGTCCTCCTGCTCAACAAGATCGACCTGGTCAGCCGACAGACGGTCGGCGCCGTCGAGGCCACGCTGCGGCGACTCAACCCCACGGCCGAGCTGATCCGGACCAGTCGGGGCATCGTCGAATTGTCCGAGGTGCTCGGCACCGGGCTGTACGACCCCCAGGTAGCTGCGAATGCACCCGGCTGGGCGGAGGAACTCGCGGGCGGGCACACCCCGGAGACAGAGGAGTACGGCATCCGCAGCGTCACCTACCGGTCGGACCGGCCCTTTCACCCTGCCCGGCTCGAATCGGCACTGACCGAACTGAAGGGACTGCTGCGCAGCAAAGGCTTCTGCTGGATCGCCAGCCGGCCCGAGACAGTCGCCATCTGGTCACAGGCTGGGCCGAACCTGGTGATCGAACCAGCACAGCTGTGGATCTCGACGGAGGAAACGCCCGGACAAGAGATCGTGTTCATCGGAGTCGATATCGATGCCGACAGGCTCGAGCACACCCTCGACCGTGCGCTGCTCACCGACGCAGAACTGGCGGCAGGAACGCGCGCCTGGAGGCTCTACGAAGACCCGCTTCCTGCCTGGGCACCCGTGCATCAGCACTGACCACGGCCCCCGGCGAGGAACTCGCTGTACGTGTTCCGGTCGACCGTTCGCCGGCGCGGTCTCGGAGAATCGTCCGAAAGTTGGACATGTCCGGGTCTCCGGGAGATTCACGCGACGAAGTGCCTCGGCTCTGGTGGAATCAGGGTCACGTCGGTACGTGACGCACCACCCGAAGAAAGGTGCACCAATGACTGTGGAATCGTCCGAGAACGAACTGCGGGTGAGTCGCCGGGAATGGTTCGGGCTCGGCGTCCTCGCCGCCGGTCTGTCGCTCATCGTCATCGACGGCACCATCGTCAACGTCTCGCTGCCGGTGATCATCGACGAGCTGGGACTGGATCTCACCGATGCTCAGTGGATCAACAGCATCTACGCGGTGGTGTTCGCCGCGCTGCTGCTCACGGCGGGCCGACTGGGCGACCGATTGGGCCGGCGGGCGCTGTTCATTGCCGGTGTCGGGGTCTTCCTCGTCGGCAGCATCATGGCGGCCGCGTCGGAGAGTTCGACGGCATTGATCGTGGCCCGCGTCGTCCAGGGCGTCGGCGGTGCGCTGGTGCTGCCGTGCACGCTCTCGACCGTCAATGCGACCTTCCGGGGCCGGGACCGGGCGATCGCGTTCGGCGTGTGGGGCGCAGTGATCTCCGGCATGGCCGCGGTCGGGCCGCTGCTCGGTGGCTGGCTCACGACATCGTTCACGTGGCCGTGGATCTTCCTCGTCAACGTTCCGATCGGCATCATCGTCATCATCGGTGCAGTCCTCACCGTCCCCGAGACGCGAGCGAAGATCACGGTGCCCGGACTCGACGTGGTGGGTCTACTGCTGAGCGCAATCGGCTTCGGCGCGTTGATCTTCGGGCTCATCGAGGGCCAGAGCCTGGGCTGGTGGAAGCCGATCGCCGACCTGAACGTGTTCGGCTTGACCTGGCCGGCGACCGCCCCGATCTCGGCGACACCTGTCGTCGCCGCAGTCGGAGTCGTCGCGCTGGCCGGGTTCGTGGTGTGGGAGCGGCACCGGGCCAGGATCGGGTACTCGGCCATCCTCGACCTCGAGCTGTTCCGGTTCCGCACCTTCAGTTGGGGCAACTGCACCGCGATGGCCGTCGCGATCGGCGAGTTCGGTCTGCTCCTGGTGCTGCCGCTGTTCCTCGTCAACGCGTACGGGCTGAGCACCCTCGGCGCCGGGTCCGTGCTCGCTGTGATGGCGCTCGGTGCCTTCGCTTCCGGTGCTGCCGCCCGCCACGTCACCGCCCGCTTCGGCGCCCCGCGCACCGTGATGATCGGTCTGGCACTCGAGGTGATCGGCGTCCTCGCGTTCGCGCTGTACCTGCGGCCGTCGTCCGACACCTGGCTGATGGCGCTGCTCCTGGCGATCTACGGCCTCGGCCTGGGACTGGCGTCGGCGCAGCTCACCGGGACGGTTCTGGTCGACATCCCGACGTCCGAGTCGGGCCAGGGGTCGGCGACGCAGAGCACCGTCCGCCAGCTCGGGTCGGCTCTCGGCACGGCGATCCTCGGCACCGTGCTCTCGCTCGGGCTCGCGCACAGTCTCACCGACCGGCTCGAGCCGGTCGCGCTGCCGCCGCAGGTGGAGACCCGACTCGTCGACAGCACCCGAGACTCGGCGGGCGGCACCATCCCGGCGATCCGCGAGCAGGGCGATCACGGGCGCCTCGGACCGACCGGCCCGGCCACCGCCGACGCCTTGTCGGACGGATTCGCCGACGCGACCCGCTGGTCCCTGTTCGTCGCCGCAGGCTTCCTGGCCGTGGGCTTGCTCGGGGCGACGCAACTGCAACCGCGGCGCCGGGCGGAGGCGTCCTAACGCGTCGGACGGCGGTGCCGGTTCTCCTCCCAGCGGGCCATACCGAGGCTCATCGTGCCGGCGCCGAGCACGAGCGCGACGATGCCGACCGCGATGTTGGACCAGAGCACGCGTGCGGTGGTGTCGACGCCGGAGACCAGCCACGGCGATGCGATCAGCCAGATACCCAGCAGCGGGGCGACGAACGCGATGCCGTGGGTGCGGCCGTACGTGGTGGCATGGCCGACGGCGAGCAGGCTGATCGCGAGTCCGGCGAACACGTTGCACATCGTCAGTGCGGTCTGCCCGCTGAATCCGACGATCCACGGTGACGCTGCCGCGTACAGGCCGGCGAGCACCATCAAGCCTTCGGCGAGCTGCGGGACCGGGCCTTCCCCGAACTCGTCGTAGCGGGCGCGTAGTTCGGCGATGTCGGGGTGGGTTTCCAGGGATCGGTCCGGAGTAACGGACATACCTGATGAAGTCGACATGACGGATCATCTCCTCGGCCAAGTGCGACATCTGTGTACTTCGAGGTTAGGCCCGCGAACGGTCTCCGTACAGAGTCGACCGGGCGGCACCGCTGTCGGTGCCGCCCGGTCGAGTGTTCGTTCGGCGGAACGTCAGTTGGGACGGAACCCGAAATCGGTTCCGGAGACACTGTCCCACCGCGACGTGACGTACTTGGGTCGCGTGTAGAAGCTCCAGGACGCGTTGTTCAGGCCGGTGTCACCGAACGCAGAGTCCTTCCAGCCCTGCACCGCGTACGCGGCCACCGGAACCGGGATCGCGACGTTGACGCCGATCATGCCGGCCGACGCGCGGCGCTCGAACTCGTTGGCGGCGGCCCCGTCCCGCGTGAAGATCGACGCGCCGTTGCCGTAGCGGTGGCGGCGGATCAACTCGATGCCGTCGTCGAGGGTGTCGACGCGCAGCACCACGAGGATCGGACCGAACAGTTCCTCCCGGTAGGCGGGGGAGGACGTGTCGACGTCGGCGAGGATCGTCGGACCGACGAAGTAGCCGCTCTCGAAACCGGGCACGTCCTCGGTGCTGCGGTCGACGACGGCACGGGCGCCGGCCGCGATCGCATCCTTGACGGTGGACCGGATGCGTTCCTGCGACTGCCGGTTGACCACCGGCCCCACCTCGGTGCCCGGCGTGACGCCGGCGCCGAGCTGCACCTGTTCGGCGCGCACCTTCAGCTTCTCGAGCAGCGGCTCGGCGTCGTCACCGACGACGACCGCGACCGAGATCGCCATGCAGCGCTGACCGGCCGCACCGAAGCACGACGACGTGATCTGGTCGGCGACGACGTCCGGGTCGGCGTCCGGCATGACGATCATGTGGTTCTTGGCGCCCCCGAACGCCTGGACCCGCTTGCCGGCCGCAGCGGCCCGCGAGTACACGGCGTGCGCGACGGTGCTGGAGCCGACGAACGCGACGGCCTCGGTGTCCGGGGAGTCGATCAACCGTTCGGCGCAGTCCTGACGGCCGTGGATCACGTTGAGGACACCGTCCGGCAGCCCGGCCTCCCGGAACAGCTCCGCGATCCGCACGCACACGCCGGGGTCCTGCTCGCTGGGCTTCCACACGAACGTGTTGCCCGACGCCAACGCGACGGACACCATCATCATGCCCATCATCGCGGGGAAGTTGAACGGGGTGATGCCGACGCACACGCCGAGCGGGTGCAGCACCGACTTGGTGTCGATGTTGGGTCCGGTCTGCAGCGAGGTACTACCGTGTGCGAGAGCCGGTCCACCACAGGCGAGTTCGACGGAGTCGGCGGCCCTGGAGATCTCACCGGCGGCATCGTCGAGGGTCTTGCCGTGCTCCTCGGTGATGAGGGCGGCGAGTTCGGACCGGTTGGCCAGCAGCAGCTCCCGGAAGCGGTAGAGCACCTGGGCGCGCTTGGACATCGGCGTCGCCGACCAGCCGTCGAACGCGGCGACGGCCGCGGCGATCGCGGCGTCCACGGTGGCGGCGTCGGCCATCGGAACGGTGGCGACCGGACGGTCGGTGGCGGGGTCGAGCACGTCGATCGTGTCGCTGCCGGTGACCGCGGCTCCGTCGATCCAATGGGAAATCGTACGCATGAGTGAACCTTTCAGTATCGGAAGGGAAGTCGGGTCCCCGATGTCACAGGGAGGTGCCGAAGCGGGTGCGGTGTTCGTCGTCGAGGGTCGCCAGCGCCAGGCCCTTCGTCTCCCGCATGAACAGGACGGCGACGATCGAGATCAGGCCGGCGACTGCGACATAGATCGCGATCGGCACCCAGGAGTCGAAGGTGCGCAGCAGCAGCGTGGCGATCACCGGTGCCAGTGACCCGGCGAAGATCGCCGTGACCTGCGCGCCGAGCGAGACGCCGATATAGCGCATGTGCGTGGGGAACATCTCGGACAGCAGCGCCGGCTGCGGCGCATACATGATCGCGTGGATGATCAGGCCGATCGTGATGGCGCACAGGATCAGGGCGTCGGATCGGCTGTCCATCAACGGGAACGCGACGAAGCAGTAGACCGTGCCGAGTGCGGCACCGACGAGGTAGACGGGGCGACGGCCGACCTTGTCGGACATCCACCCGAACACCAGGATCATGCCGGCGTGCACGACGTGCGAGATCAGCATGAGCAGCAGGATCGTCGACGTGTCGATACCCAACTGCACCTTCAGGTACGTCAGCGAGAACGTGACCACCATGTAGTAGAGGATGTTCTCGATGACGCGGGCGCCCATCGCGGTCAGCACCTCGCGGGGTCGGGCCCGGAACACACGCAGGATGGCCTGCCACGTGTTCTCCGCTTGCGGCTGTTCCTGTTTCGCCTCCGCGAAGATCGGGGAGTCCTCGACCTTGGTGCGGATGAACCAGCCGATCAGCACGATGAAGGCGGAGAAGAAGAACGCAAGTCGCCAGCCCCACGACAGGAACGCGGCCTCGGGCAGCGCAAACGACAGCACCAGCAGCACGATCGTGGCCAGGACGTTGCCGAGGGGTGCACCCACCTGCGGGAAGCTCGCCCAGAAGCCGCGTTTGTCGTCGGGGCTCTGCTCGGCGACCAGCAGCACCGCGCCGCCCCATTCGCCGCCGATCGCGATGCCCTGCAGGAACCGCAGCAGCACCAGGATGATCGGGGCCGCATACCCGATCGTCGCGAAGCTCGGGATGGTGCCGATGAGGAACGTCGACACCCCGATCATCAGCAGCGAGACCTGCAGCAGCTTCTTGCGGCCGAACTTGTCGCCGAAGTGCCCGAAGACGATGCCGCCGATCGGACGGGCCACGAAACCGATCGCATACGTGAGCAGGGCGGCGATCACGCCGTCGAGGGGGTTACCGGTCGAGTGGAAGAACACGTCACCGAAAACGAGCGCGGCCGCCATGCCGTACAGGAAGAACTCGTACCATTCGGCGACCGTACCGGCCATCGAGGCGGCGACGATGCGACGGAAACCGGCCGGTGTTCCGCTCTGCCGCTCCGGGCGGGGTGCGGACGGTACCGGGTCGGTGAGCTGCGCGGTCACCGGAGCTCCTCGGATTCCGTCCCGGTCACCGTGCCGTCGACGAGACGGACCAGTGCGGAGAAGTCGAGAAGTCCGAAACCGTTGTCGGCCAGTACATCCAGTCGCCTGGCCACCTCGGTGGTGGCGGCGGCGTCGACGCCGTGTGCGGCGGCCGCGTCGAGGGCGAGCCCGAGATCCTTGCGCATCAGCGTGACGGCGAAACCGCCCGCGAAGTCCCGGCTCGACGGCGCCGACTCGACCGCGCCGCCGATCGGGTAGTACCGGCGCAGCGCCCAGCTGTCACCGGTGGACACGCCGGCGATGTCGATGACGGTCTTCGCCGAGACGCCCAGCCGCTCCGCGAGGACCGCCGCCTCGCACGTGCTCTGCATGTTCATCGCGAGCATCATGTTGTTGAGCATCTTGGCGCTCTGGCCGGCCCCGGTCTCCCCGGCGTGGAAGATGCGTTCCCCCATCGCGTCGAGCAGTGGACGGACCGCGTCGAGATCGACGTCCGTGCCGCCCACCATGAACGTCAGCGTCCCGTTCTGCGCACCAGCGGTGCCGCCGGAGACCGGGGCGTCGAGGAAGCGTCGGCCGGACCCGGTGACGACCGTCGACAGTGCGACGGCGTCGGCGGTACCGATCGTGGAGCAGTCGACCACCACCGCGCCCGGTGCGGTGGCGGCGAGCGCACCCGACTCGAGCAGTGCGGTGCGGACGTGTTCGCCCTTGGGCAGCATCGTGATCAGCACGTCGGCGCCGGTCGCGGCCTCCACCGTGGACTCGGCGGTCGGAACACCCTGTGCCGCTGCGGCTCGCCGGGTGTCGGGGGAGAGGTCGAATGCGGTGACCTCGAAATCTGCACCGCGGCCTGCGCTGTGCAGATTTGCGGCCATCGGCAACCCCATGTTGCCCAGGCCGATCCAACCGATCTTCATGCTGGTGCCCTTCCGTCCGGTGCCGAGCTGTGGATCTGCCGCGGCCATGACGACAAGAGTGACCTGGATTACAGTCTGGGGAAAGCCCTGTTTCGACACATGAGCTGTGCAGAACCGCACAGAGAGAGGGGGTGGCGGTGCGCGCCGACGATCTGGTGGTGCTGCTGGAGATCGCCCGCTGCGGGTCGCTGGTCGGTGCCGCGTCCGCACTCGGCCTCAACCATGCGACGGTGTCCCGGCGGATGTCGGCGCTCGAGGCGGAACTACGCGCCCCCGTCCTGGTGCGCGGCGTGCAGGGGTGTGAGCTGACCGACCTGGGGCACCGGCTGCTGGCGTCGTGCGAGCAGATCGAGTCCGCGCTCACCGACGTCCGGGACCTGGTGAGCACCACTCCACGGGAGCGGCAGCTGTCCGGGCTGGTGCGGATCGCGACCACCGAGGCGTTCGGATCCTGTTTCGTCGCACCGCTGCTCGCAGATCTGCACCGCATCAACTCGGATCTGACGGTGGAGATCGTGACACAGACCCGGCTCAGCGCGTTCGGTGCCGGAGCGGACATCGAGATCGGGGTGGGTGAACCGGTGTCGGGGCGTCCCGGCGCGGAGAAGCTGACCGACTACCGGATGGGCCTGTACGCGTCCGACGACTACCGGGCCGAGCGCGGCCTGCCCACCACGATCGACGAACTGGCCGAGCACTCCCTCGTCTACTACATCGAAAGCCTGCTGCGGGTCGAGGACCTCGACGTTCTCACCGAACTCACCGGCAACCATCGGGTGACGTTCGGGTCGACGAGTGTGCAGGCGCAGACCGCGGCGACCCTCGCCGGCGCCGGAATCGGTCTGCTGCCCGCGTTCGTCGCCGAGCGGGAGCCGACACTCCGGCGGGTGCTGCCGTCGGCTGTGAACGTCACCCTCGAATTCAGTGCCTGCCTCGGCCCCAGACGCCTGCGCCGGCCCGCCGCCGCGACCGTCCTGCAGGCGATCCGGGAAATGGTCGCCGAACGGCAGAACGAACTCATGCCGCAGTGGTGAGAGGCGCCGTGGCGATCGGCGTCAGATGCCGGACGCGAACAGACGGTGTCGGCGGATGTCGGCGCGCTCGACGTCGACGGCGTCGAGGAGCCGGGTGAGCCGGCCGGCGAGTGGCCCGACCCGGCGTGGGCGGCGGGCGATCGCGTCGCACAGCACGTGCCCGCCCTGCTCGGCGGTGAGGGCGGCGACGGTGCGGTACTTCTCGTTGGGGGTGATCATCGCGGTCCGTACCAGCGGCATGTACACGGACGTGAATGTGACGTTCTCGTCGAGGGTTTCGGCCTGGAACGACGTGCACACCTCGTCGAGTGCGGCTTTCGACGCCACGTAGGCGGCGTAGCCGGGGCCGCCGAACAGATTGGCCGCGGACAGCACGTTGACCACGTGGCCGTCGCGACGCTCCCGCATCCCCGGCAGCACCGCGAGCATGAGTCGCACGGCCGCAACATAGTTGAGGGTCATGGTGCGTTCGAAGTCGTGGGTGCGGTCGTACGACCGGTCGAGGGTGCGGCGGATGGACCGGCCCGCATTGTTGACGAGCACGTCGACGCCGGCGTGCTCGTCGAGGACCCGTCGGATCATCGTCTCCGACGCGTCCGCGTCGTTCAGGTCGCACGGGTACGCGAACGCCCGCCCACCACGGGCGGTGATCTCCTCGGCGACCGCACCCAGCTCGGGCTCGCGGCGGGCGACGAGCAGCACCGTCGCCCCGGCCGCACCCAGCTCGATCGCCGCGGCCCGCCCGATCCCCGACGACGCCCCCGTGATCAGCACCCGCCTACCCGACACCACCTCACGCAACGGGCGTCCGCGACGCGGAAACGGGCCGCGCGAATCGAGAGCATGCCTGACCTGGAACCACCAGCTCGTCGAGTCCATGAGGGTCGAGGATAGGGGGATCGGACGGTGGGGCACAGGGTTTCGGTCGTACCGCCGCCCCTCACCCCGTCGTCGCGAGTCCTGCCGCGAGTCCGAATGCGAGTGCCATGGCGGCGGTTTCACCGACGGCGCGGCGCAGGGAGGCGTCGGCGCTCATCCGGTGGGTGGATGCGGGGGTGACCCAGGTGCGGCGCAGCCACCACGCGGCCGCGAGCAGCGCCGCGAGTGCCACGATCTTCGCGAGCACGACCCGCCCGTAACCGGTGGTGACGAGGGGCGCGATGCTGCCGAGCCGGATCGCCGCGTTGGCGACGCCGGTCGCGGCGAGAACCACGACGCACCGCCACGCGATCGTCGAATAGCGGGGCAGCAGATTCGCCCATGTGCCCCGCCCCCGGGCGGTCAGGGCGAGTGCGATCAGCATCCCGAACCAGGTGGCCGCCGCCAGCACGTGCGCGGCGTCGAACAGCGATCCGAGGATCTGCTGCGACATGTGCCCGCTGACCGGGCGGGCGATCAACGCCAGCCCCGACACCGCCAGCACCGGCGCGGCCGGCCACGACAGTGCGCGTCGAAACGCCACCGCCGCAAGCACTGCCACGAGCGTCGTGCATCCGATCGTGGCCGCACCGATCCGTCCGGTGTCCACGATCGTCACGAAATCGACGACCGTGCCCGGCGGCACCGCCCACGGGGAGCGTCCGACCATGTCGGCGGCCTCGAACACCACCAGCGCGATCTCGGCCACCGTCCACGCGCCCGCGACGGCCGCTGTGGTCCGCCATACCGGGCCGGCGTCGAGGGCGGGCCGGCGTTCGTCGCGCAGCAGCCACAACCAGCCGGCCAGACCGAACACCGTCGCCCCGCAGCCCAGCGCGAGGGCCCGCACGGCGGCCGACGGGGAAGGATCGGCCAGCAGCCACGCCACGCCGACCCCGAGAAACGCCGTGAGGACGGCGGACACCAGCCCTGTACGACCGATGCCCACCGTCCTCACGAGTGACGCCCGATCCGTCAGCTGCGCGGCTTGCGTAGCGCGAACCACAGGCCGCCCGCGAACACCACGACACCGACGCCGACGAACACCCAGATCAGCATGCTGCTGTCGGACTCGTCGTCGGAGCTGCTGTCCGACGACTGGCCGCCCGCCTTCGCGCCCGGTGTGCCGGTGCCCTCCTGCGTGAGCGTGAACGTGCGGGTGCCGCTGACGGGGTGGCCGTCGGCGGAGGTGACACGGAACGCGATCGTGTACTCGCCGACCGGGCCGAGACCCTCGAGCGGCACGCTGATCGAATCGCCCGCGACCGTCGGATCACCCTTCGACCACAGGTTGCCGTCCGGGCCGACGACGGTCAGCGACGCGAACTTGTCCTGCAGTGTCTCGTTGAACTGCAGACTCACCCGGTCGGGGGCGGTCGCGATCTCGGTACCGTTCTCGGGGCTGCTGCCGATCACCGCGGAATGCGCGGCTGCCGTTCCGACGCCGAGCATCGTGGCGAGCATCGCCACGAAACCGATCACGACGACGCGCAGGCCGGTGAGAGTGTGTCTGGTCATGAGCGTCGGCTCCTCATCGTTGCGCCCAGGCCCAGTGCGGCGCCCAGTGCACCGAGCACCAGGCCGATGCCGCCGAGCCAGCGGGCAGTGGTGTCGGTGGACTCGGAAGTTGCGGTGGCTGCGTCCGTACTGGCGGCAAGCGTCAGCGACGGGGCCGGCTTGTCCGGTTCGGCGCCGTCCGGTCCGGGCTGCTGATTCCACTGCACGACGGTGCCGTCGCTGTAGGTCTGGGTGGCGGGGAACTCCACCTGCTCCTGCTCGGGCAGCGGCCCGGCGGACAGCACGAACTGCTGGAACTGGCCGGGGCCGACGCTCACGCCGGGATCGGCGGTCCACGTCACCGCCGTCGCGGTCTTCGACGCCTCGTCCTCGACGACGGTCGACGTCCAGCCCGGGATCGGTTCGGTGCGGGCCGACGCCAGATTCGGCAACTGCACCGTCACCGCCGTCGTGCCGGCGGTGTCGGATTCGGTGGGGACCCGGAACGTGAGGACGGAGTAGCCGCCCTGCTCGGCGCCGGGAGCGGCGACCGATACGTGCGCCGAGGCCACACCGGCGGCCAGCAGCATCACGCCACCGGCCGCGCCGGCGGTGGCCAGGACGCGGGAAATCGTTGTCTTCATATGTCTTCCTGTACGGAGATACGGAACGCGAGGTCAGACGACCTGCGGCGGTCCGCGCCGCGACCAGCCGGCCGCGAGGACGGGAAGACGGATCGGATGTGGATCCCAGGGGATCAGGACCTGCGACGGCGTCGGTGGAGCGGGTGTCGGCGGCGCGAACACCGCCCGCAGGACCCGGGTGATCGGCCCGTGCAGGCGTTCCGCGGTGGAGATCAGGAGCGCACAGGCCAGTGCGGCCACGGCGTGCGCGGCGACCATGAGGTACGCGGGCACACCGTCGTGGACGTGGGCGCCGGATGCGACCGTCAACGCGAGGTGCCCGGCCGCCTGCCCGCTCGCGAGCGCCGCGAGCAACGCCCACCGGCTCCGGGTGAACACCGGTGCTCCACCGGTCAGAGCCCCGACCGCGACCGCGACGGCCAGCAGCAGTGTCAGTCCCGTCTCGTCGGGCCACCCGCCGCCACCGGCGCCGTGCGCGGCGACGGCCAGAGTCGCGACCGTCGCCCCGGCCGCGCCACCGCGGAGCGCGGCGGTCGGGGCGGGACGACGGGCAGGCACGGCAGGGGCGGCGTCAGCGGACGCCGAGACGGGCCAGGATGTCGGCTTCGACGCCGTCGAGCTCCGACGAGATCGCGTGATGCGCCTGCTTGCGGCGGGTCGGCGGCATCTGCTCGGCGGCCCGGACCGCAGTGTCCAGATCGGTCAGGCGGGCCCGGACGGCGGACGCGAACTGCTGCGTCTCGGCATCGTTCGGGTGCTTGGTGACGATCTCGGTGATCGACTTGTCGGCACCGGCGATCCGGGCACTGAGCTTGGCTCCGTGCCCGGTGTACTCGCCGAGCTGATCGACGGCGATACCCATGCGCTGCGCCCGCTGGGCGTCGAGCTGGGCACGCAACGCCGTCGCACCGCGGTACGCGATCGGCACCACGACCGGCGCCAACATGCGGGCCACACCGAGGTAACGGCGCAGCTGCGCCACCGACAGACCCTTCTGTGCAGCCTTGTCGGCGGCCTTCTTCTGAGCCTCGAAGGTCGCGATCTGTGCCTTGTCGACCTTCTTCTGGGCCTTCGCGTCGGCCCGATGCTTCTTGCGGTCGTTCTTGGCACCGAGCTTCGCCTCGAGCTTGGCCTTGTGCTTGAGCGCCTTCGCTTCGGCCTTGCGCGTGGCGCGCCGCTTACGTTTCTTGAACAACCCCACGGAAAGGCCCTTCCATCTGGTGCTTCGATCGCCGCTTTCGGCTCAACCCTAGGCGAGCACCTAATCTTGCACATCGTGTGTTCCCCGAACGATCCGCGAGACCCCGCCCCCGTGCTGCTCGAGCCGGGTGCTCTGACGCGGTGTCGGCATCGGGTCCACCTCGATGCAACTTTCCCCGAGCAACTGGCCGGTGTGCCGGAGAACACCGGCGTCACCCAGCGGCAGGAGGCGGCCGCCGCGCAGCGCGAGTCGGTGCGGGCCCGGCTCATGGACGCCGACCCCGACGGCTGGGTGCGGATCGCCCCGGACGGTCCGCTCGGGCAGCGTGCCCGGGACACTCTCGACGCGTGCCGGGCCGGGGCCACGAAGATCTGGGGGGCGGTGCTGCCACACGAACGCGACACCGGACGACGCGGGCGCGTCGAGATCCTGCTGCGCGACGCCGACCGCGGCGGCTACCTCCCCGTCATCGTCGTCAACCACAAGGTCACCGACCCCGGCAGCGGCGCCACCACGTCCGGGCTGCTTCGGTGGGAACCGAGGCTCGACGAGCGTCGCAAGGTGCGCGCCCAACTGCGCGACCAGATCCGCCTCGCCCACGTGTACCGGATGCTCGAACGGCACGGACTGGACAGTCCCTCCCGGCTGGGCGGCGCGATCGGCTACGGCGCCGACTGCATCCTCGTACACGACCTGTCGACCGTCCTCGAGGAATACGACACCCGCTTCGCCGACCGGATCGCCGTCGCCCGCGGCGAGCTCGAGACGGTGCCGTCGCAGATCGGTGAATGCCGTGCCTGCCCGTGGTGGCCGCGCTGCCGCGGCGAACTCGAGCAGACACACGACGTGTCCCTCGTGGCGTCCGGTACCCGCGCCGCCGTGCTGCGCGACCACGGGGTGACCACCGTCGACCAACTCGCGGCGTGGGACGGCGACGCCCCCGCCGACTGGCCGCAGGGCTCCTTCCCCGACACCGTCGTCACCGCGCAGGCCTGGCTCGCCGGGGCGCCGCTGGTCCGACGCCACGACACCGTCACCGTCGCCCGCGCCGACGTCGAGGTGGACGTCGACATGGAGAGCTACCAGGAGCACGGCGCCTACCTGTGGGGGACGCTGCTCAACGTCGCCGGCACGTCGGTGTACCGGCCGTTCGTGACGTGGGATCCGGTGCCCACGGCCGACGAGGGCCGGTCGTTCGCCGAATTCTGGACCTGGCTCATGGCCGAACGTGCCGCCGCCGCAGCTGCCGGGAAAACCTTTGCCGCCTATTGTTATTCGCGCTCCGCGGAGGACAAATGGCTTCTGGCGTCGGCCCGTCGGTTCGCCGGAGCCGACGGCATCCCCACTGTCGCCGAGGTGCGCGAATTCATCGACAGCCCACAGTGGGTCGACATCTACCAGGCTGTCGGCGAGAACTTCGTCTGTCCGAACGGCAAGGGGCTCAAGAAGATTGCGCCCATCGCCGGATTCCACTGGCGTGACGAGGAGGCCGGTGGCGAAGCGTCGATGAGCTGGTATCGCGAGGCCGTCGGCTACGACGGCGCCCCCGACGAGTCCCAGCGACAGCGGCTGCTGGAGTACAACGAGGACGACGTCGTCGCGACGAAAGTGTTGCGCGAGTGGATGTCCGGGCGTGCGCTCGACGAGGTCCCGCATGCTCGGGACCTTCGCCCTTAGTCGGACATAGCGTGCAATTTGGTTAAAAACCAACCGGAAGTTACGGTATTTGGGTCATTGCACGTGACGATCTGAGTTCGGAGGTGAATACGCATGCTTCTCGGTTCTCTCGGAGTTACCCTGGGCGGCCTGGTTACCGGTCTGCTCGGCGGCCTCGGCAGCCTCCTCGGCATCTGAGCCCGTCGGCTCGATCGAGTCGACCCTGAATACGTGAACGCACCCCGGACCCGACGCCCGGGGTGCGTTTCGCGTACTTGTCGCGCACACTTCATGGTGCCGACCGTGTTTCGTGCACCTATCGCGATGGAACGGTCGCGAAATGCGAGGGAAGGACCTACCGCGGCGCCATGCGCAGGGCGCCGTCCATGCGGATCGTCTCGCCGTTGAGGTAGTCGTGTTCGACGAGGAACTGTGCAAGCTGCGCGTACTCGTCGGGTTTGCCGAGGCGTGAGGGGAACGGAATCCCGGCCTCGAGGTTCTTGCGGTATTCGTCGGTGACGCCTGCGAGCATCGGGGTGTCGATGGTGCCGGGGGCGATCGTGTTGACGCGGATGCCGACCTGTGCGAGGTCGCGTGCGGCGGTGATCGTCATGGCGTGCACGCCGCCCTTGGACGCGGTGTACGCGATCTGCCCGACCTGTCCCTCGAAGGCCGCCACCGACGCCGTGTTGACGATGATGCCGCGCTGACCCGCGTCGTCCACCGTCGGGAGATGCTGCATCGCGTTCGCGGCCAGGCGCATCACGTTGAACGTGCCCAGCAGGTTGACGGTGATGACGGTGCGGAACAGTTCCAGATCGTGTGGGCCGTTCTTCGACAGGATCCGGCCCGCCCAGCCGACACCCGCACAGTTGACGACGGTGCGCAGCGGCACCCCCGATTCGCCGATCGTGTCGATCGCGGCCTGGACCTCGGTTTCGCTCGTGACGTCGGTGGGCAGGAACGTCACGCCGGCGGGTGCCTTGTCGCCGGCCCGCTCGATGGACTGCGCCAGATCCAACCCGAACACGGTGGCGCCGGCGTCGGCGAAACGCTTCGCGGTCGCGGCGCCGAGACCGGATGCCGCACCGGTGACCAGTGCCGCGGTTCCCTGGATTTCCACTGCTGTTCCCTTCGCTCCGGGTCGGCTCCTTCGGCCGGCCGTGGTGCTCTGCACCCTAACGCGGGGCCGGGCCGGACGAGGGGCATCCGTGCGCGCCGTCCGGAGCAGTTCTCTCGGCATCGCGGTCCTCTCCGGCCCCGACACCTGCTCGCTCACCGTCACGCGCTCGGTGTGTCGCCCAGCCCGCTGCGCTGCACCCACGCGCCGACGTCGCCGCGTTCGAGAGCGACGGCGAGCAGGTCCGGGAACCGGTCCGGGGTACAGGCGAACGCCGGAACCCCCAGCGCCGCAAGCGCGGCCGCATTGTCGCGGTCGTAGGCCGGGGCGCCGTCGTCGGACAGCGCCAACAGCACCACCACCTGGACGCCCGCGGCCTGCATCGCGGCCACCCGGGACAGCATTTCGGCGCGGATCCCGCCCTCGTACAGGTCGGAGATCAGCACGAACAGCGATTCGGTGGGGCGGGTGATCAGCGACTGGCTGTACGCGATGGCCCGGTTGATGTCGGTCCCGCCCCCGAGCTGGGTGCCGAACAGTACGTCCACCGGGTCGGCCAGCTTGTCGGTCAGATCCACCACCGCGGTGTCGAACACCACCAGCGATGTCCGCAGCGCCCGCATCGACGCGAGGACGGCCCCGAACACGGATGCGTACACCACACTCGACGCCATCGACCCGGACTGGTCGATCGCGAGAACCACGTCCCGCTGCACCGCCTGCGAGCGGCGGCCGTAGCCGATCAGCTTCTCCGGCACCACCGTTCGGTACTCGGGCAGATAGTGCTGCAGGTTGGCGCGGATGGTGCGGTGGAAGTCGAGGTCCCGCAGTTTCGGGTTGGTGGTGCGGGCCGCCCGGTTCAACGCCCCGGTCACCGCGGATCGGGTGGCGCGGGCCAGGCGTTCCTCGAGCTGCCGGACGACGGCCTCCACCACCGTCCGCGCGGTCGCCTTGGTGGCCTCGGGCATCACCCGGTTCAGGCTCAGCAGCGTCCCCACCAGGTGTACGTCCGGTTCGACGGCCTCGAGCAGCTCCGGTTCCAGGAGCAGCTGGGTGAGCCCCAGCCGGTCCATCGCGTCGCGCTGCATCACCTGCACCACCGAGACGGGGAAGTAGGTGCGGATGTCGCCGAGCCAGCGCGCCACCCGCGGCGCCGACCCGCCGAGACCGGCGGAGCGGCCGCTCTTCCCGTCGGCGGTCCCGCGGTCGTCGTACAGTGCGGACAGGGCCGCATCCATCGCGGCGTCCGACGGCGACTCCAGCGTGCCCGTCGATTCCTCGGCGGCGTCCCCGAGCAGCAGCCGCCAGCGGCGCAGCCGCTCGTCGTCGACCGGTGCGCTCATGCGGGGACCCCCAGGATCAGGGCGGTGGCCGCCAGGGCCCGGCCGCCGCGGTCGGTGTCGAGAACAGTGCTGATGTCGACGGATCGGGTTCCACCGCACACGATTTCGCCGAGTGTGCGGCGTTCCACAGGCCCGAACCCGCCGAACGTGCGCCGCAGCGCGGGCAGGGCGTCGACGAACTCGTCGGCGTGCAGACCCGACAGCCACGCGTCGACGAGACCGAGCAGGTCCCGGTCGTGGACGAACAGCAGACCGCTGCCACCGGCGAACCCGTCGATCCAGCGGGCCTTCGCGGCGGCCGCGACACCCGCGGACAGTGCCCGCCCCACCCTTGCCGTGGTGGCGGCGGTGTCGAGACGGCCCACGTCGTGCAGCAACCGCACGGTGCGTCCCGTCAGCGTGCCGTCGACGTCGTCGCGTCCGGACAGGGTGGTGAGCGTGTCGAGCCACCGCTGTGTGGATGCCGGATCGTCGCGCAGGGTGACGGCCGTGTGCACGTCGTCGAGGGCGGTGCGCACCGCGTCCGCGGCGTCGGCGTCGAGGCCCGTGACGGCGGCGGGCAGGCCCGCGCAGATCCGCACCAGCAGGGCATCGACGACGCGGTCGAGCGCGGACAGGTCGGTGCCGCGCACGTCGCCGTAACGCAGGGTGCGCACCAACGGCGGCAGCGCCGCCATCAGATGTGCGACGTCGTGGTCGAGGGCCGCGGCGGCGTCCACGGCACCGAGCAGGTCCGCGACGGTGCCGGACAGGTCCGCGAGCAGGGCCTGCTCGAGCAGGGCGGTGACGTCGCCGAGGGTGACGTCGGGGTGTGCGATCCGTTCCCGGACCACCGTCTCGGCGGCCGTCTCCACGGTGGTGCCCCAGCGGGCCGCCTCGACGACGGCGACCGCGAGTTCCGGCTGCCATTGCAGCGTCCACGTCTCCCGGAACGTGCCGGTCGAACGGACCTCCGATCGCGCCGGCTGCGCCCAACTCACATCGATCAGCCGCAGCCGGTGCAGCAGCTGGGAGCGCTGCCGGTCGAGGTCGGTGCGCAGATCCAGATTCAGTTCCTTCGCCGCAGCGGACCGCTTGAGCCGCAACGACTTCGACCGGGCCTGCAGATCGGTCTCGAGGGGGACGGTCGGCGCGGAGGCGGGGACGTCGCCGAGGGCCTCGCCGACGACGAGCCGACGGGTCACCAGATCGAGCAGCAGGTCGTCGCCGTCGCACAGCACCGCCCGGGTGGCCTCGGTGATCTCCTCGAGACCCGGCAGGGGCCGGTCCCGCAGGGCGGCGAGCGTGTCCGCGAGACGGGTGGCCTCGATGACGTGGGCACTCGAGACCGGCAGATCCTCGTCGCGCAGCACCCGCGCCACCTGCGTGAACCAGCGGGCGGTCGGGTGGTCGCCGGCGGTGAACAGGTGCTCGTACCAGCCGGGGGAGACGATGCCCGCCCCGTAACCGGACGCCACCGACAGCCGGGAATGCGTCCACGGCACCCAGGTGAGCGACGCTTTCACCTTCGGCAGCCCGCGCAGCAGTCGCGCGTCCGGGGCTGCCGGGCCCAGCTTGCCGGTGAGCGCGGGCGCGTGCATCGCCCCGCACACCACCGCGACCTTCAACGCGCCCGCCTTGATCGTCGCCCGCAGCACCTGCCGCATGTGTGCTTCGCGACGCGCGGTGTGCTCGTCGAGGTCGATGCCCTCCCGCAGCGCGGCCATCGCATCGGTGATCGCGTCGAACGCGGCGATCGGATCGGACTCCTCACCCGGGCAACGGGATTCGACGACGGCATCCCACCACTGCTCGAAGTCGTCGTAGCCGGCGGCCGCGGCGAGCCCGGTCAACGGGTCGGGACGGTCGGCGTCGACGGGGCGGTCGGCGGCCAGGGCGAGCGTGGCCGGCAGATCGCAGAAGCGGACGTCGGCGTCGTGGAACACCGCCCACCGCAGGGCCTGCCACTCCGGGGAGAAGGAGGCCAGCGGCCAGAATGCCGCCCGCGCAGGATCGTTCGCGGCATACCCGAGCAGCGCCACCGGAGGGCGCAGGTCGTCGTCCAGGGCGAGCGGGGCGAGGGTGTCGGCGTCGGCCGGGCCTTCGACGAGAACGGTGTCCGGCTCGAACGCGTCGAGCGCCCGCAGCACCGCCCGCGCCGACCCGGGTCCGTGGTGCCGGACACCGAACACCCGGACCTCGGCGCTTCCGGTCACCCGGCCACCTCGCGGCACGCCCGGTAGAAGTCGTCCCAGTCGGGGCGATACCGCACGACGGCCTCGAGGTACTCGGTCCACACCACCTTGTCGGCGACCGGATCCTTGAGCACCGACCCGAGGATGCCGGCGGCGACGTCCCCGGCCCGCAGGGTGCCGTCCCCGAAGTGCGCGGCCAGCGCGAGCCCGTTCGTCACCACCGAGATGGCCTCCGCCGTCGACAGCGTCCCGGACGGCGACTTCACCTTGGTGCGGCCGTCGACGGTCACCCCGTCGCGCAGTTCCCGGAACACGGTGACGACGCGCCGGATCTCCTCTGCGGCTGCCGGCACCGGAGGCAGCTCCAGGGCGGTACCGAGCTGTTCGACGCGGCGCACCACGATCGCGACCTCGTCGTCCGCGGACGCGGGCAGCGGCAGCACGACGGTGTTGAAGCGGCGGCGCAGCGCCGACGACAGCTCGTTGACACCGCGATCCCGGTCGTTGGCGGTGGCGATGACGTTGAACCCCTTCGCCGCCTGCACCTCGGTGCCGAGTTCCGGCACCGGCAGCGTCTTCTCCGACAGGATCGTGATGAGCGCGTCCTGCACGTCGGCCGGCATGCGGGTCAGTTCCTCGATGCGGGCGATCGCACCGTCACGCATCGCGGTCAGCACCGGCGACGGCACCACCGCCGCCTCCGACGGGCCCTCGGCGAGCAGCCGCGCATAGTTCCAGCCGTACCGGACGGACTCCTCCGCAGTGCCGGCCGTGCCCTGCACGAGCCGCGTCGACTCCCCGGAGACCGCCGCCGCCAGGTGCTCGGACACCCACGTCTTCGCGGTGCCCGGCACCCCGAGCAGCAGCAGCGCCCGGTCGGTGGCGAGGGTGGCGACCGCGACCTCCATCAACCGGCGCGGGCCGATGTACTTCGGCGAGATCACGGTGCCGTCGGGCAGCGCCCCACCCAGCAGATACGTCACCACCGCCTGCGGCGACAGCTGCCACGACGGCGGGCGCGGCCGGTCGTCGGCCGCGGCGAGTGCCGCGAGTTCGTGCGCGTACTGCTGCTCGGCGTGCGGGCGCAGCAGGGCGGGCTCGGCGGTGATCGTGTCGGTCACGTCAGCTCCTGGTGAAGGTGTCGGCGGTGGGTGAGGACGTCGGCGGCGGCCGCGAACAGGGCCAGCCGGTCGAGGTTGCCGGCGCGGGTCGCAGCCTCGGACAGGACGGGCTGGAACTCGAACGGGGCCCGATGCCCCAGCAGGTCGATCGGGTGCCGCAGCTCGCCGAGCGGGGCCCGTGCCGCATACACCGCACCGAGGACCGCGGCGGCCACGTCGTGCGGCCACGGCGCCGGCAGCACCTCGAGCAGATTGCCGTCGGGCACCGCCCCGTCCGGGGTGGCGAGCAGTCGGGCGACGACAACATCACGGGGCAGATGCCGGGCGACGGGTGTACTGACGGTGCCGTGGCGGCGCAGCAACGCGAGCGCCCAGTCGGCGTCGCCCTGCAGTGCGACGGCCGACGACCACGCGAATTCGGTTGCGTCGGTGAAGGGTTCCGAGATCGTCACGTACGGCAGTGACTCCGGGGTGACACCGAACTCGGACCACACCGTCAGCGGCGCCGCCTGCACGGCGGCGGTGAGCAGGACGTCCGGTCGGCGGGCGGTCCGGGGGTCGAGACCGTCCCGGCGGGCGGTGTCGTCGAACTCGTCCGGCAGGTCCACGGTCACGACGGTGCCGGAGACGGACACCCAGTCCCGCAGGCGCTGCGCCATGCGCTGCCCGAACGCGGACCCCGGCAGCCGCGTCAACAGTCCGACGGCGGCCTGCCGAACGCGCCCGCCGCGGTCGTCGAGGGCGCGCTCGAGCAGGGGTTCGTCGCCGGGACCGAGTCCGTTCGCGAGCGCCGACACCAGTGCCGCGCGCACGTCCGCCTTCTCGGACGTCCAGGCCGCGGTGAGCAGCGCGGTGGCCGCCTCCGGATCGGTGTCGCGCAGCGCCGCGAACCAGCGCAACCGGATCGCGGGGGAACCGTGCCGCCAGTCCTCGTCGTCCGACGGGTCCGGCAGCCGCAGCGGTGCCCAATCCGGGTTGCGGGCCGCGAGCCACTGCCCGCGGGGTCCGGCGAACTCGACGAGACGGTCACGGTGCGCGGTGCGACGCAGGGCGGCGTCGAGAACCTCCGCCAGCAGCGGCGGTGGGGCACGGAAACCCGTTGCTACGTCGAACCATTCGGGGAGCAGTGAGGAATCGACGACGAGCATCGACCGCAGCCGTTCGACCGCAGCATCGGGCAGGGCCGGACGGGGATCGTCGTCGGCGGGTGCCGGGAGCGCGGTCGTGGTGGGAGTGGCGGCGCCGGCGAGGAACGCCGACTCGAGGGCCGCCGCTGCGAGCAGTGTGGTCGCCGGATCGGCGTCCAGGGTCGTCGCCGTCGCTGCGGTGTGCAGGTCGGACAGCGGCAGCGTTGACCGTGCTGTACCGAGAAGCGCAGCAGCGGTGAGGGATTCGGGGAAGGGGCGGTTCATGTGGAGACCACCGCTGCGGCGTCGAACACGGAAACCGGAATCAGGGCCGTGCCGTCCCAGGTTCCGCACACGGTGACCGGCTGCCCACCGGAGACGGCCAGTAGTCGCCAGCGGGCCGCGTCGTCGCCGCCGACCGGGAGTGCCCGGCCGGCACGATCGACGACGTGCCAGACGCCTCCGGTGACGGTGGGGGTGACGTCGGCGAGCAGCATCGGCCACGACCGCAGCCACGGATCGGCGGCCAGGGCACCCGCATAGCCGTCGAGCGCCGTGTCGAGATCGGTGGCGGGTGGTGTGGGACACGGCTGTGGGGCACCGTGTTGCGTGCCCAGGAGCGCACGCAACGGTGCCGCACCCGGATGGAAGTGCAGGTCGGCGTCGACGATCGTGCCGGGAATCGGTGCCGCCGTGGCGAACTGGGCGCTACCGTGCGCGAAGTCGAGGAGCAGCGCCCAACGGCCGCTGTCGCGTCCGAGGAGCCACGCCCGGCGGGCGAGCAGTCGCCCCTCCTCGGCGGTGCGGACGGCCAGCACCTGCCAGTGATCGCGCACCGAGGGGCGGGCGCGAACGTCGTCGGCACGCACCGGAACACCGAGATGTGTTGCGACGGTGACATTCAGGTCGTCGGGAAGGCGGTCGCGGTCCCGGAACGCACGGATCAGCAGGTGCAGTCGCGCGTACGCGGCCAGCAGCGGAGCCGGCCAGTCCGGGTCGGACGCGACCAGAGCGGGCAGCGATCGCAGGGTGGCGGCGACGCCGGGGGCCTGCGCGTCGACCATGCGGGCGGCGATCGCGTCGTACGTTGCGGTGTCGTGGGTGACCGAGCCGAGCCCGGCGGTGATCCGGTCGGTCAGCCAGCGTTCGAGTTCGCCGAGGCCCGCCGCGATCCGGTCGGTGCGACGCTCCACCGTCGCCGGGTCCGGTGTGGCGTCGACGGCGGGTTTCGCGGTAGCGCGCGCGGCCCGCCCGGCGATCCACTCGGTGACGAACTCGGGGGCCGCACCGGTCGGGATCCGGCCCTCCGACCAGCACAGCAGCAGACCCACCGCGTGCTTGCACGGGAACTTGCGGCTCGGGCACGAACAACGGTAGGCGGGGCCCGTCAGATCGACCGCCGCAAGATACGGCGCCTTCCCGCTGCCCCGGCACGACCCCCACAGGGCGCTGCCGTCACAGCCCAGGTCCGACCACTTCGAGGACAACGACCGCGCCGCCGACAGCGATGCTGCATCGGGTGCTGCGGCCGCGACCTGCGCGGGAGTCCAGGGATCGATCACTCGGCAGAACGTACGGCAGGGGGCCGACAAGTTGCCAAGCGCGCAGGTCGATCGTGGGGATCGTCACGGACGGACGCTACGGTGGACGACGCATGTCCTGGGGAGGAGACGAAATGCGTGGGGGAATTCTGTATCTGCCGATCACCGGCCGGCCCGGTGCGATGGCGCAACTGGAACTGCGGCGGCTGCCGGACGGGCGGCTGGCCCTACCGGCCTACACGACGCTCGATCAGCTCGTGACCTGCTGCGGGCCGCACCAGCCGTGGGCGAGCGTCGACGACACCGGATTGCGTGACGTGGCGCAGACGACCGGATACGACACGGTGCTGCTCGACGCGGAACTACCGGCCGAGGCGCGGCACCGCGAGATGCCGCCGGAGCCGGACGAGTATCGGCCCACGTCGTGGCTGAGCGACGGCTGGGGTGACCGGTGAGCGGCATCGAGGTCGGGAACCTGAACGAGATCGCGCGGGTACTGGCCGACGCAGCACGCGGGTTCGACGAGGCCGGCGCCGACGCCCCCGACGTCCCCGATGCGGGCGCCTCGACGGGCACGATCGCGGAACTGCTGGCCTCGATCGCCGACGCCATGGGCACCGTCACGGCGTCCGCGGCAATGGCAGCCGACGTCGTGCAGGCGAACCTCGGCGACTACCGCGCGGCCGACGAATCCAGCGGACAGCAATACCTGGACGTGTCCGGGCTGATTCCCCGGCCGGAGGGCGAGTAGATGCCGATCGAGGTGTTCGTTCCGGGGGATCCGCGCGCGTGCCGGGACTGCGCCGATCGGCTGGAGGGCCTGGCCGCTGCGGTGGCACGGCAGTCCACGGCGTTCGTCAAGGCCCGCTGGACGTCGGAATCCGAGTGGCAGGGCTCGGCCGGCGACGGGTTCCGGGAGCGGATTTCCGGAATGAACGTCGGTGCGAGTGGGATCGCCGAGTCGGCACGGACAGCAGCAGAACATCTGCGGGTGTTCGCGGACGGACTCGAGACCGCCCGGGCGAGGATGGGGCAGGCCGTGGAAATCGCGGACCGTGCGGGACTGCGCGTGGAATCGGACGGTAGCGGTCCCGTCGTCATCGCGGACCCGGACGAGGCGGTCGGCGACACCATCGATGCCGGGGTGCGGGCCGCGCAGCAGCGCGCCGCATACGACGAGGCCGCCGAGATCGCCGGAGACGGACGTGACGCGGAATCCGCCGCGCACACGGCGCTACAAGGTGTCCTCGGAGAGATCGACACCGCAGTCCAGGACATGCGGGCACAGTGGTACTGGATGGCCGCTGCCGGAGTCACCGGCTACATCGGCACCGCCGCCGGAGAAGTCGTGAAATGGGCCGAAGTCTCCGACATACGACGCGGACAACTCGACAAGTTCCGGACCCTCGCCACCGACGCCGCCCGCAGCGGCGACCCCTACTGGGAGACCACCGCCGCCCGAGCCGTCACCACCTTCGAATCCGCGGCAGACGATGCGGCCAGAGTGGTGTCGCAGAACAATCGGTTGATCGGTGGCCTGGCGGACAACCCCGTGGCGAAGGCACTGTCGACACCGGTCATGAAAGACGGTGCATCCGCGATATCGAAAGTGGGATCGAAGGTTCCCGTTGTCGGTGTCGTCCTTACCGGAACACAGACCTACTTCGATGTCAGAGCGGCCGAAGACGGTGGTGACGCGGCCCTGGCGATCGCGAAGAACACCAGTGGATTCGTGGCGGGCACAGGGGCGACCGCGTTGATTCTGGCCAGCGTGGCGGGAGGACCGGCCACTGTGGTCGCTGTTGGTGTCGGAGCGCTCGTCACCTGGGGTACCGGCTATGCGATTCAAAAGGTGTGGGGGGATTGACCGTGCGAGGTTCGGACGAATACCGACTGCTACCACCGATGCCCGATTCTGTGACGGGCGAACCGCGGCCACCTGTCGCTCCACGGAGCGAGTCCCGAGCGATGGAGACGACACCGGAGGGGCCGGTTCCCGGCTCCCGTCCGCCCGGCCCCGAACACCTGGGGCCGGTCCTGGAGTGGTCGCTTCCAACGAGGAAGCTCCGATGGCAGGCCGGGCTGCTGTTGATCGCTGTCACCGTCGTGTTCCTCACCGTCGCCAACGGCTTCAGCTGGATGACCTACTGGGATGTCTGGCTGTTCGTTCTGGCTGGCGGCTTGTTCATGTACTGGCGCCTCGGCGGGGAGTGGTTCGCTGCCGGTGCCCGATGGGTTCAGGTCAACAGTTCGTGGGTCGACACGTACGAGTTGGTGGAGATCAAGTTTTCGGCCGATGGCGTGAATCGTGTTCTGCGGTTGAAGGATTCGTCGGGTCGGCAGATCTATTCGTTCCGGTTGCGGAATGTGCAGTCGAATCCGCGGATGTGGGATCTGGTGTACAACGGGATTCTGCATTCGGTGGCGTCGGGGGAGTGTCGGGTGACGCCGCGGGCGCGGCAGATCTTGAAGCTGCCGGTGGGGTCGGGGGAGTAGGCCCGCTCGTCGCGTCGGTTTCGTTCAGCGAGCCGACCTCGGGCTATGGTCGGACGAACTCGTTGCTGCCGAACCGTCCGAGGGAGTACTCGATGTCGATGACCGAGGTGTCCGCCGACCACCCGTACAGTCCGGCTTTCGTCGCCGGCGGATTCGTGTTCGTGTCCGGGGCGCTGTCCGTCACCGCCGACGGCATCGCAGTGCCCGGCCGGACAGAGGCACTGGACGCCGCGATCGAGCGGATGGTGGATCGGCTCGCCACGGTCGGCGGTGACCTGAAAGATGTTGTGAAACTCACCTATTTCGTCACCGACCTATCCCTGCGTGAAGAAGCGAACCGGCAGTTCGAGCGGATCTTCGACGTACCTCGCCCCGCTCGCACCTTCGTCGGCGTCAGCGGACTCCCCTACGGCGCGACAGTCGAAATCGACGCCGTCGCCGTCCATCGCTGAACGCCGGTTACCGGCACCGACAAGAGCGCCGATCTCGGGCCGGGGCAAGTTGTCGGTCACCGGGTCTTCCTCGCGCGTGCAGCAGCACCCATGAGAACAGACGCAGCGGTCACATTTCTTGTTCCGTCGTATCGACGAACAAACGTGCCGAAACCCTGGCCGGACCCACCCATGTGAGTGATACTGGTAGTGACATGTATCTGGGGAAGGGTGCGCCCGTGGAGCAGAACACGCAGTACGACGCCGTGATCGTCGGGGCCGGCTTCGGCGGTATGGGTGCGGCGATCGCCCTGGTCCGTCTCGGCCTGACGAACCTGGCCATCCTCGAACGCGAGGACGACCTCGGCGGCACGTGGCACGTCAACCGCTACCCGGGTCTTGCCGTCGACATCGCGTCGGTCACCTATTCGTACTCGTTCGAGCCGAATCCGCACTGGTCGCGGCTGTTCGCGCCCGGTGCCGAGCTCAAGCGATATGCCGAGCACGTCGCCGACAAGTACGACCTGCGCCGGTACATGCGATTCGGCACCGTCGTCACCGGCGCCCGCTGGGACGAGGACGCCCGGCACTGGGTGGTGTCGACCGAGGGCGGCGGCCAGGTCACCGGGCGCTACCTGCTCACCGCGACCGGGTTCCTGTCGCAGCCGCAACTGCCGGCCATCGACGGCATCGACACGTTCGCCGGGCGGGTGCTGCACACCACCGCCTGGGAGGACGGCATCGACCTGGCCGGGTCGCGGTCCGCGATCATCGGTACCGGCGCCACCGCCGTCCAGTTGATCCCCGAGGTCGCCCGCAAGGCACGGGAGCTCACCGTCTACCAGCGCACCCCCATCTGGGTGGTGCCGAAGCTCGACATGCCGATTCCCGCTGTGGTGCAACGACTCTTCTCGCGGGTACCGGTGACGCAGCGCGTGGCCCGGGCGGTCAGCGACGCCATCCTCGAGGGCATCATGGTGAGCGCGGTGCTGCACTATCGGCAGGCGAAGATCCTCAACAAGGGTGCCGCGGCGGCGTCGAAGCTGTTCCTGCGCGCGCAGGTGCGCAACGCCGATCTGCGCCGGCAACTGACGCCGCACTACGACTTCGGCTGCAAACGGCCCACCTTCTCGAACCACTACTACCGGACGTTCACGAAGAAGAACGTGAAGTTGGAGACCACTTCGATCGCGCGCATCGAACCGGACGCCGTCGTCACCACCGACGGCCGGCGCACCGACATCGACACGCTGATCCTGGCGACCGGCTTCAACCTGTGGGACGTGAACTTCCCCGCCATCGAGGTCATCGGGCGCGACGGTCGCAATCTCGGGAAGTGGTGGCGGGACAACCGCTTCCAGGCGTACGAGGGGGTCGCGGTGCCGAAGTTCCCGAACTTCCTCACGCTCGCGAGTCCGTACTCGTACAGCGGGCTGTCGTACTTCACCACCATCGAATCGCAGATGGCGCACATGACCCGGCTGTTCACCGAGATGCGGCGACAAGGCGCCGACGTCTTCGAGGTCACCGAGGACGCCAACACCCGATTCCTCGACCGGATGACCGCGAACCTCGACGACTCGGTCTTCTACGGCGGCAGCTGCGGTTCGGCGCGGTCCTACTACTTCAACCAGCACGGCGAAGCCGCGCTGCTGCGTCCGACGTCGACGGCCAACGCCTTCGCAGAGGCGCGGAGCTTCCCGCTGGGCGACTATCGGATGGAGTCGTCGAGCGTCTGAGGGGAGGGGGCCGCTGGCGCCGAGTCGAGGATCCTCGGCGCAGTATCCTCGGAGGTCGCCCCACGACTCGAGGATCATCCATGCCTGACATCCACCCGGCCGCGACCGACGCCAACTTCAAGCTGCTGCAGACCGACCCGTTCTTCGACGTGGTGGTCGATCTGATCGCCGGCTATCTCGCGTCGGCGTTCGACGACCCGGCCGCGGTCGAGGTGGACGAGTGGACGCTGAGTTGCCTGCCGAGCACGAACAAGACGGCCGAGCGTGAGCGCCTGTTCACCCTCAACATCGGCCCGATGGAAGTGCTCTACGTGGAGCGCTACACGGAGAACGGCGAGACCGTCGACTTCCGTACCGTGCTGTTCGCGTCGCTGTCGGCGCTGCAGCGCAGCACCGGATACAGCCTCGACGGGCTGGCGCTGGCCAACCCGCTGCTGCGTTTGAAGCAGACCGAACACGCGTCCGCGGACGGTGACGGTGTGCTGATCGACTGGTTCCTCTCCGACGAGGGAGCCGACGAGCAGTTCTTCGAACTGCCGCTCGACGAGACGACGATTCGTCCGCTGGCCGAGCTGCTGGTGAGCAAGGGACGCGGTCCGTTCGCGCAGTACCACAACCGTGCGTTCGCGCAGCACGTCCTCGACGTGATGAACGAGGATGCCTGACATGACGATTCGGCTCCCGAAGGTTCTGGCGTCCGGCGACGACGCTGCTGTCGAGGTCCTGCGACGGTACTTCACCGAGCCGCTCGTCAAGACCGGGTATCTGCGCAGCGGAGCCCGTTGGGATACGTGGGACTCGACCGGGACCCGCGAGCGGGACGCCGACGTCTTCACCGCGGACGATCTCGTGGCGGTGACGATGCTGGCAGTGGAAGTCTCTCCGGACGGTGCGCAGATCCTGCTACGGGAGCGCGGTGACGAGTTCACCCAGTTGCTGGCCGCCGTCGGCCCCGATCGGGATCTGGTCGACGAGCCACACGAACTGACGGCCGAGTCGCCGGTGTGCCGGCTCGAGACGGCGCTGTGGACGGTCCCGAGCATCGGCCGGACCGTGGCGTCGAAGCTGATCGCACGGAAACGGCCGCGGCTGTTCCCGATCTACGATCGCGTGATCGGAGAGGTGCTCGACACCAAGCAGGCGCACCTCGAGCCCGTGCGGCAGGCGCTGCGTGCAGACGACGGAAAACTGCATCGACGCCTCGTCTCGCTGCGGGAACAGGCCGGGTTGGACGAGTCGGTTCCGGCCCTGCGGATCCTGACAGTGCTCGCGTGGATGCAGCTCAAGTCCCCGCACTGATCCGGCGCCACTGATCCGGCGCCGATGAGTTTCGCGCCCCCGCCCGGTCGATACCTGTGAGACGACATTCGACGGACGGAGACACTCATGACGACCGAATACGACCTGGGACCGGCGTCGATGCAGGTGGCGCGGGTGGCCGCCGGGGTTCGTGACGAGCACCTGGGGCTCCCGACGCCCTGCACCGACTGGTCGGTGGCCGACCTGCTGCGGCATCTCCTCGAGCTGACGAACGCGTTCGCGGCCGCTGCCCGCAAGACCCCGTTCCCGGGGGACGGGTCGGCACGACCGACGGAACTGCCGGGGGACTGGCGGGAGCGGCTCGAACGCCAACTCGAGGCACTGCCCGCCGCGTGGCGTGAGCCCGGAGCCTGGGAAGGCGACGCGGAGGCGGGCGGCGTGACGATGCCCGCCTCCGTCATGGGCGTGGTGGCGATCGACGAGCTCGTCCTGCACGGCTGGGACCTCGCACGCGCCACCGGTCAGCCCTTCGAATCCGATCCGGCCGACGTCGAGGCGAGCCTGAGCTTCGCCGCCTCGATGTCCGTGCCCGGGGAGGAAGCCGGACGCGAGGGGCTCTACGGGCCGGTGGTCGCGGTCCCGGACGACGCCTCGGAGCTGGATCGGCTCCTCGGCTACGCCGGACGCGATCCGCAGTGGGCGCCGTCCGGTGAGAGGGTGGACGAACAACCGTCGAGGGGCACCGCGGTGTGAACCGGCACAGCGTCGCACTCGTCGCCGGCCGTCGATCGAGAGCGGGTCCAGCGGCGCTCCATGAAATCCCACGGCTTCGGTCTCGGCGCCCGGTTCCGTCGAATGGCCCATCGAGGCGATCGGTGACTCGCGCCACCCTTTTCAAAGATACGATCACGATATATCGTGAGTGTGTCGGTAAACGAAGAGAAGGAGAAACCGATGAGGAACATGAATCACCGGCGAGGGCCGGAACAGATGCACGGACACCCCGCGTGGGGCGAGGAGATGGGCCGGCAGCGCCGCCATCACCGCCCGTTCGACGGCGAGGACCCCCGCATGCGCGGTGGTCGAGGCCGGGGTCGCGGACACGGCGGACCCCGCGGACGCGGTGGCCTGGGTCGAGCAGGTCGCGGCGACGTCCGCGCAGCCGTCCTGCTCCTGCTGAAGGAGGACTCGATGTACGGCTACCAGCTGATGCAGACCATCACCGATCGCACCAACGGCGCCTGGCGTCCCAGCGCCGGCGCGATCTACCCGACGCTCCAGCAGTTGGAGGACGAGGGCCTGGTCCGGACGAGTGCCGAGGGGGGACGCAAGCTCGTCACGCTCACCGACGCCGGACGCGAGTTCGTCGAGCAGAACGCCGACTCCTGGGGTGACCCCTTCGCCTTCGCGGGATCGGGACCCGATCTGCGTGGACCGCTCCACGACCTGCACGGCGCCGCCCGCCAGGTCCAGATGTCCGGAACCGCCGAGCAACTCGCGGCGGCGGAGAAGGTGCTCACCGACGCCCGACGGGCGCTGTACCTGATCCTGGCCGGCGACGAGCAGGACACGAGTACCGGCGACCACGCCACGGAGTCGTGAGCACCGGCGTGACCGGTCGTCCGGTCACGAAAGGCGCTGCGCGCCGAGCGGTTCGAGGTCGGGGTGTGACAGCGTGGGCGTGCCCTGCACGCGGATCGAAGAGTACGAGGACATCGGTCATCGAATCCCGTCCCGCCGCAAGGCGATCGACACCGCGGCGGCCCGCGAGTCGACGCCCAGCTTGGCGTAGATGTGGGCCAGGTGGGTCTTCACGGTCGCCTCGCTGATGAACAGCCGCTTGCCGAGTTCTCGGTTCGTCAGACCCTCCGCGAGGAGACCCAGCAGCTCGGCCTCCCGTGCCGTCAGCGCCTGATCGGGGCGGCGCATCCGATCCAACACGCGCGCCGCCACCGGTGGCGACAGGACACTTCGGCCCGCGACCGCGTCCCGGAGGGCACCGAAAATGTCCTGTGGCGCCGAATCTTTCAACAGATAGCCGATCGCGCCGGCGTCGAGTGCGCGCACCACGTCCGCATCGGTGTCGTACGTGGTGAACACCAGCACCGGCTGGTCGGGCCGCGCCGCCCGGATCTGCCGGATCGCCTCCACGCCGTCGATACCCGTACCGAGCGCCAGATCCATCATCACCACGTCGGGGGAGCGGTCCGCGGCCGCCGCGACCGCGTCCTCACCGGTATCGACCTCGGCGATCACCTCGATGTCGGGCTGCGAATCCAGCAGCGCCCGCAACCCCGCCCGCACCACGAGATGGTCGTCTACCAGCAGCACCGAGATCACGACGCACCCCCGAGCGGGATCTGCGCCGCGACGACGCTGCCTTCCCCGGGAGTGCTCTCCACCGAGAACGTGCCGCCCAGCTCCTCGACGCGCCGGCGCATCGCCGGGAGGCCGAACCCGCTGGTCGCGCCCACCACGAATCCGACACCGTCGTCGAACACGTCCAGGGCGACGGCATCGGGCAGATACGTCAGGGTCACCCCCACAGTGTGCGCGCGGGCGTGCCGTCGAATGTTCGACGCCGCGCTCTGCACGATCCGCAGCAGCGTGTGCTCGACGTCCGCCGGCAGCCCGACCGGTTCGCCGATCACCCGCAGTTGCGCCGACGGCACGTATCCGCGGACCGCGGCGAGCAGGGCGGCGTCGAGCGTCTGCGTCTCGAGATCGGGGGAGCTCAGGTAGTGGACGAGGTTGCGGGTCTCGGCGAGGTTCTCCCGCAGCGAGCGAGTGGCCACCCGCACCTCGTCCCGGGCCTGCGCGCCGCGCTGGTCCCACACCGCGTCGGCTGCCTCGAGGTGCAGCAGCGCGCTGGTGAGGCCCTGGGTGACGGTGTCGTGGATCTCCCGCGCGAGACGTTCCCGCTCGGAGAGCACGCCGGCCTCCCGCTCGGTGTCCGCGAGCCGTGACTTGGCGGCGACGAGTTCGCCGAGGAGGCGTTCACGCTCGGCGCTGTCCCGCTGCACCTGCCCGTACGCGAGCACGATCAGCGCCCCGGTGCACAGCGGCGCCAGCAGCACCGCCCACTCGGTGCGGCCGCTGAACGACGCGAACTCGATGCCCGCGAACACCGCGAGTGCCGCGACGATCAGATACGCCGCCCAGCGTGGGAACGCGCGCGTGCACAGAAAGAAGATCGGGAACGCCGTCCACGCGAAGCTCGGCGCCAGCCACACCAGCGTCACCCACGACGACAGCACCGGCCACACCCACGGCTGCCAGCCGGTGCCGCGGCGGGACAGCACCACGATCACCGCGTACAGCGCGGCGAGCACGACGATCAGCCCGGCGACGACGAGCCACCGTCCGCTCACCCCGTGATATGTCAGGTAGCGGGCCGTCGACGCCGCGAGCAGCACGTAGAACGAGAGGTGGATCGCGACACCGAGCGGTCCACGGAAGGCCGCGTCGTCCCGGTTGTCCTGCATCGGGCCGATCCTACGGACGATGCCGGGCCCGGGGATCGGCCATTCGGATGATCCGGCGGTGGCCGCGCGGCCGATGCCCGACCATCGGTCCCACGGGAGGCTCGAAGTCGTTCGATTCCCCCTCCTGCTCGAAAGGCCCACCATGACCATCTCCCGCCGCCTGCCCCGCGCCCTCGCGATCACCGTCCCCGCCGTCGCGCTGCTCGCCGCGACCGCCTGCGGAACCGGCGACGACGTAGCGGCGTCGTCGACCACCACCGAGGTGAGCCCGGTCGCGATGTCGACGCAGAAGCCGGCCGACGCGGACCAGGGCACCGTCACCGCCAACCGGCTGTCCGTGGCCACCGCCGGCCGCGCCGCTCAGGCCGCGCTCGCCAAGTGCCAGGCCGACGGCCTCGGATATGTCACCGTGTCGGTGGTCGACCGGTTCGGCAACGTGCAGGCGATGCTCCGCGGCGACAACGCGGCCGAGCACACCGTCGAGGCGGCACGCCAGAAGGGCTACACGGCCGCCGCGTTCGGCGCGAACACCAGCGACCTCGCCGGTCGTGTGAAGGGCGACGGCCCGACGATCGCCGACCTGCCCGGCACCCTGTTCCTGCCCGGCGGCGTGAGCGTCAAGGTCGGCAACGCGTCGATCGCCGGTATCGGTGTCGGTGGCGCCCCCGACGGCAACGCCGACCAGGCGTGCGCCGCAGCAGGCCTCGCCGAGATCGCCGGGAGCCTGCGGTGAGAGCCGCCGTCGCACTGGTCGCCCTGACGGTCGTTGCCCTGACGACCGCCGCGTGCGGCAGTGGTGACGCCGTCGAATCTGCGCCCACCCCAGCCGCTTCCGTGCCGCCCACATCCGTGCCGTCCATATCCGTCTCGAGCGTCCCGGAGCCGACAGCATCGAACCCGGACCTGGACCGTCGCCTGATCGCGGCGACCAAGGCCGGTGACGTGGCGGAGGCCCTCACCCTGATCGACGCCGGCGCCGATGTGAACGCGAAGGACGCCGTGCAGGACTCGGCGTTCCTGTATGCCGGGGCGGAGGGGCTGAACGAGATCCTGCTCGCCACCCTGGAACACGGCGCGGACGTCCGCGCCACCAACAGGTTCGGCGGTACCGCCCTGATCCCGGCCGCCGAGCACGGGCACGTCGACACGGTCCGCATCCTGATCCGGGCGGGTGTCCCGGTGAACCACGTCAACGACCCCGGGTGGACGGCGCTGCTCGAGGCGGTCGTCTACGGGGACGGCTCGACGCGTTACGTCGACACCGTCACCCAGTTGCTCGACGCGGGTGCCGACCCGTTGATCCGCGACGCGCACGGGCGCACGGCACTGCAGCATGCGCAGAACCGCGGTCAGCACGACATCGTCGGACTCCTGCGTGCGGCCGAGGAGAACTGAGCCGGACGCCCGGGTTCAGTCCGGGTCCTGGATCCGCGCCCACGGCGACGCCGCCTCCAACTCGTAGGCGAGTTCGAGGAGGGTGCGTTCGTCGCCGTGGTGCGCGGAGAAGTGCATGCCCAGCGGCAGCCCCGTCGACGTGCGGTGCAACGGCAGCGAGATCGCCGGCCCGCCGGACACGTTGTTGAGCGGCGTGAACGCCACATAGGTGGTCAGCCGGTCGAACAGGGTCTCGAAATCCAGTGCCGCGGAGAGATACCCGATCTTCGGGGTGGTGTGCGCGAGGACGGGGGTCAGGATCACGTCGTACTCGGAGAACACGCGGTCCATGGTGCGGGCGGTGCGGTGCAGCCGGTACAGCATGCGCGGCGTCTCGACCATGTGCCGGCGGTACATGGCGGCCAGGCCGCGACTGAGATTGTCGGTCTTCGCGGCGTCGAACGTCGGCCCGAACATCTTCTTGCCGCCGATGAGGAGCGCGAACGACAGGAAACCCCAGTACATCTTGAAGTCGTGCAGGAAGTCGGCTCCGACGGGCAGTGGCACCTCCTCGACCCGATGTCCGAGCGACTCGAGCAGAGCCGCGGTGGCGTACACGGCCTTGCGGGTCTCGTCGTCGGTGGGCACCGCCGTCACCGAGTCGACGATCATCCCGATCCGCAGCCGGGACGATCCCGGACCCTCGACCAGCCGGACGGGCGCCAGTTTCGGGTTGCGGTAGTAGTTTTCGGCTGCCGCATAGAAGCGGGCACTGTCGCGGACCGAACGGGTCACCACGCCCTGCGCGATGATCCGGATCGGCATCGTGTTGTCCGCCGCGTCCGCCACCGTCCGGCCCCGGCTCGGCTTCAACCCGACGAGACCACATGCGGCAGCAGGGATCCGGATCGAGCCGCCACCGTCGTTGGCGTGCGCGAACGGCAGCGCACCCGATGCCACCAGGGCTGCCGCGCCGCCGGACGATGCCCCCGACGAATACTCCGGATTCCACGGGTTGCGGACCGGATCGTCGTCCGGATACTCGGTGGACGCACTGAACCCGAACTCCGGCAATCGGCTCTTGCCGATCGACACCGCCCCCGTCGACAGGAACTGGTCGACGAACGCACTGTTGCGCCGGGCCGGGGCCGGCGTGAACGCGTGACTGCCCTGACCGGTCGGCAGCCCCGCGACGTCGACATTGTCCTTCACGATCGTCGGTACCCCGGAGAACACGCCGGATCGCGGCAGGTCCGCGGACCGCAGTGCCCGCTCGAAGTCCCGCGCTTGGACACCGTTCACCGCGCCCTGCACGGACTCGGTGCGCTCGATCGCGGCCTCCACCACCTCCCGCGCCGACACCTCACCGGACGCGATACGGGCGGCCACACCGGTGGCGTCGAGCTCCCCGAGGGCGTCGTCGCGGAACGCATGGACACGGGCGCTGCGTGGTTCGTCGGCCATTCCCGCGAGTGTAGGAGCTGCGGTCACTCCTGTGTCGGATTCACTCAGATCCCCCACCGCCGACATGAGTTCAAGAATGTGAACTTTTAATTTCGGTTAGCCGAAACCTCGAGCTACGCTCGGTCCATCCGAACCACGGAAGGACGAAAACCCATGGCCGACTACGTGCTGCCCGACCTCGCATACGACTACGGGGCACTCGCACCGGCGATCTCGGGCGAGATCATGGCACTGCATCACGGCGCCCACCACGCCGCCTACGTCGCGGGCGCGAACCGGGCCGTCGAACAACTCCGGGACGCTCGCGAACGCCGTGACGTCACCGCTCTCGCCGGCCTGCAACGGGCACTGGCGTTCAACCTGTCCGGACACGCACTGCACTCGATCTTCTGGACGAACCTGTCACCCGACGGCGGTGACCGCCCCGACGGTGAACTCGGCGCCGCGATCGACGAGCACTTCGGCAGCTTCGACGCGCTGCGGGCCGAACTCACCGCAGCCACCGGCACCGTGCAGGGCTCCGGGTGGGGTGTGCTCGCCTGGGATCCCGTCGGCGACCGGCTCGTCGTCCACCAGGTGCACGACCACCACGCGAACTTCGCCGTCACCGGCACCCCGCTGCTCGTGTTCGACGCGTGGGAGCACGCCTTCTACCTGCAGTACCGCAACGTCAAGGCCGACTACATCGAGCAACTGTGGTCGATCGTCGACTGGGCGGATGTCGGACGCCGGTTCGACGCCGCCCGCAGCGGCGCACCGATCGGACTCGTGGAGGATCGGTGAACGGCAGGGTGATCGACCGCGTCCACGCGATCAACTGGAATCGTCTGCCCGACCCGGAGGACGCCAAGGTGTGGGATCGGCTCACCGGCAACTTCTGGTTGCCCGAGAAGGTCCCGCTGTCGAACGATCTGCCGTCGTGGGAAGCCCTCACTGCCGCGGAACGGCAGCTGACCGTGCGGGTGTTCACCGGACTGACGCTCCTGGACACCGCCCAGGCGACCGTCGGTGCCGTCGCGATGATCGCCGACGCCGCCACCCCGCACGAGGAAGCAGTCCTGACCAACATCGCGTTCATGGAGTCGGTGCACGCGAAGAGTTACAGTTCGATCTTCTCGACACTGTGCTCCACGCGGGAGATCGATGCCGCGTTCGACTGGTCCGAGAACAACCCGTACCTGCAGCGCAAGGCGCAGATCGTCGTCGACTACTACCGCGGCGACGACGCCCTGAAACGCAAAGCCGCATCCGTGATGCTCGAGTCGTTCCTGTTCTACAGCGGCTTCTTTCTGCCGATGCGTTGGGCGAGCCGCGGCACACTCACCAACACCGCCGATCTGATCCGGTTGATCATCCGCGACGAGGCGGTCCACGGGTACTACATCGGCTACAAGTGCCGACAGGCCCTGGACCGGCTCGACGTCGGAGCCCGCGCCGAACATCGGGACTACACGTACGAGCTGCTACAGGCGTTGTACGACAACGAGGTCTGTTACGCCGCCGACCTGTACGACGAGGTCGGCTGGACACCGGAGGTGTTGCCCTACATGAGGTTCAACGCCAACCGGGCCCTCGCCAACCTCGGCTACGATCCGCTCTTCCGGCCGGGCGACTGCGAGGTCGACCCCGCGATCCTGTCCTCGCTCGACCCCGGGGCAGGGGAGAACCACGACTTCTTCTCGGGATCCGGCAGCGCCTACGTCATCGGCAAACAGAAGCCGACCGAGGACGCCGACTGGGACTTCTGAATCCTCAATCCGCGCGGTGCAGTTCGGCGCGCAGGTGATGCGTCATGGGGACGTCGTCGAACGCCATCCACATGTCGTACGTGAGGGTCCGCCCGTCGCCGGAGAGCTCCCAGCGGCGCCGGATCTCGTGGACCGGCTTGGCATTCGGTGACGCCCCCAACGTGTGCTGGGTGAAGTCGAGGACCCCGCCGACGGGCGCACCGCGCTGGATCTCCACGAAACCGGTCGGTTGCGTCACGAGCAGTTCGACGACACCGTCCGCCGACCGCAGATATCCGGTCTCGGTGTGCATCGGTGCCCCGCCACCCGCCTTGCGCGTGCGAGAGCGGTAGAACAGGAACGGTTTTCCGCTCGGCTCGAACTCGATCACCTCGTCGTACGCGAAGTCGTCGATCGTCGGGTAGTGGCCGGTGCCGCTGCCGGCCCACCGTCCGGCGAAGACGGCGAGATCACCGAGGGGGGCGAGCAGGTCGGGCTGCGTCTGATCCATGCGCTCAGTCTAGGAAGAGCGCGGGGTCGGGGCCGGATCGTCCGACACCGCCACCGGGCGGGAACCCCGAACGGACCGCCGGACCAGCGCGGCCACGGCCGACACCGCGAGCACGCCGCCCGCGGCGATCGCCCCGGCCGGGCTGTCCGGGAACACGCCCTCGAGCAGCAGCCAGACACCGAACGCGAAGAACAGCACCGCCGCACCGATCCGGACGAACGCCTCGGGCAGATGCTTGCCGAGCAGGGCGCCGACCACGATCGCGAGCGCATCCGCGGCCACCATGCCGACCGTCGACCCGATCCACACACCCACCCAGTCGTTGTCGGCGGCCAGGGTGACCGTCGCGAGCATCGTCTTGTCGCCGAGCTCGGCGAGGAAGAACGCCGACGCCACCGCCAGGAACGCCGACCCGGTGACCTTGCGGGCCTTCTGCTCCTCCTCGTCGGAGAGCGAATCCCCACGCAGCGTCCACAAACCGAAGATCAGGAACGCGATACCGCCGAGCACGGACATCGCCGTGGTGGGGATCGCCGCCCCCAGGAAATGACCGACCCCGACGGACACCAGATGCACCACGGTCGTGGCAACGGTGATACCGGCGATCACCACCCACCAGCGGTAGCGCAGCGCGAACGTCATCGCCATGAGCTGGGACTTGTCACCCAGCTCGGCGAGGAAGATGACACCGAAACTCAGCAGGACTGCAGCCAGCACGTCGATCGAACCTCCGGATTCGTCGTTCTCGGAGGATGTCGGGAAACTTTCCTCCGGCCCCGAACGCGCGGATGCGTTCACGGCCGAAGGTCTCGCCCACCGGACGACGTCCGGTTCACTGCGCCGGGCGGGCACCCGGGTGAGGCCGGCCAGTATGTCGACGCAGCGATTGGGGGCTACTCCCCTTCGCTTGCGTCGACCATAGTTGCGCTTTTACGAAAGCGCAAAGGGCACAATAAGTTTGGGAAACCGAACTGGTGAAGTTCGGGAAGGCTCACGATTCCGGACGCGCCGCCGGAACCGTCACTCGCACCCGCCGAATCGCGCCGCCGCGCAACCGAAGTGCCTCGTCCGGAACCCATGTGTCGGCCGTGCACACGAACAGATCGCGGCCGTCCACCCCGCCGAGCGCCACCGCATACGGGTGCGGCACCGCGATCCGATCCGTCACCACGCCCGCCGCATCGACCCGGAGCACCAGATCGTTGAACGGCGACGCCACCCACACCCCGGACTCGGCATCCATCGCGATACCGTCCGGCAGCACGGCCGGGTCGTCGAACGCGACGAGCACCCGGCGATCCACCAGGCTGCCGTCCGCCTCGATCCGGAACGTCGACAACCGCCCCGGCGTCGCCCGCGTCTCCGCCACGACCAACGTCGACCCGTCCGGCGTGATCGCCATCCCGTTCGCGAACAACATCTGCTCCGCCACCACGTGCGCGCTGCCGTCCGGCTCGACCATCGCCAGATCCGCCGGCCGAGGCGGCGCCGGGGGAGCGCTGTCGTCGCCGTAGTTCCCCACGTACGCCCGCCCTCGCGCATCGACCGTCATGTCGTTGAGATGCCACGACGCGATCGCGTGCAGATCCGCGTGCACGGCCAGCGACCCGTCGTCCTCGACGCGATACAGCTTCCGCTCGTGCACGGACGCGACCAGCAGACGGCCGTCGGGCAGGAACCCCAGCCCCGCCGGATTCCCGGGCACCTCCGCCACCTGCTCGACGTCGCCCGTCGCGGGATCGAGCCGTAACACCAGACCGCTGTGGATGTCCGAGAACCACAACCGGCCGTCGTGCCACCGTGGGCACTCCGGGAAGACCAGGTCCGACAGGATCGTCTCGACAGCGGTGTCCGTCATGGCGTCGACCGTACCCAGCAGGCGGCGACCCGGCCCACAAATACGCGACGCCGCGCCCGGCATGCGGACGCGGCGTCGACGGATGCTCCTCGCGGAGCGGTGCCCGTGAATCAGGCGGGGACGATCAGGCCGGCGGTCTGGGTGCGGGCCTTGGTGAAGCGGTCGGTGACGTCGGCCCAGTTGACGATGTTCCAGAAGGCCTTGACGTAGTCGCCCTTGACGTTCTGGTAGTCGAGGTAGAAGGCGTGTTCCCACATGTCGAGCATGAGCAGGGGGATCAGGCCGATGCTGATGTTGCCCTGCTGGTCGTAGAGCTGGACGATCTGCAGGCGCTGGCCGATGGAGTCCCAGGCGAGGATGGACCAGCCGGAGCCCTGGATGGAGTTGGCGTTCGCGGAGAAGTGGTCGCGGAAGGCGTCGAAGCTGCCGAAGGCGTCGTCGATCGCGGCGGCGAGTTCGCCTTCGGGCTTGTCGCCGCCCTCGGGGGAGAGGTTGTTCCAGAAGACGGAGTGGTTGGTGTGGCCGCCGAGGTGGAAGGCGAGGTCCTTCTCCAGCTTGGTGGCCTGTGCGGCCATGGTGCCGTTGGCGCGGGCTTCGGCCATCTTCTCGAGGGCGGTGTTGGCGCCGGCGACGTAGGCCGCGTGGTGCTTGTCGTGGTGGAGTTCCATGATCTTGCCGGAGATGTGCGGCTCGAGTGCGGCGTAGTCGTAGGGGAGATCGGGCAGCGTGTAAACAGACACGAGTTTCCCTTCCTCAGGGGCGTGGCGCCCTGACGTGTGTGTTCGATGGGTCGTACTGATGATCAACCCAATCTCATTGGTACACCCTCCGCAACCACACTGCCGACGAGGGAATGCCCTCACAAAAAAGTTCGCCCACCCTGAACATGCTGAGAAACTCGGCTCTCGGACATCGCGGACCCGACACGGAATTGGGCCGGACGATGAACGGAACCTTAAGATTGCGGAGTGCCCCCCGTGACGCCCGTTCCAAATCCGCGGGCCGACCTGGCACCTCGAGTCGAACTGACCGGCGCGAACCTGCTCCGCACGATCGCCGTTCTCGCCGTCCTCTACTCCCACATCTCCTTCTATCTGATCGACGACCTCGGCTCCGGCTGGTGGGGCATCGACGCCGTCTACACCGTCTTCGTCGACGGCCTGAACCTCAACCAGCACCTGTCGTTCGTCGGCGTCGCGATCTTCATGACCCTCACCGGCGCCGTCATCACCCGATCCGCGATGCGGCACCACCCCGGACGGTTCCTCCTCGACCGCGTCGGACGCCTCCTCCCGGCCCTCTGGATCGCCGTCGCCGCCGCGATCCTGCTCGTCCGGCTCGGCATCAACGGCATGTTCAGCGGACAGACCGGTATCTCCAACTCCGAGGCCGCACTGAGCTTCGTCCTCGGCGGCTTCTTCCTCAAACCCGAAGTCGCCGTCCTCGGCGTCACCTGGACCCTCGTCGTCCAGATCCTCTTCTACTTCTACTGCGTCGCCGCCCGCCCGCTCCTGCGTACCCGCCCGATCGTCGTCCCGCTCCTCGGTGCGGCTCTGTGTGCGCTGGTCATCGCCTACAACCTGTTCGTGCCCCAGCCCTACACGGTGCCGATGCTGTCGAAGGTGGCGGCGACCCTGCCCACCGTGTTCCTCGGCCAGCTCATCTACCTCGCACTGTCACGGCTCGTCGACTGGCGCTGGGTCGTCGTCGGCGTTCTCGCCCAGATCGAGGTGGTGCGCCTGGCCACCGAATACCGCGTCTACTGGGCCGGCGACCGCTACCTCTGGACCATCGCCGTCGTCACCGCGCTCGTCCTGGTGCTCGGACGCTACCGAGGGCGCCCCACCCGCTGGGCGATCGTGCGCTGGACCGCGACCCGCAGCTACGCGATCTACCTCGTCCACACCCTGATCCTCTACCGGGTCTACGAGAACACCGTCGACCTGCTCGGCCGCACCGGCGCGATCATCGCCTTCCTGATCGTCACCGCCGCCGTCTCCGACGCGGTCTACCGGTGGATCGAAGTGCCCGCCGCCCGCTGGATCGGGGAACGCACCCGCAACATCGGACGCGACCGCGAACCCGCCGCATCCCCACAGGATCAGCCCCCGGTCGACACCCGGGAGCGCGCGTAGGCTCGTCGTATGTCCTGGTTCGATGACCTGCTCGACGGCCGGATCGCCCGCCCGACGGCCACCATGGTGACGGCCGAACACGCCCTCCCCGGCCGCGACACCCCGATGCCGGTGCCCGCCACCCACTACGTCAACGGACACCCGCTGCAACCGCCGTTCCCGGACGGCATGCAGACCGCGGTGATCGGCATGGGCTGCTTCTGGGGCGTCGAAAAAGAGTTCTGGCAACGCGACGGCGTCTACTCCACCGCCGCCGGATACGCCGGCGGCTACACCCCCAACCCCACCTACGAAGAAGTGTGCTCGGGTCGCACCGGACACACCGAAGCAGTGCTCGTCGTCTTCGACCCCACCGTCGTCACCTACGAGGACCTGCTCACCCAGTTCTGGGAAAACCACGACCCCACCCAGGGCATGCGGCAGGGCAACGACCACGGCACCCAGTACCGATCCGCGATCTACACGAACTCCGAAGAACAGGCCGCCGCCGCCGAGGCCACCGCCGAAGCCTTCGGAAACCGACTCGCCGCGGCCGGCTACGGCACCGTCACCACCGAGATCGCACCCCTCACCACGTTCTACTACGCCGAGGACTACCACCAGCAGTACCTCGCCAAGAACCCCGGCGGTTACTGCCCCGTCCACGCCACCGGCGTTCGCTGCGGGTAGGTGCCGAGCGGCGCAACTGCCTAGATCTGCGGAGCGACCTCCGACGCCACGAGTTCGAGGTGGTCGAGGTCCGCGAGATCGAGGGTCTGCAGGTAGATCCGCTGGGATCCGGCCTCGCGGTAGCGGCCGATCTTGTCGACCAGTTCCGCAGGCGAGCCGGCGAGCCCGTTCTCGCGGAGTTCGGCGACGTCGCGGCCGATCCGGGCGGCGCGGCGTGCGATCTCCTCCTCGGTGCGCCCGCAGCACAGGACGAGGGCACTCGAATACGTCAGCGACTCCGGATCCCGGTCGATCGCCCGGCACGCCTGCCGGACCCGCTCGTACTGCGTCACCGTGTCGTCGACCGACACGAACGGCAGATTGAACTCGTCCGCATACCGGGCCGCCAGGGCCGGGGTGCGCTTCTTGCCCATGCCACCCATCACGATCGGCGGGCGCGGCGACTGCACCGGCTTCGGCAGCGCGGGGGAACCCGAGACCGGGTAGTGGACGCCGTCGTGGTCGAACGTCTGCCCGACCGGGGTCTCCCACAGGCCCGTGATCACCGCGAGCGATTCCTCGAGTCGGTCGAACCGTTCCCCGAGCGACGGGAACGGGATCCCGTACGCGCGGTGCTCCTCCTCGTACCAGCCCGCACCGATACCGAACTCGACGCGGCCGCCGCTCATCGCGTCGACCTGCGCGACTGCGACCGCGAGCGGTCCCGGGTAGCGGAACGTCGCCGACGTCACCAGCGTGCCCAACCGGATCGTCGACGTGTCACGGGCCAGTCCGGCGAGGGTGATCCAGGCGTCGGTGGGGCCGGGCAGTCCGTCGGTGTTCATCGCGAGATAGTGGTCGGACCGGAAGAACGCGTCGTAGCCGAACTGTTCGGCGGCCCGGGCCACCGCGAGAAGATCGTCGTAGGTGGCGCCCTGCTGGGGTTCGGTGAAGATTCTCAGGTCCATGCGGTCCACTGTGCCGCACCGTCGACTGTGACGTACATCCGATCGAGTCGATACCTGCGGGGCCGGGGAACGTTGTGGACAACCGGCGGTGCACAGGTGTCAACGGATCGTCCGGATCAGCGGTCTGACCTGTGCACGAAACCTCATGGAGTTGTTCAGATCTGTGGATGACCCTGTGGATACTGTGGATAACTCTGCTCAAATCGTGACTTGCATCACGATTTGATGACGATTTGGGGATAATGGCCCCTCGATGTCTCGGCCCTGTCTCGGCTGCCGCGGCATCGACTCGGGAGATCGTCTGCCGCCGAACGGGTCCCGTGCCAGAATCGTGTGGTGAGCTCCCCGCACGTCCCCACCGTGTCCGTGACCGACCTTCCGACCGCGCCGACCGAGTCGGTCGTCCTCCTGGACGTGCGCGAGGACGACGAATGGACGCTCGGACACGCGCCCGGCGCCCAGCACATCCCACTCGTCGACATTCCGGCCCGCATCGACGAGGTCGACATCGACGCCGAGGTGTACGTCGTGTGCCGGCAGGGGGGACGCTCGATCCTCGCGGTCGAATACCTCAACAACATCGGCTACGACGCCTACAACGTCTCCGGAGGCATGGTCGCCTGGCAGCAGGCCGGGCTGCCACTGACCTCCGACGACGAATCCGGGACCGCGAAGATCTACTAGAGATGAGCGTCGTCCAGGCCTGCACCCGCTGCACGTCCCGGTGGCCCGTGAACGGGACACCCGCACAGTGGTGCCCGCGCTGCGGGGGCGCACTGCAGGCCCCCACCGACACCGCGCACCGTGCCGCACCCGGACGCCACTTCCGCTGGGTCGCCCGCAGCCCGTACCCGCCGATCGCACAGGCCCGCCCCGCCGCCCGCCGACTCGGTCCCACCCCCCGTTACACGCAGACACCACGATGGGGGCTCCTCGACCCGCCGCCCGCCGAACCCGACGACCGGCTCACCCGCACCGAGGTCGCCGCCGACCTCGCCCCCACCCTGCTCGCCTGCACCGCGATCGTGTTCGCTCTCGCCGCCGTCGCCGAAACGTTCCGGTACGGGCTGCTCCTGGTCAACCGGGTCCGCCTCGTCGACCCCCTCACCCTCGCCGTGTCCGACGCCCTCGTGTGGGCCACCCAACTGTCGGCGCCGCTCGTCGCGATCGCCGCCGCCGTCGCCTCCGTGTGCCGACTCGTCGTCGTCCGCCGCGACGCACTCGCCGCCCGCGGCCTCGCCGACCCCCGCACCCCCCGGTCCCTCGCGATCGGCTCCCTCGTCCCGATCGTCAACCTCGTCATGCCCGGCGTGTACCTCACCGAGATCGCCGACGACCGGCGCACCGTCGTCGCCGTCCGCATCTGGTGGGCCACCTGGGCGGTCAACGGTGTCCTCGTCGCCGCCGGCCTGCTGTGGCGCGGCCGCGACACCCTCCAAGCACAGGCCGACGGTGTCCTCCTCGCCGCGGTCACCGCCGCCGTCGCCGCCGCCACCGCACTGCTCACCCTGCACGTCATCCGCAGATTCGACGACCGTGACCTGTTCGGCCGCAGCCGCCCCGGCCACCGCTGGATCAACGTGCCCCGCAGCGAGGAGGCGACCGTCGCATGAACACTCCACCCCGGGTCGTCGCCCACCGCGGGGCGTCGGCCGCGAAAGCCGAACACACCCTCGCCGCCTACGAACTCGCCCTCGAGGAAGGCGCCGACGGACTCGAATGCGACGTCCGCCTCACCCGGGACGGGCACCTCGTGTGCGTCCACGACCGCAGCGTCGACCGCACCTCCTCCGGCACCGGACTCGTCAGCGAGATGACCCTCGAATCGCTCGGCGAACTCGACTACGGCACCGACGGCGAACCCGCCGGCCTGCTCACCCTGTCCCAGCTGATCGAACTGACCCTCGCCTGGACCTCCCGGCCCACCAAACTGTTCATCGAAACCAAGCATCCGGTCCGCTACGGCGGGCTCGTCGAATCCAAACTGCTCGCCGAACTGGCCCGCTACGGGCTCGCCGCACCCGCCTCCGCCGACCACTCACGCGCCGTCGTCATGTCGTTCGCGGCCTCCGCGGTGTGGCGGATCCGCCGCGCCGCACCACTCCTGCCGACCGTGCTGCTCGGCGACGCGTCCCGCTACCTCGGCGGTGGCGCCGCCACCACCGTCGGCGCCACCGCTATCGGACCGTCCATCAAGACCCTCCGTGACCATCCCGAACTCGTCGACAAGGCCGCCGCCGCCGGACGCGCCACCTACTGCTGGACCGTCGACGACCCCGCCGACGTCGCCCTCTGCCGCGAACTCGGCGTCGGCTGGGTGGCCACCAACCACCCCGGACGCACCAAGAAACTGCTGGGCGGCTGAGACAGTCCGACGAACCACCGGTACGTCCGTGTAGGTTTTGGCCTCGTGGGTAAGAAGAGCAAGAGAAACAGTGGTCCCAAGCCGGGCAGCAACCGCGCCGCGAAACTCGAAGCACGCCGCCTCGAACGCGAAGCCGAATCCGTCGCACCGACCCGCCCCTTCGCGGGCCTGGCCGCCGAATGCGACCTCGTCGCCCTCCGCGAGTTCGTGCCGTCCGCCCTCGTCGAACTGCCCGTCCGCGACACCGATGAGCCCGTCACCGCGGCCACCGTCCTCCCCGGCGCCGTCGCCGCCCTCGTCCGCGACGAGAACGGCGACGCCGGCCGCTACGTGGGACTGCAGGTTCAGGCCCACACCGCCGACCCGGCCGCCGACCTCGGCGCCGCCGTCACCTGGGCCCAGAACGCGGCCCCCGGCACCTCGCTGACCTTCGCCGACCCGCAGGCCGACAGCCCGCGCCTGCACGACGTCCTCGACGCGGACACCCTGCCCGCCATCACCGTCCACCAGAGCTTCGACTGGTGGATCCCCGAAGGTGTCCAGCCCGCCCCCGAGGTCGCCGCCACCGTCGCCCAGGCCAACGCCGCCATCATGCCGTCCGCTCGTCTCACCGCCGACGGTGTCGTCGCCGCCTGGTGGGTCGACGCCGGGGAACGCGCCCACCTGCGCTGGGTCCGCCCCGAAGACGAGGACGCCCTCATGCTCGCCCTCGCCCGCGTCCACGCCGCCGGCGGCCTCCACCTCGGAGAGGGCTCCCGCTTCGCCGGCTCCTTCCGCACCCACGGCCTGCTCGTCCCGGTCTTCGACCTCGACCGCGAAAAGCATCCCGACGAGTGGGCCGCCCCCACCGTCGAACTCGGCAAACGCCTCGACGACGCCCTCACCGTCGACGCCCCCCTCACCGCTGCCGAGACCCGCGCCCGCGACGGTCTCCGCGGCCGGCAGGTCACCCTGCGCTGAGCGCGGTTCGCCTCTCTCTACAGCTGAAGGGACCCTTCGTGCGCTCGCAGCGCACGAAGGGTCCCTTCAGCTGATTCCGGGGGATGACCTCAGATCTTGCCGCCGGCGACGGGGGGTGCGCCGGAGGTGTCGTCGACGCTGCTCATTTCGCGGGCGACGAAGGTTTCGAGGTCGAACATGTTGGAGCCGGCCCGGTCGGCGACGGTGAGCAGGGTGGTCATGCGGGCGACTTCGTCGACCTGTTCCTTGAGGAACCACTGCATGAACTGTTCGCCGAGGTAGTCGCCGTCGTCGCGGGCGGTGCGGGCGAGTTGGACGATCTGTTCGGTGACGGTCTTCTCCTGTGCGAGGGCGAGGGCGATCGGTTCGCGCGCGTTGTCGAAGTGGGATTTCGCGGCGTCCACGCCGGTGAGTTCGACGGCGATGTCGCGGTCCAGGAAGTACTGGATGATCATCATCGCGTGGTTGCGTTCCTCGTTGGCCTGCTTGTAGAAGTGGGACGCCAACTGGGGGAGGTCCGCGTTGTCGAAATACACCGCGGTCGCGAGGTACTGGTGCGACGCGTTGAACTCGTTGCGGATCTGGTCGTGGAGAAGTGCGTGAAATTTCGTCCTGTGCGAATCATCTGCGGCACTCATGTATAGAAGATATCGCCGTAGGGCCGAGATTGTCATCCAAGCGGAACCTCATTGAGGCTAGTGTTCCCTCATTTAGTGCTACCTCAATTAGGGTGGGCTGACCAAAGAATGGTCGTGCCGCAATTGTCGGGAAATCGACAATTGCGGCACGGGGTGTAGGTGGTCAGGCGCCTGCGACGCGGGGTGCGGTCGAATCGACCGCGCCGGTCGAACTCATTTCGCGGGCGACGAAGTCCTCGACGTTGAACAGGTTCTCGCCGGCGCGGTCGACGATGGTGAGCAGCGTCGTCATGCTCGCCACCTCTTCCACCTGTTCCTTGAGGAACCACTGCACGAACTGTTCGCCGAGGTAGTCGCCGGTGTCGCGGGCAGTGCGGGCCAGTCGGGTGATCTGGTCGGTGACCGACTTCTCCTGCGCGACGGCCAGCGCGACGGGTTCACGGACGGAGGTGAACTCGGTGACGACGGCGTCGATGCCGGGGACCTTGATCGGCTGGTCGTTGTCGAGGAGGTATTGGATCATCATCATCGCGTGGTCGCGTTCCTCGGCGGCCTGCTGATAGAACCGGCCCGCGAGTTGGGGCAGGTCCTGGGAATCGAAGTAGACGGCGACGGCGATGTACTGCTGTGAGGCCGTGAATTCGTTGCGGATCTGTTCCTGCAGCAGTCGGTGGAAGTCGCTCGTTTCAGTCATGACGAAAACACTACCGCCACCATTGCGGTGTCCGGGAAGGGAAAGTCTCGGCAGCGACGAGTATCACGGTGTTCCGGTGAGGAGACCCTCGGGAACGGGGCGATCGTGTGCGAGTGCATCGAAGAATGCGCTCGCCTTCTCCCGATCCCACAACAGGACGTCACCGGAGCCGGGAACGTAGTCGAATCCGCCGACCGGAACGGTCGTGGTGACCATTTTTCCGCGCAGCCCCCACGCCAGTCCCGCCAGGTTCCACAGGTGGTCGCCGTCGTCGACCTGTAGGGATCCGGCCGCACGCGACAGCGTCGGCCACAACCGGAGCGGATTGACGAGGGTGAGTGGCGACGACGCCTTCTCCAGCAGTGCGCTCATGAACGCCCGCTGGTTGTTCATCCGGTCCAGGTCGGCGAGGTCGGTCGCGCGGCTGCGGACGAAGCCGAGGGCGTTGCGTCCGTCGAGTTTCTGACAGCCGGCCTGCAGGTCGATGCCGGCGAGCGGGTCGTCGATCGGGTAGGGCACACACATCGTGACCCCGCCGAGGGCGTCGACGATGCCGGCGAACCCGCCGAAGCCGATCTCGGCGTAGTGGTCCATCCGGAGTCCGGTGGCCTCCTCGACGGTCTGCACCAGCAGTGGTGCGCCGCCGATCGCGAAGGCCGCGTTGATCTTGTCCCTGCCGTGGCCGGGGATCGGGACGTACGAGTCGCGGGGGAGTGACACCATCGTCGTCGGGCCGCTCTTCGGGACGTGCACGACGATGATGGTGTCGGTGCGTTGACCGACGTCGTCGCCGCCCGTCGACAGTTCCCGTTCCTGCTCCGGTGTCAGACCCGCCCGACTGTCGGAGCCGACGAGCAGCCAGTTGGTGCCGGGGGTGTCCGCGATGCGGCCCGGGTAGTCGGCGAGGGCGTCGATCCGGCCGAGCTTGGTGTCCAGGTAGAACAGTCCACCGACCGATACGACCAGCAGCACGATCAGGGTCAGCGCGATTCGGCGCAGCCACCGTCCGGGTCGGCGCGGGCCGGATCGTTTCGGCCGTTTCGACGGTTCGGGTGCGGCCGGGGTGGGACGCGGTCCGCGTGGTGGGGCGGGCGGGACCCGGCGTGGTTCGGCGTACGGCTGGGGGCGTTGCGTCGGCGCGTGGCCGCCGGAACCACCGCCGGGGGCCGGGGGCCGTGACCATGCCTGCGGCTCCGGGGGCTGTGACCACGCCTGCTGTGGCGGCGCGGGGGGACGGCCGTCGCGGCGGATGACCTGGGTGCCCTCGGGTCCGGGTGTGTTCGGCGCGTTTCGAGGGGGGTGCTGCCGGGGCGGTGGTCCGCCGCGACGGGGTGGGGGCGGGGCGGGACGCGCCATCGGGGGCCGGCCGCGGGATGGCGGGCCCGGCTGCCGTCGGTCGGGGGTCTCGCCGTTCACGATCACCGAGAATACGCACGAACCCGACAAGGTGGGGTCACGGCAACCACGACAGGTGCCCGCGGAGCAGGGCGTATCCGACGAATGCGACGGAGTCGATGAGGGCGTGTGCGATCACGAGCGGCCACAGTTTCCCGGTGCGCTGCCAGTAGCGTCCGAAGATCAATCCCATCACCACGTTGCCGAGCCCGCCCCCGAAGCCCTGGTAGAGGTGGTAGCTGCCGCGCAGCAGCGCCGACGCCAGCAGCGACGAGTTCTCGCCCCAGCCGAGGCGACGCAACCGCGAGATCAGGTAGGCGACCACCAGGATCTCTTCGGCACCGGAGTTCGCGATCGCCCACAGCACCAGGACCGGCAGCCGCCACCAGTGATCGTCGATGGTGCTCGGCAGGACGGTCAGGTTGGCGTTCAGTGCGACCGCCGCGAGGTAGAACACCAGGCCGGGCAGTCCGATGAGGGCGGCGAGCCCGACGCCGGGCAGGACGCCGTCCCGTATCCGCCCGAGACCGATCCGCCGCGGTCCCAGTCCGGACCGCCACAGCAGGTACAGGCCCAGTGCCGCCCAGGCCGCGAGCTTCACGACGCCCAGCAGTTGCCGGGCCAGGTCGACGAACGACTGCGTCGACCGGGACGGGTTCAGGGCGACGGCCTGATCGGACAGCCCGCCCGGCTGCAGCGCCGACTCGAGCAGGGACAGGACGCTGGAGATCCCGCTCAGCCCGAACGTCACGAGCAGGACGATCGTGATCTCGAACCACAGCGCGCGTCGCTCGCGGGCATCGAGCGGAGGTGGGGCGGGCACGGGTGCGGCAGGCCGGAGCCACGAGTCGACGGTGGTGCGGGTGATCACCTCGCCGACGCTAGACGCTGACGGCGTCAGGTGTGGCGGGCGATCGATTCGGCCCTGGCGCCCAGGGTCGCGAGCCGCAGGTCCGCGAACGGGGTGAGCGCGTTGCCGAGCCGGTTGGTCACGAATGCCACCGACAGTCCGGTGTCGGGGTCGGCGAACGCGCCCGATCCGCCGACACCGTAGTGGCCGAAGGCGCCGGCGTTCTGGGTGCGGGCCGCGACGAGCGCCGCGTGGTAGCCGAGCCGCCAGTTCATGTGGATGCCGAGGACGTAGTCGCGGGCGTGGGTCTGCACCTCGCCGGCCTTCGCGACCGTCTCCGGGTCGAGGAAGCGGATGCCGTCGACGACACCGTCGTTCGCGAACGCCGCATACATGCGGGCGAGGGCGCGGGCGCTGAACACGCCGTTCCAGCCGGGCATCACGTAGTCGTGGATCGACGGGTCGCGGACGAGGGCGTCGAAGCCCTCGGGCATGCCGGCGTCGGCGATGTTCCTGATGTGCGGGACCAGGCCCAGTGCGGTCGACGTGAGTCCCCACGGCATCCCGAACGGGTTGATGCGCGGGAACACCTTCGCGATGCGGTACTTCTCGGAGTCGGGCACCTGGAACCAGAAGGCGGGGATCCCGAGCGGTTCGGCGATCTCGGTGCGCACCAGGTCGGTGAACGACATCCCGGACACGCGTTCGGTGAGTTCCGCGACGAGGGTGCCGTACGTGACGGCGTGGTAGCCGGGCATGCGGGTGCGACGCGGGTCGGGGGCGGCGGCGGCGAGTGCGGCGGCCACCCGGTCGTGGTCGAGCAGCGCGAGGCGTCCGGGTACGAGGCCGCGGATGCGGTGCAGGCCCGCGCGGTGGCTGAGCAGTTCGCGGACGGTGATCGATTCCTTGCCGGATTCCTCGAACTCGGGCCAGTACTCGGCGACCGGGGTGTCGTAGTCGACCAGTCCGCGCTGCGCGAGGCGGTGCAGCACCGTGCTCGCGACGCCCTTGCCGGTCGAGAACGACATCGCGACCGTCCCGGAGTCCCATTTGCGGGTGGGGGACGCCCAGCCCGCCCACACATCGAGGACGGGCTGTCCGTGCAGGTAGACGGCCAGACCGCCGCCGCCGTCGCGGGGACGGCGGAACAGGTGGAAGAACTGGGTGGCGAGTGCCTCGAACCGCGGGTCCACGAGCATCGTCGTGGGCGGTCGATACGCCGCCGGACGACGGGGAACCTCACGCGGGGCACGACGCGGGGCTGCCGCGGTCATGTCGAGCGCGCCTTTCGGATCGGTACGAAACCACCTGATGTGATCTCGATCTCATCCGTACAACGCAGCGGCGACAGGGCTGATTCCGGGCGGACATCCGCCGTCAACGTCGGCGTTGCATCCCGTTGACGAACGGGCAGCCCACGAGGATCCGCAGGGCCCGGTTCAGGCCGAGGGCGTCCTCGACGGGTTCGGCGAAGTCGAGGCGCACGTCCCGGTCGCCGCCGTCGGCCTCGATCCGCAGCCGTATCCCGTACCGGTCGATGCCGAGCGGGCGCACCGGTCCGGTGCGCAGCGACGACGGCAGCCGTCGGGCGAGCAGCGCGACCAGGTCGGCGTGGTCCTCGTCGAGGTGCTGTAGCCACTCGGTCTCGACGTCGCGGAACGGGTCGGGTGCCGCCGCGAGCAGATCGTCGACGGTCACGGCCGCAGCGCCGGTGGTGTCGGCGACGACGGCGGATTCGAGGTGCAGGCGCAGCAGGGCGGCGCCGTGTCCGACGTCGAGCAGCGCCGGGTGCGGGTTCGTGGTGGCGACGGTGTCGGTGAGGAGGCGTTCGTCGTGGCCGGAGACGGCGGTGAGCGAGCCGCGCAGCCACACGAGTGCCCGGACGGGGTCGCGCAGGGCGATGGGGGCGTGATCGGTGATCTCGAGAACGGCGGGCAGTCCGCCGGTTCCGGACTGCCATGCGAGTGCCGCTGCGGCGCAGTCGGTGGGAACCACGACGACGACGGTGCCGTCGTCGTGCAGGTGGTGCAGGGACGTGACGACCGGGTCGCTGCCGGCGACGGCGAGGACGGCGTCCGCCGCCGCGGTGGTGGTGCTGCGCAACTGTTCGGCGGTGGAGGGGCCGGTGGGTGCGGTGGTCGTGGTGCGGGGCATGGCGACTTCCTTCGGGGTGGACGAATACCGAGGGTGTACTTAGGTAAACCTAAGCTAATTTGTGATGGCGGTCGGGGCAACCCCCGACGCGGACGAGGCACCCCGACCCGGTCCGGGCTAACGTGGTGGTGTGTCGATTCCCGTGTCACTGTCGATGCCGACCCTTCCCGCGTCCTCGGATCGGACGCCGCAACCGCTCGTCGCGAGACTGCTCCTCGCACGGCGAGACTCGGCCACCCCCACCGCACCCCGGCCCGCCGTGACGACCGGGCCGTCGATCGTGCCCGCCTCCGTGCTCGTCGCCGCCGGTGGAACCGACGTCGAGGCCGGTGCCGTCGTCGTCGAACTCGACATCGACCCCGACCGTCTCGACGGGGCCGCCGAACACCGGGTGCTGCGCTACCACGTGCATTGCACCGCCGCCGACCTCGACGACGTGATGGCACTGCGCCTGCCCGCACCGATCACCGTGTTCGTCACCCCCGACGACTCCGATTCCGACGCGGGCACGCTCGCCGAGACCGCGCAGGCCCTGGCCGACGCCGGTCACAGCCCCGGGCTGATCGCCGGGCAGTCCGTCGGCGCGGTCGCAGACTTCCTCGCCGTCCTCGCGCACACGTCCGTCGGTTTCGTCGCCCGCGCCCGCGACGGTGCGGAGGTGCTGTCGCTACTGTCCGGAACGGTCGCGGCGCTGCGCGGCGACGACGTCCGGGCCGCGCTCGCGAATCCCGACCCCGCTGCACTCGCGCGGTTGATCCCGGATGCCGCGGAGGCGGTGCGCGACGTCCTGCTCGGGATCGAGGTCGAGGATCCCGCGCAGGTAGAGCAGGTTCTCGCCGACGCCGGACTCCGCTAGCCGATCGCGGCCGGTGTCCGGCAGCGAGTGCGTAACCTCGTAGACGTGCCTCGTATCGCGTACTTCGGACCCACCGGAACCTTCACCGAAATGGCTCTCGCCCAGCTCGAGGAGTCGGGCACGTTCGACGGCACCGTCGAACGTGTCGCCGCCCCGAGCCAGGGTGCCGCGCTCGACATGGTGCGACGCGGTGAGGTCCAGGGGGCGGTGGTGCCCATCGAGAGTTCCGTCGAGGGCTCGATCCGCCCCACCATGGATGCGCTCGCGCTCGGCGACCGTCTGCAGATCATGGCCGAGACGGAACTCGAGGTCGCGTTCACGATCGTCGGCCGCCCCGGCACCAGCCTGGACGACGTCCGTACCGTCCGCGCCTACCCGGTCGCGACAGCGCAGGTGCAGGGCTGGCTGGACACCCACCTGCCGCATGCGCGCGTCGAACCGGCCTCGTCGAATGCCGGTGCGGCAGAAGATGTTGCGGCAGGTCTGGCCGATGCCGGTGTGGCCACGGCCCTCGCCGGAGAGCGGCTGGGGCTGGTCGCGCTCGCGTCGTCGGTCGCCGACTACGAGGGCGCCCGCACCCGGTTCGTCCTGGCCACCCGGCCCGGTCCGGCACCCGCCCGCACCGGAAACGACCGCACCGGCGTCGTGCTGCACCTCGACAACGTGCCGGGTTCCCTGGTCCGGGCGATGACCGAGTTCGCGACCCGCGGCATCGACCTCACCCGCATCGAATCCCGGCCCACCCGTAAGGAATTCGGCACTTACCTGTTCCACCTGGACTGCATCGGCCATATCGACGACGGGCTGGTCGCGGAAGCGCTCAAGGCGCTGCACAGGTTCAGCGACGTCCGATTCCTCGGATCGTGGCCGTCGACCGCCCCCGCCGGCGGTGCCCCGATGCCCGACGCCGACGACGTCGCATGGCTCGAACGACTGCGACGAGGAGAGGAGAACGCATGAGCGGCAGGCTGATCCTGGTCCGACACGGGCAGACGGAGGCCAACGTCGACCGGCGTCTCGACACCCGGCTTCCCGGAGCCCGGCTGACCGAACTCGGACGGACCCAGGCCCGGACGTTGGGGGAGCGGCTCGCGGTGCGGCCGCCGTCGGCGCTGGTGTCGTCGCAGGCGCTGCGCGCCCGGGAGACCGGCGGATTCGTCGAGACGGCGTCGGGTATCGCACTGCAGGTGCGCGAGGGCCTGCACGAGGCACAGGCCGGGGAACTCGAGGACCGCTCCGACCTCGAATCGCACAAGATGTTCGCGAAGGTGTTCCACACGTGGCACGCGGGTGACCTGTCGGCGCGGATGCCGGGCGGAGAATCCGGTGTCGACATCATCGAACGCTATGTGCCGGTGGTGGATTCGCTGCGCGCCGAGTTCCTGGACGGTGGTGCGGACGGGGACGTGGTGGTGGTGAGCCACGGCGCCGCGATCCGGCTCGTCGGTGCCTACCTCGGCGGTGTGCCCGGCGCATTCGCCGCGGACCGGCACCTCGAGAACACGTCCACCGTGGAGCTGGTCCCCACCGACACCGGATGGCGCTGCGTGCGCTGGGGCACCTACGATCCGCCGTTCGACATCACCCCGCAGCGCCCGTGGTTCGAGGCCGACGCGACCGAGGCCACCGACGACCCGATGGGCTGACCCGGCTCAGGCTGCTGCGTCGAGCAGATCGAGCAGCGCCTGACGCAGCCGTCCCGGCGTGCCCGGCGCCAGCGACGTCCACCGCACCCCGTCGGCCGCGGTGCCGGTGGTGCCGACGATCCGTCCGATCGCGGTGTCGAACACCGTCACCGGCCCGTGCGGGTGTGGTGTCCCGCCGTTCCCGTGGGTGAGTCCGACAATTTCGGCGACCGTCGGACGGTCTACGAGGGCCGGTCCGACGACGGCCGCGTCCGCTGTCTTCGCGCCGACGGCGACGAGGGCGTCGACGGTCCGCCGCGGATCGGTGGCGCTGTCGATCGCTGCTACCAGATCTGCTGTGGGGCAGTTGATTCCGCTGAAAGGTAGGGGTGCAGAGATGCCGAGCAGGTGGGCGAGTGGACCCACCGGATCGTCGTCGATGCTGCGGAGGGTGACGGTGTCGTCGCTGCGCGAGGCCAGCACGGTGCCGTCGGCGCCGCGGGCCAGGCAGGCCCGATACACCGCTCCGTTTCCGTGCCGCCGGACCGCGATCTCGCAGTGGGGACGCGCGAGAACGTGCAGCTGCCGGGCCAGGTCGGGGTGCACCGACGTGCCGTCCGATGCGTCGACGAGCCCGGCCCCGCCGAGGCTCGCACGAGCGGCCGCGAACACCGCGTCCCGGTCCGCGGGGAAGTCGAAACGGGGACCGGCGTCGAGGACGACCGGAAGCTCGTCGACGCCGAGGAGTTCGACGAGCAGGTCGAGTTCGTCGATGTGCAGTGTGGTCGGGGGCAGCGTCACCCCGACCGGACCGATGCCCAAGTCGATCACCGCCCGTCCCCGAGCGGATCCCCGCCGATGACCGAGGGGATGACGGTGCGGCCGTCCTCGAAGTGCTCGAAGCTGCGCAGGTAGGCGGGGGTCGCGCGCTCGATCTCGTCGGATTCCGTGGCCCCGCGGTGCGCGCCGGCCGGGGCGCCGCCCACCGGGCCGGCGGCACTGCGGGTCGCAGCGGCGGTGTCGGCGCGGGCGAGCTCCGCCGCCGGGCCCGCCGGTGTCGTGGCACCCGCCCCCGGGCCGGAACCGGCCACCGGACGGGACGCGAGCTCGGACGGTCCGGGCGGTGCCGCTCCCACCCCTGCCCCGGCTCCTCCGCCGATGCCCGCGGCCCGGGCGGCGACAGCCCCCAGCACACCACCCGACGCGGCGACCCGTCCGGGCGTTGCCCGGCCGGCCGGGTGCGCGGCCGGATCCGCCGCCCGCGTACCGCCGCCGAACGTCGGGACGCCTGTCCCGATCCCCCCGAGCGCGGCCCCACCGAGATTCGCGGCCGCCGACGTGGCCTGGCCGACGGCACCTGCGACGGACCCGACCTGCGAGACCGCGGTCGTGACACCGGGATGCTGCGCGAACGCGGCCGCGGCGGCGGCGACGGTGCGAACCGGGTCGCCTCGGAAATCGTTCTCGAGAGTGCGGGCGGTGACCGCGTCACCACCTGCCGTGTCGGCGTCGGTGGCGCCGGTGACGAGCGGCGGTGGCGCCGGGAACGTCGCCGGTACCGCGACGATGTTCGACGCCGCCTCATAGGTCTCCATCACCAGCCCGGCCCGGATGTCGAGGGCCCGATCCGCGGCCTCCGCGGCGGCCGCCGAGCCGTTGAGGGCGCCGCCGGTGGTGTACGCGGCGGTCTTGGCGGTCTTGACCGCAGTGATCTCGGGCAGGCTCGGCATGGTCAGTGCCGCGGTCGTGTACGCGCCGGCCTCGGTGGACGCCTTGACGGCGGTGTCGGCGGCGAGTGTCGCGGTCTGCTGCGCCCACGCCGTGAACGGGGCGATCCGGGTGAGGGCGGCGTCGGCGGCCACCCCCTCCCAACCGGCGCGCAACTCCTCGGTCACCCGGGTCAGGGTCGCGACGGCGTCGGTGAAGGATTCGGCGAGCGTGGCCCAAGCGGGGCTCGCGGCAGTGAGCGGGACGGGCCCGGCCCCTGCCGTCAGGGTGGTCGAGTTGACGGTCGCGCCGCGCGGTAGCCAGACGACGCCGGTGACACCGAGGGTCATGACGATGTTCTCCGTTCGGGTGGGGTGGTCTACATGCCGGCGGCGAGCGCCGCGCCGAGCGTGTGGTCGCCGTCCCGATAGGCGGCGGCCTGGGCCCGCAACGTGGCCGCGGCGGCCGTCAACTCCTCGATCCCGCGGGCCGCGGCCGGCCCGAACGATTCGGCGAGCCGATTGAAATAGCCCGCGGCCAGTACCGATACCTCCTCGGAACCCGACGGCGGCACGGTCAGTGCGGGGGTCGCGGCGGCCACGACCGTCTGCAGACGGACGGCGAGCGCATCCAGTTCTGCAGCGGCCGCCACGAGGACGTCCGGGTCGACGAACACGTGATCCGGCATGACGGTGACTCCTCGCATCGGGGACGACGACACGGAACGCACTACGTTCCTCGAAGGCTTGGACGTCCGGGGAGGCCGGTCGGTTCCACGTGGAACCGACAAATTTCGTCGCGGGTCAGCCCCAGCCGAGCTCGTGCAGCCGGTCCTCTTCGATACCGAAGTAGTGGGCTATCTCGTGGACGACCGTCACCATCACCTCGTGCACCACCTGCTCCTCGGTGTCGCACACGTCGAGCAGGGCGTCCCGGTAGATCGAGATGGTGTCGGGCAGGGCGCCGCCGTAGTGGCTGTCCCGCTCGGTGAGGGCGATGCCCTGGTACAGGCCGAGCAGTGTCGGCTCCTCGTCGTTGCGGGGTTCGACCAGCACGACCACGTTGTCGATCGCTGCCGCGAGCTGCGGCGGAATCAGGTCGAGGGCGTCGGACACCAGTTCCTCGAAGCGGGCGTCCGACATCGTCACCGGCACGTCAGCCGCCGGCCGGGGGCAGGGGAGCGGCGCCCGGTAGCGGCGTCGGCAGTGACCGGCCTTCCGGGGCCGGCGGCGGCGGGACCGGGGCCTGACCGTTGATCAGGATGTCGCCCTTCGCGGAGCCGACGATCGTCGCGAAGCCGTTGCCGTCGACCTCCTTGCCGATCGAACAGTTGATCTTGCGGCTGCCGACGAGCCAGCTGTCGAGATCCAGGTTGTCCCAGAACAGGGTGAGGGTCTTGTCGCGCAGCACGTCGGGGGAGCCGAGATAGCCGTTGCTCGCGTCCGTGCACGCCTTCTCGAGGAACCGGTCCTGATCCTCGACCGACGGCATACCTCCCGGGAACTGGCTGGCCAGGTCGACGACACCGACCACCTCGAACGCGTGCGGTTGCGCGCAGTCCACCGGATCGGACGGCACGTTCTGGTTGATGCCGATGCAGGTACCCACGTCCCACACCTTCGACTGGTCCTGGTCGGCGACCGTCCCCTGGATCGGCAGCAGCGAGCCGGTGACACCGGAGAACTGCAGGCCGCAGCGGATGGTGCGTTCGCCCGCGGACCAGCCGGCCTCACCCGGATTGATCAGGCCGACGCTGAACTTGCCCTTCGGATCGAACCGTCCGGCCAGGTAGGTGTCGACGGCGGGCGCGCACTGTTCGTCGCGCAGTTCGGAGAACCGCAACACCCCGGGGAACTTCGAGCCCGGCCCGAACTCGACGCCCGGATACAGGCTCAGGTCGATGTCGGTGGCCACCTCGAACAGGTGCGGCTGCCCGCAGTCGACCTGCTCGAGATCGCTCGCGTCGGACTTCGTCCAGGTGAGGCAGTCGCCGGTGGTGGCGGTGCCGAACGCCTCGCCGGCGACGGCACCCGTGGGCTGCGGCCCGGCCACGAGACTCGGCGCGGGCAGATTGTCGCCGCGGTCGAACCCGCCCGACAGGAAGATCGTGGCGACGGCGGCCAGCAGCGCCCCGATCGCGACCAGGGCCAGGGCGCGCCTGGTGACCGGCGCGGACAGGTGCCGACTCCGGCCCGGTTGCTGATTCGGTTCGGTAGCTTCCTCGGACATCCCGTCCATAATGCCTGCAATCGGCGCGGATGCCGAAGTTTCCACGTAGGTTCGTGCACCATGAGTGAGGAACATCCCGCTGCGCCCGACGCCGACGTGCAGGAGTTGGCCGGTCGCGTGTTCGACATGGCCCGGGCCGGGGACTCGGTCACATTGGCGAAGTACGTCGACGCCGGAGTGCCGGTGAACCTGACCAACAGCAGCGGCGACACCCTCGTCATGCTCGCCGCCTATCACGGGCACGCCGACGCGGTGCGTGCGCTGGTCGACCGCGGCGCCGACGTGAACCGGCCCAACGACCGCGGTCAGACCCCGCTCGCGGGTGCCGTCTTCAAGGGAGAGGACGCCGTCGTGGCCGCCCTCGTCGACGCCGGAGCGGACCCGTCCGCCGGTCAGCCGTCCGCGATCGACGCCGCACGTATGTTCGGACGCGACGACTACCTGGGCATCCTCGACCCCGGCGCGCACTGAGTCGCGTGGGCGGGGCCGGGCCCACACAGTAGAGTTCCAAGGCGTGATTGACCTCAAGTTCCTTCGCGAGAACCCCGACGTCGTCCGCACCTCGCAGCGCACCCGCGGCGAAGACCCCGGTCTGGTCGACGCGCTGCTCGAGGCCGACGCATCCCGCCGTGCCGCCGTCCTGGCCGGCGACACGCTGCGCGCCGAGCAGAAGGCGTTCGGCAAGAAGGTGGGGCAGGCGTCCCCCGAGGAGCGTCCGGCGCTGCTCGCGGGCTCCAAGGAACTGGCCCAGAAGGTGAAGGACGCGGAAGCCGCGCAGCACGAGGCGCAGGCCCGGCTGGACGAGGCGCACCGCGCGATCTCCAACATCGTGCAGGACGGCGCCCCGGCCGGCGGCGAGGACGACTTCGTCACCCTCGAGACCGTCGGCGAGATCCCCACGTTCGACTTCGAACCCAAGGACCACCTCGAACTCGGTGAGTCGCTCGGCCTGATCGACATGGAACGTGGCGCCAAGGTGTCCGGCTCGCGGTTCTACTTCCTCACCGGCTTCGGCGCGATGCTCCAACTGGGCATGCTGCAGCTCGCCGCGCAGAAGGCCATGGCCAACGGGTTCACCATGATGATCCCGCCCGTGCTGGTGCGTCCCGAGATCATGCAGGGCACCGGCTTCCTCGGCCAGCACGCCGACGAGATCTACCACCTCGCCGACGACGACCTGTACCTCGTCGGCACCTCCGAGGTCCCGCTCGCCGGCTACCACTCCGGCGAGATCCTCGACCTGTCGAACGGCCCCAAGCGGTACGCCGGCTGGTCGTCGTGCTTCCGCCGCGAAGCGGGCAGCTACGGCAAGGACACCCGCGGCATCATCCGCGTCCACCAGTTCGACAAGGTCGAGATGTTCACCTACTGCAAGCCCGAAGACGCGGACGCGGAACACCAGCGTCTCCTCGCCTGGGAACGCGACATGCTCGACGCCATGGAACTCTCGTACCGCGTCATCGACGTCGCCGGCGGCGACCTCGGCTCCTCTGCCGCCCGCAAGTTCGACTGCGAGGCATGGGTTCCCACGCAGCAGGCGTACCGGGAGCTCACCTCGACGTCGAACTGCACTACCTACCAGGCGCGCCGCCTGAGCGTCCGCTACCGCGACGAGAACGGCAAGCCCCAGATCGCCTCCACCCTCAACGGCACCCTCGCCACCACCCGCTGGCTCGTCGCCATCCTCGAAAACCACCAGCAGGCAGACGGATCCGTACGCGTCCCGGCCGCCCTCGTGCCGTTCGTCGGGCGTGAGGTGCTGACGGCGCCGTAGTTTCTCGCTTTCCGTTGTGGCCGAATGTCACATGCGTTCAGTCCAACTGAACGCATGTGACATTCGGCAGACGCGCTTTCGGGGTCAGCGCAGGATCAGGCAGGTGGTCGACGCGGTCGCCAGGAGCCGGTCCTGCTCGTCGCGGACCTCGGCGCGGGCGGTCGCCGTGGTTCGGCCGGTGTGCTCCGAAAAACCGTGCACGCGAATCGGTCCCGCGCCGGCCTTGATGCCGCGGAGGTAGCGGACGGTGATGTCGAGCGTCGTGTAGTGGATGCCGGCGGGCAGCGTGCTCGACACGGAGAAGCCCATCGCGGTGTCGATCATCGTGGCGATGACGCCGCCGTGCACGCTGCCGACGGCGTTGTAGTGCCACTCGGCCGGCTCGGCGGTGATCTCGACGAACCCCTCACGGGCGTCGGTGACGCGGAAACCGAGGGTGCTCGCGGTCGGATGGTGCGGGACGGTGCCGTCGACGAGACCGCGGACGAACTCGAGTCCGCTGAGGTTTCGGTTCGCGTCGGCGATGGGGGCGGGATCGTTCCACGTGTAGGTGCGCTGGCGTTCGTGTGACACGCCCCGGACGGTACCGGGTGGCCGTGTCGGAGACACAGTTCCTGCATGACGGCCGGCCGGGTGTTGTTGCAGATCAGCGCTTCGTTAGTGGCACTAACAGCGCTGGAAAAGTTTCTGGACAGTTGTTCGACTAAAACCGATACACAGATGTGACACCGTCGTTATGGTGTAGCGGCTCGTACGGATTTCCTCCCCCTCATCTGCAACTTCTCACCAGGAAGTGATGCATGCGCAATCCACTACTCCGGCGATATGCCGCGCCTGTCACCGGCGTCGCGCTCGTCGCCGGGACACTGCTGGTCGTCGCGCCGGCGACGGCATCGGCTGCCGATGCCCCGGTCACGACGACGACCGATTTCAAGACCACGTGCAAGGCGAACAACTCGATCAAGCAGGTCGTCAAGACGACCGACTCGTCGGTGACGGTCTCCGCTCCGACGACGGTGGAGCCCGGCGAAACGTTCACCTACCGCATTCAGCTCGGTCCGTCGTCATATCCGAACTCCGACTCCGGTGCCACGACGACCAACATCTCCCGACTCAAGTTCGACTTCATGATTCCGGACAACACGACGTTCGTCGGTGCAACGGTGGCCGGTTCGGGGATCAACCTCGACAATGTGGCCCCGAGTGTCATCCGTATCGACGAGTCCGGCAGCCCTTCCGCGACGGGCCAGATCCTGCGCCTGTCCGGCAACAACGAGGTGACCGGAAACGGACCGTCCGGCAAGACGAGCACCAGTGCCGAGGGCGGTATCCGGGCTCCCAAACTGAAGAAGAACCTCGATGGAACCGCCAACGGTAGTGGTGACAGCTGGTTCCAGCTCCCGGCCGTCGATGTGACCGTCGTCGCCGGAGCTGCCGGTACCCCGATCCAACCGAAGATTCGTACCGGTGGTGCGGCGGGCAACTTCAATGCCTTCGAGAACTTCAACACCACTCTGCCGAAGGCGTCTGCATTCCTGGTCGGCACGCAATGGGCCGACACGCGTTGCAGTCCCCGCGATACGGAAGGTGGCGCTCTCAACGCCGGTGCCGGCCCGTTGGCGACGATCAATGTCGTTGCCGCGCAGGTGTCGACGACGACGGACCTGTCGGCTCCGGCGACGGCGGAGACCGGTGCTCCGGTGGCGTTGACCGCAACCGTGGCTCCGGTCGGGGCGACGGGCTCGGTGCAGTTCAAGGACAACGGCACCGATATCGGTGCGGCTGTTGCCGTGGAGAACGGCACGGCGACGCTGAACCACACGTTCGAGTCGGCCGGTTCGCACAAGATCACCGCAGTGTTCACGGCGACCGGGAACTTCACCGGGTCGACGTCGAGCGAGCGCACTGTGACGGTGTCCGATCCGATTCCCGTCGATGTCGAGACCACGCTCGGGCTGACGGTCCCGCAGGACGCGGAGACCGGTACGGTCGTCGACCTGACTGCGACGGTCACGCCGTCGAACGCGCAGGGCTCCGTGCAGTTCCAGGACAACGGCACCGATATCGGTGGCCCGGTCACCGTGTCGAACGGCTCTGCCACGCTGCAGCATTCGTTCTCGACAGCCGGTGCCCGCAGTATCACCGCAGTCTTCACGGGCAGCCCCGGATTCACCGGATCCGCGGCCGCAGCACAGACGGTGACGGTGGCGGATCCCGAGGTTCCGGCCACCCAGACCGCGACCACACTGTCGGTGCCGGAGAACGCGGACGCGGGTGAGCAGGTGACCCTGTCCGCGACGGTTGCCCCGGCTCCGTCCGGCGGTACCGTCCAGTTCAAGGTTGCCGGTACCCCGGTGGGCGCCCCGATCGTCGTGGACGGCAGCGGCACGGCGAGCATGCCGTACACGTTCAACGCGGCCGGCTCGTTCGGTGTGTCCGCCGTGTACTCGGGTACGGCCGGGTTCACGAGCTCGACGGCTACGGCGCAGACCGTGACGGTGACCGCGCCGACGCCGGTCGACTCCGCCACCACCACGATGCTGAGTGTGCCCGGCAACGCCAAGACCGGTGAGCCGGAACAGCTGTACGCCACCGTCTACGACACCGGAACAGCGGAGACGATCGCGAGTATCGGCACCGTCGAGTTCTTCGACGGCAGCACGTCGATCGGCACTGCCCCGGTGGTCGACGGTGTCGCGACCCTGACGCACACCTTCACCGCGACGGGCAGCCGCACGATCACCGCGACGTTCAGCGGCGGAACCGGATTCACCGGATCGTCCGCCACCGCGAAGCAGGTGCAGGTGACGGCCCCGACCCCGGTGGACGTCCAGACCGCCACGGTCCTCACGGTTCCGGCGACAGCGACGACCGGTGCGGCCGTGGAACTCTCGGCGCAGGTGACGGGTACCGGCAATGCTGCGATCACCGGTACGGTCCAGTTCTTCGACGGTGATAAGCCGATCGGTGACGCGATCACGATCGTCGACGGCAAGGCCGTGCTGAACCACACGTTCACCACCGCAGGTGCTCACGACATCCGTGTCGTGTTCAGCGGCGGCCAGGGTGTCGCGGACTCGACGTCGAGCACCCAGAGCGTTCAGGTGACCGGCGGTGACACGGGTGGCAACCCGGGCGGCTTCGGCAGCCTCGGTGATCTGCTCGGCGGCTTGAACTTCGGGTCGTAAGCAGTACCAGAGTTCCAGGCGGGGTCCCGGCCGGAGTGCCGGGCCCCGCCTGAGGGCCCCGCCGATCACATCGGGGTATTTCGCATTGCTGGGTCGGGGAAGCGCACACCAGAGGGAGAATTCAGTGGGACTGTCAGCCTTACGGCGGCTCGCCACACCCGTCATCGCGGGTATCGCGGCAGCCGGACTCGTGGTCGCGGGAAGCGGCCCAGCATTCGCAGCTGATCCGCCGCCCCCGTCGAGTAACCAGAGCTCGACCGACAACGTGAAGTTCAAGAGAGAAGTGGTCGGCAGCAACGTCGTTCACCGCGGTGACACCGTCACCTACAAGAGCCGGATCTGGATCGACAGCGGAGTCGAACGCTATCTCCCGAAGGTGCGTGACGTCCCGCCGGCAGGCTTCACTCTGGTACCCGGCAGTGCCAAGCTGACCTACCTGAACGCAACGAACAAGGTCACGTTCAGCAACGAGTCCGACGGTGGTGTCAGCGCCAAGTGCAGCGGCAGCGGATGCAACGCCTTCGGCAACGGCTACATCGTCAAGAGCGGGCAAGACGTCACCCTCGAGGTGAGCTACAAGGTGCCCGAGACCTACGCGTTCAGCACGGTCGACAGCGGGCTGCTGTTCGACGTCTGGTCGTTTACCGGTAATCCCAAGGGCTCCAATCCGTTCAACGTCAAGGTGCGCGTCGAGGAGATCGGCACGACGACGACGTTGCAGGCCCCATCCGCCGCGACGACCGGTGACGCGGTGACCCTCACCGCAACGGTGAATCCGGGTGACGCGACGGGACAGGTGCAGTTCAAGGACGGCGGCACCGACATCGGTTCGCCCGTTACTCCGGTGAACGGTGTGGCGACGTTGAGTCACGCTTTTGCCTCATCCGGAACACGCAACCTCACCGCAGAGTTCATTCCCGGCACAGGCTATTTCGGATCAACCTCTGCACCCCACTCCATCTCGGTGGCCGATCCGGTCGTGACCACTGCCCTCGCCGTGTCGGCGCCGGCCACGGCGGTGTCCGGTACCGAGGTCGCGCTCACGGCCGACGTCACCCCGTCGAATGCGGCCGGTACGGTGCAGTTCTCGGACAACGGCACCGCGATCGGCTCACCGGTGACGGTGTCGAACGGTACGGCCGTTCTGCCGCACACCTTCACCGTGTCCGGTGCACACGACATCACCGCAGAGTTCGTCGGTGCCACCGGTTTCACGAACGCGACTGCGTCGGCGCAGACCGTCGACGTGTCGGATCCGGATCAGCAGACGTCGGTGAGTGTCCAGGTTCCGGCGGACGCCACCACCGGTGACGCTGTCACTCTCACCGCGAACGTGACCCCGCAGAACGCGCACGGCACCGTCCAGTTCAAGGTCGACGGCACTGCGGTCGGTAGCCCGGTCACCGTCGTCGACGGTGTCGCCACGGCGCCGCACACGTTCGACGCGGCCGGTGAATTCGCTGTCACCGCCGACTTCGCCGGAGCTACCGGGTTCACGAGCTCGACTGCTGCGGCGCAGAACGTCACCGTCACCGATCCCGATGTGGAGACGTCGCTGTCGCTGACGGTTCCGGCGTCCGCGACCACCGGTGAGTCCACCGACCTGTCGGCGGCGGTCACCCCGTCGTCCGCGCAGGGCACGGTGCAGTTCTCGGTCGGTGGTGTCTCGGTCGGCTCCCCGGTCCCCGTGGTGAACGGTTCCGCGGTTCTGCCGCACACGTTCGACACTGCCGGTGAGTTCGCGGTGTCCGCGGTTTACTCCGGGGCAACGGGTTTCACCGGCTCGACGGCGCAGTCGCAGACCGTCACCGTGACCGATCCGGCTCCGGTCGACGTCGAAACCTCCACTCTCGTCGGTGTTCCCGCAGCAGCGACGACCGGTGTGGACACCACCCTGTCGGTGACCGTGCAGCCCAAGACCGGCACCGAGGTGCCGTCCGGCTCGGTGCAGTTCCGTGACAACGGCAACCCGATCGGGAACCCCGTGACCCTCGACAACGGTTCGGGCTCGCTGATCCACGTCTTCACCGCTACGGGCACGCATCAGATCACCGCCGACTACACCCCGGACGCCGGCTTCGTGGGATCGACGTCGACGCAGCGCCCCGTCGTGGTGTCGGCTCCGAACCTCGCGGACGTCGAGTCGTCGGTCGTGATCACCTCGACGCAGTCGGCCGTCGCCGGTACCGCGTTCACAGTGAAGGCCCAGGTGATCGGCGCGGACACCCTGCCCGGGACGGTGCAGTTCTTCGACGGTGCCGTGGAGATCGGGCAGCCCGTCGCGGTCGTGAACGGTACGGCCGAGCTCGTCCACACCTTCACGACGAGCGGACCGCACCAGATCCACGCGGTCTATTCGGGTGGTGCCGGTGTCACCGGCTCCACCTCACCGGTCCAGATCATCGACGTCGCCGCATCCGGTGACGGTGGTGGCGACGGTGGCGAGACCGGCACCGGTTCGTTGGGCAGCCTGAGCGGACTGCGTTTCGGTTCCTGACGCACACCGAGTTTCGGGGATGTGGCCCCTGCCGACACGGCAGGGGCCACATCCCGCCAATTCGGCACTTCTGTATCGATTTCGTGACGATCCTGGACGTACGTCCTATAGAGTGATGCGCGTTCGACGACCCCGATCGGGCTCTCGAAACATTGCGGTCGACCGGATTTGTCCGGCTCCGCGAGTCCGTGCTCTGAGGGGAGGAAGGGTGGACCGGCCAGTACTCCGGGTCGGCCGGCTCACTGCCGATTCCCGAACCGATCGACGAGCAAACATTCGGATAACAACACCGGATCGGGCGGCGATGTCCTGCTCGACACATCACACATTGCGGCGCCCGTAACCGGACGCTGAGCAGGTTCTCTCCGAGAGGAAATGCATGTCTGACAAGAATATTCGCCGCGTCGTCGGCGGATTGAGTGCGTTCGCGATCGCCGCGGGTTTCGCGGTGACGGCTGGTGTCGGGGCGGCGAATGCTGCGCCGGGCACGGTGGAGTGGAACCAGAACAATCGGCCGATCTCGCGGACGATCAGCAACGTGACGCCCGAGGTAGGCGAGACGATCACGGCAACCTCGGTCATTCGTCGTGAGTGGTCGCTCGAAGTGATCAATGCGGTGAAGGACCTGCATCCGACATGTCTCGAGTACGTGCCCGGATCGGCGAAGGTCAACGGCTCTGCCGTGACCCCGGAGAGCATCGAGTCCGATTTCGTTCGCACCACGGGCAGTTGGACGGTGCAGCCGTACACCGGCCAGAAGACGCTGACGTACGAGGTGTCGTACGTGGTCGGTGAGGGCTGCGATCGCGACACTCCGCTGATGACGACACTGCATGTGTCCGGTGGTCTCGGTGACGGTATCTACCAGGACAAGGGCCCGACCATCTCCGTCGCAAAGAGCGACACGACCACGACGCTCGGTGCCGTGTCCGGTGCGAAGGTCGGTGAGGTGACGAAGCTCAGTGCCACCGTCGCCGGCGGTATCCAGGGTGATCCGGTCGACTTCTATGTCGGCACCGGCAAGGTCGGTTCGGGCACGCTGGACGCGCAGCGCACCGCCACCTTCGATTGGACGCCGTCCACCAAGGGCACCGTCTCGGTGCAGGCGAAGTTCGCGGGCACCGCGAAGTCGAACGCGTCCGAGTCGGCGGCACAGAATGTGACCGTCACGAAGGAGAACGTCGCATCGTCGACCACTCTCGCCGCGGTGACCGGCGCCCAGGTGGGCCGGGCGTCGGCGTTGACGGCCACCGTGAACCCCACGGGCTCGGGTGGCGACGTCACGTTCAAGCACGGCGCCACGATTCTCGGCAAGGCGTCTGTGGACGCCGGCGGCACGGCCACCTACCAGTGGGTTCCCGCCCAGGCCGGCAGCTATACCGTCACGGCGGAGTTCTCCGGTCGTGACGGCGTGAACGCCTCGTCCACCACCGGTACCGTCGAGGTTGCCGAGAAGCCGTCCGAGACCACGGACTCGTCGACGGTCGTCACCGCCGGTAACGGCAAGGCCGGTGTGGCACAGACTCTCTCGGCCAAGGTGACCGGAGCGGCGGGTGGCACCGTGACCTTCAAGGTCGGTGACCTGGTCGTCGGCACCGCGCAGGTCGGCAACGACGGCAACGCCACCCTCTCCTGGACCCCGGCGGCGGCGGGCGAGTTCATCGTCACCGCCCAGTACTCGGGCGCCGGCACCGTCAACGCGTCGTCCGACACCGTCTCGGTCGTCATTGCCTCCGCCGACAACGGTGGCGGTGACAACGGTGGCGACGGCGGCACCGGCAGCCTCGGCTCGCTCGGCAACATTTTCGGATCGCTGACCGGCATCTTCGGCCGGTAACCGATATCGGAACACAGTTTCACCTCGGCCCGAGGGGATGTCGATCCCCTCGGGCCGGTTTCACGCTCGGGGCCGCGAGCAGTGACCCGAGGTGGGATCGGTCAGGGGCCTCGCCTGTCTCCGGGACCGGCTACGCTGCACCCTGTGGAACCCTTCTACCGAACGATCATCGGAGTTGCCCGCGCGATTTTCGCAGGCCAGGGCTTGAAGTTCACCGTTTCCGGGGAACAGCACTTTCCGGCGACGGGCGGTGCGGTGGTGGCGATCAACCACACCGGCTACATGGACTTCACGTATGCGGGTCTGCCGGCCCGCCGCGTCAAGCGGTACATCCGGTTCATGGCGAAGAACGACGTGTTCGTCAACAAGATCTCGGGTCCGATGATGCGCGCCATGAAGCACATTCCGGTCGATCGTGCCGCCGGATCGGATTCGTACCGTGCTGCCGTGCAGGCGTTGCGTGACGGCGAACTGGTGGGGGTGTTCCCGGAGGCGACGATCAGCCGCAGCTTCGAACTCAAGGAGTTCAAGTCCGGGGCGGCCCGCATGTCGATCGAATCGGGCACGCCGGTGATCCCGATGGTGATCTGGGGTTCGCAGCGGGTGTGGACCAAGGGGTTCCCGAAGCGGCTGGGCCGCACCAACACTCCCATCACGATCGCGGTCGGTGAGCCGATCGCCCCGTTCGAGCCGGCGTCGGAGATGACGGCGCTGCTGCACACGCGCATGGAGGAACTGCTGCGCGGTGTGCAGGCGAACTACGAGCATCCGGCCGGCGAGTACTGGGTGCCGGCCCGGCTCGGTGGCGGCGCCCCGACCCTCGAGGAAGCGAACGAGATGGATGTCGCGGAGGCCGCCGAGAAGGCTGCCCGCCGTAGCAGGGAGACCGAAGGGAACTGAAGGCTGTGGACCGCCGCCCCACCTTCGTCGCCAGCGACGTCGACGGCACCCTGATCGACGACGAGGAACGCGTCACCGCACGCACCCGTGCGGCAGTGGCCGCCGTCGTGGCGTCGGGGACCCCGTTCGTCCTCGCCACCGGCCGGCCGCCGCGCTGGCTCGCACCCGTCGTCGACGGGCTCGGTTTCGCGCCGCTCGCGGTGTGCGCCAATGGTGCCGTCCTCTACGACGCCGGAACCGATCGTGTGCTGAGTGCGTCGACGCTGTCGGTCGACACTCTCGCCTGGATCGCCGACCTCGTCGAGTACGAGCTGCCCGGTGCCGGACTGGCCGCCGAGCGCGTCGGTGCCACCGCCCACGACACCGCGACCCCGCAGTTCGTCAGCGCCCCCGGCTACGAGCACGCATGGCTCAACCCGGAGCACACCGAGATGGCGCCGGAGGACATCCTGTCGTCCCCGGCGATCAAGATGCTCGTCCGCATTCCCGGTGCCGACAGTTCCGCCATGGCCGCGGTCCTGCGGCCGCTGGTGGGGGAGCGGGCCGACCTGACCTATTCGACGAACAACGGGTTGATCGAGATCTCCGCTGCCGGCGTCACCAAGGCGTCCGGGTTGCGGGCCGCGGCCACGCATCTCGAGGTCGACGCGTCCGGTGTCGTGGCGTTCGGTGACATGCCCAACGACATCCCCATGCTCGAGATGGCCGAGCGTGGCGTCGCGATGGGGAACGCACATCTCGATGTGAAGGCCGCCGCCGACGAGGTGACGCTCGCCAACACCCGGGACGGCGTCGCCCACGTCCTCGAACGGCTCTGGGCGAATCAGCTGTAGGAACCACGAAAACGATTCGGCCCCTCCACAGAAAGTGGAGGGGCCGAATCGTTTTCGTAGGTGTCAGTTGACCTGGACCGGGGCCTCGGATGCCACGTCGGCCGGTGCCGGGGCGGCAGCGGGAGCCGCCTCGGCAGGAACCTCGGCCGCAGCCGGTGCCGCACCCGGGGTGTTGAGGATCGTGGTGACCTGGCCGGTCGCCTCGTCGAAGATCATCGATCCGCGTTCGAAGTCGCTGCGGAATCCGCCGTCGACCCGGTACTCGTCACTGATCGGCAGGCCGATGTCACTGGCGACCCCGCCGGCCGACTGCCACGTCTGGAAGATCTTGCCGATCACCGTCATCACCCCACCGAGCGGGGACGTGACGAGCGCGCCGTTCTGGAAGAACGCGTACAGCTGGCCGGTCGCCGTGGTCAGCAGGCCGGTGAGGGCGTCACCGAGCATGCCGCGGTTGCCGCCGAGCGCGAGCCACTGGCGCGCAATCGGATTGGAATCCGCCATCGACAGGAGGCCGTTGACGATCTGCGGGATCTGCTGGCTCGGATCGAGCGACCCGGTCCCCGGCTGCGGTGCCGGATTGTTGCCACCGGAACTCGGGTTCGTCGGCGGCGTGCTGCCACCGTTCCCGCCGCTGGGGCCACCGTAGTTGGCGGCCGCGATGTCCCGGATCTGATCCATCTGCGCGTACGCCGCCGCGCCCGGGCACTCGGTGTAGCCGACGTCGCGGTGCGCGAAGATGATCGGCAGCTGAACTGCCTGTCCCAGCGGGTACTTCGTGAACGACGTGCCCTCCGAGTACATCGTCGTCGTGCCCTTCGGGTTCAGGCCCGCGAGCTTCAGACGCCATCCCAGGTACTTGCCGACGGACTGGATCGTCGCGGCCGGGGCCGGCTCGTTGACGAAGTTACCCATCATCGCGATACCGACGGTGTTCTCGTTGAAGCCACCGGCGTGCGCGCCCTGCACCGGACGGTCCAGGCCACCGAAGCGGCCCTCGAAGATCTGTCCGTAGCGGTCGACGAGCACGTTGTAGCCGACGTCGCACCAGCCGAGCGTCTGCGCGTGGTACGCGTAGATGCCGCGCACGATGCCCGCCGACTGCTCCTTGGTGTAGTTGTTGTTCTCCGCGGTGTGGTGCACGGTCGCGCCACCCGTCGAATCGTCGTAGACCGGGGCCTGGCAGCGGATGCTCTCGTCGGCGCCCCACGCGGACCGCGAAATGACGTTGATGCCGTTCACCGACGTCGGCGTCGCAATGTCCTGCAGGTTCGAATCCTGCGGTCCCGTACCGGGGTTGATGAGGACGGCGGAAATGTCGTCGGCGGTGAGAGTGGCGGCGCGCAGCGGCTTCGACGCCGCGGCCGGCACGTACCCGAGCGGCTGCTCGGCCTCCGGCTCGGCAGCGGGAACCGGCTCGGCGGCAGGCGCATCGGCCGCCGGAGCAACCGGAGCGGCAGGAACGTCGCTGGGGGCTGCGGCACCGTTCTCGGTCGGTGTCACCAGGATCTGCACGGTGTTCGTCTCCCCGACGAACACCGGATCGGTGCCCTGCTTGCCGGACGCCGTGGCCATCTCGGCGCTGCCCTGGTCGATGACGTCCGGGCTGAACCATTGGCCCCAGGATCCGTCGGCGAGCTTCGCACGCACCTTCGTGACCGTCGAATCGAGGTTCGCCGCGGTGAGCGCCACCATCGAGAACGGATCGTCGCGGGTGATCTCCTTGACCGTCGCACCGAGCTGCTGCGTCGGATCGGGAACGGCCGCGTCCGGTGCAGGGGTGGCCTCGGCGATGTCGCCGGGCTCGGTGGACTCGCCGGGCTCGGTGGGCGTCGTCAGCTGCGGAAGCTGGAGCGACCCGCCGCCGGGCAGCGGCACCTCGGTGGGGATCGGCAGATCGCGCAACCGGATGTCGGGGAGGTCGAGCCCGGTGAGTTCCTTGACCGGGATCACGATGTCCGGGACGGCCGCGAGCACGATCTCGGAGATCTGTGTGGGGACGACCTGGGTGGCATCGCTGGCGGATCGCACGTCCGACGCGTCGCTGCCGAGTGCCTGGACAGCGAAGGGTGTGGCAACCGCCACTGCGGCCACTGCGGCCAGAACGACGGAGTTCTTGGGTCGACGGTGCGGCAAGGCGAATTCTCCTCGTGTTAGTGCGCGGGGTGTCTTCGTGCGCTGCGAGCGACCTTTCGGCCGATCCGATCCCGGAGGGGTCGGGGTTCGGACTGAATCCTGGGGGCTGCCCCGGGAGGGCGTCCACAGATCACCCGAGGATGTCTGCAACTTGTGATGCTTATGTTACTGACGTGATCGCTGTTACCTGTGTGGCTTGTGTTGCCAACCTCGATCACTGTTGCCACACTAGTCGCAACTTCTCTAACGCTCAACCTTAACTTGAGCCTTTGAGTCCCCGAGTCTCCGCCGTGAACCGAGGAGTGGCGTATGACCGAATCTCGACTCCGCACGATCCTGAACCGTGGTGTCCGCACCCGCCGACGACGGGGACCGTCCCCCGCCGTCGGCCGTGCGGTCGCCCTCGGCCTCGCCCCGGCCCTCGTCGTGGGCGTCGCTGTCGGCGTGATCGCGAACCGCACCGCCGACACCGAGATCGTGCCCGTCGTCGCCGCCGACACCCCCATCACCCTCAACGGTCACGGCTACGGTCACGGCCGCGGCATGGGGCAGTACGGCGCCTACGGCTACGCGAAGAACTTCGGCTGGTCGGCCGAGCAGATCGTCGACCACTACTACGGCAACACGAACCGGGGGCAGCTCAGCGACCCCTGGATCACGGTCCGCCTCCTGGGCCGCGACGACAAGCGCCTCGACGTGTACTCGCAGGCAGGGCTCAACGTCGCCGGCCGATACTTCGGGCCGAACGCATCCGCGCACGTCACCCCCACGCCCGGCGGCGCCGACGTCACCGTCACCGACGGCTGCAACGGCCGCGAACTCTGGCGCGGCTCCACCAGCCACCCCTGGGTCGACCCGGTGAACCTCGACGGCAACCGGCCGCAGAACGAGCACCTGCGCCTGTGCGACGGCAACGTCCCCTACCGCGGCGCGATGGGCGCCGTCCGCGACGGCGGCGGCGCCTGGCGCACCGTCAACCGGGTACAGATGCAGGACTACCTGTACGGCGTCGTACCCGCCGAATCGATTCCGTCGTGGGCCGACTCCGGCGGCATGCAGGCACTGCGCGCCCAGGCCATCGCCGCCCGCTCCTACGCGGCCGCCGAGAACCGCTACGGCTACGCGAAGACCTGCGACACCCAGTCCTGCCAGGTGTACAGCGGCTCGAACCGGGAGGACGGGCGCACCACCGCCGCCGTGAACTCCACGGCCGGCACCGTCGTCATGCGAGGCGGCCAGGTGATCGCCACCGAGTTCTCGTCGTCGTCCGGTGGCTTCACCGCAGGCGGCACGTTCCCGGCCGTCGTCGACGACGGCGACGTCGTCTCACCCAACCGCAACTGGTCGCAGACCGTCACCGCCGGCCGGATCGCGGACGCCTTCGGGGTCGGCGAACTGGTCTCGTTCGACGTGATCGGACGCAACAACCTCGGCGCCGCCGGCGGTCGCGTCACCAAGGTCCGCGTCGTCGGAACGGACCGGACCGTCGAGGCGACCGGCGACGACACCCGCTGGAAACTCGGCCTCAAATCCGACTGGTTCACCGTCGGCGGCGCACCCGCGCCCGGTCTGCCGAACATCCCGGGCCTGCCCTCGCTGCCGGAGTTGCCGCCGGGCTCGCTCGAGTCGATTCCGTTCCCCGACATTCCCCTGCCGCAGATCCCGGGCCTGCCGCCGTTGCCCCCGATCACCGCGGAATCCCTCGAATCGATCCCGCTACCGGAGATTCCCGGCCTGCCGCCGCTGCCGATCGCCGAAGCCGCCGACGTGGCAGCCGGGGACTCCCCGATCGATGCCGCGTACCGGGAACTCGGCGGACCGCAGAGCGCACTGGGGGAGCCGACCGGACCGGAACTGATGCTCGTCGACGAATCCGGCACGTTCCGCTCCTACACGGGCGGCACCATCGTGTGGACGCCGACGCTCGGCGCCCGCGTCGTCGACGACAGCGTCGTCGTACAGCAGGTGCTGCAGGACGCCCCCGCCTGACCCGGCGTCGCACCGTCTTCTCCTCGGTGTCTTGACATTGACGCAGCGTCAACCGACACGCTGGGTCGTACCGACGAGGACCGAGGAGGAGACGGTGTGACGGACCCCGAGAACAGCACGGAATGGCCCATCCAGGAACTGGCCCGGATCACCGGAACCACCAGCCGGACGCTGCGCCACTACGACAGCGTCGGACTGCTCGCCCCCAGCCGTATCGGAGCCAACGGCTACCGGTACTACGACCGGGCCGGGCTGCTGCGCCTGCAGCGGATCCTGCTGCTGCGCGATCTCGGGCTGGGGCTGGCCGCGATCGCCGACGTCCTCGCCGGTGACACCGACACCGTGACCGCCCTCGGCACGCACCTCGACCTGCTCGAACAGGAACAGGAGCGGCTGCGGCGCCGGATCGCGTCGGTGCGCACCACACTGGAGAAGACGAGGAGAGGCGAGCCGCTCATGGCCGACGAAATGTTCGACGGGTTCGATCACACCCGGTACGAGGACGAAGTGATCGAGAAGTGGGGCGAGCAGGCGTACCGCGACAGCGACGCCTGGTACCGGTCCCTGTCCGACGACGACCGCGCCGACTTCGGCCGGCGGCAGCGCGACATCGCCGCCGACTACGGACGCGCCCACGCCGCGGGACTGGCCCCCGACAGCCCCGAGGTGCAGGAGATCACCCGCCGTCACTACGACTGGGTGGCCGCGGGCTGGCAGGGCCGACGCCCCACCGCCGACGCGTTCGCCGGGCTCGGCGACATGTACGTCGCCGACGTGCGATTCACCGCCGTCTACGACCGACACGGCACCGGTACTGCCGCATTTGTCCGTGATGCGATGATCGCTTTCGCGGTCGGCCTGTAGTGCCGTGCGCCTTTCCGGTAATCCCCGCCACCGGAAAGGCGCACAAGCGACGAAGTCGCCTACCCTGTCTGTCGTGACTGCCGCCAGTACTTCCTCGAACGCGTCCCAGTACGACCTCATCGTTGTCGGATCCGGTTTCTTCGGTCTGACCGTCGCCGAGCGTGCGGCAACCCAGCTCGGGAAGCGGGTGCTCGTCGTCGAGCGTCGGCACCACCTGGGCGGCAACGCGTACTCCGAGGCCGAACCCGAGACCGGCATCGAGATCCACAAGTACGGCGCGCACCTGTTCCACACGTCGAACAAGCGGGTGTGGGAGTACGTCAACCAGTTCACCGACTTCACCGGCTACCAGCACCGTGTCTTCGCGATGCACAAGGGGCAGGCCTACCAGTTCCCGATGGGCCTGGGCCTGGTGTCGCAGTTCTTCGGCAAGTACTTCAGCCCCGACGAGGCGCGTGCGCTCATCGCCGAGCAGGCCGCCGAGATCGACACGAAGGACGCCACCAACCTCGAGGAGAAGGCGATCTCCCTGATCGGCCGCCCCCTCTACGAGGCGTTCGTGCGCGACTACACCGCCAAGCAGTGGCAGACCGACCCCAAGAACCTGCCCGCCGGCAACATCGCCCGGCTCCCGGTCCGGTACACGTTCGACAACCGCTACTTCAACGACACGTACGAGGGCCTGCCCGTCGACGGCTACACCGCATGGCTCGAGAACATGGCGAAGGACGAGAAGATCGACGTCCGGCTGGACACCGACTGGTTCGACGTCCGCGACGAGCTGCGGGCCGCGAGCCCCGACGCCCCCGTCGTGTACACCGGCCCGCTGGACCGCTACTTCGACTACGCGGAGGGCGAGCTGGGCTGGCGCACCCTCGACTTCGAGACCGAGGTATTGCGGGATTGCGGGGACTTTCAAGGCACCCCGGTCATGAACTACAACGACGCCGACGTGCCGTTCACCCGTATCCACGAGTTCCGTCACTTCCACCCGGAACGGGACTACCCGACGGACAAGACGGTCATCATGCGTGAGTTCTCCCGGTTCGCGGAGTCCACGGACGAGCCGTACTACCCGATCAACACCCCCGAGGACCGCGCCAAGCTCGAGGCGTACCGGGCGCTCGCCAAGAAGGAAGCCGCCGACGCGAAGGTGCTTTTCGGTGGCCGTCTCGGCACCTACCAGTACCTCGACATGCACATGGCGATCGCGAGCGCCCTGTCGATGTTCGACAACACGCTGCGCCCGCACCTCGAGTCGGACGCGCCGCTCGCCGGGGATCTTGCGTGAGCGCGCTCCTGCAGAGGATTCTGCTGCCGCGCCCCGGTGAACCGCTCGACGTCCGCAGTCTCTACACCGACGAGTCCCCGACGAACTCCCGGCGCGTGCACGCCACGTCGCGCACGTCCGCGACGATCGGCGTCGAGTCCGAGGTGTCGTTCTGCAGCTACTTCAACGCCTTCCCGGCCAGTTACTGGCGGCGTTGGAGCATCCTCGACGCGGTGCTGCTGCGGCTGGAACTGACCGGCCACGGCCGCGTCGACGTCTACCGCTCCAAGGCCGACGGTTCCCGAATCCATGTGGAGGGCAAGGAATTCAGGGACGGTGACGTCGAATTCTCGATCGGCCTGGAGCCGTTCGAGGACGGTGGCTGGCTGTGGTTCGACATCACCACCGACACCGACGTCGAACTGCGCGCCGCCGGCTGGCACGCCCCGATCGACGCCCCCGGCGAGGGACGCGTCGCCGTCGGCATCCCCACGTTCAACCGCCCCACCGACGCGGTCAAGGCGCTCGCCGCGCTGGCGTCGGACCCGCTCGTGTCCGGGGTGATCGACGCCGTCGTCATGCCCGACCAGGGCACCCGCAAGGTGCGCGACGAACCCGGATTCGCCGAGGCCGCCGCCGCGCTCGGCGACAAGCTCGCGATCCACGACCAGGGCAACCTCGGTGGTTCCGGCGGCTACAGCCGCATCATGTACGAGGCGCTGAAGACCACCAGTGCCCCCTACATCCTGTTCATGGACGACGACATCGAGATCGAACCCGATTCGATCCTGCGCGCGCTCGCGATGTCCCGGTTCGCGAAGTCCCCGATCCTCGTCGGCGGGCAGATGCTCAACCTCCAGGAACGCAGTCACCTGCACACGATGGGCGAGGTCGTCGACCGGTCCGTGTTCATGTGGTCGGCGGCCCCCAACGTCGAATACGACCACGACTTCTCGAGCCGCCCGCTCGGCGACCGCGACACCTCCAAGCTGCTGCACCGGCGCATCGACGTCGACTTCAACGGCTGGTGGATGTGCATGATCCCGCGCGTCGTCGCGGAGGAGATCGGTCAGCCGCTGCCACTGTTCATCAAGTGGGACGACGCCGAATACGGTCTGCGCGCCAAGAAGGCCGGCTACCCGACGGTCACCATGCCCGGTGCCGCGATCTGGCACATGGCCTGGTCCGACAAGGACGACGCCATCGACTGGCAGGCGTACTTCCATCTGCGCAACCGGCTCGTCGTCGCCGCCCTGCACATGGACGGCGACGCCCGCGGTCTCGTCCTCGACACGGTCAAGGCCACCGCCAAGCACCTGCTGTGCCTCGAATACTCCACCGTCGCGATCCAGAACCTCGCGATCCAGGACTTCCTGGCCGGACCCGAGCACGTCGCCGACCTGCTGCCGACCGCGCTCGGCACCGTGCACGCCCTCCGCAAGCAGTACCCGGACGCCGTCGTGCTGCCGTCGTCGACGGACCTGCCGATGTCGTCGGGCGCCGACGTCGGCGCGGTGGGGGAGCCGGGCAACCCGCTCGCGAAGATCGTCCGCCTCGGCAAGGGGCTGGTCCACAATCTGCGCAAGACGAACCCGCAGCACCTCGAGACGCCGCAGCTCAACGTCCCGACCCTCGACGCCCGCTGGTTCCTGCTGTCGCAGGTCGACGGGGTCACCGTCACCACCGCCGACGGCCGCGGCGTCGTCTACCGCAAACGGGACCCGCGGATCGCCGCCGCACTGTTCAAGGAATCCCTGCGCCTGCGCCGCGAACTCGCCGACCGGTTCCCGGACCTGCAGCGCGAATACCGGGCCGCCGCACCGGAGCTGACCAGCAAGGAGAGGTGGGAACGTGTCTTCGGCATCTGAGGTGAAGATCCTGCAGGTCGTGCAGGGCACGATCGGCGCGCAGCCCGCGGTCGTCAAAGCGGCCCGGGGTATGTCCCACTTCGGTGAGCACGCCCTCGGCTGGGTCGCTGTCGCCGGCATCGGCGCCGCCCTCGACAAGCCGCGCCGCCGCCGGTGGGCGGGGGTCGCGGTCGGTGCCGTCGGTGCACACGCGGCATCGATCGTCATCAAACGTGTCGTACGCCGGCCCCGTCCGAACGATCCGTCCGTGCAGGTCAACGTGTCGACGCCGAGCAAGCTGAGCTTCCCGTCGTCGCATGCGACGTCCACGACGGCGGCGGCCGTGCTGCTCGGACGCCTCACAGGGCTACCCTTGCCTGCGGTGCTCGTGCCCCCGATGCTGCTGTCGCGGCTCGTGCTGGGCGTGCACTACCCGACCGACGTGCTCGCCGGGTCCGCCCTGGGAGCAGCCTCGGCCGCAGTGGTGCTGCGCGCCGACAAGAAGTGTGGAGAGAGATGAGCGAGCACCCGACCGAGGTCGCCGGACCGCCCAAGTCGCTTCCGGCCGGCATCGTCAAGGCCGTCCGCCCACGCCAGTGGGTCAAGAACGTGCTCGTCCTCGCCGCACCGCTCGCGGCCGGGTCCGTCACCGAAGCCGACGTGCTGCTGCCGGTCGCGCTCGCGTTCGTCGTGTTCTGCATGGCGGCGTCGGGCATCTATCTCGTCAACGACGCGATGGACGTCGAGGCCGACCGTGCGCACCCGACCAAGCGCTTCCGCCCCATCGCGGCCGGTGTGCTGCCGGTCAACCTGGCCTACGGCATGGCGGTCGTGCTGCTGGCCGGCTCGATCCTGCTGTCGTTCGTCGCGAACTGGCAGCTCGCCGTCGTCATGGCCGTGTACATCGCGATCCAGCTGGCGTACTGCTTCGGGCTCAAGCACCAGGCCGTGCTCGACATCTGTATCGTCTCGTCCGGCTTCCTGCTGCGTGCGATCGCCGGTGGCGTCGCCGCCGAGATCCCGCTGTCGCAGTGGTTCCTGCTGATCATGGCGTTCGGATCGCTGTTCATGGCCGCCGGCAAGCGGTACGCCGAACTGCAGCTCGCCGAACGCACCGGCGCGAAGATCCGCAAGTCCCTCGAGTACTACACCGGCACCTATCTGCGGTTCGTGTGGACGCTGTCCGCGACGGCCGTCGTGATCTGCTACGGCCTGTGGGCCTTCGAACAGGACCGCGCGAACGACACCAACCTGTTCGCGATCTCGATGGTGCCGTTCACGATCGCGATCCTGCGTTACGCGGTGGACGTCGACGGTGGCGAGGCGGGGGAGCCGGAAGAAATTGCCCTGGGCGACCGGGTGCTCCAGTTCCTCGCGATTGCCTGGATCGGAGTAGTAGGTGTCGCTGTCTACCTCGTCTGAGCCGACCCGCACAGCCGACGGACCCGCACCGCAGACCAGCCGCCGCACCGCCGGGCTGTCCCGCGGCGTGTTCGTCGGCGGTGTCGTGTTCACGGCCCTGCTGTTCGCGTGGGGTGCCTGGCAGCGGCGCTGGATCGCCGACGACGGGCTGATCGTCCTGCGCACCGTCCGCAACCTGTTCGCCGGAAACGGTCCGGTGTTCAATGCGGGCGAACGGGTGGAGGCCAACACCAGCACCGCGTGGACCTACCTCGTGTACGCGCTGGGCTGGGTGACCCAGGCCCGCCTCGAGTACGTCGTCCTCGGTCTCGCACTCACCCTGTCGGTCGCCGCCGTCGTCCTCGCGATGATCGTCGCGAAACGCCTCTACACCCCGATGCTCGGCACGTCCGGCACGACGCTGCTGCTGCCCGCAGGCATGCTCGTCTACATCGCGATCGCCCCGGCCCGGGACTTCGCGACGTCGGGACTCGAAACCTGCCTGGTCCTGTTCTGGATCGCGCTGCTGGTCCTGCTGCTGCTGCGGTGGGCGCAGGCGGAGCGGCCGTCGACGTCGTCGGTCCTGGTGCTCGCGTTCGTCGCAGGCCTGTCCCCGCTGGTCCGGCCGGAGATGGCGATCCTCGGTGCGGCCGCGCTCGGCATGCTGATCCTCTCGACCGGACTCGACCGCCGGGTGCGGATCGGCATCGTCGCCGCCGCCGGACTCGTACCGGTGGCCTACCAGATCTTCCGGATGGGCTACTACGGCCTGCCCTACCCCAACACCGCGGTGACGAAGGAAGCCGGCGGCGCCAAGTGGAGCCAGGGACTCGACTACCTGTGGAACCTCGCCGGCCCGTACGCGCTGTGGCTACCGCTGCTGCTCCTCGCCGCCGCCGCGGCCGCACTGTGGCGGCTGCGCGGGGACCGTCCCGCCCCGGAACGGTCCGGCGGCGTCGGCGTCTCCCGGATCCTCCGGTTCCGGACGTGGCTGCGCAGCCCGTCCGCCGTCGTGGTGTTCGTGCTCGGTGGCGGATTCGTGCTCGCCGCGTACACGATCCGTGTCGGCGGCGACTTCATGCACGGCCGCACCCTGCTGCCGGCCCTGTTCTGCCTGCTGCTCCCGGTCGCCGTCGTCCCGGTACGGCTGCCGGTCCGGGGCGACCGCCGCGCGACGCTCGTGTCCACGATCTCGCTCGGGACGTGGGCGGTCCTCGTCGGCTGGGCGCTGTGGTCGGCGACCGTGCCCGGCATGCCGAACGGCACCGTCGTCGGCCGCGGCGGCATCGTCGACGAGCGCGCCTTCTACTCCCTCGAGACCGGGCACGCCCACCCCGTCCGCGCCGAGGACTACCTCGACTTCCCTCGGGTGCGGGCCATCGCGAAGGCCGTCGCCGACACCCCCGACGGCGGTCTGATCATCTCCGCCGGCGCCCACGACATGATGTTCGTCGTACCGCCGCCGAATCCGATCCCCGACGGCGGTGTCGGGCACACCGTGTTCTTCCCGATGCTCGGCATGGCGTCCATGAACACGTCGCTCGACGTCCGTGTCCTCGACAACATCGGTCTGTCGAATCCGATCGCGGCACACACCGATCGGCTGCCGAACGGCCGCATCGGCCACGACAAGAACCTGCCGCCGGACTGGATCGTCGCCGACACCGGGATGGTTCCGGTGCACCCGTGGCTGCCGCCGTTCATGGACGAACGGTGGGTGGCCGACGCCCGCACCGCCCTGACGTGTCCGCAGACGCAGGATCTGCTCGCGTCGTACCGGTCGGAGCTGACGTGGGCACGGTTCAAGCAGAACCTGCGCCGCGCGTTCGAGTTCGCCGACTACCGCATCGACCGGGTGCCGGCATACGAGATGCAGCGCTGCGATCTGGGTGAGCCGCAGTCCTGACCGGCGGCCCGTCCCGGGCGTGTCGTGATGGTCTCCTTTGTGTAACGCTCGGCTCCGGTTGTGCGATGAACACCCGGATCGACCGGTGTTCCCGGCGGGTCTTTGTTGTCGTATCGAGGGCATTTGTCTAGATGCACCGTGTGACATAAAGTCCACCGAACGCTGTGTGACCTGAAACAGGATCGTTATCGTCTCCGCTCCGGAGACGACCCCCGGGTCCTCGTTCCCCGACGGAATCCAGTCGGTGTACCCCAGGAGATCCTGGGGTGGCGCCGCAGACGAAGACGAAGAGAGAGCAGTATCCATGCGTTTTGATCGACCGAGGCTGATGCAGCGCCTCAAGCGTCGCCTGCTCGGCGTGTCCGCTGTCGCGCTCGTCCTGCCCGTGGCGGCCGGAGTCGTCGGTGCCTCCGTGGCATCGGCAGCGCCCGTCGCGCACCGGGCACCCGCCGGCGGCTACGAAGAGGTCTTCGTGCCGTCGACGATGGGTCCGATCAAGGTTCAGATCCAGTGGGCGGCCCGCGGCGGCGACGCGGCCCTCTACCTGCTCGACGGCCTGCGTGCCCGCGACGACGCGAACGCGTGGTCGTTCGAGACCAACGCGTTCGACCAGTACCGCAACGACAACGTCAGCCTCGTGATGCCGGTCGGCGGCCAGTCCAGCTTCTACACGGACTGGTACGCGCCGAGCAATTTCAACGGCCAGGAGATCACCTACAAGTGGGAGACGTTCCTGACCGAGGAACTGCCCGCCTACCTGGAGACCCGTGGCGTCTCGCGCCACAACAACGGTGTCCTGGGCCTGTCGATGGGTGGTTCCGCGGCCCTGACGCTCGCGGCGTACCACCGCGACCAGTTCAAGTTCGCCGGCTCGTTCTCCGGCTATCTGCACATCTCGGCGCCCGGCATGCGGGAGGCCATCCGCATCGCGATGCTCGACGCCGGCCGCTACAACGTCGACTCGATGTGGGGCCCGCCGTGGAGCCCGGAGTGGCTGCGCAACGACCCGTTCGTCTTCGCGCCGAAGCTCGAGGGCCTGTCGATGTACATCTCGGCGGCGAGCGGTCTGCCGGGTAAGTACGACAACCCGCAGAAGCCGGTCGAGTACTACAACGCCGCGAACGCGATGGGTCTCGAAGCGCTGTCGCTGATCAACACCCGCGTCTTCCAGCTCAAGCTGAACTCGCTGAACATCCCGGCGACCTACAGCTTCCCGGCCAACGGCACCCACGCGTGGGGTTACTGGTCCGACGAACTGTGGAAGGCCCGTCCGCAGATCCTCGACGCCCTGGGCGCCTGGTGACCACACCTGTGACGTGACTCGAAACGCCTTCCCCCGCGCCCGCTGAGGCCGGGGGGAGGCGTTTCGCGTTCGGGCCGGAATCCGTGTTCCGCCGAGTTCGGCCGTAAAAATTCATCTACTGCCCCCGCGAGGCATCCCCGTTTCGCACCGTTCTCCGTGTAGTAAGGATGCGACGATCTCGGCCCCGCGGAGGGGGCCCGCCACGAAGGAGAGTTGCCCCGATGCGATCAGGTCTCGAGCGGTCGCCGTACCGTGCCGGCACCGGAAACAGGTGGCGCAGGCGGGCGCTCGGCGTCGCCGCGGCCGCGCTCGTCATGCCGATGGCAGTCGGTCTGACGTCCGTCGGGACTGCCGGTGCGCAGTCCATCGGTACTCCGGGTGGCGGCCCGTCGACCGCGCAGGTCGGTGGTGAGCCCACCGTCAGCCGCGTCGACTTCCTCACCGACCGTCGGGTCGCGCTGTGGGTGAACTCGCCGTCGATGGGGGTGCCGATCCAGGTGCAGCTGCTGCTCGCCCGGGACTGGAACATCGCACCGGACAAGAAGTTCCCGGCGGTCTTCATGCTCGACGGCATGCGTGCCCGTGACGACGAGAACGGCTGGACGCTCGACACCGACGCCGAAGCGTTCTTCGCGGACAAGAACGTCAACGTGGTGCTGCCCATCGGCGGCAACTCCAGCTTCTACTCGGACTGGATCGACCAGAACAACGGCCAGAACTACAAGTGGGAGACGTTCCTGACGAAGGAACTCCCGCCGATCCTCGAGGGCCAGTGGCGGACCACGCAGGACCGCGGCGTCGTCGGCCTGTCGATGGGCGGCACGTCCGCGATGTCGCTCACGGCCCGCAACCAGGGCTTCTTCAAGTTCGCGGGCTCGCTGTCGGGCATCCTGACGACCACGACACTCGGTATGCCGCAGGCCATCGCGTACGCGATGCAGGACGCCGGTGGTTTCGACGCCGACGCCATGTGGGGCACCCCCGGCAGCGACGCGTGGGATGCGCACGACCCGTACGTGCTGGCGGACAAGCTCAAGGGTGTCAGCCTGTACATCTCGAGCGGCAGCGGCACGACCGGGCCCTACGATCAGCCGTCCGGCATCCCGGGCATCAGCACCAACTACGCCGGTATGGGTCTCGAGATCCTGTCCCGGCTGACGTCGCAGACGTTCACCACCAAGCTGAACAAGCTGAACATCCCGGCCACCGTCAACTACCGCCCGTCGGGCACGCATTCGTGGCCGTACTGGGAGTTCGAGCTGCATCAGCTGTGGCCGCAGCTCGCGAGCACGCTCGGTGTCGAGGTCGACAAGCCGGCGTGCGGTGTGGGCGGCGCCATCGCGCCGGTCGCGAACGGTGGCAACTGGATCGGTGACTGCCTCACCGGCGAGTACTCGGTGCCGGGCGGTAAGGCCCAGGACTTCCGCTTCGGCCAGATCTTCGCCGGCGGCGACGGCGCCTACGCTGTCGCGGGCCGTGTCGGAGGCGCCTATCAGGGTGCGGGTGGCCCGGGCGGCGAGCTCGGCATGCCGACGACGGGCGAGCTCGGTACTCCGGACGGGCGTGGCCGCTTCAACCACTTCCAGAAGGGCTCGATCTACTGGACGCCGCAGACCGGCGCGCATCCGGTGACCGGTCCGATCAAGGACGAGTGGTCCAAGCAGGGCTGGGAGGGTGGGCCGCTCGGCTACCCGCGGGCCGACCAGACGAAGATCCCCGGCAAGGACGGGGTGATGCAGGGCTTCGAGGGGGGTGCGATGTACTCGAGTTCGAAGACCGGCACCCATGCGGTGCAGGGCCTGATCATGGACAAGTACGGTGCCCTCGGCTACGAGGCGGGATGGCTGGGTCTCCCGTTGACCAGTGAGAACCCGATCCGGGACAACGGCCGGTTCACCCGATTCGAGAACGGCAACATCTACTGGAGCCCCGCGTCCGGTGCCTGGTCGGTCGAGAACGGTCCGATCTTCGACGCCTGGAAGGACGAGAACTACGAGAACGGGCGCCTCGGCTACCCGATCTCCGACAAGTTCGACATTCCGGGCGGAGTCCAGCAGAACTTCCAACACGGCGTGATCACCGTCAAGGACGGCAAGGCCGTCATCGGGTGATCGTGCACTGACCACCTACGGGCGGTGGCCGGATTCACGATCCGGCCACCGCCCGCATGTCATCTGTAGCCTGTTCGACGAGTCGGTCACCTGTCGGTATGTCCGACCCGGCTCGCCACGACTCAGCAACCTCGAGGACTGATATGTCGCACTTCTCCCGTAACCGTTCCGTGCTGGCCCGTACCGTGACGGTCGGCGCATTGAGCCTCGTCGCCGGTGGCCTCCTCGTCGCCTGCGGCAACGACGACTCGTCGGCGACGGGAAGTCCGACCACCACCACCGCGGTGGCGCCGAGTCCGTCGAAGGCGCCGGAGAAGAGCGACTCGCAGCAGCAGTCGGTGGCCCCGGCCCCGGCGGCCACGCCGGAGAAGGAGAGCGAGCCGGCCGAGCAGCCGCAGGCCGTGCCGAGCGATTTCCCCGGTCCCACGTCCCTCCCGATCTCGTCGCGAGGGCAGGGTTTCCTGGACGCGCTGAAGAAGGAAGGCGTCACCCCCGCCGGTGACGGTGCCATCGCCATCTCCACCGCGGACTACATCTGTGCCGCGAAGCAGGCGGGCAGCGCGGAGGACGAGATCACGACGTTCGTCACCGCGGCCGTCGGCAGCGAGGCGAGCGCGTCCGGGCAGGAGATGAGCCAGGACCAGGCGACCTCGGACGCGAAGGTCTACATCCGGGTCGCGCAGGCGTCGTACTGCAACAAGTAGACGAGTGACGGCGAGTGGGCGTGAGTGGTAAAGGGCGGCAGACGGTGAGCGGACGCCGGGGTCGGAAACGGTCGGGACTCGTCGTACTGGCGATTCTGGTCCTGCTCGTCGTGGTGCTGGCGGTCTGGTACCTGCTGGCCGGGCAGGTCCCGAAGCCGGCACCGCCGACGCCACCGGGCCCGACTCCACCGGCCGCGCAGCCGGCGGACTGCCCGGACGTCCAGGTGGTCGCGGTGCCGGGCACGTGGGAGTCGAGCGCCACCGACGATCCGTACGACCCGACGGCGAACCCCGCGTCGCTCATGCTCAACGTCACCCGGCCGTTGCAGGAGCGCTTCGCGCCGCAGCGGGCGGACGTGTACACCGTCCCGTACGTCGCGCAGTTCTCCAATCCGATCGCGCTGCCGCCGGACGGTCAGGAGTCGTACAACAATTCCCGCGCGGCCGGGACGGCGGCCACGCTCGATCTGATCGAGCGCCGGCACGCCGAGTGCCCGCTGACGACGTACGTGCTCACCGGCTTCTCGCAGGGCGCGGTGATCGCCGGTGACGTCGCGGCCCGGATCGGTGCCGGCGACGGCCCGGTCTCGCCGGACCTGGTGCTCGGGGTCGGGCTGATCGCCGACGGTCGACGCGATCCGGCGGCCGCACCGACGATCGGCCCGCCGGTCGCCGGGGTCGGGGCCGAACTGTCCCTCGCCGGGCTGAAGATCCCGGGTATCACCATGACCGGGGCGCGCCCGGGTGGTTTCGGGAAGCTGGCCGACCGGGCCGTCCAGATCTGTGCTCCCAGCGACGGCATCTGTGACGCTCCGGTGGAGGCGCTCAAGCTGGGGAACTGGCTCAGCAGTGCGGCGCGACTCGCCGAGTACCACAACAATCCGGTGCACGCGCAGTACAACTCGTTCGTCGTCGACGAGAACGGGACGACCGCGACCCAGTGGATCACGAACTGGGCGAGTGAGCTGATCGACACGGCCCCGAAGCCCGCGCACGAGTAGGCGGGATTGTCGGGTTCTCCCGTGTCTGCCCGACTCTGCCCGAAGCGGCTACCTGTGAGCCGTATGGGCGGTAGTGTCCGTCCTCGCGGCCCGATGGACGGGTGCGTGGGTTGTGTGCGACGAGGAAGAAGGCATCGATGAGCTCCATCGACGGTACGGGTCCGTAACGTGCAGGCGACGACATCGATGACACAAGTGGGGTTGCTCCCGACTCGGGTGGACGTGTTCGTGCCGGTCATCCCCTCGCTCCGACACGAGTGGGCCGGTGCACGTCTGTAACATGTTTCTGGTTTCGAGTCGATGGGCCTGCTCGTAGGTGGGTCGCCTGCGTTCGGGTTACTGCGAGTTGCTGTAACTGGAAGAAGTGGGGACGAGCAGCGGAAACCGGCAGACGTGCCAGTGTGTACCGACCAGTACGACAACATAGTGACAAGTACCGACAAGTAGTGACCATGCGAATGAATCCGCGCGGCGAAGGAAGTCTGGGGCGCAACCATGTCGATTGACAGTTGTGTGATCGCTTCGACAGGAGAAGGAATGAACGCGATGTTCGACGACTACCTCGACGAACAGGGCCAGATCCGGCTCGAGCCGGATCACACGCTGATCGACTACGTCGACGAGCACACGCGCAACAATGCCAGCGAGCTGGTGTACCGGTACATCGATTACTCGCGTGAGCGTGACGGTGAGGCCCACGAGATCACATGGGGTCAGTTCGGTCTGCGTCTGCGTGCGGTCGCCGCGCGCCTGCAGCAGGTCACCCAGCCCGGTGACCGCGTCGCGATCCTCGCCCCGCAGGGCCTCGACTATGTCGCGTCGTTCTTTGCCGCCATCCACGCCGGACGCATCGCGGTGCCCCTGTTCGATCCGGACGAGCCCGGTCACACCGACCGTCTGCACGCCGTCCTCGGGGACTGCGAGCCCGCCGCGATCCTGACCGCCACGTCGTCCGCCGCCGGCGTGCGCCAGTTCTTCCGGGCGTTGCCCGCTGCGAAGCGTCCCCGCATCATCGCGGTCGACGCGATCCCGGACAGTGTCGGCGAAACGTGGGTGCGCCCCGAGGTCTGCCTCGACGACATCGCGTACCTGCAGTACACGTCCGGCTCCACCCGCACCCCGGCCGGTGTGGAGATCACGCATCGCGGTGTCGCGACCAATGTGCTGCAGATGGCGGACTCGCTCGGCCTGAGCCGTGACTCGCGGGGCGTCACGTGGCTGCCGCTGTACCACGACATGGGCCTGCTGACGGTGATCCTGCCCGCGCTCGGCGGCCAGTACATCACGATCATGAGCCCGCGCGCGTTCGTCCAGCGCCCGTACCGGTGGATCAAGGAACTCGCCGCGGTCGCCGACGGCGCCGGCACCTACGCCGCCGCCCCGAACTTCGCGTTCGAGCACGCCGCGGTCCGCGGTCTGCCGAAGGACGGCGAGCACCTCGACCTGAGCAACGTCCTCGGCCTCATCAACGGCAGCGAGCCGGTGACGGTGGCGTCGATGCGCAAGTTCAACGAGGCGTTCGCGCCGTACGGTCTGCCGAAGACCGCGATCAAGCCGTCGTACGGCATGGCCGAGGCCACGCTGTTCGTCTCCACGACACACCCCGACGACGAGGCCAAGGTCCTGTACGTCGACCGGAACGAACTCAACGCCGGCCGCATGGTGCAGGTCGACCAGGATGCGCCCGGCGCCGTCGCGCAGGTGGCGTGCGGTGCGGTGTCGCGCAGCCAGTGGGCGGCGATCGTGGACACCGAGACGAGCGCCGAGCGCCCCGACGGCCAGGTCGGCGAGATCTGGCTGCACGGCGACAACATCGGCCAGGGCTACTGGGGTCGGGAGCGGGAGACTGCCGAGACATTCCACAACAAGCTGCTGCAGCGGATCCCGGACGGCTCGCACGCCGACGGGACTCCGGAGGACGCCAACTGGCTGCGCACCGGCGACTACGGCGTGTACGTCGACGGCGAGCTGTACATCACCGGACGCGTCAAGGACCTGGTGATCGTCGACGGCCGCAACCACTATCCGCAGGATCTCGAGTACTCGGCGCAGGAGGCCAGTTCCGCGCTGCGTCCCGGGTTCGTCGCCGCGTTCGCGGTGCCCGCGAACCAACTGCCGGCGCAGGTGTTCGAGAACTCGCATTCGGGTCTGCAGTTCGATCAGGACGACGCGTCCGAGCAACTCGTCATCGTCGCCGAACGCGCCCCGGGCGCCGGTAAGGCCGACCCGCAGCCCATCGCTGACGCCGTCCGCGCCGCCGTCTCGTCACGGCACGGTGTGACCGCCCGCGACGTGCTGCTGGTGCCGGCCGGTTCGATCCCACGCACCTCGAGCGGCAAGCTCGCCCGCCGGGCCTGCAAGGCGGCCTACGTCGAGGGGACGCTGCGTGGCGGTCACCTGCAGACCGCCTTCCCGGATGCGATTTCGGAATAGTCCCTTCCTGACGGATACCCTGGTGAGTTGATGGCTGAACACGAGATGACGGTCGCGCAGCTGCGCGAATGGCTGCGCAACTGGATCGCAGAGGCCACCGGGCAACCGGTCGCGGCGATATCCGACGATCGGCCGATGGAGGAGTTCGGTCTCTCCTCCCGCGACGCGGTCGCGTTGTCGGGTGAGATCGAGGATCTCGTGGGCGTGACCCTCTCGGCCACCGTCGCCTACCAGCATCCGACCATCGCGTCGCTCGCCACTCGCATCATCGAGGGAGAGCCCGACGCCCCCGAGGACGCCGATGCGGCGTCCTACTACCGCGGTGGTGTGCCTGCCGGGCAGTCGCACGACATCGCGATCGTCGGTGTGGCGTCCCGGTTCCCGGGCACCGGCCACACGCCGCAGGAGATGTGGCGGCTGCTGATCGAGGGCCGCGACGCGGTCACCGAGCTGCCCGCGGACCGGTGGACCGAATTCACCGCCGACCCGTACGTGGCCGCGGCCGTCGAGAAGGCTGCCACCAAGGGTGGCTACCTCGACGACGTCGCCGGGTTCGACGCCGAGTTCTTCGCGATGTCGCCGCTCGAGGTGCAGAACGTCGATCCGCAGCAGCGGCTCGCGCTCGAACTCACGTGGGAGGCGCTCGAGCACGCGCACATCCCGGCGAACGAGCTCAAGGGCCGAGAGGTCGGTGTCTTCCTCGGTTCGTCGGCCAACGACTACCAGCTGCTGGCGGTGAGCGATCCGGCCTCGTCGCACCCGTACGCGCTGACCGGCACGTCGACCGCGATCGTCGCGAACCGGGTCTCGTACTTCTACGACTTCCGTGGCCCGTCGATCGCGCTGGACACGGCGTGCTCGTCGTCGCTGGTCGCGGTGCACCAGGCGGTCCGCAGCCTGCGCTCCGGTGAATCGGAGATCGCGCTCGCCGGTGGCGTGAACATGCTGCTCGCGCCGCCCGCGACACTCGGCTTCGACGAGGGCGGCGTCCTCACCGAAGACGGCAAGATCAAGGCCTTCTCGTCCGATGCGAGCGGCATCGTCCGCGCCGAGGGCGGCGGTGTCGTCGTCCTCAAGCGGCTCGAGGACGCCGAACGGGACGGCGACACGATCCTCGCGGTCGTCGCCGGATCCGCCGTCAACCAGGACGGACGCTCCAACGGGCTGCTCGCCCCCAACCCGGACGCGCAGGCCGACTGCCTCCGGCACGCCTACCGCGACGCGGGCATCGCCCCGTCCGGTGTCGACTACATCGAGGCGCACGGCACCGGCACGATCCTCGGCGACCCCATCGAGGCGGACGCCCTGGGACGCGTCGTCGGCCGTGGCCGCGACGCCGACAAGCCGGCCCTGCTCGGTTCGGCGAAGACCAACTTCGGCCACCTCGAGGCCGCCGCCGGCGCCGCCGGACTCATCAAGGTCGTCCTCGCGATGCAGGAGGACGTCATCCCGGCGTCCCTCAACTATGCGGGCCCCAACCCGTACATCCCGTTCGACACCGCGCACCTGCAGGTCACCGCAGAGCCGACGGCCTGGCCGCGCTACACCGGCACGGCCGTCGCGGGCGTCTCCGGATTCGGTTTCGGCGGTACCAACGCGCATGTCGTGGTCCGCGAGTACGTGCCCGCGACGGCGTCGGCTACCGAGTCCGCTCCCACCGACCTCGACCACGAGGCCACCACGATCGAGGCCGAAGCCGAGCGGATGCTCACCGAGGCCGCTGCGTCCGTCGGCCTGGACGAGACCACCTCCGAGGTTGCCGAGACCGGCACGACGGCGGTGCTGCTGCCGGTGTCCGCGTCGATGCCGTCGCGTCGCCGCCGCGCCGCCGAGGATCTGGCGAACTGGCTCGAGACCGAGGAGGGCAGCCGCACGCCGCTCGCCGACGTAGCCCGCACCCTCGCCAAGCGCAATCACGGCCGCTCCCGCGCCGTCGTCGTCGCCTCAGATCACGCCGAGGCCGTCACCGGTCTGCGGGCCGTCGCCGCCGGTAAGCCGTCGCCCGGTGTCCTCACCGCCGACGCCCCCGCCACCAAGGGCCCGGTGTGGGTGTTCTCGGGCTACGGCTCGCAGCACCGCAAGATGGCCAAGCAGCTGTACCTGGAGAACCCGGTGTTCGCGGCCGCCGTCGACGAGGTCGACGCGCTGATCGAGGACGAGGCCGGCTACTCCGTGCGGGAGAAGTTCCTCGACGACTCGCTCGACTACGACGTCGAGACGTCGCAGGTCGGCATCTTCACCATCCAGGTCGCGCTCGCGAAGACCCTGCGCCACCACGGCGCCGACGCGTCCGCACTGGTCGGTCATTCGATGGGAGAGGCCGCCGCCGCATACGTGTCGGGTGGTCTGTCGCTCGAGGACGCCGTCCGCGTCATCTGCTCCCGCTCGCGGCTCATGGGCGAGGCCGAGGGCCTGCTCGAGGGCGACGACATCCGCCTCATGGCCCTCGTCGAGTACAGCGCCGCCGAGATCGAGAACGTCCTGCCGGACTTCCCGCACCTCGAGGTGTGCGTCTACGCGGCCCCCACCCACACCGTCATCGGCGGCCCCGAGCCCGAGGTGAACGCGATCGTCGCGCGCGCCGAGGCCGAGGAGAAACTGGCCCGTGTCCTGCAGACCAAGGGCGCGAGCCACACCTCGCAGGTCGATCCGCTGCTCGGTGAGCTGGCGGCCGAACTGGCCGGCATCGAACCGCACACGCTGAAGACCGGTGTCTATTCGTCGGTCGATCAGGACACGTTCTACCCGGCGGGGCACGCCCCGATCCATCCGGTCGAATACTGGACCAAGGGTCTGCGGCACAGCGTGTACTTCACCAACGCCGTCAAGGCCGCCGTCGACGCCGGGCACACCACGTTCGTCGAACTCGCCCCCAACCCGGTGACGCTGATGTCGGTCGCCGCGACCGCGTGGGCGGCCGGTATCGCCGACGTCCAGCTGATCCAGACCCTCAAGCGCAAAGAGGACGAGCCGCTCGGCGTGCTCACCGCTCTCGCTCAGCTGTACGTCCACGGCCACGCCGTCGACCTGCCGTCGCTGCTGCCGTCCGGTGATTTCGCCGACCTGCCGCGCACCGCGTTCCTGCGCAAGCGGCACTGGATCGACGCGCGCGTCTCGTCGTCCGGCAACACCCGGGTTCCGGGCGCGCACGTCGCACTGCCCGACGGCCGGCACGCGTGGGAGGTGCAGGCGTCCGCCGTCACCGACCCGAACGCGCTCGTCGTCGCGGCCGCGTCGCAGCTGTTCTCGGACGTCGCGCTCACCGGTGCCGTCGTGCACGGCGAGGTTCCGGCGTCCGGCACCCTGACCACGACCCTCGTCCCGCACCTCGGGGGCGCGTCGGTGCAGGTGCACGCCAAGGGACAGGCGAGCGGAGCGACGGGGAATGCACACGGCAATGCGTTCACGCTGCTGCTCGACGCCGTCGTGTCGTCCGGTGAGGCGCTGCCCGAACCGGTGCTCGCGGTCGCCGCGAAGCCCACGGTGTCGGACGAGGTCGCGGCCGAGTCCACGGAGACTTTCGGGGACCGCTGGGATCCGGAGAGCTCGCAGACCCTCGAGGATCGGCTGACTCTCATCGTCGCCGAGTCGATGGGCTACGCGCCCGAGGATCTGCCGGGCGAGATCCCGCTGATCGAGCTGGGCCTGGACTCGCTCATGGCCGTCCGGATCAAGAACCGCGTCGAGTACGAGTTCGACATCCCGCAGCTGCAGCTCGCGGCCGTCAAGGATGCGAGCCTGGACGACGTCGCCAAGTACCTGCGGTACGCGGTCGAGAACCGGGACGAGGTCGAGGCGCTCGCCGAGCAGCAGCAGGCCGAGAAGGAGGCCGGGGAGACGGTGTCGGCGCCGGAGCTTCCGGAGTCCGCCGTAACGGCCGACGCTCCTGCCGAGTCCGGCGGGATCGAGGTTCCACCCCGCGACGCCGCCGAACGTCTGACGTTCGCGTCGTGGGCGGTCGTGACCGGCAAGTCGGCGAAGAGCATCTTCGCGCCGCTGCCGGAGCTCGACGACGACACCGTCGCGAAGCTGGCGGCCCGGCTCACCGAGCGTGCCGGCGGCGAGGTCACCGTCGCCGACGTGCGCGGCGCCGGCACGGTCGAACAGCTCGCCGAGAAGGTGCGTCAGCACCTCGAGGACGGCCTCAAGATCGACGGTCTGGTCCGCACACTGCGTCCCCGCCCCGAGGGATCCGACGCCGTCCCGGTGTTCGTGTTCCATCCGGCCGGCGGGTCGACGGTCGCATACGAGCCGCTGCTCAAGCGGCTGCCCGCACACACCCCGATGTACGGGCTCGAGCGGGTCGAGGGCCCGATCGACGAGCGGGCCGCCGCCTATGTGCCGCTGCTGCGCGAGATCCAGGGCGACGGCCCGTACGTGCTGGCCGGCTGGTCCCTCGGCGGCGTCCTCGCCTACGCGGTCGCCCGACAGTTGCGTGACCAGGGCGCCGACGTCCGCATCGTCGGCCTCATCGACACCGTCATGGCCGGCGAGAAGGTCGAGGACACCCCCGACGAGATCAGGGCCCGCTGGGACCGGTACGCGCAGTTCGCGAAGAAGACGTACGGTGTCGACGCGCCGCTGCCGCTCGACCTGCTCGCGCAGGCCGGCAGCGACGAGGAGCAGATCCAGCTCCTGATGGATCTGCTCGAGTTCAGCGGCGCGAAGATTCCCGGTGGCATCATCGAGCACCAGCGCACGTCGTGGCTCGACAACCGGGCCATCCAGACGGCGGACCTGCAGCCGTACGACGGCAACGTCGTGCTGTACATGGCGGACACCTACCACGAGGACGCGATCAATCTCGAGCCCTCGTTCGGGACGCGTCAGCCGGACGGCGGCTGGGGCGAGTCGGCGAAGAACCTGGAGGTCGTCTACATCGGCGGCGACCACATCCAGATCGTCGACGAACCGTACATCGGCAAGGTCGGCGCGGACCTGTCCGACAAGCTCGCCGAGATCGAGAAGCGGAGCAACTGAGTGAGCACCACCACCGCAGCCAAGCTTGCGGAACTGCACGACAAGCTCGAGCAGTCGAAGGCCCCGGGCAATCCGAAGGCGATCCAGAAGCGACAGGACAAGGGCCTGCCGACGCCGCGGGAACGGATCGACATGCTGCTCGATCCGGGCACGTTCGTCGAGACCGGGCAGCTCGCCCGGCAGCCCGGTGACGCGTCCAACCCGTACGGTGACGGCGTCGTCACCGGCCACGGCCTGGTCGACGGGCGTCCGGTTGCGGTGTTCGCACACGACCAGACGGTGTTCGGTGGTGCGGCCGGTGAGATCTTCGGCCGCAAGGTCGCGGCTCTCATGGATTTCGCGGCGAAGATCGGCTGCCCCGTCGTCGGCATCAACGAGTCCGCAGGTGCCCGCATCCAGGACGCCGTCACCTCCCTCGCGTGGTACGCGGAGATGGGACGACGCCAGGAGCCGCTGTCGGGCATGTGCCCGCAGATCTCGATCATCCTCGGCAAGTGCGCCGGCGGTGCCGTGTACGCGCCCATCAACACCGACATCGTGATCGCGACCGAAGAGTCGTACATGTTCGTCACCGGACCGGACGTCATCAAGTCCGTCACCGGTGAGGACGTCAGTCTCGAGGAACTCGGCGGTGCCCGCAACCAGGCGCAGTACGGCAACGTGCACCACGTCGCCGCCGACGAGAAGGCCGCGTTCGAGTACGCCCGCCAGTACCTGAGCTACATGCCGTCGAGCTGCACCGAGCAGCCCCCCATCGTCAATCCGGGTCTCGAACCGGAAATCACCCCCGACGATCTCGAGCTGGACACGTTCATGCCGGACGCCGACAACGCCGGCTACGACATGCACGACATCCTCATCAAGATCTTCGACGACGGCGAATTCCTCGAGGTGCGCGCCGAATCCGCGCAGAACGTCATCACCGGATTCGCCCGCGTCGACGGCCGCCCCGTCGGGGTCGTCGCCAACCAGCCCATGCACCTGTCCGGTGCGCTCGACGCCGCAGCCTCCGACAAGGCCGCCCACTTCGTGCGCATCTGCAACGCCTACGACCTACCGCTGGTGTTCGTCGTCGACACCCCCGGCTTCCTCGTCGGCGTCGAACAGGAAAAGGTCGGCGTCATCAAGCGCGGCGGCCGCTTCCTCTTCGCATACGTCGAAGCGACCGTCCCCAAGGTGACCGTCGTCGTCCGCAAATCCTACGGCGGCGGCTACGCCGTCATGGGCTCCAAGCAGCTCGGCGCCGACATCAACTTCGCGTGGCCCACCGCCCGCATCGCCGTCATGGGCGCCGAAGGTGCCGTCAACATCATCGCCCGACGCCAGATCGAAGCCGCCGGCGACGACGCCCCGGCCGTGCGCGCGCAGCTCATCAACTTCTACAACGAGCACGTCGCCACCCCCTACATCGCGGCCGAACGCGGCTACATCGACGCCGTCATCGAACCGTCCACCACCCGCCTCGAAATCCGCAAGGCCCTGACCCTGCTCCGCGGCAAAACAGTGCACAAGAATCCGCGCAAGCATCACCTGCTGCCGTTCTGACCTACTTTTCAGCTGAAGGGACCCTTTGTGCGCTCGGAACGCACAAAGGGTCCCTTCAGCTGTCGAGGGCATCCCGCTCGGGCCGCATCCGGACCGGTGGCCGCGGCCGGGAGCGTGCCAGTTCGTAGTGAGCACGCAGATCGGACAGAGCACGTTCGGGGGTGTCCCGGAGCTGCCGCGGGATCACGGCCAGGACGATGATTCCGGCGCTCTGCATGCGTGCGCGTCGGGCCACGGTGGCGTCGTATTCGGCGGGGGAGAGATGCCAGTCGAGTGAGTCGACCTCCCAGGCGAGAGCGACGTCGTCGATCCATCCGTCGGGTTGGGCGATGAACTCTCCGGCCTCGGATTCGATCGCCCGATTGAAACGCATGTCCGGCAGGTCGCTGCGCAGCCAGAGCGCGCGAGCGTCGGACTCGGCGACGGAACGAATGCCGGCGCTGACTTCTTTCAAGATCTTGCGTGGCAGCCCGGATCCGCGGTTGCTTCCCGCTTCGAGTTCGCGAGCGAGGATCGCCGGGGTGGTGTCACCGCGCTGCACGACCTCGGCGATCAGAGCGCGTGCCGCTGGAGTGGTGGTGCATCGGCGGGCGGCGTCGAGGACCGCTCGGGACAGTGGACTGCATGCCAGTTTGCCGCGCATCGTCGGTCGAGGCAGGCGAACAGTCCGCTCCACGACAAGGAACCCTGTCGACTGGACGCGTCGGGTATGAGGAATCAGGACGTGGACGTCGGAGATGTGTTCGGAGGTGCGATAGCCGTGTTCGGCGAGTGCTGCCCGGCCCGTCAACATTGCTCCGGCGCCGCAGTAGATCAGCGCCGCAGTTCGTCGCAGCAGTTGAGTGGGAGTCCCGTTGTGGAGCAGAACGAGTCCGGGCAGGATTCGCTGCCACGGCCCTTCGGGTCGGCAGCGAAAGCTGATCGCCGACCCGGATATCCCCGTCGCGAGCAGATCGCGAACGCGCACGATGTCGTGGACGGACAGTTGCCGAAGCGCGTCGATGCTCATGTTCCAGTGCCGGATCCCCATGGCGTCATCATGCTGGCGGGTCGGGCGAGCATTGGCCGCTGAAGGCTGTGTAGAGGCTTCTCTGTGGATGAACGAACAGTTGTGGATAAACAGCTGAAGGGTCCCTTTGTGCGCTCGGAGCGCACAAAGGGACCCTTCAGCTGAGAAGGCGCGCCTCTACGGCTCGTAGACCCGCATGGTGCCGGGCGACCAGAGTCCGGATCGGGTGGTGTCGAGGGTTTCGGTGTCGGCGGGTCGGGCGTCGGGGTAGTGGCGGTCGTAGCGCTCGAGGCTGCCCCAGTCGCGGGCCCAGTCGTTTTCGAGGTAGGTGGGGATGGTGGTGGCGCCGGCGAGCATTTCGGTCCAGCCGAGGGGGCCGCCGTTTTCGAGGGACTGCCAGGTGTCGGTGGAGCTGACGGCGAGGGGCCGGTCGGGCAGGATGCGGTATTCGGGCATTTCGGCGATGCCGTTGAGGTGGTCGAAGGGGCGTTGGCAGGGGAATTGGAGGCCGACGGCCCAGTCGAGGAGGACGGGGTTGTCGTTGCCGACGACGTCGCTCAACGAGTGCAGGGTGGGCACGCGGGGCGGGGTGAAGGCGAGCCATTGGTCGCCGGTGAGGTTGGGGTCGGATGCGTTGATGCGGACGACGTCCGTGTCGGTGGGGAGGGCGTCGAGGGGGATGCGCAGGTTGCGCCAGGAGGGGGCGGGGCCGATGTCGTGGGGCTGGTAGGCGCCCTGGAGTTCGATGGTGCCGTCGGGGAGGCGTTTGCCGTATTCGAGGGTGAGGGATTGGCCGTAGTTGATTTGGCCGGTGATCTGGTCGACGGAGTGGATGCGTCCGGCGGCGGAGATGACGACGAGGGGGGTGTCGTCGGTGCGTTCGGGGATTGCGTACCAGCTGGAGACGACGGATGCGGGTTGCTGGATGCCGTCCTGGTAGCTGCCGAGGACGGGGGTGCGGGCGGGGTCGAGTCCGAAGGGCAGTTTGACGGTGCTGCCGTTGATGCCCTGGGTGCCGAATCCGCCGGTGGTGCCGGAGCCGGCGCCGGTTTGGAAGCTGGAGCCGATGCTCTGGCTGTCGGTGTTGCCCATGCCGGCTTTGACTTCGACGAAGTCGGCGGTGAGGTCGCTGGGTACGCCGTTGGGGGTGAATCCGACGGGTTTGCTGCCGGCGAGGGGGTCGTTCGGGTCGGCGAGCGGATTGTCGGGGTCGGTGACGGGGGTGAGTGCGCCGGCGTTGGGGTCTTGTTCGACGAGGACGTCGTCGGCGAGTCCGCAGGTGCGTCCGGCGACGGCGTCGATGTTGGAGCGGGCCAGCGAGTAGGCGGGGTACTGCGACACGGCGCCCTTGAGCATGGACATGACTTCGAAGAGCACCATGATGCCGGCGACGACGGTCAGGGGGGCGGCCGCGAATTTGCGGATGCGCCGCCCCTTGGGGCTGGACGCTTTTTCGGGTGGTGGTGCGTAGCCTTCGCGCAGGTATTGCCAGGCGACGAGGGCGACGGACAGTCCGAAGAGGACGAGGAACAGGGTGCTGGATTCGCGGCCGTCGAATTGGACGGTCTTGTCGAACCAGGGGACGCCGTAGGAGGAGACGTACCAGTAGCCGTTGATGCCGGAGAAGGAGAGTGCGAGGACGAACAGCAGTCCGGCGAGGAACACGGTGCGGTTGCGTCGAGAGCGTAGGGCGCTGGCGGAGACGACGACGGCGGTGAGCGCGGCGAGGGATCCGGCGATGCCGGCGTAGGCCCCGAAGTGGTGGGTCCACTTGGTGGGGTTGAACATCATGAAGAAGATCGTTCCGAACACGATGCCCATGAGCCGCCAGGACGGTCCGGTGGCGACGCCGGGGATGCGTTTGCGGCGCAGGAACACGAACAGGGTCGTGAACAGGCACAGCAGCATCGTCAGGAATGCGAAGCGTCGGGCGAGGGAGCCGTCGGTGGTTTGGACGAACAGGAAGTAGTAGCGCTGGTAGTCCTGGAACCATTCGAGGCTGGGGCCGATGATGGTGCGGACGCGGGTGGCTTCCATGACGGCGGCCCAGGTCTGGTCGGCGAAGACGACGGTGAGGACGAGGGTGCCGGCCGCGGCGAGCGGCAGGAGTTGGGAGAACGTTCCGATTTCTCGTCGGCGGCGGACGATCAGCCGGGTCAGCGGGCGCACGCCGGCGAGGAGTGCGGCGATGCACATGAGGCCGGTGGGTGCTGCGGCGAGGGTGAAGGCGCCGATGAGGGCGGCGATCGCGGCGGGCAGCAGGCGTCCGGTGGCGATGGCGCGTTCGATGGAGCACCAGGTCAGCAGGGCGCCGACGGCGACGATCGGTTCGGGTCGCAGGCCGTTGTTGTAGGGCAGCCAGAACGCGAGGAACACGAGGCCGCCGGTCCACAGGGCGACGGTGTTGGTGCGGACGGCGCGGCCGAGGCGGGGGACGACTTCGCGGCTGATGACCATCCAGCACACGATGGCGGCGATCAGTGCGGGCAGTCGCATCCAGGGGCTGGCGGTGGAGATCTTCGCCATGGCGGCGAGGACGTCGTAGTACCAGCCGAAGGGAGCCTCGGGGACGCCGAACCAGCGGAAGTAGTTGGCCATGTAGCCGGAGTGCTCGGAGGCGCGGGCCATGGTGAGGAGGTAGCCGTCGTCGGAGGTGTTGGCGCCGAAGAAGTGCCAGCCGACGAGGGTGCCGACCACAACACTGTCGACGGCACCGAACTTCCACCAGCGGGTGGGCAGGAAGCGGCGGGCGCGGCGGCCGTCGACGCTGTCGAGCCGGTGCAGGGCGACGAGGGAGATGGCGGTCGACAGGACCGCGGTGATCATCGCGACGAGTTTGATCGCGGTGGGGGTCGACGAGAAGCGGGAGTCGACGTCCATGGTGAAGTTCAGGCCGGGGACGGTCTGCCCGGTGAGGTCGGAGAAGATGCCGACGACCTGCGGACGGTAGTCGAACGGCATCTCGCCGACGAGGGGGTCGCCGTCGTCGGTGGTGAGGCCGACGAACTGGGCGGTGGTGCCGGTGACGTCGGAGGCGATCGCGATTTCGCTGCACTGGCCGGATTCGACGTCGCTGCGGGGTGCGGAGGCGACGACGACGTTGCGGTTGAGTACGTCGACGGTGTCCTGGGACACGCGGACGAACATGGCGTTGACGGCGGCTTTTTCGCCTTGTGGTGGCGCGGTGGCCAGCAGGATGCCGCCGTCGTCGGGGAGGGCGGCGACGGCCCGGCAGGGGATGGTCGCTTTCAGGGACACCGGCACCTGCGACATCAGGGGTGCCTCGATGTCGGTGATCGCCCCGTTCTGCGGCCAGGACACGGTCGCGGCGGTCTGGGTGACCGGCAGGAACGGGGTGGCCAGGGCCAGGAGAATGCCGATCAGTCCGGTGACGACGGCGATGAGTCGTGCCCGGCGGACGTCCGCGTTCCGGGTCGGTGAAACCGGGGGTGGAGCGCCGGCTTCGGGGTCGGGCGCGGGAGCTGTCACAACGTCGGGCACGGTTGTCGATCGTATGCGAGATCGTTCCGTTACCCGAAAACGGCGGACCCGCTCTCAGCTAGTTCACAGGCTGGTCAGGCGGGTGGTGCGTTCCGGATCGGGCCTGGTGACCACAGTCCGGAACGTCGGATCTGCTCGACGTCGACGGTCGCCGGTCGGGCGGATTCGACGATCGGGGTGAACCGTTCGAGGGAGCCCCAGTCGCGTCGCCAGTCGTCGGCCAGGTAGGTGGGGACGGTCTGGGCGTTCAGGAGCAGGGACGTCCAGCCGAGGGGGCCGCCGCCGATCGCGTCCTGCCAGGCGTTGGTGGCCTGGGCGCCGACCCGGTCGGGCAGGATCCGGTATTCGGGGACTTCGGCGACGCCGTCGTGGTGGTCGAACGGGCGCTGGCAGGGGAAGGCGAGGCCCACGGACCAGTCCAGGAGGACGGGTGCGCTGCTGCCGACGACGGTCTGCAGGGTCTGCATGTGTGGGACGCGGGGTGGGGTGACGGCGAGCCACTGGTCGGGGGCGAGTCCGGTGTCGGAGGCGACGATGCGGACGGTGTTCGCGTCGGCGGGCAGCTGGTCGAGGGGGACGCGCAGGTTCCGCCACGAGGGGGCGGGGCCGATGTCGATGGGGGCGATGCGGCCGAGGACCTCGACGCTGCCGTCGGTGGCCTGTCTGCCGTATTCGATCTCGAGGAGCTGGCCGGGGGTGACGACGCCGTCGGGGTCGACGGAGTGGATGCGGCCGGCGGCGGCGATGCTGAGGATCGGGGTGTCGGCGCTGCGGTCGGGGAGCCCGTACCAGCCGGTGACGAGGTCGGCGGCCTGTTGGGCGCCGTTCTGGTGGCTGCCGAGGACGGGGGTGGTGGCGGGGTCGAGTCCGTAGGGGAGGGTGACGCTGCTGCCGTTGATGCCGGCGGTGCTTTCGGTGCCGCCGCTGGTGCCGGCGCGGGTGCCGGTCCGGTCCTGGTCCTGGGTGTCGGTGCCGGTTCCGGTGTCGACGCTGTTGGCTCCGCCGGTGGCGACGTTCTCCTTGTCGGCGGTGAGGTCGCCGGCGACACCGTTCGGGGTGAAGCCGGTGGATTCGGTGGCCCTGAACGCTGCGGCTCCGGTGGTGTCGGTGGGACGGTTCAGGAGGGTCAGCATGCCGACGTTCGGGTCGTTTTCGACGAGGACGTAGTCGGCGAGTGCGCACGTGTTCCCGGTCAGTGACCGCAGGTTGGATTGTGCGATCGAGTACGACGGGTACTGGGCGACGGCACCCTTGATCAGCGACAGCAGTTCGAAGAGGACGATGGCGGCGGCGGCGAGGGTGAGTGGTGCGGGGGACCAGCGCCGGGTGCGGGCGAGGCGGCCCCCGTTGCCCGGCACGGTCTTCTCGTGTGGTTCGCGGATGTGGAACCACGCGGCGAGGAGGAGTGCGAGCACGGTCAGGCCGAGGAACACGGTGGAGAAGCCCTTGCCGAGGATCATCGGAGGCTTGTCCCACCAGGGGACGCCGTAGCTGGAGACGTACCACCAGCCGTTGGAGCCGGTGAAGGCGAGCGCCAGGATGGCCAGGACGCCGGCGGCGAACAGGGTGCGGTTGCGCTTGGAACGCAGGCTGGCACCGGCGACGGTGACGGCGGCGAGGGCGGCGACGGAGCCGGCGAGGCCGGCGTACACGCCGAAGTGGTGGGTCCATTTGGTGGGCGTGAAGCTCATCAACAGCAGGGACGCGAACACGATGCCGAGGATGCGGCGGGACGGCCCGGCGGAGGTGCCGGGGATGCGGCCGCCGCGGCGCAGCATCATCATCACGCACACGACGAGGCACAGCAGCATGACGAAGACACCGAAGCGGCGGGCGAGGGAGCCGTCGGGGGAGATACCGAGGAGGGCGTCCCAGCGGACGCGTTCGTCGAACCAGGCGACGTTGGGGCCGACGGCGGAGCGAACGCGGGTGGCTTCGAGGACGGATGCGAGGGTCTGGTCGGCGAACACGGCGACGAGGACGACGGTGCCGGCTGCGAGTACGGGTGCGAGTTGGGCGGTGACGCCGACGGTGCGGGCGCGACGGACGAGGACCTGCACGACGGGTCGGGCGCCGGCGATGAGCGCGGCGATCGCGATCAGGCCGGTGGGACCGGCGGCGAGGGAGAACGCGGCGATCAGGACGGCGACGGCGGCGGGCAGCATGCGGCCGGTGGCGATGGCACGTTCGATGGAGCACCAGGTCAGCAGGGCGCCGAGCGCGATGATCGGTTCGGGGCGCAGGCCGTTGTCGAACGGCATCCAGAAGGCCAGGAAGACGAGGCCACCGGTCCATATCGCGACGGTGTCGCGGCGGACGGTCCGGCCGAGCCGCGGCAGCACCTCGCGGCTGATGATCATCCAGCAGAGGATGCCGGCGATCAGTGTGGGCAGCCGCATCCACATGCTGGCGGTGCTCACCTTCGTGAACAGCACCAGTACGTCGTAGTACCAGCCGAAGGGGGCTTCGGGGACGCCGAACCAGCGGAAGTAGTTGGCCATGTAGCCGGCGTGTTCGGACACCCGCGCCATGGTGAGGAGGTAGCCGTCGTCGGAGGTGTTGGCGCCGATGACGTGCCACACGGCCAGTCCGCCGATCACGACACCGTCGACGGCGCCGATCTTCCACCAGCGGGCGGGCAGGAAGCGGCGGGCACGGCGGCCGTCGACGCTGTCGAGCCGGTGCAGCGCGACGAGGGAGACGAGGGTGGCGAGCACCGCGCCGATCATCGCGACGAGTTTGATCGGGGTGGGGCTCGACGAGAACCGGGAGTCCAGGTCGGCGCGCACGTCGAGGCCGGCGGGCGGGGTGCCCTGCAGGTCGGTGAAGATGCCCACCATCTGTGGCCGGATGTCGCCGGTGACGGTGGTGGCCTGTTCGTCGGGCAGTCCGGTGACGGCGGCGGTGGTGCCGGTGGCGTCGGAGGTGACGACGATGTCGGCGCAGCCGTGCATCCGGTCGAGGGGCAGCGACAGCAGGGCGGTGTCGCGCAGGACGGCGCGGAGGCGGGCGGGTTCGGTGTCGGACGCGGCGTCGACCTTGATGACGAGCCCGTCGGCTTCGGCGCGTTCGGCGGGGGTGGGTGCGGTCGCGACGAGGGCGCCGCCGGTGTCGGGGAGTTGTCCGACGGCCGTGCAGGGCACGGTCACGTGCAGGTTCTGGGGCGTGTAGGTCACCAGGGGTGCTTCGACGCTCGTGAGCGCCCCGTTCTGCGGCCAGCTGATCGATGCCGCGTCCTGTTGCACGGGCAGGAACGGGGTGGCGAGGGCGAGGATCGCGCCGAGGACGCCTCCGACGATCGCGACGAGCCGGGCGGTCCGCACATCGCGGGTGGGGGCGGGGGCGGTCGAGGCGTCGGGCACGGTGATCGACTCTAGGTGAGGGACGCTGTCAGGTCAGGTTCCGCAGGTCCCAGACCCAGACGCCGTCGACGCGGGTGCCGTCGACGCCGAGGAGTTGGTTCACGGTGGCGCGGAGGGCGCGTTCGTTCTTGCCGGGTGGCAGTACGACGACGTCGGCGTTCCAGAAGGCCAGGTCGGCGCGGGCGGTGGCGCGGGTGGCGTTGTCGATCGGGGGGACCTGCCCGGTTTCCCGGGCTTTGGTGAGGACGAGGGCGGTGGGGCGGTCGTCGGGGCCGTATTTGCCGTTGTCGTCGGGTCCGGCGGGGCCGACGAAGTAGCCGCCGGCGATGGGGTAGCCGAAGTTCTGCTGCACCTGCCATTGCAGGGCGGTGGCGTCCTCGGGCCGGGGGAGGGGGACGGTGACGACGGATCCGTCGGTGACGTAGGAGCGCCAGGTGCCGTCGGCGAAGAATGCGGGTGCGGGGGTGCGGTGGGCGACGTCGGCGGGGGTCGGGGCGAGGGGCAGGAGTGCGACGGCGAGCCAGCCGAGCCACAGCAGGGTGGTGGAGCGTTGTCCGTCGCGGCCGGCGGCGATCGCCCGGTCGGTGCCGACGGCGAGCAGGATCGCGATGGCGGGGACGGCGCCCATCGCGAAGCGGGATTCGAGGACGGATTCGAGGAGCGGCAGTTTCGCGAACCACGCCCAGGGCAGGGTGATGCCGGTGGCGGTGTGGGCGACGGACAGTTCGACGCCCATGGACAACACTGCCATCACGGCGGCGGTGACGGCGGCGGCCCGGGCGACGGGGATGCGGCGCAGCCAGACGGCGGTCATGGTGGCGAGGAGGATCAGCGGCCAGCCGAAGAAGGCGTTCTCTTCGGTGGCGTTCATGGACAGTCCGGTGGCGGAGCCGGGGTCGCCGCCGAGGGATTGGGTGGGGAAGCGGGTGAAGGCGTTGGCGTCGTTGCCGACGGGGCCGTGCTCGATGGAGTGGTAGCTCTGTGGGCCGAGGAACTGCCACCACAGAGGGAACGCGACGATGACGAGGGCGACGGCGCCGCCGATGCACAGGCCGGGGATTCCGCGTCGGGCTGCGGCGATCGCGTCGCCGGGGCGGGAGGCGCCGTAGGCGAGGCCGAAGACGGCGAAGGCGATGGAGTAGATGAGCAGCGGTTCTTCGCCGAGGAAGATCTGGTAGGCGACGGCGAGGCCGAGGAGGACACCGCTGCGGACGGGGCGTTCGCCGCTGCCGAGGCGGATCACCAGCAGTGCGATGACGGGCAGCAGGAACAGGGCCACGAAGTTGGGGTGGCCGTTGGTGTGCGAGATCATCGCGGGCGCGAATCCGCAGAAGACGCCGCCGACGGCGGCCGCGAACCGGGATGTGACGACGTGCCGGGACAGTAGCCAGTACCAGGCGGTGGCGGTGCCGGACAGGCCGAGTGTGAGGGCGAGGGTGAACGTGACGGTGGGCCCGAACAGCAGGGTGACGGGGGCGAGGGGGATGCTGACGCCGAACATGGCGGTGTTGGCCATGAGGTTCACGCCGAGCGGATAGTTCTGCAGTGTGCTCGACAGTGGATTGTCGAGGTTCGTGATGGAGTGCGCGGTGACCGCGAAGAACCATTCCCACATCGTCTGGTCCTGGCCGCTCGAGGCCAGGTAACCGTCACCGAGGTGACGCCATTGCCGGCCGAGCACGAAGACGGCCAGGGCGAGGAACGAGACTGCGGCGGCAGCGTCGGCGGCGGTGATCCGTCGTCGGGTCCGTTCCGGTGCGGCAGTCGTGCCAGTCGTGTCAGTCGTGACAGTGGTGGGCTGTCCCTCGATCAGGTTCAGGGTCTCGCTCACGCATCGCCCCCCTTCCGGTTCGCGTGACGGTGGGGCGTCATGCCGTGCAACCGTCGGTCGGCCGGACGCGACACTACCGCAGCGAGTCGGGGGCCACCGGTGAGTGGAAACCGGCCCGGGGCAAGGGTCGGACATAGCGGACGCAGTGATCGTGAAAGGGGACGGACGTCGAAAAAGTGCAACCATATGGTTGCGGTCGATCGGCTGTAGTGCAATCCTGTAGTTGCAGGTTGGGTCGAGTCGAAAGGGATGGAACCGATGGACGTGCTGGATCGAATCGAACGGACGATAGAAATCGACGCGCCGGCGTCGCGGGTGTGGACGTTGATCAGCGAACCGGGCTGGTACATCAACGACGAACGGATCGTGGAGCATCGGATCGAGCGTCGCGGCGATCTGGACGTCGTGCACGACCCCGTGCACGGCGAGTTCGCCTTCGCGACCGTGCGACTGGACGAACCCCGGTACGCGGCCTTCCGTTGGCTCGCCGATCCCGGTGCCGCCGACGGCCCGTCGACGCTCGTGGAGTTCACGATCGTGGAGGCGGCCCCCGGGCGGGTGCTGCTGACGGTGGTGGAGACGGGGTTCGCATCGCTGCCGGGTACGGAAATCGAGCGCCGCGAGAGGTACGACGGCAATGCAGCGGGTTGGGCGATCGAGTTGGCGCTCGCGAAGGGGCACGTGGAGGCCGTCGATGCCGTCGGGTGACGCCCCCGCCGCCCCGGTGGTGTTCGCGGCGCTCGCCGACGACACCCGCTGGGACATTCTGTTGCGGCTCGGACGGTCTCCGGCGTCGGCGTCGGCGCTGGCCCGGGAGTTGCCGGTGTCGCGGCAGGCGATTGCGAAGCATCTCGCGGTGTTGCAGGACGTCGGTCTGGTCACCGCCGAGCGGGCGGGTCGGGAGGTGCGGTTCGTCGCGGTCGGTGCGCGGCTGAGCGAGGCGGCTGCGCAACTCGAGCGGATCGCGTCCGGTTGGGACCGTCGTCTCGCCCGGATCAAGATGCGCGCCGAGGCGGACTGACACGGGCGGGTGCCGTGCCGGCCCGGGTCTAGGGTGGCTCGTATGCCTGTTGGATCGTCGATTTCCGACGTGTTGCGTCGTGTCGGGGTGCGCGATGTGCGCGACGACGGGACGACGCGGGCACTGTATTCGTCGGATGCGTCGTTGTATCGGGTGCCGCCGGTGACGGTGGTGTTTCCGCGGGCGGTGGACGAGGTGGCGGCGACGTTGGAGGTGTGCCGTGCGGAGGGGGTTCCGCTCACGGCGCGTGGTGCGGGGACGTCGATCACGGGCAATGCGGTGGGGCCGGGGGTGGTGCTCGATTTCAGCCGGTACCTGAACGCGGTGCTCGACGTCGATCCGGATGCACGGACGGCGGTCGTGGAACCCGGTGTGGTGCAGGCGGTTCTGCAGCGTGCGGCGGCGCCGCACGGTCTGCGGTTCGGGCCGGATCCGTCGTCGCAGAATCGGTGCACGATCGGTGGGATGATCGGCAACAATGCTTGCGGGACACGGGCTCTCGGGTACGGGCGGACGTCGGACAATGTTGTCGGACTGGACGTACTGACCGGGTCGGGTTCGGCGCTGTCCCTGCCGACGGCAGATGCGCCCGTCCTCGACGCGTTGCGTGACGTCACGCGCACCGGGTCGGCCACGATCCGTACGGAGTTCGGCCGGTTCGGTCGACAGGTGTCGGGGTATGCGCTCGAACATCTGTTGCCGGAGAACGGTTTCGACGTCGCTCGGTTCTTCGTCGGTAGCGAGGGCACACTCGGGGTGGTGACGCAGGCGACGGTGCGGCTCGTGCACGATCCGTCGTTCCGGGTGCTGGTGGCGCTCGGCTACGACGACATCGCGGCCGCCGGCGACGACGTCATGGTGGTGCGCGGGTTCGCGCCGACGGCGTGCGAGGGCATCGATTCGCGGTTGGTGGACGTGGTGCGGGAGCGGCGGGGTCCGCAGGCGGTGCCGCCGCTGCCGCGGGGTGCGGCGTGGTTGTTCGTGGAGATCGCGGGTGACGAGCGCGGTGAGGTGCTCGAGCGGGCGGGTGCCCTGGCTCGCGGGTGTGCGGCGGTCGATGCGCTGGTCGTGGAGGATCCGGAGCGTGTCGCGGCTCTGTGGCGGATCCGTGCGGACGGTGCGGGGTTGTCGGCGCGCAGTCCGGCGGGCCGGCCCGCGCACGCCGGCTGGGAGGACGCGGCGGTTCCGCCGGAGCGGATGGGCGACTATCTGCGCGAGTTCGACGCCCTGCTCACCGAGTTCGATGTCACGGGTCTGCCGTACGGGCATTTCGCGGACGGGTGCTTGCACATCCGGATCGATCTGCCGTTGGACCGGCCGGGCGGCACCGACGTGTTCCGACGGTTCCTCACCGCGGCGGCCGAGATGGTCGCCCGGTACGGCGGTTCGTTGTCGGGGGAGCACGGTGACGGCCGGGCCCGTAGTGAACTGTTGCCGCTCATGTATTCGTCGGACGCGTTGCGCCTGTTCGGTGCCGTCAAGCACATCTTCGACCCGGACGATCTCCTCAATCCGGGGGTGTTGGTCGATCCGCGGCCGGTGGACGCGGATCTCCGTATCCCGCAGACGTCGCCGTTGCGCCGGGATCTCGCGCTCGCCTATTCGGGCGACGACGGTGATTTCGCGCAGGCCGTGCACCGCTGCACGGGTGTGGGGAAGTGCCGGGCCGACAACACCGGTGCGGGCGGTGTCATGTGCCCGTCCTATCTGGCGACGCGGGAGGAGAAGGATTCGACGCGCGGCCGGGCTCGGGTGCTGCAGGAGATGGTCAACGGTTCTCTGGTGGACGGCGGCTGGCGGTCCCCGGAGGTGCACGAGGCGCTCGATCTGTGCCTGTCGTGCAAGGGCTGCGCGTCGGACTGTCCGACGGGCGTCGACATGGCGTCCTACAAGTCGGAGGTGCTGCACCAGAGTTATCGGGGTCGGCTGCGTCCCGTCTCGCACTATTCACTCGGGTGGTTGCCGCGGTGGGCGGCCGTCGCCGGTCGGGTGCCGCGGCTGGTGAATGCGGTGACTCGGCTTCCGGGGGTCGCGCCGGCCGCGTTGACGCTGGGTGGGGCGGATCGTCGACGCCACATTCCGCGGTTCGCACCGGTTTCTTTCCGACGCTGGTTCGACGCCACCGCCGCGGACCGTCGCACGACGGGCGACCCGGTGGTGCTGTTCGTCGACACGTTCACCGACCGTTTCGCGCCGGAGATCGGGATGGCGACGGTCCGGGTGCTCGAGGACGCCGGTTTCCGGCCGCGTCTCACGGCACGACGCGAGTGCTGTGGTCTGACGTGGATCACCACCGGTCAGCTCGACGCGGCCCGCCGCATCCTGGGCCGTACCGTGTCCGCCCTCGCCGAGGAGGGTGTTCCGATCGTGGGAATGGAACCGTCGTGCACGGCGGTACTGCGATCCGACGCCGTCGAACTCCTCGGTACCCCGGACGCGCGTGCGGTCGCGGAGGCCACGCGCACGCTCGCGGAACTGCTGACCGACCGGGACGGCTGGTCGCTGCCGGACCTGACGGGGACGAGGGTCGTCGCGCAACCGCACTGCCACCACCATGCGGTGATGGGGTGGAGCGCGGACGCGGCATTGTTGCGTCGGGCGGGCGCGCAGGTGGAGCGGCTCGGCGGCTGCTGCGGGCTGGCCGGCAACTTCGGGGTGGAGAAGGGGCACTACGACGTGTCCGCCACGATCGCCGAACGGCAGTTGGTTCCGGCCGTCGATGCCGCTGCACCGGACGCGGTGGTGCTGGCCGACGGCTACTCGTGCCGCACCCAGATCACCGACCTCACCCGACGTAAGGGCGTTCACCTGGCCGAACTCCTGGACCGTCGGCGCCGCTGAGGCACAATCCAGTCATGCTTTCGACTCCGGTCATCGTCACGATCGTCTCTGTCTGTATCGGCTTCGTTCTGTTCCTTCTGGCGGCGAGTGGTGCGAGAGGGAAGTGGGACAGGCGTGCCGTGATCGGTCTGCTGGTCGCGGCGATTCTGTGCTTGACGGCCGTTCCTCTCTCTGTCGCGTTGAGTGCGGGGGTGGCGGGATGACGGGAACCTGGCCGACGGAGTGGCCTCGTACTGCACGTCTGATCGCCGACGCCACGAACGACGCGATCGCCGCCGCCCGGGCTGCCGAGCGGGAACCACTGACCGAGGCGGTCGACGCGTTGACCGGTCTGCCCTTCGAACAGGTGACGCTCGTGCACGCCGGCATCGTGCGGGCACTCCTCGAGGATCTGCATCCGGACGGCTTCTCCGGTGACGACGTCCAGGACGCGTTGACGCGGGCGGCTCGTGCGGCGGCCACCTGGGTGCCGGGGCTCGACGCCTCCGCCCTCGCTGCCGTTCTCACCGGTTCGTTGGGGCTGACGGAGATGAGTGACGACGCCCAGCGGATCGGGCCGGCCGACTATCTCCGTAGTGCAGTGCTCGTCATGGCGGATCTGCTGACTGTCGCGGACACTTCGCCGGCCTCTTATGTCCGGGCCGCGATCGGCGAAATTGCGCGTGCCGAGACCGTTGAGATGCCCTGAAATCCGGTTCGACGCCGAAAATTTACCGGAAATGCACGTTTTTCCGGCTGTGACCTGGCGATTTGGTGTTCTGTGGTGGGTTCGCGTAACTTATTCCAGGTCAGAGCGACACGGACACCGACCCGGACGCGATCTTCACAGGTCAGCGAGGGAAAACGAGGTTGTACGGGGAGCGCCTGACGCATCCGGAAGTGTGCTTCCCTGCTTCGTGTAGGGTGGTTGTACTGCGTCCGGGTGGCCCGGAAGGGTGACCGAGTTTGCGCTCGGGAGCCGGACGGGATAAGCTGGAACGGTTGCCCCGGAACGAGAAGCCGAGTGTTTCTGGTGATGGTGTGTGCGTGTTCTTTGAGAACTCAACAGTGTGTCGATGAATGTCAGTGCCAATTTTGGTACTCTGCCCCGTCTTTTTCGGATGGGGTGGGTATGTGTCGATTCTTTCATTCTTCCGTCTGGGAGGGTCGACCGAAACAGCTAGTTTGAGTTTATTTGCTAGTGATTTGACTCGATGTCTATGACTGATTGAGGTTTCGGCCTCCAATCGTGAGTCTTCAACGGAGAGTTTGATCCTGGCTCAGGACGAACGCTGGCGGCGTGCTTAACACATGCAAGTCGAGCGGTAAGGCCCTTCGGGGTACACGAGCGGCGAACGGGTGAGTAACACGTGGGTGATCTGCCCTGCACTCTGGGATAAGCTTGGGAAACTGGGTCTAATACCGGATAGGAGCTCCTGCCGCATGGTGGGGGTTGGAAAGGTTTACTGGTGCAGGATGGGCCCGCGGCCTATCAGCTTGTTGGTGGGGTAATGGCCTACCAAGGCGACGACGGGTAGCCGGCCTGAGAGGGCGACCGGCCACACTGGGACTGAGACACGGCCCAGACTCCTACGGGAGGCAGCAGTGGGGAATATTGCACAATGGGCGAAAGCCTGATGCAGCGACGCCGCGTGAGGGATGACGGCCTTCGGGTTGTAAACCTCTTTCAGCAGGGACGAAGCGAGAGTGACGGTACCTGCAGAAGAAGCACCGGCCAACTACGTGCCAGCAGCCGCGGTAATACGTAGGGTGCGAGCGTTGTCCGGAATTACTGGGCGTAAAGAGCTCGTAGGCGGTTTGTCGCGTCGTCCGTGAAAACTTGGGGCTCAACCCCAAGCTTGCGGGCGATACGGGCAGACTTGAGTACTGCAGGGGAGACTGGAATTCCTGGTGTAGCGGTGAAATGCGCAGATATCAGGAGGAACACCGGTGGCGAAGGCGGGTCTCTGGGCAGTAACTGACGCTGAGGAGCGAAAGCGTGGGTAGCGAACAGGATTAGATACCCTGGTAGTCCACGCCGTAAACGGTGGGCGCTAGGTGTGGGTTTCCTTCCACGGGATCCGTGCCGTAGCTAACGCATTAAGCGCCCCGCCTGGGGAGTACGGCCGCAAGGCTAAAACTCAAAGGAATTGACGGGGGCCCGCACAAGCGGCGGAGCATGTGGATTAATTCGATGCAACGCGAAGAACCTTACCTGGGTTTGACATACACCGGAAAGCCGTAGAGATACGGCCCCCCTTGTGGTCGGTGTACAGGTGGTGCATGGCTGTCGTCAGCTCGTGTCGTGAGATGTTGGGTTAAGTCCCGCAACGAGCGCAACCCTTGTCCTGTGTTGCCAGCACGTAATGGTGGGGACTCGCAGGAGACTGCCGGGGTCAACTCGGAGGAAGGTGGGGACGACGTCAAGTCATCATGCCCCTTATGTCCAGGGCTTCACACATGCTACAATGGCCGGTACAGAGGGCTGCGATACCGTGAGGTGGAGCGAATCCCTTAAAGCCGGTCTCAGTTCGGATCGGGGTCTGCAACTCGACCCCGTGAAGTCGGAGTCGCTAGTAATCGCAGATCAGCAACGCTGCGGTGAATACCCCGGGCCTTGTACACACCGCCCGTCACGTCATGAAAGTCGGTAACACCCGAAGCCGGTGGCCTAACCCTTGGGAGGGAGCCGTCGAAGGTGGGATCGGCGATTGGGACGAAGTCGTAACAAGGTAGCCGTACCGGAAGGTGCGGCTGGATCACCTCCTTTCTAAGGAGCATCTCCCCACACCGCCTCGAACAGTCGGGGTCGGGGTGAGGGCAGAGCCATTTCGGATTCACATGTAATCCGGTGGTGCTCATGGGTGGAACACTGACAATCTCGTTCACAGTTCAGCGGGTCACATGGCCGGCTGGTGGACGATATATCGGCGCACTGTTGGGTCCTGAGAGAACACGCAAGTGGTTGTCTCGAAGGAAGAAACGATCCTGTTCGGATGTCAGGCAGACCGCATCGCTTCGGTGGTGGTCATGGTGCTGGCGGGAGTTCGATCAGGGTGTGTTGTTTGAGAACTGCACAGTGGACGCGAGCATCTTTGTTGTAAGTAATGAAGAGCGTACGGTGGATGCCTTGGCACCAGGAGCCGATGAAGGACGTAGGAGGCTGCGATAAGCCTCGGGGAGCTGTCAACCGAGCTGTGATCCGAGGGTGTCCGAATGGGGAAACCCAGCCACAGTGATGTGTGGTTACCCGCGCCTGAATATATAGGGCGTGTGGAGGGAACGTGGGGAAGTGAAACATCTCAGTACCCACAGGAAGAGAAAACAACATGTGATTCCGTGAGTAGTGGCGAGCGAAAGCGGATGAGGCTAAACCATGGGTGTGTGATAGCCGGCAGGCGTTGCATTCGTGGGGTTGTGGGATTCATCTTGTCGATTCTGCCGGATCGGCCGACAGTAAGAAATCATCGTGTTAGTCGAAGTGGTCTGGAACGGCCTGTCGTAGAGGGTGAGAGTCCCGTAGACGAAAACGTGGTGACTGTCGTGATGGACTCCCGAGTAGCAGCGGGCCCGTGAAATCTGCTGTGAATCTGTCGGGACCACCCGATAAGCCTGAATACTACCTGGTGACCGATAGCGGACTAGTACCGTGAGGGAAAGGTGAAAAGTACCCCGGGAGGGGAGTGAAATAGTACCTGAAACCGTGCGCTTACAATCCGTCAGAGCCTGCGCCACTTCGGTGGGTGGGTGATGGCGTGCCTTTTGAAGAATGAGCCTGCGAGTTAGCGGCATGTCGCGAGGTTAACCCGTGTGGGGGAGCCGTAGCGAAAGCGAGTCCGAATAGGGCGGTCGAGTGGCATGTTCTAGACCCGAAGCGGAGTGATCTACCCATGGCCAGGGTGAAGCGACGGTAAGACGTCGTGGAGGCCCGAACCCACTTAGGTTGAAAACTGAGGGGATGAGTTGTGGGTAGGGGTGAAAGGCCAATCAAACTCCGTGATAGCTGGTTCTCCCCGAAATGCATTTAGGTGCAGCGTCGCGTGTTTCACTCTGGAGGTAGAGCTACTGGATGGCCGATGGGCCCCACAAGGTTACTGACGTCAGCCAAACTCCGAATGCCAGAGTGTGAGAGCGCGGCAGTGAGACTGCGGGGGATAAGCTTCGTAGTCGAGAGGGAAACAGCCCAGATCGCCGGCTAAGGCCCCTAAGCGTGTACTAAGTGGAAAAGGATGTGGGGTCGCGAAGACAACCAGGAGGTTGGCTTAGAAGCAGCCACCCTTGAAAGAGTGCGTAATAGCTCACTGGTCAAGTGATCCTGCGCCGACAATGTAGCGGGGCTCAAGTACACCGCCGAAGCCGCGGCATTCACACAACACCCATGCGGTTCTACGGAGCTGTGTGCAGTGGTGTGGATGGGTAGGGGAGCGTCGTGCAGCCAGGGAAGCGCCGGAGTGATCCAGGTGTGGAGGCTGCACGAGTGAGAATGCAGGCATGAGTAGCGAAAGACGAGTGAGAAACTCGTCCGCCGAATGACCAAGGGTTCCTGGGCCAGGTTAATCCGCCCAGGGTGAGTCGGGACCTAAGGCGAGGCCGACAGGCGTAGTCGATGGACAACGGGTTGATATTCCCGTACCCGTGTGGACGCGCCCCTGGTGAATCAGTGATGCTAAGCGCCCTGAAAGCGGGTTTCCTCCTTCGGGAGTTTTCCTGCCGGATGCGCGTGAACCGATCTGGTAGTAGCCAAGCGATGGGGTGACGCAGGAAGGTAGCTGAGCCAGTCAGTGGTAATACTGGTGTAAGCGTGTAGGGCGAGTGGTAGGCAAATCCGCCACTCATACGCCTGAGACGTGATGCGTAGCCGATTGAGGCGAATTCAGTGATCCTATGCTGCCGAGAAAAGCCTCTAGCGAGCTTTCACACGGCCCGTACCCCAAACCGACACAGGTGGTCAGGTAGAGAATACTAAGGCGATCGAGATAACTGTGGTTAAGGAACTCGGCAAAATGCCCCCGTAACTTCGGGAGAAGGGGGGCCTTGTCTGGTGACCGGATTTACTCCGTGAGCTGGGTGGGGCCGCAGAGACCAGAGAGAAGCGACTGTTTACTAAAAACACAGGTCCGTGCGAAGTCGTAAGACGATGTATACGGACTGACGCCTGCCCGGTGCTGGAAGGTTAAGAGGACCGGTTAGCCATTTCGGTGGCGAAGCTGAGAATTTAAGCCCCAGTAAACGGCGGTGGTAACTATAACCATCCTAAGGTAGCGAAATTCCTTGTCGGGTAAGTTCCGACCTGCACGAATGGCGTAACGACTTCTCTGCTGTCTCAACCACAGACTCGGCGAAATTGCATTACGAGTAAAGATGCTCGTTACGCGCGGCAGGACGAAAAGACCCCGGGACCTTCACTATAGCTTGGTATTGGTGTTCGGTTCGGTTTGTGTAGGATAGGTGGGAGACTGTGAAGCATGCACGCCAGTGTGTGTGGAGTCGTTGTTGAAATACCACTCTGATCGTATTGGACATCTAACCTCGGACCATGATCTGGTTCAGGGACAGTGCCTGGTGGGTAGTTTAACTGGGGCGGTTGCCTCCCAAAATGTAACGGAGGCGCCCAAAGGTTCCCTCAGCCTGGTTGGCAATCAGGTGTCGAGTGCAAGTGCACAAGGGAGCTTGACTGTGAGACTGACAGGTCGAGCAGGGACGAAAGTCGGGACTAGTGATCCGGCACCGGCAAGTGGAAGCGGTGTCGCTCAACGGATAAAAGGTACCCCGGGGATAACAGGCTGATCTTCCCCAAGAGTCCATATCGACGGGATGGTTTGGCACCTCGATGTCGGCTCGTCGCATCCTGGGGCTGGAGTAGGTCCCAAGGGTTGGGCTGTTCGCCCATTAAAGCGGCACGCGAGCTGGGTTTAGAACGTCGTGAGACAGTTCGGTCTCTATCCGCCGCGCGCGTTAGAAACTTGAGGAAGGCTGTCCCTAGTACGAGAGGACCGGGACGGACGAACCTCTGGTGTGCCAGTTGTTCCGCCAGGAGCACTGCTGGTTAGCTACGTTCGGAAGGGATAACCGCTGAAAGCATCTAAGCGGGAAGCCTGTTCCAAGATGAGGTTTCTCACCCCCTCGAGGGGGTAAGGCCCCCGGCAGACCACCGGGTTGATAGGCCAGAACTGGAAGTCCGGTAACGGATGGAGGTGACTGGTACTAATAGGCCGAGGACTTACCACAAAGAAGCTACGCGTCCACTGTGCGGTATCTGAAACAACACACAGATACCCATCCGATCCCCACCACACCCCGAGGGTGTGGTCCGGGCGGGGTCGATGGGGTGTGACAGTTTCATAGAGTTACGGCGGCCATAGCGGAGGGGAAACGCCCGGTCCCATTCCGAACCCGGAAGCTAAGCCCTCCAGCGCCGATGGTACTGCACTCGACAGGGTGTGGGAGAGTAGGACACCGCCGAACACCCGTTACCGAAGGCCCCCACCATTCTTGGTGGGGGCCTTCGGCATTTCCGCATGCTGTGGGCCGGTCCGGGCACACCGGACCGGCACCCACCGCAACCGGGAACCGGGGTGAACAGCGCCCGGTCCGGATCAGATCCGGTCGGCGTCGTCGCTGTTCCGGCAGATTCGACGCAACAGGCCGGCGAGCACGGCGCGTTCACCGTCGTCGAGGCCGGCGAGCAGTCGCTGATCCCTCTCGATACGTCGCGGAAGTTCCCGATCGACGAACTCGCGTCCGGCATCCGTGACACGGAGCAGAACCACGCGACCGTCCCGTTCGAAGCGTTCTCGCTCGACGAACCCCACAGCGACCAACCGTTCCACATGCTTGGTGGTGGCAGCCCCACTCACCATCGTCACCGCCGTGACCTCACTCGTCCGCAGCGGGCGATCACTGCGCGCCAACGCGCACAGCACCTCGAACTCGGCCCGCGTCACACTGCTCGGCGCGAGTGCTCGATCGAGCTGATGCAGTGCCTGCGAACTGATCCGGGTGATCCGGCCGACGATTTCGATCGGCGAGGTGTCGATCTCCGGGTACGACCGTCCCCACTCGTCACGAACGATATCGATGAAGTCGGGCTCGGGACGATCGGTCGAATCCACCTGCTCATACTATCCAGCACAAAATTCAGTTCATAACTGTTTTACTAGTGAACTAAAATCCGTACACTGGGTGGAGTGACTGCTCTCCAGACTCCCCGGCCGACGCGCGTCGAACATACGCGTGTCGCACTGGCGCACACCGTCGCGCCGTCCACATGGCGTCGGGCATTCGACGTGCGGGCAGCGGACGCGACGATCGCCCCCGCACTGCGGGTGGGGCTCGCGACCGCGACCGTGCTCGCTGTCGGCGCACTTCTCGGGTACCGGGAGCTGGCCGGTTTCGCGGCGCTGGGTGCGCTCGCGTCGGCCTTCGGACGATACGAGCCCTATCCGCGGCTGGCGGGCAAGCTGGCGCTGGTGGGCGTCGCGCTCGTGGCGTCGATGGCGGTCGGGGGAACGCTCGGTGCGGCAGGACTGCCGACGTGGGCACTGATCGGTGTGCTGTCTCTCGTTGCGGCCGGGGCATCCGCCTACATGAACGCTTTCCAGCTGATCGGGCCGGGGCCGGTGATCTCGGTGTTCGCGGCCACCGGCGCGGCCGGGTATTCGGCCACCTTCGGGGACGTCACCGCGGTGACGGTCGCCGGGGCACTGGGCGTCGTCGTAGGGTGGCTCGCGGCGATGCTGCCGGGAATGATCCTGCCGTTGGGGCCGGCGCGTCTGGCAGCCGCCCGCGCGCTCGACGCCGTCGGATCGCTCGAGCGGGTCGGCGTCGACGGGCTGCCCGGCGCGCGTGCGGCACTGGTCCGGGCGCGGGAGGTGCTCGTGTCCAGTGGGCGGGCGCGAGTGGACCGCGGCCACGGCCGGGATCTGGCGGAGCTTCTCGACGCGGCGGACACGGCGATCGACGAGTGGACGTCGGACGGCGATGCCACTGCGCTGCGGAACATCACCCGGCACGGCGGTGAACTGCGAAAGATCAAGCGGTCCAGCATTCTCGGTGGCGTCGGGGACCGGCCGTCACGGCGGACCGAGCTGCCGGTGCCGCCCGGACTGTTGCGGTCCGCGCGGGTCCGTATCGGGTCGGAGGCGTTGTGGCACACCGCGGTGCGGGTGGCGGTGGCGTCGGCCCTGGCCGGGTGGGTGGCCGCGGCCTGTGGTCTCGACCATCCGCTGTGGGCGTCGATGGGTGCGGTCGCGACTCTCCAGGGACTCACCTACGCGCACACGGTGCAGCGCGGGATCCAGCGTCTCCTCGGCAATGTCGGTGGTGCCGCCGTCGCGGCCGCGTTGCTGACGGTGCCGCTGGGCTTCTGGCAGGCCGTGATCGCCGTCGTGGTCTTCCAGATCGCCGCGGAACTGATGGTGCTCGTCAACTACGGTCTCACGACCCTGGCGGTGACCCCGATGGCACTGCTCATGACGGGGTTCACGGTGCCGGTGACGCCCGAGACCGGCGTCAGCCGCATCGTCGACACCCTCGTCGGTGTCGTGATCGGTGTGGTGGTCGCTGCGGTGACGGTGGGCCGCACGGACCGTCACCACGTCGAGTGAATCAGCCGACGCGCGTGGCGATCACGAACGGCCCCACCTCGTCGATCGTGAAGCGCGGATCGTCGAACAGCTCGGCCGGCAGCGTGACCGTGTACCGGCGGACGTTCGGATCGTTCGGGTACACGTCCTCGGCGAGGCGCAGCACGTAGCCGTCGGCGCTCTTGCGGAAGACGAACACGTCCGGTGCACGCCACGGCAGGGCGTCGAGAGCGGAGATCAACTGGTCCGGTGTCTCGAGATCGCTCCAGCTCTCGATTGCGGCGGAACGCTCCCGGAACTGGGCGAGCGGATTCGCGTAGTGCGACGTCAGCGCCTGGAAACCGTAGTACGGGTAGAAACTCAGGAAACTGGTGTCGGACGTGAGCACGACGGTGTCGTGTCGTTCGCCCGGACGTCGCTCGGTGATGATCCGGTCCACCTCGGCGAAGTATGCGGCCGCCCCGGGCGGTCGCTGGTCGGCGCGCACGCCGTCGCCGTCGGTGTCGGTGTAGGCCACGGTGATGTCGCTGGCGAGGACCTGCGGAATGTTCTGGGAGAACCCGATCAGTCCAGCCGACCCGAGCGCGACGAGGGCGGCCTTCACCCTCGGGTTGTCGCTCGTGGCGAGCACGATCCACCGGCCGAAGTCGAGGAAACCGAACACGCCCGCGGCACCGAGCAGCAGGATCAGGACGGGCTCGAGACGGAACGACAGCAGTGTGCTGCCGACGACGGTGACGGCCATCGACAGCAGCGACCACAGGTAGACCGCGAGCACCCCGATCCCGAGGGACTGCGCGCGCCGGGACGACGACGCACGCCCGACCAGCCAGACCGTACCGACGAGGCACAGCGCCCCGGCCAGGGAGAACTGGAACATCGGAAGCGGCAGGCGCGCACCGGCGTCCGGCAGGTAGTGGGTGGCGGTGCCGCTGTCGGCGACCGAGCCGCGTACGGCGTCGAGCAGGTAGGGCAGCCACACGACGAGTGCGATCGCCCCCGCGATCACGGCGGTGACGGCGAGACGGACGAGGGGGGTGACGGCACCTCGCCAGGACCCCTTCTCACGCACCGCGAGTCCTGCGGCCACCACGGCCATGAGTGTCACCGCGAACGCGGCGAAGCCGAGATACAGGGTGTAGAACGCGGCTGCGACACCGAGGAAGACACCGACACCGACGACGGCTCCCCAACCGCCACGGCCGGTTTCGCCCGGACGGTGCAGTCCGCCCCAGGCCAGTACCAGGACCGGGGGGACGAGGACGGCGATGACCGCCCCGTACGGTTCGGCCGACCCGTACGCGACGACGAGGGCGGCGGTGACGAATCCGACGACGACGGCCCGGTCCGAGCGAATCAGCTTGGACCACAACACCAGCGCGAGTACTGCCGCCACCGCGATCGAGGCGATCGCGTACGGCTTGAACATTTCCCAGCCGTCGAGACCGAACAGGTTCGCGAGGCGTCCGCCGATCCAGAACCAGCCCGCCGGATAGTAGGGCGGTAGATCGACATAGGTCATGTCGTGCAGGGCCGCGGAATCGGTGAGACGGGTGAGGTATTCCGTACGGAACTCCTGGTCCACCGATACGCCGTGCAGGTACAGCTTGGTGGCGCTCAGCGGCATGCCGAGGGTCACGGTCACGAAACCGGACAGTCCCGCCCACGACAGCACCGTCGCCGCCCGCATCCAGCGTCGGGCCCGATACAGCACCACGCACAGTGCGAGGACCGCGATCGTGACGACCTGGCCGACGGTGGTGACCGCCTGCGTGACGTTCGACGACGGGAACGCCGGCCACGACACGCGTCCGAACGCGAACAGGCCCACCGCGGACACGATCGCGGCCACGACGGCCGCGGCGACCATCTCGGCGACGGTTCCCCCGGTCAGGCGGGCGGGACTGGGCGCGGTGCGGGCGGCGGTATCCGATGGCGACACGGACCGAGCTTACTCGAGCGTGGCGCCCGGACCGGGGCACAGTAAGTTGCAGGAATGAGCGACGAGCAGCAGCCCCAATGGTTCCGGGACGCGCTGGCGGCCCCCGTGGAAACCGGCATCGTCACGGTCGAGGGTGCCGGCATCGCGTACCGGGCGTGGGGGACCTCGGGGCGGCCGGGGCTGGTGCTGGTGCACGGCGGCGCGGCGCATTCGCGGTGGTGGGACCACATCGGACCGCAGCTCGCCGCCGGCCGACGCGTCGTAGCACTGGACCTGAGCGGTCACGGCGACAGCGATGTCCGCGAGCACTATTCGCTCGAGACGTGGGCAGCGGAGATCGTGGCGGTGGCGTCGGCGTCGGGCATCGAGGGGTTACCGGTGGTGGTGGGCCACAGCATGGGCGGCATCGTGGCGTTCGTGGCGGCGCATCTGTACGGGGATCGGTTGGCCGGTGTGCAGATCGTGGATTCGCCGATCCGTCAGCGCACTCCCGAGGAAGATGCCGCACGCCGGAAGGCGGCGTTCGGCCCGAAGAAGGTGTATCCGGCGCGGGCGGAGGCGCTCGCCCGGTTCCGGTTCGTGCCACCGCAGGAGGCGGCGGTGCCGTGTGTGCGTGAGCATGTCGCCGAGACGTCGCTGGCGGCCGTCGACGGCGGCTGGTCGTGGAAGTTCGATCCCGCGATGTTCACGCGTACCGGCGGGGACACGCTCGAGGTGGCGCGGCCGCGCTGCCCGATCGCCTACTTCCGCGCACAGCACGGCATCGTCTCCGACGAGCTGATGGCGCAGATGCGGGAGCGGTTCGGCCCGTCGGCGATCGTCACCGAGATCCCCGACGCCGGCCATCACACGATGATCGACCGGCCCCTTGCCCTGGTCACCGGTATCAGGACCGTCCTCGCTGCCTGGGCGACCGTGCCCTGACCGCGTTGTGCGCACTTGTCGCGTCTCCGACGACCGGAATCCGGCGACAAGTGCGCACAATGCGAGATCAGGGGGAGGGCTCGGTGAGCGTGATCGCGCGCGTGAGTGCCGCTGCCGAGAACTGTGTGAACTCGTCGGAGTCGAGGTAGGGCGCCCAGTCGTTGACGATGCTGGCGGCGACGCCCTGCATGCCGGACAGCAGGAAGGGTAGTACCGCGGCCTCCTCGCGCAGGACACGTCCCTCCTTCACCGCGGCCTCGGTGACTGCTTCGAGCACGGCCTCGTCGTAGCGGTTTCCCGAATCGTGTACTGCGCGAAGCGATTCGCGCTCCGTATCCGCGGTCTGCTCGGCGTCGCGCCAGATCTGGGACATGCGGCCGAGTCGACCCCACCGGCGGGCGGACTCGTCGATGATGGCGGCGATCAGCGCGGCCACGCCACGGTCACGGGGCAGCGCGTCGACGGCCCGCGTCGACTCGGCGATGCTCTCTTCGAGGAGGGCCATGAAGATGTCCTGCTTGTCGGCGAAGTACTGGTAGATGAGTCCCGTACTCGTGCCGGCGCGTTGTGCGACGGACCGGATCGTCAGTGCCGAGTAGCCGCCCTCGTCCAGTAGTGCCGCCGCGGCATCCAGCGTCCGGCGGCGCCGGGCTTCCGCATCGCCGTAGATCGACCCTCCGCGCGATTCACTCACCGCAACACCCTAGCCGTGCCCCGGTCTCGCGACCAAGAATGAACAATGTTCGTTTTGGGATTGAACATGGTTCATTCTGTGGCTACAGTCACTCTCATGACTGCTCGTGCCGTGACCCCCATCACTTCCGATCCCGCCTTCCGGACGGAGGTGGATGCGCGATCGGCGGTCGAAATTGCTACGGAGGCAGGAAAACTACTGCTCGGACTGCGCGAGCGTCCGACGGTGCCCGGTGTCGAGGCGGCGGAGATCCGCTCGGCAGGTGACCGGCTGAGTCACGAGTTCATTGCCGGTGCGCTGCAGGAGCGCTTCCCACACGATGCGGTGCTGTCCGAGGAGGGCGCGGACGACCGGACGCGACTCGGGGCGGACCGGGTGTGGATCGTCGACCCGCTCGACGGCACCCGGGAGTTCGGGGAACCCGACCGCGTCGACTGGGCCGTGCACGTCGCCCTCGTCGAACGCGGTGTGCTCACCGTCGGTGCCGTCGCGATGCCGGCCACCGGCGTCACGTACTCGACGCTGGACGGCCCGGTCGACCTGCCGCCGCTGCGCGACGTACCGCGCGTCGTCGTCAGCCGCACCAGACGCCCGGAACCGGTGACGGCGCTGGCTACCGCTCTGGACGCGGAACTGGTCGAGATGGGGTCGGCCGGTGCCAAGGCGATGGCGGTGGTTCGCGGCGACGTCGACATCTACGCCCATGCCGGTGGCCAGTACGAGTGGGATTCGGCGGCGCCGGTCGCCGTCGCACATGCTGCAGGACTTCATGTTTCACGTATCGACGGGTCCGAACTCGTCTACAACCAGGAGAACCCCTGGTTGCCCGATCTACTGATCTGCCGCCCCGAGTGGGCGGGCAGAGCACTGGAGGTACTTGCACGATGACCCGTGCGCTGACCCACCTCGAGAGACTCGAGGCCGAGAGCATCCACATCATGCGCGAGGCCGTCGCGGGGAGCGAGAACCCCGTGATGCTGTACTCGGTCGGCAAGGACAGTGCGGTGATGCTGCACCTTGCCCGCAAGGCGTTCTACCCGTCCCGCCTGCCCTTCCCCTTGCTGCACGTGGACACCACGTGGAAGTTCCGGGACATGTACAAGCTGCGTGACGAGTCCGCCGCCGCAGGCGATTTCGACCTGCTCGTCTACCGGAACCCGGAGTGCGTGGAGAAGGGCATCAACCCCTTCACACACGGCTCGTCGACACACACCGACATGTGGAAGACCGAGGGTCTCAAGCAGGCTCTCGACCTCTACAAGTTCGACGCCGCGTTCGGCGGTGCACGCCGTGACGAGGAGAAGTCCCGCGCGAAGGAACGTGTCTTCTCGGTGCGTTCGGCGGAGCACCGCTGGGATCCCAAACAGCAGCGTCCCGAACTGTGGCGGATGTACAACGTCCGGCGTTCTCCCGGCGAGACCTTGCGGGTGTTCCCGCTGTCGAACTGGACCGAACTCGACGTCTGGGAGTACATCCGGCAGGAGGACATTCCGATCGTCCCGCTCTACTTCGCTGCGAAGCGTCCCGTCGTGGAGCGGGACGGCACCCTCATCATGGTCGACGACGATCGAATGCCGTTGCGCCCCGGTGAAATTCCCGAGATGCGGAGCGTGCGTTTCCGGACGCTCGGCTGCTATCCGCTCACCGGTGCCGTCGAGTCCACCGCAACCACCCTCACCGACGTCATCCAGGAGATGCTGCTCACCACCACCTCGGAACGACAGGGCCGGGTGATCGACCACGACAGCAGCGCCTCGATGGAGAAGAAGAAGCAGGAAGGGTACTTCTGATGGCCCACGCGTCCAACCTCGTCGCCGACGACATCGAGCAGTACCTCGAACGGCACGCGACCAAGTCCATGCTGCGCTTCATCACGTGCGGCAGCGTCGACGACGGCAAGTCCACCCTGATCGGGCGTCTGCTGTACGAGTCCAAGCTGGTGTTCGAGGACCAGTTGAGCGCTCTCGAGAGCGATTCGAAGAAGGTCGGCACGCAAGGTGAGGGACTCGACTTCGCCCTCCTGGTCGACGGGCTCGCCGCCGAGCGTGAGCAGGGCATCACCATCGACGTCGCCTACCGCTACTTCACCACCGAGCGACGCAAATTCGTCGTCGCCGACACGCCCGGGCACGAGCAGTACACCCGCAACATGGTCACCGGTGCCTCGACCGCCGATCTCGCCGTGATCCTGGTCGATGCGCGCAAGGGCGTCCTCACGCAGACCCGCCGACACTCGTACCTGGTGTCGCTGCTCGGAATCCGGCACGTGGTCCTCGCCGTGAACAAGCTCGATCTCGTCGACTATTCGCAGGAGGTGTTCGAGCGCATCGCCGGCGAGTACGCGGAGTTCGCGGCCGAGATCGGGCTCGAGCACGTCGTGCCGATCCCGATGTCGGCGTACGTCGGGGACAACCTCACCGAGCGCAGCCCGAACACTCCGTGGTACACCGGGCCGACGCTGATCGATCACCTCGAGACGGTCGAGATCGAGGACGCGGTGCAGACCGCGCCCTTCCGGATGCCGGTGCAGTGGGTGAACCGTCCGGACCTCGACTTCCGCGGGTTCTCGGGTCAGATCGTGAGCGGTGTCGTGCGTCCCGGGGATCGTGTGCGCGCACTGCCGAGCGGTCGCGAATCCACCGTTCAGCGGATCGTGACGATGGACGGGGACCTCGACGAGGCGGTGGCCGGCCGATCGGTGACCATCACCCTCGCCGACGAGATCGACGTCAGCCGCGGCGACGTCCTCGCCGGTGCCGACGCCCTTCCCGGCGTGGCCGACCAGTTCGAAGCGCAGCTGGTGTGGATGGGCGAGCACGACATGCTGCCCGAACGTCCGTACATGTGTCAGATCGGCACGATGACCGTCCAGGCACGGATCACCCGGCCGAAGTACAAGGTCAACGTCAACACACTCGACCAGACCGCCACGAACACGTTGGCACTCAACGAGATCGGTGTCTGCAACATCAGTTTCGATCGGCCGGTGCCGTTCGACCCCTACGCGGACAACCGTGACACCGGCGGCTTCGTCCTCATCGACCGGTTGACCAACGCCACCGTCGGCGCGGGAATGATCGTGCACTCGCTGCGCCGGTCGGACAACATTCACTGGCAGTCCGTCGACGTGAACGCCGAGGCCCGTTCCTTGCTCAAGGGTCATCGGCCGCAGATCCTCTGGTTCACAGGGTTGTCGGGGTCGGGGAAGTCGACCGTCGCCAACGCACTCGAACGCCGGCTGTACGCCCTCGGATGCCACACCTACCTCCTCGACGGGGACAACGTGAGGCACGGTCTGGGGCGTGACCTCGGCTTCACCGAGGCGGACCGGGTGGAGAACATCCGGCGGGTCACCGAGGTCGCCCGATTGATGGCAGACGCCGGGTTGATCGTGTTGGCGTCGTTCATCTCCCCGTTCCGGGCCGAGCGCGAGGCCGCCCGGGAACTGATCGGGTCCGACCGCTTCTGCGAGGTGTTCGTCGACACACCGATCGAGGTGGCGGAGGAACGTGACCCCAAAGGGCTCTACCGGAAGGCCCGGCGCGGTGAACTCGCCAACTTCACCGGCGTCGACTCGCCCTACGAGGTGCCCACCTCGCCGGACGTCCGGATCGACACCACCGACCTGACAGCGGAACAGGCGGTAGACCGCCTCGTCGAGGTGCTCCGCGAACGCGGCGTCATCTCCTGATCCGGCCCGATTCAGCCCATCACACCCGAGGAGTGTCCCGAAGTGCCTACCCGAGACGAAATATGTTCGGTGATCGATTCGTACGTCAAGCATCTCGGCAATCACGATGTCGACGAACTGGTGGCGTTGTTCGCGGCCGACGCGGTCCAGCATGAGCCGCTGGGCGTCCGGACCTACCGCGGCATCGACGAGATCCGCGAGTTCGACATCGCGAACGCAAAGGTGGCGTTCACGGTGAGCCGTCACTCGCCGATCGTCGTCTCCGGCCGGTATGCCGCGATGCAGTTGCGCGTGCAGCGAGAGGGCATGCCCGACTTCCTTGCCAGCGATCTCTTCGAGTTCGACGACACCGGCAAGATCGTCTCGCTCAGCGTTGTTCTGGATCCCGAGGCGCAGGTATGACACTGGGACTGCAAGCACCGCAGGAGATGCCGGCGCTGCTCGACGGGAAGGTCGTGGTCGTCTCGGGTGTCGGGACGGGGCTCGGGCGCTCGGTGGCGGTCCGCGGCGCGCTGGCCGGCGCCCGGATCGTCCTCGCCGCGCGGACCGAGTCGCGGCTGACCGAGGTCGCCGAGGAGATCCGCGAACTGGGCGGAATCGCGGTGTCCGTGCCGACCGATCTCACCGACGATGCATCGGTGACGAACCTCGTCGACACGGCACTCGCGGAGTTCGGAGCGGTCGACGCGGTGGTGCACAACGCGTTCGTGCAGCCACCCCACGAGCGACTGCTCGACGCCGACTTCGATACGGTGCGGCAGGGTCTGGACATCAACCTGCTGGCAGCGCTCAACCTGACCCGGAAACTGGTGCCCGCGCTGGAGAAGTCGCAGGGGTCGGTCGTGATGATCAACTCGATGGTGCTTCGGAACCAGCTGCCGAACTTCGGGGCCTACCGGGTGCAGAAATCCGGGCTGCTGGCTCTCGCCCGCAGTCTCTCGGTGGAGATGGGCCCGATGGGTGTTCGGGTGAATTCGGTTGCACCGGGTTATATCTGGGCGGAACGGGTCCAGCGGATGGTGGAGAAGCAGGCCGATCAGCGCGGCGTCGAGCCGGCCGAGGTCTACGCCGAGATCGCGGCCGGCACCGATCTGCGGCGGCTGCCCGAACCCGACGACATCGCGAACGCGGTGCTGTTCCTCGCCTCCGACCTCGCTCGCGCGATCACAGGGCAGTGCTTGGACGTCAACTGCGGCCAGGCCCACCACTGATCCACTCTCACAAGGATGTAGGAATGACTCAGGATTACGACGGAATCGGTTCCATCGAGGACCTGCACGCGCAGGCGTGTGAAGAGACCGGTCTGGACGGTTTCGGTGGCGACGAGCATCTCGAGGGTTTGCGGGTTCTGTTGGCCTCGTTCGCGAACGAGGCCGACCTCACCCCGCAAGGGCGAGTGATCGCCCGGAAGATGATCGTGTCGGCGCTCAGAGGCAGGCTGATCAGCGAGGCTGCGTTCGCGCGTCACCCCGGGCATGTCGATGTTGCGATCGAGCGGCCGATCTTCATGTGCGGGCTGACCCGTACGGGCACCACCGCGCTCCATCGCCTCCTCAGCGCAGACCCTGCCAACCAGGGTGTCGAGATGTGGCTGGCCGAGGCGCCGCAGCCGCGTCCCGCCCGCGAGACCTGGTCCGAGAACCCCGATTTCCTCCGCTGCGATGCCTTCTACCGGGCGCGTCAGGCGAACGAGTCGGACCTGATGAAGGTGCACTTCATGGGCGCCGAGGAAGTCGAGGAATGCTGGCGACTGCTCCAGCAGACGATGCTGTCGACCTCGTTCGACACCATCGCGTACGTGCCGTCGTACACGGAATGGCTGGCGAAGCAGGACTGGACCGACACCTATGCCCGGTACAAGAAGAACCTGCAGCTCATCGGTATGAACGATCGTGATCGCCGCTGGGTGCTCAAGAGCCCGAGCCACGTCTTCGCGATCGACGACATCTTGAAGGTCTTCCCGGATGCGTTGTTCGTTCGTACCTTCCGTGACCCGCACACCTCGATGGCGTCGACCTTCAGCCTCGCCGAGCAGGGCGGGCACGGCATGTCGAAGGCCTTCGACCGCAAGACCATCGGACGGACCCAGCTGGATCTGTGGGCGCGGGGCAACGCGAACTTCCAGGAGGCTCGGGCTCGTCACAACCCCGAGCAGTTCATCGACATCGACTACCGGGACTTCGTGGCCGACCCGATCGGGACGGCCGAGAATGTCTACACCCAGTTCGCAATGCCGTTCTCCGACGAGGCGCGCCGGGCGATCGCGGATGCCCACGAGGCCAGCCTCGCCGACCACCGCCGCCCGTCGCACAAGTACTCGCTCGAAGACTTCGGAATCACCGCTGCTGAGGTCGACGCCAAGTTCGCCACCGTCTGACCCTTCACCTGGATAGGAATCCACAATGAACGCCACCTGGGAAAAGTTCTGCACCGACCTGCTCGACGTCGGGAACATTCTGTCGGACCCGATCGTGCCGCAGGATCCGCTGACGCAGGCCGAGGGTGCCCGCTACCTGTCACGCCTGTTGCGCTACTCGACGATCAACTGTGTCGAGTACACCGATCCGCGCTGGCCCCAGTTCACGTCGGCGCCGAACCCGAACATGATGACGAAGATCGGCGCCGACAACCCGGACAACATCTACATGCGCGCCAACATCTCCGGCAAGTACACGTACCGGATCACCGGCACGCGTGGGACCATCCCGCTGATCACGTTCGGTTCCCGCGTCAACCGGTACCACATCGACGGCACCATGCTGCAGACCGGTGACCTCCATATCCATGACCTCGAGATCGACCAGCACGGCCGCTTCGAGTTCATCGCCAGTGCAGACAAGCCGGCCGACGGCACCGCATGGCTGCCACTGGATCCCGAGAGCAACCTGATTTCTGTGCGACAGACCTACGCGGACCGCCGCAACGAGGTGCCCGGTGAGCTGTCGATCGAGTGCCTGAACCCGGACGGTGACTTCGTTCCGCTGACCGAGGAAGAACTCGGCGAACGTTTCGACCGTGCGATCGGCATGCTGAAGGGGTCGGCAGAGACGTTCCTCGAATGGTCGCGTGAGTTCATGCCGCAAGCCAACGAGATCTTCGACCGGGGCCAGGAGCAGTTCCAGAAGGCCGGCGGTGACCCGACGATCTTCTACTTCCACGGCTACTGGAAGCTCGCCGAGGACGAGGCGTGGGTGATCGAGACCGAGGTTCCGAACTGCGAGTACTACAACTTCGTGCTGCAGAACTTCTGGGTGGAATCCCTCGACTACAACCGGTCGAACATCTACATCAACAACCACACCGCCAAGCTCAACGACGACGGGACTCTCACGATCGTCGTCGCGGCCAAGGATCCCGGCTACGGGAACTGGATCAGCACCGACGGCCACGCAGAGGGCACGTGGGCGATGCGCTGGATCAAGGCCGACTCGCACCCGATCCCGACCGCCAAGGTCGTGAAGATCTGAGTCGCAGCGCCTTTCACACGGTCCGCCCGCGCCGCTCGTCGCGGGCGGACCGTGTTCATTCGCCGACCGACCCGAAAACGGAGGACAACGTGCACAATCCGGCCTTCCGGCCCTCTCGACCGCTGTGGGCCGGTATCACCGCGCTCGCCGTTCTGCTCGCCGGGTGCTCGTCCGGGAACTCCGACGCCACGACCGACGGGGCACACCAGCGACAGACGGGTTTCGTCGGCGAACAGACCGACGACGCCGAACCCGTCGCCGGTGGCTCGCTCACCTTCGGTTCCTATTCGCTTCCCACGGTCCTCGATCCCGCACGGACGCAGGCGACCGGATCCACGGGCGGCACCGAGATGGCAGCGGTCTACGACACCCTGGTCCGCCACGACTTCGAGAGCGGAACCTTCGTGCCGCAACTGGCGGAGTCGCTCGAGAGCGACGACAGCCTCGAGACCTACACCGTGACGCTGCGCCCCGGTACCCGGTTCAGCGACGGGAACGTCCTCGACGCCCACGCAGTGAAGTGGAGTATCGAACGGTTCGTTGCGGCGAAAGCCGATGCCTCCCAGACCTGGGCGAACATCGTCGACAGAATCGACACTCCGGACGAGCGGACCGTCGTCTTCTCGTTGAAACGGCCCTGGGGCGATTTCCCGGTGCTCCTCGGTACGGGGGCGGGAATGATCGTCGGAGCCGGATCGGAGAAGGACGGCACGTTCTCGCCGGTGGGGGCCGGGCCGTTCGCGGTGACGAAGTTCGCGCCCCGTGAAGAGTTGCTGCTCTCCGCCCGCTCCGATTACGTGGGCGGGAAGCCGGCGCTGGACACGGTGCGTTTCGTACCGACTGCCGGGGCGCAGGCGCAGTACGAGTCCATGCGCAGCGGCCAGCTCGACATGACGTTCATCCTCCGCGACGAACGAGTCATCGAACAGGCACTGGACGAGGGATACAGCGGCTTTCTCAGCCTCACCGGGCAGAACGGCATCGGTGTGATCAACAGCAGGCCGGGTCGACCGGGCGCGGATGTCCGGGTGCGGCAGGCCATCGCGTACGGCGTCGATCCCGAGGCGATCAACCAGCGCGCGAATGCCGGACTCGGAACGGCGAGTTCGGAACTCGTTCCGGAAGGTTCGCGGTGGTACAGCGGTGCGGAAGGAATCCGGTTCGACCCGGATCGGGCCCGGCAGCTTCTCGATGCAGCGAAGGCGGACGGTTTCGACGGACACATCTCGTATCTGACGACCCACGATCCCAGCCAGCAGGCTACGGCGCTCACCGTGCAGGCTTCGCTCCAGTCGATCGGTTTCGAGGTCACCGTCGACTATGCGACGGACACCACCGATCTGGTTCGGAAGGTGTACCGGGACCACGACTTCGACCTCACCAGAGGCGGCGCGCCGATCGCCGAAGAGGCGCCCTTCCTCAACCTCTACGGCAGCATGGGCAGCGACTCCCGCAACAACGCCACCGGATTCGCCGACCCCGAGATGGACCGTCTGCTGCTCGCAGTGCAGACGGCGCCGACCGACGACGACAAGCGGGACGCGATCGGCGACGTCCAGCGGTACGCGAACGAGACCGTGCCCTACGTCCTCTGGGGGCCGGCGTCGTCCCTGATCGCGTGGGAACCGGCGGTGCACGGCGTCGAACGCACCGTCACCGACATCATGCTGTTCGACACGGCGTGGAAGTCCGGGACATGAGGAACCGGGGGTGGGCGATTCGGCACCCTGGGGTGCCTGGTGACGGTCGCGGATGGACGCCACTGTTGTAGGTGCCCACCCGGACCATCCCGCACAGAAGGACCACTCAGATGATCTCTCGCACCGTAAAGACGCTCGCCGCTTCACTTCTCGTCGCCGGCGGTGTACTCGGCGCCCAGGCCGCCGTGGCCCACGCCGAGATCCGCACCGCCCCCGACGGCACCCAGACGACCGTGTGCGTCTACGACGGCAAGGACTACAGCGTCGGCAGCAAGGTCTACCACCCGGACGGCACCTACCAGACCTGCAAGAGCGACGGCACGTGGCAGCGCATCAAGCCGAACACCGGCAACGACATGCGGCCCGTCGCTCCCGCCCCGCCGCGTGCGGCGATGTAGGGGCGCGACACCCCGGAACGCGAAGCGGCCCACCACAGAACTGTGGTGGGCCGCTTCGCGGATACCGCGCCTAGACCGGCAGCTTGCGGAAGATCGCGCGCGGCACGTGCCGCAGCACCATCATCACGAAGCGGAACGGGCCGGGCGCCCAGACGATTTCCTTGCCCTTGTCGGATGCGGCCACCGCGAGCTCGGCGACGTCCTCCTTGTTCACCGTCAACGGTGCTTCCTTGACGTGGGCGCTGAACTGGGTGCGCACCATGCCCGGACGCACGACGGTGACCTTGGGGCCGAACGGGGCCAGCGCCTCGCCGAGTCCGAGGTAGAAGCCGTCGAGCCCGGCCTTGGTGGAGCCGTAGACGAAGTTGGCGCGCTTGACACGCTCGCCGGCCACCGACGACATCGCGATGATGCGGCCGAAGCCCTGCGCCTTCATCTTCTCGCCGACGAGCACGCCGACCGAGACGGACGCGGTGTAGTTGACGTTCGCGACCAGCACGGCCTTGCGCTGGTTCTGCCACAGTTCCTCGGCGTCGCCGTCGAGTGCGAACGCGACGATCGCGACGTCGACGTCACCCTTCGACCACGCCGCGTCGACGACCTTGGGATGCGACTCGGTGTCGAGGGCGTCGAAGTCGACGACCTCGACCTCGGTGGCGCCCGCCGCCTTCATCTGGGCGACGGCGGCGTCACGCAGCGGATCGTTCGGCAGCGCAGCGAGAATCACGCGCAGCGGCGTCTTCTTCAGGTACTGCTCGCAGATCGCCAGGCCGATCTCGGAGGTGCCGCCGAGCAGCAGCAGGGTCTGGGGGTTGCCCACAGCGTTGATCATCAGTGAAGTTCCAACCTTCTGGACATGTCGGAGGCGAAAACGCCCGTGGGGTCGACGGATCGACGGACCTTGATCCAGTCGTCGATGCGCGGGTACATGGCGTGGAACGTCTCGGCGGTGGTCCGCGAATCCTTCGCGGTGTACAGGCGGCCGCCGAACTCGAGCACCCGCTTGTCGAGTTCGGTGACGAACTCGTTCAGTCCCGGCTTGATCCGGAAGTCGACGCAGATGTTCCAGCCGGCCATCGGGAAGCTCAGCGGCGCCTTGTTGCCCTCACCGAACAGCTTGAACACGTTGAGGAACGAGTGGTGCCCCGACGACTGGATGTCGCGGATGATCTGCTTGAACTCGCCCACCGCCTCCGGCGGCACCACGAACTGGTACTGCAGGAATCCGTTGGATCCGTAGGCGCGGTTCCACTCGCCGAACATGTCGAGCGGGTGGTAGAACTGCGTCAGATTCTGGGCCTTGCCGCGGTAGGTGCCGGACTTGCGGAACCACACCTCGCCGATCGCCGAGAAGTTGAACTTGTTGGCCAGGCCGTTCGGGAAGATGTCCGGCAACGTCAACAGCGTCGGCGCGTCGAACTTCAGCGGATCCTTCTGCAGCTTCTTCGGCAACTGGTCCAGCTTCGCGAGGCTGCCGCGGGAGATCGCGGCACGGCCCAGCTTGGGTTCGGGTGCGATCGCGTCGAACCAGGCGCTCGAGTAGTCGTAGTTGTTCTCGCTGCCGTCGCTGTGCAGTGCGATCGTGTCGTCGAGGGTGTGGGTGACGTCGCCGTCCGCGATGAAGTACGCGGTCTCCGTCGGCGTCATCTCGATCGTGGCCTCGAGGATGATGCCGGTCAGGCCCATGCCGCCGACCGTCGCCCAGAACAGCTTCGAGTTGCGTCCGGCCGGGGTGAGCGTGCGGATCTGCCCGTCCGCGGTGAGCAGCTTCATCGAGCGCACATGGTTGCCGAAGCTGCCCGCGCTGTGATGGTTCTTGCCGTGGATGTCGGACGCGATCGCGCCACCGACCGTCACCTGCCGGGTGCCCGGCAGTACCGGAACCCACAGGCCGAACGGCAGCGCCGCGCGCATCAGCTGGTCCAGGTTCACACCGGCGTCGACCGTCACCAGACGGGTGTTGGAGTCGATGTGGTGGATGCGCTTGAGTGCGTTCATGTCCACGACGAGCCCGCCCGCGTTCTGCGCCGGATCACCGTACGAGCGGCCCAGGCCGCGTGCGATGACGCCGCGTCGCAGGTGCGACGGCTTCGATTCGTTCTGCTCCGCCACCTGGGCGACCGCCTTGGCGATCACCTCGACGTCGGGCGTGGACAGCACCTGGGCGGTGGTGGGCGCGGTGCGTCCCCAGCCGGTGAGGGTGCGGGTCTGCGTGGGGAGCGGCTCGTGAGCCGTCTCTTCTGCTGTCTCGGACATCGGGTACGAGGTTACCTGGCGGTAGTGGACGACCCTCGGAAAGAGTGCGCCGAGCCACACCACCTTCACCCGCGTTTTGCGCACTTGTCGCGCGATTTCCGGGGTCCGGGAGTGCGATAAGTGCGCAAAACGTGGGCGTGGGGGACGGGATCAGGCGGGGACGATCAGGCCGGCGGTCTGGGTGCGGGCCTTGGTGAAGCGGTCGGTGACGTCGGCCCAGTTGACGATGTTCCAGAAGGCCTTGACGTAGTCGCCCTTGACGTTCTGGTAGTCGAGGTAGAAGGCGTGTTCCCACATGTCGAGCATGAGCAGGGGGATCAGGCCGATGCTGATGTTGCCCTGCTGGTCGTAGAGCTGGACGATCTGCAGACGCTGGCCGATGGAGTCCCAGGCGAGGATGGACCAGCCGGAGCCCTGGATGGAGTTGGCGTTCGCGGAGAAGTGGTCGCGGAAGGCGTCGAAGCTGCCGAAGGCGTCGTCGATCGCGGCGGCGAGTTCGCCTTCGGGCTTGTCGCCGCCCTCGGGGGAGAGGTTGTTCCAGAAGACGGAGTGGTTGGTGTGGCCGCCGAGGTGGAAGGCGAGGTCCTTCTCCAGCTTGGTGGCCTGTGCGGCCATGGTGCCGTTGGCGCGGGCTTCGGCCATCTTCTCGAGGGCGGTGTTGGCGCCGGCGACGTAGGCCGCGTGGTGCTTGTCGTGGTGGAGTTCCATGATCTTGCCGGAGATGTGCGGCTCGAGTGCGGCGTAGTCGTAGGGGAGATCGGGCAGCGTGTAAACGGTCATGACGCCGATCCTGCAACTTCGAGTGCACTCGAAGTCCAGTGGGTTGTGCGGGAAGTCACGGCGGTGCGGGTGGGGTGGGTCGCCTAGTCTCGGTGCGTGTCCGGAACCCCTCACACCCACGATCCACACGCGCCGCTGCCGGTCGAGATCCCCGTCACCGACTCCATCGCCGACGAGTCGCTGGATCTGAAGACGCAGATCGTGCGGTTCGTCGTGACGGGCGGACTGTCGGCGGTCGTCGACTACGGCCTGTACGTGCTGTTCATGGCGCTGGGCATCACCCGGGACGTGGCGAAGGGGCTGAGCTTCGTCGCCGGCACCACGACCGCCTACCTGATCAACCGGCGATGGACGTTCAAGGCTGCGCCCAGCCGCCTGCGCTTCGTTGCGGTCGTGATCCTCTACGCCGTGACGTTCGCGGTCCAGGTCGGCATCAACGGGGTGTTGTCCGACAGCCTCGCCGACACGTGGTGGCGGACGCCGCTGGCGTTCGTGATCGCGCAGGGCACCGCGACGGTCATCAACTTCGTCGTGCAGCGTGCGGTGATCTTCAAGATCCGATAACAGTCTGGACACCTGTCTGTAGAGTCTTCCGATCGGGAGTGGAACGGGTTACATTTTCTGGCACCGACCAACCCGGAGGAGCCAGCTCGTGCGCTACGGAATCAGCCTGTTCACCAGTGACCGCGGCATCACGCCCTCCGAGGCCGCCCGCGCCGTCGAGGCCTGCGGATTCGATGCGTTCTACGTGCCCGAGCACACCCACATCCCCGTGAACCGGGCGTCGAACCATCCCGGAACCGGTACCGACGCGCTGCCCGACGACCGCTACCTGCGCACCCTCGACCCGTGGGTCGCGCTCGGCACCGCCGCGTCGGTGACGTCGCGGATCCGGCTGGGCACGTCGGTGGCGCTGCCGCTCGAACACGACCCCATCACGCTCGCCAAGACCATCGCCTCCCTCGACCACCTGTCCGGCGGCCGGGTCACGTTCGGGGTCGGGTTCGGCTGGAACGCCGAGGAGCTCGCCGACCACGGCGTCGACCCGAAGAAGCGGCGGACCGCGCTGCGCGAGTACCTCGAGGCGATGCAGGCGCTGTGGACGCAGGAGGAGGCGTCCTACGACGGGCAGTTCGTGAGCTTCGGCCCCAGCTGGGCGTGGCCGAAGCCGATCCAGCAGCCGCGGCCGCCGGTACTGGTGGGGGCGGGGGCGTCGGAGAAGACGTTCGCCTGGATCGCGCGCTCGGCGGACGGCTGGATCACCACCCCGATCGAACGGGACATCGAGGACAACGTCACGCTGCTCCGCAAGATCTGGGCCGACGCCGGACGCCCCGGGCAGCCGGAGATCGTCGTGCTCGCCGGCAAACCCGACGCCGCCACCCTCGCCCGCTGGCAGGACCTCGGTGTCAGCGAGGCCCTGTTCGGGATGCCCGACGCCGACGAGGGCACGGTGACGGCCTACCTGCAGCGGCTCGCCGGCAAGCTCGGCATCGGCTGACGGGCCGGGGGGGAACGACGAGGCCGGTGCGGCGGGGTCAGCGTGGTGGCCCCTCCTGCAGCACCACCGCTGCGCTGCGCGGTGCACCGGTGGCGTCCGTCCACTGCACATCGACACGGTCGCCGGGGTGCCGCGCGTTCATCCCGATCGTCAGATCCTCCGACGTGCGGATCGCAGCGCCGGCGAATCCGGTGATCACGTCGCCGCGCACGAGCCCGACCTCCTCGGCGGGGCTGCGGTAGCCGACGTGGATCACCTCGGCGCCTGCGGCGTCCCCGATCGTGGTGGAACGCCGGTCCCGCACACTGATCCCGAGCATCGGGGTGGGACCGATATGGGTGGTGGGGGCGGCGCGCCCGGACAGCACCTCGTCGACGAGTCCCAGGGCGGCGTCGATCGGGATCGCGTACGACGTCGGTGCGGGTGCCGCGTCCACCCCGGGTTCGACGGCGTTGCCGGCACTGTTGACGCCCACGACCTGCCCGAACACGTCGACGAGCGGTCCACCGGAGTCGCCGGGGCGGACGTTCGCATCGACCTGGACGAGATCCGACAGTTGGTTGCGGGACCCGTCGGCGGTGTTGCGGGTCGTGATCGTCACCCCCACACGGGTGACCGCGCCCGGGGCTGCGGCGGGAATCCCGCCGCCGTCGGCGTTCCCGACCGCGGTGACGGGGTCGCCGATCCGTGCCGGTCCGGGGGCGATCGGCGCGGCAGGGAGTCTCGCCCCGCCGGGGAGCCGGAGCAGGGCCAGGTCGCGGGAGCTGTCGTAACCGAGGACCACGACGGGGTAGGTGGCCCGGTCCGGGATGCTCGTCGCCGTGATGTCGGTGCCGCCGTCGATCACGTGATGGTTGGTGAGGACCAGCGCGTCGGAGCCGTCGGGGCGGATCACGATCCCGGTGCCCGCGGTGGCCGTGACCCCGGAGATCGACGTGAGCATCACGATCGTCGGGGACACCCGGTCCACGATCTCGGCGGCGGACAGCGGAACCGGGGCCGGGGGAGCGGGTGCGGGTGGTGCGGTGACCGTCGCGACAGGAGCGGCACTGTCCAGTGTGCCGTGTTCGACGGGAACCGCGACGAGCGCGAGACCGACCGCGACCAGCACTGCCAGAGCAGCGCTCACGCGGCGGATCCCCCACGCGCTCATCGGATCACACGTCTCCCTCCCGGTAGCGGGGCAGTAGCCCGGCGTCGCGCGCCTGCTGCAGGGTCGGGGCGGCCAGATCCTTGTCGGACAGCGTCCACTGCAGGGCAGTGCCGTCGCGTCCGACGACCGGCCAGTCGATCGAGATCCCGGGGTCGAGCGGACTCACCTCGTGTTCGCGTTCCGGGGCGTAGCCCGTCGAACACAGGTAGACGACCGTCGACCCGTCCTCGAGCGACAGGAACGCGTGTCCGAGACCCTCGGAGACGAAGACCGCGCGGCGGTCGGTGTCGTCGAGCAGCACCGAATCCCACTGCCCGAACGTCGGCGATCCCACCCGCAGGTCGACGACGACGTCGAGGACGGCGCCCGTGACGCAGGTGATGTACTTGGCCTGCCCGGGCGGGACGTCCGCGAAATGGATACCGCGCAGCACGCCCGCCGCGGAGACCGAACAGTTGGCCTGCTGCAGGTCCAGGTGCCGGCCGATCGCGGCGGAGAAGCCGGGCTCCTTGAACCATTCGAGGAACACCCCGCGGTGATCGCCGAACTGGTGGGGCGTGATCTCCCACGCCCCCGGAACCGTCAACTCCCGATACTTCATGGTCACCATTCTCGGCCGCGCTCGAGCAGACCCAGCAGGTACGTACCGTAACCGGACTTGACCAGCGGCTCGGCCCGCTCACGCAGTTCGTCGTCGGAGATGAAGCCGCGCCGCCACGCCACCTCCTCGGGGACCCCGATCTTGAGGCCCTGCCGCTGCTCGATGGTGCGGACGTAGTTCGACGCGTCGAGCAGCGAATCGAACGTGCCGGTGTCCAGCCACGCCGTGCCGCGGGGGAGTACCTCGACCTGCAGGCGTCCGGCCTCGAGATACGTGCGGTTGACGTCGGTGATCTCGTACTCGCCGCGCGCCGACGGTGTCAGGTCGCGGGCGATGGAGACGACGTCGTTGTCGTAGAAGTACAGTCCCGGCACCGCGTAGTTCGAGCGGGGCGCGACCGGTTTCTCCTCGAGCGAGACCGCGGTGCCGGTGTCGTCGAACTCGATGACGCCGTACGCGCCCGGATCGGACACCCAGTAGCCGAACACCGCGCCGCCCTTCACATCGTGGAAGCGGGTGAGCGTGGTGCCCAGGCCGGGGCCGTAGAAGATGTTGTCGCCCAACACCAATGCGACCGAATCCGATCCGATGTGATCGGCGCCCAACACGAACGCCTGCGCCAGCCCGTTCGGTTCGGGCTGCACCTGGTAGGTGAGCGAGATACCGAAGCGGGAGCCGTCGCCGAGGAGGTTCCGGAACTGGTCGGCGTCGCCGGGCGTGGTGATGATCAGGATGTCGCGGATCCCGGCGAGCATGAGCGTCGACAGCGGGTAGTAGATCATCGGCTTGTCGTAGACCGGCACCAGCTGCTTGCTCACCCCGAGCGTGATGGGGTGCAGACGGCTTCCCGTGCCACCGGCCAGAACGATTCCGCGCATGCTCTGCAGTGTTTCACGTGACGCGTCCCGAGTATGCGAGAGTGCCCCGGACCTGCGTGGATTGCCGGTGTGGCCCGGACTCGGGCGGCGCGCGTCAGCCGCGGCCGCAGCGCACGAGTTCGACGGCCATCTCCCGGCCGCGCAGGATGGGGTCCTCGGAGTGCGTGAACTTCGATCCGGCGAGGGCGCCGTCGTAGATCAACTGGACGCGTGCCGCCAGGGTCGCGGCATCGGGGCAGCCGGCGGCCACCAGGTTCTCGGTGATCCGCTCGAGCACCCAGTTCCGGTGATCCCGGACGGGGGCGAGAACCGACTCCTCGCCGACGGGGAATTCCGTCGCGGCGTTGAGGTACTGGCATCCGCGGAAGTTGCGGACCGGTGCCGATGCGGCCGCGAGATCGAAGAAGGTGTACACGCGATCGAGCGGATCGTCCACGGCGGCGACGGCATCCGCCCACCGTGCCCGGTCCCGCATGTCCAGCCCCTCGAGGTAGGCCCGGACGAGGGCGTCCTTGGAACCGAACGACGAGTACAGGCTCGCCTTCGCGACACCCGACTCCGCGAGGATCCGGTCGATCCCCACCGCCCGGATCCCGTTCGCGGCGAACAGTTCGGTTGCGGTCGCGAGCAGCCGGTCCGCCGGCGAGGCGGTGGCATTTCGCGAAGGATTCCGTAGTTGGCGGGGTTGGGGCACCGGGACAGAGTAGCCAGTGGGCGTGCGGCGCCCGGCATCGAATAGACAGACAGTTCTGTCTATGCCTAGACTGCGGCCCGTGACCCGCAGCTTTCTGACCCGCCGCCTGCACCTGGATCTGGTGCGGGTCGCCGGTGCTGCGTGTTGTCGTTTCACGATGCGCTGATCTCCAGCGACCACCGGACCCGTCTTCCGGAGGCCGGCGTCGGCGTCCACTGGACGTGACGCCTCCCCCGCGCACCCCACCCCACCGCCCCGATCACGTGGCTATCGGTGTGGGCGGACGACGGTGTCCACCACCACTCCCGGAAGGTTGTCCATGTCCTCGAATGCTCTGTACCTGTACGAAATCGTTCCCGGCGCCGAGCGCCGCGACCAGCTCGACCAGCTCATCAAGGAGTTCGACGCCGCCACCGCGAGCGCCGGCGGCGAACTGATCGAGACCCAGGTGACCAAGGGTGGCGAGCGCATCTTCGCGATCACCGAATTCGACGGCTGCGCCGCCCCGGAGATCGCCGCCGACACGCTGCATGCCGCGGAACTCGATGGGCCGCACCAGGTTCGGATCGTCGGAGCCGACATCGAAGAGATCAAGGCGGCTCGTCCCGAGGCCGGTTACCTGGTGGAGTGGGACATCCCGGCCGAGATCGACATGGACACCTACCTGACCCGGAAGAAGGAGAAGTCGCCGCTCTACGCGGACATTCCCGAGGTCAGCTTCCTGCGCACCTACGTGCGTGAGGACACCGCCAAGTGCCTGTGCTTCTACAACGCTCCCGACGAGGACGCCGTCCGCCGCGCCCGCGACATCGTCAGCACCCCCGTCAGCCGGCTCCACGAGCTCGACACCGAACGGTAGAAACCTCCATGACCGCGACCATCAGTACAGCGAAAACCCCTGAGCGGGAACAGGGTCGATCGTTCGTCCGCGACCGCGCCGCCCTCCTCGACCGGGGCGAAACCGATACTCGGGAGGATGTGGCACTGCTCGGCCGGCTCGGGCTGCTCGACCTCGGGTGCGGGGCCGGCCGGCTCACGGACATGGTCGCGGTCGTCGAGGACGTCTCCGCCGAAAGCCTCAGCGCCGGTTTCGCCGTGTGGGCGCACCGGATGTGCCTCGAATACGTCGACCGCGGGCCTGCCGGTGTCCGTGACGCCTTCCGGGACCGGTTGGCGTCCGGCACCACGGTCGGTGTCACAGCGATGGCGGCCGGTCTACGGCAGGCCGCGGGCCTCGGCGACGTCCCACTGATCGCGACGGCCGTCGACGGTGGCATCGAGATCAGCGGCCCGATCCGCTGGGCCTCCAACGTGTTCGAGGACGCCGTGATCGTGCTACCCGCGCGGAGCGAGGACGGGGCCACATTCGTCGCGGTGATCGACGCGAACGCGTCGGGGGTTCGTATCGACCCCGCACCGGCCCTGCTCGCCCTCGGGGCGACGGCGTCGACATCACTGTTCCTCGAGCGGGTCTTCGTTCCGGCCGAGCATCTGGTCAGCCCCGACCTTCTCTCGTTCTGCCGGGACGTACGGCCGACGTTCCTCGCGTTGCAGACCTCGTTCTGCAGTGGCATCGCGGGTGTCTCGCTCGCCGAGGCCGCACGCCTGCTGACCGGTTTGGGAGAGCAGTTCGCCGGTGAACACGCCGACCTCGTCGCCGAGTACGAATCCCTGCGAACCCGCCTGTACGACTTCGCCTCCCGCATCGACGACGTGCCGATCCGGGAGCTGATCCAACTGCGTCTGGACGGTTCGTACGTCGCTGTCTCCGCGACCCGCCTCGAAGCCACCCTGCGGGGTGGTGCCGGATACGCAGCCGCGCACCCGACCAACCGCCGGTTCCGGGAAGCCGCGTTCCTGCCCATCCAGTCCCCGTCGGAAGGACAGCTGCGGTGGGAACTCGCGCAGTCTCGATAGTCCAGGGCTGCAAAAGCTTCGGAGGGCGCCGCCGCCCCGTGCTGGACGGGGTGAACCTCGACGTCGACCACGGGGAGATGCTCGCCGTGGTCGGCGGCAGCGGCAGCGGAAAGTCGACGTTGCTGCGTATCGTCGCCGGTCTCGACCACCTCGACTCGGGCACCGTCACGTGGGACGGGGTGAGCGGCCACGACCGGCCCCGGACCGGCGTCGTCTTCCAGAAGCCACTGCTGATGCCGTGGCTGACCGTCCGCGAGAACGTCCGGATCGGTGACCGGTTCGCCGCCAACCGGGACGTGTTCGACCCCTCGTACGCCGACGGTCTCCTCACCCGCTTCGGGCTCGCCGAGGTCGCGGACTCCTACCCCGACGAGCTGTCCGGCGGACAGGCCCAACGGGTCTCGGTGATCCGGGCGGTGTCCGTCCGTCCGCAACTGCTGCTGCTCGACGAGCCGTTCAGTGCTCTCGACCCGGCGATCCGCGGCGACCTCCAGCACTGGCTGGCCGGTGTCGCCGAGGAACTCGGCTGCACCACCGTGCTCGTCACCCACGACATCGACGAGGCCATCGTCCTGGGCCACCGCATCGTCCTCGTCGGCGAGGGCGGCACCGTCCGGCGCGAATGGAACTGCGCCGAGACCCCGGTCGGTGCCGAGGCAGGCGCCCTCGACGGCCTGCGCGCCGACATCCTGGCCGCCTACCGCACCGCCGCCGTCGTCGGGGCACTCGGCCCGTGACCGGATCCGTCAGCCGTCGCGTCCTGCTCCGCGGGGCGGTCGGTCTCGCAGCCGCCGGAGGCCTGGCCGGCGTCGTCGACCTCGCCCGTACCGCCGGCACCGGACGCGCCGACACCACCGGCGGGCTCCGCGTCGGATACCTCCCCATCACCGACGCCGCGCCCCTGCTCATCGCCCACTCGGCGGGGCTCTACACCGGCACGTCCGTCGCCACCACCCAGCCGGTCCTGTTCCGCAGCTGGTCCAGCCTCGCCGAAGCGTTCCTCAGCCGCCACGTCGACGTCGTCCACCTGTTGATGCCGATGGCCGTGCAACTGCGGTACGCCCTCGGGGGCGCCGCCCGCATCCTCGGCTGGAGTCACACCAACGGTTCCGCACTCACCGTCGCCCCCGACGTCACCGACCTCGGAGAACTCGCCGGGCGGCAGATCGCGATCCCGTTCTGGTGGTCGATCCACAACATCATCGTCCAGAAGATGCTGCGCGAACACGGCCTCCGGCCCGTGGTGCGCGCCGAGCCGTCCCGATCCGCGGGCACCGTCGGACTGGTCGTCATGAGCCCGTCGGACATGCTGCCGGCGCTGGCGAACGGTGCGATCGGTGGCTACACCGTCGCCGACCCGTTCAACGCGGCAGCGGAGATCAAGGGCGTCGGCCGGATCCACCGATTCCTCGGCGACGTGTGGCGCGATCACGCGTGCTGTGCACTACTCGTCCACGAGGACGTGATCGAACGCAACCCGGCGGGTGTCCAGCAACTCACCGACGCCGTCACCACGGCGCAGCTGCGGATCGGCGCCGACCGCGGACGGGCCGCGGAGACGCTGAAGTCCGGTGACTATCTGCCGCAGCCGCTGCCGGCGATCACGAAGGCCCTCACGTACCCGCCGGACGAATACCGGATCACCCACCACGACTGGAACCCGCAGCGTATCGGCTACCAGCCGTTCCCGTTTCCCGGTTTCACCCGGGCCCTCGTGGAGGCGATGCACGAGACGGAGATCGACGGGGACCGCACCTTCCTGTCCCGTCTCGACCCGACCACCGTCCACGCCGACCTGGTCGACGACCGTTTCGTCCGGCAGTCCCTGATCCGGGGCGGTGGCCCCGCCGCGTTCGGGCTGCCGGCCGACCTGACCCGCACCGAGGAAGTGGATCCCACGTGAGCACCCAGTCGTCGACCCGTCCGTCCTGGTGGCCGCCGGCGGCGGCCGTGGCCGTCGCGACAGCCCTGTGGTGGTTCGCCACCACGATCGTGGCGGCCCCGGACTCGCTTCTCCGTGACTTCGCGCCGCAGGAGGTGGTCCCGGCGCTCGTCGGGCTGTTCGAACGGGGTGTACTGCTCCCGGACATGGCGGCGAGCATGTGGCGGCTGCTCGTCGGGTTGCTCGTCGCCGCCGTCGTCGGCATCCCCCTGGGACTGCTGATCGGCCTGAACCCGACCGTCGACCGTGCGGTCCGGCCCGTCACCCAATTCCTGCGCATGATCTCGCCGCTGTCGTGGGCGCCCATCGCCGTCGCCCTGTTCGGTATCGGACACCGCCCGGTGTTCTTTCTCATCGCGGCAGCCGCGGTCTGGCCCATCGTCATCAACACCGCGGCCGGGGTCCACGCGATCGACCCCGGGCACCTTCTCGTCGCACGTTCCATGGGGGCCACCCGCCGGGAACGGTTGACCGTCGTCGTCCTGCCCGCGATCCGCGGCAACCTGCAGACCGGTTTGCGGGTGGCCCTCGGTATCGCATGGGTGGTGCTGGTCCCCGCCGAGATGCTCGGCGTGCGGTCCGGGCTCGGCTACCAGATTCTCAATGCGCGCGACCAGCTCGCGTACGACCAGGTCATGGCGGTCATCCTGGTGATCGGTGTCCTCGGCTACCTGCTCGATTCCGCAGCGCAGCGGCTGCTCACCACCCGCCGCCGACGCCCCGTCGCACCGGCGGTGGGGACGGCGGAGGACGCGCTCCGCGCCGGCTGATCCCGTTCCATAAACCCGCGCGGACCTGCACGGACCGACGGTGTCATGCAGGGTCACGGTTGTCCCGTTAGCGTCGAACGGACCGATGATCGAAGACCTGTCACGCACAGTTCCCCGTCGGAAGGGACCATACGAATGCGGGAATCGACAACGTACGGTCCCGAGAGTCCGACGTCGCGGAACAGCTCCGACGCCGTCGCGGATCCGGGCCGTCGCACCCTGCGCAAGGCCATCGCCGGCTCCGCGATGGGCAACGCCACCGAGTGGTACGACTACGGCGTCTACGCCACCACCGCCACCTACCTGACCCAGAACTTCTTCCCCGGGGATCTCGGCTCGCTCGGCACGATGCTCGGGTTCGCGATCTCGTTCGTGCTCCGGCCCCTCGGCGGCATGATCTGGGGGCCGCTCGGCGACCGGGTCGGCCGCAAAGCCGTTCTCGCGACGACGATTCTGCTGATGTCCGGGGCGACGGCACTGATCGCGCTGATCCCGTCGCACGCGTCGATCGGGATCTTCGCGCCGATCCTGCTGATCCTGCTGCGGGTGGTGCAGGGCTTCTCCACCGGCGGCGAATACGGCGGTGCCGCAACGTTCATGGCCGAATGCGCGCCCGACGACAAACGTGGCCGCTACGGCAGTTTCCTCGAATTCGGCACCCTCGGCGGCTTCGCCGCCGGTACCGCCGTCGTGATGCTGTGCGAACTGCTGCTCACCGACGACGAGATGGCGTCGTGGGGCTGGCGGATCCCGTTCCTCATCGCACTGCCGCTGGGTCTCGTCGGCTGGTATCTCCGCAACCGGCTCGACGACTCCCCGGTGTTCGACGAGATCGACTCGCAAGGCGCAACACCGGATTCGGTTCTGAGCGGGTTGAAGGACCTGATCACCAACTACTGGCGCCCGATCCTGATCCTCACCGGCATGGTCGTCGCCCTGAACGTCGTCAACTACACGCTGCTCACCTACCAGCCCACCTACCTCGAGTCCACGCTCGGGCTGAGCACACAGTCGACCACGATCATCATCCTCGTCGGCGAGGTGGTGATGATGGCGTGCATCCCGTTCTTCGGACGCTGGTCGGACTCGCTCGGACGTAAACCCATGTGGTGGGCGTCGCTGATCGGCCTGTTCGTCGCGGCCGTCCCCATGTACTGGCTGATGGCACAGGGATTCGTGTGGGCCCTCGTCGCCTTCGCGGTCCTCGGTCTGCTCTACCTGCCGCAGCTGGCCACCATCTCCGCGACGTTCCCGGCGATGTTCCCCACCCAGGTCCGGTATGCAGGATTCGCGATCGGCTACAACGTGTCCACCGCCGTGTTCGGTGGCACCGCCCCACTCGTCAACGACGCCGTCATCCACGGCACCGGCTGGAACCTGTTCCCCGCCGTGTACATGATGGGCGCCTGCGTCGTCGGACTCGTCTCCGTCGCCTTCCTCAAGGAGACCGCCGGCGTCTCGCTGCGCGGCACCTCGATCCCGGGGGAGGAGCCGGCCCCGGCGCGGATATGACGGCCAGGCCCGGTCGGTAGTCTCCCGGTATGAGGTTGCTCGTCACCGGGGGCGCCGGGTTCATCGGCGCCAATTTCGTCCACCAGACCGTCGCCGACCGGCCCGACGTGCAGGTGACGGTGCTCGACGCCCTCACCTACGCCGGGAACCGGGCCTCCCTCGCCCCGGTGGCCGACCGCATCGACTTCGTGCACGGTGACGTCACCGACGCCGCCCTCGTCGACCGGCTCGTCGCCGGCTCGGACGCGGTCGTGCACTTCGCCGCCGAGTCCCACAACGACAACTCGCTGACCGATCCGTGGCCGTTCGTGCACACCAACATCGTCGGTACCGTCACCCTGCTGCAGGCCGTCCGCGCCCACGACGTCCGCTACCACCACATCTCCACCGACGAGGTGTACGGCGACCTCGCACTCGACGACCCCGACCGGTTCACCGAAACCACCGCCTACAACCCGTCGAGCCCGTACTCGGCGAGCAAGGCGTCGTCGGACATGCTGGTGCGCGCCTGGGCCCGCTCCTACGGCGTCCGGGCCACCCTGTCGAACTGCTCCAACAACTACGGCCCCTACCAGCACGTCGAGAAGTTCATTCCCCGCCAGATCACCAACCTGCTCGACGGCGTCCGGCCGAAGCTGTACGGGCAGGGCCGCAACGTCCGCGACTGGATCCACGTCGACGACCACAACCGGGCCGTGTGGACGATCCTCGACCGTGGCCGCCTCGGCCAGACCTACCTGATCGGCGCCGACGGCGAGGTCGACAACCGCACCGTCGTCGCCATGCTCCTCGAGATATTCGGCCACGACCCCCAGGACTTCGATTTCGTCGCCGACCGGCCCGGCCACGACCTGCGCTACGCCATCGACTCCACCCTGCTGCGCACCGAACTCGGCTGGCAGCCCACCTACCGCGACTTCCGCACCGGACTCGAGGCGACCGTCGCCTGGTACCGCGACCACGAACACTGGTGGCGCCCCACCAAATCGGCCACCGAAGCCGGATACGCCCGCACCGGACAGTAACCCGATCCCGCACACGGGCGGCGATCCGGCGGTAGCGTCACCAGCATCCGTGTCGGGGGACGTCACTCGGGAACCGAGCCGGGAGGGGCACTCGTATGAGGGTCGCAACACAACACGCAGATCGGCGCGGGCGGACGGTGCGTCGCGCCGTCGTCGTCGCATCGGCGGTCACGACGATCGCCGTCGGCTTCGCAGCAGGGGCCGGAGCAGATCCCGTCACCGACGCCCAGGGCTGCGCCCCGATCCGCGTCGAAGGGGCCCTCGCCGGTGCCGTCGACGCCGTCGCCCCCGGATTCGAACTGCCCGTGCCCTGCCACGACGCCATCGGTGTCGGCTACATCGGACCCGCCGAAGTGCAGGCCGGCGCGATCGGCTCGGCCGTCGCCGCCGGACTCGGCAGCCTCGGACTGCTCGCGGCGAGCAGCATCGACTGGAACAACATCGGCCCCGACAACACCGGCTCCTTCAACCTCGGCTGGGCCAACACCGGCTCCAACAACGTCGGTTCCGCGAACACCGGCTCCGGCAACGTCGGCTCCGCGAACACCGGCTCCGGCAACGTCGGCTCCGCGAACACCGGCTCCGCCAACCTCGGCTCCGCGAACACCGGTTCCCTCACCTACGGGTCGTTCAAGAGCGGAATCGGATCGCTCTCGGCCGGATCGGCGGGGATCGGGACGCTCAGCTGACGTTGCGGCCGATGATCTCCTCGACGAGTGCGGCCGTCGGGAAATCGGCCATCACGACGCCCGTCCGCCCGGTGGAGGCGGTGCGCAGGTAGTCCTCCGCGCGGGTGAGCATCCCCGGGGTGCCGGGGACACCCTTGGCGACGGTGATCGGCACGGTCCCGGTGGCCATGACGGCCGGGGTCGCGCCGGTGGCGCTCAGATGGTTGACGAACAATGTCGTCGGGTCACCGACCGCTGCCCGCTCGAACTGGGTGCGGGCCCTGTCCCACTTGCCTGTGATCGCCGCGAGGTCGGGGAGTTCGAAATCGTCCTGGATATCCGTGCGGGGGCCGGCCCACCGCGGGCCGTACGCGGTGGTGGCGGTGAAGTCCTGCAGCACGACGATCTTGCCGCGGGTCTCGCCGAGCCCCGGGATCCGCCCGTCGTAGCCCACGGGCGGCGTCCACAGGTGCTGGTCGAGTAGGTCGCGGGTGTCGGGGTTCTCGTGGATGTACCAGTCCAGCGTCGCCTGGTAGGAGCGGGTGTTCTCGGCGGCGGTGAACTCTTCCTTCAGTCGCACGAGCACGGACTCGCCCGGATGTGCGCGCAGGAAGTCGGTGACGGTCCGGACGACGTCGGTGAAGTTGGCGTACAGATACTCCGGGCCGTGGTGGATCGGGAACACGTCGCGGAAGTGTCGGGTGCGGATGTCGAGCGCACGTACCCCGGCGCGGAGCTGGGTGGCCAGGTCGAATTCCTGGGTGAGGGTCGGGATCGACGAGTTGTGCGCCATCGTGTCGTGCGTACCCGGCAGTGACAGGGCGGCCAGGCTCGTCGCGTCCGGCAGGGACCGCATCCAATCGGGTGCCGACGTGGTGTCGAGGTCACCGCGACCGAAGCTGCCCGCAGCGAGATCGGCGCTGCCGACGCTCGACTGTGCTGCCGCGACAGGGGCCGGTGCCAGGAGCAGCAGGGGGCTCGCAGCGAGCGCCCGCAGGACGGTACGACGAGTGGGGTGGACGGTGTGGTGCACGGGTTCCTCCGCAGGTTCGGTCGAGTATCCGATTCGTTCCGGTCCGAGAAGATCGCTCAGTATCGCCGGAAACCGCGCCGCGTGGGAGGTTCTCGATCGAATCGGCCGACCCTTAAGCTGGGCCTGCCCGGCGTTTCCGCGGGAAAATTTCACCGGACCGTCGAGGCGTATCGAGGAGAGAGTCGAATGCTGTTGTCCGTCGTGGTGCCGTGCCACAACGAGGAAGACGTCCTCGAGGAACTGGTCCGGCAGGTACTGGGGACACTCGAATCCGCCGATGTCGATGTCGAACTCGTTCTCGTCGACGACGGCAGCCGGGACGGCACGGTGCGGTTGATGCGGGAGATCAACGCGCGCGATCCCCGCTGCCGGTTCGTCAGCTTCAGCCGCAACTTCGGCAAGGAAGCGGCGATGCTCGCCGGGCTGCGGTACGCGCGCGGCGACGCCGTCGTGATCATGGACGCCGATCTGCAGCATCCGCCGCACCTGCTGCTCGACATGCTCCGCCTGCACGGCGAGGGCTACGACCAGGTCGTCGCCCGCCGCACCCGGGAGGGCGACGCATTCGGCCGCACGATGCTGTCGCGGCTGTACTACCACCTCGTCAACGCGCTGGTCGACGTGAACATGCAGGACGGTGCAGGAGACTTCCGGTTACTCAGCCGGCGTGCCGTCGATGCCCTGCTGCAGATGCGCGAGTACAACCGCTTCTCCAAGGGCATGTTCTCGTGGATCGGGTTCCCGACGGCCACGGTGGACTACCACAACGTGGCACGCCAGGGCGGCGGCGAGAGCAAGTGGAGCTTCCGGCGGCTCGTCAACTACGGCATCGACGGCATCATGTCGTTCAACAATGCGCCCTTGAGATTGGCGGTCTATCTCGGGGCGGTGGTGACGGCAGTGTCGTTCGTCTACGTGATCGCTCTCGTGATCGCCGCGCTCGTGCACGGGGTGACCGCCCCCGGCTATGTCACCCTGATCGCCGCGATCACCGGCATGGGCGGTCTGCAGTTGATGTTCCTCGGCGTCATCGGCGAGTACGTCGGACGGATCTACTACGAGACCAAACAGCGGCCGCACTTCCTGGTCGCCGAGACCGAGCCGGGCGGCCGGGGGGCAGAGCACTCGTGATGCGTCACCTGCTGCGGTTCGGGATCGTCGGGGTGATCAACACCGGCGTCTACTACGCGCTCTATCTCGCTTTCAACACCGTCGTGCCATATCTGGCGGCGCATCTGCTGGCGATCGCGATCTCGATGGTCGGGTCGTTCTTCCTCAACTGTTACTGGACGTTCCGGACGACACCGACATGGCGCAAGTTCCTGCTCTTCCCGCTCACGAACGCCACCAACTACATCGTGACGACGGTCGGCATGATCCTGCTCGTCACGTTCCTCGGGGTCGACGACCGGATCGCGCCACTCATCGCCGCGGTTGCTGCGATTCCCGTGACGTTCCTGCTGTCGCGTCGGATCCTGACGCACCGGACGCCGTCGACGGTCGCCGCCGATGCCGGAGGAAGCCGATGAACCCTGACCCCGCCCTTGCCCCGGGGTCGCGGCTCGGCCGGTGGAACGAGCGGCTACCGGACTGGGCCGTCGCGATCGGCGTCGGACTCGTCGTCGCGGCGATCGCCTCCATCGCGCAGTGGCGGGGGAGTTTCTTCTACTACGTCGGTGACCAGCACGAGCAGTTCGCGCCCATGTGGCACATGTTCGGCGACAGTCTGCGGGAACGGCAGTGGCCGGTCATGGACCCGTCGGGCTGGATGGGCGGCAACTTCGCCGCCGAGGGGCTGGACGGGATCTGGAACCCCCTGAACTGGGGAAACTTTCTCGTCGCCTCGATGTTCGACAACCTGTCGATCGCCTCGTTCGTGGTGATGGTCGAGATCCTCGCGATCCTCGGGGCCGGCGTCTATCTGCTGGCCCGCGAATACGGTGCCCGGCGGTGGGCCGCCGTCGTCGTCGCCGTCGCGATCCCGGTGTCCGGGTTCACGCTCTGGTACGAGGCATCGGGCTGGCCGGCCGGACTCATGGCGTTCACGTGGGTCACCCACTTCTGGTGGGCGACCCGCCGATTCTCGCGGGGCGCGACCAATCCGCTCGTCCCGTTCCTGTTCGGGTTCCTCGCGATGACGACCGGCAACCCGTACGCGCCGCTCGGCCTCGTCGTCGTGCTCGCCGCCGTCGCGGTGGAACTGCTGCTCGCCCGCGGCTACGGGCGTCTCGTGCACGTCGTCGTGATGGGCGTGTGTGTCGGCGCCGTCGCACTGCTCGTATTCCTGCCACTGCTCGGCAGCAGCGAGGTGACCACCCGTGACTCGTTGGCGGCGATCGCGAACGACACCTTCCTGGTTCCCGATCTCGGTGACCTCGCGGCGGGCAGTTCCCCGACCTATCTTCCGTCCATGTCGACGTGGGCAGGTGGACGTCTCGAGTCCGGCCCGACCACGTACTTCGCGTGGTTCGTCCTGCCGTTGCTGCCCTGGATCCGCTGGCGTGAACTGCGTGCCCGGCTGACCGGATCGGTGAGCGTCCTCGTCGTCGGCGGCTTCTACCTGGCGGCGACGCTCGCGCCGTCGAACGTGTGGTTGTTCCGGTGGCCGGTGCGTCTCGTCGAGTACCTCTATCTCGCCGGCGCAGTGATCTTTGCGCTCGCGCTGTCGGCGGGACTCGCGCGCGACCGGGTGCGCGGCCGGACGATCACGACTGCCGTGATCGTCGCTGCCGGCGGCTACCTGTCCTGGGCGGTCCGGCCGGACGAGTCGCTCACCCATCTGCTCGGTCTCGTCGTGACGGCAGCGCTCGTCGCGGCGCTGCTCGTCGCCTGTCGGCGGTCCGGGGCTGGGACGTCGATGGTGGTGGCCGTGACCGGTACCGCCGCGGTGCTCTTCCTGCAGACGAGCATGTTCCCGGCTTCGGCACCGAAGCCTGCGGGTACACCGGTGCCGCCCGCCACCTCGGTACCCGCCTACGACCTGCCTCGGATCGCGGCGGGCACCGCCGGATACCGGGGCACCGTCCTCCAGTTGGCAGCATTGGGTCTGACGACGCCGGAAGACGCGCGCAACGGCGAGATCCTGTTCGGGAATCTGCCGAGGGCGGCCGGCGTGCACTCGATCGCCAGCTACACCGGCATGGGGTTCGCCGAGTTCGCCGACGACCTGTGCATGGACTACCGCGGTGCCACGTGCGCCGACGCGTACACACGGTTGTGGGAGCCCGCCGACGCGGACACACCCGCACCGCTGATCGACGTGATGGGAGTGTCGACGCTGGTGATCCAGCGGGCACTGCTGCCGGACGTCGCGGCGGGTCCCTCACCCCCGGGCTGGCACGTCGTCTACGACACCCCGATCCGGGTCGTGTGGGTGCGCGACGAGATCCTGCCCGAGGCGGGCCGGGCCACCTGGTCGTCCCCGGGGGTCGCCGTGACGACCGAGTCGTCGTCGACCGGCCGGGAAGAGATACGGGTCTCCGCCGAGAACGCCGGACGTGTCGTGTTCGCGCGGCTGGCATGGCCCGGATACACCGCGACGATCGACGGCCACGCCGTCGACCTGCCCGACGGACCCGCCGGTCTGCTCGCCGTCGACGTGCCCGCCGGCGAACACACCGTGGTCGTCGAGTACGCGGCGCCGGGTCTGCGACTCGGTTCCGCCGCCGCGCTCGCGGCCTTCGTCGTCGTACTGCTCCAGACGGTCGTGTGGTTCGTGCAGCGTCGGCGCGGACTCTCGTGCCGTGGGGCGACAGCCTCCAATTGATACTCTGCGAAATACGGAAATGGTCGTCTCCCGACCGGAGATTGTCGTGGGGAATCGGTGAGGAGCACTATGAACGAGTCTGCGTCGGTGGCGCCTGTGGAAGGGAGCACGGCAGCTGTTCGTGACGCTCTCCGAGAACATGCGACGTCGGGTCGGCTGGTAGTACAGCGAGGACTGTTCACCGGCCCCACCCCTCGCGTCAAGGACGAGATGTACGCCCGCATCGTGTCGGGCTCCGCGCACCGCGAGCGTTTCGCGGTGCACCTGGACAAGGGCGCGGTCATCGACACGGACACCTACTTCGGACGTTTCGCCGCCAGCTACTACCAGCGGTGGACCACCGTCCGGGACGTACAGATCAGCTTCGCGTACGACGCCGGTGGTGCGTCCCGCGTCCTGCTGCGCGCATCCGATTCGGGTGGCAACGTGCGGACGGTCGCGACCGCAGACCTCGACGGGGCGGGCACCACGACACTCACGGCGACACTCGACGCGTACCTCGACGGCGGATCGCTGTGGCTGGAATTCCGGGCGATCGACGGCCCGCTCGCGGTGCGTGACCTCGAATGGACGGTGCCCGCGCCGGCAGTGGTGCGACCGGCCGCAATCGCGATCTGCACGTTCAACCGTGCCGACGATTGCGCCGAGACCGTCGCCGCCATCGCCGGTGACGAGCAGATGGTGGCCGGCATCGACGCCGTCTACGTCGTCGACCAGGGCACCGATCACGTCTCCGACCGGGACCTGTTCACCACCGTCGCCGCGAAGCTCGGCGACAAGCTGGTGTACCTGCGCCAGCCGAATCTCGGTGGGGCGGGCGGTTTCACCCGCGGCATGTACGAGGTGACGGCGATCAACGAGCACGCCAACGTGCTCCTCATGGACGACGACATCCTGTGCGAACCGGAAACGGTGCTGCGGATGAACGCGTTCGCCAACGTCACGATCGAACCGATGCTCGTGGGTGCACAGATGCTGTACCTGATGAATCCGCAGAACCTGCATGTCAGTGCCGAGGAAGCGGATCTGTCGAAGTTGAAGGCCGGTCGCTGGGCGGCGAACTCGCTGCACGACGCGAACCTGACCAAGAAGCGTCAGGACAAGCGGGTCGACGCGGGATACAACGCGTGGTGGTCGTGCCTGATCCCCGCCGAGGTCGTCTCGCGCATCGGGCTGCCGCTGCCGATGTTCTTCCAGTGGGACGACATCGAGTACGGAATCCGTTCCCGTGCAGCAGGTTTCATTACGGTGACGCTTCCGAATGCGGGTGTGTGGCATGCGGACTTCCATTGGAAGGACCGTGACGACTGGGCGAAGTACTTCAGTGTGCGCAACTCGCTCATCGTGGCCGCCCTGCACAGCGACTTCGACACCAAGGCCCTGAGCGTGACGATGGGCCGTGAACTCGGACAGTTCGTCGTGTCGATGCAGTACGGCCTGGCGCACACGATGCTGCGGGGGATCGAGGACTTCCTCGCCGGCCCGAGCGTCCTCGAGGACGGTGGACAGGCGGTACTCGGGGCGATCCGCAAGGAGCGCAGTCGGTTCCCCGAGACCGTCAAGCATCCGGCGGACGCCATTCCGGGGATCCGCTCGTCGGACCTCGTGACCCGGATCGCGGGACCCGAACCGGACAACAGCCGGATCGACCTGGTGCTGGCCAAGCGGGCCGCAACCCAGTGGCTCGGTCGCACGCAGCACGGCATCGCGAGCATTCCGTCGGCGGACGCACACTGGTGGCACGTCTCCCTCTTCGACCACGCCGTCGTGACCGACGCATCGCAGTCGGGGGTGCGGATCCGTCGCCGCGACAAGGACGTCGCGAAGGAGATCGGCAACTGGATCGCGAAGGTACTCAAGCAGTTCCGCGACGAGGGTCCCGAAGCGCAGCGACGCTTCCGTGAGGCGATGCCCCAGCTCACCAGCCGTGAGAACTGGGCCCGTCTCTACGGAAAGTAGTCCACCGCAAGGTTATTCGCGGATGAGGACGACCACCTGTTCGTGGTCGGCGGTGTAGGCGACGTAGTCGAAGCGAACACCGGTGCGTGCGACGAATTCCATCCACGCCCGGTGTTCGTGGTTCTGCCAGCCCGGATAGTTGAAGTATTCGTCGAACACCAGCACCGATCCGGGGACGAGCCGGTCACCGATGAGGTCGAGGACCGTGCGGGTCGACGAGTACAGGTCGGCGTCGAGGTGCGCGAACGCGACCGGGCCCGGACGGTCGGCGAGGAAACCGGGCAGCGAGTCCTCGAACAGCCCCGACACCAGCCGGGCGCCGGGCACCGCCGGCAGCGACTGCTGCGCGAACTCGCCGGCCGGGAACCCGGTCCGCCACGCCTCCGGCAGACCCGTCCACACATCGAACCCCCACACGTCGTGGCCGGTGGGCTGCAACGCCTCGCTGACGATCCGCAACGTGGTGCCGCTCGCGACCCCGAACTCGAGGGCCAGCCCGTCGACCTTGACGAGTTCGAGACCGTACCGGAGCGTGTCGTGCGGATCCCGGAACGTCGGCACCGTCGGCATGTGCTCGAGCACGAACCGGGCACTCTCGTCGGCGGCCCGAACGTCGAGGGCGTGCGTGATGTCGCGTCGGACCCGCTGCTCGGCGTCGTCGAGCCGCTGCCCGAGTACCGCCACCTGCTCGCGGGCCTCCGCCAGCTCCCGCAGCACCCGCAGCATCTCCCCGTTGTACGCCGTCAACTCCGCGAGAATCTGGTCGTGGCGGTTCTCGTTCTCGATCCGCGCCTTCCGATCGGACTCGCGGACCACCTCGTCGACCGCCCGCTGCACCTTCAGCCTGGCCGACTTCCGGAACCCGTTGAACATGCGTGATACCCCTTCTCACGTGCGAACGTCGAGTTCGTTCCCATGCTGCCAGGGATCGGGGCGGTTTGTTGGGTAGAACCTCCCTGTGGCCGAATGTCACACGCGTTCAGTTGGGCTGAACCCATGTGACATTCGGCCACGTGGGAGGGGTGTCACGACGGTTGCCCGGGGGCGAGCCATGCATCCCCGAACAGCATGATTCCGTCGGAACTGGGAGTGATTCCGTGGGCATTGCTGCTCCACGGGATGAAGTACTTGCCGGCGCTCGCGACGACCATCGGGGCGGTGTCGTCGACGAGGGTCTGGATGTTCTCCAGGACCCGGCGTCGGTCGTCGTCGGTGGTCGCGGTCTGCAGGTCTGTCAGCAGGGCGTCCATCTCCGAGTTCTGGTAGCTGAGGACGTTGGACGTCGACGCACTCGACAGGTTGCCGTACATCCGGGTGAACGGTGACTCGTCGATGACATTGAACCCCGACTCACCGATGTCGTAGTCGTGCTGTGCGTACATCCTCTTGACGAGGTCGTTGATACTCGACGCGTACACGATGTCGACGGTGAACCCGACGGCCTGCAGCATCGACTGGACGGTCAGGGCCCGCTGCTGCGCACCGGGCTCGTTCAGGCCGGCATAGACGAGTTTGCCGTCGTAGCCGTCGGCCTTGGCCTCGTCGAGATACTTCCTCGCCGCGTCCGGGTCGAAGCTCGGGCCGGGCACGTCACCGTGCCACTGCGACCAGTCCTGGAACATGTCGCTGCCGGGCATGCCTTGACCGGCTTCACCGCGTGCGTCGAACACGGCCGGATCGAACGCTGCGACGATCGCCTTGCGGACTCGTACGTCCTCGGACGCGCGTCCGGGACGCTGGTTCAACGCGAACACGCTACCCATGTTGACGGTGTAGACGTAGCCGACGTCGCCTGCGGTGAGCGCATTGTGTACGGGTTCCGCCGCCCGCAGGTACGCGGCCTGGATGTCACCGGCATGCAGGGCGTCGAGCTTGCCCTGCTCACTGACGATCGCCGGGAACCGCAACCTGTCCAGATGCGGCTTCCCACCCCAGTACGACGGATTCGCCGCGAGGACCAGTTCGTCCTGCGACGCGAACCGCTCCACCGTGAACGGACCCGCCCCGACCGGAGCGAACGTGCCCGACGCCATCGACGACGGCGCCACCACCATCCCCGGCCCCGTGGTGAACATGATCGGGAACTCGTTCCACGGCTGCTTCAACGTGAACACCACCGTCGACGCATCCGGGGAAGTCACCTCCGCAACCGACACGTTCCACACCTGCGTGTGCGTGCCCTTCTTCTGCAGATACCGATCGATGCTCCACCGCACCGCATCCGCATCCACCGGGGTGCCGTCACTGAACGTCGCACCGTCCCGCAGCGTCAACGTCCAGACGGTGTTGTCACCGTTGGCCGTCAGAGACTGCGCCAACTGCGGCACATACTCCTTCGCTTCCGGGTCGTACCGCATCAACAGGTCGTAGATCGCCGCCATCTCCGAGCCGCCCGTCGCGCCGCCGTCCTGACGGTCCGCCGGATCCAGGCTGCTCACACCGTTGTACGTCGCATACGACAGGGTGCCGCCGGCCACCGGTTCACCGCCGTCCGGCTGATGGCCCACCAGTCCGGTCATCACGTCCGACGCATCGGTGGGGGTACCGGCGCCGCTGCTCGAACAGCCGGCGAGCAGGATACTCACGGCCGCCAGCGTGGTGAGTGCGGTACTGAGCCGTCGTCGGGAGATCGTCGAAACAGTCACCGCGCCATGACCTTTCCGTCGGCGAACCCGGACGGATCGTGCCGGCCCCGGACCCCGTGCTCGAACATGCCCCACCCCACGGCGCCGGCGCACGTCGCTCGCGCGGTGTGCTCGTTGGTGCCGTTCGGAACTCTCTGGGCGAGTGCAGGATCGGTCAGGTCGTACAGGCTCGACGAACTCCAGCCGCGTCCCCGCCACTGGCCGTGGTTCCATTCCGGGTCGCTGCCGTAGCCGGAGCCGATCTGCAGGGTGATGAACCCGAGCGGCTCGATGTCGACCACCAAGGGCTCTCCGGTCGGGGTGGTGAGATGGATCCGGACATGTTCCGGGGTGCGGGTGCCGCTGCGGTAGGTGATCTCGAACCGCGGCCAGCCGAGCTGTTCGACGCGTCCGTCGGGGAACGTCCGCGTCGCGTGGTTGAGAGTGCGATGCCCGTCGGGGTCCTCCTGCGCGATGATCATCAACGCGAAGTCGTCGAACCGCAGGGGAACGTACGACCACCAGAAACCCTCGACCGGCTCGTCGGTCAGCCGGCCGAGCGGCTCGCGCTCACCGACCGGACGGATACCCCACGACCGGTCCCGGGTCCCGGTCCACACGGCCGGGTCGACGGCGATGTCGGTGCCGTCCACGCTCAGAGTGCCGGACCAGCTGCCGACCTGCGCGAACCGGGTGGCGTCGAGCGACGGCCGGGGACCGGCCATCAGCACGTGGTGTTCCTCGAGAACCGACGGGAATGCACCCTCCCACGTCATGTCCGCAGACAGGTCGGGATGCTCGCAGATCACCCGGACGGTGTGCAACGGCTTGACGACCTCGATTCGGTAGCCGCCTACCTCGGCCTCGATCGAGCGGGCGTCGATGGCGTCGGAGAACCGCACCGACCGCTGGACGGTACCGCGGCGCACGGTGACGAACGCATCGCGCACCCCGAGATTCGGGTAGGCGCCGAACCCGGTGACGAAGAAGATGCCACCTGTGCGGTCGTGGCCGTTGAAATAGGAGCGGTCGTAGAAGTTTCGGTCGCTGCTGTCGACGCGGGCCATGGACAGCGGCGACTGGTGGATAGGGTACTCGTCGAGCGGATCGGGGTTCATTGCGCCTCCCAAGGGTATTCGTCGTCGATCATCTTTCGGAGCATGCGGTGGTGCAGGACGTACTCGTCGGGGTTCTCCGGCGCCGGACTGTCACCGAAATGGATGGAGCGGCGTTTGATCCGGGACATGATGACGCCGTGCCGGATCGCCGCGTACACGAGATAGAAGTCGAGGTCGTGCAGCTCGGTGCCGGACGACTCCCGATATCGGGCAACCACATCGGCGCGCCGGAACAGGTCGGGCAGACCCGGCCGGTCGAACTGTTCGGCCATGTCCTGGAACATCCGGTGGAAGAACACGAACCAGCCGACGTCGAGTTCGCGTGGGGCGACGGTGGCGAGTTCCCAGTCCAGGACGGCGGCCGGGCGGAAATCGTCGTACATGATGTTGCCGATGCGGGAGTCGCCCCAGCACAGTACCGGCTCCGAAGGTTCCCGCGGCCGATGTCGTTCGAGCCACGCGAATCCGTCCTCCAGCACCGGGATCCGGAGGCCGTCCTCGCGCCGGGTCCACTCGTAGTAGCCGCGGGTGGCGTCGACGTGCCGGCACAGCAGTTCGGCGGCGCTCACGTCGCCGGGATCCAACACGTCGGGGATCGGGAGGGCGTGGATCCGGGCCAGCGCATCGATCGAACTGTGCTGCACGGTGTCCCGTTGCGAGGGCGTCGCGTCACACAGCCAGCCGCCGAACACGTAGGGCGGGTTGTCGACCGGCACGACGCCGTCGATGCGGTCCATCACGACGAACGGCCGGCCCAGAACCTCGGGGGACGTCTCGACCCACCGGACGTGCGGCACCGGCACGGCCCCGTGGGACGCGACGTCCCGCATCACCGCGGCCTGGTGTTCGAGATCGTAGTCGGGGAACACCGGCAGCGCCGTCGCCTCCGGGACCAGTCGGGCGACGAGGTCGGCGCGGTGGCCTCGGCCGTCCTCGTGCCAGTCGACGGTGAACAGGACCGAGACGCTGGACATACCCGATTCGGACGGCTTCCGGACCGCGGACACGTGGGCGTGCGGGTCGCCGAGCCGTATCCGGATCCAGTGTTCGAGATCCCGTCGCAGCGAGGTGAGATCGGTGGCCGTCGTGGTGACCGTGGTGTTCACCCCGTGCGGGGGAGCGGAATTGCCTGTCATCGAACTCCTTTCACGAACGTCACGAGGGTCAGAGCTTGACGTCCACCACGCGGGTGTGCAGGAACTCCTCGACTCCGGCGAGGCCGCCCTCGCGTCCGAAGCCGCTGCCCTTCGAGCCGCCGAAGGGCAGCGAGACGTCGAGGGCGTTGTGCTGGTTGATCCACACCGTGCCCGCATCGATGCGGTCGGCGGTGCGGGCCGCGTGGTCGAGGTTCGCGCTCCACACCGAGGCGCCGAGCCCGAACTCCTGATCGTCGAGCGTGCCGAGGACGGTGTCGACGTCGCGGTAACCGACCACCGGGAAGACCGGCCCGAACTGTTCGAGAGCCACCAGATCGGTGGTGTCGTCCACGCCGCGGACCAGGGTGGGCTCGAGGAAGTGGCCGGGTAGATCGGTGCCCGCGCCGCCACCCCGCACGACAGTCGCGCCGCCCGCCACGGCCTTGTCGAGCAGTTGCGTGACGAAGTCGAGTTGCGTCCGAGTGTGCAGCGGCCCGACCGTGGTGGCGGGATCGAGACCGTTGCCGACGACGAGCGAGCCCATCCGGTCGGCGAAAGCGTCGCAGAACGCGTCCAGCATCGGTTCGGGGACGTATGCCCGCTTGGGGGCGATGCACATCTGTCCCGCATTGAAGAAAGCACCATGGGCGAGTGCGGTTGCGGAGCCGTCGATATCGGCATCGTCGAGCAGGATCGCCGGATCGTTGCCGCCGAGTTCGAGGGTGACCGGGGTGACGGTGTCGGCGGCCTGTCGCATGATCTGCCGTCCGACCGCTGTCGACCCGGTGAACGACACCTTGCGCACCTTGCGGTGGGCGATGAGATACCGGCCGGTGTCGGGGCCGCCGGTCACGACGTCGAGGACCCCGTCCGGCAGCACGGACCGGAGGATCTCGACGACCTTCGACACCACGAGAGACACCGATTCGGCCGGTTTGACGACGACAGTGTTCCCGGCTGCGAGAGCCGGCCCGATCTTGGCCGCCATGAGGAAGAGCGGGAAGTTCCACGGTACGATCGCGGCCACTACCCCGAGCGGGCGGTGCTGGACGGTGACACGTCGTCCGGTCAGGTCGGGGCCGGCCGTCTCCTCGGCCCACTCGACCTCGGACGCCCGAGTCAGGCAGTGCGCGGTGAGCCACACCTCGGTTCCGGCGTCCGACAACGGTTTTCCCTGCTCCCTGGTGAGCAGTGGAATGATCTCGGCGGCCCGCGCCGTCAACGCGTCCGCACAGGCGGCCAACAGGGCACGACGTGTCCGGCGATCCCGCTTCCACAACGCGAACGCGTCATGAGCAGCAGCAACTTTCGCATCCACATCGGGCGCGGAAGCGATCGGCGTGCGCCCCACCTCAGCGAGGGTGGCGGGATCGATCGAGATCAGTTCGGCGCTCATAGAATCTCCTGTCGGGGTCACTGGGCTGCGCTGAGGGCGGGCGCGACGAGGGTGCGGAAGACGAAGGCGCCGTAGCCTCCGTCGACGGGCAGATCGACACCGCTGATCCACGCCGATTCAGGGGAGGCGAGGAAGACGATCGCGTCGGCGATCTCTTCCGGGGCAGCGTGCCGTCCGGTCCATGCGGCGGCACCGTCGATGACTGCCGCCCCCATCGTCGCGGTGAAGTCGGGGAGCAGGGGAGTACCCACGGTTCCGGGAGACACGGTGTTGGACCGCAACCCGATCTGCTTGCCCTCGACCGCGAGAGCGCCCGAGTACACGATCGCCGCCTCCTTCGACAACGCGTAGCAGAGCCGGTCGATGTCGGGAAGACCGGCGACCGAGTCCAGTGCCGCATCCCAATCGTCGATCGCGAGGAACGCGTCGGCCCGCGTGAAGTTCCGCTGCCACTGGAACCCGGCCTGCGACGCTGTCGTGACGACCGCTGCGTCCGCACCGAACTTCGGCAGCAACAGCCGGGTCAGGTCCCGAGGCGCAAGAGTATTGACGGACAACACCGTTCGCCACGGCTGAGTCGCCGCGACACCGGCATTGTTGATCAGTACGTCGACCGGACCGTCGACGGCGTCCGCGATCGATCGGACCCCGTCGGACGTCGACAGGTCTCCGACGATTGTGCGTGCCACTGGGGGTGCCGAGTCCGGCACAATCCGGTCGACGCCGATCACGGTCGCACCGCGCGCGGTCAGCGCGGCGGCCGTGGCCGCCCCGATCCCCGACGCATAGCCGGTGACGACCGCGGTCTTACCTGTGAAATCGTGCACGATGGGTCTCCTCACGAAGGTTGGGCCATGGGACAGACGCCGTAGTCGACGGGCAACGCGGTGATGCCGTTCAGCCATGCTGAACGGCTGCGAACAGGTGGACCGAGCGTCGAGATGTCGGGCAGCAGATCGGCGATCGCGTCGAACATCAGGCCGATCTGGAGTCGTGCCAGGTTGGCGCCGATGCAATAGTGGGCGCCGGTCCCGCCGAACCCCACGTGCGGGTTCGGATTCCGCGCGATGTCGAACCGGAGAGGGTCGTCGAACACCGATTCGTCGAAGTTCGCCGACGCGTAGAGCATCACGACGCGGTCACCGGCCGCGATCCGTTGCCCACCGAGGTCGGTGTCGCGGATCGCGGTGCGCTGGAACGACAGGACGGGACTCGCCCACCGGATGATCTCGTCGACGGCCGTGCGAGGACGTTCGTGGCGGTACCGCTCCCACTGGTCGGGGTGGTCGAGGAAGGCCGTCAGCCCGTGGGTGATCGAGTTTCGGGTGGTTTCGCTGCCGGCGACCACGAGCAGGATCACGAAGTACCCGAACTCCTCCGGCGTGAGCGCACCGTCCTCGTCCTGTGCCCGAACGAGTTCGGTGATGATGTCGTTCGCGGGGCAGGCGCGGCGTTCGGTGGCGATACCGTGCGCGTAGCCCATGATCTCGTGCATCGCGACACGTGGATCACCGGGAACGTTCGGATCGTCGCGTCCGGTCATGGTGTTGGACCAGGCGAACAGCCGGTGCCGATCGGCCTGGGGGACGCCGAGCAGGTCGGCGATCGCCTGCAGCGGCAGTTCGCACGCCACCTGTTCGACGAAATCCCCCGACCCGGATGCTGCTGCGGCACCGACGATGTCCTGTGCGCGCTCGGTGAGGGCGGTGCGCAGGGCGCCGACTGCACGAGGGGTGAACCCGCGGGCCACGATGCGGCGCAGCGCGGTGTGCTCGGGTTCGTCCTTGTTGAGCAGGATGGCGCGTCCGGCCTCGATCTCCTCGCGTGGTGCGTCGTCGGCGTAGCGCACCATCGCGGTGTTCTCCCACGACGAGAAGTCCTCGTGCCGCCGCGACACCTCCTGTACGAGCGCGTGGGTCGAGACCGCCCAGAATCCGTCGTCCAGGTAGCCGGCCACACCCTGTTGCTGGGGATTCCACCGGATCGGTGCTGTTCGGCGCAGCTGGGCGAACAGGGCGTGTGGGATGCCGTCCTCGAACGTCGAGGGGTGGGTGACGTCGAATCCTTCGGGCAGGTGCACGAGTGTTCCTTCCGCGCGACAGGGGAAAGGTGATGCAGGGAAAAGTGCAGCGCCGGAACCCCTTCGGCGTGCCGGCCGCAACGTGCTGGTCGAGCGTTCGTTCGAACAGAACCTGTTTAACGAACGTCGTTAAAGTGATGTGGAGCACATTAACCGAGTTTGTTAGCGTGTCAAGCGTGACGGCAAAAATTCCGGTCAGAGAGCGGTTGCTGCGGGCGGGTGAGCACCTCTTCGCCCGCGAGGGCATCGACCGGGTCCGGATCCGGGACCTCAACGCGATGGCCGACGTGCGCAACGACTCGGCAGTGCACTACTACTTCGGTTCCCGCGAGGGCCTGCTCGACGCGATCGTCGTACGGCACATGGCCGACGTGAGCGCCGGGATCGATCACTTCGTGGCACGGCTCGACGTCGACCGGGAGCCGTCCGAGGCGACGCTGCGGGATGCCATCGCGGCACTGGCGGTCCCGCTCGGGGAGAAACTGCTCGACGAACGCGGCCGCGACTTCGTGCAGATCATGGCCGAGGTCTACGACCGCAGGGGCGGACTGCCGGACGCGCAGTACGCGCCGTCGAGTGCCGTCGCGAAAGACCTGGTGCGTCGGTCCATGCCGGGGATGAGTGACGAGCTGCGCGAGGAACGGATCCGGTTGACCACCAATTTCATCGTCTCGGCGATGGCGTCGTGGGCGCGGGCCTACGGTTCGGGTGAGCCCCCGGCCCTGGACCACGAGACGTTCGTCGTCAACCTGATCGAGATGAGCACCGTTGCCGGTCTCGCGCCGATGCCGGTCACCGGTCCAGCAGGCGCAGCTGCCGGGCCCGGGTGACCGCGTCCGCGCCGCTGTGGACGTCGAGTTTCCGATAGATGCTGCGCAGCTGCGTCTTGACGGTGTTGAGGGAGACGAACAGTTCTGTAGCGATCGCCCGCTGACCGTGTCCCGCCTCCAACAGTTCGAGAACCGCGAGTTCCCGTGGGGACAGGCTGACTTCCGACACCGTGTCCGGGAAGACGGACGGCACGGTGCTGTCGGGAGTTGCGGCGCCGTCGAGTGCGGTGAGGGCGGCGACGTAGCGGGCCGGCAGTGCGGTCAGCGCTCTCCGGTTGCCCAGCCGGCCGGCTCCCGCGCAGGCCCGGTTCCACGCCTGCACCGCCAGATCCGGGCGGTCGTCGAGATACGACGCCGCCTCGATCGCCAGTGCCTCGACCTGCGCGCGCAACCATCCGGACCGGGTCCACGACACGTGCGCCAGCTGCTGCCGCGCCGTGTCCGGATGGCCGGTCAGCAACTCGAGCCGGGCCACCGCCACCGCCACCACCGGATGTGTGCTGTCCGTGTCGGCGGTCAGGGCCCGGGCCGCGGTGCTGTTGCCGAGCGCCAGGTGGAGGTCGATCTCGGCGGCCGTGAGCAGCACGTGCGACGCCCCGCCCGGCTGGTGCAGTTCCCGATGCCCGGCGAGAATATGGTGCAGCCGGGTCAGACCGGAGTACGCGTCACCGGTCGCGAGACCGTACTGGGCCACCGCGTAGGCCACGAACCCCCACAGTTCCTCACGGGACTTCGGTGTTCCCAGCACCTCGAGGATCGTGTGTGCGGCCTCGAACTCGAGACGATCCAGGTGCGCCAGCGTCGCTGCCACCCGGCCGCCGACCCGGATCATCTCGTCCCAGTAGCCGACGTTCGTGTCCACCCGCGATTCGGTGGCCAGCCATTCCGCGGTCCGCGGCAGGTCACCGACGAGCGCCCAGTTCAACGCGATGCTGCCGGCCGCGTTGAGCACCACGAAGTCGTAGTTCGCGGCCCACCCGCCCCGGCAGGCGCGGGTGAACAGTGCGGTTGCGGACTCCAGATCACCCGCCAACTGCATCGAGATCGCCCACTGCAACTCCACCGTGGGCAACTGTGACGTCACGTTCTCCGGCTGTGCGGCCAGCATGCTGTCCACCAGCGGGACCAACTGCGTCGCCCGGTTCGCCCCCTCACGGAGGCGGCCGGTCATCCGCAGCCCCACCGACTGCACGGTCCCGATGTGCAGCAGGTCGGCGGCGTCCGGCCGTGCACCGGCCGCCACCGCCTCCTTCGGGGTGGCCGGGATCGGCACGTTCAGCAGTGGGTGCCCGGCCAGCGACTGCACGAACAGTGCCTTGCCCGCGGCCACCGACGAGTTTTCGTCGGCTGTCTCGTCGGGCAGCGTTCGCAGAATGTGGACCAGCAGCTCGAAGTGGCCGGCCACCATGTCGCTCCAGTGGTCCTCGACGATCCGGGCCGCCATAGGCCAGTCCGCCGCATCGGTGGCGTACCCGGCGGCGTCCGCGAACCGGCCCGCCTCCAGACTGCGGTGCGCCAGCTGCGACATCACCGCGTCCACCTGCCCCGGCTGTTCCCGCCGCGACACGGTGAGCAGTGCCTGCCGGATCGCTTCGGGCCACCACCACGAGCGGGACTTGCCGTCGTAGGTGCCCACCACGAGCCCCGCCGCATCCAGCCGCTCGAGCAGTCGCTCCGCCGCGCCGGCGCCGCCATCGACCAGGGCGGCGACCGCGTCCGGCCCCGGGGTCCGGGAGGCCGCCGCCATCGGCGCGAGGTCGCGGCTCCACTCGTCCAGCCCGGCCAGACGGTCGGCGACGTACTCGTCGACGAGACGCGCCGGTACCGGCATCAGATGTCCGTAGCGGTCGACGGCCGGGCCCGGGAAGGTCCCCAGCAGCGACACCGCCGCCGACACCAGCGCCGGAATCCCGCGGAGCGTCGTACACAGGTCCTGGCACTGCGGATCGGTCAGGTCGTTCTCCACGGACCGGCACAACGCCGCAGTCTCGGCGACCGTGAACGCCAGATCCGCGGCGTGCACCGTCACACACCGGATTCCGCCCGTCATCACCGACAGCGGCAGCTCCACCGCACCCCGCACACACATCACCGCTGCCGTCGACGGGTACCGGTCGAGCAGTTGCGCCACCCGGGACATCACCGCCGCGGAGTCGCTCGCCTCCAACGAATCCACCACCAGCAGCGTCGCCGCCGGGGGAGGGACACCGACGACCGAATCCAGCATCTCCGTCACCGGCCGCCCGGACTCCTCGGCGTCGATCCAGCACACGTCACGGCCGTCGGCGCCGCCCGCGTGCAGCCACGACGCCACCAGTGTGGTCTTTCCGAACCCGGACGGGGCCTGGATCACCGTCAGATCCGCCGCCCGGTCGAGCAACTCGAACAGGCGTGGCCGCGGCAACGCCGAAGTGACAGCGCGAGAGGTCGGTACCCCGGTACGGCTGCGAGGAGTGGTCGTCACGGTGTGGTTCCTTCTCGGACTCGGTCGATGCGACCCCCCGACCGCCGCCCTTGACAGATGTCAGCTTGTCCGATTCAGGCCCGGATGCGGTGTCGTACCGGCCTTTTTGTGCCCGGAACCACACACCGGGCACACCACTCAGGGCCGTTCGAAACGTTCCCGGCGTCCGAGCCGCCGCAGCCGCATCCATTCGACGAAACCCTTCGGGTCGCGCCGGTCGACGAGGAAGTACCAGCCGAACCGGGCGTACTCCTGCGGGAGCAGTCGGCGCATACCGGGCTGGGACATGAGATAGCCGCGATTGCGGTACGTGAAGAAACGTTTGGTCTCGTTGTCCGGGTACTGGGTGTGCATCCGGCCGCCGAGGATCGGTTTGAACTCGTCGGCGCCGTCGGGATGCAGATACGCCGTCTGCAGGCACGTGCCGAACCGCAGTCCCGACCGGACGAGCCGACGGTGCACCTCGACCTCGTCGCCGCGGACGAACAGCCGCAGGTCCGGGACCCCGACGGTGTCGATCGCCGCCGCCGTGAACAGGGAGCCGTTGAACAGTGACGCGATGCCCGGCAGCAGATCGTCGTCACCCAGTTCGGAACGCCACCGTTTCCACTCGACACCGCGGCGCAGCGGGAACGCGAGCCGGTCCGGCTGCGCGATGTCGCACACCACGGGCGACACCTCGGCCAGGTCGTGCCGCTGCGCGCAGTCGAGGAGCGTCGCCAGGACGTCGGGGCCCTCGGGGCGGCCGTCGTCGTCGGCGAGCCACACCCGGTCGGCGCCGAGGGACAACGCGTAGAGGATGCCGAGCGCGAACCCGCCCGCACCGCCGAGATTGTGCTTCGACCCCAGATATGTGGTGGGGACGGCCGCGGCTTCGACGAGCGCGCGCACCTCGGGCTCGTCGGCGTTGTCGACGACGACCAGATGGTCGAGCGGCCGGGACTGCCCGGCGAGCACCGTCAGCGACTCGGCGAGCAGTTCCCGACGCTTGTGGGTGACGACGACCCCGACGATCCGTTCGCTCACGATGCGCGGCCCTGTTCTTCCTTCTTCATGTCCGCGACGACCTGCCGGACGTGGTCGGCGGCGTCGTCGCCCTCGTAGGCGCGGACGACATCCTCGATCTCGCCGTGCATGCGGACCTGGCCGTGGTCGATCCACATGGCGCTGTCGCACAGCTGCGCGAGGAACTCGTTGGAGTGGCTGGCGAACACGAGGATGCCGGAGCGTTCCACCAGTTTCTGCAGCCGGATGCGGGCCTTCTTCATGAACTCGGCGTCGACCGCGCCGATGCCCTCGTCGAGCAGCAGGATCTCGGGATCGATCGAGGTGACGACGCCCATCGCGACGCGCACCCGCATGCCCGTCGAGTACGTGCGCAGCGGCATGTTCAGGTATTCGCCGAGTTCGGTGAACTCCGCGATCTCGTCCATTTTCGCGAGCATCTGCTTGCGGGTCTGCCCGAGGAACAGGCCGCGGATGATGATGTTCTCGTAGCCGGAGATCTCCGGGTCCATGCCGACTCCGAGGTCGAACACGGGGGCAACCCGGCCGCGGATCTGGGCACTGCCGCGGGTCGGTTCGTAGATGCCCGACAGCAGTCGCAGCAGCGTCGACTTGCCGGCACCGTTGTGTCCGACCAGGCCGACCCGGTCGCCGTTCTTCAACGACATCGTGATGTCCTTGAGCGCCTCCACGACGACGACGTCGGACTCGTTGCGGCCGATGGAACCGCCGGCCTTACCGAGGAACGCCTTCTTCAGCGACCGCGACTTGGCGTCGAAGATGGGGAAGTCGACGCACGCGCCGTGCGTCTCGATGCTCACATTGTCGGTCAAGCCGGTCTCCTACACCCAGTAGGCCACGCGGGCCCGGTACTTGCGCAGCGCGAAGATCGCCACGGTCCAGCCGACGACGGTGAAGGCCAGCACGATGTACCAGTGGTAGGCCTGCTGGTCCTGGCCGATCATCGGTGCCCGCACGATGTCGAGGAAGTGGTACAGCGGATTCAACTCGGCGATCCGGGCCCTCTCGGCCACGTCGCCGCCCTGCGCCTTGAGTACCTCGGTGGACCAGAAGATCGGGGTGAGCACGAACAGCAGCAGCGTCAGACTGCTCAGGATCGGGGCGATGTCCCGGTAGCGGGTCGCGAAGATGCCGAACACGATCGACACCCACAGCGCGTTGAGCACGATCAGGGCCAGCGCCGGGATCGCGGCCAGCGCCGTCCACGACATGTTCTTCCACACCCCGAACGCGAACAGCATGATCACGTAGATCAGCAGGTTGTGCGCGAAGAACAACAGCTGACGCCACACGAGCCGGTAGATGTGGACGCTCAGCGCCGACGGCAACTGCTTGATCAGGCCCTCGTTGGCGATGAACACCTCGGAGCCCTCGAGGATCGAGGCGCTGATGAGGTTCCACACGATCAAGCCGACCGTGACGTACGGCAGGAACGTCTGCAGCGGCATCCCGAGCAGCGCCGAGTACAGGATGCCCATCGCGGTGGCCTGCACGCCGGTGGCGATCGTGATCCAGAACGGCCCGATCACCGACCGGCGGTACCGCTGCTTGATGTCCTGCCAGCCGAGGTTGAGCCACAGTTCGCGCTGCTCGAAGCCGTCACGCAGATCCTTGAACGCGCGACGGAAGGTCTGCGAATCGGACGCGACGACGTCGCTGTCGGAGGCGGGCACCGACTCGTGATCCAAGGCTGCTGCTGACACGAGTTCCGAGCCTACCGGTCCCGCGGAAATCGCCCACGGGACCGTGGCCCGGAACTCACAGCGGATCTACAGGTACTGACCCGTCCCCGGACCGGCCGCGTTGTCGTCGCGCCCGGACCCGCCGTGCTGAGGCCCGATGCTCATCCCGGGCGGCAGGGCGCCCTGCCGCATCTGTTCGAGCTGCGCCCGGGCCGCCATCTGCTGCGCGAACAGTGCCGTCTGGATGCCGTGGAACAGTCCCTCCAGCCAACCGACGAGCTGCGCCTGCGCGATCCGCAGCTCCGCGTCGGTGGGAACGGAGTCGTCGGTGAACGGCAGGGTCAGCCGTTCGAGCTCCTCCCGCAGCTCCGGCGCCAGCCCCTGCTCGAGCTCCCGCACCGACGACGTGTGGATCTCCTTGAGCCGGTTGCGGCTGGCATCGTCGAGCGGGGCCGCCCGTACCTCCTCGAGCAGCTGCTTGATCATCGTGCCGATCCGCATGACCTTCGCCGGCTGCTCCACCATGTCGGTGAGCGAGTTCTGATCGTCGGCGTCGTCGGCACCGGTGTCGGCGGCCGACGCATCGTCGTCGGCACCGTTCGTGCGGGTGACGGGGACTGGACGGCCGTCGGGGCCGATCACGAGCACGCGTTCGTCGTCAGGTTGCGTCATGCACTCCATCTTGTACGTTCCGGCCGGGATTTGCCGTGGCCCCGTCGGTCGACCGAATTGCAACGTGTTTTACCGCACCGTCCGAAAAGCGGATCTGAATCACACGATGTTGACAGCGGGACTTAGAGTGTCCGTCATGGCTTACGACGTTGCCCGGGTACGGGGACTGATCCCGTCGCTGGGCGACGGATGGGTACACCTCGACCCGCAAGCCGGAATGCAGATCCCCGATGCGGTATCGCGCACCGTCTCCACGGCGTTTCGCGGGGCCGCGTCCTCGTCGACCGGAAGTCACGTGTCGTCGCAGCGCAGCGCCGCGATCGTCGACGCCGCCCGCGCGGCCGTCGCCGACCTGGTCGGCGGTGATCCCGCCGGTGTCGTGCTCGGACCGGACCGGGCGGTGCTGCTGTCGTCGCTCGCCGAGTCCCTCAGCTCCCGGCTCGGGCTCGGCACCGGACTGGTGCTGTCCCGGCTCGACGAGGAAGCGAACGTCGCGCCGTGGCTGCGGGTGGCCCGCCGGTACGGGGCGCAGGTCCGCTGGGCCGAGGTGGAGATCGAGACGTGTGAGCTGCCGAGCTGGCAGTTCGCCGACCTGGTGAAGCCGACGACCCGCCTGGTCGCGCTCACCGCGGCCTCCCCGGTCGCAGGTTCGGCACCCGCCGTGCGTGCCGCCGCGGACCGCATCCACGAGGTCGGCGGCCTCATCGTCGTCGACGCCGTCGGCGCCGCCCCGTACGAGCACCTCGACATCCACGAACTCGGTGCGGACGTCGTCGCGGTCAGCGCCCCGTCGTGGGGTGGCCCGCAGGTCGGTGCGCTCGTGTTCCGGGATCCGTCCCTGCTGGACCGGATTCCGTCGATGGCACTCAACCGGAACGCCCGCGGCCCCGAACGACTCGAGGTGGGCGGCCACCAGTTCGCGCTGCTCGCCGGCCTGACCACGTCGATCGACTTCCTGGCCGGGCTCGAGGACACCGCGACCGGAACCCGGCGGCAGCGCCTCGAGACGTCGATCAGTTCGCTGCAGGCCTACTACGACCAGCTGTTCGAATACCTGATGCGGTCGCTCGACGCGCTGCCACAGGTGACGCTCATCGGCCGTTCGCCGATCCGGGTGCCCACGGTCAGCTTCACCGTCGCCGGGGTGCCCGCCGACAAGGTGGCCGCACATCTCGCGGACAACCGGATCGCCACCGTCAGCGGCCCCGACCACGGCGGCCGCCTGCTCGACGCGCTCGGGGTCACCGACGAGGGCGGCGCGATCACGATCGGTCTCGCGCCGTACACCACCCGTTACGAGATCAACCAGCTCGTCCGACACCTGTCGGCGCTCGGCTGAGGCCTCAGTCCTCGCGCACGGTGAGGACGACCTTGCCGACGACATCGGGTTCGTCGAGCATCCGGTGCGCCGTCGGCGCCTCGGCGATCGGCAGTGCCGCGTGCACGAGAGGCTTCACCTGCCCCGCCTCGATCAGCGGCCACACCTTCTCCCGCACCGCGGCGACGACGGCCGGCTTACCGGACGGACCCTCGTCCGGTCGTCCCCGCAGGCCGGTGGCCAGGACCCGGGCCCGCTTACCGAGCATCTTGCCGATGTTCAGTTCGCCCTTGACACCGCCCTGCATACCGATGATCGCCAGCTGGCCGTCGGGGGCGAGGACGTCGAGGTTGCGGTCCAGATACGACGCCCCCATGTTGTCGAGGACGATGTCGGCGCCGCGGCCGTCGGTCGCTTTCCGCACCTCGGTGACGAAGTCGTCGTCGCGGTAGTTGATCAGGATGTCGGCGCCCAGTTCGGCGCACAGGGCCAGCTTGTCGGCGGTGCCGGCGGTGACCGCGACCCGCGCGCCGAGCGCCCTGCCGACCTGGACGGCATGCGTGCCGATACCGCCACCGCCGCCGTGGACGAGCAGCACCTGGCCGGCGTGCAGGCCGCACTCCATCACCAGGTTCGACCACACGGTGCACGCCACCTCCGGCAATGCGGCCGCGTCCCGCAGATCCAGACCGTCCGGGACCGGCAGCAACTGCCCGGCCGGCACGGCCACCTTCTCGGCGTAACCGCCACCGGCGAGCAGGGCCACGACCCGGTCACCGACCTGCCAGCCGTCCACCCCGGCACCGAGTGCATTGATCACACCGGAGCATTCGAGACCGAGGATGTCGCTCGCTCCCGGCGGCGGCGGGTACAGGCCGCGGCGCTGCAGCAGGTCGGCGCGGTTGACGGCGGTCGCAGCCACATCGAGCAGAACTTCACCAGGACCGGGAGTCGGATCGGGAACCTCGGTCCAGGACATCACGTCGGGGCCGCCGGGTTCGGAGACGGTAATCGCGTACATGGCCTCCGACGGTAGTCCGATCGCGCTAGCGTCACCGCGTGACCTTCTTCGGCAACATGCAGAACGAGATCTATCTGACCGGACTGTCGGGTGCGTGCCCCGAACTGCCGATGACGGCGGCCGGTCTCGAAGCGCGGGCCCGCGACGAACTGAGCGCGGAAGCGTTCGCCTACATCGCGGGCAGCGCGTCCACCGAACGGACCGCGGCCGCGAACCTCGACGCGTTCACCCGCCACGCGCTGGTACCGCGGATGCTGCGCGGGACCAGCGCCCCGGACGGCCGCGACCTGAGCATCGACCTCCTCGGCACCCGGCTGTCCGCGCCGGTCCTCACCGCCCCCGTCGGGGTACTCGGCATGATCCGGGAACACGGCGAGACGATCGTCGGCGAGGTCGCCGCGGAACTCGGTGTCGGATCGGTGCTCTCGACGGCGTCGTCGTCGACCGTCGAGGACGTCGGCGCCGTCTCCGGCGAGAACTGGTGGTACCAGCTGTACTGGCCGGCCGACGACGAACTGGCGCGGTCCCTGGTGCAGCGCGCCGCGAAGGCCGGTGCGAAAGCGATCGTCGTCACCGCCGACACCCCCGGAATGGGTTGGCGGCCACGCGATCTCGAAATGGGTCATCTGCCGTTCCTGCGGGCGCAGGGAATCGCGAACTACCTGTCCGATCCGGTGTTCCGGGCGAAGCTGGCGACCCCGCCCGAGGAGAGCCCCGAGGCCATGCAGATGGCGGTACTCACGTGGGTGTCACTGTTCGGCAACCACACGCTGCGGGCGTCGGACATCGCGAAGATCCGGCAGTGGACCGGCCTGCCGGTGCTGGTGAAGGGGATCCTCCACGAGGACGACGCGCGGGCCGTCGTCGACGCGGGCGCCGACGGGGTCGTCGTCAGCAACCACGGCGGACGCCAGGTGGACGGGGCGATCGCCGCCCTCGACGCGCTCGGGCCGGTCGCCGCCGCGGTAGGGGACCGGTCCACCATCCTACTCGACTCCGGAATCCGTTGCGGTGCAGACGTGTTGATTGCTCTTGCGCTCGGTGCCGACGCCGTCCTGTACGGGCGGCCATGGGTGTACGGGCTGGGTCTCGCCGGCGCGGACGGTGTCCGGCACGCGCTGCGAATCCTGTTGGCGGACATGGACGTAACAATGGGGCTGGCCGGTTTGCCCACCCTCGAAGATATCGATGCGGGCATCCTGCGGACGATCCGGCGTTGACAGGAACTAGGATACTTCCGTGAACGATGCTCGAGTAACCACGAGTGCCGGGGTGGCGTGGCTCGGTGCCGACGAAATGCGCGCGTGGCGCAGTTTCATCGACGGCAGCCAGCGACTCATGGACGTGCTCAACCGCGAACTGGAATCCGAACACGCCCTGTCGCTCGCCGAATACCGGATCCTCGTCATGCTGTCCGAATCGCCCGACGGTTCGCTGCGGATGAGTGAACTCGCCGACGGAGTGCTCTCCTCCCGCAGTCGCCTCACCCACCAGATCCGGCGCATGGAAACCGAGGGCATGGTCGAACGCAGCCAATGCGTCGAAGACGGCCGCGGCGTCCTCGCCGTCGTCACCGACGAAGGCCGCAAGCGACTCGCCGAAGCCGCCCCCACCCACCTCGCAGGCGTCCGCCGCTACCTCGTCGACCTCCTCACCGCCGCCGAACTGAAAACCGTCGCCGACGTCTTCACCAAAGTCGACACCGCCATCGGACAACGCGCCGGTGGCTGATCGGTTTCCTCCCACACCGTTCGAGCGGCTAGGATTCGCCACGGAAGCGTGGCAGAGCGGCCGAATGCACTCGCCTTGAAAGCGAGCGACGTGAAAGCGTCCGGGGGTTCAAATCCCTCCGCTTCCGCCAAAGGCCCTTCACTTGTTTCGGCAGGTGAAGGGCCTTTTTCATGCGCTCCCGGCGTCTCCGTGGGCACGTGGTGGGCACACTCGTCAGCGAGCGGGCGTCCTCGATGGAAGCTCCGACAGCCCCGTGGTCGTCCCGTTCGTTGCAGATCGATTGCCGAGGAGTTCGTCGGCCACACGTTCGTCCAGGGTCTTTTCGGCTGGGTGTCGGTCGATCTGTTGGAGAGGCAGGAACCTTTCCGTCGGAAAGTGGCGCGTCCAACGTGCAGAGCTCTGCACCAAGCTCCGAACCGCGTCCTCGGGACAACGCTCTTGCGTGGTGTGGCGCAGTTGCGGCAAAAACAAGACGAGAGGACTGACAACATTCTCTCGGTGGTCATGGCAGGCCCGGTAATCCATCGCATCGTGTACCGGTACGGATCGAACGCCACACCGGATGCAGGATTCCTGTCCCGAGTGAAATTGGGTTCACTCGAACACTTTTGGGGGAGAATTCGAGGACGCAGGCCTTGGACATTGCAAGCAGTTGTTGCACATCACGTCGAGTCGTCCGTACCGGGCGCCGGTATCGGTGACGAATGCCTCGACATCGGCCTCCTGGCTGATGTCGAGGCATTCGTCACGCGTGCGTTAGGCGGAGCGTGTTCGGAGGCCGCGCTGGGCGTAGAGGGTCTCGCTGCGTGCCTTCAGTGCGACAGCGGTGTCGTCGAAGGCACGCTTCACCCACGCGCCGCTGTCGGCCATGATCTGGTGTGCTTCCTCGCCGAGGAAGGCGTCGGTGGAGTAGTAGCGGCACCGGGTCTCGTCGATCGGTTCGATGACCTGATCGCGTCGGGCGGCCTCCACCGAGAAATCGGTGGGTAGGAGCTCCCACGACAGCAGACGTTCCGGCACCACTGCACAGACGTACTCGGTGTACAGGAAGGTCTCCGTCGCTCCCGAGTAGTCGGCCAGTGTCATCTCCACGGGTGCACCGATTTCCAGTGTCGACTTCACCGCGATGCAGAAGGGGTTCCAGTTCGGGTAGTCGTCGAGGTCGGTGAGAACTTCCCAGACGACACTCGCGGGTGCGTCGATTTCGATCTCGATGGAGCGAACGGTGGTGGCGGAATCGTATTCGGGGATAGAGAGTTCGGTCATCGGACCTCCTGTAGTCAGCGGATGAGGGTTCCCAGGTCGACCGGAATCTGAGCTCCGGTGATGTGACGAGCTTCGTCGGACAGCAGCCAGGCGACGGTGCCGGCGATGTCCTCTGCGTCGGTCGCCGCGTCCGGCAGGGCGTTCATGAAGATCGGACCGAGGGTGTCTGCGTGATCGGCGATCAGTTGCTGCATCTCGGCGGGCTGCATGTCGGTGGTCACCCCGGCGGGGTGAACGGTGTTGACGCGGATGCGGTGCTGTCCAAGTTCGTTGGCGAGGGTCTTGCACAGGCCGACGATTCCGTGCTTGCTGGCCGAGTAGGCGGCGACGAACGGCAACCCGCGCAGGCCCGCCACCGAGCTGGTCATGACGATGGCGCCGCCGCGGCCTTGCTCGAGCAGGATCGGCACGGCCGCCTTGACGGTGTGGAAGACCCCGGTCAGGTTGATGTCGATGGTCTCTTGCCACTGTTCGAGGGCGTGTTCCCAGGTGGTGGCGGCGGTACAGACACCGGCGTTGGCTACGACGACGTCGAGGCCGCCGAGCTCGGCTACGCCGTCGGAGAGTGCCTGTCGGAGTGCGTCGAAATCGCGGACGTCGACTTCACGGGCGACGATGCGCCGGCCGAGTGCTTCGACCTCCTTGACGGTCACTGTCAGGTCGTCGCGGGTGGCCCCAGGATAGGCGGGGTATTCGAGGGGCCTGCAGATGTCGACGGCGATGATGTCGGCGCCTTCGCTCGCCAGCCGGACGGCTTCGGCGCGGCCCTGTCCGCGGGCGGCTCCGGTGATGAACGCGATTTTTCCTTCGAAGCGGCGTGTGCTGGGCATGGTGCTCCGTTCGGAACGGGGGTGGTCGTGGTCGGAATCAGGCGGCGGCCTCGTGTCCACCGGTCAGGACGGCACCGCCGTCGATCGTGACGTCGAAGCGCACTTCGGCGGCCCTGGCCCCGGGGTCGGTCCATCGGGTTACACGGTCGCCGGGGTGAATCTCGGATAGTCGAGGTAGCCCTCGGCGCCCCCGCCGTAGTAGGTGGTCGGGTCCGGTGTCGTCAGCGGCCACCCGTTCTGCAGACGTGCGACGAGGTCGGGATTCGCGATGAACGGTTGTCCGAAGGCGGCAAGGTCGATCAGATCCCGCTCGATCAGTTCCTCGGCGTACTCCGGGGTCATTCCACCGGCGAGGATGGTCGTTCCTCGGAACCGGGAGCGGAAGGACGAGAGGAAGTCGGTGTCGAGACTCCGGCCGCCGGCAGGGCGCTGGTCGATGAGGTGGACGTAGGCGAGATCGCGGCGCGACAACTCCGAGGCCAGGTACAGATAGGTCTCTGCTGCCTCGGGATAGGCAGGCATGTCGAACAGTTCGCTGAACGGCGAGAGCCGGATACCGACGTGGGCGGAGTCGAGTGCGTCGATCACGGCGTCGACCGTCTCGAGCAGGAATCGGGCGCGGTCGGTGAAGGAGCCGCCGTACCGGTCGGATCGGGTGTTGGTCGCGGGGTTGAGGAACTGTTCGAACAAGTAACCGTTGGCTCCGTGCAACTCGACGCCGTCGAAGCCGGCATCCTCGGCATTGGTTGCAGCGCTTGCGAAGTCGGAGATGACACGGACGACTTCCTCGGTACTCAACGGTCGGGGATCACTGACGCCGACGAAGTCGACGTTCCCGTCGTCGTCGAACGCGAAGACCTTGCTCTCCGAGGCCGCCACGGTGCCGGCGCTGACCGGCTGTCGGCTTTCCGGTTGGAGGGAGGCGTGCGATAGGCGGCCGACGTGCCAGAGTTGGGCGAAGATCCGGCCTCCCTCGCTGTGGACGGCGTCCGTGACCGTGCGCCATCCGGCGACCTGCGCCGGCGACCAGATGCCCGGGACGTACACATAGCCCTGCGCTTCCGGGGAAATCGGTGTGCCTTCGGTGACGATCAATCCGGCGGTCGCCCGCTGGCGGTAGTACTCCGCCGTTTCCGCGGTCGGGATGGTCTCGATGCACCGTGCTCGTGTCATGGGTGCCATCACGAGACGATTGTCGAGGACGAGTTCACCGATCCCGTGGGTGTCGAACAACCGAGTCAACGTTGTCTCTTTTCTGGAGGAGGTCTGCGACTCATGTGCACGGCCGCTGCACAGGGCTCGACAGGGCCGCAGTGCCCAGGCATCGAAGTGCGACGAATGATTCGCGAAATATTTTGGAGCTGAACAGTTTCAACCACTGTTTGCCGTGATGGGGGTCACTGTAGCCGTTGGCTTTGGCGGCGTCAATGCATGCGGGTCCGTCGAGTGAACGGCGTCGGAGCTCGATCTCGATGGGGCCCGAATCGGGTCGCGCCTGGCATCCGAGGGCGTGACCTCCGGCGATATCGGACGGACCGAGGATGCCCGACTTCTCCATCAGCACCTTGCCCGAAACCACTGTGCACGCGCAGGATCCGTACTCACCCGACCGGCAGGAGAATGGCACGTCGACACCACGATCCAGCAACACTTCGACGAGAGTGTTGTCGCTCGGCCACTCGAACCGATGCGACTCGCCGTCCGGGTGCACGACCGTCTCGACCGCCGGATCGGGATCGTCGTCGACGATCGGCCGAGGAGCTTCGAAGAGGTCACCCGTGATCGAGATGAACGCTTCCTGATGGAAGTGCTCCACCGGAACACCGGCCGCTCGTACGCCATCGGCCGTACTGTCCATGAACGGTCCTGGGGCACAGGAGAAAACCTCGAACGAGTTGTGGTCCGCCGTCAGAGTTGCGAACCTCTCCCGAGATGGGATGCCGTGCACGTCGTCGAACCAGTAGTGGATCGTCGGACGATCGACTTCGAATCCGAAGTCTCGTCGACGACGCCGACGACGGTCAGTTCGTATCCGACACCGGCGGTCTGCAAGATGCTCACTCTCGGTCGACTACGTTGTGTTCGTGAATTCGACTGTGACGTCCGATGTCTCGGACTCAGGCCAGGCGTACGCGCTGTTTCTTCCCGAATCCCGTGTGCCCCTCGTCCGCGGTGCGGGTGCGCCGGTCGGAACAGCGTTGGAAAACCACCGACGACATCAGTAGTGCCCGCGGCTCGCCGGGGATGTTCGCACCCGTGCTCATCAGCACCGCGCCAGGGGTGTCGAGGACCTGCTGGCGTCGCTCGGGACAGGTGATCGATTCCTCTCCTTGTCCACTGGGAACGAGCGCTCCGGTCGACCGCGACCGAGACTGTGTGCCGTGACTGCGGTCACTACGACTCGGGGAAATGTATCCACCGGCCACGCGGTCGTCGACCGGTAATTGCGAAGTTGTCCGTTCGGGCTCGCCTCGACTCAGAAACTCGACATGTCGTATGGGTACTTGTTGGTGATTCCGCCGTCGACGATCATCACCTGCCCGGTGATCGTTCGAGCGAGGTCGCTTACCAGGAAGGCCAGGGCGCTCGCGACGTCGGCCGGAAGCGTCAACCGCTGCAGCGGAATCTGGATGCGGGTGTTCTCGATCGCCTCGGCGTCGAGGATCGCCGAGATCCGCGGTGTGACGACGAAACCGGGAGCGACCGCATTCACGCGAACACCATACGGCCCCAGTTCGATTGCTGCGGATCTGACCAGTGAACCGAGCGCTGCCTTGTAGACGCCGTAGGCGGCGTGTACTGGAGAGCTGCCGATACCGGAGACCGACGAGACGAACGTGATGGATCCTTCACCGCGATCGCGCAGCCGAGGACCGAAATGCCTGAGTGTGAGCACCGCATGACGCAGGACGATGGACTCCTCCCAACGCCAGTCGTCGTCGCTGATGTCGAGCAGGGGACCGTAGCGTGCCATGCCGATGACGTCGACGACGCCGTCGAGCTCACCTGCCCGCTCGGACAATGCGGCCATGTCGGAGTTGTCGGTGGCATCTGCTTGCTCCGGTGTGGCCGGTGAGCCGATCTCTACGCACACCGCGTCGGCGCGGTCCCGATTCACGTCGACGACGACCACCTCGGCTCCGAGCTGAGCGAGGGCATGAGAGATCTGCCGTCCCGTCCCCTGGCCGCCACCGAGTACGAGGTACCGGCGGTGTGGGAGTTCGAATCGACTGCGGTAGTTGATGATCCGATCATTTTCTGCGGTGTCGTGCGACGGCACAGGGTTCAGGGGCATGAGTACTCCGATCAGGAGGTAGGCGGCCTTCAGGCCGTGGAACCGTAGGCGTGGACCCGATGCGTGCCGACGCACCAGGGCCACGACCGGTGCGTGTCAAACCATCTTCGGGGTCGGTGAGGGCTCTTCGGCCGGATCCATGTCGATGGACTCGGTGTCGCCCGTGACGAGCGCGGCTTCGGGTGCAGCACTGCTGTTGCTGTTCGGCATGGTGGCGATCACCACGATGCCCAGGAGGGCTGCAGCACCGACGACACCGGACGCAGCGTAGGGATTCCCCGTGATTGCAGTGAATTTCCCTGCGAGATAAGGGCCGAGGCCCCCGCCGATCGCCGAACCGAGACCGAATCCGATGGCAGCGCCGGTGTAACGAACTGCAGCAGGAAATGCGGAGGTGAGTGTCGCGTAGACCGGCACGGCGGATGCTCCGGCCAGGCCGACGAGAAGCATATGACCGCCGGCGGTGACGATCAGATTTCCGCCGGTGGCCTTTATGAAGTACATGATCGGGAACATCGTCACCAGGATCGTGCCCAGCCCGATGATCATGGTGTTCCGCCGGCCACTCCTGTCGATCAGGAAGCCGGCCCCGAAGCCGATGAAGATGGCGCAGGTGGATCCGGCGGTGGCGATCCAGGCGGTGGTACCCGGGGCCATATCGACCTGCTGCTGCAGGAACAACGGCATGTAGGCCGGAACCACATATCCGATCGCGAGTACCGAGGTGCTGAGTGCGATCACTCGGAGCAGGGTCAGGGGGTACCGGGTGACGACCGAACGCACGGGGGAGGACTGGATCTTGTGTGCGCCGGCAAGTTCCTGGAAATCGGGCGATTCCTCCAGTCGCTTGCGCAGATACAGCACGTACAGCATCAACGGTAGCGATATGAGGAGCGGAATCCGCCAACCCCAGTCGGCCATCGTCTCTTCAGACGTCAGGGAGGTGGTGAGGGCGACGACCAGGGGAGCGAGGGCGGCACCGAAGGCGAATCCCACCGGTGTCATCGCGCTCAGGATGCCGTAGTTCTTGGCGGAAGCGTGCTCGGTGACGAAGGTGGCCGAACCCATCTGCTCGCCGCCGGCGAAGAATCCTTGCAGCATACGAGTGAGTACGAGCAGGACCGGGGCCATGATTCCGACGGTGGCGTGCGTCGGCAACAGGCCCAGGAGAACAGTGGCCCCGCCCATACCGGAGATCGTGACGATCAGCGCGAAGCGCCGACCGTATCGATCACCGATGCGGCCGAAGACCAGGCCGCCGATGGGGCGTGCGAGGAATCCGGTGCCGAGGACCGCGAGCGAGCTCAGGATTCCGGCCGCAGGGTTGTCGCTGGGAAAGAACAGAGGCGACAGGTAGGCGATGAGGAAGGTGAAGACCATGAAGTCATAGGCTTCGACGGCAGTTCCGAAGAAGCCTGCGAGAGAGGCCCTGCGGGCCAGGTTTCGCGAAGACGCGATCTCGGTCGAGTTCATATCGATCCTGTTCGATTTTGTCCTCCGGCATGCTCACCGGGGAAAGTTCGGTTCCGACTCGTTGCAGGCAGGTCTCGTGAGTGGACCGCGCAGATGTCGAACCTCCGCGGCGGGCGGAGGCAGGTGTCTTTCCGATTCACATTCGACGTGTGCCGGCCCGGCCCGGTCCGCTACCGGGCACGTAGCCGAGCAGGGTCCGGGGTTCCGACATGGATGTGGTGGTGACGCGGTCGGAGATCTGCCACGTGGCAGTCGATCCGGCCCGCGCGTATTCGATGTCGTAGTAGCCGACGAGCCGCTGCGACGGTGATCCTGGAGTGACGAACGAACCGAACCATTCCATGTGAACTCGGCTCGGGGTCCGATTCCCGACGAGGGTGGTCTGCGGGAGATGCATCGGATGGATGCCGGTGAAGGGAGCGTCCTCGCAGAATGCGTGGAGGGATTTCCTGCCCTGAACGGACGTGCCCGTCGACAGTTCCTGACCCACATCGCGTGACCGGTGGATCCGGTCCGGCGTGAACAGGGACGACCACGTCGCTCCGTCACGATCGTCGAAGGAACGCGCGTAGTGGCCCTCCAGCTCCAGGATCGCCGATCGATCCTCCATCGCTCGGATTCTGTACTCGCTGTCCATGGCGCTTCCGCGCAACGTTGTGGGTGGCACTTCAACCTCCTGAACTGGGGGCAACAGCGGCAGCACTCGGAGTCCCGTACGAAACGATCCATGACGAAGGTCGAGACGGGTCGCGGGGTGGCGGACCGGCACGGGATGTCGTCGGAATTCGACAGCCGGCTGTGAGTCTCCCGAGCCGTGGCCGGTGACCGTCGTCACAGTAGCCATTGGCTACGATTGCGTCAATACATGACGGAGTGGGGTTCTGCTCGCGGGACGAGAAGGCGTGGGGGATTCGCAAAGATGCGTGGCCGCACGCGGAACGCCGATCGGCCACCGCCGGTGCCGGCAATCGGATTCGTGACGCGAATCCTGCTGTCGCCGATCATGATAGGGTCTGCCCCATATGGAGCACCTCAGTGAGGCCGCCGCCTTGGCCGACGACGTCTGGACCACGCCGCAGGTGGCGAGTTTTCTGGGTATCAGCCGTCAGGCGATCAACAGGCGTGTCCGCAGCCGGAAGATGCTCGGATATGCGGGCGACGGGGTGACGCTCTTTCCGGTGTGGCAGTTCGACACCGAGAATCACACGGTCCATCCCGAGGTCCCCGAGTTCCTCGCGCTCCTCGACGAGGAGATCGAACCGGCCGCCGTCGCCTTGTGGGCGATCACGAAGGTCGACGGATCGGATCGGTCGCCGGCCGAGCTGTTGCTGGCCCCGGAGACCAAGGACGACGCGCTGAGGCTGGCCGGCGCCTGCACGACCGGCTCGATCGAGAAACATCCTGCGCTACAGGTCGAGGCGGACCCGGAAGTCGCGGCGGAGAAGATCGCCGAGTGGAAGCCGACCCGCCCTGGGGCGTCCGGAGCGCAGGAGGCCATCCTGCGCGCCGCCGCGGATCTCTTCTCGCGCAAGGGCCCGGCGAAGGTGACGTTGCGGGAGATCGCCGCCGAGGCGGATGTGTCGTACGGATTGATCCACCGCTTCTACCGCACCAAGGAGAACCTGCTGGTTGCGGTGATGGAGCTGCTGGTCAGCTATGGCGGCGAGCGCCTGTCCGGGGAGGACGACGCCTACGCTGCGATCGAGAACTCGTTCGGCGCCGATATCGACGCGGGTCAGTTCGGTCGGATGCTGACGTGGTCGATCTTCGAGGGAACTCGACCGGATCGTCTGCTCGGCGGAGTCCGTTCACGTGGCTATCGTTCGCAGATCGACGCACTGTGGGGGAACCCGGTCGAGCCGCAGGTACGGGCCGAGTTCGATTCGAATGTGCTGGCGTCTCTGATCGCGCTCGTCGGCGCGGTGTGGGATCTCTACGAGCCGTATCTCACCGAGCTCGCCGACAATCCGGATCGCAGTCGAGAAGATGTCCGGCAGGAAGTTACAGACATGCTCAAAGTCCTCATTTACGCGACCCGGCCGAACAGATAGGCGGTTCGGCCGGGCCGGAGAAGCCGAAAGCACGCGGAAGGCCCGAGAGGGCTCTGTCCCGCGGGTTTACCAGGCGAACGGGCAAGGCTGATGTCAGGACGGCATCAGCAGGACTCCGCGATCGAGCTTTCCGTTTCGGGCGTCGTCCATGAGGGACTCGAAGTCTTCCAGCTCGTAGGTCTTGGTGACGAGTTCGTCGAGGAGAAGCCGACCGGATCGGTACAGGTCGAGGTACTTGGGGATGTCCGCACCCGGTCGCGACGAGCCGTAGCGGCAGCCCAGCACCGAACGGTCCATGTAGAAGGTGCTGGCCGGGACCGACAGTTTGGCCTCCGGGCCGGCGACTCCGAGCATGATCAGCTGCCCTCCCCAGTCGAGCATCTCCATCGCCTGGCTGGTGATCGCCTCGCCGCCGACGCAGTCGAAGACGTGATGGGCCCCGCCGTCGGTGAGCTCACGGACGGCGGTGACGGTGTCGCCCGCGGTGGCGTCGATGAAATGGCCGGCGCCGAAGAGGCGTGTCTTCGGCGCCTTGTCGGGGTTGGTGTCGATGGCGATGATTGTTGCCGCGCCCGCGACTCGAGCAGCCTGGATGACGTTGAGGCCGATGCCGCCGGCGCCGATGACGACTACCGAGTCTCCGGGGTCGACCCGGGCTCGGTTCAGTACTGCTCCGGCGCCGGTCAATACTCCACAGCCGACCAGGCACGCGGTCGACAGCGGGATGTCCTTCGGGATCGATACCGCCTGCCCGGCCTGGACGACGATTCGTTCGCTGAAGGTCGAGAGCGTCGCGAAGCTGTGGATCGGGGTGCCGTCGAGTTCGAACGGTGTTGCCGTCTTCCCGAACGACTCGCGGCACATCGTGGGATGTCCGGAAGTGCACGAGGCGCACTGGCCGCACGTTGCCAGGGTCGACAGCACCACGTGGTCGCCGACTGCGGGCACGGTGACGCCCGGCCCGACGGCCTCGACGACGCCCGCACCTTCGTGTCCGAGGATCACCGGGACGGGGAACGGGATCTTTCCGTTGATCACACTCAGGTCGCTCTGGCACAGGCCGCTCGCGACGATGCGGACCTGGACTTCACCGGGACCGGGGTCGCGGACGGTGACGCCGTCGACCAGTTTGACATCGGTGCCGTCGAAGACAATTGCTTTCAACCTCTGACCTCGCTGTTCTAGGGGAATCCACGCGCACACTGCGCGAAAGCGCAGAAGAGTGAAGCGGGAAAAGAAGGGTGATGAGGAAAAACCAGGCCGCGCTGCGGCTTTCGTCTCAACGCTGGTGATGCTAGGGGCGCACAGTTCCACCGTCAAGCTTTCCGGAGGCCGGTCGGCGGTGCGCGCTGTGTGCGTTGCCGCAGCGGGGCGGGTGTCCCGCGCGAGTGGGGGACAGCACCGTCGAAAGCTGTTCGACCTGTGACGATGATCGAACGCGTACACTCTTGTTGACGGCAACGTAGCCACTGGCTACAGTGATGGCAGTCACGGTGTGTTGTGGTGATCTGTGGACGTGATCGCGAGTCTTTCGTCCGAGCTCCGGTGGGGTGTCATGTCGGCGCACATCGTCAGTAGCGATCCGTGAAAGCCCTTGTTGCAGATCATCTTCTGCGCACTTTCCGGAAGCGTCGCTGTTGCAACAGTTCAGGAGGATGAAGTGTCACCTATGGCGTTATCGATGAGGCCGACGGGGTGGTTCCAGCTCGGTTGGTCTTCCGACCTCGAAGTGGGCGACGTCAAACCCCTGCACTACTTCGGTCAAGATCTGGTCGCCTACCGCACCGAGGGCGGCCGCCTGGTGGTTCTGAACGCATACTGCGAGCACCTCGGTGCTCATCTGGGGCATGGCGGCACGGTTGCCGGCGACGATATCCAGTGTCCGTTCCACGGATGGCGGTGGAGCCCGGAGGGTCGTAACACCTGCATTCCGTATCAGAAAGCGACGAACCGGGTCCGCAGGATCGGAGTCTGGAACACCGCTGAGCGCGACGGAATCATGTACCTCTGGTACGACGCCAACGGCGGAGACCCGCTCTACGACGTGCCCAGCATCTTCGACATGTTTCCCGGTTCCGGTTCGGCGAGCGAATACCACGAGCTGGGGGAAGCCGGCCGCTTCGAGACTGTTGAGCTGCCGATCCATCCGCAGTACGCCGCTGAGAACGGTGTCGACTTCGCGCATTTCAAGTACGTGCACCGCGCCGACGAGATTCCGACGGTCGTGCACCGCGAATTCGGTGAGTACGACTTCACGACCGAGCTGGCCATGAACTTCAAGCGCCGCGGCGCCGACGGTGCGATCGAGGTTGTCCCTGGCCGTACCAGGGCCTTGCTGCTGGGGCTGGGGCTGGGCTACTCACATGCCGACGGCGTCGGGTCCATCTGCTCACTGACAGCGGTGACGCCCGTCGACGACGAGCGCTCGATCCTGCGGTTCTCCACGTGGGCGAGCAAGGAAGACGGCGAGGACGAATCTCGAGTGGCCAAGCGGCAGCGCAACGCAATCGGACAAGTCAAGGCCGACATCGCAATCTGGGAGCACCAGCGCTACACCGAGCCGCCCGGCCTGGCGACTGCCGAAGCCGCGGGCTTCCGCGACATCCGCAAGTGGGCTCGTCGCTTCTACCCCGAGGGGACCCTCGGCCACGGCGCCGCCGAGCAGACCGCAGGCACCGACGAACTACAGGCGGAAAACGCATAATGAGAACTGCACTGTCACAAGAGCATGAGGCCTGGCGGGCCGAGATCCGGGAGTTCCTCGACGCCGAGCTGTCGGAGGACAACGCTTTCAACCCGGAATTCGACGACGCCCCGGACCAGTGGGCGATCGCCGTCGAGTTCAGCAAGAAGATCGCCGCCAAGGGGTGGATCGGACTGACCTGGCCGAAGGAGTACGGCGGCAAGGGATTGGCGCCGATCGCGAATCAGATCCTTCTGGAGGAGCTGTACGCGGCCGACGCGCCGATGATCAACTCGGTCGGAATCTTCCTCGCCGCGGGCACCATCCTGGTTGGCGGCACCGAGGAACAGAAGAAGCGCCTGCTCCCGGATATCGCGAACATGCGGACCCTGTGGGCCGAAGGTCTCACCGAGCCGGAGGCGGGTTCCGACCTCGGTTCCCTCCGGACGAAGGCGGTCAGAGACGGCGACGAATGGGTCATCACCGGAGAGAAGGCTTTCACGTCGTGGGGGCCGATGTCCGACGTCCTGTACGTGGCCGCCCGCACGGCGACCGACAATGCCGCGCGTGATGCGATCAGCATCTTCGTGGTCGACCTGCGCAGTCCAGGCGTCACCCTGCACCCGATGCGCAACTACGGCGGCGGCGTGCAGTCGAGCACATACCTGGACAAGGTACGTGTGCCGGCGAACGCACTGATCGGCGAAGAGGGCAAGGGCTGGCAGTACATCATGCGCGCCTTCTACGCGTCGGGAACCGTCGAGCCGATCTATGCGATGCAGGAGAGTCGACTGCGTGACCTGCTCACTCACTGCAAGGCTATCCCCGGCAAGCTGGACGATCCGCACGTGCAGGCCGACCTCGCGAAGCTCGCCGAGATGATCCAGACGCAACGACTTCTCGCCTACGAGATCATCGGCGACAACGCCGCAGGGCGGCAGACGCCATGGGCAGGCGGGGCCCAGCAGGTCATCGCCAAGGAGTACGAGCCGGTCTTCGCTCAGATCTTCGACCGCGTCCTCGGACCGACGAGTCAGCTCCGTGGCGGGTCGGCCGACGCGCCGATCAACGGAAAGCCCGAGGCGTGGTATCGGCAGTCGTTCGCGAACCACGCCGGAGGAACGTCCCAGCTCAAGCGGATGGTGCTTGCGACCCGGGGCCTCGGCCTGCCGCGATAGGAGAGATCATGGAACTGACATGGGGCGAGGACTTCGCAGCCCTCACCGATGTAAGCAGGTCGGTCTTCGCGCGTTACTCGCCGCTGGAAGACCGTTCGAACACCGTCGCGTTCGCCGATCAGGTGAGCCAGTTCGCTGAACTGGGCTGGTTGCAGCTCGGCGACGCGAACGGAACCGGCGAGGACACAGCCGGCATCGGAACGATCGCGGCGGTCTTCGTCGAGATGGGCCGGGCACTGGCCGAGACGCCGCTGCTGGACCTCACCGTCGCCCGTGACGCCGCGACCCTGGTCGGTACCGCGGCCGCCACGGAGTTGGCGTCGCGCATCGGTGACGGCGAAGCCGTGGTCATCCCGGCCTTCCTCACGGGAAACTGGGGTTCAGCAGTCGCCGTCGACAACGGTACGGCGAGCGGTCGAGTGCTGGGAGTCGGCTACGCGGACCAGGCGGACAGCTTCCTGGTGCATGCCGTCGAGGCAGGCGAGAGCCTGCTTCTGCACGTCGACGCGGCTGACGCGAAGGCCGAGCCGATGCCGAATGTCGGCGGATATCCGATGTTCAGCGTGACGCTGACCGACGTCACCGTCGTCGATGAGCGGATCCTCGCTCGCGGCGCTGACGCAGACAGCGCGATCGATCGTGCGTCCCAGCGCGGCGCCGTGCTGCGGGCCGCGCAGGTGTACGGCGCCGGTATGCGCCTGCTCGACATGACCGTGCTGTACGCCAAGCAGCGCCATCAGTTCGGCGGTGCCATCGGACGCTTCCAGGCGGTCCAGTACTTGTGCACCGACATCGCCGTGAACGCACACATCACGTCGGCGCACACCCGAGCTGCGGCAGCCGCGCTGGACGCAGGCGACGACGGTCGGCCGTACGTCGATCTGATGCGCAATCAGGCGGCGCTCACTGCCCGCGAGATGGTCCACTGCGCGCACGAGGTCCATGCGGGCATCGGCTACATGGTCGAGTCCGACGTCCACCTGTTCACCAATGCCGCCAAGCGCTGGCAGTACGACTTCGGCGACGCCGCCGAAGTCAATCGCTCGATCGTTTCGGCGATCACCCGAATCTACGAGGGAGCGTGACCATGTCGCTGATCGATTACAAGGTCGAGGACGCAGTCGGTGTCATCACTCTGAACCGTCCGGAGAAGCACAACGCCCAGAACGAGCCGATGCTCGAAGAGCTCGACGCTGCGTGGCGTGCTGCGGCAACCGATGACGCGGTCAAGGTCATCGTCGTGCGAGCCAACGGCGACAACTTCTCAGCCGGGCACGACCTGAAGTCGACGACCTCCGGCTACGAACCGTCGGCAGTCAAGAGCCAGCTGGAGAACGCGTACGGATGGGAGACCGAGTACTACCTCGGCTTCTCGCGTCGGTGGCGCGATGTGCCCAAGCCGTCTATCGCCTCGGTCAAGGGCGCGTGCATCGCAGGCGCACTGAACGTCATCTGGCCGTGCGACCTCATCGTCGCTGCCGACAACACGTTCTTCAGCGATCCGGTCGCCATGTACGGGATCGGCGGAGTCGAATACCACGCGCACACCTGGGAACTCGGCGCTCGCCGGGCGAAGGAGATGCTCTTCACCGCGCGGAGCGTCTCGGCGGAGGAGGCGTTCGCGGCCGGCATGGTCAACCGTGTCGTGCCGGTCGACGAGCTCGACGCCCGGACTATGGATCTCGCCCGTGAGATCGCGCAGATGGACGCCTGGGCCCTGCGGCAGGGCAAGCGCGCCGTCAATCAGACCCTGGACATCATGGGACAGCAGGCAGCACTCCAGTCGGCGTTCGACATGCACTGGCTCGGTCACGCGAATTCCATGCTGACCACCGGCTATCCGCTGCTCACTGCGGATCCACTGCCGGCGGAGTCGAAGAAGGACCGTACGTGAACGCGGCCGATCGGATCAGCGACGCGACGTCGATCTGGTCTCTGCTCACCCGTCGAGTCGATGCGACCCCCGATGCTGTCGCACTGATCGACGAGAACGGTCGAAGCGAGACGTTCGCCAGTGTGCTCGCAGCCGCTGAGCGCACTGCGGCCGGCCTGCTGGCCAAGGGCATCGAGCCGGGCGACGTCGTCAGCTGGCAGCTCCCCACCAGTATCGACGCCGTCATCCTGAGTCTGGCTCTGTCGAGGATCGGCGCCGTACAGAACCCGATCATTCCGCTCTACCGCGCGCGTGAGGTCACGGCCATGGTCGAGCAGTGCGCGTCGCAGTGGCTCGTCACCGTCGGTGAGTTCCGCGGATACGATCACGGTCGGATGGCCGAGGAGGTCCGCGCGGCGGTGTCCGCCCCGCTGCAGGTCATGGTCCTCGCCGACAGGCTGCCCGAGGGCGATCCGGCTGCACTGGCGCCGGCCGAGTCCGGTGTGGACGAGATCCGTTGGATATACACGACGTCCGGAACCACATCGGCTCCGAAGGGTGTCTGCCACACCGACAGCACTCTCGTTGCTGGAGGGCTCGGGATCGCGGACGCCCTCGGGGTGACTCGTGCCGACACCGGAACGATCCTTTTCCCGTACGCGCACATCGGCGGACCCGACATGCTGATCGCATCATTGTCGAGCGGCATGGCGTTGGTCCTGATGGCGGTCTATGAACCGGTGGCTGCGGTCCGGCTGATGCGTCGACACGGCGTCACACTCACCGGCGGATCGACCCCGCACTACTCCCTCCTCCTCCAACAGCAACGGAGGACGCCGGGAGCTCCGGTGGTCCCGACCCTGCGGATGCTCACCGGTGGCGGCGCGCCGATGCCGGAGAAGCTGTTCCACGAGGTCTCCACCGAGATCGGCGTACCGATCCTGCACGGGTACGGGATGACGGAGTCGCCGATGATCGCGTCGGCCCGTCCGTCCGACACCGTCGAACAGCTCGCGACGACCTCCGGGCGTCCTGTCCTGAACTGCGAGATCCAGATCCGGTCCGAGTCCGACGAGGTGCTGCCCGTCGGCGGCACCGGCCGAGTGTGGGTGCGCGGTCCGATTCTGTTCAAGCACTACATCTCCGACGGCGGCGTCGTCCGTCCGTTCGACGCCGACGGTTGGTTCTTCACCGGCGACATCGGCAAGCTTGGACGTGAGGGTCACCTCACGCTCGTCGGTCGCGAGAAGGACCTCATCATCCGCAAGGGCGAATCGATCAGCCCGTCCGAGATCGAAGACGTTCTGGATAAGCACCCCGCAATCGAGGAAGTCGCAGTGATCGGCCTCCCGGACGAAGTCCGCGGGGAACGGATCTGCGCGGTCGTACAGATGATCGACCAGGGACAGAGCCTCGATCTCGACGAACTGAGGGACTACTGCCGAGGGTCGGGCATCTCTCCCGCGAAGTTCCCCGAGCAGCTCGAGTTCGTCACGGAACTGCCCAAGACCCCGACGATGAAGATCCGCAAGCAGAACTTGCGTGAGCGCATTCTCGACCGTCAGGTCGCAGCACACACCGGTGCCTGACATCCGTCTGCCCGCAGTCGTAGGCCGCGCAGACGATCCGCCCCAGAACTCGACAGTGACGCCTATGCGTTCATGCCCAGGGCATGTACAGGAGTGAGAATGAAGCCCCAAATGCCAGACCGTAAGTTTGTGGAACGCGCGGTCGCCGACGCCGATGTGAACGTCCTGCGAATGGCTCTGTTCCAGGCAACCCGCGATCCCGACATCGCCGCAGTGCCCGCCGAGCGTGTCGCGGGACTGGTGTCGGACACCGTGGTGTTCTCCGATGACGATACTGATCTGATCAGGTCGAAGGCCGTCGAGTACCTGATGTCCGGCGATCTCGCCGATGATGATCAGACACCGTCGGACGATGAGATCACCGATCTCATCCTCATGGCGGAGGCCCGACACTTGGCGTCCGACGATCTGCGCATGCGCCGCCGGATCCTGTCCTTTCCCGAGTGGCCCTTCCAACGGGAGCGGACGGGGGAAAAGCGTGTCCCCGCCGGCTACTCGGTCGCGATCATCGGAGCCGGGTTCTCCGGGATCGCCATGGGAGTTCAGCTTGCCCGACTCGACATTCCGTTCACCATCTACGAGCGGCGCTCGGAGATCGGGGGAGTCTGGAGCATCAACACCTATCCTGACGTCCGTGTCGACACGCTCAGTGCGTCGTACGAGTACTCCTTCGAGAAGAAGTACCCGTGGACGGAGTACTTTGCGAGCCAGTCCGAGGTACGCACGTACCTCGACCACGTCGCACGCAAGCACGGCGTGTTCGAGCACATCGTCTTCGACGCGGATGTGACGTCCGCGCGGTTCGACGATGTGGAGAAGACGTGGACCCTGACGGTGGCGGAGGCGGAGCAGCCACCGACCACCGTCGTGGCCAACGTCGTCGTGGCCGCGAGCGGGCTGTTCGCGACCCCGCGCGAACTGCCCGTCGAGGGCGCAGCGGAGTTCGCCGGTCAGATCGTGCACACCACGGAGTGGAACGACTCGATCGACTACGCCGGGAAGAACGTCGCCATCATCGGCAACGGCTCGACCGGTGTCCAGTTGCTGTCGAAGATTGCGAATGAGGCGGCGTCGGTAACGGTCTATCAGCGGACCCCTCAGTGGATCTCGCCGCGCGCGAAGTACGGCGAAGCGATCTCCGACGAGCTGCAGTGGCTTTTTCAGACAATGCCGTTCTACTGGAACTGGAACAAGTACATCGCCGGATTCGCGTCGAACGACCTTCGAGAACTCCTCATCGCGGACGAACAGTGGATCGCCGATGGCGGCGTTGTGAACAAGCGCAACGATGCCATGCGGGAGATGCTGGTCGGGTACATCCGCGACCAGGTGAACGACCGTGAGGACCTGATCGACGAACTGGTTCCGGACTACCCCCCGATGACGCGGCGTCCTGTGGTCGACAATCAGTGGTACGCGTCGCTCACCAGGGACAACGTCGAACTGGTGACGACCCCGATCGAGCGTCTCAGCGACGGAGCCGTGCAGACCTCCGACGGAGCCGTGCGCGACGCCGATCTGATCATCGCCGCAGTCGGTTTCCAGACCGAGAAGTTCCTGTGGCCGACCGAGTACGTCGGTGTGGACGGGGTGAGTCTGGAAGACGTGTGGAAGGTCCAGGGCGCACAGGCACATCTCGGCATGACCGTTCCGGGCTTCCCGAACCTGTTCATGCTCTACGGTCCCAACTCCCAGCCGGTCGCGAGTGGCGCGGGGCTGCCGATCTGGCTGGAGACCTGGTGCGGCTACATCGCCGAGGGGATCCTGACGATGCTCGCCAACGGGCACGCGTCGATGGAAATACGGCGTGAGGCGTTCGACCACTACAACGAACAGCTGCACAAGGAGGCCTGTCGGCTGATCTACCTCTCGCAGACGAGCGCGACGCGAAAGAACTACTACGTCAACAAATGGGGTCGCCTGCAGATCAGCGCTCCGTGGGACGGCGAAGAATACTTCGCGATGTGCGTCCATCCTCGTCTGAGCGATTTCGACTTCGCGAGCGCGGAGTAGGAACGCAGCGACGTACTCGTTCTCGAGCACGCCGTCGCTCGGAGAGGGCCTGTAGTTCACCGTGAAGCGGGTTTCGTCCGGGGATGGGTCGAACCGGCTGTGCATCATGAAATCAACACTGGTGCAAGGAGTTCGGCGGGAAAAGGTCTGATTGAAATTGAGTTCTGACCGCAGGACTCGGCCCGATTTGTCGTGCGACCGTCGCACGCGCTGAAGGAGGTTTGCCGTACATGGGCAATCGAATGCAGGACAAGATCGTCATCGTCACCGGTGCAGCGTCGGGTCTCGGACGAGCCACTGTCGAGCTGATGGTCGCGGAGGGTGCCACCGTGGTCGCCGCCGACGTCGACGTTGAGGCCGGAGCGGCAGCCGCCGCTGCGGCGGGTGCGGAGTTCGTACAGACCGATGTCGCGGACTCGGCTGCGGTGGACAGCCTGGTCAGCGGCGTTGTCGAGCGCTACGGCCGGCTCGACGTGATGGTGAACAACGCGGGAGTGTTCGGCGGCAGCCCGCTGATCGACGCATCCGATGAGGAAGTCGACCGCATGGTCGGTGTGAACATTCTCGGAGCCTTCTACGGCACCCGGGCAGCCGGTCGAGTGATGGCTGCGCAGGGTTCGGGCGCCATCGTGAACACCGCCTCGAACGGCGGCTCGCTGCCGACCGAGGGTATGGCGTTCTACAGCGGCTCCAAGGCCGCCGTGATCGGGATGTCGAAGGCCTGTGCAATCGAGCTTGCCCCCAAAGGGGTGCGCGTCAACACCCTGTCACCGGGCACCATGTTGTCCGGGATGGTCCCGCCAGACCCCGAGTTCATCAAGGTGCTCCACGGGATCCAGCCGATCGGCTACGCCGCAGATCCGGCGCAGATGGCGACCGGCATCCTGTACCTCGCATCCGATGAGGCCAATTACGTGACCGGTCACGACCTGGTCGTGGACGGAGGCGCTACGGCCGGCCGGCCCGCGATCGAGGGTGCGAAGTAGAGGAAAATCCGCAGACGCGAGGCGAGCGAGTCGATCATGCGCTCGTTCACCTTGCGGGCACGGTGTTCCGTGGTCGTGACGACCCGCCGGCCGTGTTGTAGATATGAGGGGCTGGAGCTGCGGCATGAAGTTCACACTGGAGTATCCGAGTGACGTCCCCCAGGCCCACCCGAGCCTGTTCTCGGGCGCGTCGCTCGCCCGGATCAGTCGGCGCGCCGAGATCTGCGGGTTCGATGCGGTGTGTCTCGCGGATCATCCCGCGCCGTCGGCGAAGTGGTATCGCAACGGCGGTCACGACACGTTCGAGCCTGTCGTCGCACTGGCGTTCGCAGCAGCGGCGACGACGTCCTTGACGCTCATGACGAATCTGTTCGTCCTGCCGTTCCGGAACCCGTATCTGGCGGCGAAGCAACTCACCACCCTCGATACCCTCTCCGGAGGCAGGCTGGTCGCAGGCGTAGGGGCCGGTTATCTGCGATCGGAGTTCGCGGCCCTGGGGGTCGATTTCGACCGCCGCGCCGAGCTGTTCGACGAGTCCATCGACGCACTGTGCCGAATCTGGACCGATCCGTCGACCCCGGTCGTAGGCGCCGACTTCGGCGGCACAGGTGAGATGCGGTTGCGCGAACCGGTTCAGCGCCCTCATCCGCCGGTGTGGATCGGCGGGAACAGTGCGGCGGCGCGGCGTCGGGTCACGCAGTTCGGTAGCGGATGGTGTCCGGTCATCGCCGACCCTGGTGTGTCCGACGCGATCAGGACTCCGGCGATCGACGGCGTCGACGCGTTCGGAGCCGCGGTCGACGACCTCGGCGACCAGCTCGAGCGAGCGGGCAGAAGCTTGTCGGAGATCGAGATTCAGGTCGAGGCGCCCGCCGTCGACCTCGACGACGCCGCGTCGGTGGCACGGTGGCATCGCGATGTCGACCGGCTACGAGATGCCGGCGCCACGTCACTGTGCGTGCACGCGGACGCGAGATCGTTGGCGGCTTCCGAAGAGTTCATCGACGGATACCGTCAACTCATGGCCCTGGTGGACACATCCGACGTTCCGGATAGTCGGCCCTGACGAAGAGTTCCGCCATCGATCTCGCTGCACATGGGAATCCCCGTCGATGAAAAGGATTGAGGAATGCGCGCTTTCAGGATAATGGCACCGTTGACTGCACCGACATGGGACGAGGTTCCCGAACCGACACCGGGTCCGGGGGAGGTGGTGCTTCGGGTGTCTGCCGTCGGACTGTGCCGTTCCGATCTCGACATGCAGGAGATGCCTGCGGCCGCGGTCGAACCGGCTGGGTGGAAGTTCCCGTTCAGTCTCGGTCACGAGATCGCCGGAGAGGTCGCCGTACTGGGCGAGGGCGTCGATCATCTGAGAGTGGGCGAGCCCGTCGTGGTCCTGCCTGCGAGCAGTTGCGGACGGTGCTGGTACTGCCTGCGTGGCGCCCCCAACAACTGCAGCAATGCATCCTCCGGCCGCGGGTTCGGCGATGACGGCGGACTCGCCGACTTCGTACTCGTGAAGAATGCACGTGACATCGTTCCACTCGGCGGGCTCGACCCGATCCATGCCGCTCCGCTCGGCGATGCGGGCTCCACCGCCTACCACGGAGTCGACCGCATCCGGGGATCGTTGACGCCTGAGTCGACCGTCGTCGTGTTCGGTGCGGGCGGGCTGGGATCCTTTGCCGTCCAGTTCCTCCGCGCCGTGAGTCCCGCCTTCGTGGTCTCCGTCGACATGTCGACGGAGAAGCTGGCGATGGCGCGAGAACTCGGTGCCCACGAGACGTTCGAGGGCGTGAACGACTCGACTCTCGACCGGATCCGCGAGCTGACCGACGGCCGAGGAGCCGACGCGCTCCTGGACTTCGTCGGGACCGACCAGACCATCGCCACCGGTATCGCCGCCGTGCGGCCCGGCGGCAAGTACGGTCTGATCGGCGCGGGCGGCGGGCGTCTCGCGACGCCCGGTGAGTGGTTCCACCTGCTGCCGCGTGACGGCGAGATATTCACTTATCAGGGATCGACTGTGAGCGATCTCGAATCGGTGATGGTGCTGGCTCGGCGCGGAATGATCCAGAGCCCGGTCGAGGTGTTCTCGCCCGACGAGATCGAGACGGCCTACGACAAGCTCCGAGACGGCTCACTGCGCGGCCGTGCCGTGATCGATTTCGCTCGTTCCTGAATCGGCGGCCGAGCGCGTCGGGCGAGCAGGCCGATGACGACCACCGGGTAGGACGCGGAGCCTGCAGCTATGTCGTCATAGACCAAGTTCACCTGTCAGCCGTTCAACGGTGCACCGAGCCATCACGATGTCCCCACGGCGGCACTGCAACCACACCTTCCGAGTGACGTGGTAGGCGCTCGGTGGGAACCCTGCAGATCGGCTCGACGTCGACATCCTCCTCGTGGCTGTCGATGTGGTCGACGATCACTGGTGCCGGCGGTCGAGCTCCGCCTCGGGGAAGCCGATGCAGACTTCGGAATCGTTTTGGCCTGCTGGAGCTTCGGGTGCGCGCACACGTTGAACACGCATTTGACCTGTCACGCAACGGATTCGGTGACAATCATTGCGAATCCATTCGCCGTGCCGCTTCCGGAATCCGCATCCGGCGGCGAAGGAACTCGCCACCCTCTCCGGAGACAGGTCGGGCGCAGGCGTGGGCGGCATCGTGGCGTCGACCGACCGTGAGAGGCCGGCGCTACGCCGCTGTATGTGTACACAGATGACCGCTGACGGCTGAGGAGGCGTTCATTGACGGATACTGCGAGCTCATAGCCCGGAACGGGTGCGCCTGCCGCCCTTGGCAGTTGGGTTGAACTGCTTCTGTGAGCACTGGTTCACACAACTTGTTGACGAAGTAGTAGCCGCTGGCTACAGTGACTCTGGTCACGGCGACCCCGGTCGAGTGTCCCCGTTCATACCAAAGTCCCGCTGTGCGAGAAGCGTGTGAATGCGCCGACTTCGCCAGGAAACAATCGCCGGGAAAATCGACATGATCGACGGACAAGGAGCCGATGTGAGTGCACGCAAGTCGAACTGGGGGCGATGGGGTGAATCGGATGAAAAGGGTGCGCTCAATCTGCTGACGCAGGAGACCGTGCTGGCGGCTCTGCGAATTCCTCGGACGGGCAAGCGATACAGCCTCGGCATTCCGATCCAGCGGTCCGGTGTTCCGAACATGGAGTACCGCGGCACCCCACAGCGACTGACGATGACCAATCACAGCGACGAGGCCATGGCGCGCGCGAACGGCGGTGTTCCTGGCGTCGGCGCCCACGAGGATCAGCTGATCATGCCGTCGCACACCTCGACTCACATGGACGCGCTGTGTCACGTGTACTCGGAGAACAAGATCTACAACGGCCATCCGCATGACGGGGTCAGCCCGTATTCCGGTGCCGACAAGTGTGGAATCGAGAACGTCGGTCCGATCGTCGGTCGCGGCGTGCTCATCGATGTCGCGGCGTCCAAGGGTGTCGACGTTCTCCCCGCTGGGCATGTGATCACCCGCGAAGAGCTGACGCAGGCACTCGACCAGCAGGGCATCGCCCTGGCCCCGGGCGACCTCGTGCTGATCCGCACCGGATGGCTCGAGGACTTCATGCAGTCGCAGGGCGAGCTGCTTCCCCAGCCGGGGATCGGCATCGATGCGGCCACCTACCTCGCCGAGTGCGACGTCGCGCTGGTGGGGGCGGACAACTCGGCAGTCGAGGCGATCCCGTTCGATCAGGACGTGTACCTCGGCGGACACATCGTGCTGCTCGTCGACAACGGAATCCACCTCGTCGAGAACCTCGACCTCGAGGAACTGGCGGGCGACAAGTGCCACGAGTTCCTGCTCACCATCGGAGCGCTCAACATCACCGGCGGTACCGCAAGCCCCGTCACCCCGGTCGCCGTCGGCTGATCGACGACCACTCACTGATTCGGATCGAGAGGAATTGCCGCAATGACTCAGAATGCAGCTGCCAGTACCTACCGCTCCTCCCACGTCGGCCTCTGTGTGTCGGATCTGGAGCGCGCTCTCCGCTTCTACCGGGACGGTCTCGGCTTCACTGAGATGGCTCACTACGAACTCGACGAGCAGATCCCCGAGGTGGACGCACCGTGCAGCCTCACCGCGACCATTATCGAGAAGGACGGGCTGCGGTTCGAACTGTTGGCGTACAGCAAGCCGGGTGTGATCGGCAAGCCCCACCACCGTCGCAACAATCTCGGACTCACCCATCTGTCGTTCTTCGCGGACGACATCGATGCCGCCGCCGAGGCGATGGTGGAGTTCGGCGGCACGCTCGTGCCCGACACCCGCGTCGGGCTGGACGATCCTCAGTCCGCGCAGTACGTCTTCGTCGCTGATCCCGATGGCAACAGGGTCGAGTTCATGTTCATCCCCGCAGGCACTGCTTGGTGAGCTCGGTCCACGTCGAACGAGACCTCGGCTCCGCTACCACGCACAAAGACTCCCTTTAGGACTCACCCCTATGAATGATCGAAATGTCGGTATCGCCGATCCTCATTCCTTCGTCCCCGCCCGCAAAGTCGATCGGCTGGACTTGTTCCGCGAGAAGTATGCGGCCGAGCGCGACAAGCGACTGACGAAGGAAGGCGCCGACCAGTTCCAGGCGATCGACTTCACCGGCAAGTTCTCGGAGTTCGACGCCGACCCGCACGTCGACGGTCCGCGCGAGGCAGGTCCGATGTCACTTGATCTGGACGTGCTCGTGGTCGGTGCCGGGTTCATGGGGATGACCGCAGGAATCGAACTCGAAAAGATCGGGGTCTCGAACTACAAGATCCTGGACGTCGCCGGCGACTTCGGCGGAACCTGGTATTGGAACCGGTATCCCGGCGTCCGATGCGACGTCGAATCATACATCTACCTGCCGTATTTGGAGGAAACCGGCTACGTTCCCACCGAGCGGTACGTCCGCGGCAGCGAGATCTTCGCGTACTGCCAGTCGTTGGCTCAGAAGTACGGTCTGTACGACCGCGCCCTGTTCCAGACGCGTGTCACCGGCATGGAGTGGGACGAGGACGCTGCTCGTTGGATCGTTCGGACCGACAACGGCGACGAGTTCCGGGCGCGTTTCGTCGCCACCCAGAGCGGTCTGTTCATGCGTCCGCATCTGCCCGGCATCCCCGGAATCGGCACCTTCGCAGGTCACAGCTTCCACACGAGCCGCTGGGACTACGAGTACACAGGTGGCGACGACAGCGGAAACCTCGACCGTCTGCGCGGTAAGAAGGTCGCGATCATCGGCACCGGCGCTACCGGCCTGCAGGTGATCCCACAGCTCGCGGAGTACGCCGACGAGGTCGTCGTCTACCAGCGCACGCCCACACAGGTGATGCCGCGCCAGAACGCGCAGACGGACGTCGATTGGTTCAAATCGCTCGAGCCAGGATGGCAGCGGGAGCGCCGCGCGGCGTTCGACAAGTGCGTGCAGGACCGTGCCACGGTCAGCGACGTCGACGACGGCTGGGTCAAGTTCGCCAAGTACCAGATGGACGCTGTGTACTCGGCCGGCGGGGAGAATCCGACCCTCGAGCAGTACGTCGATGCGTTGGAACGCTCGGACTACGAGTGGAACGAGATGCTCCGCGACCGGGTCGACGCCGTCGTCGAGGACAAGTCGAAGGCCGACAAGCTCAAGACCTACTACCGCACGATGTGCAAGCGTCCGGGCTTCAGTGACGAGTACCTGCCCGCGTTCAACAAGGACTCGGTGGACATCGTCGACACGGCGAGCACACCGATCGAGCGGATCACCGAGACCGGGATCGTTGCGGACGGTCAGGAACGCGAGTTCGACCTGATCGTCTACGCGACCGGCTTCCAGGGCGGACGTACGTGGACGGACAAGGCGGGCTATGACGTGCTCGGCCGCAACGGGAACCGGCTGTCGAAGAAATTCGCTGATGGAATCAGCACGCTGCACGGATTCCTGTCGAAGGACTTCCCGAATCTGTTCCTGCTCGGCTTCACGCAGACCGCGACCATCACGAACATCGCCCACCTGATCGAGGAGCAGGCGGCCCACATGATGTATCTGATCGACCAGTGCGTCTCGTCGGGCGTGCGGACGATCGAGCCGACGGCCGAAGCCGAGGAAGCCTGGGGCAAGGTCATGAGCGATCAGACCGCGACCCGCGCCGACTGGCTGCTCACCTGCACCCCCGGTCTCTACAACAACGAAGGAAAGATTGCCGACGCGCGGAACCCGCTGGTCTCCGGTGTCTACGTGCCGGGCTTCCAGTACTTCGAACTGCTCGAGAACTGGCGTGGGGACGGCAGGCTCGAAGGCCTCGTCACCTCGCACTGAGGCCGTGCTGCCGGCAAGCATTCATTACTGACAAGGAGACAGAAGATGACGGAGGCACCGGTCAAGATCGGCCAGATGCTCTTCACGATGGTCGACCCCACGCGTGGGCACGAAGTCGCCTACAACCGCTGGTACGAGCGGGATCACATCTACGCGGGCTGCATGATCGGCCCCGGCTGGTTCGCCGGGCGCCGTTGGGTCGCGCCGAAGCACCTCAAGGATCTGCGCTTCCCGGAGACGGGTCCGGTCGCGACCAAGACCGAGGACGGCTCGTACCTCGCGACATACTGGGTCCACGAGCCCGAGATGGAAGAGGCCGAGGCGTGGGCCCGCACCCAGGTCGGCGAGCTGTACGCCGCCGGCCGCGGTTTCCCTGAGCGCGAGCATGTGCACACCAGCCAGTATCTGCCGGACTCGACCGTCTCGGCGCAGGCAGACGGAGTGCCCCTCGAACTCGCGCTCGACCACAACTACCGCGGGCTTGTCGCGATGATGATCGAGCCGGCCGAAGGCGTAGACCGCACTGCCGCCATCGAGACCATCAATGGCATACCGGTCAAGGCGCTACTGGGCACCGGTGCTGTCGACCTGGTGAGCAGTTGGCGGATGAAGCCATGGCCTGCCGATCACAACGTGCCGATGAAGATGGGTAACGACGGCGGAACCACCGAGCGCATCATGCAGCTGTGCTTCCTCGAGGGCGACCCCGTCGAGGGCTGGCAGCACATCGTCGACTACGCCGCCGACATCGAGAAGTCCGGTGCCGGGCGAGTCACCTTCGCGTCGCCGTTCGTTCCGACCGAGGTCGGAACAGACAAGTACACCGATCAACTCTGGTGATCATCGCGGATGCGCGGGCGCAGTTGCGCCCGCGCATCTGCACCTGCGCTCACCATCGGGCGCGGCAAATCCGAGACACGACGAGCCGGTACTCGTCCCGTACATCTGTGAGGTCAGTGAAGAATGCTGAGCGGTGAGAAGATCCTGGTGACAGGGGCGGCCGGGCAGATCGCGTTCCCGATCGCGCGCGAGCTGGGCGCAGACAACGAGGTCTGGGGGCTGGCGCGGTTCAGTAAGCCGGAAGACCGGCAGCGGCTCGTCGACGTGGGGATCACCCCGGTGAAGGGCGATGTCGGCAGCGGCGAGTTCGCAGACCTGCCGACGGACTTCACATATGTCGTGCATCTGGCAGCGAATCAGGCTCCGGGCTGGAATTACGACACGGCTCTCCGCGACAACGCCGAAGGCACCGGGCTGCTGCTTCAGCACTGCCGGAATGCACGTGGCGCACTGGTGATGTCGACTCATTCGGTCTACCGCCCGCAGGACGACCCGATGTACGTGTTCACCGAGGAGTCGCCGCTCGGCGAGTGCAACAGCACCCACAGCCCCACCTACTCGGTGTCGAAGATCGGCCAAGAGGCAACCGCGCGCCTCGCCGCGCGGGCTTTCGGAGTGCCGGTGACGATCGCGCGTATGAACGCATCGTACGGACCGAACGGTGGCTTGCCTGCCCTGCACGTCGACGCGATCGCCGCCGGACGGCAGATCACCACGCGTTGGGACCCGTGCATGTACAGCCCGATCTTCGAAGACGACATCAACAGCCAGGTCAGCAGCCTGCTTCAAGCAGCGACGGTCCCTGCAACCATCGTCAACTGGGCCGGCGACGAACCGGTCAGTGTCCAGGAGTGGGCGGCATACGCCGGCGAGTTGATGGGCGTCGATGCGAACGTCGCTGTGGTCCCGATCGAGGGGACACTGCGGGGTTCGATCGCGGACACGAGTCGACGCATGTCCATCACGGGACCGTGCACGGTGAACTGGCGCGAGGGGCTTCGCCGGACAGTCGAAATTCGCCATCCGGACAAGCTCGTCGAGATTGCACGCTCGTGATCATTGATTCCTAAATAGTTGCGGGAGAACACATGTCGACGAAACTATGCGATTTGCTGCCCGCCGAACGGGACGGTACACCGGCGAGCCCGGAGCTGCTGGAACGCCGTGCGAAGTTCGCCGCGACCGAGATCGACACCGCGCTGGGAGTCACGGCGGATGATACGGACTTCGCCGGCGTACCGTGCCGGACCATCCGCGCCGGAGACCGGGCCACCGTCCTCTACCTGCACGGGGGCGGCTACCGCATGGGCAGTCCGGAGGCGTACAACGCCTATGTCGCGACGCTGGCGGCGGGCGCCGAAGCGACGATTGTCGTACCGAGGTATCGGCTCGCGCCGGAGAACCCGTTCCCGGCCGGATTGCGCGATGCCCTTGCAGTCTACGAGGAGATCACGTCGGCGATGTCCGGGCCGATCGTCGTCGCCGGCGATTCGGCGGGTGCCGGTCTGGCCGCAGCGTTGGTCGTCGCCGTGGGCGCCGGCTACGGACGTGCTCCCGACGGGTTGATGCTGCTGTCGCCGTGGCTCGATCTGCGCTGTTCGTCGCCTTTCTACGAAACCGCAACCGACGTCTTCTTCCCGCTGGCAAACGCGGAGTCGGCGCGGGACGACTATCTTCAGGGAGCCCCCACGGGCGACCCGTTGGTCTCACCGTTGCTGGCTGACCACACCGACTTCCCACCCACCTTGATCCAGGTCGGCGGCAACGAGGCGCTCGTCGGTGACGCCCTCGGACTCACTCGGGAACTCGCGACCGCGAACGTCACATGCACGCTGGAAGTGATTGCGGATCAAGGACACACGTGGCCGCTGATCTACCCCGATCACGGCGTGTCCATTGCTTCCATCGAGTCGTGTGCTCGGTTCGTCCGGTCGATCAAATCCGGCAAGGCCGCCGAAAAGCCCTAGTACGGCGGTCGCATTACGGGCCCTGGGGAGCTTCTCGGCCGCGTATCGGTCTCTCTATTTCTTCTTGCCCGCACCTGGTGCGCAACGTGACATCGATGGACAACCTTGCCGTCGTGTTCTCGACACGTGATCACATCCCATATCTCGATCAGTGGCCCGAGGCGGTTCGTGCGGACCGGGCCGCTGGTTCTGCCGAGCTGCCCTGACCAGGGATGCGTCCGGCTCTTGTCACCGTGTCTGCCCGGGCACATCCACAACGCGATTCTCACGAGGTACTTCACCTACGAGTGTAAGGAACATCGATGACACACAGCGCATCAACTGGAGCCTCCGCGCCCCAGCCCCCTGAACAGGGGTGGTCTCTCCGACTGATTTTTTCTCTGATATCGCTGGTCGTACTTCTCGAAGCGCTCACCATGAACGCCAGCATGATCTCGACTGGGCTGCCGGCAATCATGACCCACTTTCACACCGATCAGGGCGGCTGGGTTCAGACCGCATTTCTTCTGATTGCTGCGGTAATCAGTCCCACTTTGGGAAAGATCGCCGATATGGTCGGTAAACGTCGCGTCCTGCTCCTCTGCGTTTTCATCGCGGCCGCCGGTTCGTTTGTCTCCGCAGTGGCCCCGAATTTCGCACTGCTACTCATCGGGCGAGCGATGTCGAGCTTGCTCGTCTCGTGCATGTTCCTCACATACTCGCTCATTCGCGACGTCTATCCGGCGAAGACTGTCGCCATGTCGGTTGCCCTCGCCACCAGCGGCATGGGCATTGTCAGCATCGCTACGCCATTTCTGACAGGTTGGCTCATCGACGGCTACGGATGGCGGTCGCTTTTCTGGTTCTTCACGATCATCCTGGTCGTGGCGGGAATCTGCATCAAGCTCTCGACGGACGAGTCGACGTACCGCCTTCGATCCAAGATCGATCTGATCGGTGCCGCGCTGTTGGGCGGCGCCATCGGAGCTGTCCTGGTCGCGGTAAGTTTTGGAGTGGACTGGGGGTGGGCATCGGGAAAAACGTTGGGCCTGTTCCTCTTCGGCGCTGTTCTGGCTGCTCTCTGGATCTACTCCGCGACGGTCATCAGTGAACCGCTGATCGATCTGCGACTGCTGACTCGCCGGCCCATTGGTCTGACCGCAATCGCCGCAGGTACAGCGTACGGCTCCACCACGGTGAGCTCGACAATCCTTCCGTTGATGTGCATGACATCCGCGTCCTTGGGCCTCGGATACGGCTTCGGCGTCGACGCCCGAGGCTTCGCGCTCATCCAATCGCCGCTGGGTGTCGCGCAAGTCATCGGCGGTGTTCTCGTCGGTGTGATGATCGGCCGTGGACTCACCCCCCGCATCCTCCTTGCATTGGGTGCCACGTTGCTGGCCACGGGCGCGTTCGTCGTCCTTTCAGGGATGGACACCAGATGGGTTGTTCTGGTGGGCGCAATCATCACCGGGTTCGGAACGGGCCTGGCCTACAGCTCCATTCCGAACCTCCAGATGCAGGCCGTGCCGCCGCAACTGCAGGCATCAACGGCAAGCATCGTCGCAACCAGCCAGTCCATGATGGGTGCGATTCTGCCCGTTGCCGTGTTCACCGTCTTGAACTCGAACGTTGCTCGGGTTGCCGACGGTGTTCCCTTGTACTCGGCGACGGGCATGCACCTGGCATGGATCCTGTGTGCCTGTATCGCAATCACCAGCCTCGTCGCAGTATTCCTTGTCCCACGAAATATCGTTCAACTGCCGGTTCCGGCGGCGAAGGTCGACGACGTCGACATCACTGCAGGTCCGCGGGTGCCCGCTACACGCTGACCGAGCCGCACCGCAGAGGCCGTCGACCGCACCGGTCGACGGCCTCTGCTCGTCGGCACTCGCGAGTCTTCGAGATCGCCCGTGACTGGACCCGGACGTGCTGAGAGCAATAGGTGCGGTTGAACCCCTGGATGACGCGAAACCGTCCATCGGTTTCGACTGGGCACCTGACTTGCGGAGCTTCAGTGCCCCGGTAGGCCCAGTGCGGCGAGGACAGCGGCAGAGTCGGGGGCCTGCGGCGGTGTAGGTGGCCGACGAGTCACGATGATTTCCTGCAGCGGACGCAATGTTCGAGCCAGGGCGCGGTCCGAACCTTACGGATACAGGCAGCCACAACCGGCGATCGTACCGACCCATTGGTACCCCAAATCGCTGACTCGCGATTCTATTGCCAACGCAAATATCAACCGGCAGAGGGAATCCCCGGCAACCTGTGCAAGTCAGATGGAGATGTACTTGCGGGATAGTTGGTGCTGGCACTACGAGGGGCACGAGAACCTCCGAGTGGACGTGGGCCTCGGACAAGCCACACCCCACTCGGAGGTTCTCTTCACATCAAGCCGACACGCCCGCTGTCGACGTCTTGGCCGGCTGTACCTAGACGCGGCGGATGAGGGCGGCGAGGGCCTGGCCGCCGCCGATGCACATGGTGACGACACCGAGTTCGAGGTCGCGGCGCACGAGGTCCTTGGCGACGCGGAGGGTCAGGATGGCGCCGGTGGCTCCGACGGGGTGGCCGAGGGCGATGGCGCCGCCGTACGGGTTGGTCTTGGCGGGATCGAGTCCGGCGTCGCGGACGACGGCGACGGCCTGCGCGGCGAACGCCTCGTTGACCTCGAAGGTGCCGATGTCGGCGGGGGTGGTGCCGGTCTGCTCGAACAGCTTGGCGAGCGCGGGGACCGGCGCGTACCCCATGTGGTCGGGTTCGAGGGCGGCGGTGGCGACGGACTCGATGACGGCCAGGCCGGTGAGGCCCTTCTCCCGGATCCCGGACTCGGTGCCCAGGACGACCGCGCCGGCGCCGTCGTTGATGCCGGACGAGTTGCCGGCGGTGACGGTGCCGTCCGGCACGAACGCGGCACGCAGTCGGGCCAGCGTCTCGACGGTGGTGCTCGGCTTGGGGTGCTCGTCGGTGGTGACGGTGACGGGCTTGCGGCCGCCGGTCTCGACGGCGGTGATCTCCTCGGCGAACGCGGCCTGCGCGGCGTCGGTGGCGGCGCGTCGCTGCGACTCGACGGCGAACTCGTCCTGCTGCTCCCGGCTGATGCCGTAGGTGCGGGCGACGTTCTCGGCGGTCACACCCATGTGGATGTTGTGGAACGGGTCGGTGAGCATGCCGACGGTGCCGTCGACGAGGGTGCGGTCGCCGAGCTTGTATCCGGAGCGGGCGCCGAAGTCGTAGAACGGCATGCGCGACATATTCTCGTCACCACCGGCCAGGGCCAGTTCTGCTGCACCCCAACGGATCTGCATGGCCGCCGACCAGATCGCCTGCAGGCCGGACCCACACAGGCGGTTGACGGTGTACGCGGGCACGGACGCCGGGAGGCCGGCGGTGAGCGCGACCCGTCGGGCGTTGTAGGCGTCGGGGCCGACCTGCCCGATGCAGCCCATGACGACCTCGTCGATCTCGTCGCCGGAGATGCCGGAGCGCTCGAGTGCGGCCTTCGCGGCGACGGCACCGAGCTGGTGTGCGGGGGTGTCCTTGAAGACGCCGCCGAAGCTGCCGACAGGGGTGCGGGCGCCGTCGACGATGACGATGCGTTCGGGGTTCACAGTGGAGTCTCCTCGTCCGTGTGGAGTGCAGGGTGCGCTCGGGTGGGTGAGGAACGGATCCGGTGGTGGCCGACTCGACGTCACCGCGGCCGATCCGTTCCTGTCGATGGATCGTAGGCGGTGCCGTGAACCGTGCCGTGTGCGCCGGGGCACACCATAATGTGATGGACAGGGGTCCGATCAGTTGGACGGACTGGGGTCCGCCCGGTGCGAGGAGGGGGAATCGTGGCGCTCGTGTACCGCGCGATCTGGTCGGACCGTGCACCGAATGCGTCCGATACGGCGGCGGTCGCCTTCGCCGGATGGGTGAAGGACAAGAGCTCGGGGGCGATCGACGTGTCGTCGGAGGGGCTCGAGCGGTGCGTCGTGTCGCGGCACGGTGGGCCGGTGGAACTGGAGGCGGCGGTGTCGTCCGCGACCGGTGACGGCGTGGTGTCGAGCGCGTACCGGGCGACGCTCGCGGAGGCGTCGGCATCGGGTGTGCGCTGGCAGACGACGCTCCGTTCGTGGGACGAGAACGGCGACGACGGCACGATCACGTGGTTCTGGGTGGATCTCGAGGTCGTCGGGGACGTCGACGTGCAACGGTTGGCGCCGGCGGCACCCCGGATGGTGCGGGCCCTCGTCGAGGCCGGTGGGACTCCGGCCGTCGGCCCCACCCCGCTGACGGTGACGCCGCGGCGGTACACCGGTGTGCGGGCCGGGACGGAGCTGGCCGAGACGATCAGTGCGTTCGATCGTGTCCTGCCGATCGTCGTGTTCGCCGAGGACGAGGAACGGTTCACGGCCGTCCGGCACGGCTCGTACACGTTCGACGACATCGTCGACCGGGCCGCGAAACGAGCAGCGGGTATCGCGACCGTCGCGGTCGTCGACGACACCGCGGCCGCTGCGCTCACCGAGGCGCTGGGGGACGAGCACGGTGTCCGCAGCGGAGCGTTCCGCATCTACCTCGAGGACGTCGATCCCGCGGTCCGTCACGACGGCTGGCGGCACCGCTACGTCACCGCCGACCGCTATCTGGGTTCCCGCACACTGGCGTCGGCGATCATCGCGAGCCGTCTGGGACCGGTGTCGACGATCGTCCGGCCGCCGACGAGTTTCGGGGCGGCCAAGTCGTTGCTGAAGACGGCGCAGGCCGGTTTCACCTCGGACGACGCCGACCTGCTGCAACTCGCGGAGGACGAGATCGACGAACTGCGGGTGCGGCTGCACGCCGCGGAGGAGGAACTCCTCGGGCACGTCCTCGACTACGAGATCCTGATGCGGGAGAAGGCCGAGATCACGGCCCGCGCCGACGATCTGAAACGCCGACTCGACCATGCGATCGGACAGCTCGACGAGCTGAATCACTATGAGAACTATTGGGGTTCGCCCGAGTTGCAGGACCGGCCGCCGGCGGAGGCGTCCACCCCCAGCGACGCGATCCTCAAGGCGCGCCGGTATCTGTCCGACCGGCTCGTCATCCCCGATGCCGCGCTGCGCGACGTCGAGGACCTCGATTCGGCGGTGACCGCCGGCGCGTGGGGGCAGCGCACGTGGGAAGCCTTGCGCGCCCTGCACGCATACGCCACCGACCTGGCAACCTGTCCGGATACCCGGGACTTCTGGAACTGGTGCCAGTGCTCCGGGAACCCGCTCGTCTGGAACGCGACGTCCGGAAAGCTCGCCATGCAGGAATCGACGGTGGTGTCGACCCGGTCGAAGTTCTACATCGCCCGACTGCTGCCCGTCGCCACCGACGTGCACCCCAGTGGCCGGATCTACATGGGCTCGCACATCAAGATCGCCACCGGCGGCGGAAATCTTGCCCCCCGCATCTACTTTCACGTCGAACACGACGCCGCCCGTGTGCACGTCGGCTTCTTCGGGCCGCACAAGCACATGCCCAACACCCGGACGTGACGGCCGGGAGCTGCACGCCACCGCCTGCGGTTTCACCCGTACGTTCCCAGGAGATTGCCAGACTTCCGGGAAGTTTCTGTGAGGTTCGCCGGGTGTAGTGGTGGCGTTCAACTTGCCGACACCCGTCAGGAGGCCGCACCCGATGAGCGGGTCCTATGCGCAGACCGCCAGCAAACTGCATGCGTTCAACCGGTACGAGATCAAGTACTTCGTGGACGAGCTGCGGGTTCCCGAACTGCGGCATGAACTCGCGGCACGGATGGACACCGACCCGTACTCGCCGCACGGCGGCTACCCGGTGACGTCGCTGTACTACGACACCCCGAGCCTGCGTTTCTACTGGGAGAAGATCGAGGGCCTGAAGTTTCGGCGCAAGCTGCGGTTGCGCCTGTACGGGCAGCCGGCCGACTGCACCGACGACACTCCGGTCCAGGTGGAGATCAAGCAGCGGGTCGACCGGGTGACGCAGAAGCGTCGGATCGCGTTGCCGTACAGCACCGCCCAGCGCTGGCTCAACGATCGAGAGGACATCGTCTGCGCCCCGGCGCAACGACCGTTCGTGAACGAGGTGACCACCCTGATCGGCAACCTCGACCTGCGTCCCACGGTCACTACCGGCTATCTGCGGGAGGCGTTCGTCGGCCGCGACGCCGACCTGGGGCTGCGGGTGACGATCGACCACCGGATCCACGGCCGGGACCGCGACTTCCACTTCGCGTCGGGCGGCGAGAACCGTTTCATCGTCCCCCCGAAGCTGGCGGTGGTGGAACTCAAGGCCAACGAGCGGGTGCCCTACTGGGCGACCGACATGACGGCACGGCTGGACATGTCGGTGATCCGTGTCTCCAAGTACTGCCAGTCGGTGGAGGCGTTCGGGATGGCACCGCGGTCTCGTTCCGGCGCACCGGAACTGGTGCTCCCGGGCGGTGCCACCGAGATGGCTCCCGCCGACATGTTCACGGCAGCCCGCCGACTTTCCCCGTAACAATTCGAACAGGACCGATATGAATTTCGACCTACAGGACCTCAGCGGCACGTTCACCGCGTTCGACATCATCGTCTCACTGGCGCTGTCGTTCGTGCTGTCCGCGATCGTCGGCTGGGTGTACCGGTACACCCACAAGAACGTCTCCTACAGCCAGTCCTACGTGCAGACGCTCGTGATGGTGGGCATGATCGTCTCGCTCATCATGCTGGTGGTCGGCTCCAACATCGCCCGGGCGTTCGCGCTCGTCGGCGCACTGTCGGTGATCCGCTTCCGTAACGCCATCAAGGAAACTCGTGACGTCGGTTTCATCTTCCTGGTGATGGCGATCGGCATGACGACGGGCACCCGGTTCTATCTGCTGGCCATCGCGGCGACCGCCGCGGTCTGCCTGGTGATGCTGATCATGAGCAAGTTCAACTGGTTCGAGCTCGACGTGCAGCGGCAGGTCGTCAAGGTGCAGGTGCCGCCGGAGCAGGAATACGCCGCTCTCGTGGAGGACACCCTGATCCGGTACTGCACCGAGTTCGAGCTGGTGTCCACCGAGGCGGTCCGGGCCGGTGCGCTGCACGAGCTGTACTACACGGCCCAACTGAAGAAGGGACGCAAGCCGGCCGAACTGATCGCCGCCCTCAGCGGGGTCAACGCCGGACAACGGGTCACGGTCCTGACCGGATACGACCAGACGGACATCTGATGACCGCGACGAACCCCGACCGGCCGCCGACGCCGAAACGCAGGCTCCGGCAGCGGATTCCGAAGCCGCTGCGTCAGCACTGGAAGCTGCTGGTGGTGTTCGTCGTCTTCGTGACGACCATGGCGACCGTGTTCGGTGCGGCACGCATCCGCCCGTACATCACCGGTGACGTGTCCGTCATCGCATCTCCGATCACGGAGAACATCGCCGGCACCGTCGACCTGTTCGACACGTCGATCGGGCACGAGCTGTCCCTGGACATTCCGGCAGCCGAACTCGACGACATGCTGTCGACGTACGAGAAGACCGGTGACAAGAAGTGGGTGAACGCCACCGTCACGATCGACGGCACTCTCATCGGCGACGTAGCCGTCCGGTTGAAGGGCAACTCCACCCTCATGGGTCTGCGCGGTGACGGCGCCGGTGGGCCGGGCGGTACGGCCCTGCCGGAGGGCATGGCCGTACCGGAGGGGTTCACCCCGCCGGAGGGGTTCGAGCCGCCCGGCGGGATGGGCGGGGGCATGGCATCGGTGTCCGCGGACGATCCCACGACGCTGCCGCTGCTGCTCAGCTTCGACGAGTACGCCGACGGCCGCGCCTACCAGGGCGTCACGGAACTGTCGGTGCGTCCGGGCACCCCGGTCGTCAACGAGGCGATGGCGTTGTCGCTGACGGCGGCCACCGGTCAACCGACGCAACGCTTCTCGTACTCGGAGTACATGATCAACGGCAGTGCCACAGCCACAAGGCTGCTGCTCGAGCATCCCGACGACGGCTACGCGAACTCGCTGTTCGACTCCGACGGCTACCTGTACAAGGCGAAGGCGAATTCACGGTTCGTGTACGTCGATGACGACCAGTCGTCGTACTCCGACCAGTTCAAGCAGATCAACGCCGTCGACTCCGGAAACCTGCAGCCGATCATCTCGTTCCTGAAATGGCTCGACAGCGCCGACGACGCGGAGTTCGACGCGCACCTGGCCGACTGGGTGGACGTCGACTCGTTCGCCCGCTACCTCGCCACCCAGAACCTCCTCATCAACGGGGACGACATGTCCGGGCCGGGCCAGAACTACTACCTCTGGTACGACCTCGGCACCGGGAAGATCTCGGTCGTGTCGTGGGACCTGAACCTGGCGATGACCGGCGGCACCGAGGCCGGACCGCACGACACGGTCTCGATGGGAATGGGTGCCGCGCCCGGAGGCGGGGGCATGCCGGGTATGCCGCAGACGGGTCGGGGTCGCCCCGGCGTCCCGGGCGGTACCGGTGTGGATCGGGCTGTGCCGCAGGGCATGCCACAGATGCCCGGGGGTGGGATGCCGGGCGGTGGTATGCGGGGCGGGAACACGTTGAAGACGCGATTCCTCGACTCGGACGCGTTCACCGGTGTCTACGAGCAAGCCTATTGGGACCTGTACGAGCAGATGTACGGCAGCGGCCGGGCGGACGGGATCCTCGACGACCTCGCCGCGAGCATCCCGACCAGCGACGGTCTGACCGCCGACGCGCTGCAGGGCAGCATCGACGAGATGCGTTCGTGGATCGGGCAGCGGACGACCGCACTCGAGGCGCAGCGGGACCGGTGACGGCGACAGTTCTCGTCGCACAGGGTGCTGCGCGCAGCCCGTCGGACCGAGGGCCGTTACTGTGCCACGACCGGTAGTCCCGCCAACTCCCGCGCCGGCGCCGCCGTGGCGAACGTGAGGAACGCGTCGTTCTCGTGCGGGTCGCCGATCGTGATCCGTACCCCGTCGGTGCCGTAGGGGCGGATCAGGACGCCGGCCTCGGCGCTGGCCTCACCGTATGCGGCGGAGCGTTCGCGCAGCGGCAGCCACACGAAGTTGGCCTCGGTGACCGGGACGTCGTAGCCGGCGGCGATCAGGGCGTCGCGCATCCGGTCGCGTTCGGCGACGATCGCGTCGGTACGGGCCAGCAGTTCGTCGCGCGCGTCCAGGCACGCGATCGCCGCGGCCTGCGCCACCGCGTTCACACTGAACGTGATGTGCACCTTCGCCAGTGCGGTCACGATCTCCGGGTCGGCCACCGCGTAGCCGACGCGGACACCGGCGAGACCGTACGCCTTGGAGAACGTGCGCAGCACCACCACGTTGCGCCGGCCGCGAGCCAGTTCGATGCCGTCGACCCCGGAACGGTTGTACTCGAAGTACGCCTCGTCCAGTGCGACGACGATGTGCGCCGGAACGGCGTCGAGGAAAAGTTCGAGTTCGTCCCGGCCGAGGGCAGCGCCGGTCGGATTGTTGGGGTTGCACACGAAGATCAACCGGGTGCGGTCGGTGATCGCGGCGAGCATCGCGTCCAGGTCGTGGCCGTGGTCGACGGTGAGGGGAACCGGCACCGGCGTCGCCCCGGCAACCTTCGTCACCACCGGGTACGCCTCGAACGAGCGCCACGCGTAGATCACCTCGTCGCCCACGCCGCACGTGATCTGCACCAGTTCCTGGCACAGGGCCACCGAACCGCAGCCGGCGGCGATGTTCTCCGCGGGCACACCCAGGGCCTGGGACAGGGCGCCGATCAGGGCGGACGCGGTGTTGTCGGGGTAGCGGTTCGCGTTCGCGGCGGCGTCGGCGATGGCCTGCGCGACGCCCGGCAGCGGGCCCTGCGTCGTCTCGTTGCTGGCCAGCTTGATCGCCCCGGGGTAACTGCGGCCCGGCACGTAGGTGGGGATGGAAGCGAGGTCTGCGCGCGTTGCTGGGGTCACAGTGGTCACGATGCGATTATGCGCTCCACGAATGCGTGCGCTGACGCCTCGGTCGTGCCACAGTGGTTTCATGCCGGGCATCCTCCGGGACAGTGCGCCTCTGCGCGCCGACGACGACACCGATCCGCGGTCGCGGGAACGGGTGCCACTGACTGTCGTCGAACCGGAGCGTCGTGCCCGCGGCGGGATCGTCGTCCTGCACGAATCCCGGGTGTTCACCGACGCCCTCCTCGACCTCATGCGGGCGCTCGCCGCCGAGGGGTGGCTCGTGGCGGCGCCGCACCTGTTCCACCGCGAACCCGCGCACAGCGACACCGAAGTGTTCGGCCGGAGCCTCTTCGACGACTTCGACGCCACCGTCGATTGGCTCGTCGGCCGCGGCGTCTACGCCGACTGCATCGGCGTCATCGGATTCGACGACGCCGGCACCGCCGCGATGCTCGTCGCCACCGACCGTCCGGTCGGCGCCGCGATCAGCGTGTCCGCGCGCGGCATCGTCGAACCCCTGGCCGTCGACATTCCCGCACTCCTCGACGCCGCCCCCCGACTCAAGGCGCCGTGGCTCGGCCTGTACGGCACCGACGACCCCCACACCCCCGCCGATCACATCGAGCAACTCCGCGACGCCGTCGCCCGCGCCGACGTCGCCGCGAACATCGTCGACTACCCGGGCCTGGCCCACCGCGCCGACGAACCGCCCGTGCCCCGACCCGACGCCCCCGACGACGATCCCCTCGCCGTCGCGATCCTCGACGCCCGCCGCCGCATCTACAACTGGTTCGACGCCCACCTCCGCTAGGGAACACGACTGTGACCAGCCGTTTTGCGTTTACTGGCGATCCATGTGTAATGTTTCGCCCGGCGGTTCGAGAGAGCCGGCCCCCAAGGAGGCGTGCCAGAGCGGCCGAATGGGACTCACTGCTAATGAGTTGTCCCCCTTACAGGGGACCGGAGGTTCAAATCCTCTCGCCTCCGCCACACTGGTCCTTCGTTGGACTGGTAACAACTCAACATTGTTGAACATGCGCCCGTAGCTCAACGGATAGAGCATCTGACTACGGATCAGAAGGTTAGGGGTTCGAATCCCTTCGGGCGCACAGCGGAAGCCCCCACCAGCAGTAATGCCGGTGGGGGTTTTCTCGTGTCCGGAGTCACCCCTTCCTTCCGGCGTCATTCGCGCGTGCTCGTCGCGAACATCGCGTATCTTCCGAACCGCTGGCAATGCGTGGCACCTGAGTTCCAACCCGATTTGTCTCACATGTGACGAAAAGGAGTTTCCAGCGTGCGTAGATGTGGTGCAGCTTTCCGAATCCTGGTCGTCGCAGTGCTCACCGGCGTGGTTGCGCTGGTCACCACTCCGGCCGTCCTCGCCCAGCCGGCCGCGGCGGGACTCTCGCTCTCGAAGTCGGCGTCACCGGGCGGGGTGTTCACGGCGGGCGACACGGTCACCTACCGGTTCGTGGTGTCCAACACCGGCGGCGTACCGATCGACGGCATCGGCGTGGACGAGACCGCCTTCACCGGATCCGGTTCCGCCCCCGCCGTCACCTGCCCGTCGGGCACACTGCAGCCGGGACGGTCGATCACCTGCACCGCCGGCTACGAGGTGACCGACATCGACGCTGCTGTCTGCTTCGTCGACAACACCGCGGCCGCGACCGGTACGGACCCCCGGCAGCAGGCGGTCCGCTCGGCGCCGTCGTCGGCCCGGATCGTCACCGACTGCGGAAACGATGCCGCGGGCAGCGCGGAACAGGGTTCCCTGGAGGACCTGGGCCTGGACGAACTGCTGGGGTCGGCGGAACTGGGATCGCTGGGGGCGGGGTCCGCGGGCCCGGAGGCCCTCGGATCACTCGGCGCGGGTGCCGTGGGTGCCCTCGGATCCCTGGGGGTGGGGGCCATGGGCTCGCTGGGGGCGGTGGGGGCACTGATCGTCGGCGCGCTCACCACGCCCTACCAGCCGGCCGCCCTGTGCTCGACCGATCTCCTCGCCAACGTGCCGTTCCTGAACCTGCCGTGCCCCGAACGTCCGGGCGGCCCCGCATGACCGTCGTCCCCGTCGCACTCGGACCCGCCCCCGACCCACTGCTGTCCGACGCGATCACCCGCGCCGGCGCCGCAGTGGTGCCGCTGCCGGACGCCCACGCCCTGGTGTGGGCGGGCAACGATCCGGCGGAGTTCCCCGACGAACTGCCCGACGCGGTCCGCTGGGTGCAGTTGCCGTCCGCCGGGGTGGAAGCGTGGTTCGGCGCCGGTGTCGTGCAACGCCGCCCCGACGTGCAGTGGACGTCGGCGGCCGGTGCCTACGCGGCGACGGTCGCCGAACACACCCTCGCCCTGCTGCTCGCCGGGGTGCGGGCGCTGCCCGAACAGGCGTCGGCCACCACGTGGCGGCAGCAGGAGTTCTTCGACCGGGTCGGCACCCTGCGTGGCTCCCGGATCGCGATCCTCGGCGCCGGGGGCATCGGCCGGGCCCTGATCCCGATGCTCACCGCGGTCGGGGCCACGGTCGTCGCCGTGACCCGATCCGGGCGTCCCGTCGACGGGGCCGCCGAGACCGTGCCCGCCGGCCGCACCGACGACGTCCTCGCCCGCGTCGACCACGTCGTCGTCGCGGCCCCGGCGACCGAGGCGACCCGGCACCTGCTCGACCGGGACCGGCTGGCGTTGCTGCACCCGCACTCGTGGGTGATCAACGTGGCGCGCGGTTCCCTCGTCGACACCGATGCCCTTGTGGACGCGTTGCGCGACAAGCGGATCGGCGGTGCCGGCCTCGACGTCACCGATCCCGAACCGCTGCCCGACGGTCATCCGCTGTGGACACTGCCGAACGTGATCGTCACCCCGCACTGTTCCAACCCGCCGTCGCTGCGGGCCCCCGCCTACGCCGATCACGTCGCGGAGAACGTGCGCCGCTTCGTCTCCGGGACGCAACTGCTGGCCCCGATCGATCCCGCCGTCGGATACTGAGCCGGACACGCGAAACCCCCGGCGGGTTCCGCGGGTAACTGCCATACCGGTGCGGGCCGGGGGTTTCTGCTGCGATCACCCGAAAGGAAATGCGCAGGATCAGCGTACAGTCGCGGCCCTACGCGGACGCCATTTCGGTGGCCCACCGGTAGTCGGCCTTGCCGGCCGGGGTGCGCTTGACCTCGTCGACGATCACCACCGAACGCGGAATCTTGTATCCGGCCAACGTCTTCCGGCAGTGCTCCTGCACCTCGTCGAGCGTCGGCTCGGCGGCACCTTCGTAGACGGCGACGACGGCGGCGACCTGCTGACCCATCCGTTCGTCCGGGCGGGGCACGACGAGCGCGTCGGAGATCGCCGGGTGCGCGTGCAGGGCCGCCTCGACCTCCTCGGCGAACACCTTCTCGCCGCCGGTGTTGATGCACTGCGAGCCGCGGCCGAGGAACACGATGGTGCCGTCGGCCTCGATGCGTCCCATGTCGCCGAGGACCGAGATACGGACGCCGTCCGCGCGGACCGGGAACGTGCGGGCCGTCTTCTCCTCGTCCTTGTAGTAGCCGAGGGGGACGTTGCCGATGCGGGCGATGTAGCCGATGTCGCCGGAGCCGGGCGTAATCTCCTCGAGCCGTTCGTCGACGAGCGTCATGTTCGGGGACGGCGCCATCCGCAGGTTGCCGTCCTCGTCGACGGTGAACGCGCCGTCGTTGCCGGACTCCGAGGCGCCGAAGTTGTCGCGCAGCAACAGTTCCGGTTTGACCGCCAGCATGCGTTCGCGCACGCTCACCGACCAGATCGCGCCACCCGACGTGATCGAGAACAGGGAACTGAAGTCGACGTCGTCCTTGCGGCGTTCCATCTCGTCCACCAGCGGCAGGCCCATGCCGTCACCGACGATGAGGATCACCTGGAGGCGTTCCTTCTCGATGCCCTCGACGACCTTCTTCGGGTCGAAGTCGCGCATCAGCACGACGCGGGCGCCGAGGGTGAAGAACGTGAACAGCGAGTACAGGGCCGCGCCGTGCATGAGCGGGGCGGCGATGAGGAACGCCATGTCGGGGAATTCCTCGGCGGCCGCGGCGACCTCTGTGAGATCGGCCCGGCAGCCCTCGCCGTACGGGTTGCCGCCCGACAGGGGCTTGCGGAAGAAGTCGTCGTGCCGCCACATGACGCCCTTCGGGTAGCCCGTGGTGCCGCCGGTGTAGAGGACGTACACGTCGTCGCCGGAGCGGGCCGCGAAGTCGCGGGTGGACGGCTCGTTCTCGGAGTCCGCGAACGGCACCACCGGGATCGACCGGGCTGCCGCGGCGGCAACCAGTTCGTCGACCGGATCACCCACGACGACCACCGTCCGCACCAGTGGGCAGGCGTCGAGCAGCGTCGCGAGCGTGCGCTGATGCTCGGGCAACTCGACGACGACGGCCGCTGCGTCGGAGTTGGTGAAGATGTATTCCAGCTCGGCCGGCGTGTACCGGTAGTTGACGTTGATCGGGACGGCCCGGATCTTCACCAGACCGAGGATCGACGTGACGTGCTCGATGCTGTTCTTCAGGAACAGGGCCACATGATCACCGGTGCCCACCCCGGCTCCGGCAAGGAAATGCGCCACCCGGTTCGATTCGGCGTCCAGGCTCGCGTACGTCAGATTCTGGCCCTCGTACGTCAGCGCGACACGATCCGGGACCGCATCCGCAACGGACTCGAAGATGTCGGCGAGATTGAACTGCATCGTCGTTCCCTTCCGGTACCTCGGCCGACACCGGTGGCGCATCGGCCGTACGAGCCGGACAGTATCGCGAGAACACGTTCCAGGTGTCCGTTTTCGGCCACATCTTCCGCTGAGGGGAACAGGTCAGTCCGACCAGAAGGTTCGATACAGCATGTAGAGCGTGAACCACGCGATGAGCGTGCATACGGAGATCAGCAGGACATCGAAGAGTAGGACCACGGTGGTGACCTTTCTCGGTGGGCGTCGTCGACGCGCAATGCAACACAAGTTGCGATAGATAATGCAACAAGTGTTGCGATAATGCGACGGGTGGGGTCTGGGAGGATGGTGCGACACCCGCGGACCAGAAGGAGTGACCGCATGAAACGCCGTGGGGCGCACGTCACGCAGGCCGTGCACTCGGCCACCCTCGAACTCCTCACCGGCGATCCGGCGGCATTGACCATCGCCGAAGTGAGCAAGCGGGCCGATGTGCACCGGACGTCGATCTACCGGCGATGGGGCACGCTCGATCGGCTCGTCACCGACGCCGTACTGAGTCGCGTCACCGTCGACGTCCCGGTCCCCGATACCGGTTCCGCCCGCGCGGACCTCTCGGCATTCCTTCGGTCGCTGCGTGAATTCCTCCACACCCCGGTCGGCCGGGCACTCGCGCGCTTCGCGGTCGCGCCGACGGCGGGCGCGGATGTCGATGCAGAGCGAAAAGAGCTGTGGACCCATCGATTCTCTGATGCATCCGGGATCATCGAGCGGGGTATCGCGCGCGGTGAGATCTGCCCGACGGTCGATGCGACAGCGGTGATCACGTTGGCGACCGCCCCGATTCACCTCGAAACATTAACGGGGGGAACACAACCGGCCGTGGACATCGATACCGTCGTCGCAGTGTTGTGGAGCGGGATCGAAGCCTGATCAGCGGGAGCCGTCGACCGCCAGCACGGTTCCCTGCGCGACCGCACACAGTCGGCTGCTGCCGTCGTCGGCGATCATCTCCAGGTCACACGCGCACACGGCGCGTCGTCGCCCGGCGTGGACGACGCGGGCGGTGGCACGGAGGGTGCGTCCCCGACCCGGCCGCAGGTACTCGATCGTCACGCCGCCGGTGAGGACGGCCGGCCCCAGCGCGGTGCCCGCAGCGTAGGTGAGGGCATTGTCGGCCGCGTAGGCCAGCAGGCCGCCGTGCAGATAGCCGTTCTGCTGGAGCAGGTCCGGCCGCGAATCGATCTCGAGGACCGTCTGCTCGGGTGTGAAGGCGACCAGCCGGGCACCGAGGAGGACACTGAACGGCTGCGACGCGAGATGGGCGCGGGCCTCCTCGAGCCCCAGCCCGCCGCCGGTCACGGCCGCACCCCGTAGGGTGTCCCGGGCGACCACTGCGCGAGCATCGCCGCGAACGTCTCGCCCGCCGCATCCGACATCCCGTACGGCGCCTCGAGATGCACACTCAGCGGGAAATCCAGTCCCCGAACGCCGTCGACGACGCTCCGATAGAGATCGACGAGTGCGGTGCGCCGCCGGTCCGGGTCCGTGGACGAGAGCACGGCGACCGTCTCCTGCTCGTGGTGGGCGGCGTCGTTGCCGTCGTCGTGGATCAGCCAGTCGATCAAGCCGATCCGCTGCTCGACGCCCGGCACGAACCCGAACGACAGCAGAATCTCCGGCCGCAGGATCGTGCGGGCCGCCACGTCGCGCAGAAACCCCACGATCCGATCCGAGTACAGCAGCTGGGTGAGCGCGAACGTCGCTCCCCGTTCACATTTGGCGACGAACCGGTCGACCTCGCCGCGCCGCGTGGGCATGACGACCACCCCGCGCCGGGCGATCCGGTCGTGGTAGCGGGTGAGGGCGTCGAGCGCGGTGACACCGGACGCCGTCGCCCCGTGCGGTTTGCCGACGAACACGACCCCGTCGACGCCGGTGTCCCGCAGCCGGCGCACCCGCGCATCGAGTCGGGCGGCGTCGTCGAAGACGGTGACCTGCGTGCACAGGCCCGACACGCCGTCGAACACGCCGTCGACGATCTCCCAGAAATCACACACGTCCATGCGCGGTGTCATCGGCACCGGTCGTCCACCGTCCTCGGCGACGAGACCCGGCAGCACGACGTGCCGGACATGTCGATCCAGGCCGTGCCGGGCACACAACTGCGCCGCCGACCGGGCCTCCCGGACGGCGTGGTCCCGACCCGCCGTGAGCTCCGGTGGCACCAGTTCGAGTGCCACCGTGTGCATGGGGCTCAACGTCGTTCGGCCGTCGCGAGCCAGGCCGGTGCGAGCAGGCGGCCGCGCTCGTCGTAGCCGAGCGATGCTGCGATCGCCGCGATCGGAGAATCACCCAGGCCCTCGAAATCGGCGCGGGTCATCGCGGTGGTGTAGGTGGTGCGTTCCAGTCGGCGCACGTGCCAGCCGCCGTCGGTGAGCGTGTCGCGCAGATTGTCCTCACCGATCCGGAACGGGCCCGGGAACCCCTCGGGGACGAGGTCCGAGAAACACAGCACGTGCAGCCGGGACTGCGAGCGTGCCGCCCGGTGCAGTTCGGCCACGTACGCGCCGCGCCGATCCTCCGGGAAACAGTGGTAGAGAGCGCTGTCCACGATCGTGGTGAACCGGTCGGCCCAGTCGGTCAGATCGGTGGCGTCGGCCACCTCGAACTCCACCGAACCGTCGAGCGGACGGCGTCCGGCCCGCTCCCGGGCGATGTCGATAGCGGCCGGTGCCGCGTCCAGCCCCCACACCCGGTATCCGCGTTCCGCGAGGAATATCGTGTTTTCCCCCGGGCCGCAACCGATATCGAGGACATCGTTCTCGATTTCGCCCTCGGCCTCGAGAGCGCGCACCACCGGCTGCGCCTCCTCGATGTCCCACGGCACCCGATCGAACCGGAAGCCGGGCGGACCGGACGGCGGGCCGTCACCGGCGAGGGCGTCGAAGTCGCCGCGGTAGAGGGCATCGAAATCGCCGACGTTCGGCGGGGGAGTCGATTGGGGAACATCGGCATTCATGACATGCTCCTTTCCTGCTCGGGTGTCTCCCGATCGAGTCGGCGCAGAGGTTCGCGCAGAGGCAGGCGGGCCACCGGGCAGCGTGTCCGGATACCCGTCCGGCGGCGGCGCCACGGGCGGACAGTCCGTTACCGATGGTACCGAGAAACCCGACGATGCCTCCGCAGATTTCCTCGACGGAGGCATCGGTTTCGGATCGGCGGGCCTACTTCTTCGCGGCCGCGGCAGGCAACTCCAGGCCGCGCTCGGTGAGGACGGTGCGCAGACGGTCCGGCCGGTCGGTGATGATTCCGTCCACCCCGAGGTCCATCAGCACGTGCATGGTCTCGGGATCGTTGACGGTCCAGGGGACGACATCGATGTCACGGGCATGTGCTGCTTCGACCATCTCCTTTGTCACGTACAGGGTGAAGTCTGAATCGGAGACTTTGCCGCCCTGCGGGTTTCCCTGTACGGGGGAGTATGCGGACGCCCCGAACGTGGCGATCGCCGCGATCGCATCGCCGCCGAAGTCGTCGATGTCGAGTCCGCCCAGCCAGGGCGAGGCGCCGTCCATGCCGACCTGCAGGAAGTCACCATTGGTGAGCGCGACGGTGGGTACCGAGGGCTCGAGATCGCGGGTGAGCATCAATGCGCCCCAGTCGAAGCTCTGGATCGTCACCCGGTCGAGCATGCCGGCGTCACGGATCGTGTCGAGGACGGTGCGGACGAACTGCTCGCGGGGCGCGGTCTCGGACGGTGCGCCGGCCTCCACTTTGGTCTCGATGTTCATCTTCACGTCCGGAGCGTTGTACGACTCGACGAGGGCGAACACCTCGGCCAGCGTCTGGATCTTCGCGCCGGGGACGGTCTGCTGCTCGGGGTGGTCAGCCAGTTGCAGTGAACCGCAGTCCATGGTCTGGATCTGGGCGAGCGTCAGGTCCTTGATGTACTTGCCGACATACGGGAACTCGGGGTCGCCGGCCGTGACGGGCGCGGTGTCCTGGCACTTCTTGTTCGAGATCTTGCGGTCGTGGGTCACGACGGCGATGTTGTCCTCGGTGATCTGAGTGTCGAGTTCGAGTGTGGTGACGCCCATTTCGAGTGCGTTGGCGAATGCTTCGAGGCTGCTCTCGGTGAACAGGCCCAGACCGCCGCGGTGAGCCTGGATGTCGAAGACTGCATCGGCCTGCGAACCGGTGCTACCCAGCGAGCCGTCCCAGTCGAGGCTGCCGGTGGCGGAGGCGGTGGCCGGGGTCAACGCGGCGAGGGGCAGTGCGGTGAGGGAAGTGACGGCGAGGGCGGTCAGTGCCCGACGGAGATTCATGCCGCGAAGGTTAGGCAGGGGCTGTGTCCACCCAGTGGTCATGAGGTAAACGAAAGGTAATGATCTGAGCTGGTGGCCACCGTGAAGGGACGGGGACACGTCTCCAGAGTGGGCGGCAGCCGTCTCGGGGTAGCGCGCACGCCACCCCGAGACGGTCCTGTGGGCTACCGCGCTTCGATGTTGCACGCCGTGAACTGGTGGCATGACAACCGCACCGCACCTTCCGTCGCCCGTCGCCGTCCGCGCCGGGCGCGAACACCACAGGGGCGTCCGCTGGTTCCTCGTTCTCGCATTCGGGGCATCCTGGATTCCGTGGGCGCTCGTCCGGGCGGCCGGATACTCGCTCGACGACCCGATCGTCCAACTCCTCACCGCGGCCTTCGTGCCCGCGTTCGCCGCGATCGTCACGCGCCGCTGGATCACCCGCGAGGGGTTCGCGGACGCGGGACTGCGGCTGCGTCTGCGCCCGGCGTGGTCGTCCTACGTGATCGCCGCATTGCTGCCGATCGGGATTCTCGCGATCGCGCTGGGTGCGGCCGCGGCCACGGGTGTGTGGGACGTGTCCGGGCAGGCGTTCGGACGCACCGACCTGGTCTTCGTCGCGGTCGCGCTGGTGACCCCCGTGGTGGCGGCGCCGATCTTCTGGGGCGAGGAATTCGGTTGGACCGCCTACCTGCGAGACCGGCTCCTGCCCGGCCGGCCGGTCGCGACGACGTTCGCGACCGGCCTGATCTGGGGTGTGTGGCACTGGCCGCTGCCCTGGGTGGGCTACTTCGGCTCCGGGGGCAGTGCTGCGGACGCGGTCGTGGCGATGCTGCTGTGGCTGCCGCTGTCGGTGCTGCTGGAGTTCGTGATCGGCTGGCTGTGGGGCCGCAGCGGATCGGTGTGGCCGCCGGCGATCCTGCACGGCGGCAGCAATCTCGTGGTGGCCGTCGGACTCGAGCGTTTCGTCGGGCCCGACTCCGGTGCCCATGCCGTTACGCTCCTCATGTGTGCCGCCTACGTTCCCGTCGTCGCCTGCATCGTGGGGTCGTCGATGATGCGTGAACGCCGGACCGCAGCGGAGGGGCAGTGACGGGCAGCGTGCCGGAGGCCCTGCGTTCCGGTCCGCGTTATCTCGGCACCGTGTGGCCGTGGCGGTCGCTCGCGTGCGTCGTCGTCGCGGGAGTGCTGTCGTGCGCCACCGTGATCGGCATCGTTCCGGTCGTGCTGCTGGGGTTGACGCGCCGGCTGCGGGCGGCGCTGTGGGAGCCGATGCTGCGTGCACACTGCGCCCGGTTGACGTTGATCGATCCGCGGGTCGCGGCCCGGGCCGACGCCGAGGTGCGCGCGTCCGCGGACGAGCAGCGTCTGCCCACGGTGCGGCACATCGTGTACGTCGTCGGGGCGGCGATCTCGGGTGGGATCGCCGCACTCCTCGCCGTTTTCGGTGTCACCGTCGTCGGGATCCTGCTCGCCGCGCCGGCAATCGTCCGGGACGATCACTTCGATCTCGGCGCGTGGACCGTCGAAACCAGTTCGGGTGCTTGGATTCTGGTCCCCGTCGGTCTGCTGATCGCGGCAGTGCTGCTCGTTCTCGCCGGTGGGTGGGCGTCGCTCGAATCTCTCCTGGCCCGACGGCTTCTCGGGTTCGACGCCGATCCGTGGCGTCGCGAAGCCGCCCGCCTCGAAACCACCCGGACCGGGTTGCTCGACGCCGAGGGCTCCGAACGTGTCCTGCTCGAATCGGAACTGCACGACCGGGTCCAGCACCGGCTGGTCGCCCTGTCGATGAGCCTCGGCCTCGCCGAAGCCGCCGACCCGGACGGCGCGGCGGGCCGGCTCGCCGCCGACGCGCACCGCCAGGTGGACGAGACGCTCGTCGAGTTGCGGGCGGTGCTGCGCGGATACTCGCCGCGGGCGCTCGTCGACCGCGGACTCGACCCGGCACTCACCGATCTGGTGGCCGACTTCCCGCTCGACGTCGAGATCTCGCTCGACGGAGTGTCCGGACCCGAACAGCGGCTGCCGGCACCCGTCGAACACATGTCGTACGTGCTGGTCTCCGAGGCATTGACGAATGCCGTGCGGCACGCACAGGCCCGGCACGTCACGGTCCGCGGCGACCGGCGCGGGGGCACGTGGCGGCTGAGCGTCACCGACGACGGTGTCGGCGGCGCCGTCGTCACCGCCGGCAGCGGACTCGACCGGCTGCGCGGTCGACTCGGCGCCCTCGACGGAACTCTCACCGTGACCAGCCCTCCCGGTGGCCCGACCGTGATCCGGATGGAGTGCCCGGGGTGAGTTCGACGGAACGACCGTTGCGGATCGTGCTGGCCGAGGACAGCCCGCTGCTGCGCGCGGGTGTGGAGAGCGTGCTCGCCTCGGCCGGGCACGACGTGTGTGCCACGGTGGGTGACGCACCGGGTCTGCTGGATGCCTGGGACGCGTACCGGCCGGACCTCGTGGTCACCGACGTCCGGATGCCGCCGACCGGCACGGACGACGGGTTGCAGGCGGCGGCCGAGCTTCGCCGACGGGCACCGAGACTGCCGATCGTGGTGCTGTCCCAATATGTTTCGGTGGCATACCTCGACGAACTGCTCGCCGACTCGGCGGCCGGCGGGGTCGGCTATCTCCTCAAGGAACGCGTCGGGCACGTCCGACGGTTCCTCGACACCGTGGACCGGGTCGTGCACGGTGAGACGATCGTCGACCCCGACGTCGTGCGGGCACTCGTGACCGCGTCGAGGAGTCGTGGTTCGCTCGCGGCGCTCACCCCGCGCGAACTCGACGTCCTCGCACTGGTTGCCGAGGGGCACACCAACTCCGGTATCGCGTCCCGGTTGACGGTGTCCGAGGCCGCGGTGCGCAAGCACATCGGGTCCATCTTCGCGAAGCTGCCGCTCGAGGACGGGGACCGGCGGGTGCAGGCCACCCTGGTGTATCTGCGCTCGCTCGGGTGACGCGGCCGGGCCCGCCGAACCGTCAGTCCGACATGCCCGTCCGCCACGACGAGTACATCGGTGTCCAGCCCCGTCCGCGGGCCGTCGCGTTCGAGGCGCCGCGCCCGTGCCCGCCGTCGAGGCCGGACGGCTCCAGCGCCCCCACCCACCGGCAGAAGGTCGGAACCCAGTCGGCGGGGCCGGCAGGTTCGTCGTCGACGACGTTGACGATGCCGGTGGGCCAGTCGAGGGCGGCGACGGTGGGGGCGACCGCGTCCTCGACGTGCAGGAAACTTTCGATGCCGTTGCCGGTGAACACGCCGTCGCGGGCGGCGCGACCGAAGTCCCCGTCGGGCGAATACCAGGTGCCGGGCCCGTACAGCTTGCCGTAGCGCAGGATCACGTGCCGTTCGATCTCCGACGCTGCCCGTTCCATCGCCACCACGCCCTCCACGGTCCGGGCGCTCGGACCGGACGGCTGCTGCAACGGCACCGACTCGTCGGCGAGACCGTCACCGTCGGCGTACAGCCAGGCGATGGACTGGGCGACCAGGTGTTCGACGCCGAACCGCTGCATCGCGTCGACGAGGTTGCGGGTGCCGACGGTCCGTAGTTCCGCGTTGGCGTCGAGGTCGACGGCGGACAGATCGGTGAGCTGGTGGATCACGGCGTCCGGTCGGGCCTCGGCGATCGCGTGCTCGACGGACGTCCGGTCGAATGCGTCCATCCGCAGCACGGTGGCGCCGGCGTCGGACAGTTCGGGCCGCGTGTCCGGATTGCGTGACGTGCCGACGACGTCGTGTCCCGCGGCGACCAGTGCCCGGGTCAACGGCAGACCGACGACGCCCCCGGCGCCGGCGACGAGGATTCTCATTCTGGTGAGCCTACGAAACCGGCGGTGTCCCTGACGGTTTCGGGACCCATTCGCAACAGATCAGCTGCCGGAGAGGGCCGCCTGTACCCGATCCGCCGCATCCGCCGGATCTTCGTGCTCCCACACCCGCACCACCTGCCAGCCGGCGGCGACGAGCCGGGTGTCGGTGTCCCGGTCCCGGGCGACGTTCCCGGCCAGCTTGTCCGCCCACCACTGTGCGTTGTTCTTCGGGGACGTGGCGTGCTGCGGGCACGAATGCCAGAAACAGCCGTCGACGTACACCGCGACCCGCTTGCGCGGGAACACCAGATCGGCGCGGCGCCGCAGCCCGGGCAGCGGCGCCCGGTCGACGAAGAACCGGGCGCCCCGCCGGTGCAGTTCGCGGCGCAACGCCACCTCCGGTGCGGTGTCGCGGCGCCGCTGCCGACGCATCCGGGCACTGGTCACCGGGTCGGTCGGAGGGGTCGTCCGCGGGGTGGGGGTCATCGCCTCCATCCTCGCACCGGGGTCAGGCTGCGGCCTCCGGGTAGCCGCCCATCCGTTCGAGATGGTTTTCGACGTCGTCGAGGAAGCCGGGCAGGAACCGCAGGCTGCCGGTGCGGGCCCGTTTGAGGAACCCGGCCGTGGCCCGCGCCGACAGCAGCTGGGAATGTTCGAGGAACCCGCTGAGATCCTCGTACGGGTGTTGCACCGGCCAGTGCGACTCGTGCACCCGGAACGCCTGCCGGTTCCGGCCCCAGGCGGCGCTCGGCCACGCGTCGCTCGGCCGCAGCGGGGTCTCGTGGTCGGGGCTGTAGGCGATGCGCTCGGTGAGGCGCCCGCCCACCCACTCGGCCATCCGCACGCTCACCGCGTTGCCGACCAGACGCCACCGGTGCCCGTTGCGGATACCCTTCAACTCGGTGGCGGGGGCCGTCCAGTCCGGGTCGAACCCCTGCAGCCGTTCGGCGTCGATCAACCCGGGCGTGACGATCTCCCCGGACGGCAGGCGCACCGCCGGCGGGGACGCGATCCCCACCGTCGAGCCGCCCTTGAGCGTGGGCACCGCGTTGACGGCCCACCCCAGGCCGCGGACGCCCTCGGTCCAGTAGAAGCCGCACGGGTACTGCGCCGGGTCGCCCTCGTCGGGGACGCCCGCGTCCTGCCCGAACAGCACCTCGCGGGGATCGTCGGTGCGCGACGCCAGCATCAGCACCCGCTGCCGGCGCTGCGGCAACCCGAACGCGCGCGCGTCCACCACCCGGTACGCCCACGTGTAGCCGAGATCCTCGAGGGCGTCAGTGATGTGCCGCATCGCCGCGCCGCGGCCGAGGTTGAGCATGAACGGCACGTTCTCGATCAGCAGCCAGCGCGGGCCCTTCTTGCGCCTGACCAGACGGAACACCTCGTCGACCAGCCCGGACCGGGCCCCGGTGATCCCGGCGGTGCGGCCCGCCTGCGACAGGTCCTGGCACGGGAAACCCGCCGCGACCAACTCGGTGCGGGCCGGCAGCGACCGCAGCTTCGTGACGTCCCCGTGCAGGTCGACACCGTCGAACCGGGTGCGCAGCACCTGCTGTGCACCCGGATCGATCTCGCACAACAGTTCGGTTTCCCAACCGTGGCGGTGGAGACCCGACTCCACCCCGCCGATACCGGCGAACAGCCCCACCATGTTCCCGGTCGACGTCACGGCACCCTTCCTCACGCACAGATACAGGAGCACGTTACTCGAGTCCTCCGACCTGGCCGCGTCACACCGGGCCACGCGAACGCCCCGACCGTGACGACCGGGGCGTTCGGGAGGAGAAGCCGGGCGATCAGGTGTCCGACGACGCCTTCTTCGACTCGGTCGGCAGCGACCCCTCGGCCCCGTTGCGGTGCACGACGCCGAGTTCGAGGCCGCCGTTCGCGGACACCCGGACGATGTCCTCGGGCTCGAGCTCGCCCGACAGCAGCAGCCCGGCCAGCCGGTTGTCGAGCTCCTTCTGGACGGTCCGGCGCAGCGGCCGCGCCCCGAACTCCGGCTCGTAGCCCCGGTCGGCCAGCCAGTCGACGGCCTCCTCGGTGATGTCGAGTTCGACGTTCTGCGCGTGCAGCTGGCGGCGGGTGCCGTCGAGGATCAGCTCGATGATCTGCCGCAGCTCCGTCTGGTCGAGCCGATGGAAGACGATGGTCTCGTCGATCCGGTTGAGGAACTCGGGCCGGAAGTGCGACCGCAGCCGCTCCATCAGCGTCGGCACCAGGTCTTCGACGTCCTCACCCTTCGCGCCGAGGATCAGGTCGGAGCCGATGTTGCTGGTGAGGATCACGATGGTGTTCTTGAAGTCGACGGTGCGGCCCTGCGCGTCGGTGACCCGGCCGTCGTCGAGCAGCTGCAGCAGCACGTTGAACACGTCCGGATGCGCCTTCTCGACCTCGTCGAACAGCACCACCGAGTACGGCTGCCGGCGCACTTTGTCGGTGAGCTGCCCGGCCTCCTCGTAACCGACATAGCCGGGCGGAGCGCCGACCAGCCGGGAGACGGTGTGCTTCTCCTGGAACTCGCTCATGTCGAACCGGACCATCCGGTCCTCGTCCCCGAACACGGCTTCCGCCAACGCCTTCGCGGTCTCCGTCTTGCCGACACCGGTGGGGCCCAGGAACAGGAACGAACCGATGGGGCGGTTCGGGTCCGACAGCCCGGCCCGGGACCGGCGCACCGCCTCCGCGACCGCGGTGACGGCCTCGTTCTGCCCGATCACCCGGGCGTGCAGGACGTCCTCGAGCTTCATCAGCCGCTCGCGTTCCTCGGACGTCAAGTCCGCCACCGGGATTCCCGTCTGTCGCGACACCACGTGCGCGATGTCGAGAACGGTCACCTCGGGGGAGCCCTTGTCGGGAGTCGCGCCCAGTTGTTCCCTGGCCTCCGTGATCTGCTGTTTGAGCGCGGTCGCCTTCTCGTAGTCCTCCTGCCCGACCGCCGAATCCTTCTCCCGTTCGAGCCGCGCGATCTCCTCCTCCGCGGCACGGGTGTCGACGTCCGGGGTGCGGGTACGCAGCCGCACCCGGGCACCGGCCTGGTCGACGAGGTCGATCGCCTTGTCCGGCATGAACCGGTCGGTGATGTACCGGTCGGACAATTCGGCCGCCGCGACGAGGGCCTCGTCGCTGTAGTGCACCTGGTGGTGCGTCTCGTAGCTGTCGACCAGCCCGCGCAGGATCTCGATGGTGTCGTCGACGGACGGCTCCGAGACGAGCACCGGCTGGAACCGCCGCTCCAGCGCGGCATCCTTCTCGATGTGCTTGCGGTATTCGTCGATCGTGGTGGCGCCGATCGCGTGCAGTTCGCCGCGGGCCAGTGCCGGCTTGAGCAGATTGCCGGCATCCATCGCGCCCTCGCCGCCGGCACCCGCACCGACGATCGTGTGCAACTCGTCGATGAACAGCACCAGCTCGTCCGAATGCGTCTTCACCTCGTCGAGGATCTTCGTCAACCGTTCCTCGAACTCGCCGCGGTACTTGGTGCCCGCGACGAGCGACCCGACATCGAGCGCGACGACCCTGCGGTTCGCGAGCGTCGACGGGACGTCGTTGTTGACGATGCGCTGCGCCAGCCCCTCCACGATCGCGGTCTTGCCGACCCCCGGATCCCCGATGAGAACCGGATTGTTCTTGCGGCGGCGGGACAGGATCTCGATGGTCTGCTCCACCTCCTCGGCGCGCCCGACGACCGGATCCACGTTGCCGGCGCGGGCCTGCGCGGTGAGATCGCGGCCGTACTCGTCCAATGTCGGCGTGGAACTCGGTGCCGCCGAAGCCTTTTCACCCTCGATCGCCGCGCCCCGCAACTCCTTCCCGGCCGGGGACTCCGAATTGGCGGCGATACCGATGAGGATGTGCTCGGGGCCGATGAAACTGCTGCCCGATTCGCTCGCCTGCTGCTGCGCCGTCCGCAACGCCAGCTTCGCGGCCGGGCTCAGGTTCGGGGCGGCCGGTGTCGTCTTCGGGGCGCCGTGCCGGTCCAGATGTTCGGCCATCCGGGTGGCCACGGCGTCCGGATCGAGATTGATACTGCTCAGCACACCGCGCGTGGGATCGTTCTGCGCCGCCGCATACAGCAGATGCTCCGGGGTGATCTCACTGTTGCCCCAGTCCACGGCCGCGTCCCGGGCCGTGGCGATCAGCGTCCGGGCGCCGTCGTCGAGCAGCCGCCCGAGATCGACGCGCTGGACCGGTGGTTGGGCGGTGCGCCCCGACCCGAAGAATCTCGCGAAAATATCGTCGAACGGACTGTCCATTCGACCCCAGCCTTCGGTCATGCCCTATCCTCCAAATCTCTGGTGACAGCTATCTGGTTCGGATTCGTCCGCAACACTCAGGTGGAACCACTTCAACCTTGCGGCGGCGGCAGGTGAAAGTAAAGACCCGCGGTGCGCCGCGGAGTGTCGGCCTGTGTCGAAAGGACTTGTGCCCCATGACGACCATCTCCTCGGACCCTGTTCCGTCCGTCGGGCCCCGTCGACCCCGGATGCTGCGGGACGCCCACGCCGATGTCCTGGTCGAGACGTTCGTCGTCATCGGGATCCTGACGATCCTCGTCACCCGCGCCTACCTGCACGCCACCGGCTACCCGCAGATCGGCGGCTCCACCCTGCACATCGCGCACGCCCTGTGGGGCGGGCTGGCCATGGTGATCGCCCTCGTCATCGTCTTCTCGTTCCTCGGTGCCCTGCCGCGGATGGTGGCCGTCGTCGCCGGCGGTATCGGATTCGGGCTGTTCCTCGACGAGGTCGGCAAATTCGTCACCCAGACCAACGACTATTTCTTCCAGCCGTCCGTCGCCATCATGTACGTCGTCGTGGTGGCGCTGCTGCTCCTCAACCGGTGGATCCACGACGCCCGGCGGCGGTCCGGCAGCGAAGACCTCGCCAACGCCGCCGCGACCGCGGCCGACGGACTCGTCCGGGGACTCACCGCCTCCCGCCGGGACCAGGCCCGGCAGCAACTGCGGCGGGCCGCCGCGACCGGCACCGACCCGGGCACCGTCGCCGCCGTCGAAGAACTGCTGGCACACTGCGGAACCCGACCGGCCGGCCGGTTCGACGGCGTCGGCCGGCGACTGCACGACCGGGCGACCGCGGTCCTCGACGCCACCCGGACCCTGTGGATCGCCGCCCTCGCGCTCACCGTGTACTCCACGACCGGCGTGGTCCACGCGCTCGCGACCCTCGCCGAGGACCTCGACGGCGGCACCGGCAGCGACATCGCCACCATCGGGCAACTGTGCGGGTCGCTCGTCGCGTTCGTCCTCTGCTGGGCGGCGATCCTCCGATTGCGCGCCGGTGGGATCCGGCAGGTCCGCATGCTGCGCGCGGCCGCCCTGGTGACGATCCTGCTCACCGAGGTGTTCAACTTCGTCGCCGAAGAATTCGGCGCCCTGATCAACGTCGCGGTCGGACTGCTCGCCCTGGTCGTGTTCTCGCGGCGGATCGCGGCCCTCGAACACGTCACCGAACACGCCGAAATGTCCGAATGACGACGCGTACGAAGCAATCCCGCCCACCGTCCCCTCCCGGACGGCCTCCGTCGCCTACCGTAGAGGCCGTGAGCACCCCGAGCACCGTGTCACCCTGGCCTGCCGTCCTGACGTGGCGCGCGCATTCCGCGCCCCGCATGGAATCGGTACGGGTGCAGCTGAGCGGAAACCGGATCAAGGCGACCGGCCGCGTCGTCGGCGGCGCATGCCCGGAACACCCCGCCTTCAGCGCGTCCTACGACCTCGTCACCGACGAGAACGGCGTGACCCGGCGCCTGTCCCTGCACACCGCCCTCGCGGCCGGGGAACGGCACATGTCGATCAGCCGTGACGAGGACGGCGTGTGGATGGTCGAAACCGGTACCACCCACCTGCGGTCCGGGTTCGCCGGTGCCAAGGACGTCGACGTCGTGCTCAGCCCCTTCTTCAACACCCTGCCCATCCGCCGCTTCGGCCTGCACCACGAATCCGAGGACGTCCAGGTCCCCGTCGTGTACGTCAATCTGCCCGACCTCGCCGTGCGGGAGGCGTCGCTGACCTACAGCAGCGGACCCGACGGTGTCCACGTCCTGTCGCCGGTGTCGTCGTCGTCCGTCACCGTCGACGCCGACGGCTTCGTCCTCGACTATCCGGGGCTCGCGCAGCGGATCTGAACACCCGCCCTCATACCCCTACCCCGTAGCTGTCCCGGTACTGTCGGCGGCATGGCTCGCACCGCGTTCAGGAAGACACTCACGGCCCTCACCGGCGCGCTGGCAGCAGCGACGCTCCTCGTCGGATGTGGGGCGACGGACCCGGGGGAGTCGTCGGCGACCCCGTCCCCGAACCTGCTCGCCCGGTACGACCTCGACGGCCTCGACGCCCGCGAGGTGATCACTCGGCTGGAGACCATGCCTGTCGCCGAGCGCCCCACCGACCTGCTCGCATCGGTCGAGCCGCGCACGGTCGAACTCTCCGACGACAACGGCGCCACGGCCTCCCTGGCGTTGCCCGACGAGCAGTTCTACGTCTCGATCGCGCCCTACGCCGGCCGGACCCACCAGTGCTTCTTCCACAGCCTCACCACGTGTCTCGGTGAGCTGCCGGGCGAGGACATCCGGGTCGAGGTCACCGACCGCTCCACCGGTGCCGTGCTCGTCGACGAGACACTCCGTACCAACGACAACGGCTTCTTCGGGCTGTGGCTGCCGCGTGCCGTCGACGCGACCATCAGCCTCGAGAGCGGTGACCGCTCGGTCACCTCGGAGATATCCACCCACGACGACGACCCGACCTGCGTGACGACGCTCCAGCTCACCTGACCCGGCGGCCGGTCAGCTCACCGCGAGCGCACCCGCCAGCGCGGCGGACTCCGCCGGATGCGAGCCGTGCCCGCCCGCCGTGGTCGGCAATCCGATCACCTGGACCCCGACCGGGATGCCGTCGTCGCCCCGGACTGGCACCGACAGCGCCGGAACCCCGAGCACGTTGAACGGACTGCACATGCGCAGCAACGGGATTCGTGCCACCGACGGATCCGACGAACGAGCCTGCTCCTGCGTCACCGACCGCAGGGGAGTGGTCGCGGTGATCAGCACGTCCAGGCCCAGATCGCCGCGCAGCCGGGAAAGGGCTTGCCGGCGAAGGCGTTCGGCGGCACGGATCGCGTGGATGTAGTCGACGGCCGGACGGTCCCGCTGCGCCGCCAGCAGCGCCGCGGTCGGCGGTTGATACCGCTCGGGGTGCGCCTCGAACCACGGCCGGTGCGTCTCGTACGCCTCCGACCCGGTGACGACCGGATACACCTCCAGAAGCTGGTCCGTCTCCGGGAGTTCCACGTCGACGACGTCGGCGCCGGCATCGGTGAGGTGGCTCTGCGCTGCATTGATGGCGGCCGCGACCACCGGATCCTCGACGTCCCAGTTGCCGCCCCGCAACCGTCCCACCCGCAACCCCGCGACCGGGGTGCGCACGTGCGCGACACCGGGCAGCGCACCCCACGCGAGCGACACGTCGAGAACGTCGGCGGCCAGCAGCCCCACATGATCGAACGACGTCGACAGCGGGAACACCCCCGACGTCGGCAGCGCGCCGAAACTCGGTTTGAACCCGACGACCCCGCACAGGGCGGCGGGGCCCCGGGTGCTGCACCCGGTGTCGGTGCCCACCGCGAGCGGGACGATCCCCTTCGCGACCAGCGCCGCCGACCCCGACGACGAGCCGCCCGCGATCAGATTCGGATCGTGCGGGTGCGCCGCCGGACCGGCCACGTTCACCGCGCCCGTCGGCCCGTACGCGAACTCGTGCAGGTGCGTCTTGGCGACCACGATCGCCCCCGCCTCCCGCAACTGCTGCACGATCCTGGCGTCGGACACCGCCGGCGGCGCATCGGCGAGAACTGCACTGCCGCAGCGTGTCGGCATCCCCGCAACGTCGATGTTGTCCTTGACCGCCACCGCGATCCCGTGCAACGGCCCGATCCAGTCACCCGCCGCGATCGCCTCGTCCGCCCGGGCCGCGGCCGCCACCGCGGCGTCGTCGCACCGGGCCGCCACCAGGTTCTCCCACGGCGTGCCGAGCAGCCCGTCCAGCGCGTCGAGCGTCGCCCGGACCTGCTCGGTGGCCGTCGTCTCGCGTTTGGCCAGCGCCCGTGCCCGGTCGGCGAGCCCCGGCACTCCCGGACCGCTCACGGCCGCAGCACCCCGCCGCGGCGTCCGGCGTCGCGCATCCGCTCGAGCCAGTTCTCCGACCCCGGGACGATGCCCTCGATGGCCCAGCGTTCCCGGTTCTCGTAACGCAGCCGTGCCGCATGTCCGGGCTCGATCAGCCCGGCGAGCGTGCCGTGCCCGGACAACTCGGCACGTGCCTGCGCGAGAACCTCCAGGGTCTCGTCGAGCGCCGTCAGCAGCGCGTCCCGGTTGCCCTCGCACATCGCCCGCACCAGCGACGGCGCACTGCCGGCGACGCGGGTGCCGTCCCGGAACGATCCGGCCGCCAGGCCCAGCGCCAGATCGCCGCCCGCCGCCCCCGACAGGGCCAGTGCCTCGGCGAGCACGTGCGGCAGATGCGAGACCCGGGCCACCGCGGCGTCGTGCTCGGCCGATCCGGCGGGCACCACCACCGCGCCGCAGTCCGATGCCAGCCGCGTCACCTGACCGAAGATGCCCGGGTCGACGCCGTCGTCGGCGCCCACCACCCACACCGCGTCCCGGAACAGGTCGGCGTCTCCGGCCTCCCACCCGGACTGCGACGTGCCCGCCATCGGATGCCCGCCCACGAATCGGTCCTGCAGACCGTGCCGGGCGACGGCCGCCGCCACCTCGGACTTGACGCTGACGACATCGGTGACCGGGCACCCGGGGGCGTGTTCGGCGATCGCGGCGAGCGTGGCGTCGACGGCCGGCATCGGCACCGCCACCACGATCAGGGCGGACGCATCGGCGGCCCGGCGCAACACCGCCACCAGATCGGTGTCGGCGTCGAAACCGTCGAGGCGGGCGGCGTCCACCGCACCCGTCGACCGGTTCCAACCCCACCCGGTCCGGTCGGCGGCGACGGCTGCACGCAGCACCGACCCTCCGATCAGACCCAGGCCGAGAACACAGACGTCAGGTGCGGGAACCGAGAGAGCCACTCGAACAGGTTGGCACATTCACTGCTGGACTTCTTATGGAGGCGCCGGGCGGGCTACCGTTGCCCGCATGGGTGCACAGCGCGCGAACGAGAACAGCGCCTCCACAGGTTCGATCGAGGACCTCGACGGCTTCGGCATGGCCGTGGTTCGAGAGGAAGGACGCTGGACGTGCTCGCCGCTCACCGACGGGGCGCGCACCGACCTGCGGACCGCGGAGAAGGAACTGCTCGAGCTGCGCAGCTCCGGCGCCGTGTTCGGCCTCCTCGACGTCGACGAGGAGTTCTTCGTCATCGTCCGTCCCGCCCCGACCGGCACGCGTCTGCTCCTCTCCGACGCCACCGCCGCCATCGACTACGACATCGCCGCCGACGTCCTCGACGCCCTGAACGTTCCCGTCCCCGACATCGACCCCGACGACCTCGACGACATCGAACCGTGGGAGGAAGGCGACCTCGCGGTGCTGTCCGACCTGGGGCTGCCCGACGCCGTCCTCGGGGTGATCCTCGCCGAGACCGACTTGTATCCCGACGAGCAGCTGAGCATGATCGCGCAACGCTGCGGATTCGAGTCGGAACTGTCGGCGGCGCTCGACAAACTTCCCCGGTGACCCTGCCCTCCCCGACGACCCTGCGCGACGACGAACAGCTGATCCGGGCCGCCCTCGACGCTGCTGCGGCAGCCACCGCCGGAGACGTCCCCGTCGGGGCCGTCGTGTTCGACGCGGACGGTGTGGAGTTGGCGCGGGCCGCGAACGCCCGCGAGGCCACCGGTGACCCCACCGCCCACGCCGAGATCCTCGCGTTGAGGGCCGCGGCCCGTGTTCTCGGCGACGGCTGGCGTCTCGAGGGCGCCACCCTCGCGGTCACCCTCGAACCGTGCACGATGTGCGCCGGCGCCCTCGTCCTCGCCCGCGTGAAACGCGTCGTGTTCGGGGCCTGGGAACCCAAGACCGGGGCCGCCGGGTCCCTGTGGGACGTCGTCCGCGACCGGCGCCTCACCCACCGCCCCGAAGTGCGCGGCGGCATCCTCGAAAACGAGTGCGCCGACGTCCTCGAAAAATTCTTTCGTACCCAGCGCTGACACGTCGACCAGTATCGACACCGAAAATCCTGACACCGGACGGGGCCGGTCGCGTGCACTCTGCGCCGGATCGTGCTGTCGTGGAGGGCAGGTGCTCGACGAGCACCCGAACCGCAAGGTTCCAGTCGGATTCACGGAGGTCACTCGTGGGAATCGCAGACAAAGCCCGGAACAAAGCAGAGGATCTCGGCGGCAAAGCCAAGGAAGCCGCCGGGAACGCCACCGGCGACAAGGACCTCGAGAACGAAGGCAAGGGCGACCAGATCGAATCCGCCGTCAAGGATGCGGGCGAAAAGGTCAAGGATGCCGCCTCCACCATCAAGGACAAACTCACCGGAAACAACGGCTGACCTGCCGATTTCAGGCTGAGCGTCGACTCCGGTACAGTTCTCGGCGGTGGCGTGTCCGAGCGGCCGAAGGTGCAGCACTCGAAATGCTGTGTACGGTAACCCCGTACCGAGGGTTCAAATCCCTCCGCCACCGCCACGAACTCCCCACCTGCGATATGCAGGTGGGGAGTTTTCGTTGTGCAGGCACTGCACACCTGTGCACCTTTTGATAGTGGTTACTACCGAAAAGGCGCACAGGGAGGACCTCGGTATGGCAGTTCGACTGGATTCGGCGGCGGCACGGCTCGCGGCGGATGCGGCGGTGGAAGCGGCGCGGCGGGACGGGAATCGGGTGAGCGTGGCTGTGGTGGATGTGCGGGGCCACGATCTGCTGGTGGTTCGTGACGACGGTGCGGCGTGGTTCACGGCCGGGGTGGCGCGGGCGAAGGCTGCGACGGCTGCGTTGATGGGGATTCCGACGACGGCGTATTCGGGTCTGGCCGACGGGTATCCGGCGTTGGCCGACCTCATCGACGCGCAGACGGCACCGTCGCTGACGACGTTGCCCGGGGGTTTGCCCGTGGTGGTCGACGGTGAGGTCGTGGGCGGGATCGGTGTCAGTGGTGCTCAGCCGGAACAGGATGTCGAGTACGCGAAGGCGGCGGTCGCCGGTGTGGTGACGCGGGCCGCATTGCCTCATCGATGAGACACATCGAATTGTGTGTGGCGTTGTCCCGTAGGCTGCCGTTGCAGCTTGCTGGTGAACCTCGGGAGTGACACGTGGCAGAGAAGGTAATTGTCGAGCTCATCGATGATCTTGATGGTGAGCCCATCGACGTCGGCGGTGAAACGATCAGTTTCGCGGTGAACGGTGTCGAGTACACGATCGATCTGAACGACAAGAACGCCACCGAGTTCCATCGGAAGCTGGATTACTACATCCGCCATGCCGAGAAGGTGGGCGGCCGGAAGCGGCCCGCGAAGCCGGCAACGGACGCGCCGAGCACCCAGGTGATCCGTGAGTGGGCCGCAGGCAACGGTTACGCCGTCTCGACTCGCGGCCGTATCGCGGCCGACATCGTCAAGGCGTACACGGCCGCCCACTGATCATGGCCACCGACAACGACACCGTCGACGAGTCGACCGCAGCCGACGTCCCCTCCGATGCCGTATCGGCCGTTTCCGACGAGGCCGCTTCCGGCGACGTGGCCTCCGACAACACCGGTGCGGAGGTGTCCTTCTCGCACGGCGATCCGATCCGGGTGTTCCTGTACGACATCCCGAACGACGGCGGCGAGTGGACGGCCCGCTACGAGTACGGCATCACTCGCATCCGTGCGAAGAAGGTGAGTCCCGGCGTCTACCTGGATTTGTTGCACCGGGTGTTCCCGAAGCACGAGGTGCTGGTCAAGGGTGAGTTGCTGAGCGTCAAGTCGCGGCCGCACCCGGACGATCCGAAGGTGCTCACCGAGGTGGCGCTGCTGGTGTATCTGGCGACCGAGGTGGCGTTGTTCAAGGCGTTCCTGGACTGGGCCGGCAACGATGTGGCCGCCATCCGGATCACTCCGGAGAAGCTCGACGACGTGGCACGCCGGATCCACAACGACATCTACCGCATCCACCTGTTCAAGCAGCGGCTCGTCGCCGCCGGGATCGAGGATCCGGCCGAGCTCGACGACGACGTGCTGCGTCCGATCGAGGTCGTCAAGAGCGAGATCGACGCGATGCAGGATCTGCGGATCTCCGTCAAGCGGTACCGTGACCGCATCGCGGAAGCCAAGCGGGAACGCGTGATCAAGGAGAGCCAGAACCTCGTCGGCAACATCGAGATGGCGACGTGGGATTCGGTGCAGCGTCGCGAGGAGATGGTCGTGATGCGTGAGTGGGTCGACAATCAGCAGCGGGTCCTGCCGATCGCGAAGGCCGTCAAACTGTCTTGACGGCCGGACCGCAGCGCCGCCCCGGCGAGCCCGGCGCGGTGTCCTGGTCGTAGACGACGACCACCAGTGAGGCGCGGGTCGGTGACACCGAGCGCACCCGGTGTGGGGTGTTGGCGTCGAAGTAGAGGCTGTCGCCCTGGTCCAGGGTGATCACCCGGTCGGGAATGCTCACCTCGACGGTGCCCTCGGTGACGAACACGAACTCCTCGCCGGGGTGTTCCATGAAGTCCGAACCGGATTCCGTCGTCGGATGAACGATGAACGGCTGCATCGATTTTCCGATTATCCGTGCGGCGATCGGGTCGTACACCGCGGCACCCGGTCCGTCGGCCGCCGGTAGCCGCTCGTCGTGGCGCTCCACCGTCATCGTGTCGGTGTCGAGGCCGTCGGAGAACAACTGCCCGACGTCGGCGTCGAGGGCTCGCGCGATCTTCAGGGCGACCGCGATGGACGGCGTGCTGATGCCGCGTTCCACTTTCGACAGGTAGCTCTTGGTGAGCCCGGTGCTCTCCGCAAGGGCTTCCAGGGTCAGTCCGGCACGACGCCGATGTGCCCGGAGGTACGCCACCAACTCTCCGACTCCTCTGTTCTGCCGCGTCCGGGTGGGGCCACCCGGTGTGGCCGGGACGCGGGCTGATCGCGCTCCGGATTCTAGTGGCCGCCGACCCTGGTTGCACATATGACACAAAGTGTCCTATCGTGCTTCTAGTGTCATCAACTGGTGAGGGTCGAAGGGAGACCGGCATGGCAACCACGATGAATCTGGGCAAGACCGAACTTATGGAGACCGCGAAGGCAGCGATGCTCGAGCGTGTCCCGAAGCAGCAGTGGACGGACCGGCAGAAGATCGCGCTGACCTGTCGCGCACTGTTCGACGCGGGCCACGACTCCGGGCTGGCCGGGCAGATCTCGGCGCGCGGCACGACTCCGGGCACCTTCCTGACGCAGCGCCTCGGACTCGGCTTCGACGAGATCACCGAGGGCAACCTGCTGCTCGTGGACGAGGACCTCACGGTTCTGGAGGGTGACGGAATGGCCAACCCCGCCAACCGATTCCACAGCTGGATCTATCGCGCACGGCCCGACGTCAACTGCATCGTCCACACCCATCCGCTGCACGCGGCGGCGTTGTCGATGCTCGAGGTGCCGCTCGAGGTGTCGCAGATGGACATGGCGCCGCTGTACGACGACTGTGCGTTCCTCCCGGACTGGCCGGGCGTTCCGGTCGGCAACGAGGAGGGCGAGATCATCGCCGGCGCGCTGGGCGACAAACGGGCCATCCTGCTGGCGCACCACGGTCAGCTCGTCGTCGGATCGACGATCGAGGAGGCGTGTTCGCTCGCGCACCTCATCGAGCGGGCCGCGCAGTTGCAGTTGCTGGCGATGGCCGCCGGTGAGATCAAGCCGCTGCCGCCGCGGCTGGCAAAGGAAGCACACGACTGGACGCTCACACCGCGCCGGAGCGAGGCCAACTTCGGCTACTACGCGCGCAGGGCGCTGCGGGCGCACCCGGACGCGATCGACCATCCCTGATCCGAAACTTTCCAGGAGTACACACGTGAACAGCTCGATCAACGGCATCGTCGCCTACCCGGTGACCCCCTTCCAGCCCCGGGACGCGGACACGGTCAACGTCGAGGTCCTGCACCTGCTCATCGATCGGATGATCGACGCGGGTGTGGACGCCGTCGCGCCGCTCGGCAGTACCGGGGAGAGCTCGTACCTCGATCACGGCGAGTGGGAAACCGTGGCGGGCGAATCCGTCGGCCACGTCGCCGGCCGCGTGCCGACCGTCGTCGGCGCGAGTGACCTGACCACGGCCGGCGCCGTCCGGCGTGCCCGCATCGCCGAGAGCCTCGGTGCCACCGCGGTGATGGTGCTGCCGACGTCGTACTGGCGGCTGACCGAGACGGAACTGCGGCGGCACTTCACCGCCGTCGCGGACGCGGTGTCGATTCCGGTGATGGTCTACAACAACCCCGCGACCACCGGCATCGACATGACCCCCGAGTTCCTCTTCGAACTGGTCACGACCGTCGAGAACATCACGATGGTCAAGGAGTCGAGCGGGGACATCACCCGGATGCACCGGCTCCGCGAGCTCAGCGGGGGCGAGTTGCCGTTCTTCAACGGGAGCAATCCGCTCGCACAGCAGGCCTTCGAGGCCGGTGCGGCCGGATGGTGCACGGCCGCACCCTGTCTGATCCCGCAGCAGATCGTCGAATTCCGGCGACTCGTCGTCGCAGGGGAGCGCGCGGCGGCCGCCGAGCACTTCGAGCGGATCCGGCCGTTCCTCGACTCGATCGTCAGCCGGGGGCTGCCGACGACGATCAAGTCGGGTCTGCGCAGCATCGGGATCGAGGCCGGCGACCCGCGGCCGCCGCTGCTGCCCCTCGACGAGGCCGATGCCGTGCACCTGCGCCACCTCATCGCCACGGCCTGCGGGTAGGCGGCGTCGTGGAGATCGAACTCGGAATCGACACGACGGCAACACTTCTCGCCTCCGGCATGATCTTCCTGCTCGCGCTGGGGCTGGGGGTCTGGAAATACCGTCAGATGGTGACCTCCGACGACCACCTGGCACACCCCTACGTCGACATCGCGCATCGCTCGGCGCTGCTCTACGCGTTCGCGACGTTGCTCGTCGCGGTGTTCGTCGAACTCAGTGCCTGGCCGACCTGGGTCGATGCGACCGCGGCGGCGGTGCTGGTGTTCTTCTTCCTCGTTGCGATCGTCAGCTACATCGTCCACGGCGCGCTGCGTGACACCACCAACCAGTTCGAGCGCCCCGACCGCGGGATGCACGTCGCTATGGTGGTGCTCATCGCCGGTGAGATGGGCGGGTTCGCAGTACTCCTCGCGGGGTTCGTCGCCGGTCAGCTGTTCTGACTCGAGGGAGGAGTGATGGTGTCCGTAGTGGTGGACGACCTGCTCGTCGGCCGGATCCGCGAACTTCCCGGTGGCGGCGCCACCAGCGGTATCTACAAGCGGCCGGTGGACGGTCCGCTGTGGCTGTCGGAGACCGGGTTCGTCGGCGACGAGCAGGCCGATCTGCGGCATCACGGCGGCCCGGAGAAGGCCGTCCACCACTATCCGGCTGACCACCTGCCGTTCTGGCGCGGTGAACTTCCCGGTGCGGAGCTCGGGCCGGGGGCATTCGGGGAGAACATCTCCACGACCGGGGTGACGGAAGCCGACGTGTGCATCGGCGACACGTTCACCGTCGGGACCGCGACCGTGCAGGTGTCACAGGGCCGGCAGCCGTGCTGGAAACTCGACCGCCGTTTCGAGACCCGCGGGGTGTCGCGGCGCATGCAGGCCGTCCGCAACACCGGCTGGTACTACCGGGTGCTGCAGCCCGGGCACGTGCAGTGCGGCGACCGCCTCGTCCTGATCGACCGCCCCGAACCCGAGTGGCCCGTCGCCCGCGTCCTGCAGTTGCTGTTCGACCGCCGCACCGGCGCAGCCGACGAGTGGGCCGCGGTGAGCGGCCTCGGGACCCTGTCCCCGAGCTGGCGGGAGACGTTCGCCGCCCGGGTCGGCACGGGGACGGTGGAGGACTGGGGCAGCCGGCTCGGCGCGTCGTAGATCGTCTTCGTGGAGACCCGGACCGACACACCACCAGGAGTATGCTTGCCGATAAGCAAATATATGGAGGTGGGTGTTGACGAACCTCTTCGACGACGACGAGGTGTCCCGGCTGCGGATCGCGCTCGGGCGCATTTCGCGGCAGGTCGATCGGCAGACGTCGGGCGGTGAGCTGACCAAGTCGCAGTTCTCGATCCTGACGACGGCAGTGCGGCGCGGACCGATCCGTGCCAGCGAGATGGCCGAGATCGAGACGCTCAACCCGACGATGCTGTCGCGGATGATCGGCAAGATGGAGACTGCGGGTCTGCTGCAACGCTCCCCGCACCCCGACGACCGCCGCGCGGTCATGGTGTCGGCGACGCCCGCGGGGATCGCCCTGCACACCGAACTCCGCGAGAAGCGGACCCGACTGTTCGCCGCGTACCTCGCCCAGCTCCCCGAGACGAAGACCCAGGATCTGCTCGCCGCCCTCCCGGCCCTCGAGGCTCTCGGCGACGAGATGTGTCGAGCCCGGGTCACGGCTCGATCATGACGGCCGCCGGCGCCCTCGGGCGTCAGACCTTCGCGGCACTGGCCAATCGGAACTTCCGGCGCTTCATCAGCGGGCAGGCCGTCTCGCTCGTCGGCACCTGGATGCAGCTCGTCGCGCAGTCCTGGCTGGTCCTCGAGCTCACCGGGTCGGGCACCGCGATCGGCCTGGTCGTCGCCTTGCAGACCCTGCCGGTCCTGCTGCTCGGCCCCTATGGCGGTGTCGTCGCCGACCGCGTCGACAAGCGCAAGCTCATGATCGGGTTGCAGTCGATGATGGGAGTGCAGGCCCTCGTGTTGGGTCTCCTCACGATCACCGGCACCGTGCAGCTCTGGCATGTGTACGTGCTCGCGGTGCTGCTGGGGCTCAACAACTGTTTCGAGAACCCGGCGCGGCAGTCCTTCCTGCTGGAAATGGTCGGTCCGCAAGATCTCCGAAACGCCGTCAGCCTCCAGTCCACACTGGTGAGCGCGTCTCGCATCGTCGGTCCGGCGATCGCGGGTATGACGATCGCCGCGGGTGGACTCGGAATCTGCTTCCTGCTCAACGCCGCCAGTTTCGTCGCGGTGGTGTCGTCGTTGCTGCGGCTGAACGTTGCCGAACTGCACCCGTCGCCGCCGATGGAACGCGCCCGCGGCCAGCTCCGCGAGGGACTGCGCTACGTCCGGAGCAATCGCAATCTCGCTGTGCCGCTGTTGATGATGGCGTTCATCGGTTGTCTCGCATTCGAGTTCCAGGTGGTGCTCCCGATCGTCGCCGAGCAGACCTTCGACGCCGGTTCGGAGGCGTACGGCTTCATGACGGCCGCGATGGGCATCGGAGCGGTGTGCGGCGGACTGCTGGTCGCGACGTGGGGCCGTACCGGCACCCGCGTCCTGATCGTCGCGGCCGCGGCGTTCGGCTTCTCGATGGTCGCGGCGGCCGCTGCGCCCACGCTGGCGGTGGCGCTGATCGCGCTCGTGATCGTCGGCGCCGTCAGCATCGCGTTCAACTCCACCACCAACAGCACCCTGCAGTTGGAGGCCGAACCGCAGATGCGGGGCCGCGTCATGGCGCTGTGGGCGACGGCGTTCCAGGGCTCGACCGCCATCGGCGGCCCGATCGCCGGCTGGGTCAGCCAGCAGTGGGGCGGCCGCGCCGGACTGATGCTGGGCGCGATCACGTGCCTCGTCGTCGCCCTCGTGGCGTGGATCGTGATCGGTCGCGGCAAGAAGATCACCGCGCAGACGGATCCGATCACCGAGGACCCCGAGGAACTCACCGTCGAGAACCCGGCGGTGTCGGAGGATCCCGCGATCACCGAGGCGGACGCGCGCAGCAGAGTGGCTTGACCTTCGACCTGGTCGAGACTTCATGATGGCCGCGTGAGTGCATCCGGAACCGACGACCTCGCCACGATCGGCGCCTTTGCCCGGGCCACCGGCCTGACCCCGAGCGCGCTGCGGTTCTACGACGACAGCGGCCTGCTCGCGCCGGTGTACATCGACCCGGCCACCGGCTACCGGTACTACTCCGGTGCCCAGCGCGAGCGGGCGTCGACGATCCGCCGGCTGCGGTCGATCGACGTGCCGCTGGACGCGGTGACCCGGATCCTGTCCGCCGAGCCCGGAGAGGCGGACCGTCTGCTGGACGAACACGTCCGGTATCTCCGGGACCGTGCCGACGCGGCGGCCGCGGTGGCCGCGTCGATCAAGGCGTCCCGGCCGGTGGGGGAGCCCGGAACCTCGGTGGTCCTGCCGGTCCGGCTGTTCGCGGACGCGGTCCGTCGGGTCCTGCCGGCCGCCGCCACCGACACCGAGTTCCCGATCCTCACCGGCATCCTGATCGAGGTGGGCGACGGTGCGGTGACGTTGACCGCGACCGACCGCTACCGGCTGTCGACCCGCAGTCTGCCCGCAGCGGCCGCCGGCGCGACGTGGTCCGTCGTGGTGTCCGCGGGGGATCTCGCGGAGCTTCTCACGCAGCTGGCCCCCGCCGCGGAGGCGACCGTCCGCGCGGACACGGACGCACTGCTGGTCGGGGTCCAGGGCCGCGAGATCCGGTGCCCGGCGCTGGACGGCGAGTACCCCGACTACCGGACGATGCTCGACGCGCTGCCGCCGTCGCGCACCCGGATCCTGGTCCGGCGCGACGACCTGCTCGCGGCGATCGAAGGCCCGGCCGAGGACACCCTCCGCCTCACCGGGACGGGCGGGACGCTGACCGTCGGTGCGGCCGACGGTCCGTCCGCCCCGCTGATCGCCGACGTCACCGGACCCGAAGTGGCCCTGGCCTTCCGGCGCGGAAACCTGCTGTCCGCGATCGTCACCGCCGTCGGACCCGACCTCATGCTCGACGTCGCCGCCCCCGATCTGCCCGTCGTGATCCGGTCCGCGACCGACGGCACCCTCACCACCCTCGCGATGCCCAGCGCATCGGACACCTAGAGAGACAGGACGATTCCCATGACTGCACCCGATCCGACGATGGACACGATCACCCGCGCGGTGATGCTCGGCCGTGACGGCGACACCGACGCGGCCCGGTCCACGCTGGTGGACCTGTGGGCCGAGATCTCGCCGAGCGGCGATCCGCTCCATCGGTGCACCCTCGCGCACTACCTCGCCGACCTGTACGACGACCCCGCGCAGGCGCTGATGTGGGACGTGCGGGCACTCGACGCCGCGGCCGCGCTCACCGACGACCGGGCACAGCAGCACCACGCGACCCTCACCGTCCGCGGTTTCTACCCGTCGCTGCACCTCAATCTCGCCGACAACCTCCGTCGCCTCGGCTCGTTCGACGCCGCACGCACCCATCTCGATGCCGCCACCGACTGTCTCGACGCGCTCGGTGACGACGCGTACGGGCAGATGATCCGGACGGCACTGGACGGTGTCGCTGCGGACGTCCGGAGCGGGTCCACGGCGCGTCGCGCGTCGGCGCCGCAGTCGTAGGCTGTGGCGCATCCACCGCCTCGCTCCCGGGTGGTGCGGTGAAAGGGGAGGCATGCACATCACGGCGCGCGTGGACTGCGCGGTGCGCGCCCTCGTCGAACTCGCGGCCGCGTCCTCGGAGTCCTCGGATCTGGTCAAGGCGGATGCGGTGTCGGCCGCGCAGTCGCTCCCGTACAAGTTTCTCGAGTCGGTGTTCGCGGATCTGCGTCGTGCCGGTCTGGTGACCAGTCGGCGCGGTCCGGACGGCGGGTTCCGGCTCGCCCGTCCCGCCGACGACATCACGATCGCCGATGTGATCCGCGCAGTCGAGGGCCCGCTGGCGTCGGTGCGGGGGGAGCGACCGGAGGACGTCGCGTACGACGGTGCGGCCGAACCGTTGCAGCGGGTGTGGATCGCGGTCCGTGTCAATCTGCGCGCGGTCCTCGAGGGGGTCACGATTGCAGAGGTGGCGGCCGGTGCGCTGCCGGAGTTCGTGGACGAGTTGACGGCGGATCCGGGGGCCTGGCACCGCCGCCGACCCTGATGTCGGGTGCGCTCGAGCCGCCGGTGTGTCGCATCTCATGATATTGCAGACTTCTGCAACATTGCAGAGTTCTGCATCGTGGGTACCTTCGAAGGAGTGAGTGAACTCCTCGGGCTGCGGGACCGGAAGAAGGCCGCGACGCGCATCGCGCTCAGTGAGGCCGCTGCCCGTCTCGCGCGTGAACGCGGCATCGACGCCGTCACCGCCGACATGATCGCCGCCGAGGCGGGCGTGTCGGTCCGCACGTTCCACAACTACTTCTCCTGCAAGGAGGAGGCCGTTCTGCACCATCTCGAGGCGTCGGTCTACGAGTGGGCGGAATGGCTGCGGGAGCGGCCCGAAACCGAGCCGATCCTCGATTCCCTCGAGTGTGTCGTGATCCGGGCGGTCACCGATCCGGCCCACGACATCGAGGAGATGCAGGCGCTCGCCGAACTCATCGACGCCAGCCCCACCCTGTTGGCGAAGAAACTCGAGATGCATGTGCGGATCACCCCGGTACTCGCGGACGTCATCGCGGAGCGCACCGGGACCGACGGTGCCACCGATCTGTATCCCAACCTGCTGCACATGGTCGTCGGTGCCGCCTGCAAGGCGTCGCTGGACCTGTGGGCGAGCGGCCGAACCTCGGCCGCGAATCCCGAAGAAGTGGTTCGCCAGGCATTCGATCAACTGCGGCACGGCCTCGTCCTGCCCGTCCGCTAGTTCCCACCCGATCAAGAAGGAGCGGCCCATGGCCACCTACCTCTACCGGATCGGTCGATTCGCCTACCGGCGAAAAGGCACGGTCCTGTCCATCTGGCTGGCCATCCTCGTACTGATGGGGGTCGGTGCCGCGACCCTGTCCGGGCCGACGAACGACTCGTTCTCCATCCCCGGCACGCCCGCGCAGGACGCGCAGGACCTGATGGCCGAGCGGTTCCCCGCATCGGCCAAGGACCCGTTCAGTTCCATCTCCGCCCGGTACGTCTTCGCCGCCCCGGACGGCGAGACCCTCGACAGCCCGGAGAACCAGGCTGCGATGGACGCGACCCTCGCGAAGGTCCGCGGCATCGACCTCGTCGACCCGGCCGCCAAGGTCGACCCGGCCACCGCGTCTCCGGAGGAGGCCCAGGGTGCGCTGGTCAACCCGGTGGTCGCCGACGCCGGTCTGACACAGATGGTGACGGCTCAGGCCGAACAGGCAGGCACCCCCGTCGACGTCGCGCTGGCGAACGCCGCGGCCCTGTCCCCACTGAGCCCGGACAAGACCGTCGGCTACGTGGAGGTGCCGTTCAGCGGTGACTTCAAGGACGTCACCACCGAACTGACCGACCAGATCGACGCCGCCGCGCAGGTCGCCCGCGACGCCGGACTGACCGTCAAGCTCAGCGGCAGCGCAGCCCAGGCCCCCGAGATGCCCGGTGGCTCCGCCGAACTGATCGGCCTGGCCGTCGCCGCCGTGGTCCTGCTGCTCACGTTCGGGTCCCTCGTCGCCGCCGGACTGCCGCTGATCGCCGCGATCATCGGTGTCGGCATCGGCAGCCTCGGCATCACCGTCGCCACCGGATTCACCGAACTCGGATCGATGACCCCGACGCTGGCGGTGATGATCGGTCTCGCCGTCGCCATCGACTACTCGCTGTTCATCGTCTCCCGCTTCAAACACGAGGTCAGCGTCAGCGGCAACCGTGAGGAGGCCGCGGGCCGCGCGGTCGGCACCGCCGGTTCGGCGGTCGTCTTCGCCGGCCTGACGGTGATCATCGCGCTCGTCGCGCTCCGCGTCGTCGGCATCAAGTTCCTCAGCGACATGGGGCTGGCAGCGGCGTTCGCGGTGTTCGTCGCGGTGCTCGTCGCGCTCACCTTCCTGCCGGCCTTTCTGGGGCTTCTGGGCCGGAAGGCGTTCGCCGGCAGGATTCCGTTCGTCAAGGCTCCGGATCCGGAGGCCGAGGACACGGTTCCCGGCCCGGCCGCCCGCTACGCCGGCTGGGTCGCCCGCAAGCCCGCGATCCCCCTGATCATCGGCATCGTGGTTCTCGCGGCGCTCGCGCTGCCGGCCACCGGGCTCAAGCTGGCGCTGCCCTCCGAAAGCACCGGCGACCCCGCCACCAGCTCACGGCAGGCCTACGACCTGGTGTCCGACGCGTTCGGCCCGGGCCGCAACTCGCCGCTGCTGGTCGTCGTCGACGCCAAGGACGCCACCGTCCCGGCACCGGAGGCGTTCGGCGAGGTCGTCCGGACCATCTCGGCGCAGGACGACGTCGTCAACGCCCAGATCGTGGCGATGAACCCGGCCGGGGACACCGCGCAGATCATGGTCACCCCGGGCAGCTCACCGACGGACGCGAAGACCATCGACCTGATGCAGTCCATCCGTGACGGTGAGGGCGCGCTCAACGAACAGATCGGCGTCAACTACGGCGTCACCGGTCAGGCCGCGCTCGAGAGCGACATCTCGGACCGTCTGCTCGACGCGCTGGTGCCGTATCTGATCATCGTGGTCGGGCTCGCGTTCATCCTGCTGATGCTCGTGTTCCGCTCGATCCTGGTGCCGTTGACCGCGGCCCTGGGCTTCCTGCTCAGCGTCGCGGCCACGTTCGGCGCCACCGTCGCGATCTTCCAGGAGGGCTGGGGTGGGCTGATCGCCAATCCGCAGCCGCTGGTCAGCTTCATGCCGATCTTCCTGATCGGCGTGGTGTTCGGTCTCGCGATGGACTATCAGGTGTTCCTGGTGACCCGGATGCGGGAGGAGTACGTGCACGGCGCCTCCGCGAAGAAGGCCATGACCATCGGTTTCAACCACGGCGCCCGTGTCGTGACCGCCGCCGCGCTGATCATGATCTCGGTGTTCGGTGCGTTCATGCTCGAACCCAACGCGTTCATCAAGTCGATCGGCTTCGCGCTCGCCGCCGCGGTGTTCTTCGACGCCTTCCTCGTCCGCATGGTGATCATCCCGTCGGTGATGGCGCTCATGGGCGACAAGGCGTGGTGGCTGCCGAAGTGGCTCGACAAGATCCTGCCGAACGTCGACATCGAGGGCGAGAAGTTGGCCCGCACCCTGAAGCAGGAGTCGGACACCCGGCCGGACGCGGACCTGTCCCGAGCCTGACCCGGACACCTGCGTGAACATCACGTGACGAGAGAGAGGTCGAGCCCTGCGAGATGGGCTCGACCTCTCTCTTTTCGCCCTTCGGATTGGTAACCTTCGCAAACCATGCTGATCAGACTTCTCGGCACCTATCTGGGGCCATACAAGCGCGACCTCGTCGGCGTCGTCCTCCTCCAACTCGTCGCGACCGGTGCCGCGCTGTATCTGCCCAGCGTCAACGCTGATCTGATCGACAACGGGGTGGCGGTCGGCGACACCGGCTACATCATGACCGCGGGCGCGAAGATGCTCGCGGTCACCGTCGTGCAGATCATCTGCTCGATCGGCTCCGTGTACTTCGGTGCGCGGGCCGCGATGGGCTTCGGCCGCGACGTGCGCGCCGCCGTCGTCGGTCGGGCGCGGGCGTTCTCGTCCCGCGAGTTCGGCCGGTTCGGGGCCCCGTCGCTCATCACCCGCAGCACCAACGACGTGCAGCAGGTACAGATGATGGTGGTGCTCAGCGCCACCATCCTCGTGATGGCCCCCATCATGTGCATCGGCGGCATCATCATGGCGATCCGGCAGGATGCCGGCCTGTCGTGGGTGCTCGCGGTCAGCGTTCCGCTGCTGGCGCTGACGATGATCGTGCTGATCACGAAACTGGTCCCGGAGTTCCGGACCATGCAGACCCGCATCGACGCCGTCAACCGGGTCCTGCGCGAACAGATCACCGGCATCCGGGTGGTCCGTGCCTTCGTGCGGGAACGGTCCGAGGCCGAACGGTTCGACGACGCCAACGGCTCCCTCACCGACACCGCCCTGCGGGTCGGCCGCATGATGGCGATGATGATCCCGATCGTCATGATGATCGCGAACCTCACCAGCGTTGCGGTGCTGTGGTTCGGCGGTCACCTCATCGACAACGGTGAGATGGGCATCGGCTCGCTGACCGCGATGCTCAGCTACATCATGCAGATCCTCATGGCGGTGCTGATGGCGTCGATGCTCGCGATCCTCGCGCCGCGCGCCGCGGTGTGCGCCGAGCGCATCACCGAGGTCCTCGACACCGAGCCGTCGGTGGTGCCCCCCGGCGCGCCCGTGTCGGTGATGCGTCAGCCCGCCCGCGTCGAACTGCGCGACGCCGAATTCCAGTACCCGGGCGCCGAGGAACCGGTGCTGCGCGGTATCAGCTTCACCGCGGAGCCGGGCATGACCACCGCGATCGTCGGTGCCACCGGTTCCGGCAAGACCACACTGCTCGGCCTGATCCCGCGTCTGATCGACGTCACGGACGGCTCGGTGCAGGTGTCGTTCACCGATGTCCGCGAACTCGACCCGGAAACCCTGCGCTCCCACATCGGACTGGTGCCGCAGAAGCCGTTCCTGTTCTCCGGGACGATCGCGAGCAACCTGCGGTACGGCAAGCCGGACGCCACCGACGACGAACTGTGGCGGGCCCTCGAGATCGCGCAGGCCGCCGACTTCGTCCGCGAGATGCCCGACGGCCTCGAAACCGCTGTCGCGCAGGGCGGCACCACCGTCTCCGGTGGCCAGCGGCAGCGCCTGGCGATCGCCCGGGCTCTCGTGCGGCGCCCGTCGATCTACCTGTTCGACGACTCGTTCTCGGCGCTCGACCTGTCGACCGACGCCCGGCTGCGGGCGGCACTGCGCCCCGAAACCGAGAAGGCGTGCGTGATCATCGTCGCGCAGCGCGTGTCGACGATCGTCGACGCCGACCAGATCGTGGTCCTCGAGGAAGGTGCCATTGTCGGTATCGGCACCCACGAGGAACTCCTCGAGACGTGCCCGACGTACGTCGAGATCGTCGAGTCCCAGCGTTCCGCCCAGGAGGCACTGTGAGCACCACGACCCAGTCCTCCCCGCCGATCCCGGGCGCGCCCGCACCGACGGCGAAGGCCGAGAACTTCGGTGCATCGATGAAGCGTCTGCTCGGACGCCTGAGTCCGCACCGGACCGCGGTGATCGTGGTCCTGCTGCTCGCCACCGCCAGCGTCGTGATGACGGTGATCGGCCCGCGCCTGCTCGGCCACGCCACCAACATCATCTTCGACGGTGTCGTCGGCCGGCAGCTGCCGGAGGGCCTCACCAAGGAACAGGCCGTCGAGGCGCTGCGGGCGGACGGCCAGAACCAGTTCGCCGACATGGTCTCCGGCATGAACGTGGTGCCCGGTGTCGGCATCGACTTCACCGCTGTCGGCCGGGTCCTGGCGCTGGTGCTGGCCCTGTACGTGGTGTCGTCGGTGGTGGCGTGGGCGTCCGCGTACCTGCTCAACATCATCGTGCAGGGGGTGGTGCGCCGGCTGCGCAACGACGTCGAACAGAAGCTCCACCGGCTGCCGCTGCGCTACTTCGACACCAATTCTCGTGGTGACCTGCTCAGCCGTGTCACCAACGACATCGACAACGTGTCGCAGAGCTTGCAGCAGACTCTCAGCCAGCTGCTGACGTCGATCCTCACCGTCATCGGCATCCTCGCGATGATGATCACGATCTCGCCGCTGCTGGCGCTGATCGCGGTGCTCACGGTGCCGGTGTCGGCGTTCGTCGCCGCGAAGATCGCCAAGCGGTCCAAGCCGCACTTCGTGTCGGTGTGGAAGACCACCGGCGAACTCAACGGGCAGATCGAGGAATCCCTCACCGGGCACGAACTCGTCACCGCGTACGGACGTCACCGTGAGGTGCAGGCCGAGTTCCAGGAGAAGAACGAGCAGCTGTACCGGTCCGGGTTCATGGCGCAGTTCATCTCCGGCATGGTGATGCCGGCGGTCATGTTCCTCGGCAACCTCAACTACGTCGCGATCGCCGTGATCGGTGGTATGCGGGTCGCGTCGGGCACCATGACCCTCGGTGACGTGCAGGCGTTCATCCAGTACTCGCGTCAGTTCACGCAGCCGATCACGCAGATCGGGTCGATGGTGAACCTGCTGCAGTCCGGTATCGCATCCGCCGAACGCGTGTTCGCGGTCCTCGACGAGGAGGAACAGAGCCCCGACCCGGAGCCCGCACAGTCCCCGGCCGTCGTCCGGGGCCGGGTCGAGTTCGAGGACGTCCGATTCGGTTACGACGCGGACACCCCGCTCATCGAGGGCTTGTCGCTGACGGCGGAACCCGGCCAGATGGTCGCGATCGTCGGCCCGACGGGTGCCGGCAAGACGACGCTGGTGAACCTCGTCATGCGGTTCTACGAGGTGAACGGCGGCCGGATCACACTCGACGGCACCGACATCGCGCAGATGACCCGCGACGACCTGCGTTCGCGGATCGGCATGGTCCTGCAGGACACGTGGCTGTTCGGTGGCACGATCCGCGACAACATCGCGTACGGGCACCCGAACGCCACCGACGAGCAGGTGTACGAGGCGGCCCGGATGAGTTACGTCGATCGGTTCGTGCACATGCTGCCCGACGGCTACGACACGGTCATCGACGAAGAGGGCAGCAACATCTCGGCCGGTGAGAAGCAGCTGATCACGATTGCGCGGGCGTTCATCGCGCAGCCGTCGATCCTGATCCTCGACGAGGCCACCAGTTCCGTCGACACCCGCACCGAACTGCTGGTGCAGCAGGCGACGGCGGTGCTGCGCAGCGACCGTACGAGCTTCGTGATCGCGCACCGGCTGTCGACGATTCGTGACGCCGATCTGATCGTCGTCATGGACAAGGGCCGTATCGTCGAACAGGGTAGCCACGACGGGCTGCTCGAGCAGCGCGGCGCGTACTACGACCTGTACAACAGTCAGTTCGTGGGAGCAGTGGAGTAGCAGGAGTAGCAATGACCATGAAGCCGTTGGACCTGTTCGGGATCGATGCCCTCCTCACCGACGAGGAACGCGACATTCAGGACACGGTTCGACGGCTGGTGGACGACCGGTTGCGGCCGCGGCTGCCGGACTGGTTCGAGCAGGGGACGCTGCCGCGCGAGATCGCCCGCGAGCTCGGGGACCTCGGTCTGCTCGGCATGCACCTGCAGGACTACGGGTGTGCCGGCACCAACGCCGTCTCCTACGGGCTGGCCTGCCTCGAACTCGAGGCCGGCGACAGCGGCCTGCGCAGTTTCGTGTCGGTGCAGGGATCACTGTCGATGTTCTCGATCCACCGCTTCGGCTCGGAGGAGCAGAAGCAGCAGTGGTTGCCGCGGCTCGCGTCCGGGGAGGCGCTCGGCTGCTTCGGGCTCACCGAACCGGATTTCGGATCCAACCCGTCCGGCATGCGCACCCGCGCCCGCCGCGACGGCAGCGACTGGATCCTCGACGGCACCAAGATGTGGATCACCAACGGTGGTCTCGCCGACGTCGCGACGGTATGGGCGCAGACCGACGACGGTGTGCGAGGCTTCCTCGTCCCCACGGACACACCCGGTTTCACGGCGAACACGGTGACCCACAAGCTGTCGATGCGGGCGTCGGTCACCTCGGAACTGGTGCTCGACGGGGTCCGGGTACCGGCGTCGGCGCAGCTGCCGGAGGCGCGGGGGCTGCGGGCGCCGCTGTCGTGCCTGAACGAGGCCCGGTTCGGGATCGTGTTCGGCGCGCTCGGCGCGGCCCGGGACAGTCTCGAGACGGCCATCGCATACGCCGGGACGCGGGAGGTGTTCGACCGTCCGCTCGCGGGCTACCAGCTGACGCAGGAGAAGCTCGCCGACATGACCCTCGAACTCGGCAAGGGCATGCTGCTGGCGTTGCAGCTGGGCCGGATGAAGGACCGCGGTGAGATCACCCCCGACCAGATCAGCGTCGGGAAACTCAACAACGTGCGCGAGGCCATCGCGATCGCCCGCGAATGCCGAACCATCCTCGGCGCCAACGGCATCACGCTCGAGTACTCGCCGCTGCGGCACGCCAACAACCTCGAGTCGGTGCTCACGTACGAGGGGACCAGCGAGATGCATCTGCTGTCGATCGGTCGGGCGTTGACGGGGCACGCGGCGTTCCGCTGAGGCGGCTGTTCGGTGTGACGGGTGGATGAGCCCCACCCCTCGGGTACCTGGTGTCGGACGGTGTTCCGGCGCACGCTCGAATCATGAGCGAATCACTTGTAGCCAAGGAAGCCGATCGCGCGCTCAAGGTGAAACACCGTGCGGTGTGGGCGTCGGGCGACTACCCGGCCGTCGCGGCCGACATCATCCCCGACCTGGGCGCGGTCCTGACCCGCGCGGCGGGGGTGCACGCCGGGCAACGCGTCCTCGATGTCGGCGCCGGTACCGGCAACGCCGCGATCCCCGCCGCACTCGCAGGTGCCGAGGTGGTGGCGTCGGATCTCACGCCCGAACTGTTCGAGCGTGGCCGCGAACTCGCCGCCGAGCGCGGAGCCCACCTCGAGTGGCAGGAGGCCGACGCCGAAGCGTTGCCGTTCGCGGACGACGAGTTCGACGTCGTGCTGTCGTGCGTCGGTGTCATGTTCGCCCCGCACCACCGAGACAGTGCCGACGAGTTGGTTCGGGTGTGCAGGCCCGGCGGCACGATCGGGCTGCTCAGCTGGACGCCGGAGGGCTTCGTCGGCCGGATGTTCGCGGCGATGAAACCGTACGCGCCGCCGCCCCCGCCCGGTGCGCAGCCGCCTCCGCTGTGGGGCGACGAGACCCACGTGCGGGACCTGCTCGGGGATCGAGTCGCCGACGTCGTCGCGAGCCGGGACGTCGTACGGGTCGACCACTTCGACGGACCCGAGGCGTTCCGGGACTACTTCAAGACCAACTACGGGCCGACGATCGCGGTGTACAAGGCGATATCCGACGATGCCGACAAGGTCGCGTCCCTCGACACCGCCCTCGCCGACCTGGCCCGGCAGTTCGACGTCGGCGACGGATCGTTCGCGATGGACTGGGAGTATCTGCTGTTCACCGCGGTCGAGCGCGCGTAACCCGCCGCTGCGGTACGCGAACCGGTACCGGGGTTCGTGTATCGGACTGGTTTGATGGGCGGATCGTGATCGACGGTGTGTCCGCACCGAGCCTGTAGGGAGAGACCGATTCACTACTTCGAACGACTGACCGAATCGACCTTCCTGGCCACCTCCTACACGGGTGGCGCGTGGAACACCGAGGAACAGCACGTCGCGCCGGCCCTGGGACTGTTGGCCCACGTCGTCGAGACCGACCGGGACGCCCGGCGCGGTGACGGCCTGAGCATCGGCAGGATCTCGTACGACATCCTCGGGACCCTGCCCATCGGTGAGGTCGAGACGTCGGTTCGGGTGCTGCGGGCCGGCCGCACGATCGAGCTGGTGGAGGCCACGCTCAGCCATGGGGGTCGCGCCGCTGTCGTCGCCCGGGCCTGGCTGATGCAGGCCTACGACACCGAGCCGATCGGCGGCACGTCGTTCCCGGGGATCGCCGCGCCCGACGCGATGCCGGCGTGGGATGCGACGACCGTGTGGCCCGGGGGCTTCATCGCGTCGGCGGAGATCCGGCGAGACCAGGTCGAACCCGGTCGCGCCTCGTTCTGGGTACGCACCCCGGTGGCGCTGGTCGGCGGCGAGAAGATCGGCCCGGTCGCCCGGACCGCCGGCCTGCTCGACATCGCCAACGGTATGACGACACGCATCAGCCCCGTGGACGTCGCGTTCCCCAATCTGGACCTCACCCTCCATCTCTTCGCGGAACCGCAGGGCGAATGGGTCGGATTCGACACCACGGTGAGCTTCGGTGCCTCCGGTGTCGGGCTGACCCACAGTGTGGTCAGCGACGAGAAGGGCCCGATCGGCACGTCCTCGCAGATCCTCACCGTGCGCCCGACCGGGAGCCGAGGTGCCGCACCTCGGCTGTGACACCATGTCCAGGTGAGCGATGTTGTGCCGACCCCGTCCGATCCGTTCTTCACGGTGGGCACCCGCCTGCCCGACAAGCTGGGGCGTACCGGCGTCGTCCACACCCCGCACGGGGACATCCGGACGCCCGCGTTCATCGCGGTGGGTACGAAGGCGACCGTGAAGGCGGTGCTGCCGGAGTCGATGAAGGAACTGGGTGCGCAGGCGGTCCTCGCGAACGCGTACCACCTGTATCTGCAGCCGGGGCCGGACATCGTCGACGAGGCCGGCGGCCTGGGCAAGTTCATGAACTGGGACGGGCCCACGTTCACCGACAGCGGCGGTTTCCAGGTGATGTCGCTCGGGGTCGGGTTCAAGAAGGTGCTGGCGATGGAGTCCGTCGGAGTGCAGTCCGACGACGTCATCGCGGCCGGCAAGGAGCGGCTGGCGCATGTCGACGACGACGGGGTGACGTTCAAGTCGCATCTGGACGGGTCGGCGCACCGGTTCACTCCGGAGGTGTCGATGCGGATCCAGCATCAGCTGGGTGCCGACATCATGTTCGCGTTCGACGAGCTCACCACGTTGATGAACACGCGCGGCTATCAGGAGATGTCGGTCGAGCGGACGCAGGCGTGGGCGGTGCGGTGCATCGCCGAGCACGAGAAGTTGACGGCGGAACGCGCGCACCGGCCGTACCAGGCACTGTTCGGGGTGGTGCAGGGCGCGCAGTACGAGGATCTGCGTCGGCAGGCGGCCCGCGGGCTGGAGTCGATCAGGGGGGCGAGCGGCCGCGGTTTCGACGGCTACGGCATCGGTGGCGCGCTCGAGAAGCAGAATCTCGGCACGATCGTGCGCTGGGTCAACGAGGAACTGCCCGAGCACAAGCCGCGGCACATGCTCGGGATCAGCGAGCCGGACGACATGTTCGTGGCGATCGAGAACGGCGCCGACACGTTCGACTGCGTCAACCCGTCACGGGTCGCCCGCAACGCCGCGATCTATCACCCGGACGGCCGTTTCAACATCAACACGGCGCGGTTCCGGCGGGACTTCACCCCGATCGACGACGAGTGCGACTGCTACACGTGCGCGAACTACACGCGCGCCTACATCCACCACCTGTTCAAGGCGAAGGAGATGCTGGCGTCCACGCTGTGCACCATTCACAACGAGCGGTTCACGGTGCGACTCGTCGACCGGATCCGCGACAGCATCGACGGCGGCTACTTCGAGGAGTACAGGGCCGAGATGCTGGGCCGGTTCTACGGGGCGTCCCGCGTCTGATCGGACGGGTGTCCTAGTCTCGGCGCCATGACGACTCACGGGGACGGTCCCGTCGATCCTGCGCAGCAGCCTCCGGCGGGCGGATTCCCGCAGTTTCCGGGCCCGGGGTTCGGGCCCGGCCCCCAGTACGGGCCGCCACCGCAGTTCGGGCAGCCGCAGCAGTTCGGGACGCCCGGGTACGGACAGCCCCAGCCGTACGGGCAGATGCCGCCGTCGTATCCGACGGCACCGTACGGCGGGTATCCGCAGCATCCGGTGCCGGTCGGTACGAACGGTCTCGCGATCGGGTCGCTGATCGCGTCCAGCCTGGGCTTCTTCTACGGGTTTCCCGCGCTCGTCGGGATCGTCCTGGGTGTTCTGGCGCTCGGCCAGATCAAGCGGACCGGTCAGCAGGGACGCGGTCTGGCGATCGCGGGGATCGTGGTGGGCGGCGTGTTCGTCACCCTGTTCCTCGTTTTCCTGATCTTCGTGCTCGTCGCCGTCGCGAACGGGTATTGACGGCCGATCGTCAGGGCAGCCGGCCGTCGGGCAGTGGCGCGTAGCCGGGTTCGTGTTTCTTCACGTACGCGATCACCCGGTACGTCACCGGCATGACGAGGATCTCGACGAGCGTCTTCCACACGAATCCGATGATCACGTAGTTGACGAAGTCCGACCACGTGGAGATGCCGATCGCGCCGGCCGCGATGGAGCAGAAGATGAGGGTGTCGGCGAATTCGCCGACGACGGTGGAGCCGATCAGCCGCGCCCACAGGTGCTTCTCGCGGGTGCGTTCCTTGATGAGGACGAGGACGGCGGAGTTGAGGAGCTGTCCGACGAGGTAGCCGGCGAGCCCGGCGATCAGGATGCGCGGTACGACACCGACGACGGCGTCGAATGCGGCTTCGTTCTCGTAGAAGTCGGCGGCCGGCAACTGCTGGGTGAGCCAGAAGCTGCCGGTGGCCAGCAGCATGGAGCCGAAGCCGATGTAGATGGCGCGGCGGGTGGCCTTGAATCCGTACACCTCGCTGAGGACGTCACCGACGACGTACGCGAGGGGGAACAGGAAGAAGCCGCCGTCGGTGATGATCGGCAGGACCTGGAACGGGCCGACGGTGACGTCGTGTCCGGTGAAGAAGGCGACGCCCTTGGTCGCGCAGATATTGGAGATCAGCAGTGTCACCGCGAACAGGGCCACCAGGGTGGCGTAGTGGCCGCGGCTGACGAGTGCGAAGGCGGCCGGATCGGACGCCGCGGGTGGCCGGGACTGCGGGGATTGCGGGGACTGCACTGACTCTGTCACCGCGCCATCCAAGCACCCGCGGTGGTGTGACGTGACCCGTCCCCCCCGCCCGTGCCCGTTTTGTGCATGTAGCGCGGTCCCGGACCGGGTCCGAGCCGCGCTACATGCACAAAACGGGAGGTACTACTGGTAGACGGGGCCGCCGACGGTGACGCGGTACGCGTACGTGGAGGCGAGGATGGTGACCGGGATGGTCACGAGCAGGCCCACGAAGCACAGCAGGGTGCCGACGATGTTGAGGCCGAACAGCGCGAGCGCGAGCAGCAGCAGAGTGCTCCAGTTCGACGCGATCGCCCCGAAGCTGGACTTGATCGCGGTGATCGCGTCCTGGTCCTGGTCGACGACGAACTCGAGCGTCCACCACGTCAGGAACGCGATGACGAGACCCGGGATGACGAGCAGGACGAAGCCGATACCGGTCATCACGCCCACGAGGAAGCTCGCGAGGATGATCGCGCCGACGTTCTTGAACTCGAAGAACGATGCGAAGCCGGGCGGGCGGCCGTCGGTTTCGTGCAGAGCGCCGCGGATGAGAGCGGCCGAGATCAGGTAGCCGACGACGATCGAGACGATGTTCCCGATGATCTGCCACAGGCTGAACGAGGCCGACAGGTCGGTGAGGTCGTCGGTGTCCCGCCCGATACTCCACGGCAGCGAGACGACGATCGAGATCACCGCGGCGACGACCAGGATGCCGACCCAGACGCCTGCATTGGCCGTGAACTTCTTCCAGCCGTAGGAGATGGCGGCGCCCACGGACAGGCCGCCGGGCGGGGGGCCGACGGGACGCTGCCCGAAACCGGAGTCGAACGCCGGCGGGGGTGGGGGATAGTTCCCGGGCGGCGGCGGGAATCCGCCCTGCGCTCCCGGAGGCGGCGGGAAGCCGCCCGGTGGAGGCGGCGGATAGTTGCCGGACGGGGGCGGCGGATAGTTGCCGGGCGGGGGTGGTGGGTAACTGCCGGGCGGCGGCGGGTAGTTCCCGGGTGGGGGAGTGGCGCCGGGCTGCTGACCGCTGTCACCACCGTCGGGGGTCTGGTTCGGATCGTGTCCACCAGTGGTCATGGCTGTACCTGGTTTTCGTCGTGGATCGGCCAATGTCGGGCGTGCGATCCCACACCCTACGTGGCAATCGGTTGGTTTTGTGGGAGCTACGCCGGGGTCTTCACGACGGAAAGATCCACGGTTCGCGTGGCAGCGTGCGGGGATCCCAGCGGTCGAGAAGTTGTTCGACGGTGACGGTCTCGCCTTCCGCTGCCAGGCCCAGCGACGACGCGAGGACGGAGAGGACGTCGGCGGGGGTGCGGCCGAGGGCCTGCTGGTCGGCGAGGGTGACGGCGCCGTCGCGTTTGGCGAGACGTTTGCCGTCGGAATTGAGGGCGAGCGGGACGTGCGCGTACGTCGGGGCGGGCAGGTCGAGCAGTCCGGCCAGGTAGGCCTGGCGGGGCGCCGACGACAGCAGGTCGTCGCCGCGTACCACCTGGTCGATGCCCTGGGCGGCGTCGTCGACGACGACCGCGAGGTTGTAGGCGGGGATGCCGTCGCCGCGTCGCAGGACGAGGTCGTCGACCGTTCCGGTGTAGTGGCCGTGGAGTTCGTCGTGGACGGTGAAGGTGTCGGTACCGGCCCGCAGGCGGATCGCTGGTGGGCGCCCACCGGCTCGCCGTTCGTCGCGTTCCTCTGGGGTGAGGTTGCGGCACGTGCCCGGGTAGGCGCCGGCGGGTGCGTGGGGTGCAGCCGCCGCTTCGAGGATTTCCTTTCGCGTACAGAAACATTCGTAGGTCAGGCCGGCGCGGTGCAGGCGGGTGATGGCGGCGTCGTACAGGGGGAGCCGTGCGGACTGGTGGACGACGTCGCCGTCCCAGTCGAGGCCGATCGCGGCGAGGTCGTCGAGCTGCCGCTGCTGCGCTCCGGGCCGGACCCGGTCGAGATCCTCGACCCGGACGACGAAGCGGCGTCCGGTGCTGCGGGCGAACAGCCAGGCGAGCAGGGCCGTACGGAGATTGCCGAGATGCAGATCGCCCGACGGACTCGGAGCGAAACGTCCTGTATGCGCTGCATTGTCGGCATTGTTCGGCATCGTTGCAGCCTACCGAGCGGTGCCGGGGCGGTACGCGTGGGAATCCGTAGCCAACCGTCGGGGGAAGGCGTAGCGTCCAGGGTGCTGAGTCCGTGCCGGTTGCGGGCCTGTCCCGAGCGTGCCCGCAGGTCTGGGCCGGCACCGACCTCGAGGGAGCGTGCCCGGAGACGGGCCTGCGAGTTCAGGAGGTCCCGGTGGCGACTGTCTCATCCGAACCTGTTGCGGCCCGGCCCTATCCGCCGAGGCGAGGGCGTAAGGGCGAGTTCGTCTACAAGATGATCACGACCACGGATCCCAAGCAGCTGGGGATCATGTACCTGGTCACGTCGATGGCCTTCTTCATGTTCGGTGGACTGCTGGCGCTGCTGATGCGCATCGAGTTGGCCCGGCCGGGCCTGCAGTTCCTGTCGAACGAGCAGTTCAACCAGCTGTTCACCATGCACGGCACGATCATGCTGCTGCTGTATGCGACGCCGATCGTGTTCGGTTTCGCGAATTACATTCTGCCGCTGCAGATCGGCGCGCCCGATGTGGCGTTCCCGCGGCTGAACGCGTTCAGCTACTGGGCGTACCTGTTCGGTGGACTGATCGCCGTGGCCGGTTTCGTCACTCCCGGTGGTGCCGCCGATTTCGGGTGGACGGGCTACGCGCCACTGTCGGACATCGTGCATTCGCCCGGAGTGGGGGCGAATCTGTGGATCACCGGTCTGGCGGTCGCCGGTCTCGGCACGATCCTCGGTGCGGTCAACATGATCACCACCGTCGTGTGCCTGCGGGCCCCGGGTATGACGATGTTCCGGATGCCGATCTTCACGTGGAACATCTTCATCACGAGCATCCTGATCCTGCTGGTGTTCCCGTTGTTGACCGCGGCCCTGATGGGGCTGTTCGTGGACCGGGTGCTCGGTGCGCACCTGTTCGACCCGGCGACCGGCGGAGCTCTGTTGTGGCAGCATCTGTTCTGGTTCTTCGGCCACCCCGAGGTGTATGTGGTCGCGCTGCCGTTCTTCGGCATCGTGTCGGAGATCTTCCCGGTGTTCTCCCGTAAGCCGATCTTCGGCTACACGGGGCTGGTGTACGCGACGATCGCGATCTCGGCGCTGTCGGTCGCGGTGTGGGCGCACCACATGTACGCCACGGGAGCCGTTCTGCTGCCGTTCTTCTCGTTCATGACATTCCTCATCGCCGTGCCGACCGGCGTGAAGTTCTTCAACTGGATCGGCACCATGTGGCGCGGCCACCTCACGTTCGAGACACCGATGCTGTTCTCGCTGGGGTTCCTGGTGACGTTCCTGTTCGGTGGCCTGTCGGGCGTGCTGCTCGCGTCCCCGCCGCTGGACTTCCACGTCACCGACACCTATTTCGTGGTCGCACACTTCCACTACGTGCTGTTCGGCACCATCGTGTTCGCCACCTACGCGGGCATCTACTTCTGGTTCCCGAAGATGACCGGCCGCCTCATGGACGAACGGTTGGGTAAGTGGCACTTCTGGTTGACGTTCGTCGGCTTCCACACCACGTTCCTGGTGCAGCACTGGCTCGGCAACGAGGGCATGCCGCGCCGCTACGCCGACTACCTGCCCACCGACGGGTTCACCACACTGAACACGGTGTCGTCGATCGGTGCGTTCATCCTCGGGTCCTCGCTGATCCCGTTCGTGTGGAACGTGTTCAAGAGCTACCGGTACGGGCAGGTCGTCACCGTCGACGACCCGTGGGGTTACGGAAACTCCCTCGAGTGGGCGACGAGTTGCCCGCCGCCGCGGCACAACTTCACCGAGCTGCCCCGGATCCGTTCGGAGCGCCCGGCGTTCGAGCTGCACTACCCGCACATGGTCGAGCGGATGCGTGCCGAAGCGCACGTCGGTCCGGGATCCGCGAAACATCAACTGGCGAGCGTCGTCGAGAGCAGCGATCGTGGGGTGGACGGCGACCGCACCCTGCCGCCGGAAGGCGAAGACCGCGCCCGGCCCGGCAGCGACACCTAGCGCCACCGGGCCGGGCGGTTCAGGCGCGACGGCCGAGGAGCGCGAGCAGCCGAGTCTGCCGGTCCGCGTCGGGGGACACCTCGAGTGCCGGTCCGCACACGCCGTCGGAGTGGATGGCGTCACCGAGCTGTGCGATCACCTCGTCGAGCAGATCGAGATCCTGGTCGGGGATCGTCTCGCCGAGGCCCGCCGCCCGGGCGATGTCCCAGCCGTGGACGACCAGATCGAAGCAGTAGAACGTCCGGAACGTGGATGCCAAATCGGTGCGCCCGAAGTGTCCGTCGTACTCGAGTGTCGCCTTCGCGGGGTCGTCGAGGATCGCCTGGACGGCGTCGCGGGTGTGCCGCCATGCGGCGACCGGATCCGTCGTGACGGGCGGGCCGTCCGGGACGGACAGTCCGACGACCCCGACCATCTGCTTCTGGCTGTCGACGACATGGGAGAGCACGTCACGGGTGGTCCAGCCGTCGCACGGGGACGAGGCGTCCCAGCGGTCGGCGGGGACGGCGTCGACGCGGTCGGTGAAGGTGTCGGCGACACGGCGGTACAGGTCTGCGGTGGTCTCGATGGTGGTCATGCCGCCGATTCTTCCGCCGCGCGGACGGTGTCGTCTTGAATCGATCGGACATCGGTGGGCCGGGTGGCGAGGACGGAGGCGCCGCCGTGCCAGTCGGGTGCCTCGCTCGCCAACAGCGCGGTCGGGGTGAGGGAGGCGATGCGCCGGCATTCGCGGGACAGGTGGGCCTGGTCGCTGAAGCCCGCGTCGGAGGCCAGCGCGGCAAGTCCACGTCCGGAACTGCTGCGGGCGAGGTTCATGAACCGTTGCAGCCGCAGGATCGCGCGCAACGTCGACGGCCCGTACCCGAAGGCGTCGTTGCAGCGTCGCCGCAGGTGCCGGCCGGTCATCGACGAGGCGTCCGCGAGCTCCTCGACACTCCACGACCGGGTGAACAGGGCGGTGGTGAGGTGCGCAGGAAGGGGATCGGGGTCGGAGCGGCCGGCCAGGAGACATCGCGCGGTGTTCTGCAGGACGGTCAGCCGGGCGGTGGTGCCGTCGGCGTGCTCGAGGCGGTCGACCAGGGTGCGTTCGGCCGCCGACCCGAGGACGTCCGCGAAGCCGACCCGGATGTCGCGGAGGTCGGCGGCCGACGTTCCCAGCGCATGGGAGGCCTGCCCGGGCCGGAACCGGATACCGAACGACTCGGTGCCCGCCGGCAGCGTGAACGACCAGGCCGCCGTCTCGGGGCCGCAGATCCGGACACCCACACCGGGAATCCACAGGACGTCGACGCAGGCGTCCGGCACCAGCAGATGCTGCCCGGTGGTGCGCGCCGACCACGCGCACACGAGGGCGTCGTGCAGGTCCGGAGCGGTGGGAAGCGGTGTGTACCAGCCCATGCCGCTCAGCCTAGGAGCGAGCCCCGGTGTCGCGCTCGCGGACGGGGTCGGCCGTCAACGCTCGGCCCGCGCCGATCACGTCGACGTCCACCCGGGTGCCGACGGCCGGTGTCCGGGTGCTGGCCTGCCGGACCCGGATCTCGGTACCGGAGTCGAGGGTGATGTCGAGCATCGAAGGCGCACCGAGGAATTCGGTGCGGGTCACCGTGCCGGCGCCGGAGCCGTCCGCCACCTCGGTCGCGACGATCTGTTCGGGCCGCAGCATCAGCCGTGCCGGTCCGTGCATGCTGCTGTCGCGCACCGGGATCCGTCCCAGGATGCACGACGCGACACCGTCCGAGATATCGGCCGGCAACAGCACACATTCGCCGAGGAACCGGGCGGTGAAGTCGTCGACGGGCGAGTGGTAGAGCTGTTCGGGGGTGCCGACCTGGGTGAAGCGGCCGGTACGCATCACCGCGACCTGGCTCGCGAACGTCAGCGCCTCCTCCTGGTCGTGGGTGACGAGCAGGGTCGTCACGCCGGCCGCGCCGAGGGTGGCGGCCACCGATTTACGGGTCGTCACCCGCAGTCCGGCGTCGAGGGCACTGAACGGTTCGTCGAGCAGCATCACTTCCGGATCGCGGGCCAGTGCCCGTGCCAACGCGACCCGCTGCTGCTGGCCGCCGGACAGCTCGTGGGGGCGTCGTCGCCCGTACGACGCGTCGAGCGAGACCATCTCGAGCAGTTCGGCGACCCGGCGTTCGGACGCCTTGCGGCCGCGCCACCGTGCACCGGGCAGTCCGTACGCGATGTTCCCGGCGACGGTCAGATGGGGGAAGAGGGCACCGTCCTGGGCGACGTAGCCGACGCGCCGCCGGTGTGCGGGCACCATCCGGTCCCGGCCGGCGACGACGGCGGAGGCGATGGACACCGTCCCGTCGTCGGGGCGTTCGAATCCGGCGATGATCCGGAGCAGGGTGGTTTTGCCGCAGCCCGACGAGCCGACGACGGCGGTGATGGCGCCGTGTGCGACGTCGAGGCTCACCCCGCGCAGCACGTCGGTGGGTCCGAACGACTTCGACACCTGGTCGACCACGATTTCGCTCATGCGCCGGCCGCCTTCCGGGATTGGCTGAACAACAGGTAGGTCATCGGCAACGAGAGGACGATCATCAGCAGGGCGTACGGGGCCGCGGCCGTGTAGTCGAGTTCGCTGGTGAGCGACCAGAATCGGGTCGACAGGGTGCGGGTGCCGTTGGGGGCGAGCAGCAGGGTCGCGGTCAGTTCCGTCGCGATCGCCATGAACACGAGGGCGGCGCCGACGGCGGCGGCCGGCGCGGTCAGCCGTAGCGTCACCTGCAGGAACGTCTGCCACGGCGGCCTGCCGAGGGCCGCCGACGCTTCCTCCAGGCTCACCGGGACCTGGGCGAGACCGGCGCGCAGCGACACCAGCGCCCGCGGCAGGAACATCAGGACGTACGCGACGATCACCATGATCGTGGTCTGGTACAGCGGGTTCGCGTACCGGATGGTGACGGTGATCAACGCGAGTGCGGTGACGATGCCGGGCAGTGAACTGGTGACGTAGTTGGTGCCCTCGACGATCCTACTGAAGGTGCCGGGACGCCGGATCGCCAGCCAGGCGACGGGGAACGCGAGGGCTGTCGCGACCAGGGCGCCGGCCAGGCCGAAGACGAGGGTCTGGGACAGTGCCGGCCACAGCACCGCGTCCTGCCACACGGCGCTGCCGCCGAGCCGCAGCCACCGCACGATGGTCCACAGCGGTACGCCGAGCGCCAGGACGGTCAGTGCGACGAGTGCGAGCGCGGCGGGCACGGCGCCGAACCGGAGCCGGATCCGCGGTGCGGTGCGGGGCGCGCCGGCGCCGATGCGGGCGTAGCGGGCGGATCCGCGGGCCGCGGATTCGGAGACGAGCAGCACCAGGCAGCACACCACGAGGACGCCGGCGAGCATGCTGCCGGCGACGCCGTTGAACGTGGACTGGAACTGTTCGAGGATCGCGGTGGTGAACGTGTCGAATCGCAGCATCGCGAAGGCGCCGTACTCGGCGAGCAGGTGCAGGCCGATCAGCAGTGCCCCGCCGAGAACGGGTAGCCGCAGCTGCGGGAGGACGACCCGGAAGAACACCGACCACGGCCCGGATCCGAGCGCTCGGGCGGATTCCTCGATTGCGGGGTCGAGGCGTCTCAGTGTCGCTGCGACGGGCAGCGCGACCAGCGGGAAGTAGGAGAGGGTGGCGACGAGGACCCCGGACCACAGTCCGTGCAGGGACGGGATCACGGTCACCCAGGCGTAGCTGTTGACGAATGCGGGAACGGCCAGTGGGGCAGCGAGAACCGGCCCCCACCAACGGAATCCGAACACGGTGGTGCGTTCCACGAGCCAGGCCGCTCCGACGCCGAGCGTGACACAGATCGGGAGGGTGACGGCGACGAGGGAGACCGTGTTCACCATGAGTTCGCCGACGCGGGGGCGGAAGATCAGCGCGGACGCCGTCTCCCACCCGACATCGATCGTGGTGACGACGACGTAGCCGAGGGGGATCAGTGTGACGGCCACGAGGGCCGTCACGATCACAGCGAGGAGCAGCGGGGGGCGGGGTCGAGCCCGCCCCCCGAGCCGGTCAGAGGAGACCGGCATCCGTCATCAGCTGGGTGACCTTCTCGCTGTTGAGCTTCGACGGGTCCACGTCCGGGGACTGCAGGTCCGCGAGCGGGACCAGCTTCGGGTTGGCGGCGACACCGCTGCCGACCGGGTACTCGAACGAGGTGCCGGTCTGCAGGATCTCCTGGCCGGCCTTGCCGGTGATGTACTTCAGGAAGGCCTGCGCGGCGGCCTGGTTCTTGCTGGACTGCAGCACGCCACCACCGGAGATGCTGACGAAGGCGCCCGGATCCTCGTTCTTGAAGTAGTGCAGCTCGGTGTTCTTGCTGTTCTCGCCGGTCTTGGCCTGGTCGCCGAACCAGTAGTAGTTGTAGATGATGCCGCCGTCGATCTCGCCGGCGTTGACGGCCTTCATCACGGTGCCGTTGCCCTTGTAGGGGACCGCGTTCTCCTTCATCCCGGCCAGCCACTGCTTCGTGACGTCCTCGCCCTTCAGCTCGAGCAGGGCACTGACGATGGCCTGGAAGTCGGCGCCGGACGGCGATGCGCCCCAGCGGCCCTTCCACTCCGGGTTCTGCAGGTCCAGCAGCGACTTGGGCAGCTGGTCGGCGGTGAGCTTGTCCTTGTTGTAGACGAACACCGTGGAGCGGGCGGCGATGCCGGTCCACTTGCCGGTGGACGGCCGGAACTGCGTCGGTACCTGTTCGAGGGTCGCGGCGTCGATGTCGGCGAACTGTCCGGCGTTCTCGACGAGAGTCATTGCCGGCGAGTTCTCGGTGAGGAAGACGTCGGCGGGGGAGGCCTTCCCCTCGGCGACGATCTGGTTCGCGAGTTCGGTGTCCTTGCCGTTGCGGAGGGTGACCTCGACGCCCGTCTCCGCGGTGAAGCCGTCGACCCATTCCTGGGTGAGCGACTCGTGCTGCGCGTTGTAGACGGTGATGCTGCCGGACGGTGCGCCGGAGGCGGCGGTGGTCGAGGTATCGGTACCGGAGTCCGAGTCGTTCGAGCATGCGGTGAGCCCCACCAGGGTCGACGCGAGGAACGCCGCACCCATCATCCGCTTCCACGTTCTTGCCATGTCGGGCCTCTCGCTGCATACACCGGCGCTTCCGGTGAGGTATGGCTAGCCAACATACAGGGGAGAAGGTGGCGGCAGTCACCTCGCGGCCGCCGTGGGATGTATGTCCCTTTTCCGGGACGTGGTGCGAGAGTGGGGAATCGGGAAAAGGAAAAGCCCCCGGCGACTGAGTCACCGGGGGCTTCCCGTTGGCGGAGGATAGGGGATTTGAACCCCTGAGGGCGTTAACCCAACCCGCGTTCCAGGCGAGCGCCATAGGCCACTAGGCGAATCCTCCGTGGAGGAGCATACCGGGTCCAGGGTCCGGAATGCCAAACCGGGGGTGCGGAGGGGGCCGCCACAACGACGGTCGTGGGTGCCGCTACACTCGTAAGCGGATCCCGCGCGGCGCGCATCCTGTGAACTCCCCCAGGGCCGGAAGGCAGCAAGGGTCAACGGGCTCTGCCGGGTGCGCGGGGTCCCCTATTTCTTCCCCTCCCCGACCGGTCGTGTCGGTGAAAGGCCGCCCGCATGCCTGTGCAAGCCCAAATCGGGTTGATGAGCCATGAAGAACTTCGAGCCGAACTCGAGCGTCAGAAGGCGAAGTACGAGCAGCTCGAGGCGGAGAAACTGAAACTCGACCTCACGCGCGGCAAGCCGGCGCCGGCTCAGCTCGATCTGTCGAACGGCCTGCTCGCGTTGCCGGGTGCCGACGATTTCCGGGACGGTGACGGCACCGACTGCCGCAACTACGGCGGCCTGACGGGCCTGCCGGAACTGCGCGCGATCTTCGGCGAGCTCCTCGGTATCCCGGTGTCGAACCTGATTGCCGGCGGCAACGCGAGCCTCGAGGTCATGCACGACACGATCGTGTTCTCGCTGCTGCACGGCACCCCGGATTCGGTGCGCCCGTGGTCGCAGGAGCCGGTGGTGAAGTTCCTGTGCCCGGCGCCCGGCTACGACCGCCATTTCGCGATCACCGAATCGTTCGGCATCGAGATGATCGCGATCCCGATGCGCGACGACGGCCCCGACATGGTGAAGGTCGCCGAGCTGGTGGCGTCGGATCCGCAGATCAAGGGCATCTGGTGTGTGCCCACCTACTCGAACCCGACCGGTGCGGTCTACTCCGAGGACGTCACCCGGGCGCTGGCGTCGATGCCGGCTGCCGCCCCCGATTTCCGGGTGTACTGGGACAACGCGTACGCGGTGCATCCGCTGGTCGAGCAGTGTGCGCCCGCTCTCGACGTTCTCGGGGCGGCCGCCGCGGCCGGTAACCCGAACCGGGTGCTGGTGTTCGCGTCCACGTCGAAGATCACGTTCGCCGGATCCGGGGTGAGCTTCTTCGGTGCCTCGGACGCCAACCTGGCGTGGTACCAGCAGCACCTGGGCAAGAAGACGATCGGGCCGGACAAGGTCAACCAGCTGCGGCACCTGCGTTTCTTCGGTGACGCCGCCGGGGTCCGCGCCCACATGGACAAGCACCGCGAGATCCTGGCGCCGAAGTTCGCGAAGGTGCTGGAAATCCTCGAGGATCGCCTCGGTGCGGCCAAGGTCGCGTCGTGGACCGAGCCCGAAGGTGGCTACTTCATCAGCCTCGACGTCGTCGACGGCACCGCGAAGCGTGTCATCGAACTCGCGAAGAACGCCGGGATCGCGCTCACCGCGGCCGGTTCCGCGTTCCCGTACAAGCAGGACCCGGACGACCGGAACATCCGCCTCGCCCCGAGCTTCCCGACGATGGACGAGCTCGCCACGGCGATGGACGGTGTCGCCACGTGTGTGCTGCTGGCCGCGGTGGAGCACGCGCTCACCAAGCACTGATCCGGAAACGACGCGAGAGGCCGGGCACCGATCGGTGCCCGGCCTCTCGCGTCGTGTGTCGGTCAGGTCAGGGCGTCCACGATGCGGTCGACGACGTTGTTGGCGCTGTAGTAGTCCAGGCGGAAGCTGTCGTAGTCGAGCGGGTACACCGCGCCGCGCTGCACCGACGGCACAGCCGCGAGGGTCGGATCGGCTTTCAGCCGGTCGACGCCGGGTTGCCGGGCGTTGACGACGAACGTCGTCGTACCGGTCAGGGCGAGCGGGAGGTTCTCCACGTTGACGCTGACGATGTCGGAGCGGCCCGCGGTGGCGCCGGGGCCGGCGATCGTGTCGGGAAGGTCGGCGACGGTGAGGCCGAGACGGGTGGCGAGGCGGCCCTGCGCCGACTCGTCGGTGAAGATCTTCGAATCCTCGGGCGAGTTGTAGGTGAGGATGTTCACCGGTGCGGCGCCGGCGGCCAGTGCGGGCGCGATCGCCTCCTTCGCCCGGTCGACGGTGGTGTCGAACCCGGCGAGCAGTTCCTTCGCCCGGTCCTCCCTGCCGATCGCGGCGGCCAGTTGGGTGGTGAGGTCCTGCCACGACTTGTCCGAGTAGTCGAACAGCAGAGTCGGGGCGATCTTCGACAGCGTCTCGACCTGCTGCGCGGCGGAGTCGGCACCACTGGTGGACACCACGATCAGGTCCGGGGCGGCGGTGGTGATCTTCTCGATGTTCGGTTGTCCCTGGTAGAGCACCTCGACATCGCGTTCGGCGGCGATGTCGGCCCACTGTGTGAACAGGCCGTCGTCGGTGGTGACGGTGCTCTTGGGCTGTGCGCCGGTGCCGATCAGCGGGGCGTCGAGCGACAGCAGGGAGCCTGTCAGGGTGACGCTCGTGGACACGATGCGCTGGGGTTGTGCGTCGAGGGTGACGGGCCCGCGGGCGGTGTCGACGGTGCGGGGCCACTCGCCCGACGTGCTGCTGGTGGTGGTCGTGTCGGCGGCGGTGTCGCCGGACGAGCAGGCCGCGGTGGTGAGGCCGATGGCGAGTGCGCCGAGTGCGACGGCGACGCGGGTGCCGGCGGAACGTCGGTGGAGGGGAGTTCGGGGCAAGGCGATTCCTTGGACGGTCGGGCAGATACACTCACCGTACTATTAGTTGAGCCTCACCTAAGTAAGGGGTGTCTGGGTGGAACTGTCGGCACAGGCTCTCGCGGAACGTCTGCGCACGGAGGGCGGGCCGCTGATCGACCCGGGTCCGCCCGGCCGGGTGACGGCCACCTTCGTCTGGCGGGCGCCCGAGGATTCGACGGTCTCCCACGTCTATCTCGACGCCAACGGGATCACCGACCGCCGTACACCGGAACGCAATGCACTGCAGCAGGTTCCGGGAACAGACCTGTGGGCGATCGTGCTCGAGATTCCCGAGCGGTGGCGCGGCGGTTACGGATTCCTGCCGCTCGACGCGCCCATCACCGGGCCCGTGGACGGGCAGACGGAGTGGCAGTGGTGGCGTGGCATCCTCGCCGCACTCGTCACCGACCCGGCGAACCCGCGTGCGGTGTTCGGGTCGACGGGACTGCCGAAGCGGTCCGAGGCCGTCATGCCGGCGGCGTCCGAGCAACTGTGGTGGCACGTCGGTCCGCCGCGCGGGACGCTGACCGAGGAGATCCGGTCGCTGGCCGGAGTGCAGCGCAGTATCTGGCTCTACGAGCCGCCCGGTATCGCCGACGTCGACCGGCCCGTTCTCGTCGTGTTCGACGGACGTGTCGCCGCGGTCGAGATCCCACACCCGGCCGGGTTCGACCGGTTCGAGGAACGCGGGTACCGGGTACCGCTCGTCGTGATGATCGACAGCGTTTCCCCGGACCTCCGTTCGGAGGAACTACCTTGTAGCGCAAGCTTTCTCGATGCCCTGACCGGTGATCTGCTGCCGTATCTGCGGGAGCGGTGGTCGGCCACCGCCGATCCGGCGTCGGTGCTCGTCGGCGGCTCCAGTTACGGCGGACTCGCCGCAACGTACGCGGCCCTGTGTGCGCCCGACTCGTTCGGGGGAGCCGTCAGCCTGTCCGGGTCGTTCTGGTGGCCGCGCGACGGGACCGGCCGCTCCGTGCAGTCGCGACTCGATGACCTGACGGCGCACGGCTCCCGTTTCTGGATGGCCGCCGGCACCCTCGAACCCCGTCTGATCGACGAGAACCGCGAGGTTCGGGACCTGCTCCGGGCTGCAGGATTCGACGTCGAATACCGCGAGTTCTGCGGCGGCCACGATTACGCCCACTGGCGGGAACTGCTGATCGAGGGTGCGGCGACGCTGCTGGGTCAGGCCCGCGCGGTGTCGAGTGTCGGGAAATCCGGATAACCCTCGGCGCCACCGCCGTGGAACGTCGAGCAGTGGGCGCGCTGGAGTTCGGAGCCCGGGCCGGGTGGACGTCGTCCTGGATCTGCTTACTGCGGAAGAACCTCGATTCGGGCGCTGACCGGCGGTTTCTGCCATAATCCGGGCACAGTGCCGTGTGGGTGCGGTGGATCCGGAAGTGGTGACAGCGGTGGGTGCTCCGGCAGATGGGGCAGGTGTTCTCGACGTGTTCCTGCTCGCGTTGGACGTTCCGGGAGGGGCGGAGATCGCGGCGCCGGCCGACGGTGCGCGGACTCTGCCGTCGCCGCCGTTCCTGCCCGCGGTGCGGCACGACCTCGCGAGCGTGACGATCGGTGCGAGCCTGTCCGCGGTCCGTGCGATCGCCGACGGGACCGAACTCGATCTCGGAAACGATGCTTCTGCAACCCTTTCCGGGCCGTCGGGAAACTGTCTGTCGTTGTGGACGGTGCCCGGTCAGGGGGCGGTGTTGGTGTGCGAGTCCTGGGCCGCGGAACCGGTCGAGGGCGTCGTCGACTGGAGTCACGGGCAGTTCGGGGCGGCCGTGGACCGCTTCCTCGCACCGTTCGGCCTGTCCGTCGACGACCGGCTGAGTGACGTCTTCCCCGACGTCGGATCGTCGCTGCCCGACGCGCCGTTGGCGGATCTGCTGGCGGACACCGGGCACGAGCGTTCGTGTGCCGGGCTGGCGATCGAGGTGTCCGCGGACGGCGGGCGTCGGGTGCGCAACCGGATCGAGGGCTCCGGCACGGACCCGGACGGATGGAATTGGGAGAGCATCGCATTGGCTGCGTCGCCGGCCCGGGCGGGAGCCGCCGTCGCGATCCGGGAGGACGCCGGGGCGATCGTGTTCGACGTCGAAGCAGTCGCTGCGGATCACGACCACGCGGTCTTCGGGGTGCCCGAGATGATCGGGGCCCTGGTGCCGTGGGTCGCGGTACGGGCCCGGCACGCGATGGACTACCGACTGGTCCTCGACCATCTGCGGGCGCCCGATCCGCTCGACGACGGACGCCTGATCGAGGCGCTCGGTGACGTCGAGGCCGTGCAGGCGCGTCGCATGGAACGGATTCTGCTGACCGCGGAGGCCCGACACGACGGTGTCGCACCGACCCGGATGTCGCCGGGCCAGCTGCGGACCGTGCTGGTGCGTCGCCTGTCGGCGGAGATGGCGACACTCGACGGTGAACTGGGCGAGGGGATCCGAGCCATCGAGCGGGCGTTGCTGCGCAGCGCCGAACAGCGGGGGAACCGGCATTCGCGGCTCGCGCAGGCGTGGTCCGTCGCGGCCGGTGCGATCGCGGTCGTCGCCGTGTTCGCGGCGCTCGCATCGATTCCCGCGGTGGACGAGCCGACGATGTTCGGGCACTGGCTCGAGGCGCTGGTGGCGACGTTGGCGATCACGGTGGGCGTCGTCGTGATCGTGGTGTTGTGGCGTCGGCCGTCCCGGTCGGACTGATGGCAGGATCGGGGCCATGGCACTCACCCTGAATCTCGTCGGTGACCCGGACACGGACGCCCTGCTGGCGTCGGATCCGCTGGCTCTGCTGATCGGCATGCTCCTCGACCAGCAGGTGAAGGTACCATTACAACTATGACTGTGCAACGCCAGTCGCTACGCGCCATCGTTGGCGCCCGCGTGTCGGTAGTTCAAGGGCCTCAAAAGGTCTCGCACCTGGCCCAGCTCGAGACTGCCACCAAGTGGGCGGAAGCCAAGGGGTACGAGATCGTAGGTTCGTTCGAGGATCTCGGCGTGTCGGCTGAGAAGCGCCCGGAGGATCGGCCGGACCTCGGTCCGTGGCTGACCGAGGAGGGCGCTGCCCAGTGGGACGTGATCGTCTGGTCGAAGATGGACCGGGCTTTCCGGTCGACCCGGCACTGTGTCGACTTCGCCCGGTGGGCTGAGGAGCGTCACAAGGTCGTTGCGTTCGCCGACGACGGTCTTGTACTCGACTACCGGCCCGGAGTCGACAAGGGCATCGATTCCATGATGGCCGAGCTGTTCGTGTACCTCGGCTCGTTCTTCGCTCAGCTCGAACTCAACCGGTTCAAGACTCGCGCCCAGGACTCGCACCGGGCGCTGCGGCAGATGGATCGGTGGGCATCGGGGGTGCCCCCTCTCGGGTTCAAGGTGGTCGACCACCCCAGCGGCAAGGGCCGGGGGCTGGCGACCGACCCGGTCGGCAAGGAGTTGCTCCACGAGATGGCGAGCCGCCTGCTCGACGGCTGGTCATACATCCGCATCACAACCTGGTTGAACGAGACCGGAGCACTCACGAACATGGACCGGGCTCGGGTGGCCAGGGGAGTGCCGGCCAATGCCCGACCGTGGACGGTAAACACCGTCAGCGAGGCTTTGACCTCGCTCCGGACGCAGGGTTTGAAGATGACCGGGAAGGGTCCGAGCGCGAGGGTCGTACTCGACGCCGAGGGCGATCCGATCGTGATGGCTCCGCCGACGTTTGACGCTGCCACCTGGAAGCAGATCCAGGAGGCTGCCCAGCTCCGCAAGCTGAACGGTCGGAAGCCGACCCAGACCTCGAACCCGATGCTCGGTGTAGGCGTCTGCGGCTGCTCCGGCTGCCCAGCCTGTGGCGAGGACGGCCCGTGCGGGGCCTCGCTGGCCCAGCAGGTGACCAGGAAGAAGCTGGCCTCAGGAGATGCCACCGAGTACCGGCACTACCGGTGCGGACGGACGCCGCTGCACTGCAAGGGGACGTTTACCCGAGCCGACGACGCTGACGCTGAGATGGAACGGATGTTCCTGGCCAAGTGGGGAGACACCAAGGTCACCCGGCGCGTGTTCGTACAGGGCGAGGACCACGCCGCCGAGCTGGAGCAGGTGAACGCAACCATCAACCGGTTGCGGTCCGAGTCCGACGCTGGCCTGTTGACCACGCCAGCGGACGAGACGCTGTGGCTCGAGCGCATGAAAGCTCAGGTGGCGAAGCGGGACCAGCTCGCTGCGACGCCGTCGCGTGCGTCGGGGTGGGTGACCGAGGAGACCGAGCAGACGTATCGGGAGGTCTGGGAGACCGCCGACCGGCGTCAGCTCCTGATCGACCACGGTGCGCGGTTCGTGGTCGATCCGAAGCAGGAGGGAGGAGGGCTGCGGCGGATGGACATGATGCCGCCGCAGAACATGCCCAAGCTCCCCGAGGATCTGGACCTCGGCGGGTGGCTCAAGCCCGAGTTGGTCTCTATCGAGTTCGAGTGACCGGCACCTGTCAAAAGCAGGCAGGAGCCTCGGGGCAGGAAGTCTGCAGTGTAGAACCCGTACTGCCGCCTGTGCGCCACGCTCAGGCACTTTCTCGCGCCTGACGTATGTTTTATGACCCCAGATGCGTCTCAGGCGAATGCAGAGGTACCCCCATGGATGACGGCGGCATTGTCTACTCGATCGGCTACGTGATCGGGCTCGGTGTGGCCTTCGTCGGATGCGCTCTCATCGGCTGGCTGATCCTCAAGCTCGCCAAGTTCGTCTTGAGCGCCCCCTGGCGGCGGGCCGCACGCCGCCGGCTGGCCGAGGAAATCCGGATGCAAGAGGTCGCAGAGCGTGCTGAACAGCAGAATCGGGCGTACCTGGCCGGCGAATCGCACGGAATTTACGGCGACTTCGAACCTAGTAGTGTGAAGTAGAGCACATTTATGGGTACGCGTTGACAACATACCCGTACTTATATTAGAGGGCCTAAGAGGCTCTCTAAGAGCCGCGTCGGCGGCTCTCCTAGAGAGCGCCCTGAGGCGCTCCATCATCAATAAGACCGGCCTTCGAAGGCCGGTCATCATCTGAACCTGCAACCGCAGGTTCTTCTGCCGCGCCTGAAGCGCGGCTATCAGTCATCGGGCGTCTGCAGACGCCTGACATCCCCCAATCTTGCGAGCTTGAGCCCGACGGCGGTCGGTGCTCGCCGCATCCGGGTGTTCTCCGGGCGCCCGGAGGTCGGTCGGTGTAGTTCTCTCCTCCGCCGACCGCCTGAACTTCCGTGGAGAACCGAAAGATATCCACGAAGCCGCTGGTTCGACAGCGGATAAGGGACGGCTGGTTACCGTCCCGCTCCTGTTGGGGAGTTACTTGATCGAGAGCCCCGGTCTGCTGGTCATGGCAGGCCGGGGTTTTTCTCGGCAACCACTCGATAGCCCTACTCGATCCCGAAGGAGGTGGCAGCCATGCCCGCCCACCGTTGTACCCGCCACATCCACCGTGGCCCCGAGGACTACCGGCCCGATGGCCGGACCTGCATCCACTGCAGCCGCGAGGCTCAGCGGCGTTACCGCGCTCGTTGTCGTGCCGCGTTGCGAACGCTGAAGGCGCAAGCCGAATAGGCCGAGTGCCGGCCAACCAAACACCGTCTGATTTCAACGGAGACGGACGAACACCGCCACCCCCAGGGTGGAAGAGGCACCCCCAGAACCTGAGGGCCTCACGGGCCCTCGCAACGGACCTGCCCAGGTGGCAGGTGACAACCCCACACCCAAGGAGGGTGACAGATGAACGACCGCATGACGATCCACGAGCTGCCCGAATTCTGGCAGCAGAAGGTACGCAGCCTCAAGGCTGAGAACCGGAACCTGCGAGACCGGCTGAAGCTCGCCGGTAGCCCCGGCGACTGGAGTCAGAAGACCCAGAAGCTCGTGAGCGAGAGCCGAGGCCTGCGGACCAGGCTCCGCGCTGCCGAGGAGCGCATCGCCGAGTTGGAGGCTCGCACCGATGCCTGAGACGCTCGCGATCATCCAGTGGGACCAGGCGTACAACCGCAACGGCAACTCCAAGTTGCCCCGTGCCGCGATGAACGCTCTTCGCACCTACATGAACAACCACACCCTGACCGGGTGGGTCTCTCAGGAGACGCTCGCCGAGAACACCGGGCTGACGGTGCGAGGGGTGCGGAAGCAGCTCGACGCCAACGAGGCGGCGGGCTGGCTGGAGATCGTCGAGCAGGGCCGGTCGGCCAGGGCGACCGTCTACAGGCTGGCAATCCCAACCGGAACCACAGTTCCGGTAGAGGTGGCCACGGAGGAGCCAACCGGAACCACAGTTCCGGTAGATACGGGTTCTACCGGAACCACAGTTCCGGGTCTACCGGAACCACAGTTCCGCCCTACTGCTCCTAGAACTTCTCCTCAAGAGAAGTTCTATATGGGAACTACTCCTAGGAGGGGGAACCCTGGTTCCGCCAAGGCGGCACCCGAGATCCCCCACCAGGGGGACCAGGACGAGACCGGCCAGGAGAGCCGGTCTCTTGCGGTTGCGGGTCCAGAGAATCGGCCGGCCAAAAGCAGGCAGGCCGAACATGAACCTGCATCTGCCGGGGCCATCGAGGCCCCGGAGGAGTACCGGCCTGTCGGCCTGCAACCGCTGTCCCGGTCGTCGATCGATGACGACCCGTTCGCCGACGCCCCCGCGTGGCGAGCTGAGGCAGCCGCTCGCGAGAAGCGAGCTGCACGACGGCTCGAACCTGCAACCGCTCCGAGTCCGTTGGACCCGTTCGCCTGACCACAACTTGACACACCCAATCGAGGCCACGACCCCACGTCGTGGCCTTTTTGCTGCCCGGACCAGGGCAGCGACCACACAGAGGAGAGAACACATGGACGCACTGACCGAGGCAGTCGTACACACTGCCGAGTACCGAGGACCGCATCGGGTCTGGAACGTCGGCCCCGAGGCCGTCGTCAGCCTCAGTCCTGGCAAGGGCCATCCGTTCGAGGGCCTGGCCGTCACTCACTGGACGGAGGACTGATGGCCGTCTACCTCGGCTGGATCCTCGCCAACCTCGCTGCAGGCGCTGCCCTGGCGCTGGACGCCCGGAGGCTCGCCCGGTGAACGCACAAGGCCGAGAGGCCGCGTTCCAGCGGCACCTGCAGATGTCCGCGAAGTACATCGAAGCCATCCACGAGGCCGGAGACCTCGCCTGGTTCGAGGACGGGCACCCGCGCCGGTACGTGATCCTCGCCCAGCTCGGGATGGATGACGACATCGAAGAGATCGACCTACGCCGGGCGCTGTTTATGCGCCGATACCGATAGTCCAGAGGAGAGATGAGCACATGCAAGAATCACAGACCCCCGTTCCCGGCCCTGAGAGCAACGCTGACGGAGTTTCTACGGCTTCGGGCACCTCGGTTGCCCCCGACGCCGATAACGGTCCTCAGCGGGCCAGCAAGGAAGCCCGGTACCGAGTCGAACGGAACGCTGCCCGCGAGGAGCTGACCGCTGCCCAGGCCCGCATCGAGCGGATGCAGCGAGCAGAGATCGAGCGACTGGCTGCGGACGCAGGCCTGGCGCACGCGTCCGATGTGTTCACCCTCTCGGGGAACGAGCCGGTCGACTACCTCGACGACGACGGCAACGTCGACCCGGCCCGAGTAGCGGCTGATGTCGACGCCGTCCTCACCGAGCGTCCCGGCCTGCGGAAGAACTCCCCAGCGTTCGATCCCTCGCAGGGCACCGGAGGCAACAAGCCGAAGGCGCCGGCCCTGTCGTGGGGCGCACTGTTCCAGTGACTTCGAACGCTGTGGTCTGTGGCTGACAGCGTTCAACTAAAGGGGCTGTGCCCCAAGGGATTCGGTCCGTAACCGTCTCCTGATTCACCATCCATCAAGGCCTCTGGCAATCGTGCCGGGGCCTTTTTCATGTCCAGGAGGACACACCATGGCAGTTCTGAACAACAACCTCGCCAACGCCTTCACCCCGGAGGACTACGGCAAGCTGATCGATACCGAGGTCGACGCGAAGTCGGTTGCGTTCCAGGCCGCGACCGTCGTCAACACCGACAAGCACCAGGTTCGTTTCCCGGTGCTGCTCTCGGATCCCGAGACCGGCTGGTACGCCGAGAACACCCCGATCACCCTGGTCGACCCGGAGACGAACGAGATCGTCGTGATCCCGTCCAAGGTTGCGGGTCTGACCCAGGTCTCGAACGAGGCTGTCGACGACACCGATCCGGCGGTCGCCGCGATCATCGGCCAGGCGCTGGCTCGTGACATCGGCAAGAAGATCGATGCCGCGTTCTTCGGCAACACCGTCACCAACGGCCCGTCGGGCCTGCTCTCGGTCTCGGGTGTCCAGGTGGTCGACACCGGTGCCGGTTGGACCACGCTCGATTACGTCCACGACGCGAAGTCTCAGGCGATGGCCCACGGTGCCGACCTGACCCACATCGTCCTGGCCCCGGACGTGGCTCTGGCGCTGTCCAAGGCCAAGACCGGCACCGGCTCGAACCAGGGCCTGCTCGAGACCGTGGACGACGGCATCAAGCTCGCTGGCCTGATCGCTCTGGTCTCGCCTGCGGTTTCGGCCGGCAACGCTTGGGCGCTGGATTCCTCGCAGGCCATGGCCGTTCGCCGCAAGGGCACCACGGTCTCGCAGTCGAAGGATGCCGCGTTCGGTTCGGACGCGACCCAGATCCGCGCCGTCTCCCGCGTCGGGTTCGGCTTCGCGAACCCCGCTGGCATCGTCCGTCTGCACGATGCCGCCTGATGTCGACTTGACATCCCCAGGGAATCCGTTCCCTGACAACTGAATACGCCGCTGGGAGGCCTGCCTGTTTTTGGCCGGGCTCCCGGTGGCCCCCAGACCACAGAGGAGAGAAACGAGCCCGCCATGACCACCGCCAACAAGAGTCGTCGCCAGTATTCGTGCCCCCGTGAGGGATGCCCCGGTAAGAGCTTCGACGGGAAGCAGCACTGCAGCTATCTCTGCCAGGCGATCGCGAAGGAGCTGGAGAGCGCCCAGCGGATCTGCGAGTTCTTCGGAGACTCCGAGCTGACCACCGAGATTTGGACCGAGGCAGTCGCCCTCAGCGACGATTGCAGCAGATATTTGGAGCTGGGATATCAGCAGCGAATCAAGGTGCTCGAAGCAGGAATCACCCCGAGGCAGTGGCAGGACATCCGCAAGGGTCGGGCAGTGACCGGCTAGTCCACGAATCCAGCCAGCAGATCGTCCTCGATGACCACGGGCATCGGGAGCATCTCGACCCGCGAGACTCCACACGAGTTCGGGGTATCGAGGATCCCCTCATCCTTGATGAACTGGGCAAACACAGCATCGAGGCCGTCAGGGACCGGTCGAGTCCGGGTGTCTTCGGTCTGCATCGGCACATTGTCACATCACGCGGGCTGGACCAGCACCGCGACACGCAATGGCAGGCCAGTCAAAGACGGCTAGGAGCTGCTCAGTCCGTGCCCGGTCGGTGGTACTTCATCATCCCGAGTCGGACCTCTCGACTACTAGCAGCGAACCGAGTGCTCAGCTCCTCGGCCTCAGCCACGAGGTCGTCGCTGACCTCGATGGTGTCGTCACCGTCGTACTCCTCGATGGAGTACATCGCTTTGCCGATGGTTCCGCCCATCGTCAGGTCATCCTTCCCTGCGAGCAGGAAGACCTCAGGCGACACCTCGACTGCCAGATGTCCCTGGACTCGGTGGGTGGCTCGGATCCTCACCGGTACATCGTCCCAGATCAGGGCCCTGGGTACCCAGGGGGGTTACCCCGTACCCCCGTTCCAGACCGGGTGGTAATGCGCCCGCCATATCCGATGCCGTGGCATCCAGCTGATTTGTCCCTCGCGCTCGCGATGCCGTGCCGCTCCGCCAGCGTTTTTCCGGCACCGATCTTCCCCTGACCTGCACGAACGGCCCTCCGTGGGCCTCTCAAACGACCCATAAAGGAGGCCTGATGGCCGAGAAACCAGAGATTCCGAGGGCGCCAACGGGCCTTTCGGCGCGTGGAAAGCAGCTCTGGAAGGAGCTGCACGTCGTCTACGACTTCGCAGACGCACCGGAGAAGACCGCCATCCTCGAGGAGGCCTGCCGCACCGCCGACGTGGTGAAGCGGCTGCAGGCGATCGTGGACGCCGCCGCCGAACTTCGAGTACGAGGCTCGCAGGGGCAGCCGGTGGCGATGCCGGAGCTGCTGGAGCTGCGGCAGTACCGGGCGCTGATGGTGCAACTGCTCAAGGCGCTCGGGTGTCCCGACGACGAGGACGCCCTGACTCGCTCTGAGCTGGGCAAGCTCGGCGCTGCAGCGCGGTGGGGGAAGTCCTGATGGGACGACCGAAACGACGCAACAGCAAACAGTCCGCCTCGAACCCCGAGGCTCTGGCTGCCCTTCTCCCGGACGAACTCAGGTCTCTGCAGGGTCTAGGTACCCCCAGCGACTACCAGGCGCTGAGAGGCTACGTCGTCGACTGGCTCAACCACGCCGTACCAGGTCAGGGCCAGAATCTGGCCTCTCCCGTGATGGACGCAGCCGGGCTCTCGGCTGCTGAATTCTACCGGATCGCCCTCGGGGCCGGCCAAAAGCAGGCAGGCCCCTCCGCACACAACCAAGGAGCACCACATGCCCTACGCAACCGCTGACGATGTCCAGGCCGTACTCGGTCGGGCGCTGACGCCCGAAGAGGCCGGGATGGTCAACCGGCGACTCGAACAGGTCGAGCGCATGATCATTCGCCGGATCCCGGATCTGGCTGACCAGATCACCTCGGGAGCTATCGACCAGGCCGACGTGGTCGACATCGAGGCCGAGGCCGTCCTCCGGGTGGTCCGCAACCCCGAGGGCCTGTTCTCCGAGACGGATGGAACCTACGGCTACCAGCTCGACCGTGAGACCGCATCCGGCAAGCTGCAGATCCTCCCGGAGGAGTGGCAGACGTTCGGGATCCGCCCGAGCAAGATGCACATGATCGTGCCGAATCTGGTTGCCCCGGCACGCCGCCCGATGTTCGGGGCAGGTGGCTGAAGTGTCACTACTCAACCGTGGAACCGAGACCGTGAAGGTCTTCCCCGAAGAGGTCGTCATCGACGAGGACGGCAACAAGCTCACCCGGCCGAGCAAGGTCGGTGTCCTGGTCAAGGCTGTTGTGCAGCCGATCAACCTGATGGCAGCCAACTTTGAGTCTCAGAACATCGGGTTCGAGACCACGACGAAGTACAAGCTGCGGCTGGTCGGATACCCCGGCCTGCTCGATGCTCAGTCCGCCGTCGAGTGGCGCGGCAAGCGGTACGTCATCGACGGAGAGCCCTCGATCTTCAACGGCTCGCCGCGTACGGCACGAGCCGAGTACGTCATGCTCCGCAAGTAAGGGCAAACTCGACTCATCGACTCATCGACTCATCGACTCATCGACTCATCGACTCATCGACTCATCGACTCATCGACTCATCGACTCATCGACTCATCGACTCATCGAACATGCGAGTAGTCGAGTGACCAGGTAACTGGGTGTCAGTAGGTAGGCTCTGGGCACCGCTTCGACGACCACGTATCGAGCACCTTGGCGGGGTTTGCCGGCGCATCCGATATGGGGGGGGCGAGCGTCTACCCCGGCGGGCCGGACAGCGCCGACGACACCTCTGTCGGCGGCATTCCAGCACTTGCCTGTGGTGAACGCAATGCGAGACCTTCTTACGCCGCTCAACGAGTGTCATGGGTCGCCATGACCGCCTCTGAAGATGCACAGACGAGCTAACTTTCTCACTCCGGCCCTAGGTTACGCAGTTATGGGTGTCGGGCCCACTGGAAGCCGCTGAGGCGGCGGTACGCACGTTTCCCCAGGTGGCCGTAGGTATCGCTGCCCGCGTAGATGAGGGTAGGAGCTTCAGATTTGAGTTGCTTCCTGTCTAACTTTGCGCGATAGTGAGCAGCGTTGCTCTATATAGAACAAGATAGAACAAGGGCCTCGGCCTGTGCTGGTAACACAGACCGAGACCCTTGCAGCGGACTTCTACCGGCGCGGGGAACCCAACCACACCGCCGTCAGAAGCAATCGGGACGCCACCTGGAGCCCAGTGCCCCAGGTGGCGTTGCCGTTCTCAAGCAGGATTGCGCCTGCCATTCGCAGCAACACTCCAGCCGAAGCAAGGTGTCCGAGTAACGCCTGGTACCGCCGTTCCCTCGTATTGAGCGAACGCACACTGGGGGGCTCCACGTATGGAACTCCTCTCCCTTAAGGTCCGGCCCTGTATGGGTCCGGGACAGAGGAGAGGGGTGCTCACGCTCCCCAATGGGAGGGAGAGGCGAGTTCCTTGATAGTGCTTTCTCAGTGCCATGTAGACACTACATCCTGTGGCCGACGGATACCTACAACGCGAGATCTTGTGAGTCACATCGATGAAATCCCCCAGCATCCATCCCCATCTGGGGGATGTTTAAGGCGTGTCGCGCACCACCGCCCGGCCCGTGACAGAGTCGATTGACCTACTGCGTAGGACGCCGGCCTGGCCGAGTTCTGTCGGGTACCAGTCGACGCTGGCTCTCTCGCGCTTCGTACGTGACGAACTTGCAGAACTTGTTGTCGAAGTACTCCAGCGAGGTGTAGTTCCTCCTCTGATCGAGTCGCCCCTCGGTGGAACCTAGACATCCCGGCCTACGTCTAACCCCCACGTGGACGACGAGGAACGCGCTGTCGTGCGAGACGAGGGTTTCGACCCGGACGATCTAGAAGTGGTCGCCGCGCTCGACTTCGTGAGGTGGGAACTGTCGATGTACAGATTCCGCATCCTTATGGATGCCCCTCCTGGGCACTGTTCCTGACCGTAAGGGCGCCCCTCCGGGGCGACTAGACCTGTGGCCCTCTCCGTCTCCCCCCAGCCCTTCGGGCAGCCCCAACGAGACCCACGAACCAAGCCCTTATCGTGTCAGGCCAGCACTCGTGGCCCCGCCCTGGATCAGGGCGTGGCTGGGCTGGACCCCGATGGAGGTGCCGGCCCCTCACACCGAAGTGCCGCCCCGCGAGCTGGACGGACTGTGCTACTCGCGCCCCGTTGGTTATCGTCGGACTGAGGAGAGTAACGACGAAGAGGTTTGCATCGCATGTACACCTCTCAGCAGGTGCCGATGGAGACGGCGTTCGCGGGACCGAAGAAACTCCACGACCGGCTCGGCGGGCTGGACGTGCACGCGATCGCGGCCACGAATCCGGACGACTTCGTCGCGGTGTGTGCGCAACCTCCTGCCGTGCACCGGTTTCCGAAATCAATGGGCGGACGCATCCAGGCGCTGTGCGGGTATCTCGTCGACCACTACGACGGCGACACCGCCGCGATCTGGACGTCCGGGGAGCCGTCCGGCAAGGAAGTCCTGAAGCGGTTGAAGGCGCTGCCCGGATACGGGGATCAGAAGGCACGCATTTTTCTCGCACTCCTCGGCAAGCAGATCGGGGTGCGCCCGGACGGCTGGCGGGAAGCCGCCGGGGCCTACGGCGACGACGGATCGCGCCGCTCCATTGCCGACGTCGTCGACAGGCAGAGCCTGCTCGAGGTGCGCGAGTTCAAGCAGGCCGCGAAGGCGGCGGCGAAGGCGGGGAAGTAGCAGCGCCGTCAGGCCTCGTCCTCGTCGGCGCGCTGACGGGGACGTTCGGGTTCCCGGCCGAACAGCCCGGGCTGGGTGCCGTGGGCGAGGACGGCGTGCTCGTAGGCGGATTCGGCGTGCAGGGCGAGGTCGATGCCGGTCGTCTCTTGATCGGCGGTGATGCGGAAGCCGATCCAGCGGTCGAGGATCTTGCCGAGCCCGTACGTGACACCGAAGGCGTAGAGGCCGACGACGGCGACCGCGAGGGTCTGCTTGCCGAGCTGGGCGACACCGCCGCCGTACAGCAGCCCCTCGACGCCGCCGGTCATGACCTCGGCGGCGAGCAGACCGATGAGCAGGGTGCCGACGATGCCACCGACGAGGTGGACGCCGACGACATCGAGGGAGTCGTCGTAGCCGAAACGGAACTTCCAGCCCACCGCGAACGAGCAGACGGCGCCCGCGACGACACCGACGACCGCGGCGCCGAGCATGCTCACCCAGCCACACGACGGGGTGATCGCGACCAGGCCGGCGACGACACCCGACGCGGCACCGAACGTGGTGGGGTGGCCGTCACGCTTCTGTTCGACGAACAGCCAGCCGAGCAGCCCGGTGCAGCCGGCGACCAGGGTGTTGAGGAACACCGCGGCGGCACGGCCGTCGGCGGCCATCGCGGAGCCGGCGTTGAAGCCGAACCAGCCGAACCACAGCAGGCCCACCCCGAGCAGCACCATCGGCAGATTGTGCGGGCGCATCGGCTCGCTGCGGAACCCGATCCGCGGCCCCAGTACCAGCGCCAACGCCAGCGCCGACGCCCCCGACACGATCTCCACGACGAGTCCGCCCGCGAAATCGAGGGCGCCGAGCTTCGCGATCCAGCCGTCCGGCCCCCACACCCAGTGCGCGACCGGCACGTACACCGCCAGCGCCCATACCGGCACGAACACCATCCACGACGAGAACTTCGCCCGGTCGGCGATCGCCCCGCTGATCAGGGCGGCGGTGAGGATCGCGAACGTCAGCTGGAACGTCGCGAACAGGAACTCGGGTATCCCGGACCGGGTGGTGTCCGGGGTGATGCCGGCCATGCCGAGATGTTCGAGCCCGCCCAGGAGACCACCACCGATGTCGTCGCCGAACGCCAGGCTGTAGCCGGCCACCAGCCACACCACCGTCACCAGTGCGATCGACACGAAACTCATCATGATCATGTTGAGGACGCCCTTCGACCGCACCATGCCGCCGTAGAACAGGGCGAGGCCCGGCGTCATCAACAACACCAGCGCCGTACTCACCAACAGCCACGCCGTCGTCGCGGGATCGATCGTGTCGAGCATGTGTGCATCTCCTCACCGGCGGACGTCACCGCACGCGAGAAACGACGATCGCGCCCCACAGTTTCCGGAACGGGGCCGTGGTGTTGCTTCTGTGTTTCGGAAAGCTCTCGGCGGCGGGTGCTACGCCTGCGCTGCGCTGTCGGCATCCGCCGGTAGTCTTTCGCCGTGGCCCTGTACCGGAAGTATCGACCAGCTTCGTTCGCTGAGGTGGTGGGTCAGGAGCACGTCACCGAGCCCCTGAGCACCGCCCTGGATGCCGGACGCATCAATCACGCCTACCTGTTCTCGGGTCCGCGTGGCTGCGGTAAGACGTCGTCGGCGCGTATTTTGGCGCGGTCGCTGAACTGTGTGCAGGGGCCGACGTCGACGCCGTGCGGGGAGTGCTCGTCGTGTGTGGCGCTCGGTCCGGGCGGGACGGGCAATCTCGATGTGATCGAGTTGGACGCGGCCAGTCACGGTGGTGTGGACGACACGCGTGAGCTGCGGGACCGGGCGTTCTATGCGCCCGCCGAGTCGCGGTACCGGATCTTCATCATCGACGAGGCCCACATGGTCACCAACGCAGGTTTCAATGCCCTGCTGAAGATCGTGGAGGAGCCGCCGGAGCATCTGATCTTCGTGTTCGCGACGACGGAGCCGGAGAAGGTGCTGCCGACGATCCGGTCGCGGACACACCACTATCCGTTCCGGTTGCTGGCACCGACGGCGATGCGCGGACTGTTGGAGAAGATCTGCACGCAGGAGCATGTGCAGGTCGAGGACGCCGTGTATCCGCTGGTGATTCGGGCCGGTGGTGGTTCGCCGCGTGACTCGCTCAGCGTGCTCGACCAATTGTTGGCCGGTGCCGGCGACGACGGGGTGACGTATCCGCGGGCGCTCGCGCTGCTCGGTGTCACCGATGTGGCGCTCATCGACGAGGCCGTCGACGCTCTCGCCGCGAACGACGGCGCGGCCCTGTTCGGGACCGTCGACAAGGTGATGGACGCCGGGCACGACCCGCGCCGGTTCGCCGTCGACCTGCTCGAGCGGCTGCGCGACCTGATCCTCATGCGGGCCGTGCCGGACGCCGGGGAGCGGGGTCTGGTCGATGCACCCGGCGACGTGCTGGACCGGATGCGGGAGGAAGCCGAACGGATCGGCCCTGCCACCCTGGCCCGCTACGCCGAACTCGTCCACGAAGGACTCGGGGAGATGCGCGGCGCGACCGCGCCACGGCTGCTCCTCGAGGTGGTGTGCGCCCGCATGCTGCTGCCGTCCGCGTCGGACGCGGAATCGGCTGTGCTGCAACGACTCGAACGAATCGAACAGGGCGTGGTGATCCCGGCTGCTACCGCGGCCGCCGCGACGGCGCCACCCCGGCCGGCCGTCGAACAACCCTCCGGACCGCCGCCGTCGGGGCCCGTCTACCAGCGGCCGTCGCAGCGACGCGCTGCCGACGCCGCACCGCAGCCGCAGCCGACGCCGCCTGCCCCGACGCCGCCTGCCCCGACGCCGCCTGCCCCGACGCCGCCTGCCCCGACGCCGCCTGCGCCGACGGCGCCGCCCGTACAGCGGGCTCCGGAACCCGAGCCTGCCCCGGTTCCGGAACCCGAGCCTGCCCCGGAACCCGAGCCTGCCCCGGCTCCGGAAGCCGCCCCGGCTCCCGAGCCCCGGCCCGAACCGGCTCCGGCTCCCGAACCGGCTCCGGCTCCCGAACCGGCTCCGGAACCGGTGGCGTCGGGCCGTCCCGATGCGGCCGCGATCCGGGCGGTGTGGTCGGAGGTGCGGGCGAAGGTGCGGGACCGTAGCCGCACCGTCGAGGTGATGCTGTCGGGTGCGACGGTGCGTTCGGTGGACGGTGCGCGGGTGGTGCTGGGGCACGATTCGGCGCCGCTCGCGAAGCGTCTCGTCGAACCCCGCAACAGCGACGTGATCCGTGCGGCCCTGCACGACGTGTTCGGTGGCGACTGGGAGGTGACGTGTGAGCACGGGGCCGCACCGGCCGCTGCCGCCCCGTCCCGGTCGGCGCCGCAGCAGGCGAAAGCTCCGGCCGCGCCGAGGTTTTCACGCCCCAGCCAGGGGCGTGCCGCGCAGCCTCCCGCCCCGCGCCGGTCTGCGTCGCCCGTCGACGACATTCCGCCGCCCGAGGCGCCCGACTACCCGGACGATCCGGGTCCGCCGCCCGCCGACTACGACTACGACGCTCCGCCGCCGCCCTCCACCCCGGAGGACGAGGAGGAGATGATGGCGGAGGCTGCGCAGCCGTCCACGCAGACCGAACGCCGCGACCCCGACGAGGTGGCCGGGGAACTGCTCACCGACATCCTCGGAGCCCGGAAGCTCGACGGCTAGTCGGTGGCCTCGGCCCGGTGCACTGATCGGGAGCGGTTTTCGACTGTGGGCCAGAATGCTTCGAACAGCCGCCGGTCCCGGTCCGCCATGTCGCCGAGCCGTGCCCGCTCGGCGACGTAGGCGCCGACGATCGCGTCGACGAGGATGTCGTTGTCCAGGTCGGCCCGGAAGTCGCCGGCGTTCTTCGCGTCGTCGATCACTGCGGAGACCTGCCGGCGGTAGCTCGCGAGAATGGATCGGAACAACCGGCTGAACTCGACGTCCTCGTCGGTGAGGAGGGCCGCCATACCGCCGAAGCCGATACCGTGTTCGACCGACGCGATGGCCTGTTCGATGACCCAGTGCAGGCGCTGCCTGGCGTCGGGCGCCGGGGGAGCCTGCAGTGGGGTCGCCAGCGGCGCCAACGCGGCCGTCAGCATTTCGCGGCGATCCGCGTACCGCCGATAGATCGTCGTCTTGGCGACCCCGGACAGAGTCGCAACCGATTCGACCGTGACTGCACCCGGGCCTCGGGACCGCAGAAGGTCCAGCACTGCTGTGACGATCCGGGCATCGGCGTCTGCGGAAAGAACCATCGCACTCCTCGGGTTCGCTTCGGATTTTCGGAGTCACGATTCTTGCACGTGCTACGCTGACCGTAGCGATACGATTCGCGTAGCGTATCGGAAAGGGTATTGACGTGCAGAGTGTTCGTCGAATCGGGCGGGTCGTCTCGTTCCCGTCCGTGGCATACGGGGTAGGACTTCTCGGCTTCATATGCTTGGGCGGATTCGTGGCCGCGCTCGCCGGAGGCCATTCGTTCGCCCCGGCGGTGGGTATCGCCGCTGCTGTTGCCTTCGTCCTGATGATTCTGTTCTTCCGCATGGCGTCCATGGCGGGCACGGACGAGAACGGAATCGCACTCAGTTCGGATCTGCTGGTCGGCACGGAGGATCCGGGAACGGACGAGCGCTATCTCGCGAGGTACCGCTCCGCGGAGTGATCGCCGGAACCCGCGAGCGGATGTCGCGGGCCGGAGGGCTCGGGGCCGCAGAGGCTCGATCGGTGTCGCAGGGCGGATCGGTATCGAACGGTCCTGCGACACCTCGGTTCGTTCTGCGGCCGCACTCCGGCCTCGTCGGTAGCGCCGCCGCGGCCGCCGCGTCCGGGATCGCGGCCCTGCGGTAGATCCGCCCGGTTCGAAGTTTCTTCGGATCACCCCCTTTCCATTCATCACAACAGTTGTTATGTTCTCCGCGGCGGTGAATGAGAGCCGCGTCACAACGAGTGGTGGAGGGAACGAATGGCGATTTCTTCTGTGTGGCGAAGGTTGGCGGCGGTTGCTCTCGTGGGCGCGGTCGCGACGACTGCCGGCTGCGCCGAGGGTGATGCGTCGGCGGGCAGCAGCCTGGGCCTGGATTCGGCCGCGATCGCGGTCAACGCGGTCGCCGACCCGGGCGAGTCCGGTGACGGCGGGGTCCTCACCGTCGCGGAGTATTCCGAGCCGGGCAGCCTCGACCCGCTCGATACCGTCGCGACGGGCGTGTCCGGCGGTAGTGCGCTGGCCGCGCTCTACGACGTCCTCGTCCGGTACAACGCCGAGTCGGGGGAGTACGAGCCGTGGCTGGCCAGGGATCTCGTTGCGTCGGAAGACTTCTCGACGTGGACGCTCACCCTGCGTCCCGGTGTGACCTTCTCCGACGGGACACCGCTCGACGCCGCTGCAGTGGTTGCGAGTGTGCAGCGTTATCTGACCGGTGGTTCCGATGCCGCGGTCATCTCGGGCAGTCTCGAATCGGTGGACGTGGTCGATCCCGCGACGGTGCAGTTCCGGCTCACTCATCCGTGGGCGACGTTCCCGCACATGCTGGCGATGGGTGCCGGCATGATCGTCGCCCCGGCGGCGACAGCCGGTGACACGTTCACGCCGATCGGGGCGGGTCCGTTCACGTTCTCCGAGTACCGGCCCGGTGAGAAGCTGCGGCTCACGGCGCGGGACGACTACTGGGGCGGCGCCCCGCACGTCGACGGTCTCGAGTTCGTGTGGATCGGCTCCGGTACGGCGGCGCTCGAATCTCTGGACAACGGCAACGTCGACATGGCGACCGTCCGCAACGTCGAGCAGGTGCGCGACGGTCTCGCGTCCGGCTACGAGGGCTATCTCGAACCGGTGGCGCTGGGATCGACGATGTGGATCAATCACCGGGACGGCCGTCCGGGTGCGGACGTCCGGGTGCGGGAGGCGATCGCGCTGGCCGTCGACCCGTCGGCGGTGGCGGACCGTGCATACGACGGGGACACCGAACTGGCCGGGAAGTCGATCTTCCATCCGGAGTCGCCGTGGTACACCGGCGTCGAGCCGATCGCGGCCGACCCCGATGCGGCCCGGGCGCTGCTCGATCAGGCGGCCGCCGACGGCTACGACCGGCGGCTGACGCTGCTCGTCGGCACCGACCCGGTCGCGCAGCAGCAGGCACTCGCGTTGCAGGCCCAGCTGCAGAACGTCGGCTTCCGGGTGGAACTCGACGCCGATCCGTCGGTCACCAGCCGGATCACGAAGCTGTATGTGAAGAACGCATTCGATCTGGCCATCGGCTCGTCCGCGGTGGTGGCGTCCGATCCGTTCCACCAGTTGAACGACACGGTGTCGAGCACCGCGGCCTACAACCTCACCGGGTATGCGTCGCCGGAGATGGATGCGGCGCTCGTCGCACTGCAGGAGGCCCCCGACGACGACGCCGAACGGGCGGCTCTCGCGGACATCGAGCGGCTGTGGAACCGCGACGTCGTCTCGGTCAACCTGAGCACCGCCGTCAACGCCGAGTTCTGGCGCGACACGGTGCACGGTGTGGTGCCCGCCTCGGACTTCATGATGTTGTTCGGTGACGTCTGGAAGAACTGACGTCCGTCGAGACGAGGAGTGCGAGATGACGACACGGGTACCGACCGAGGATCCGAAGATGCTGGTGGCGCAGGCCGCGTGTGATCTGGTCGCCGAGGGCGGCCTGGAGAACGCGACGCTGCGGAAGGTCGCGGCCCGGCTCGGGACCACCACCGGTTACATCTCGCACTACTTCGCCGGCAAGGAGGAGCTGCTCGAGGCGGCGTTGACGGCGGCGCTCGAGGAGGTGTCGGGGAAGGTCGCCCGTCGCACGGCGTCGGCGACGCTCGACGAGTGGCTGGAGATGATCGAGCAGGCGTTGCCGCACGACGCGGAGTCGCAGCGGTTCTGGCGGGTACTGGTGGCGTTCCATGCGTTCAGCCTGAACAGCAGCAGGCTTCAGACGGTGCTGCAGAGCTATGCCGCCGACGGTGAGCGGCGCATGGCCGAGATGTTGGAAACCACTCTGCCCGATGATGTTCCGGTGGAAGACGTGCAGAGTTTGGCCCGCGCGGTGTGGGTGCTCGTCGACGGTATCGGTACGACGGCGGTGACCAATCCCGGTGCACTGTCGCGAGAACAACAGTCCGTCGTGATCCGGGCGTCGGTGGACGCGTTGATCGACCGGACGGTGAACAGAAAGGTGGAGTGAATGAGCAGGTCGGGGACGGCTGGGAGTGACCGTGTCCTGGTGATCGGGGCGGGACCGCAGGGTGCGGCGACCGCACGGCATCTCGCGGAGGCGGGGTGTGCGGTGACGATCGTGGGGCCGGAGGAGCCGCAGACGCACGTGGGTCACGAGGGCACCTGGTCGGGGCACTACGACCAGGGCCGGATCGCGGCCACCGATCCGCTGTTCGTGCCGACGGCCGTGGGGTTGCGGGCGATGGCACGGTACGCGGACATCGAGGAGGCGTCGGGGATTTCGTTCACGACGGTACATCCGCAGCTGGTGCTGTTCGCGGATCCGGAAACGGTTGGATCGGAAGAGGTCTCGGAGTCCGGCCGGGAACTGGACGCACTGCTGGGCAACTGTCGCGACTTCGGGACCTCGGGGGACGTCCTCGACGGTGGGCAGGTGAGCGAACGGTTCCCGGGACTGCGGATTCCCGCGGGACAGATCGGGGTGTGCCAGGACGACGCGATCATCGTCAACCCGCGACTGCTGGTGCGTGCGGAACTGGTGCTCGCCGAGACGGCGGGAGCGAAGCGGGTCGTCGACGAGGTCGTGTCGCTGGCGTCGGAGCGGGACGAGGTGGTGGCGCGCACGGCGTCCGGTGCGGAGTTCCGTGCGGACCGGGCGGTGGTCGCCACCGGTGCCGCCACCAATGCGATCGGCCTGCTGCCGCGGCAGATGCAGACCCGGGTGTTCGGTGCGACGATGGTGCTGTTCGAGGTGGAACCTGCTGCGGTACCGAATTTTCCGACGCTCATGTACATTTCCGACCACTTCGGTGGCGGCATCGTGATCCCGCCCGTGCAGTACCCGGACGGCCGGTGGTACATCAAGTGCGCCAGCGGTGAGCTGATGGCGCACCCATTGCAGACGCGGGACGACATCGCGGCCTGGGCGTCGTCGGGCGGCACCGTGAGCGAGGTCGACTACTTCCGCGGGCTGGTGCCGCAGTTCCTCCCGGACGTGGAACTCGGTGCGGCGATCGTCAAACCGTGCCTGGTCGGCATGAACGTCGACGGCAACCCGTACGTCGACCGGGTCGACGACCGGACCGTCGTCGTCACCGAAGGGCACCGCGGGGTGATGATGGCCGACGAGCTCGGCCGGTTGGCCGCCGACCTGGTCCGTACGGGCCGGTGGTCGGATGCGTTGCCGCGGGAACTGTTCCGCGTGCACTGGCACTGATCTCCGCTGCTCTCCACGACACTCTTTTCCCCGATACAGCAGAAGGCGGACCTCATGAAACTCGTCGTTCTCGGTGCCGGTTCGATCGCCGGCTCGGTGGCCCGCCTCGTCGCGGCCGGCGGCGGCTACGACGAACTCGTCGTCGCCGACCTCGATCCCCCCCCGCGAAGGCGACCGCGGTCGCCGACGAATTGGGCGGCAAGGCAGTGCAGTTCGACGCGTCCGACCCGGCGAGTATCCGGTCGGCGATCACCGGAGCCGACATCGTCTTCAACGCGGTGGGCCCGTTCTTCAAGTTCGGTATGCCGATCATCCGCGCGGCGATCGAGTGCGGGGTGAACTACGTCGACGTGTGCGACGAGTTCGATGTCGCCGAACAACTGGTCCGGGCAACCGATCTGGACGTTGCGGCGAAGGCCGCGGGGGTGAGTGTGCTGTTCGGCATGGGCTTCGCCCCGGGTGTCACGAGCCTGCTGGGGCGGTGGGCCGTCGACTCGCTGGACTCCGCGCACAGCGTCGACGTCGTGATGGTGGTGCCCTACGTCGTGAACATGGGCCCCACGATCAACGAGCACATGCTGCACTCGATGTCCGGGGACGTCGTGCAGTTCGTCGACGGCGAGATGACGCGGCTACCGGCGTGGGGTGCGCCGCGGTCGTACACGTTCGGTGCCCCGTTCGACGCCACCGTCGAGGCCGGGTACATGGGGCACCCGGAGGGCATCACGCTGGGGACGTACGTGCCGGGCCTGCGCAATGCGACGGTGCGGTTCGCGTGGTTCGAGGAGGCCGGCAACCGGCTCTGGCAGCAGTTCGAGCAGTGGGGGCTGACCGATCCGACCCGAGTCGACGGCCTGCCCCTGGCGTCGCGGGAATTCCTGGCCCGGTTCATGGCGACCGACGCCGGGCAGCGCGGACTGGCAGTGGAACGGGACGACCGGCCGGGCACGGTCGTACAGGTCGCCGCGGACGGTGAGATCGGCGGCGAGGCCGCCCGCGTCGAGTTCGAGGCACACGTGGTGTACACGGACGGGGCGAGTGGGGATCCGACACCGCACGCCGCGGCCGCCGCGGTCCGGGAGATGCTCGCGGGCCGGATCACCCGCACCGGCGTCTTCTCTCCGGAAGCGTGCATCGATCCCGAACCGTTCGTCACGAACGTGCTCGCGGCGTCGAACGTGCGTCTCTACAAGAAGGTGAGCACCGGCACCGTCGTGGGCTGACCGGCCGAACGCCGCGATCCGGCGGGTGGGGTACGTGGTCGCAGAGTCACTGTCGGCGTCGCAGGGCGAATCGGTGTCGACTCGCCCTGCGGCACCGTGCATCGTCCTGCGATGGTTCGGGTCGGGGGGCCGGAACCGTCGACGGGTGGGCTCGGATCAGATCACGCTCGTCGACAGCGTCGGCACGAACCGGTGCCCGAAGCCGACGTCGGTGGTGTTGGTGGGGTGCGGGCCGGCGCCCGGTGCGGTGACCTGCACCCGGGGCACGTCGCGGGGGGCGGCGGCGATCTCGGGGGCGGTGAGCCAGTCGGGGCGGGCATGCTGGATCTCGAGGGTGATCTCGATGAGAGTCGTTTCGTCCCAGGGGCGTCCGCCGATCTGCACGCCGAACGGCAGTCCGGTCGCGGCGGACCGCCCGGCGGGGGTGGTGACGACGGGGGCGCCGGCGGTGTTGGCCCAGCCGACGGTGCCGGTGACCCCGTCGAACACGGAGATGCCGGCGAACTCGAAACGCTCGCAGCCGTCGATCTTGGCGCCGGGGACGAGGACGGCGTCGATGCCGGTGTCGGCGAACATGCGGTTGTACTCGTGCTGGAACCGCAGCCGGTTGCCCTCGGTGGTGAGGTAGTCGATGGCGGGGGCGGCGAGCGAGGCGACGGCCTTCGTCACCGAGATCGCGTTCTCGGGCCGGTAGGAGCCGATCCGGTCCGTGAACTGCCGGTGGAAGCTGCCCATCTCGACACGGTCGCCGACGATCATGTCCGCCGGCATGACCGGCATCGTGATGTCGACGACGTCGCCGCCGAGGCGCCGGATCTCGTCGACGAATGCGGCGAACAGGGTGCCCAGGGCGTCGGGCAACCCGTCGACGGCCTTGCGGTACAGGCCGAACCGTTTGCCGGACAACGGCGTCGTCCCGCCCTTCGCGGCGATCGGGTAGCCGCCCGCGGGTACGTCGGGGCCGACGGTGGTGGTGGGGTCGTCGACGTCGGCGCCCGCCATGTGGCTCAGCAGCAGGGACGCGTCGGCGATCGTGCGGGCCATCGGCCCGGTGTGGTCGCGGGTCCAGGTGAGCGGGATGACGCCGTGCGTGCTGCACCGGCCGAACGTCGGTTTGATCGACGTGATGCCGCACGCGCTGGCCGGCAGTCGCAGTGAGCCGCCGGTGTCGGTGCCGGTGGCGAGCGGCACGAAGCGGGCCGCGACGACGGCCGCGCTGCCGCCGGACGAGCCGCCGGGGGAGTAGTCGGTGTTCCACGGGTTGCCGACCTGTTCGGTGGCCACCCCGATCGCGAACTCGTCGGTGTGCGCGTGCCCGACGAGGACCGTGCCGGCGTCCCGGAGCCGACGCCACACCGTGGAGTCGCCGGCCGCGATGTTGCCGTCGAGGACGTGACTCGACGCGGTGAGCGGCAGCCCGGCCACCGCGAACAGGTCCTTGAGGGCCAGCGGGAGCCCGCACAGCAGCGGGGCGTCCCCGGATCCGGTGAGCCGCTGCGCGGCGGCGTCCGCGGCCTCGTACGCGAGTTCCGGGTAGATCCGTACCCAGCCGCCGATGTCGCCGTCGTGGCCGGCGGTGCGGGTCAGGCATGCGTCGAGCAGTTCCCTCGGGTGCAGGCGGCGGGACTGCAGCAGGCTCGCGGCCTGCACCGCGGTCAGCAGCGCCGGGTCGGTGACGGTGATCGACGACGCGGCCGGCAGCGCGGACGCCGGACCGGTGCGGCGGGCGGGGCGGGCCGAGGCCGGTGCGGTGGACAGCGCGGTCACCCCGGCGACCCCGGCGACCCCGGCGGCCCCGAAGAAGCCGCGTCGGGTCAGTCCCGGCCGTGTCGTGTTCTCCGCCGCCGTCATGCCGGTCCCTTCGTCGTGTCCGTTCCGCCTCTCGGAGCGTAGGCGGAAACGGGTGTTCTCGACATACCTCCGATCGGCTCGGTCACGGACCCGGATCGCTTCGGTCCTTCCCGTCGATTGGAACACGTTCTAAGGTGATGCGAGCCGAGGTCTGTGCTGCTCGTCACTCGATGCGGCCGCACGGACGAGAACAGGAAGGAAGATCGTGACCACAGAGGCATTCATTTATGAAGCCATCCGCACCCCTCGGGGTAAGGGCAAGGCAACCGGATCGCTCCATTCGGTGAAGCCGATCGACCTGGTCACCGGCCTGATCGCCGAGCTGCGCACCCGGTTCCCGAACCTCGACGAGGACCGCATCTCCGACGTGATCCTCGGTGTGGTCTCCCCGCTCGGGGACCAGGGCGCCGACATCGCCCGCACCGCGGTCACCGTCGCCGGGCTGCCCGACACGGTCGGTGGCGTGCAGATCAACCGGTTCTGCGCGTCCGGCCTCGAGGCCGTGAACATGGCGGCGCAGAAGGTGCGGTCGGGCTGGGACGAGCTGGTCATCGCCGGTGGCGTCGAATCGATGTCGCGCGTGAAGATGGGCTCCGACGGTGGCCCGTGGATGCTGGATCCGGCCACCAACTTCGACACCTACCTGGTGCCGCAGGGGATCGGTGCCGACCTCATCGCCACCATGGAGGGCTTCTCCCGCGAGGACGTCGACGCGTACGCGGTCCGCTCGCAGGAGCTGGCGGCGAAGGCCTGGGCGGGCGGCTACTTCGCCAAGTCCGTCGTCCCGGTCAAGGACATCAACGGCATCACCGTCCTCGAGCAGGACGAGCACATGCGTCCGGGCACCACGGTGGAGGCTCTGGCCGCTCTCTCGCCTTCGTTCGCAGGCATCGGCGAGATGGGCGGCTTCGACGCCGTCGCGCTGCAGAAGTACCACTGGGTGGAGAAGATCAACCACGTCCACCACGGCGGCAACAGCTCCGGCATCGTCGACGGCGCCGCGCTCGTGCTCGTCGGCAGCGAGAACGCCGGTAAGGAGATGGGTCTGACGCCGCGGGCCCGCGTCGTCGCGACCGCCACCTCCGGCGCCGATTCGACGATCATGCTCACCGGCCCCACCCCGGCCGCGCACAAGGTCCTCGCGCAGGCGGGTCTGACCGTCGACGACATCGACCTGTTCGAGATCAACGAGGCGTTCGCGTCGGTCGCGATGAAGTTCCAGAAGGATCTGAACATCCCCACCGAGAAGCTCAACGTCGTCGGCGGCGCCATCGCGATGGGTCACCCGCTCGGCGCGACCGGCGCCATGATCACCGGCACCATGGTCGACGAGCTCGAGCGCCGCGGCGCGAAGCGGGCCCTGGTGACGCTGTGCATCGGCGGCGGCATGGGCGTGGCCACCATCATCGAGCGCGTCTGACGCTCACGGACTGATTCAGGAGAGACGAAAAGTGAGCGAGCAGAACATCATTGCGTGGGAGCAGGACGCCGACGGCATCGTCGTGCTCACCATCGACGACCCCAACCAGGGCGCGAACACCATGAACGACCGGTACATCTCGTCGATGCGCGAGACGGTGGACCGGCTGTACGCGGAGAAGGACACCGTCACCGGTGTCGTGCTCACGTCCGGCAAGAAGACGTTCTTCGCCGGCGGTGACCTCAAGAACCTTCTCGCGGTCCAGCCGGATCAGGCGGAGCAGATCTACAACCACAGCCTGAACCTCAAGGCCGATCTGCGTCGCCTCGAGACGCTCGGCAAGCCGGTCGTCACGTGCATCAACGGTGCCGCGCTCGGCGGTGGCCTGGAGATCGCGCTGGCCACCCACCACCGCATTGCCGCGGACGTCAAGGGCGTCAAGATCGGCCTGCCCGAGGTCACCCTCGGCCTGCTGCCGGGCGGCGGCGGCATCGTCCGGACGGTCCGCAAGTTCGGCATCATGACCGCCCTGACACAGCACCTGATGCAGGGCCAGCAGCGGGGCCCGCAGCAGGCCCTCGAGGCCGGCGTGATCGACGAAGTCGTCTCCTCCGTGGAGGAGCTGGTGCCGGCCGCGAAGGCGTGGATCAAGGCCAATCCCGAGTCCGGTGTCCAGCCGTGGGACGTCAAGGGCTACAAGATCCCCGGCGGCACCCCGGCCACCCCGGCGTTCGCCGCGAACCTGCCCGCGATCCCCGCGAACGTGCGTAAGCAGATCAAGGGCGCCAACATGCCGGCACCGCGCGCGATCCTCGCCGCGGCCGTCGAGGGCAGCCAGGTCGACGTCGACAACGCCCTGAAGATCGAGTCCCGCTACTTCACGTCGCTCGTCACCGGGCACGTCGCGAAGAACATGATCCAGGCGTTCTTCTTCGACCTGCAGGCCATCGGCTCGGGTGCGTCGCGTCCCAAGGACATCCCGAAGCGGGAGATCAAGAAGGTCGGTGTCCTCGGTGCCGGCATGATGGGCGCGGGTATCGCGTACGTGTGCGCGAAGGCCGGAATCCCGGTGGTACTCAAGGACGTCGAGCTCGCCGCCGCCGAGAAGGGCAAGGCGTACTCGGAGAAGATCGAGGCCAAGGCGCTCTCGCGCGGCAAGACCACCGAGGCGAAGTCGAAGGCTCTCCTCGACCTCATCACCCCGACCGCCGACCCGGCCGACTTCGCGGGCGTCGACTTCGTCGTCGAGGCCGTCTTCGAGTCGCCCGACCTGAAGAAGAAGGTGTTCCAGGAGATCGAGGACATCGTCGACGCCGACGCCCTCCTCGGCTCCAACACCTCGACGCTGCCGATCACCGACCTGGCGACCGGCGTCAAGCGTCCCGAGGACTTCATCGGTATCCACTTCTTCTCCCCGGTCGACAAGATGCCGCTCGTGGAGATCATCCGCGGCGAGAAGACCTCGGACGAGACCCTCGCCCGCGTCTTCGATTTCGTGCAGGCGATCCGCAAGACCCCGATCGTCGTCAACGATTCGCGCGGCTTCTTCACCTCGCGTGTCATCGGCACGTTCGTCAACGAGGCCATCGGCATGGTCGCCGAGGGCATCGAGCCGGCCACCATCGAGCAGGCGGGCATGCAGGCCGGTTACCCGGCGGCACCGCTGCAGCTGTCCGACGAGCTGAACCTGACGCTCATGCAGAAGATCCGCGCCGAGTCGAAGGCCGCCGCGCTCGCGGAGGGCAAGGAACTGCCCGCCGACCCGGCCGGCGACGTCATCAACTACCTCGTCGAGGGCAACGACCGCAAGGGACGCCTCGGCGGTGCCGGGTTCTACGACTACACGGACGGCAAGCGCACCGGCCTGTGGCAGGGGCTGCGCGACCACTTCAAGTCCGGTTCGGCCACTCCGCCGATCCAGGATCTGATCGACCGCATGCTGTTCATCGAAGCCATCGAGACCGTCAAGTGCTTCGACGAGGGCGTCATCACGTCCTCCGCCGACGCCAACATCGGCTCCATCATGGGCATCGGCTACCCGGCCTGGACCGGCGGTGTCAGCCAGTTCATCACCGGCTACCCCGGTGGCAAGGACGGCTTCGTCGCCCGCGCCGAGGAACTCGCCGCGAAGTACGGCGAGCGCTTCACCCCGCCGGCGTCGCTGAAGGGCTAGTTCCACAGATCCAGCCGCGACACCCCCCGCCCGGTTCTCCGGACGGGGGTGTCGTGCATTCGGGCGCTTCGAAGTGCGTACCGTGCACGAGGTTTCGTGCCCGTGCAGTGGGAAGGGTGCAGACAGCGACCGATCGGGGCGCCTAGATTTCGGTGTGACGTAGGACATAGGAGAGTGAGGGCATCTTGGCGAACTGGACGCACCACCGCGCACGAATCAACGGGCTCGACATGCACTACGTGACGGAGGGGGAGGGCCCGCTCGTCGTGCTTCTGCACGGCTTCCCCACACGTGGTTCAGTTGGCGTCATCAGATCGGTGCGCTGGCCGACGCGGGCTACCGGGTGGTGGCGCCGGACCTGCGCGGTATGGGGCAGACCGATGTTCCCGACCGGCTCGAGGACTACCGCGTCGACAACGTCGTCGCCGACATCTGCGGCCTGCTCGACCACCTCGGTCACGACAGCGCAGTGTTCTCCGGGCTGGACTACGGCCAGTTCATCGCGTACGACATCGCGATCGAGCGCCCGGAGCGGGTGCGGGGCGTGATCGGCCTGCAGAATCCGTTCTACGCCGCCTACGACCGGCTTCCCAGCGAGATCGAACGCGAGCGCGGTCGTGAGCACTTCAACCACATGTCGTACTACCTCGACGACCCGGACGGGGCGCGCGCCGACCTCGACGGGAACCCCCGCGGGATCCTCACGAAGATCTTCCACATCCTCTCCGGCGACGGCGATTTCATGCAGGTGTGGCAGCATCCGCCGGGCACCACGTATCGGCAGGCGTTGCCGCAGCCGCCGGCCCTGCCGTGGCCATGGCTGTCGGAATGGGAGTTGGAGACCTACGTCTCGGAGTACTCGCGCAGCGGTTTCGGTGGCGGGATCAACTGGTACCTCGCCGCGGACATGAACTGGACGTACCGGAAATCGCGTGCCGACAACATCACCCGCGTGCCCTTCTACTTCCTGTGCAGTGCGTCGGACGTCGACCTCCTGAACTGGCACGGCGACGACCCGATCGACAAACTGAAGGAGCATCACGCCGACGTTCGTACGGTCCGCACCGTCTCGGGTGGCGGGCATCTGCTCGCGATGGAGAACCCGGCCGAGGTCAACAAGGTTCTGCTCGAGTTCCTCGCCGATCTGGACGGGAGCTGACGGGTCACGCCGGGGCAGCCGACGTCGGGGCCGTGCACACCGGAATCGGTGTGCACGGCCCCGCTCGACGTGCGCCTACCGGCCGAGGAAACGCTCGGTGTAGTTCGAGACCCGCTCGTCGAGTTGCGTCGCCCGCTGGGCCGGCGTCACTCGCGTAGTCCCCTCCGGCAGCACCGAATCCAGATCGGCGAGGTCGACCAGACGGACCGACCGCACCGTCCGTGACGGGTCGACGTCCGCGGGTACGGACTGCCAGCGGATCGCATACATTCCACTGTCGATCCCGTCCGTGTCCAACCAGTTCCAGGTTCCCGGATCCTCGGCGGAGACGACGTAGGTGATCGTGCCGTCCGCGTTGGCACGTGCCTGCGCCTGGTTCAGGCTGCCCGATCGGTGGGTGTACTCCCGCGCGACACCCCACAGGTCGGTCAGCTGGAATCCGAGGTAGCGGGCACCGACCGGATCCAGGGTGACCACCAGCGCCTGGCCCGCACCCAGAGCGAAGTGCCCGCTCGTCGCGAATCCGAAGCCGGAGCCGCGGGGTGCCGTAGGCGCGATGATGTCGTTGGCCGCCTTCGTGTAGATGAAGGTGTTGTCCCAGTCGAGCCAGTACCGGCCGATCGTGCGCAGGAGGTCGGCGGTCTGCGTCGCCAGCTGTTCCGGGGTGCGGGGACCAGGCGCTTCGGGGCCGGCCGTGCGTTCGATCTCCAGATACGACGGCCCTTCTTTCGCCCAGTCGTTCAACGAGTCCCGCGCGATGAGGAGCCGGGCGGTATCCGTGGTGCGGATGTGGTTCGGGCGGCCGTCGGCGGGCTCCGGGTCGACGGTGATCGTGAACGATCCGTCGGGGTCGATCTGCATACGATCCGTGGTGAGGGCTGCCAACACCGGGGCGCCCTCCTTCGTCACCGCACCGGTACCGGGCAGTTCACCGTAGAGCACGAAGGACAGTTGGGCGGGCCGCCGTTCCGGCATGCGCCCCCGGATCACGAAGGACGACCGGCCGTCGACGGCAGTGTGCCGGTACACGTTGTCGGGGTTGTCGATTCCGTAACCCGATCGGGCCACCTCGATCCCGTGCCAGCAGTGGGGAGCCGTCACGACCCAGTTGAAGTGCGGGTCGAAGGGATCGTCGGTGACGACGGTCTGGGCCGCAGCCGTCGCGATCGACTCGACCGCCGCATCCAACGTGGTCAGGCCGGAACGGGTGGCGCCCTGCGGATCGGCTCGGTACATCGCGGCGACGTCGTTCTTCGCGGCGCGCACCAGGGGGTGCGCGGTCATCTCCGTGACCGTCTTCTCGAAGTCCAGCTGGTGTCGGGAATCGAGTGCGCCGCCGGGAGCGAAGCCGCGATCGCACCCGCTGTCGGAGCCTTCCCCGTCGAGGCTTCCCGTCGGTATGGAACCCAGCGGCCCTGCCCCCGACATGGTGGGCAGCAGGACGGTGACGGCGGTGGCCATCAGTCCGGCGGCCAGAATTCGTCTACGTACGGACACGGCGTCTCCTCGGATCGCTCACCTCGGGAGGCGAGTCGGAAGTGAATTGTTCGCGGATACGGTGGAATCGACTACGACGGCGTCGGTGCTCGGCCGTCGACGCGCGCGTCGCGCCTGGCGATGTTGTCCTGGACTTCCGCCCGCCACTTGACGTTCGGTGCAGTCGTGTCGATCTCGAACTCGAATCGGTTCGTCATCTCCGGCCGCACGTCCGCAGCGTCGACATAGAACTGTTCGTACCAGCGTCGCAGCTGGTAGACCGGGCCGTCCTCCTCGCACAGGAGCGGATTGTCGATTCGGGTCTTGTTCTTCCAGATCACTACGTCCTGCTCGAAGCCGAGGCGGACGAAGTCGCCGATCTTCCGGGCCAGGGCCGTGGACTCGGCGTCCTCCCTGCCCGGGAACTTCTTGACGATGACGCCGTACTGCAGCTCGAACGAGTTGGCGTCGATCGGATAGTGGCAGTTGATCAGCACGATCGGCAGGTCCGCCTCGTCGTAGTGGTACACGAGATCGTCGATCATGAAGGACGGCCCGTGGTATGCCGCCACGGAGGTGTTTCCGCGGGAGACCGGCACTCCCGGAACGGGTTTGCGAGGAGCGACGTCCTCACGCCCGACACCGGTCATGTACTGCGTGGCGGTGTGCCCCTCGAAGATCGTCTTGAAGTACGTCGGGAAGGCGAGATGAATGTAGAAGAAGTGGGCCATGTCGACGACGTTGTCGATGACCTCGCGGCAGTTCACGCCCTCGATCGTCGTCGAATACCAGATCCAGTCGGTGTATTCGGGATCGCCGTAACCGGCGATGCGCGGGATCGTCACGTCCGCGGGCGGCGGGTTGCCCTCGGGGTCGTTCCAGACGAACAGCAGGCCGTCCTGCACCATCGTCGGCCAGGTCGCGGTGCGGGCGATCGGCGGGACACGGCGGGCGTACGGAATGTTCTTGCACCGCCCGTCGCCGCCCCAGCGCCAGTCGTGGAAGGGGCAGGCGATCTCGTTCCCCTTCACGGTGCCCTGTGAGAGGTCGCCGCCCATGTGCCGGCAGTACGCGTCGAGCACGTTGATCTTCTCGTCCTGTCCGGCGAAAACCACCAGCTTCCGCCCGAAGGCGTTGATCTGATGAGGTTTTCCGTCGCGGAACGTGCGTTCCAGGCCCAGGCAGTGCCATCCGCGTGCGAACCGTGTCGGTAGCGCCTGCGCTGTGATCTCACGAACCGGTGCGTCGTGGTCGCTCATTCTTTCCTCCGTGCTGCGGGTCGCGTTCTCGGGGATCCCTGTGCGGCGGATGCCCGGAAGCAGGCTGTGTACGAACGGGTTCGGGCTTCCTGGCGGAACTGCGACCGGTGGCTGTCCGGACGCAGGATCGGCATCTCGTTGTGGTTGATTGCACAGTAGACGACCGTCTACTGTCAAGGGGTGAGTGAAGTCGAGACGGCCGACAAAGCCTGGGGCAGAGACGAAGTACGCAGAGCCGTGCGGCTGGCGGCGCGCACGCTGCTCGCCGAGAAAGGATTGTCCTTCAGCATGCGCGAGCTCGCGGCGAATGCCGGCGTCAACCTGGGGCTGATCCACAAGCATCTCGGCAACAAGGACGACGTGGTGCGGGCGGTCCTCGCGCGGAGTCACGAGAGGTCGGCGGCGATCGTCGGAGGTGTCGACTCGCTTCCGGAGGCCGTGCGGGCGCTGTTCATGGTGGGAGTCGCCGACCCGGAGTACGTGCGGATCGTGGCATGGCTGAATCTGCACGGGCGATCCGACCTGATTCCGAACGAGGACATGGATGCCCTCGGCGCGATCACCGGTTCGTCGCACACCACCGTCGACGACCGAGTTCGGCATATGGCTGTGCTCTCGGCGATATCCGGGTGGTCGTTGTTCGGCAGCGGAATCCTGCAGTCGGCCGAGGTCGCGGAGTCCGAGCGGGAGTTCTACGAGGCGCGTGTCGCAGATCTGCTGGCGTCGATCGTGAACGGGGAGAACACCTCACCCGTCGACGCGGGTCCCGAGTAGGACGTTCGGGTGCGTGATCCTGCGCGGTCTCGGCACCCTCCGAACACGCTCTGAACACGCTTCGGGCGGTTACTGCGACAACGGCCGGGAGCCGATCGCAGTAACCGCCCGCAGGACGATCTCTACCCCTGCCACCACGGGCGCAGCGGCACGTGCGCTTCGCCGTCGGGGCCGAGTTTGACGGCCAATACCTGGTGGAGCTGAACGACGTTGCGTTCGAAGCCGAGTCGGGAGCCGGCCATGTAGAGGCCCCAGACCTTGGCGGTGCCCTCGCCGACTTCGGCGACGCAGGCGTCCCAGTTGTCGACGAGGTTGCGGCACCAGCCGGCTAGGGTGAGTGCGTAGTGCTCGCGCAGGTTTTCCTCGTGGCGGACCTCGAGGCCGAGGTTCTGGATTTCGCTGATGATGCGCCCGGAGCCGGTGAGTTCGCCGTCGGGGAAGATGTAGCGGTCGATGAAGTAGCCGGCTTTGGCGCTGCTGCGGTTGCCGGGCCGGGTGATGCAGTGGTTGAGGAGCCGACCGCCCTCGCGGAGTTTGTCCTTCATGAACCCGAAGTAGGACGGGTAGTTGTCGACGCCGATGTGTTCGGTGAGACCGATGGAGGAGATGGCGTCGAAACCGGTTTCGGCGATGTCCCGGTAGTCGGAGAATCGGACTTCGGCGAGGTCGGAGAGGCCTTCGTCGGCGATGGCCTTCTGCGCCCATTCGGCCTGCTCCCTCGACAGGGTGGCGCCGATGACCTTGACGCCGCGGCGGGCGGCGTAGCGGACCATGCCGCCCCAGCCGCAGCCGATGTCGAGGAGTCGGTCGCCTTCCTGTAGTCCGAGTTTCTCGAACACGAGGCGGTACTTGTTCTCCTGCGCGGCCTCGAGGGTCTGGTCCTCGGATTCGTAGGCGGCGCACGTGTACGTCATGGACGGGCCGAGGACGTATTCGTAGAACGTGTTGGACACGTCGTAGTGGTGGTGGATGGCTTCGGCGTCGCGAGTCTTGGAGTGCCGCAGCCCTTCCGCGAATCGGCGCCACCGCGGCAGGTGTTCCTGCGGGGGCGGCGCGATGATGCGCAGCTTGTCCCAGCCGATGGAGCGGGTGATGGTGGCGAGTTCCTTCGGGGACGGCCGCTCGAAGTGCAGGGCCGTCATCGCCTTCAGGATTTCGTACGGGTCGCCGGGGTGGACGCCGACGGCCTCGAGGTCGCCGGAGACGTAGGCGCGGGCCATACCGAGGTCGCCGGGTGCGGTGGCCAGGTAGGTGGTGCCGCGCTCGGAGTTCAGGTGCAGGCCGTACGGTGCGTCCTCCGGGCCGGTCGCGCTGCCGTCGTATGCTGTGAAGCGCAGCGGAATATCGCCGTCGGACACGGTTTCGACAATCTCGGCAAGACTGAGTTTGCGTACCGTGTCGGACTTGGGCCTGAGAATCGTCACTTTCTTTGCACCGCCTTCGAATAGAGGTCGAGGAGACGTGAATCTGGGTCGTAGCGTTTCTTGATCTGGGTGTAGTGCTCGCCGCCGTAGAGCAGCGCGAATTCGTCCTCGCTGTAGAACGATTCGGAGTACAGGGATTTGTGGCCGTCGAGTTCGGCGACCTTCTTCTCGATGAGCCGGTTCGCGGCGCCGACGGGCTCGCCGGGCACGATCGGCACCGACGACCAGAAGCCGACGTTGACGTAGGCGCGGCCGGGCTCGAGCGGGTACAGGGGCCACGGCCGGTGCGTGTCCAGCGACGGATGTGCCGGCTCACGAAGCTTCAACGGGCACAACCAGAGCGGTTCGATGGGGATCTCGTCGAGGAACCAGTGCAGGAAGGCGGACGTGTTCTCGAGAGGGACCTCGATGTCCTGCACGACGCGTTCGCGGGGCGGCAGTCCCTTACGGGCTTCGAGGCGGTCGCCGATGTCGTACTTCTGGTCGAGGCCGATGAGTTTCCAGTAGAAGCTGCTGCGTAGGTAGCGTTTCGGCCAGAAGCGGCGGATCTTGGGGTTCTGGGTGCCGAAGGCGCGGGAGCACCAGAACCAGTCGGTGTCCCAGCGCCACAGGTAGTCGTGGATGGTGAGCCGGTCGGTTCGGGGGTGATTGATCGACTCGTGCTGGATGGACCGGTAGTAGATGTCCATGCCGGTGTAGTCGCTGACCGGTCCGGGCTCGTCGGTCTGCGTACCGAGCGTGAGGTAGGCCTCGGTGGGGGTGAACACGACGCCGTCGAGGTAGTCGACGGCGGTCCCGTCCCACGATCGCTCCGTGGCGATCCGCTCCATCGTCTCCTGCAGCCGGGTCAGGTCGGTGAAGCGCAGGTGCCGCAGCGCGACGTACTTCTTCACGGGCTCGAGTTCGATGCGGATGCGCGTCGAATAGCCGAGGGTGCCATAGGAGTTGGGGAAGGAGCGGAACAGGTCGGCGTGTTCGTTGTCCGGGGTGGCGGTGAGGATGTCGCCGCTGCCGGTGAGGATGTCGATCTCGAGGACGGACTCGTGCGGCAGGCCGTTGCGGAACGACGTGGACTCGATGCCGAGGCCGGTGACGGCGCCGCCGAGGGTGATGGTCTTGAGCTGCGGCACCACGAGCGGCGCGAGCCCGTACGGCAGGGTGGCGTCGACGAGGTTCTCGTACGTGCACATGCCCTGGACGTCGGCGGTGCGGGCCACGGGATCCACCGAGACGACGCCACCGAGACCGGAGACGTCCAGTCCGGGGGCGTTGCTGTGGGCCCGTGCCCGGAACAGGTTGGACGTCTTCTTGGCGAGGCGCACGTTGGCGTCGGGCGGGATGGCCCGATAGCTGGACAGCAGACGCTGGACCCCGGCGCGATGCGCGGCGGGCCCGATTTCGCGGATACCACTCTTGGAGTCGACCACCCCTCGACGCTATCGCTAGTAGGGTCGGTCGGCTATCGATATCCCGGCGAGTCGGAATTCTGTAGCTGTGCTAAATACCGGACTGCCCCGGCACGCGGGTGCGTGCCGGGGCAGTCCAGGTCGTGATCGGGTGGGTACTACTGCCCGACCCACGTCTCGTCGAACAGGATGATGTTGTCCGCGCTGCGCTTGACGCCGTGGACGTTGTTGTCCCATGCGGTGAACACCTTGGAGGCGCCCCACACCGCGTAGGGGACGGTCTCGTTGGCGCGGGCCTGCACCTGGGCGATGGCGTCCTTCTTGGCGTCGGCGGTGGTCGCGGACTTCACCGCGGCGAGCAGCGTGTCCATCTGCGGGTCCGCGTAGCCGGCCGCATTGTTGCGCGAGTCGCTGCCCAGGCCGCCGTACAGGCGCAGGTACGGTGCTTCGTCCATGAACGCGAAGGCGCCGCGGGTCATGTCGAAGTCGTGCTCCGCGTACATCTTCCGCACCAGGTCGGAGACGCTGTTGACGTAGTCGATCCGCACGTCGAAGCCGATCGAGTTCAGCGACGCCTGGGTCGTGAGAGCGGCGGCCTCGTTGGTCTTCTCACTGGTGGCCAGATATGTGAGCTTGCCGTCGTAGCCGTCGGCCTTGGCCTCGTCCAGGAGCTGCTTGGCCTTCTCCGGATCGAACGGGACGCCCTCGGCGCCGCTGTTCCACACGGAGGTCTCCGGGACGATCGTCGAGCTGGCGATGCCGAGGCCGTCGTTGGCGCGGTTGTTGATCGCCTCCGGGTCGACGCCGTACGCGATGGCCTGACGCACTCGCACGTCGGCGCCGGGACGGCCCTCGCGGGTGTTGATCATGCCGAGCGAGCCGAGGCCCTGGATGTCGAGGTAGCCGCTGTAGTTCGCGGCGAGGGCGTCACGGATCGAGGCCTCGTCACGGAGGAGGTAGGCCGCGTTCAGCTGGCCGGACTGCAGCGATTCGAGCTGGCCGCGGGCGCCGTTCGTCGGGACGAACCGGAGCTTGTCGAGGTTGGGGCGGCCGTTCCAGTAGTCCTCGCGCGGGGTGAGGATGATCTCCTCGTTCGGCGCGAAGCGGGAGAGCGTGAACGGTCCGGCGCCGATCGGGGTGAACTGGCCCCCGGCCTGCGAGGTCTCGGAGACGACCATGCCCGGGCCCAACGCCAGCATCACGGGGAAGCGGTCCCACGGTCCGGTGAGCGTGAACGTCACGGTCTCGGCGTCGGGGGTGGCGATCGAGGCGACGGAGTTCACCCACACCTGTGCGATGTCGGCGCCGGCCGCGACGAAGCGGTCGATGCTCCACTTGACGGCCTCGGCGTCGACGGGGGTGCCGTCGCTGAACGTGGCACCGTCACGCAGTTTCAGCGTGAACTCCGTGTAGTCGGCGTTGTGTTCGAGCGACTCCGCGAGCTGCGGCTCGAACTCTCCGGTCTCGGGGTCGGTGCGGATCAGCGTGTCGTAGATCGCGGCCATTTCGGTGCCGCCGTTGGAGCCTGCGGCCTGCGTCTTGGTCGGGTCGAGGGCGTTGGGGAACGAGTACGACCCGAACGTCACGGTGCCGCCGCGGACCGCGGTGCCGGCGTCGGATGCGACGTTGACCAGGCCGGTGGTGGCGGCTGCGCTGTCGCTGGACTCGCTGTTGGCGGACGCGCATCCGCCGACGAGCAGGGCTGCGGCCGCGCCGAACGCCGCCAGTCGGAGGCCCGACCTGTGCCACGTGTTCTTCAAAGCTCACCTCACAGTTTCTTCGTGCTTCACGGCGGAGAGTAAGAGGCGCTCTTAAACGGTGTGATGCAAGTCCCAGTGAGTGGAATGTGGTGTCGCCTGTCACTCGGAAGGGGGTGGCTGATCTCCCGATGCCCCCGGCAGGATGGAGGAACGTTCCCCGATCGAGGAGGCCCCGTGGCACAGGTCAGCGCCAGCAGTTCCGTCACCACCACCGCAAGCCCGGAGCAGGCGCTCGCGGCGCTGTCCGACTACGAGACCGTCCGGCCGCGGATCCTGCCCGCGCAGTACCGCGACTACGCGGTCCTCGAGGGCGGCCAGGGCAACGGCACCGTCGCGCAGTGGACGCTGCAGGCCACCGAGAAGCGGTCCCGCAACGTGAAGGCGTCGGTCACCGTGTCGGGCACCACCGTCACCGAGCACGATGCGAACTCGTCGATGGTCACGACGTGGGAGGTGGCGCCGTCGGGCACAGGGTCGACGGTCACCACGACGACGCGGTGGCAGGGTGCCGGCGGTATCGGCGGTTTCTTCGAGCGCACGTTCGCGCCGATCGGGCTGCGCAAGATTCAGGAGGCGACGCTCGCCAATCTCGTTCGCGAGCTGGGCTGACGGACCCGGCGGTTACGCTGGCGAACCGATACCGGCGACACGACGAACTTTAAGGACACGACAGTGCAACCAGGTGGACAGCCCGACATGCAGCAGCTCATCGCGCAGGCCCAGCAGATGCAGCAGCAACTGATGGCGGCGCAGGCGGAGATGGCGCAGGCCGAGGTGACCGGTCAGGCCGGTGGCGGTCTGGTGACCGCGACGGTCAAGGGCACCGGTGAGGTCGTCGGACTGGCGATCGACCCGAAGGTCGTCGACCCCGAGGACATCGAGACGCTGCAGGACCTCGTGATCGGGGCGATCGCGGACGCGTCGAACAAGGCGCAGGAGATCGCGGCGAGCAAGCTGGGCCCGCTCGCCGGCGGCCTGCCCGGTCTTCCCTTCTAGAGGCGCGCCTTGTACGAAGGCCCCGTCCAGGATCTGATCGACGAGCTGGGCAAGCTGCCCGGTATCGGGCCCAAGAGTGCGCAGCGCATCGCGTTCCATCTGTTGACGGTGGAGCCGCCGGAGATCGACCGGTTGCAAGCGGTGCTGCAGAAGGTGCGCGACGGCGTCCAGTTCTGCGTCGTGTGCGGCACGGTCTCCGAGGAGGAGAAGTGCCGGATCTGTGCGGACCCGCGACGGGATCGGACGATGGTGTGTGTCGTCGAGGAACCCAAGGACGTGCAGGCCATCGAGCGGACCCGGGAGTTCCGGGGCCGCTACCACGTGCTCGGGGGTGCGCTCGATCCGCTGAGCGGCGTCGGCCCGGACCAGCTGCGGATCAGGGAGCTGCTCACCCGGATCGGCAACCAGGAGGACGGCGTCGACGTGTCCGAGGTGATCATCGCGACCGACCCCAATACCGAGGGGGAGGCCACCGCGACGTATCTGGTGCGGATGCTGCGGGACTTCCCGGGGCTGACGGTGTCGCGGCTGGCGTCGGGGCTGCCGATGGGCGGCGACCTCGAGTTCGCGGACGAGCTCACGCTCGGGCGTGCTCTCTCGGGTCGGCGAACGCTGTAACTATCCGGTGGGTGTGCCCCCGGCCTGCTCCTGCGGGGCCGGGGGCACACTGCTGTGCGGGGGCGCACTGCTGTGCGGGGGCGCACTGCCCTCCCCGGCCACCGTCTGCTGCAGCGACCGGAGCAGGCTCGCCATACCGGGTACTTCGGTGGCGCCGGCCCGGACGATGCCGCTCACCGGTACCCGCAGCCGGTTGTTGCGTTCGCGCATGAGGCACAGGCTGGGGCGGGGGACGTCGGTGACGGTGCCGGCGTAGAGGACGGTCCAGGCGCGCGGGTTGGTGATGACGTCGAGGATCGCGGTGTGGTCGCGGGCGACGGGCGGGCCGAGCCGGAAGCGACGTCCGACATCGACGAACGCGTTCTCGACGACCGTGTGGATGAGGATCTGATCGTGCCGCGGCGGCAGCAGCAGCGGGTAGGGCGCGAGTTCGCCGAGTTCGACGGTGGAGAACGCGGACACCGGATGTTGGTTGGACGTCGCGATCATGAGGTCCTCGACGCCGAGTTCGACGGTCTCGAGTCCGGGCCGGTCCACGCGGCCGCGGATGAGGGCGATGTCGGCGTCGCCGGACGAGACGGCCTCGATGCGGTCGGTGAAGTTCTTGATGACGAATTCGACGTCGAGTCGGGGGTGTTTTTCGCGGACGCGGGTGATCGCGGTGAGGCATTGCGGCGCGAAGCTCATGGATGCGGTGATGCGGATGCGGTTGCGGGGTTCCTTGGCGACGGCGAACGCTTTGGCCTCGAGGCTCAGTACTTCCTGCGCGATGGGGACCAGTCGCGTCCCGGCGGGGCTCAGCTGTACGGAGCGGGTGGAGCGGTCGAACAGGGTGGCGCCGAGTTCCTGCTCGAGTTTGCCTATCTGGTGGCTGATCGCGGACTGGGAGATGAAGCAGCGTTTGGCGGCCTTGCTGAAGCTCAGCTCCTCGCTGACGGCGAGGAAGTAGCGCAGCTGCCGGAAGTCCATCCACCCATACTACTTATGAGCAAACCAGATAACTGTTTTCCGAATATCCCTGTTTGGTGGCGAAAAAGTTATGAGCACTCCTACGGTGTTTCTCATAGGTCTCAACGAGGAGGTAGCCGTGGGCACGAAGGGTGCAGCAACCGTGGATCGGACCGAAGTGGTCATCGTCGGATCCGGATTCGGTGCCCTCGCCGCGGCGAAGAAGCTGGCCAAGGCCGGCAAGCCGTTCGTGTTGATCTCGGAGACCACCGAGCATCTGTTCCAGCCGCTGCTCTACCAGGTGGCGACGGGTGTTCTCGCGGCCGGTGAGATCGCGCCGTCGATCCGCGCGATCCTCGCCGAATACCCCAACGCGGACGTCCGTCTGGGCCGTGTCGTCGACGTCGACCCGGACGCGAAGGAACTCGTCTACGAGGCCGCCGGCCAGCGCCACACCATCGGCTACGACTCGCTCGTCGCCGCGACCGGCGCCCGGCAGAGCTACTTCGGCCGCGACGAGTTCGCGAAGGTCACGTACGCGCTCAAGACCGTCGACGACGCCGAACGCCTGCGCGCCCAGATCGTGCGCTGCTTCGAGGAAGCCCACACCACCAGCGATCTCGAGCGCCGCAAGAACCTGCTCAGCTTCATCGTCATCGGCGCCGGCGCGACGGGTATCGAGCTCGCCGGGCAGATCAAGGAGCTCGCGGGCCGCTACTTCGAGCAGGCCATCCGCGGTATCACCGCCGACGACGTCACCGTCACCCTCGTCGAGGGCGCGGGTGTCGCGATGCCCGCGTACGGCGGCAAGCTCAGCGAGTACATGTTGGAGTCGCTGGAGAAGTCGGGTGTCGAGGTCGTCCTCAACACGCTCGTCACCGACATCGACGCGCACGGCGCCACCCTCAAGGCACACGGCAGCGACGCCGGGGTGCGCCGTACCGCGGAAACCATCATCTGGTCGGCGGGTGTGCAGGCCAACGATTTCGCGGCCGTGCTCGCCGAGCGCACCGGTTGCGACACCGACCGTGCCGGACGTCTCCTCGTCAACCCCGATCTCACCGTCGGCGGCCGCGCCGACATCTTCGCGGTCGGTGACATGACGTCGCTGAACAACCTGCCCGGCCAGTCGCCCGTCGCGATGCAGGGCGGACGTCACGTCGCGGCCACCATCCTCGGCAAGACCAAGCGCGGCACGCCTTTCAAGTTCCGCGACAAGGGCTCGATGGCGATCATCAACCGCTTCCGTGCCGTCACCAAGGTCAAGGGCATCGAACTCACCGGTTTCGTCGCGTGGGTGCTGTGGCTCGCGGTGCACATGGTGTACCTGGTGGGCTTCCGTAACCGGTACGTCGCGGTGATGTCGTGGTTCGGGTCGTTCCTCGGCCACCGGCGCCCGCACTTCTACTACGCGCAGAAGCTGGGACCGGTCGAGGCACCCGATGCCCGGATGTCGGACGACGAGCCCGTCAAGGCTGCCGCATAACTGTCGACAGTTCGACGAGGGCGGTTACTGCACCATCGGCCGAGAGGCCGGCGCAGTAACCGCCCTCGTCACACGTCGGCGCCCGCGTCGCGCAGCTTCTTGCGCACCCGGTGCACCAGGGCAGCGGGCCGCCGGTACAGCAGCTGCGCGTCGACCCTCACGATCGTCCAGCCCAGTTCCTCGATCTGCTCGGCTCGTTCGATGTCCCACGACCGCTGCGCCCCGTCGAGCCAGTGGTGGGAGCCGTCGTACTCCACCAGCAGATGCCACCTGCGCCAGCCCATGTCGGAGCGGGCGAACTCCCGGCCGTGCTTCACGTGCACGATCTGCGTTTCCGGCCGCGGCAGTCCGGCGTCGACGATCGCGAGGCGGGTGTGGGTCTCCGGTGGCGACTCGGCACCGGGGTCCACGAACGGCAGCCGGTCGAGCAGATCCCGCATGCCGGGCGTGTGCGGATGACACTTGGCGACCACCGCGATGTCCTCCACCGAGATACCGGTCGTGCGGCACAGGTCGTCGAGCGCGGCGATCGCGTCCCGGCGAGGGAGACGCCTGCCCAGGTCGAACGCGGCCCGTGCGGCCGTCACCACCTGCATGCCGTCGACCGTGCACACCTCGTCGGGCCGCAGTGCGCAGTTGTGGACGAGCATTCCGGGCGGCGCACGGTGGTGTCCGGGCCGGATCACCTCCGCCGGTGCGTCCGCGTCCACCCACGTCGCGCCGTACAGCGCGGCCGCCGACCAGCCGGTGAGGACGGCGTTCGGGCCGGCGAACAACCACGCCGCCCGCGCCCGGAGCGCCGGGGTGATCACCGTGCGCCGCGGCACGTACACGTCGCGGTAGACGCGGGTGAAGTCGTGGCGCAGACGGTGGACGGTCATGGTGCCGGCGGCGACGGCGTCGGATCCTCGGAACGGGTGCACGAGTGCAGAATCCACGAGGGTCCGGCGCGAGGGAACGGCCGAACGTGATCTGTGGACAATCGAATTCGTTGTCCACAGCTCACCTCGAGGGGTTGCGGAACGTGACGCGGGCGGTTACTGCGCCAACGCCCGAGTGCCCTCCGCAGCAACGTCCCGCGTCGGCTCGGTGGTTCGGGGCCTCGACGCGACGAACCAGGCCGTGCCGACGACGATCGCGCAGCCGGTGAGCTGCAGGGCGGTGGGGCGTTCGCCGAGCATGAGCACGGCGGCGCCGATAGCGAGGACCGGCTGGAGCAGCAGCAGGGTGGCGCCGACCTCGGGGGCGAGGCGGGGCAGGGAGCGGCCGAGGAGGATCCAGCCGACGAACTGCGCCGAGAAGGCGAGTGCGGCGAGCCAGCCGAACGCGGTCCAGCCGGGGGCGAGATCGATGGGACCCCACCATGATCCGATGGCGGAGCCGACGATGCCGGCGGCCGCGGTGGAGACGAGGACCTGGGTGCCGGCGGTGTCGGCGGATCCGCTGCCGCCGACGACGAAGATGTAGCCCGCGTACGCGACGCCGGACAGCAGCGCGAGGACGGTGCCCCACAGCAGGTTCGGTCCGGCGGCGGCGCCGCTGCCGATGCCGCCGGTGAGGGCGATGCCCGCGAACAGGACGGGCACGACGCCGAGGAAGCGGCGCGGGATGCGGGTGCCGAACACCAGGAACGCCAGCAGGGGCACGACGACCACCTGGATGTTCACGAGCACGGTGGAGATGCCGGCACCGATGAGCATGATCGACTGCGACCACAGGGCGAAGTCGACGCCGAGGAGAGCGCCGGCGACGAGATACCGGGTGAGGTCCTGCCGGGTGACGCGGCGATTGCGGCGGTGTTCCCACCATGCGAGCAGGGCCAGCGGCGGGAGCGCGAGCAGGCACCGGAAGAACACCGACGTGGCGGGGGAGACGTCCGAGGCGCGGATGAAGACCGCGGTCAGGGAGATGGCGAGGGCGCCTGAGACGGCGAGCACGCGCGGGTCGGCGCTGCGGTTTTCGGTGGTCTGCACTTGACCGATTATCGGTTCTCACCTGCGGAAACAACAAGTAAGAAATCTTTCTCATCATTCGGTAGTATTTCTACCGTGTTGAACCTGGATCGCGTAGGAGCACTGTGCGCCGTGGCGCAGACCGGATCGGTGGCCGCCGCCGCCCGGCTGCTGCACGTCACCCCGTCCGGCGTCTCCCAGCAACTCGCCAAGCTCGAGCGGGAGATGGGCACGGCACTCCTCGAGCCCGCCGGCCGGGGACTGCGGCTGACCCCGGCCGGGGAACTGCTCGCCCGCCGCGGCGTCGAACTGCTGTCGCACGCGTCGGGCATCGCCGCCGAGATCGCGGCCATGCGCAGCGAGGTGGTGGGCCCCATCCGGTTCGGGGCGTTCGTGACGGCGTCACGGGTCGTGCTGCCGAGTGCCGTGCGGTCGCTGCTGTCCCGGTATCCCGTCCACGTGACGGTGACCGAGGCCGAAACCGAGGTGACGTTGAAGTCGGTGGCGCGGCGCCGCATCGACATCGGGGTGGTGGACAGCTGGGAGTCGGCGCCGATCGACATCCCGGTGGATCTGCAGTCCCGGCCGATCCACCGCGATACCGCGGATGTGGCTCTGGCCGTGGATCATCCGCTCGCGCAGGCGTCCACCGTGCCGCTGTCCGCGCTGGCGACGACGCCGTGGGTGGCCTGGGGTGCCGGGGCGGCGTTCCACGACTGGCTGGTGCGGACGCTGCGGCGTCAGGGCTTCGAGCCGCGGGTCGACTTCGAGGCGTCGGACGTCTCGACGCATCTGGCGTTCGCGGCGGCCGGGCTCGCCGCGGCGCTGGTGTCGCGGCTGGCGGTGGACGAGCCGCCCGCCGGGGTGGTGCTGCGGCCCACCGAGCCGCGTCTGCACCGCGACATCTACGCGGTGTGGCGCGCCGACAATGCCGGCCCCGCCATTCGCGCCGGTATCGACGCCGTCGAGGAGGCGTTCGCGAGCACGGCTCAGTGAGCGCCGGCGCTGTCGACGCCGAGGTCGCTCGGCCGGTAGCCGACGGGATAGCCCGGGTAGGTGCGGTTGTTCGGGTCGCTGTCGCCGCGGGACGTCCGACGCTTGGGAAGGTGCCGCACCACCGCGGAGCGGGCCCGTAGCCCGGCTTCGGCGACGGACCGCACCCGCGGCGACCCCGGCGGGAATCCGAACGCCGTCGACATGCGGTCGTCGACGAGGGCGTACACGGCGGACGCGACGGGCCGGGCCACGGCGCGCGGATACCACGACTGGAGCAGTTGCAGCGTGTAGGTGCCGATGCGGTGGTTGGTGTCGCTGTAGACGAACCGGTCCCGCTCGTAGTCCATCTTGAACGTGTGGAAATCCTGGTAGGAGTCGGGAATGTCCTTGACTCCCATGCGGATTCCGACCTGCCGGTAGAAGTGGTACGACGCCAGCCGCTCGTGCGGGTGCAGCCGACGCCATCCGTACCGGTCGATCCAGTCGACGGGGTCGTACGCGAACGTCGACAGCACGTACAGCATGTCGTCGTTCGCTATCGTGTACCGGCCGTGCATGCGGTTGACGTTGCGCAGCGATTCGCGTCCGCGCTCGGAGTCGTAGCCGTGCTCGACGAGCTCGCCCATGAGCAGGGCGGTGTCGTCGTAGCGTTTCTGCGGACGGTGCTCGAATTCGCCGGTGCGGGCGAGCAGTTCGGAGATCGACGGCACACAGTACGTGCGGAACAGAGCGAACTCGAGGGACCGCTGGTAGTCCCACGGGAACTCGTAGCCGGCGGTGATGCGGAGGATGTCCTGGTGCCGGGTCTCCGGGTCGAGGCCGTCGATCACGTGCACCCAGCCCAGCCGGCCCGGTCCGGGTCGCGGATTCGGGTCGGGGGCGGGGAAGTGCTGGGCACGGCGGGTGGGAGTGAGGGTCATGCCGGTCACCGCCCGTGTCGGGCCCGGAGCATCCACGCCGAGATTCTCATGTCGCGGGCGGACCGCTCGAGGGTGAGCAGATTCAGTGGGGCCGAGAACCTCTGGACCGTGACGGCCTTGGCACGGCTGAACTCGCGCAGGCCGTCGGCGCCGTGGATACGGCCGAAACCGGACTCGCCGACGCCACCGAACGGCAGCGACGGGACACCGGCGAACCCGAGCACCGAGTTGACCGACACCATGCCGGTGCGCAGTCGGTCGGCGATCGCCCGGCCGCGGGCCTTGTCGCGGGTGAACACCGATGCGCCGAGCCCGTACGACGTCGCGTTGGCCCGCTCGACGCCCTCGTCGAGGTCGCGGACCTTGTTGACGACGACCGTCGGACCGAACGTTTCCTCGCGCACCGCCGACGAGTTCTCCGGGACGTCGGTGAGGATCACCGGGTCGACGAAACGTTCGTGAACGGAACCGATTCCACCGATCACGGCCCGAGCGCCCTTGTCGAGGGCGTCGGCGATGTGGTCGCGGACGACGTCGACCTGCCGGGGCAGCGTCATCGGGCCGTAGGTGTCGGCGTCGGTGCCGCCGGCGCGGATCTTCTCGACGGCGGTGGTGAGCTTGTCGAGGAACTGCCGGTACACCGGTTCGGCGACGTAGACGCGTTCGACGCCGGCGCACGTCTGCCCGGCGTTGCCGAACGCGCCGAACGCCGCGAATTCGACGGCCTTGTCGAGGTCGGCGTCCTCCGCGACGAGCATGGCGTCCTTGCCGCCGCATTCGGCGACGATCGGGGTGAGGGTTTCGGCGCACACGGCCATGACCTTGCGGGCGGTGGGCCCGGACCCGGTGAACGCGATCTTGTCGACGCCGGCGCGGCACAGGGCGGTGCCGGTGGCGCCGAACCCGGTGATCACCTGTAGCACGGGCTGGCTGGGGGCGAGGTCGTTCCATTTGTCCGCCAGCCACTTTCCGACGCCCGGCGTGAGCTCGCTGGGCTTGAAGACGATCGCGTTGCCGGCGGCGAGTGCGTACGAGATCGATCCCATCGGCGTGTACACCGGATAGTTCCACGGGCCGATCACCCCGACCACGCCGAGTGGCTGGTAGCCGAGTGTGGCGGACTGGTTGGCGCTCACCGGACCGGACGGTACCCGCCGCGGTTTCAGGATCTTCTTCGCGTTGCGGGCCGCCCAGTCGAGGTGTTCGACGGCGAGCATGATCTCGAGCAGCGCGTCGCCGTGCGGCTTGCCGGTCTCGGCGGACATGACACGCGCGAGTCCGTCGGCGTCGGACGCGATGGCCTTCTTGAACTCGAGCAGCCAGTCGCGTCGTCCGCGGAAACCCTGTGCGTCCCACCAGCGTGCGGCACTGCGGGCCCGCGCGACGGCCGCGGCGGCGTCGGCGTCGGAGGCCACCGGGTACTCGGCGAGGACGGTGCCGGTGCGCGGGTCGCGGCTGGGGAAGGTGGTGGCGGTGTCGGCGTCGGAACTCAACTCTCGGGTCACTCGAAGTGCCTCCGCTCGAGGGGTCGCATCACATATATTTGATGTGATTCACTGTGGTGACGCTCACACTAGGCCGCTCGGCGCGCACGGACAACCGATTCCGGAATCTCGTAGGCAGGAGCCCCTCATGATGGCCGACTTCACTTCTGAGCAGCGCGATTTCGCGTCCGCGGTGGCCGCGTTCTGTCGCAAGGAATGTGGCACGCGGGAGCAGCGGGACGCGCTCACCGGCCACGGTGCCCACAACCACAATCAGGACCTCTACGAGAAGATGGCCGATCTCGGGTGGCTCGGCATCACGGTCCCGGAGGAGTACGGCGGCTCGGCCGGCACGGCCGTCGACATGTGCATTCTCCTCGAGGAATCCGCCCGCGGTATGGCACCGATCGGCGGCATCGGACCCACCCTCATCACGGGCGCTGCCTACGCCAGATTCGGTACGGAACAACAGAAACGGGATGTGCTCGGCGGGATCGTGCGGGGTGCCTCGGAGTCGATCTCGATGTCCGAACCGGAGGCCGGGTCCGACGTCGGCAACCTGAGCTGCCGGGCCGAGAAGGTGTCCGGCGGCTGGCTGCTCAACGGGCAGAAGACGTGGTGCTCCAATGCCCACTTCGCGGAGAACATCCTGTTGGTGGCGCGCACCGATCGCAGCGGCTCCAAACACGAGGGCCTGACGATGTTCCATCTACCGGCCGACACGCCGGGACTGAAGATCAGCGGCATCGACACGATGGGTGGCCGCGAGGTCAACGACCTGTATCTCACCGACGTCCACCTGCCCGACGATGCCGTGGTCGGTGCGGTCGGCGGCGGCTGGGCGCAGCTCATGACGGGCCTCAACACCGAGCGGCTCATCCTGGGCGCCATGATGCTCGGTACCGCGCAGCGGGCATTCGACGACGCCCTCGGATTCGTCACGCAACGTAAGCAGTTCGGCCGACCGGTCGGCACGTTCCAGGCGCTGCGGCACCGGATCGCGGATCTGGCCACCGAGATCGAATGCACCCGCCTGCTGGTCTATTCGACGGCCCGGATGGTGGACGCACATCCCGAGAAACTGTTCCCGAGGGAGGCGTCGATGGTCAAACTCAAGGCCACCGAGACCGCGAAGAAGGTGGCGCTCGAGGGCATGCAGATGATGGGCGGCTACGGATACGCCACCGAATTCGACATGGAGGGGCACGTCCGCAAGACGCTGGTGTCGTCGATCTACGGCGGCACCAACGAGATTCAGCGCGACATCATCGGCAAGACGTACGGACTGTAGGAGGGCGCCGTGGTTGCTCCGGTCCGGCCGCTGCGGAGGCCGCAGCTGTCCGAAGCTGTGGCGGCGCATCTGCGCGGCGCCGTCATGTCCGGTCGGCTGCGGCCGGGGGCGTTCGTCCGGCTCGACGAGACGGCCGCCGAACTGGGGGTGAGTGTCACCCCGGTACGGGAGGCGCTGCTGACGCTGCGTGGGGAGGGGATGGTGGAGTCGGTCCCGAACCGCGGGTACGTGGTCTCTCCACTCGAACGCGACGACGTGCACGACATCTTCTGGTTGCAGGGGCAGATCACCGTCGAGCTGGCGGTGCGGGCAGCACGGCTCGCGTCGGATGGCGATCTGGCGCGGTTGACGGATCTCACCGACGAGCTGCGGCAGGCGGTGGCGGTGTCCGATGCGGACCGAATTGCGGAGGCCGAGTACGAGTTCCATCGGGAGCTGTGCCGGATCGGGCGGGGCCCGAAGCTGGCGTGGTTCCTCGCGAACGCGGCCCGCTACACGCCGTACGAACTGTATGCGGCGGACCCGGCGTGGGGGGAGCTGGCGGTGGCGTCGCACACGCGGTTGATCGAGGCGATGCGCGGCGGGGACCGGGACGCGGTCGTCGCGCACACCCGTATCCAGTTCGACGACGCCGCCGACCGTCTGGTGGCGCACCTGGAGAGGATCGGGACATGGTCGTGACGGAGGGGACGGACACCGGTGGTGTCGCGTTGGCGGATTTCGTGGGCGAGTCGATGCTGTTGCTCGGCGCCGGCCCGACGGTGCTGTTGCAGTTGGCGTTGCCGGGTGTGGGTTACGGTGTGGCCGAACACAGTACGACGCTGCAGCGGCCACTGGACCGGTTGCGGACCACGATGACGTACGTGTACGCGGTCACGCTCGGTACGGAGGAGGAGCGGCGGGCGGTGGTGCGTCTGGTCAACCGGGTGCACGTGCCGGTGCGGTCGGAACGGTACAACGCGTTCGATCCGGACCTGCAGCTGTGGGTGGCGGCGACGCTGTACCGCAACGGCGCCGACATGTACGAGCGGTTCTTCGGGCCCCTGTCCGATGCGGACGCCGAACGCCTGTACCGGCAGTCGGCGGTGTACGGGACGGCGCTGCAGGTGAAGCCGGACATGTGGCCGGCGGATCGGGCGGCGTTCGACGTGTACTGGGAGAAGATGATCGCGTCGGTCGAGGTGGACGACCAGGTGCGCGCGTATGTGCGGGAGTTGCTGTCGGGTGGCCGGGCACCGCTGCCGGTACGGGCGCTGATGCCGGTGCAGCGGTTCGTGACGACGGGTCTGCTGCCGCCGCGGCTGCGGGACGAGTTCGGTCTGCCGTGGAGCCCGCGCGATCAGCGCCGTTTCGACCTGCTGATGCGTCTGCTGCCGCCCGTGTACCGGCTGGTGCCCCGGACGCTGCGGCAACTTCCGTCCCGCTACTACCTGTGGGACATGCGTCGACGTCTCTCCAAGCACAAGCACCTCATCTGAGGGAGGTTGCTGCGCGCCCCTCTCGGCCGTTGCCGCAGCAACGTCCCGCGGCGGCGTCACGAACCGAACAGCACCGCCTCGACGAGTGCCCGCACCCGAGCCTGGTTCGAGGCCGTGGCGTCGAAGTGCATGATGCGGCCGACGTCGAGGACGAGGGCGAAGGCGGCGTGGACGAGGAAGCGGCATTCGGTGGCGGACAACTCCGGCCGGGTGTCGGCGAGGAGGTGCGCCCACCGGTCGGTGTTGTGACGTTGGACGGCGCGCAGTTCGGTGCGGGGGCCGTCGGGGAGGACGGCGAGTTCGGCGACGTACACGCTCATCAGTTCGCTCTGCTGGAACGACAGTCGCACGTACACGTCGACGAGGGCGGTGAGAGCGTCGCGTGGGGTGTCGGCGCCGTGCAGGGCGGCGGTGGTGGCGTCGGCGAGCCGGTCGGCGGCGCGGTGGAAGGCGGCGGCGAGCAGGTCGGCTTTGCCGGTGAAGTGCCGGTAGACGCCGGACGCGGTGATGCCGGCGGCGGAGGCGATGTCCTCGATGCTCACGTCGTGGTAGCCGCGGGCATGGAATGCGGTGACGGCCGCCCCGAGCAGGGCCTCACGACGGTCGTCCGACGACGCATCGGCACCAGGCAACGCCGAGGGCACCCCGTCGTCGTCGACGGTGACCGGTTCGACGTCGGCGACGGCGCGGCAGGCGCCCAGGAGGAGTCGGTCGAGGCGGCGCGGCGGCAGGGTGGTGCGGTGGACGGTGATGCTGCCGATCACGCCGAGCATGGCGACGCAGATCTGGGCGGCGTCGCGGGCGGGCAGGCCGGGGCGCAGCCGGGTGAGGGTGTCGGTGATGCGCTGGTTGACGGTTTCGATGGTGGCGCGGATGCGGGCGCGGTCGTCGGCGGCGAGGTAGCGGCTCTCCCACCGGTACAGGCCGGCGGTGCGGCGGTGGGTGACGGTGGTGCGGATCGCGGCGAGGAGTTGCCCGTTCAAACGTTCGGCCGGGTCGGCGCAGTCGAGGGCGGCGTCGTCCTCGTCGACGAGGGCGGTCTCGAGGGCATCTGCGAGATCTGTTGCGGCACGCAGGAACAGCGCGTACTTGTTGGGGAAGTGCCGGTACAGGGCCGGCCCGGAGATGCCGACGGCGGCGGCGATCTCGTCGACGCCGACGCCGTGGTAGCCGCGGGCACTGAACGCTTCGGCGGCCACGGCGGCGATCTGGAGTTTTCGATCCTTGGGTCGGCGTCGGGGTTCGGTCCGCTGCACCACCGCGCACCTCCGGGGCCTGTGGGTCTGGTGCAGCGCAGCATAACGCACGACCGGGTCGAATTCGTCTGTACCCCTTGACAACCACCCACCCCGGTCGGACAGTGATCGCACTGTCGGCCGTCCGATGGGGAAACTGCTGTGTCCACTACGATGCGGCGCGAGTTGCGTGACGCGGTGCTGGAGTTGACGATCGATCGGCCGGAGCGGATGAACGCCGTCGACATGGTCACGATGCGCGAGTTGACCGAAGAGATCCTCGCGGCGGGCCCCCGGCGGGCGCTCGAGCTCACGAAATGGGCACTCAACGCGGTCACCCTCGACGCGCTGGACCGGGCGCTCGAACGTGAACATCGGGGCCAGGTCGAGCTTTTGGCGTCGACCGACTTCGCGGAGGGGGCGGCGGCGATGCTGCAGAAGCATCCGCCCCGGTTCCCGTGACAGGCGGCATGCGCCCGGAGAATCGCCGTTAACAAAACAGCACCCGAAACCGCGCAATGTGTGTAACCTGCATCACATCGCACGACGGGCTCGGTCCGGTCGGAAGGGCCCGCTCCGCACGAGAGGAACCTTCGATGGTCGCTTCAACTGCAACTCCCACGGCCGCGCTCGAGGCCGGACGGTTCCGGCGCAACAACTGGAACAACCAGGTGGCCCGGCACGCGCTGATGATCCCGGACCGGGCTGCGCTGCGGTTCCAGGGGGCCACGATCACCTGGTCCGGGCTGCACGATCGGGTGGAGCGGCTGGCCGGCGCCCTGGACCGCCGTGGGGTGCGGTTCGGGGACCGGGTGCTGATCCTCATGCTCAACCGTCCCGAATATCTGGAGACGGTGCTGGCGGCCACTGCACTGGGGGCGATCGCGGTGCCGGTGAATTTCCGGATGACGGCACCGGAGGTGGCATTCCTGTTGCGGGACAGTGGCGCTCGCGTCGTGGTGACGGACACGGTACTGGCGCCACTGGTGGAGGCGGTGCGGGCGGAGACGGCCGAGTTGGAGCAGACGATCACGGTGGGGGACCCCGACGGCTACGAGGCGCTGATCGCCGAGCCGGGCGAGCCGCACCTGCCGGTCGACATTCCGGACGACACGCCGGCGCTGATCATGTACACGTCGGGGACGACGGGCCGGCCGAAGGGGGCGGTGCTCACGCACGCCAACATGGCGGCGCAGGCCCTCACCTGTATCCGGGCGTTCCAGATGCACCGCCCCGACGACATCGGTTTCTGTGCGTCGCCGATGTTCCACATCGCGGCGCTGGGGTCGATGGCGCCGAGCCTGATGCTGGGGCTGACCACGGTGATCCATCCGGTGGGCGCGTTCGACCCGGACACCTTGCTGGACGTGCTCGAGCAGGAGCGGGTCACCTCGCTGTTCCTGGTGCCGGTGCAGTGGCAGGCCGTGTGCGCGGCGCAGCAGCACAGCCCCCGGAACCTGAAGCTGCGCAACATCTCCTGGGGTGCGGCTCCGGCATCGGACACGGTACTGCGGGCGATGGCGGAGACGTTCCCGGAGGCGTCGAACGTGGCGGTGTTCGGGCAGACGGAGATGTCGCCGATCACGTGCGTGCTGGACGGGGAGGATGCGCTGCGCAAGCTGGGATCGGTGGGCCGGGTGATTCCGACGGTGCAGGCCCGCGTCGTGGACGACGACATGAACGATGTTCCGCCCGGCCAGGTGGGGGAGATCGTGTACCGGGGGCCGACGACGATGCTCGGGTACTGGCAGAATCCGGCGGCCACGGCGGACGCGTTCCACGGTGGCTGGTTCCATTCGGGTGATCTGGTGCGCGTGGACGGTGAGGGGTTCGTCTACGTGGTGGACCGCAAGAAGGACATGATCATTTCCGGTGGCGAGAACATCTACTGCGCCGAGGTGGAGAACGCGCTGTTCGCGCATCCGAAGGTGCTCGAGGCCGCGGTGATCGGCCGCGCCGACCCGCAGTGGGGGGAGATCCCGGTGGCGGTGGTGGCATTGCGGCCGGACGCCGGCGGGTTGACGCTCGACGAACTGCAACAGTTCCTCGGTACACAGCTGGCCCGGTACAAGCATCCGAAGGCGCTGCTGTGTGTGGAGGCGTTGCCGCGCAACGCGAGTGGGAAGGTCGTCAAGGGCGAGCTCCGGGCCTTGCAATGACGTTCGAGCTGCCCGCCGCGAAGGGGCCGCTGCGTGATGTGGCGCTGCAGGGCGGGTATCTCATCGGGTTCTCGGTGCAGGCCCTCGCCGCGCTCGCCCGCGCGGTCGTCCACGGTCGGCTGTCGGTGCGGGAGACGGTGACGCAGACGCTGTTCGTCGGCCGGGTGAGCACGGGACCGTCGCTGCTGCTGATGATTCCGGTCGGGGTGTTCGTGGCCGTGTCGGTGGGGGAGCTGGCGGGCCGGATCGGGGCCGGCGGGTATTCGGGGGCGGTGGTGGCGTTCGTGATCGTGGGACAGGCGTCGGCCCTGGTGTGCGCGTTGATGATGGCGGGGGTGGCCGGCTCGGCGATCTGTACGGACCTGGGTGCGAGGAAGATTCGTGAGGAGGTCGACGCCCTCGAGGTGATGGGTGTCGACGTGCTCGAGCGGTTGGTGGCGCCCCGGCTGGTCGCGGCCGTGGTGGTGTCGCTGGCCCTGTGCGCGATGGTGACGTTCGGTGGGGTGATGGCCTGCTACGCCTACCACGTGTACGTGCAGCATCTGCCGGCCGGCGCGTTCCTGGCCACGTTCAGCCAGTACGGGCGCACCTCGGATTTCGTGACGGCGCTGGTGAAGGCGACGATCTTCGCGCTCGCGTCCACCCTGGTGGCGACGTTCAAGGGGTTGCATGCGCACGGCGGCCCGCGTGGGGTGGCGGACGCCGTCAACGAGGCGGTGGTGATCGCGTTCGCGCTGGTGTTCGTCGCCAACACAGTGTTGTCGGCGTTGTACACGGTGATCGTGCCGGCGGTGGGGACGTACTGATGGTGGGGTTCGATACGCGGGTGCGTCTGCGCCGGGCCGCCCGGCCGGTGGACGCCGTGTACGGCGGGCTCGCCGATGTGGGCCGGCACGTCACGTTCTACGGCCGCACGGTGGCGTCGTTGCCGTATGCGGCGGTCCGCTACCGCAAGCACGTCCTCACCCAGATCGGTGAGGTGAGTTTCGGTAACCGTTCGCTGCTGTCGGGTGGCGGGACGGTGGGGATCGTGTTCGCGATGTCGTTGGCGGCGGCGATGATGCTGGGCGTCGAAACGCATCGCGGGCTGGAACTGATCGGCATGTCGACGCTGTCGGGGATGCTGTCGGCGATCGCGAACACCCGCGAGCTGGCGCCGGTGGTGGTGGCGATCGCGTTGGCGGCGAAGGTGGGGACGGGGTTCACGGCGCAGCTGGGGGCGATGCGGATCTCCGACGAGATCGACGCGCTGGATTCGATGGCGGTGCGGTCGATTCCGTTCCTGGCGGGCACGCGGGTGCTGGCGGCGATGGTGTGTGTGCTGCCGATCTTCATGATCGGACTGCTCGCCAGCTATCTGTCGACGCGGCTGGTGATCGTTCTGTTCAACGGGGCGTCGGCGGGCACGTACGACTACTTCTTCCACCTGGCGCTGTCCCCGGTCGATCTGGTGTATGCGGCGGTCAAGGCGATCGTGTTCGCGGCGGTGGTGGCGTTGGTGCACTGCGCGTACGGCTATTTCGCGTCGGGCGGTCCGGCGGGGGTGGGTCAGGCGGCGGGGCGGGCGTTGCGGACGGCGATCCTGGCGATCGGCGTCCTGGACGTGCTCATGACGTTCGCGCTGTGGGGTCTGGTGCCCACCGTCCCGGGGATGGGGGTGTGAGGTGCGCCGGCGCGGGACGAGTACCGCGGCGTTCGCGGTGCGCGGCGCGGTGGCGACCGTGGCCGCGGTCGCGGTGGGCACGCTGATGGTGCTGCACGGCACCGGCCGGCTGGACCGCGACCCGGAGGTGACGGTGGAGGTGCCGGCCGCGGTCGGGCTGATCACGGGGGAGGCGCCGGTCCGGTTCCACGGCGTGAACGTGGGCCGCATCGCCGGCATCGAGCCGGGGGTGGACGCGTCGCGGGCGCGGCTGCAGATCGACGCCCACGTGATCGGGCGGATCCCGGCGTCGGTGACGGCCCGGGTGCTGCCGCGAACCTTCTTCGGCGACATCTACGTTCAACTGTCCGGGACCCCGGACGGGACGGCTCTCGCCGACGGCGACGAGATCCGGATCGATGCCGGCCCCGACGCGGTGGCCCTGTACGACGTGTACACGCGGCTGGTGGACGTGCTGGACCGGATGCGGCCGCAGCAGATGCAGGTGGCGTTGTCGACGCTCGCGCACACCCTGGACGGGCGGGGTGCCACGATCGGCCGGACGGTCGACCGGTTGGCGGCGGCCGCCCCGACGCTGACCCCGGCGGTGCAGGGACTGCTGGACGCGGCCCCCGATTTCCGGACGGTGCTGCAGTCCCTCGACGCCGCCACCCCGGACGTGCTGGCGACGCTGGAGTCGGTGACAGGCCTGTCCCGCACCGTCGTCGACCGTGCGGACGACGTCACCGCCACGATCGGTACGGCCGCCGAATTCGCGCCCACGGTCGCCGATTTCGTGGGCGACAACCGGGACGAGCTGCTGACGGTGCTGGATGCGTCGGGGACGATCCTGGGGACGGCGGCCACGAATCCGGGTGGGCTCACCGCGACGCTGGAGGGGGCGCGCACGTTCGGGGCGGCGGGGGCGCGGGTGTTCGCGACGGGCCGGTTCGACATCGTCGCGGTGCCCACGTTCACCGATCCGCTGCCGTACACGTCGGCGGACTGCCCGAGTTACGGGACACTGCCGGGCGCGTGCGGACCCCGAGCCCCGGAACGACAGGGCCCGCAGCGGTGACGGCCCGCTGGTTGCCGCTGGTGAAGGTGGCGGCGTTCTGTGCGGTGGGGGTGGTGTGCGGGCTGCTGGTGGCGAACACGTTGTCGGTGCCGGTGCGGGGCGCCACGGACGGGTATGCGGCGGTGTTCACGGATGTGGAGGGCCTGCACGTGGGGAATCCGGTGACGTTGTCGGGGGTGCGGGTGGGGCGGGTGGCGGCGATCGAGGTGGCGGGCGCGGCGGACGGGACACGGACGGCGGTGGTGCGGTTCGAGGTGGCGTCGGCGCACCGGCTGGACGGTGAGGTGACGGCCGCGGTGCGGTATGCGGACATGCTGGGTGCCCGCTATCTGGCGCTCACTCCGCCGGCGGTACCGTCCGGGCGTCCGCTCGAGCCGGGCGCGACGATCCCGGTGGAGCGGACCACGCCGCCGGTGGATCTGACGGCGTTGATGAACGGGTTCGCGCCGCTGTTCGACGCCGTCGATCCGGGGCGGGTGAACACGCTGTCCCGGGCGTTCGTGGAGACGTTCGCGGGCCGGGGTGCGGCGGTGTCGACGTTGTTGGACGGGATCGCCACGCTCGGAACAGATCTCGTGGACCGGCGGGCGGTGTTCGAGGAGTTGACGGCGAACACGTCCGCACTGCTCGCGTCCCTCGACGATCGGCAGCCGCAGCTCGAGGAGTTGCTGGCGGGGCTGCGGCAGCTCACCGCGGCGACGGCGGGCAGCGATGCGGAGGTGGCGGCGGTTCTCGATCACGGGGATCGGGCGGTGGCGGCGCTGGCGGGCACCCTGTCCCGGTCGGAGGCGTCGATCGGCGGGGCGGTGACGGATGCGACGGCGGTGACCGGTGAGTGGATCGCGAACACGGATCCGTTCGAGCGGTTCCTGGCGGGGATGCCGCGGTTCGCGGACGGCGTCAACCGGATCAGCCGGTACGGCGGGTTCGTGAGCCTGTACCTGTGCACGTTCGTGGTGAAGGCCGGGGACGTGGAGGCGGATCTGTTCGGGTCGACGCATTCGGAGGTGTGCCGATGATGTCGCGGACGGCGTTGGGGGCGGTGGGGATCGCGGCACTGGTGCTGGGGTTGGCGGCGGCGATCGGGGTGCCCAAGGCGTGGTATCTGGCGCGGACGGCCCCGTACACGGCGGAGCTGGCGAACGCGAGCGGCCTGTCGGGTGGGGATCCGGTGCTGGTGGCGGGGGTGCCGTCGGGGCGGGTGGAGGGTGTCGAGCTGGCGGGGGATCGGGTGCGGGTGGCGTTCCGGTTGGACGACGGGCAGCCGCTGGGGAATCGGACGACGGCGTCGGTGCGGCTCGAGACGGTGTTGGGGAAACGCTATCTGGAGGTGGTGCCGGCCGGCCCGGTCGACGACGGTGCGGCAGTGATCCCGTTGGCGCGCACCACCGTTCCCTACAGTCTCGACGACGTGAGCCGGGACGTGACGGCGTCGGCGCAGCATCTCGACACGGCGTCGTTGGAGGCGATGATGCGGGCGCTGTCGGAGGTGCTGCCCGATCCGGGGCAGGCGGCGCGGGCGATCGCGGGGGTGAGCGGGGCGTCGGCGGCGGTCGCGGAGAACGGCGAACAGCTGGACCGGCTGTTGACGCTGTCCCGGTCGCTGTCGGATCTGGCGGTACGGCAGCAGGATTCGATTTCCGAGACGTTGGCGAACGCGCAGACGATCGTCGCGACGCTCACGGTCCGCAAGCAGGTGCTCACCCGGCTGGTGCAGAATCTGCGGACGGTGCTGGACAGCACGGCCCGCACCGTCACCGCCCACGAGGGCGAGTTCGCGGAGCTCACCGAGAACCTGGTGGCGGTGACGGACACGGTGCAGCGCAACGCCGACGACGTCGACGCGCTGCTGGCGCGGCTGCCGGCGGCGCTGCGGTCGGCCACCGACGCGACCGGCAACGGCACGTGGACGGATGTGACGGCGCCGGCCGCGGTGATCCCGGACAATGCGCTGTGCGCGCTCGGCGTGATGCAGGGCTGCCGGTGACGGGGCGGGCGCGGGTGGCGGCGGCCCTGGCGCTGGTGCTGGTGGTGGCGGCGGGCGGCTGGTTCGTGTTCGGCCGCACCGATTCGGCGCGGACGGTGGCGGTGGATTTCGCGTTCGCGAGCGGCCTGTATCCGGGGAGCCCGGTGACGGTGCTGGGGGTGCCGGTGGGGACGGTGACGGCGGTGGAGCCGTCGGACACGCATGTGCGGGTGACGGCGTCGGTGCGCGGGGACGTGGTGTTGCCGGCGGACGTGCAGGCGTATGTGCTGAATCCGTCGGTGATCAGCGATCGGCATCTCGAGTTCGGTCCCGCCTACACGGGTGGGCCGCGGCTCGGGGACGGGGCGGTGGTGCCGCTCGAACGCAGTCACGCGCCGATCGAGTTCGATGCGCTGCTGGGCAGTCTCGGCACCCTCACCGAGGCGCTCGGCCCGGGTGGGGGCGATGTGGGGGCGCTGTTGTCGCAGTCGGCGGCGGGGCTGGCCGGGCAGGGCGGGCCGGCGAATCGGGCGTTGCGGAATCTGGGTGCGGCGTCGGGTGTCGTCGGGGCCCGCAGCGGCGACGTCGAGGCGCTGGTCGGCAACCTGAACTCGCTGATGGTGGCGCTCGACGACCGGCAGGTGAGCATCGACACGCTGGTGACACAGTTGGGGGAGCTGGGGGACGCGTGGGCGGCGCAGGATCTCGACATCGCGGCACCGTTGCAGGATCTGCGGACGGTGTTCGACGCGATGGACCGGTTCGTCGCCGAGCACGGCGACGACGTGGGTGCGGTGGCCCGCAACCTGGAGGTGCTGGGCGGCACGCTGGCGGCGCGGCAGCCGGAGTTGGCGGAGTTCCTGGATCTGGTGCCGCTGCTGATGCAGAACCTGTCGCGGACGGTCGGCCCGGACGATCGGGGCCGGATCCGGTTGAACGTGTCGACGGCGCTCACCCAGTTCGCGGTGGCGCGGCCGTTGTGCGAGCGGTATCCGCTGCCGGTGTGCTCGGGGGTGGGGATCACCAATCCGGTCTCGTTCCCGATCAGCGCGTCGGACCCGTTGGGGTTGGCGACGCTGCTCTCCGGGGGCGCGGGGGCGGGCCGATGAGGGGCCGGCTGGTGGGGTGTGCGGTGGGGGCGGCGGTGTTGCTGACGGGCTGTTCGGCGGGCATCCAGGATCTTCCGGTGGGGCGGTCGGTGCCGGGTGAGAACTACACGGTGACACTGGAATTGGTGCGGGCGGACGGGCTGCTGGTGGGGGCGGACGTGCGGTCGGGGCAGCGGGTGATCGGACGGGTGGCGGGGTTGTCGACGGGGGAGTCGGGGGCGGCGGCGGAGCTGAGCCTGTCGGCGGCGGCGCCGATGCCGCGGGACGTGTCGGCGGCGGTGGAGTTGCCGTCGGCGCTGGGTAGCCCGTTCGTGCGGTTGCGGGCCCCGCAGGATCCGTCGCCGGTGCCGCTGGTGGACGGGGATGTGATCGCCGAGTCCCGCACCGAGGTCGGCCCGCAGCTCGAGAGTGCCCTCGCCACGCTCGGCACGGTGCTGACGGGCAGTGGTATCGACCAGCTGGCGACGGTGGTCGACGAGCTGAACGTGGCGTTCGCGGATCGGCCGCAGCAGGTGCGGGTGCTGCTCGATGCGTTGACGGCGCTCACCGGGACGGCCACCGGGCAGCGCACCGAGCTGAGGGCGTCGATCGACCTGGCGGCCGACGTGTCCCGGCAGCTGGCGGCGCGGCAGGAGGTGCTCGACGGGTTCCTCGACGTGGTGCCGGCGGCGACGACGGTGCTGGCGGGGCAGCGGGATCGGCTGGCGGCGCTGGCGGCGTCGACTGCCCGACTGACGGAGCACGCGGACGCGGTGCTGGCGGCGGGAGAGCTGGACGCGCTGGTGGAGGACGGGGCGACGGTGGTGGCGTCGTTGCGGTCGTTCAACGATCGGATCGGGGAGACGCTCACCGCGATGAACACGTTCACGGCGAATTTCGGTCGGGCCGTGAAGGGCGACTATCTGATGTTCGACGGCACTCTCGACGTTCCGGCGGGGTTGGAGACGTTGATGACGGGCGGGGTGCCGCTCGACGGCACGGGAGGTGGCCGGTGAGGCGGGTGGTGCTGGTGGAGTTGATCCTGTTCGCGGTGACGGCGGCGCTGGTGGTGCCGTTCGGGATCGCCTATGTGGCGGGGCCGCGGGCGTTCGGTGACCCGATCCGGGTGCATGCCGAGATGGTGGACGCGTTCGGGCTCACGGCGGGCACGAGTGTCACGTATCGGGGGGTGCAGGTGGGGCGGGTGGCGTCGGTGTTGTTGGCGGGCAACGGGTCCGGGGCGCGGGTGGAGGTGGAGTTGGATCCGGGGACGCGGATTCCGCGGGCGAGTGCGGCGACGGTGACGATGGGGACGGTGGCGGGCCTGCAGAACGTCGACATCGTCCCGGACCCGGACTCGGCGGTGGTCTCGGGTGGCGGCCCGTATCTGGGGGACGGGGACGAGGTGGCGGCGCCGGCGGAGCGGCAGCCGGTACAGATGGGTGAGGTGATGGGGGAGACGGCGCGGCTGCTGGCCGGGGTGGATCCGGGGGCGGTGGCGACGGTGGGCGACGAGGTGGGGGCGGCGCTGTCGGGGGTGGGCCCGGATCTGGCGCGGATGATCGACGACGGCGACCGGTTGTCGGCGGTGATAGAGCGGCAGGCGCCGACGTTGCGGTCGCTGGCGGAGCGCACGGTGTCGGTGGCGGGGTCGGCGGCCGGTGCTGCGGACGGGTTCGAGCGGTCGGTGGGGGCGGCGCGGACGGTGTCGGGGCAGTTGGGTGACGCGTCGGAGCTGGTGGAGCATCTGTTGGGGCGGTCGCCGGCGGCACTGGCCCGAACCCGCGCCCTGTTCGACGGGGAGGCGGGCACGTTCGGGGCGTTGTTGGCGGATCTGGCGTCGGTGACGCCGGTGGTGGCGGATCGGCGGGCGGCGGTGGCGGCGGGCCTGGTCGATATTCCGGTGGGGTTGGGGAAGTTGGAATCGATTGTTCGGGGGGATCGGGCGGAGTTCGCGTTGGTGGGGACGCAGGGGCCGGTGTGCGGGTACGACACGCCGCGCCGGACGGTGGGGGACATGACGCCGGTGACGCCGGATCTGACACTGTTCTGTCCGCCGGGGCCGGATGTGGCGCAACGTGGTTCGCGAACGGCACCAAGACCGAACGGGTTGGGGACGGGGCAGGCTACGACGCCGGGCACGGTGATCGGCCCTCCGATGGTGTCCGATCCGGTGTTGATCCCCACCGGTGTGGAGGCCCTGGATCAGTGGAATCGGCTGCTCGACGACCTCGAGCACAGGGGGCGGTAGTAGTCGGGGCGCCGGCGGTTCCGGGTCCGTCGACACCGCGCACGACGGAGGGCTCTTGCCGTGGCGCTCATGGACGCCGGGTTCTCGATCTCTGCGGCTGCGCTGCGCCCCTGATGTGTTCGGGTAACGGGCCGGCCACAGGTGAGGCCCGTCCGTCACAACTTGGGAAAGTGCAGCTCGAGGCCTTGCCGACGGTGGGGTGCGGGCGTAGTTTCGGTAGTGCGGATCGAACGAGTAGCCGGTCACGGTGAAAGACTCGAGAAGCAGAGATGCGGCCGAGGATGTGAAAGCATTCCCGGCCACACCCCTGTTCGGGGGGGCTGGCTATTGCGCCGCTTGGCTGCGCCCGGACCCGTGTTCTGCGCCGGGATTCATCGAACGATATCGATGTATGCATTGTGCGCGTCGCGAACACTGGATGCAGACGTGACTGCAGGGCATGTCGAGTTGCAACCAACTACGGCATGCCCTGCAGTGGATCGGGCGAGCTACAGGCTCTGGAGGCCGCCACCTTGAGATGACGCTGTGTAGATGCCCAGCATGATGACGTTGCCGAGGCCTTTGAACATGTCGAGTGATCCTGCGAAGTAGTTTCCGAGCATTCGTTGTCTCCTTACGAGAGTGCCTTCAGGAACGAGGGCAGTAGGTCGTTGCTGCCCGTGTAGTCGGCGCCGCCGAACCACGATCCGACTCCCAGCAGCACCAGATCCATCAAGAATTTTTTGATATCCATCGATTCTCTTTCTCTTTGATGGTGATATGTCAGACTCGGACGCCGAGCGACAGTGAGACTGCCTGGCCGAACAGCGCGGAGTAGAGGGTGGGGATCATCTGGGTGACGGTTTCACCGAGTGAGCTGGTCGCGTTCTGAATTGAGAGCATGAGGACTCCTTTTTCGATCGAATAGTTACGAGTATTCGTTCCCTGACATGGTGTTGAGCTGAGTCAAGGAGCCGCCGAGCACCGGCGCGAAGCCGACGACAAGTAGTCTGAGGGCTTTAAAGAAATCGACAGACATTCGAATTCCTATCGTGTTGGTTTTTGTGGAGATTTGGAGGACTGGCCACGTGTACCCCTCGATCGCTGATCGAGGGGTACACGTAGCAGTCAGATCACACGGTGCCGTTGAACCCGTTCGCGGACTGGGAGATCGGCGGGAAGATGCTCACGTAGATGTGGCTGAGGAAGTCACTCTCGTGGATGCCGTTCGTCTCCCAGGTTCCGAAGTTGCCTCCGGCCGCGTGCAGCTTGACGTAGCCGCCGCTCGTGACGGTACCGACCATGCCGGAGTTGCCCTGGAGGCAGTAGCCGCCGTTGGCGTTCGTCGTGGTCGACGCGATGGCTCCGGTGACCACCGTGTCGCTCGAGTCGTAGAGCTCACCGCTCACGGCCACGCCGGCAACGCCTGCTCCGGAGCTGTCGAGGACGTTGCCACACACCTGGTAGTCGGCCGTGGGCTTCTCCGGGGTGACCGCCTGGGCCACGCCCGTGCCGAGAGCGGTCAGGGCTGCGACGCTCGCGAAAACGCCGGCAACCGCCATCTTGTTCCGAACACTCATACAGATTCACCTCGTGATCGTGTAGGTCGACCCTCTGGATGTAGTGCCGTTACAGGGGTGGGTCATCGGATTTCCCCCGCGACACCTGGAACGCTATTACGGCTCGATCAACGCTGTTATCGATTTCGTAAATCTACCTATGGGTAACTTCTCGGGGTGGTCGCCGGCGAGGTGTTGATGATCTTTGTTGTGACGTTCGCAAGAGGGGGGAGGTGACGCTAAATTGTACTGCAGTACAATTTACTGGGAGCGGGGAGAATACCTTTCGATTGTTTGTTTGACTGACACACGTTCCTGCACGGTGCAGGGCTGCCGCGGTGCGAGGGTATCGACATCGACGATCGGCGACGGACCGCCTCCGAGGCCCGGATCGGGACTCGATCGCCACCTTCGCAGCCTTCGCAAAACACCCCGCCCGGCAGTGCGCCGGACGGGGTGTCCCAGTCGAAAAAATTTTTGCGAACCGGCCACGGAACCGGTCCTGGAAGGCTTCCGCGCACCCGATCCGGCGCGCCCAGCCGTGTCTACCGTGCCGCCAGCCGCTCCCGGCGCAGCAACTCCACCTCGGGCAGATCCAGCGCCGGCAGCCCGTCCACGCCGAGCGCGCGAGCCAACAACAGATCGGCCAGCTCCGGATTGCGGGCCAGGACCGGGCCGTGCAGATACGTGCCGATCACCGAACCCTGCGCCACCCCCTCCACGCCGTCACCCACACCGTTGCCGACGCCCCGCGTCACCCGGCCCACCGGTTTCGCGTCCGCCCCCAACGTGGTGCCGCCCCGATGGTTCTCGAACCCCGACAACGGCTGCGTCAACCCGCCGATCAGCGGCGACGTCACAATCTCCCCGATCGACCGGGACGCCTGCGGAGACGTCGTCGCATCCAGCATCGACACCCCCTCCACCCGCTCCCCGGACGACGTCTCGTACCAGTGCCCCAACACCTGGATCGCCGCGCAGATCGCCAACACCGGCGCACCCCGCTCCGCCGCCCGCTGCAACCCCGGGAACCGCGTCAGATGCCGGGTCGCCAACCGCTGCGCCGCATCCTCCGCCCCGCCGAGCGTGTACACGTCCAACGACTCCGGCACCGGATCGTTCAACGTCACCTCCACGATCTCCGCGTCATGGCCGCGCATCCGCAGCCGCTGCCGCAGCACCAGCGCATTCCCGCCGTCCCCGTACGTGCCCATCACATCGGGCAACACCAGACCGATACGGACCGTCGACTCAGACATCGCGGCTCTTCTCCTTCGCGATCGCCGTGTTCAAATCCCGGAACGCCGTGTAATTCGCCAGCACCTCCACCCGCCCCGGCGGGCACGCTGCGATCGCCCGCAACGGATCGTGCACCAACGTGTGCTCCACCCCCGCATACGTCAACCGCACCGCCAGATCCGTGCCCCGCTCACCCGCGGCCACCACCTGCACGCCCTCGAAATGCTCGAACCGCACATCCCACAACCACGACAGATCCTCGCCGTCCGGCACCTGCCCGTTCACCGCGATCACCAGACCGTCCACGCTGTGATCGATCATCGACAGCGCCTCCTGCCAGCCCGCCGGATTCTTCGCCAACAGCATCCGCACCGAATGCGCCCCCACCTGTACGGTGCTGTACCGGCCGGCGATCTCCCGCACCGTCGACGCGGCCCGCACCGCATCCCGCGGATCGGCGCCCAACGCCACCGCCGCCGCCACCGCCTGCGCCGCATTCCCCCGATTCGCCTTCCCCGGCAGCGACAACTCCAGCGGCAACACCAGCCCGTCCGGGCCGTGCAGGTTGTCGTCGTCCAGCCACCACTGCGGCGTCGGACGCGCGAAATCCGAGCCCGTGCTCCGCCAGTGCGGGCCCTCCCACACGATCGGCTCACCCGTCCGCGGGCAACTCACCGCATCATTGGCCCAACCGCCACCGGCGGCCACCCACACCACATTCTCGTGATCGAACGCCACCGACGTGATCAGCACGTCGTCACAGTTCGCCACCACGACCGCATCCGGATGCCGCGCCAACCCCTCCCGCAGCGTCCGCTCGATCTTGTTGATCTCCCCCACCCGATCCAACTGATCACGGCTCAAATTCAGCAATACGATCACCGCCGGATCCACCGCATCACACACGTGCGGCACATGCAGCTCGTCCACCTCCAGCGCCGCGAGGGGAGCATCGACCCGCGCCGACAGGGCCGCGACGATCCCGGCATCCATGTTCGCGCCGTCCGCCTGCGTCGCCACCTCGTCGAGCGTCGCCAACGCCGCCGCCGTCATCCGCGTCGTCGTCGACTTGCCGTTCGTGCCCGTGATCACGACCGTGCGCCGGCCCCGACCCAACTGCACCATCACCGACGGGTCGATCTTCAACGCGATCAGGCCACCGATCATCGAGCCCTTGCCGCGGCCCGCCTTCTGCGACGCCCACGCCGCCACCGCCGCCGCACGCAACGCCAGCCGGCCCCGCAGAGTCATCCGAGTGCTCATACCCACGAGGCGAGTTTTCCACAGGAGGAAAAGACGGTGCCGCGCCCCCGACCGGGGACGCGGCACCGTGCCGAACCGGAACACTCGGATCAGGCGAGGGCCTTCGCCTTGAGCGCATCGAACTCCGCCTGCGTGATCGTGCCCGCATCCAAGAGCGCCTTCGCATCCGCGATCTGCTCCGCACCCGACTTACCCGCCACCTGCCGGATGTACTGCTCCTGCGCGCTCTGCATCTCCGCCGCCGCCCGCACCGACCGCTTCGCCATCCCGTCACCACGCGCGATCAGATACACCAGCGCCGTCAAGAACGGGAGGATGATCAGGAACACCACCCAGATCGCCTTCACCCACCCCGACGTCTTGTGATCCCGGAACAGGTCCGTGATGATCGAGAACAACAACATCAGATACGCGACGAACGCGAAACTGACGAGAATCACCCAGAAGAAATCCCAGAACGAGTCCATCGGTAGAGCTCCAATCCGTGTCGATCGAGCAGATACCTGAACTGTGACACAGCAATCGGGGCGAGCGAGGGATTTCGGCGCGACCATCGAGACGGTGTCGGGGGCAGGCTCGGGTGCCTCGGGCGGCGATCCGGTTCACCTGCCGGAACACCCGTGCTTCGCGCAGTCAGCGCCGAACGTGACGGGGGCCGGTGGCGTCGGTGTCCCAGCCGCGGCGCTGCGGCTCCGAACCGAGCAACTGGTCGCGTCCGGCGACGTCGCGGCTGCGGTACACGATGTACGGGCGGAACAGATACGCGAACGGTGCGCTGAACGCGTGCACCAGCCGGGTGAACGGCCACAACGCGAACAACACCAACGCGATCGTCACATGGATGTGGAACGACAACGGGGCCCGTGCCATCGCCGCCCCGTCCGGCTGCAGAATCCAGATCGACCGGAACCACGGCGACACCGTCTCCCGATAATTGTGGGCCTCGTTGCCGTCGACCGCCCCGATCAGCGTCGTCGCCAACCCGGCCACGATCGCCGCCACCAACACCACATACATGACCTTGTCGTTGACGGTGGTGGCCGTGAACACCGGGCCCGTCGACCGCCGGCGGTACACCAGCAGCCAGATCCCCACCAGCGTCGCAGCCCCCGCGATCAGCCCCGGCACCGCCGCACCCCAGTGGTACACGTGCTCACTGATCCCGACCGCCTCCGTCCACGACTCCGGAATCACCAACCCGATGACATGCCCCAGGATCACCACCAGAATCCCGAAATGGAACAGTGGGCTCGCGACCCGCAGCAGCCGATTCTCGTACAGCTGCGACGACCGCGTCGTCCACCCGAACCTGTCGTACCGGTACCGCCACCACGTGCCGACGACCAGCACCGCCAACGTCACGTACGGGACGACGTCCCAATAGATTTCCGCGGCCGACATGTCAGTGCACTCCTTCGGTACGACGCGGCGGAACGGTCAACGTGAACGGCTGCAACCCCACCGACTCGGCCGGCGGCCCCGACATCGCCAGCCGCCGCGCCCGTTCCGCGTCCCGGTCCGTCGCCGCCGGCAGCGTCGACGCCACCGCCGCCAGCACCGCCGCGTACGGGGAGTCGAGCTCGGTGAGCCGCTGCGCCAGCAGGTCGATCGCCGGACGGTGCTCCGCCAGCAGTGCGCCGCCGGCCCGGGGGTCGACGGTGGCCGCGAACTCGAGCAGCACCGCCAGATGATCCGCCGACTCCCCGGCCGGCGGCTCCACCCCCGCCGCCCGGTAGACGTCCGCGAACCGCAGCATCGCCGCACCCCGATTCCGGGTGTCACCGTCCGTCCAATACGTCAACAGCAGCGTCGTCCTGCACCGCAGATCGAACGTGTCCACGTACGCGGTGGCCGCCTCGATCTCCGGCAGCGACCGCAACGCGCGCACAGGGGCCGCGAGCCCCGCCGTGTCCGGCAGGTGCGCCAGCAGCGACTCCACCGTGTCCAGCCGCTCCGACTGCCCGGCGTCCGGATACGCCAACAGCAGCGACGCGCACTGCCACACCACCCGATCCTGCTGTCGGGCACCGGAATCCGGTCGACGCCACCGCCTCATCGTCGGTCCCCGTCCGGGAACATGCCCTCCGGAACACCCTTGCCGTCCCAGTTCAGCAGATTCACCCGCGACGGCCGGGACGCGTTCGCGCCCATCGCCTCACCGGTCTGCCGCTGCCGCAGCGCATGGAACGTCTCCACCGCCACCGGAACCGGGCCGCCGCTCGACTCCCCGAACGGGCCCTGATCGTAGAGGCCGGGACCGCCGTCGAAATCGAGGGCACAATCGGTGACCGTCTCCTCGAGACCGTGCGCGTCGGCCGCATACGCCGACGGGATCACGTACCGCTCCTCGTACTTCGCGAGTGCCAGCAGCCGGTACATCGCATACACCTGCTCCTCGCTCATCCCCACCGCTGCCGGAATGTGCTCCTGCGGTTCACGCCCCAGATTGATGTCCCGCATGTACGAGCGCATCGCCGCCAGCTTCCGCAACACCCCCGACACCACCTCGGTGTCCCCGGCCGTGAACAACTCCGCCAGATACTCGATCGGGATCCGCAGGGACTCCAACGCCCCGAACAGGTTGCCCAGATCCTCGCCGTCGTGACCGTCGCGGCTCACCGCATCCACCACCGGCGACAGCGGCGGGATGTACCACACCATCGGCACCGTCCGGAACTCCGGATGCAGCGGCAACGCCACCCGGTAGTCCTTGATCAACGCGTGCACGGGGGAGCGCTGCGCCGCCTCGATCCACGTGTCCGGAATCCCCGACTGCCGGGCCGCTGCCACCACCTGCGGATCACACGGATCCAGGAACACGTCGAGTTGTGCTGCGTACAAATCCTTCTCGTCTGCGACGGACGCGGCCTCCGTGACCCTGTCGACGTCGTACAGCATCAACCCGATGTACCGCAGCCGGCCCACACACGTCTCCGCGCACACCGTCGGCAGCCCCACCTCCACCCGCGGATAGCAGAACGTGCACTTCTCGGCCTTGCCCGTCTTGTGGTTGAAATACACCTTCTTGTACGGGCATCCGGACACGCACATCCGCCAGCCGCGGCACTTGTCCTGGTCCACCAGCACGATGCCGTCCTCGCTGCGCTTGTACATCGCCCCCGACGGGCACGACGCCACACACGCCGGATTCAGGCAGTGCTCGCAGATCCGCGGCAGATAGAACATGAACGACTGCTCGAGCTCGTACTTCACCTGCGCACCGATCTTCTGCAGGATCGGATCGTCGGCCAGGATCTCCGGTGAACCACCCAGGTTGTCGTCCCAGTTGGCCGACCACTCCACCTTCATCGGCTCACCGGTGATGAGGCTCCGCGGCGGCGCCACCGGCATCTGATCACCCAGCGGTGCGCTGGTCAGATTCTCGTAGTCGTACGTCCACGGCTCGTAGTAGTCCTGGATCGACGGCAGCTTCGGATTCGAGAAGATCCGCGCCAGCTTCGCCAACCGGCCACCGTCCCGGAGCCGCAACCGACCCTTCCCGTCCCGCACCCAGCCGCCGCGCCACCTGTCCTGATCCTCGTACGTGCGCGGATACCCCTGCCCTGGACGGGTCTCCACATTGTTGAACCACACGTACTCGGTGCCGGACCGGTTGGTCCACGCCTGCTTGCACGTCACCGAACACGTGTGGCAGCCGATGCACTTGTCGAGATTCATCACCATCGCGAGCTGCGCCATGACCTTCATCGCTACCTCCCCGTCAGTAGGTCCTTCAGTAGGTCACCGACTGGCTCCGGCGGCGCACCACCGTCACCTCGTCCCGCTGGTTGCCGGTCGGACCCAGATAGTTGAACGCCCACGACGTCTGCGCGTACCCGCCCGCCAGATGCGTCGGCTTCACCAGCAGCCGCGTCAACGAATTGTGGATGCCGCCACGGTTACCCGTCGTCTCCGTCCGCGGCACGTCGATGGTGCGTTCCTGCGCGTGATGCACGTACACCACCCCGTCCGGCATCCGGTGGGACACGATCGCCCGGCACACCACCACCCCGTTGCGGTTGACGGCCTCCACCCAGTCGTTGTCGCGCACCGAGATCTTCGCCGCATCGTTCGGGCTCATCCACATCGTCGGCCCGCCCCGCGACAGCGACAGCATGAGCAGGTTGTCCTGGTACTCCGAGTGGATCGACCATTTGCTGTGCGGCGTCAGATACCGCACCGTGAGCCCGATCCCGTCCCGCAGGTCACCGACCTCCGGTTCGGCGAACAGCCGCGCCATGTCCAGCGGCGGACGGTAGATCGGCAGCTGCTCGCCCAGCTCCTCCATCCAGTCGTGGTCGAGGAAGAAGTGCATCCGCCCGGTGAGCGTGTGGAACGGTTTGAGCTGCTCGATGTTCACCGTGAACGGTGCGTACCGTCGGCCCCCGGTCTCGCTGCCCGACCACTCCGGGCTCGTGATCACCGGCACCGGGCGGGCCTGCGTGTCCGCGAACGTGATCCGACGCTCCTCGCTGCCCTCCGCCAGATGCACCAGCGGCTGCCCGGTGCGCTGCTCGAGCTGCCGGAACCCCTGCACCGCCAGCCGCCCGTTCGACGTCCCCGACAGCCGCAGCACCGCCTCGCACATCTTCTCCGCGGTATCCAGCGCCGGACGGCCCGCCGCCGCACCGGAACTCATCACCCCGTGCTTCGCGCCGAGCTCCGCGACCTCCTCGTCCGGGTGATACGTGACGCCCTTCGTGACCAGACCCGCCTTCTCCACCAGCGGACCCAGCGCCGCCCACTTCTCGGCGATCGCCCCGTAGTCGCGTTCGACGACGATCAGCGGCCCCATCGTCTTCCCCGGCACCGGAACCTCGCCGGTGGACCGCCAATCCGATTCGGTGCCACCGGGATACGCCATCGCCCCCGGAGTGTCGTGCTGCAGCGTGCCCAGCACCACGTCGGTGCGGGTCCCCAGATGGGTGCGCGCCAACGCCGAGAACGTGCGGGCGATCGCCCCGAACGCCTCGAAATCCGACTTCGTCTCCCACGGCGGATCGATCGCCGCCGAGAACGCGTGGATGTACGGATGCATGTCGGTGCTCGACAGATCCGGCTTCTCGTACCACGTCGCCGCCGGCAACACCACGTCCGACAGCAGCGTCGTCGACGTCATCCGGAAGTCGATCGACATCACCATGTCCAGCTTGCCCTCCGGGATGTCGTCCGACCAGGCGACGTCGTTCGGGCGCAACTCGGGACGCGTCGGCTCCGCCTGCAGATTCGACGTCGTCCCCAGCAGATGCTTCAGGAAGTACTCGTTGCCCTTGCTCGACGACCCCAGCAGGTTCGCCCGCCAGATGCTCAGCACCCGCGGCCAGTTCCGCGGATCGTCCGGGTCGGTGACCGCCAGTTTCAGTGCACCCGACGCCAACTGCTCCGCGACGTGCGACGCCACGTCCCTGCCCGCGGCGACCGCCTCGTCGGCCACGTCCAGGCTCGAGCGGTCGAACTGCGGATAGAACGGCGTCCAGCCCATCGCGACCGCCGACGCCGTCACATCCATTGTGTGCTTGCCCGCGAACCGGCCGCGCCCGGTGGGGCTGGCCAGCGCGTCCGCCCGGTAGCCGTCGTACCGCCACTGGTCGGTGTGCGCGTACCAGTAGGTGGTGCCCGCCATCTGCCGCGGCGGCCGACTCCAGTCGGTGCCCATCGCCACCGTCGCCCACCCCGTCACCGGCCGGCACTTCTCCTGACCCACATAGTGCGCCCAGCCGCCGCCGTTGCGGCCCATCGACCCGGTGAGCAGCAGCAGCGACAGGATCGCCCGATAGGTGGCGTCGCCGTGGAACCACTGGCAGATCCCGGCACCCATGATGATCATCGACCGCCCACCGGATTCGACGGCGTTGACGGCGAACTCGCGGGCGACCCGGATCACCTGCGCCGCCGACACCCCGGTGATCGGCTCCTGCCACGCCGGAGTGTTGGGGGAGGAGGCGTCGTCGTAACCGGTGGGCCACTGCCCCGGAAGACCCGGACGCGCCACCCCGTACTGCGCGAGCATCAGATCGAACACCGTGCACACCCGGTGCCCGGCGATCGTCCGCACCGGCACCCCCCGCTCCATCGTCTCCCCGTGACCGTCGACGGTGTCGAACCGCGGAAGCGTCACCACCGCAGCCTCGTTCGCGCCGTCACGCAGCACGGTCAGGGCGGGCACCAGATCACCCAGATCCAGATTCCACTGCCCGACGCCCTCGTCGCCGAACCGGTGCCCGAGCGACCCGTTCGGCACCGCCGGAGCATCGGTGACACCGTCGAGTATCACCGGCTTGAACGCCGCGTTCTCCGTCTCGACCCCGAGATCTGCTGCCGTGAGTGTCTTTCCCGGCACCAGCCGGCCGTCACGCTCCTCGAGTTTCACCAGCGTCGGCAGATCGGTGTACCGGCGCACGTAGTCGACGAAGAACGGCTCGCGTCGCCGCACGAAGAACTCGTCGAGGATCACGTGACCCATCGCCATCGCCATCGCCCCGTCGGTGCCGGCCGCACACGGCATCCACTCGTCCGCGAACTTGGTGTTGTCCGCGAAATCGGGGCTCACCGTCACCACCTTCGTGCCCCGATACCGCACCTCCGCCATCCAGTGCGCGTCCGGGGTGCGGGTGACCGGCACGTTCGACCCCCACATCAGCAGGTACGACGCATCCCACCAGTCACCCGACTCGGGAACATCGGTCTGGTCCCCGAACACCTGCGGCGACGCCACCGGCAGATCGGCGTACCAGTCGTAGAACGACGTCATCACCCCGCCCAGCAGCTCCACGAACCGTGACCCCGCCGCGAACGACACCATCGACATCGCCGGAATCGGGGAGAACCCGGCCACCCGGTCCGGCCCGTACTCCTTGATCGTGTGCACGTGCGCGGCCGCGATCATCTCGGTGGCCTCGTCCCAGCCCACCCGCACCAGACCGCCCTTGCCGCGGGCCCGCTGATAGCGTCGGCGCCGCTCCGGATCGGCCTGGATGTCGGCCCACGCCAGCACCGGATCACCGAGCCGCTGCTTCGCCTCCCGGAACATCTCCACCAGCACACCACGCGCATACGGGTAGCGAACCCTGGTGGGGGAGTAGGTGTACCACGAGAACGCCGCCCCCCGTGGGCACCCCCGCGGCTCGTACTCCGGACGATCCGGACCCACCGACGGATAGTCCGTCTCCTGCGTCTCCCACGTGATGATCCCGTCCTTGACGTAGATCTTCCACGAACACGACCCCGTGCAGTTCACCCCGTGCGTCGACCGCACCACCTTGTCGTGACTCCACCGGTCCCGATAGAAGACGTCGCCCTCCCGGCCACCCTCCCGGGACACGGTCCGCAGATCGTCGGAGAACGATCCGGGCGTGAAGAACCGGCCCGCACCGAGCAGTGCGGTACCGAGTGGGCCCTCGATCGAGGCGGGAGCGGAACGAGCGGACTTCTCACGCGACATGGCAGCCTCCTACCATCGAGGATGGCGTATCGTCCGCGAGTGTGCAGTGCGAATGGTCATGATGATCTGATGCCCGAGAACCGGAGTGCGCGAACAGGAGCCGGACGCGTCCTGTCCGTCATCCCGCCCGGCGCCGGTGCCGCCGCGATGTCCACCGGCATCGTCTCCGTCGCCCTGCACCTCGCCGGCATCGAATGGTTCTCGCTGTGCTGGCTCGTCGTCGACGCCGCCATCTGGACCCTGCTGGTCGTCGTGTTCGTGTCCCGACTGTTCGACGACCGCGCCCGCTGGGTGGGGGAAGCGGACACCCCGCCCGCCCTCACCGGTGTCGCCGCCACCTGCGTGCTCGGCACCCGCTGCGTCCTCCTCGGCTGGACGACCGTCGGCTGGGCACTGCTCGGGATCGCGCTGATCGCATGGCTCGCCCTCATGCGCAGCGTGCTGCGGCACTGGACCACCCCCACCGTCGGCGTCCACTTCCTGGTGTGCGTCGCCACCCAGGGCCTCGCCGTCCTCGCCGCCACCCTCGCCGTCGCCACGTCCACGTACTGGCTCGTCGTGCCCGCGCTCGCCGCGTTCGGCCTCGGCCTGATCTTCTACGTCGCCGTGCTGGTCAACTTCTCCTACAACCAGTTCCGCATCGGCGCCGGCGACCAGTGGGTGTTCGCGGGCGCCCTCGCGATCAGTGCCCTCGCCGCCGGGAAACTCGCCCCCGCCGTCGCCGCCGCCGGCTGGCCCGAGGAACTGCACACCACACTCCAGGTGGCCGGCGTCGTCATCGTGTCCCTCGTCCTCGCCGGCTACGCCGGGCTCGTCGCCTCCGAAATCCGATGGCCACGCCTGCAATTCGACATCCGGCGCTGGTCCACCGCATTCCCCATGGGCATGACGGCGGCCGCCTCCCTCACCGTCGCAGTCTCGTCCGACGTCGGCCGGCTCCGCCCCGTCGGCCTCGTCCTCGTCTGGCCCGCCGTCGCCATCTGCCTCGTCCTGCTATACGCGTCCGGGCGCCGCCTCGTGCGGGCGATGATTCCGGCCTGAGCGCACACAAACGCGGAGGAGGGGCCGCGCACTCCGTCACCGGAAGTGCGCGGCCCCTCCCCGGGGCGGATGTGGTGCAGCCGAACTCAGTGCGCCCGGTTGACCGCCGACACGACGGCGCGCAGCGACGCGACGGTGATGGAGGTGGCGATACCGACACCCCACACGACCTTGCTGGTGCCGTCGGGCAGGGTCACCGCGGCCTCGACGTAGGCGGCGGCCTGCGCGTCGTCGCCGGCGGACATGGCGTGCTCGCTGTAGTCCAGGACGCGGACGTCGAAGCCGACGGTGTCGAGGGCGTCGACGAACGCGGCCAGCGGGCCGTTGCCGGTGCCGGAGATCTCCTGCTCGGCGCCGTTCACCTTGACCACCGCGGTGATGGCGTCGGTGCCGTTGTCCTCCTCGGACGCGGTGACCTTCTGCCGGACCCGCTCGAGCGGGCTGACCGGGGCCAGGTACTCCTCGGAGAAGACGTCCCACATCTCCTTCGGGGACACCTCGCCGCCCTCACCGTCGGTGATCTTCTGGACGGTCTGCGAGAACTCGATCTGCAGGCGGCGCGGCAGCGCCAGGCCGTGGTCGGCCTTCATGATGTAGGCGACGCCGCCCTTGCCGGACTGCGAGTTGACGCGGATGACGGCCTCGTAGGTGCGGCCCACGTCCTTCGGGTCGATCGGCAGGTACGGCACCTCCCACACGATGTCGTCGACATCGGCGCTCTGCTGGTCGGCGACGACCTTCATCGCGTCCAGGCCCTTGTTGATCGCGTCCTGGTGGCTGCCGGAGAACGCCGTGTACACCAGGTCGCCGCCGTACGGGTGACGCTCGTGGACGGGCAGCTGGTTGCAGTACTCGACGGTGCGGCGGATCTCGTCGATGTTGGAGAAGTCGATCTGCGGGTCGACGCCGCGGGTGAACATGTTCAGGCCCAGCGTCACCAGGCACACGTTGCCGGTGCGCTCGCCGTTGCCGAACAGGCAGCCCTCGATACGGTCGGCGCCCGCCTGGTAGCCCAGCTCGGCGGCCGCGACACCGGTGCCGCGGTCGTTGTGCGGGTGCAGCGACAGGATGATCGAGTCACGCTTGGCCAGGTTGCGGTGCATCCACTCGATCGAGTCGGCATACACGTTGGGGGTGGCCATCTCGACGGTGGCCGGCAGGTTGATGATCACCGGGTTCTCGGGGGTGCCGCCCAGGGTGTCGACGACCGCGTCGCACACCTCCTTGGCGTACGACAGCTCGGTGCCGGTGTACGACTCCGGCGAGTACTCCCAGCGCCAGTTGGTGTCGGGGTGCTTCTGCGCTTCCTCGATCACCAGCTCGGCGGCGTCGGTGGCGATCTTCTTGATGGCGTCCTTGTCGGCGCGGAACACCACCCGGCGCTGCAGGATCGACGTCGAGTTGTAGAAGTGCACGATCACGTTCTTCGCGCCGTCGCACGCCTCGAAGGTGCGCTTGATCAGTTCGGGCCGCGACTGCGTCAGCACCTGGATGGTGACGTCGTCGGGGATCGCGCCGTCCTCGATGATCTCGCGGACGAAATCGAAGTCCGTCTGGCTCGCGGACGGGAAACCGACCTCGATCTCCTTGTAGCCCATGCGGACCAGCAGTTCGAACATGCGGCGCTTGCGGGCCGGGCTCATCGGGTCGATCAGCGCCTGGTTGCCGTCGCGCAGGTCCACGGCACACCACTGCGGGGCGCGCTCGATGACCTTGTCGGGCCACGTGCGGTCCGGCAGCGACACCTGCTCGACCTCTTCACCGAACGAGCGGTACCGGAACGTCGGCATCGACGAATCCTTCTGCGTGTTCCAGGAGGGCTGATCGGCGGGTGCCGGCTTCGACGGCGGCGTGATGGTGCGAGATCCGGAAGTGAAAGCGTCGGCAGGGGACATGGGAATCGATCTCCAGGTTCGAATGTGGACTATGACGAGTCCGACAGCGAGGCGACCGGCGCACGAGCAAAGCCCGCGGCGGGTGGCCAGTCTGGATCAGACCCCGCCGCGGCACCGAAGAAGGAGTGCACGCTGCATACCGGGCACTCTACCCCCGGGCCCCGTCGAGGGTGGGAAAGTGGGGCGGAAAACAAGCCCTCGGGTGGGTGCGGCATGGTCTTCTGGTGGCATGAATCCACAGCTCGACGCCGCCCGCGCGTACGTTGCCGCCCTGCTCAGCCACGACGGCCACTCCGTCCCGTACGCGCCCGACGCGGTCCGCTACGAGCTGGGCGTCAAGACGGGACGGTCCGGCAACCATCTGCGCCGCAGCCTGTCGCGCGGCCCCCAGTTCCGGGTGATCCGCGCGATCCGCGACGAGCAGTACCGCGTCGACGGTGACCGGGTGATCGCCGACTACGTGATCGACTCCGGGCTGTTCGGTCGGACCCTCGTCACCGCGCGTGTCCACGAGACGTTCCTGATCCCGGCCGACGATCCGCGTATCCACCGTATCGACGCGAACATTCGCCTGGTCAGACGTTAGGGGACTTCATCCGTGGCGTGTGAGGACACCGCCGACGGAGCCGTCGAGACTTGCGCGCATGGTCGACGTGCGAGGTGGACTGCGGCGCTGGGCCCGATCGCGGCTCCCGCCGCGAGCATCGCTGAAAGCTGACCTCGTCGCCGGGATCCCCGGCGCGATCAGCAGCGTCCCCGACGGCATGGCCTCCGGTGTCCTCGCCGGCGTCAACCCCGTCCACGGCCTGTACGCGAGCTTCGCGGGCCCCCTGTTCGGTGGCATGCAGACCAGCACGAAACTCATGGTCGTCACCACCACCAGTGCCGCAGCACTGGCCGCGGGGTCGGCGATCGAGGACGTCCCCGACGCCGACAGGTCTGCGGCACTGATCCTGCTCACCCTCGTCGCCGGGCTCGTCATGATCGCGGCGGCCCTGCTGAAACTCGGCCGCTACACGAGATTCGTGTCGCACTCGGTGATGACCGGGTTCCTCACCGGCATCGCCGTCAACATCGTGCTCGGCCAGTTCGCCGACCTCACCGGCGCCGATGCCCACGGCTCGATTGCGCTCACCACGTTCGTCGGCGCCGTCACCCACCCGTCGGACATGGACTGGCACGCCGTCGTCACGGGCGGAACCGCGCTGCTGCTGATCGTGGTGCTGGCCCGCACCCGGCTGGCCCTGGTCGGGTCGCTCGTCGCGCTGATCGTGCCGAGCGTGATCGTGATCGGTTTCGGCTGGGACTCCGTCGCACGAGTGTCCGACGTGGGCTCGATCCCCACCGGTATCCCCCTGCCCGCACTGCCCGATCTCACCCTGCTCACCCCCGAACTGGCCGGCGGCGCGGTCGCGGTCGCGGTGATCGTGCTGGTACAGGGCGCCGGTGTCGCCGAGGCCGCACCCAACCGGGACGGGAGCCGCGCCGACGCCGACGTCGACTTCTCCGCGCAGGGCGTCGGCAATCTCGCATCGGGCCTGTTCGGGGGCATGCCGGTCGGTGGATCGGTGGGGCAGACCGCCCTCAACGAGACCGCGGGGGCACGCTCCCGCTGGGGTGCGATCTGGTCCGGGATCTGGATGGTGGCCGTCCTGGTGGCGTTCTCCGGTCTCGTCGGCAAGGTGCCGATGCCGACCCTCGCGGCCGTGCTGGTGTTCGCGGCCGCCGGGTCGATCCGCCCGGGTCGGATCCGGACGATCCTGCAGAGCGGGCCGACATCGCAGATCGCCCTCGTCACGACGTTCGTGGCCACCCTGCTGCTCCCGGTGACCGCCGCAGTGGGGATCGGAGTGGCGCTGTCGCTGCTGCTGCAACTCAACCAGGAGGCGGTCGACCTCTCGGTCGTCGAGCTCGTGCCGGGCGAGGACGGTTCGCTGCGGGAACAGCCCGCCCCACGCACCCTCGCGGACGGACAGATCGCGGTACTCGACGTGTACGGCAGCCTCTTCTACGCCGGCGCCCGCACCCTCCAGGCCCGGCTGCCCGACCCGTCCGAGGCCGCGCACCCCGAGGTGATCCTGCGTCTGCGGGGGCGGATCACGTTCGGCGCCACGTTCTTCAGTGTCGTCCGGGACTATGCGCGACGCCTCGACGCCGTCGGGGGACGGCTGTATCTCAGTGGGGTGAGCGAGGCGGCTGCCGGCTACTGGGACGACGAACGCCTGGCGGCGCAGGGCATCGCACTCGAGATCTACCCGGCCACCGACACCGTCGGCGAATCGACGGTCCGGGCGTTCTCGGCCGCCGAGCATCGTCTGGTGCGGTTGGTCGAACGCCCCGAGTGACAGCGAATCAGTCGGGGAGCCTGCGCATCTCGACGACCGTCAACCCGAGGGCGTCGAACCGGGCGAGCATGCCGCGCAGCTCCGTGGGCGTGCGCACCGGTCCGTACAACGTCGTGTACGCGGGAACGGTGTCCGACACCTGCAGCTCGGGGAACGCGGCCAGCGCCCGCTCGGACAGTTCGCCGCCGACGAGGAACGCGTACCGCACGTGCGCCGACCAGCTCGGCTCGGTCTCGGCCATCACGGCTCCCTCGACAGTTCGGGTACGGACTGCGGGCCCCGCACCCGCCCTTCGAGGATGTCCCGGCGGAAGCGAGGGCACCTCACCCGTCGATGGTGAAACCGATACTCAGAGAAGACCGCTGCTCTGTGCTGCGAGCACGGCCTCACGCCGGGTCGACACCCCCAGCTTGCGGTAGATCCCGCGCAGGTGCGTCTTGACGGTGTTGATCGACACGCACAGGTCGGATGCGATCTCCTCGGCCGTACGCCACGTGGGAAGTTCCGCGAGCAGTTCGAGTTCGCGCCGGGTCAGGTTCTCCGCTGTCGTGGCCGGCACCCGCGGTAGGGAATCCCGAACCGATCCGGCGAACGCGTCGAGCGAACCGAAACGACCGGCACTGGCGGACAGCAGTTCTCGTGTCGACTGCGTCAGGTCGTGGAAGGGGCGGAGGATCTGCTCGGGCTCCGCGGCCCGCAGCGCCTCCGCCAGCGAATCGTGGGCGCGCGAGTCGTGACCGCGGCGGCGCGCGATCTCGGCGTCCACCAGCCACGCCGTGACGAGACTGGTGGCGGCCGCGCACCCGAGGTCGCCGTCCAGGACCGGCCGCAGCACCGTCCGGGCACGGTCGAGATGCCCCGCCCCCAGACACAGGATCGCCTCGAGGAGCACGGTGTCACCGGTCCGCCCCAGGAGCGCCGTCGCCGAATCCGCCCACTCGCGGCCCCACGTCGTCTCACCGACGTGCAGGTAGGCGAACAGTGTGGACGGCAGCGTGACCGCGACGAGCCCGGGTGGACGGGCCGGCTGCGGTGCGGTGGACGCGATCGAATGCAACGCCGTCACCGCGGCCCGCCGGTTCTCGGCCACGTCGATCCGGTAGAGGGCCGCCGCGAACGTGCTCTCCCACGCCGACGGGTCGCCCGGGCCGTGCACCGTGTCGATCGACGCCGACGCCATCTCGACGGCCCGGGACAGATCGTTGCGCAGATAGCTGCCGAGCGCGTCGGCCAGCGCGGCACGGCGATCGTCTTCCGGGACACGCTGATCCGACGCCGTCTCACCGGCCGCGGTCACGCAGGCATGGGCCGCGGTGAGCTCGCCCCGGCACAGGTGCAGCACCGCCTGCTCGACCAGCGCCCGACGTTCGGTGCCGACGGAGCCGCCGGCGCGGGCGCACGCCAGAGCGTGCCGCAGATTCTTCTCCGCATGATCGAGCAACCCGAGTTGCAGTCGAGCGCGACCACGCTGCAGCGACCGGTACGACGCCAACGTCGGATCACCCGAGAGCCGGATCGTCGCATCCTGCTCCAGCGCCGCCGGCACCTGACCGTGGTCGACCGCGAGGTGGAGTCGGACGGCACTCGCGAACGCCTCGGTGTACCCGCCGCCGGCCTCCGGTGTCGTGCCGGAGGGAACGTCGTCGAGTAGTTCGGCCGCCATCGGTGCGGTCCCGGCGTGCAGGTGGGCGGCGGAGCGCACGATCCGGGTGATCGGCTGCTCGCGGACCGTGGCCGACGCGCCCGCGAGCAGCCGCTCGACGGCGGCCGCATGCCCGTCCAGGACCAGCGCGAGCCCGGACTCCTGCAGGACGAACGTGACGTCCGCGGCATCGTCCGCGGCGACGGCATGCTCGAGCGACAGCAGGGCCTCGCCGAACTGCGCATACCAGCGCGCCGCGACGTGCTCGAGTTCGGTGACCGCGTCGCGGCCGAGGCGGCCGATCTCCGCCCGCAGATAGCTGCGCAGCAGCGGGTGGTACCGGAACCGGGTGGGGGAGCCCTCGATCCGTCCGATCAGGAAATTTCGATGCTCGAGTTGCTCGACGATCGTGTGCGCGTCGGTGTCGCCCGTCAACTGTTCCGCGAGACCGACCGTGAACGTGGCCGGTACCGACGTCTTCACCAGGAAGTCCCGGGTGCGGACGGGGAGGTCGTCCAGCAGCTGCTCGATGAGATAGTCGGCGACGGCCCGGCGGCACCCGGTGAACTCCTCGATCAGCCGCGCCGGATCCGGGTGGTTCTCCAGGGACATCCCGGCGAGCCGCAGGCCGGCGGCCCAGCCTTCGGTACGGGACATCAACGCCGACAGATCGTCCGCCGCGAGCCGGACGTCGTGCTCGGCCAGCAGGATCTCCGCCTCGTCGGACGTGAACGCCAGATCGTCGAACGTGACGTCGACGATGCGACCGTCGAGCCGGAGTTTCTGCAGTGCGAGAGGTGGTTCGAACCTGCCGCACACCACGATTCGAACATTTCTCGGGGCAGTGCGGATGAGGGTCTCGAGCTCCGACAGCGCGTCCGGGTGTTGCAGGTGGTGGGCATCGTCGAGGACGATCCACACCCGGCCCCCGGCACCGGCCAGCAGTTCGGCCGGGCTCTGCACGGATTCCGGGAACTGTTGGGGACCACCGTGTTCTGTTCCCTCCAAGGAGCGGGCGATCAGCCCGCCCAGCGGACGCGGATCGGTAGCGTCACCGACGGTCACCCACACGACCACCGACTGCTCCGACACGGTCCGCGCCCAGTCCGCCAGCAGCGTCGTCTTCCCCGATCCGGCCGGCGCGCACACGAGCGCGATGGGTGGCGGGTCGGACGAATTGTCCAGCGCCCCATCCAGGACGGCCGCAAGCCGCCGCCTCGGCACCACCCGATCGCAGCGTAACGCCGGAATGCCGGTGTTCGTAGTACTTTCCGAGTATTCGACGATGGACACCCGACATGCCTCCCCGTGCTGCGAGTAATCGTCGCCCGGTCCCGAACCGGGCGAGCCGCCTGCCGCGTGGGAAAGCGTAACGCGGACAGGCGGTTCGCGCTCCTCGAACGATCAGTCTCGCGACATGGCGGCCGCCAGGTGCGCCTCGGCGTCGATGTACGCGTCGTCGGCGATGTCGAAGATCACCTTCGCGATCTCGCCGCCGCGGAACTCGAAACGCGGCTCGGGGTAGGCGCTGGACACCGGGTCGGCGCTGTCGTAGCCGATACACAGCCCCTCACCGCACAGCGAGAAGTGCCCGAGCACCGTGCGGATCTTCTGCTCGGCGACCTGCTTGTCGTCGATGTACAACTTCAACGGGCCGACGCCCTCGCGGTACCGGCCCAGGCCTTCCTTGACGAACTCGACACCGATGATGTGCTTGCCGGACGTCGGAACGGGCGCCGAGATGCGGTCCTCGGGCGGGATGCCGAGGAAGTTGTACGCGTATGTGACCGTGCCGTCCTTGATGAACAGCGAGTGGCCACCGAACCGGGAACCGTGCGCGAAGATCACCCCCTGCGAGTCCGGCGTGAGATCGACCTCGGCGAGGATCTTGTACGACACGCCGTGGGTGTTGGCTGCCGACCGCTCCGGGACCTCACTGGTGCCCGGGTAGTACACGTACTGGCCGCTCGGCGGCACCGGCTGGTGGAACTCCATCGAGAGGAAGGTCTCGAAGTCCTTCGGATTGCCGATGATCTGCAGATCGTTGAGCGGCAGCACGTTGTTGGTCTTCGCCTCCTCGAGCCACAGCGCCTTGAGCTTCTCGAGCTTGTCGGGGTGCTCGGCGGCCAGGTTGTGGGCCTCCGCGCGGTCCACGTCGGTGTGGTAGAGCTCCCACTCGTCCTGGTCGAAGTTGCCCATACCCGACGTGGGGCCGTGGATCGAGACGGCCTTCCACCCCTGATGCCACAGCCCGCGCTGGCCGAACATCTCGAAGTACTGGGTTTCCTTCGCCGTCGGACCGTCCGCCGGCGCATCGAAGGAGTACTTCATCGAGACGCCGGACAGCGGGGTCTGCTCCACACCGTGGTAGGTGGCCGGGAACTCGACACCGCACGCCTCGAGGATCGTCGGCACGATGTCCGTGCTGTGGTGGTACTGATGGCGGATCTCGCCGCGCGCCTTCATCCCGGCCGGCCACGAGATGACCAGAGGGTCGCAGACGCCGCCCTGATAGGTGTAGCGCTTGAACATCTTGTACGGCGTCGAGAACGCCGCCGCCCACCCCGTCGGGTAGTGGTTGTAGGTGTCCGGGCTGCCCAGCTTGTCGACCATACGAAGGTTCTCGGCCTCGTCGTCGGGGTAGCCGCCGAAGATCTTGCCCTCGTTGACCGAACCGTTGGGGCTGCCCTCTCCCGACGCCCCGTTGTCGGCGCAGTAGACGATCAGCGTGTTGTCGAGCTGGCCCGACTCCTCGAGATAGTCGACGATCCGGCCCACCTGGGCGTCGGTGTATTCGGAGAAACCGGCGAACACCTCCGCCATGCGCGAGAACATGTGCCGCTCTTCGTCGTTCAACTCGGCCCACGGGCGGACCTCGTCGGACGCGGAGAACGTGCCGTCGGGCATCGGGTTCAGCGGGGTGAGATCGGTGCCCTCCGGGAGGATGCCCTTCTCGATCATGCGGCCGAGCACCCACTCGCGGTACGCCTCGTAGCCGTCGTCGAACATGCCCTTGTACTTGGCGATGTACTCCTCGGGCGCGTGATGCGGGGCGTGGTTCGCGCCCGGGCAGAACCACAGGTACCACGGCTTGTCCGGTTCGGTCTGCTTGACGTCGCGGATCATCTTGAGCGCCTGGTCCGCGAGATCCTTCGACAGGTGGTAGCCCTCCTCCGGGGAGTACGGCTGCTCGATGTAGTGGTTGTCCTCGGCGAGCGACGGATACCAGTTGTTGGTCTCGCCGCCCACGAACCCGTAGAAGCGGTCGTACCCCTGCGCGAGGGGCCAGTTCTTCTTCGATGCGCCCGCCGTCCACTCGTCGATCGGGATGTTGTGGTTCTTGCCCACCCAGAACGTCGCCCAGCCGGCGTCCCGCAGCACGTTCGCCATCGTGGCGTTCGACGGCGGAATGTGCGAGTTGTATCCGGGGAACCCGGTCGACGACTCCGAGATCGTCGCGAACCCGTTCAGGTGGTGGTTGCGTCCGGTGAGGAACGTCGACCGGGTCGGCGAACACAGCGCCGTCGTGTGCCACTGCGTGTAGGTGAGACCGTTCGCGGCGAGCCGGTCCATCGTCGGCATGTTGATCCGCCCGCCGTACGGCGACCACGACGCCTGACCGGTGTCGTCGTACAGCACGACGAGCACGTTCGGTGCGCCGGCCGGCGGCTTCTCGGGGAGGAACGCATCCCAGTCCGAAACCGAGTCCCGGACATCGAGTTCGATTCTGCCCTTGAATTCCTTGGACACAGTGGCTCCTTCGCCTCGCACACGTCTGGAATCCCATCGTCGGAGCCGAGCACCGGTCTGCGCCTCACCCGTGTGAGGTGAAGCCGGAACCTCGCGGGCCGGTCACGATCGGGAGGTGGCCGACTCGCGAACAGGTGACAGGACGCGGCGATGGTGGCTGTTCGCCTCGCTGCAGGGGTACCAGCGGGGCTGGCTGCGCCCCGACATCGTGGCCGGCCTGACGGTGTGGGCGGTGCTGGTACCGGAATCGCTCGCGTACGCCACGATCGCCGGTGTCACGCCGGTCGTCGGCCTCTACGCCGCGGTGCCGGCGCTGGTGCTGTACGCGGCCGCCGGCAGTTCACGGCACCTGGTGGTCGGGCCCATGTCGGCGACCGCCGCACTGTCCGCGGCGATCGTGGCACCGGTGGCGGGCGCGGACGGCGGACACTATCTGACGCTGACCGCCGTGCTGGCAATCGTCACCGGCATCGCGGGACTGCTGGCGGGCCTGTGCCGCCTGGGGTTCGCCGCGGCCTTCATCTCGGAGCCGGTGCTCAAGGGGTTCATCGTCGGACTCGCACTGACCATCGTCGTCGGGCAGGTCCCGAAACTGTTCGGTGTCGAGAAATCCGACGGAAACTTCTTCGAACAGGCCTGGGGCGTCGTCACGAAACTCGGTGACACGCACTGGGCCACGTTCGCCGTCGGTGGTGTCAGCGTCGTGCTCGTACTGGTGCTGAAACGATGGCTGCCGCTCGTGCCGGGGTCTCTCGTGGTGGTGCTGCTGAGCATTCTCGCGGTGAGCGTGTTCTCGCTGGACCGGCACGGCGTCGACATCGTCGGCCACATCGACGCCGGACTGCCGTCGCTGGGGCTCCCCGAGGGCCGGACCTGGCACGACTACTACGACCTGGCCGGACCCGCGTTCGGGGTGCTGTTGATCGGCTTCGCCGAAGGACTCGGTGCCGCGAAAACCTATGCCGCCAAGGCCGGCTACGAGGTGGACGCCAACCGGGAACTCCTCGGCCTGGGAGCTGCGAACCTCGGTGCCGGACTGTCGTCGGGGATGGTCGTCAACGGCAGCCTGTCCAAGACCGCCGTCAACGGCACCGCCGGCGCCCGCTCCCAGGTGAGCGGCCTGATCGTGGCCGCCTTGACGGTCGTCACCCTGCTGTTCCTCACCGGCCTGTTCGAGAAACTGCCCGAGGCCACCCTCGCCGCAGTCGTGATCGCCGCGGTGATCGAACTGGTCGACTTCGCGTCGCTGCGCCGGCTGTACCGGGTGTGGACACACCGGCTCGGCAGCATCTACGGTTTCGCCGCCCGCGCCGACTTCGCGGCCGCGATCGCGGCGATGCTCGGGGTACTGCTGTTCGACACCCTGCCGGGTCTCGTCATCGGTATCGGCGTCTCGATGCTGCTGCTGCTCTACCGGTCCGCGCGCCCCAACGTGGCCGTACTGGGGGAGGAGAACGCCATCTGGGTCGACACCGACCGGCACCCCCGGGCCGCGGTGCGCGACGACGTCGTCGTGGTCCGGGTGGAGGGCGGACTGTTCTTCGCCAACGCGGACTACGTGAAGGGGCACGTCGAATCGCTGTGCACCGACACCACACAGGTGGTGGTGATCGACGCCGAAACCATGCCGTTCATCGACGTCAGCGCTGCCCACATGCTCGTCGAGCTCCAGAACATGCTGCAACGCAGAGGAATCGAACTGCGCATCGCCCACGACATCGGTCAGGTGCGCGACGTGCTCGACGACACGACCGACGCCGACCCCCTAGCCGTGTTCGGCACCGTCGACGACGCACTGGTAGGAGAACACACACGGATCGACCGTCACGGTCGGAAGGAGTAACGATGAGCAACTATCGGAACGACGCCCTGCCGGAACAGTCCGTCGACCCCAGGAAACTGTGGACCGGAGGCATCGCCACCGCTCTCGTCGCCGCACTCGCCGCCGTCGTCGGACTGGCAATCGTCCGCGACCTGCTCGACATTCCGGTGACCGTGCCGCCGGCCGCATTCGGAAACTCACAGGCGGCAATCGTGGCGGTATACGCGGCAATCGCGGCCCTCGTCGCGACAGCACTGCTGCACATCCTCATCCTCACCACCCCACGCGCCACCAACTTCTTCGTCTGGATCGGCGTCCTCGCCACCATCCTGGCAGCACTGTGGCCCTTCACCACCACTGCCGACATCGGCTCCAAAATCTGCAGTGCCGCAATCTACTTCGTCGTCGGAATGGCGATCGTGTCACTTCTCTCGGGTACGGCCGCGGCGGCACGGCCCCGGAATCCCGGGACGCCTGGGCCGAACCCGGCCCGGTAGCACCTTTCACCCGGAACGGGTGAAACTGCTCGTTCTCCGGCGTTCGGTGCAGACAGGCGAGCCGGGTGCGCCGATACTGGGCGAACGAATCCGCGGCGAGAGGTGACGGCGATGACGAATGGTGACGATGTCCTGTCCAGTTGGGGGCCGGTCGAATTCGTGGCATTGACTTTTCCCGGGACGCGGATCGATCCGGCCGTCGTCGACGAGATCGCCGCTGTCGCCGCACGGCAGCAGATCACCGTCCTCGACCTCGTCTATCTGGCCAAGGATGTGGACGGGACCGTCACGCAGGTCGACGTCGACGAGGACCTGGCCGGTGTGGGACTGGCGGGTCTCGCTCTCGAGGCCACCGCGCTGATCAGCGAGGACGACCTCCAGCTCGTCCGCGATTCCCTCGAGCCGGGCACGTCGGCGGCGTTGATCGTCTACGAGGAGACCTGGGCGCGCAGGCTGGCCGCCCGGGTCCGGGAACAGGGCGGCGAGGTGGCGCTTCACGTCCAGGTGCCCCGGGACGTGTTGGAACGAGCGGTCGAGGCCGCCGTCTAGACAGGAGAGAGCGAATGGTCTTCAGGAGCGGCCGCATCGGACGGCCCGGACTGCTGGGAACGATCGCCCGATCTGCGGTGGTCGCGGGAACCGCGACCGCCACATCGAACGCGGTCAACCGGCGGGCACAGCAGCGTGCCGCCGAACAACAGGCCTACGAGCAGCAGCAGGCCGCGCAATGGCAGGAGCGCAGCGTGCCGCCGGTGTACCAGGAACCGCAGCCCGCACCCGCGCCGGCAGGGGACGACCTGGTGGGCAAGTTGCAGCAACTGCAGCAACTGCGCGACTCCGGTGCCCTGTCCGACGACGAATTCGCTGCTGCGAAAGCGAAACTGCTGGCGTAACCCCGCACGGGTTCGGCGGAGCGGACCGAGACCTGGAGGCATGATGTCGACGATCCCACTGCCGTCGTGGCGTGACGGCGCCACACGTGACGCGATCGTCAGCTTCGTGGACCGCGTCGACGCCGACGGCGTCCCGCGGGAGGACCGGGTCGCGGTGTTCGACAACGACGGCACCCTGTGGACCGAGAAACCGGTCCAGGTGCAGATGCTGTTCGTGTTCGCGCAGTGGTCGGCGATGGCGGACCAGGATCCGTCGCTGGCGTCACGGCAGCCGTACAAGGCGGTCGTCGAGCACGATCTCGGGTGGCTCGCCGCCGCCGTCGACAAGCACTACGCCGGCGACGACTCGGATATGAAGACACTGATGTCCGCGGTCGCTCGCGCCTCGGCAGGACGCGAGGTGGAGGCCTACACGGACCAGGCCCGGAACTTCCTGTACGCCGCAACGCATCCCGTGCTGGACAGGCCCCTCGTGGACTGTGTCTTCGCCCCCATGGTGGAGCTCCTGCGTTTCCTGGAAGCGCACGGTTTCACGACGTACATCGCATCGGGCGGAGACCGGGACTTCATGCGGCCCGCGGGGGATGCGCTGTACCGGATCCCCCGCGAACGGATCATCGGCAGCAGCCTCGGCCTCCGCTACACAGACGGCGCACTCACCTACGCCCCCGAGATGGCATTCTTCGACGACGGACCCGAGAAACCGGCCCGGATCTGGAGTCGGATCGGACGTAAACCTCTTCTGGTGGGCGGAAATTCGAACGGTGACGTGCCCATGTTCGAGTTCGCGCGCGCAGATGCGCTCCGCCTGCTGATCCGGCACGACGACGCGGAGCGGGAGTTCGCCTACGACACCGGGGCCGAGGCCGCGCTGAAAGCTGCCGCAGCGAACGGCTGGACCACGGTGAGCATCCGCGACGACTGGGCGACGGTGTTCCCACTCGTGCCCGGACAGGAGTGACGATGACCGTGTTCGCGCCGACCTTCGTCGGCTATCGGGTGTCGTGGCTGCGCGCCGACGTCGTCGCCGGCCTCAGCGCGGGTGCGGTGGTGGTGCCGCAGGCGATGGCGTACGCGACGATCGCCGACATGCCGGTGCAGATCGGCCTGTACACGTGCATGGTGCCGATGGTGGTGTACGCGCTGCTCGGCGGGTCGCGCACCACGAGCGTGAGCACCACGTCCACCATCGCGACACTCACCGCGTCGACACTCATCGGTGCCGGGATCGCGGCAGGGTCGGACGACGCACTGTCGTCGCTCATGACCCTCACCCTGCTCGTCGGGGTGATCCTGCTGTCGGCACGGTTGTTCAAACTGGGCTCGATCATCGAGAACATCAGCGAGGCAACGCTGTCCGGGATCAAGGTCGGTGTCGGTCTGACCGTCGCGGCCGGTCAGCTACCGAAGCTGCTCGGGGTGCCGTCCGATCCGGACGCGACAGGGTTCTTCGCGGTGCTCTGGTCGGCGTTGCGGCAGCTCGGTGACGCCGTCCCGGCCACGGTCCTGTTGGCTGCCGGATCGATCGCCGCCCTGTACGTGATCGCGACGTTCGTGCCCTGGGTTCCCGGGCCGCTGGTCGTCGTCGCGGTCGGGATCGCGCTGGTCGCCTTCGCGAACCTCGACGGGCACGGTGTCGCACTGATCGATCCGGTCCCGCAAGGGATTCCGCTTCCGGGGCTGCCGTCTCTCGGCGACGTCGGTGCGTTGCTGCCGGGTGCCCTGGCGATCGCGGTGATGGCGTTCCTCGAGACCGTCGCCGTCGGCCGCGGTGTGCGACGTTCCGGGGAACCGCAGATCGACAGCAACCAGGAACTGTTCGCCAACGGCATGGCATCGGTGGCCGGATCGTTCTTCCAGACACTGCCCCCGGCCGGCGGCTTCTCGCAGACCGCCGTCGCACTGCGGGCCGGAGGCCGGACCCAGGCCGCGAGCATCGTCACCGCCCTCCTCGCGGTTGCGGTGGCCCTGTTCCTCGCCCCCGTCCTCGACGACCTGCCGCAGGCCACCCTCGGGGCGATGGTGGTGGTCGCGACCCTCGGGCTCCTCGACTTCGGATCGCTCGCCCGATACTGGCGCTTCAACCGGATCGAGTTCTGGATCGCGCTCGCGACCGCACTCGTCGGACTCGTCGCCGGACTGCTCGTCGCCGTCGCTGTCGGGGTCATCCTCACCCTGTATCTCGTGCTGCGGGAACTGAATCGGCCGCACGTCGTGCAACTGGTCCCGGACGAACACGGCCGTCTGCGGGCCGGGCCCGAGGACGCCGCAACGATCCCCACCGACCTGCTCGTGTTGCGCATCAACTCGGCCCTGTACACCGCCAGTGTCCGGGCCACCATGGACGCGATCCGCAGACGCGCACTCGAATCGGGTGCGACGACCGTGGTGCTCGACGTCTCCAGGGCGTGGAAGGTGTCGACCACCGTGCTCGACCAGTCCCGGGACATGATCGGGGAACTCGCCGACGCCGGTGCCACGGTGTATCTCGCGGACCTCCCCGAATCGGAACAGCCGAAACTGCGGATGACGCCGTGGTGGACGGAGCACGGGGCCGAGCGTTACTTCGACCGGGTCGAGGACGCGGTGGCCGCCATCGAGAGCCGTGCATCCACGAACCGGTAGCGGTACGAACAAGGATTCATGCTCGACGGGTGAGGACCGTGCCGGCATCGGCGTGTCGACTCGATCCATGGGAGAGCTGATCCTGCAGTTGCTGCCCGAGATCGCGGGCATGGTCGTCACCCCCGCCGCGATCGCGGGATGTGTCCTACTGCTGCAGACGAAACGACCACTCGCGAACGCGTGGTCGTTCTGCACGTCATTCATGATCGCCTACACCGCGATCGGTATCGCCGCACTGCTCGGCGGCGCCACCGGGCAGGAACGAACCGGGAACGTCACCCACTGGGCGGGCCTCGCCGTCGGCGTGATCTTCCTCGGTTTCGGTGTCGCACAGGCCCTGCGGAAACGGACCCCGTCGGACACCGGACCGGAGTGGATGCAGCAGCTCGCGAACGCGAAACCGCGCACCGCGTTCGTCATGGGTGCGGCCCTGTCCGTCGTGAATCCCAATCTCGCGATCATGATCTCCGGTATGACCGTGATCGCGTCGGCGGACACGTCCGTCGGTGTCGCGGTGGCGGGTACGGTGCTGCTCCTGCTGGCCGCGGCCCTCGATTTCCTGATCCCGATCGGCATCTACGTCGCGTTCGGGGAACGGGCGAAAACCGTGCTGGCCGGGGTCAAGCAGTGGATGGTCGCGCACGACCGCGGGATCGGCCTCGCGGTGTTCTTCGGCTTCGGGGCCCTGTTCGTCGTGAAGGGGATCGCCGGGCTCGTCGGGTGACGCTCAGCCCCCGCACCGAGCAGCGCGAGGAGAGTTCGACCGGGTTACTGTTCGATCTCCAGTTCGCCCATGCGTGACCAGTCGACACCCGGGATCTCGGTGTTGATGATGTGCGGGGTGTCCCGCAGCATCGGGCGCATCGCGTCCAGGCCGTTTCGAAAGTGTGCGGAATCGACGTGTTCGGCGCCGGCCTGTCCGTCTCGGAACGCCTCGATCAGGATGTACTGCGCGGGATCGTCCACACTGCGGCTCCATTCGAACCACAGGTTGCCGGGTTCGGCTCTCGTCGCGTCGGTGAACTCACGAGTGATCTCGAGCCAGTTGTCCTTGTGCTCGTCGAGGACGTCGAACTTCACAACGATGAAGATCACGGTGACTCCAGTCTGGCTCGTCCGAGGATGCCGGACCGGCGATGCGCGGCCCGATGTCAGTATCGGCTGTGGCCGATGCCGCGGTCAACGCGGTGACGTCGAATGCGGCGGTCGAGGATGGCGGGGCGAGCGCACTTCCCGGCGCCGCTCGGCGTGCGCCACCGTCTCGTAGCCGACCAAGGCCAGCAGCACGGCGGCCAGCACCCCGAGCGCGGCCAGCGCCGGCAGCTGCCACACCACCGGGACCAGCGCGAGCAACACGACCACAGCGACGACACGGGCGAGCCCGAACACGCCGGCACCGAACTGCTTGAACAGGACGAGGGCCGTCAGATACAGCGCCGCACCGGTGAACAGTGCGATCAGCGGCCACCCGGTCAGCGGGTCGGTGAGCTGGTGCTCGCTCTCCGAACCCACGAAGTAGAGGACCTTCTTCAACCCCAGCGACATCAGCACGATGCCGATCACCATCGGCAGATGCAGATAGCTGTAGCAGCGTTGCGCGATCCGCACCCGCCGCTTCTCGTCGGCCCGCTCGAACGCCTGCTCCACCGCGAGCGACGTCACATCGAAGTACAGCCACCACAGCAGCGACGCCACCGTCAGCCCCAGCACCGACGCCACCACGATCTCCCACGAGATCGGCAGACTCGACACCCCCACACCGATCGAGACGACCGACTCACCGAGCGCGATGATCACGAACGACCCGTGCCGTTCCGCGAAATGACCCACCGACCGCAGCCGCCACCCGAGACCACCGGCCAGCGTCCCCAGGTAGTCGCCGGCCAACGCCAGACACCACATCGCGACCTGCCATCCGCCCGTCGACTGCGACGCGATCAGCAGGAACACGGTGCCCGACAGCATCGACGGCACGAACCGCTTCACCTGACCGCGCAGCTGCGGATCCTCCCGGCTGATCACCACGAACATCAGAATGTGCAGCGCCCGCACCACGAAGTAGGCGAGCGCGAACACCACCGGCCCGTCCAGACCGCCGGACAGATCGTCGAACGCCTCCGGAATCGTGAGGGCGATCACGAACACCGCCGACATCGCCGCGAGCATCGTCACCCGCACGATGCCCTCGTCGGCACGCACCACATTGCCCAGCCACGAGTAACAGACCCACGCCCACCACAGCACCGCCAGCACGAGGATGCCGTGCAGAAGGGTGATCGGTGTGGGATCGTCGGCCATGAGGTCGTCGGCCATCGTGACCGCGAAGACGAAGACCAGATCGAAGAACAGTTCGACCGTCGACACCGAGGCACGTTCCCGGGCGGTCCGCGGTGTCACCCGTCGTGTGAGATCCACGACGGTGATGCTGCCACCGTCGTCGCCGCTGCGCGGGACTCCCGCTGGATGAGGTGGCCCGCCGCCCCGGCGAAACACCTCGGTAAGCTCGGTCACTGGACTGCATCAACCCAACTAGCCGGAGGTACACACGCGTGGCTCTCGTCGTCCAGAAGTACGGGGGGTCCTCGGTCTCGAGCGCCGAGCGCATCCGACGTGTCGCTGAACGGATCGTCGAGACCAAAAAGGCGGGCAATGATGTCGTCGTGGTCGTCTCGGCGATGGGCGACACCACCGACGAACTGCTCGACCTCGCCCAGCAGGTGTGCCCCGTGCCACCGGCCCGCGAGATGGACATGCTGCTCACCTCGGGTGAACGCATCTCCAACGCACTCGTCGCGATGGCCATCCATTCGCTCGGCGCGCAGGCCCGCTCGTTCACCGGCTCCCAGGCCGGCGTCATCACGACCGGCAGCCACGGCAACGCCAAGATCATCGACGTCACCCCGGGCCGCGTCCGCGACGCGCTCGACGAGGGCTCGATCGTGCTGGTCGCCGGCTTCCAGGGCGTCAGCCAGGACAGCAAGGACGTCACCACCCTCGGCCGCGGCGGCTCCGACACCACCGCCGTCGCCCTCGCCGCCGCGCTGAATGCCGACGTCTGCGAGATCTACACCGACGTCGACGGCATCTACTCCGCCGACCCGCGCATCGTGCCCGACGCCCAGCGCCTCGACACCGTCTCCTTCGAGGAGATGCTCGAGATGGCCGCGTGCGGCGCCAAGGTGCTCATGCTGCGCTGCGTCGAATACGCCCGCCGCTACAACGTGCCCGTGCACGTCCGCTCGTCATACACGACCAAGCCCGGAACGATCGTGTCCGGATCGATGGAGGACATTCCCGTGGAAGAAGCCCTGATCACCGGCGTTGCGCACGACCGTGGCGAAGCCAAGGTCACCGTCGTCGGCCTGCCCGACACACCGGGCCACGCCGCCAAGGTCTTCCGCGCCGTCGCCGAGGCCGAGATCAACATCGACATGGTCCTGCAGAACATCTCCAAGGTCGAGACCGGCAAGACCGACATCACCTTCACCCTGCCCAAGGCCGACGGTCCGCGTGCCGTCGAGAAGCTGACGGCCCTGCAGTCGGAGATCGGCTTCACGCAGATCCTGTTCGACGACCTCATCGGCAAGGTGTCGCTCGTCGGCGCCGGCATGAAGAGCCACCCGGGCGTCACCGCCAAGTTCTGCGAGGCCCTCGCCGAAGCGGACGTCAACATCGACCTCATCTCGACGTCGGAGATCCGCATCTCGGTGCTCGTCAAGGACACCGACCTGGACGACGCGGTCCGCGCGATCCACGCAGCATTCGAACTCGGCGGCGAGGAAGAGGCCGTCGTCCACGCAGGAACGGGACGGTAATTCGAGATGACCACCATTGCTGTCGTCGGTGCCACCGGCCAGGTCGGCATCGTCATGCGCACCCTCCTCGAGGAGCGCAACTTCCCGGCCGACAAGGTCCGGTTCTTCGCGTCCGCACGCTCGGCCGGCAAGACGCTGCCGTTCCGTGGCGAGGACATCGTTGTCGAAGATGCCTCCGCGACCTCCGACGAGGACCTGAAGGGCATCGACATTGCCCTGTTCTCGGCCGGTGCGACGCTGTCCCGCGCGCAGGCCCCCCGCTTCGCGGCCGCCGGCGCGATCGTCGTCGACAACTCGTCGGCGTGGCGCAAGGACCCCGAGGTGCCCCTCGTCGTCAGCGAGGTCAACCCGGAGGCGACGAAGAACCCGCCGAAGGGCATCATCGCCAACCCGAACTGCACCACGATGGCCGCGATGCCGGTCCTCAAGGTCCTGCACGACGAGGCCGGTCTGCAGCGCCTGATCGTCTCCAGCTACCAGGCCGTCTCCGGCAGCGGCCTCGCCGGTGTCGAGGAACTCGTCGGCCAGGTCCGTGCCGTCGCCGCCGACGCCGAGAAGCTGGTGCACTCCGGCTCGGCCGTCGACTTCCCGGCCCCCGACAAGTACGTCGCACCCATCGCGTTCAACGTGGTGCCGCTCGCCGGCGCGCTCGTCGACGACGGCAGCGGCGAGACCGACGAGGACCAGAAGCTCCGCAACGAGTCCCGCAAGATCCTCGGCCTGCCCGACCTGCTGGTCTCCGGCACGTGCGTGCGCGTCCCCGTCGTGACCGGTCACTCGCTCGCCATCAACGCCGAGTTCGAGCGCCCCCTGTCGGTGGAGCGCGCTCAGGAACTGCTCGCCGCCGCCCCCGGCGTCGAACTGGTCGACGTCCCGAACCCGCTCGCCGCCGCCGGTGGTGACGTGTCTCTCGTCGGCCGTATCCGCCAGGATCCGGGTGCCCCCGACGGACGCGGCCTCGCCCTGTTCGTGTCGGGCGACAACCTGCGAAAGGGTGCTGCTCTCAACACGATTCAGATCGCGGAGCTGCTCGTCTAGTTTCTCCTTCCGCTGTGTGCGCGGTCACCGGCCTTCGGGTCCGGTGACCGCGCACACGGCGTTTCCGGGGGTGTTTTCCCGAGCCCGACCGACGTTTCCCGGCGAGCTCCGAGGTTCTGTGTTTGTCTGGACCGCGTTCTTCAGCGCGGTGATCCGCGGTGCAGACACGACACAGAGGGAACTCGGAGGGAACGATTGTGACGGCGATACGAAACGCATGGCGAGGATTACGGAAGCCGGTGTTCGTTCCGGCATCCCTGGTCATCCTCGCGATGATCGCGTTCGCAGTGATCTACTCGGGCACCGCCGGCGACGCCTTCACCAAGCTCAACACCGTCATCACCGACGGTGTCGGCTGGTGGTACATCCTGGTCGCCACCGGATTCGTTCTCTTCGCGCTGTACTGCGGCCTGTCCCGCATCGGCAACATCCGCCTCGGCGACGACGACGAGAAACCCGAGTTCGGGTTGCTGTCGTGGTTCGCGATGCTGTTCAGCGCCGGCATGGGTATCGGACTCGTCTTCTACGGTGTCGCCGAACCGCTGTCGCACTACGTGAATCCGCCTCAGGCCGGCCGGGTTCCGGGATCGACCGACGCGGCCGCCAACCAGGCGATGGAACTGACCCTGTTCCACTGGGGCCTGCACGCGTGGGCCATCTACGTCGTCGTCGGCCTCGGCCTCGCCTACATGACGTACCGGAAGGGCCGGCCACTGTCGATCCGCTGGCTCCTCGAACCGCTACTGGGCCGCAAGCGTGTCGAAGGACCCCTCGGTCACGCCGTCGACGTCATCGCGATCGTCGGCACCCTGTTCGGTGTCGCCACCTCCCTGGGCTTCGGTGTCCAGCAGATCTCGGCGGGACTCGAATACCTCGGCTGGGTCGAGACGAACAACTGGTTCACGATCGCGCTCATCGCCGTCGTCACCGGCCTCGCCACGTTCTCCGTGGTCAGCGGCGTCACCAAGGGGCTGCGCTGGCTGTCGAACATCAACATGGGCCTGGCCCTCGGACTGGCACTGTTCGTGCTCGTCCTCGGACCCACCCTGTTCCTCATGCAGTCGTGGGTGCAGAACCTCGGCGGCTACATCCAGGCCATGCCCAAGATGATGCTGCGCACCTCCCCGTTCTCCGACGACGGCTGGGCCGGCGCCTGGACGATCTTCTACTGGGGCTGGTGGATGAGCTGGGCGCCGTTCGTCGGCATGTTCATCGCCCGCATCTCCCGCGGCCGCACCATCCGCGAATTCGTGTTCGGTGTGCTGCTCGCCCCCACCATCATCGGGTCGCTGTGGTTCACGATCTTCGGTGACTCCGGCATCCTGCGGCAGCGCAACGACGGAGACATGCTCGTCGACGGGGCCGTCGACACCAACACCACCCTGTTCCATCTCCTCGGCGGACTGCCGCTGGGGACGATCACCAGCGTCCTCGCGATCGCCGTCGTCGTGTTCTTCTTCGTCACCTCCGCCGACTCCGGCTCCCTCGTCATCGACATCCTGTCGTTCGGCGGCAACCTGGACACCCCGAAGATCACCCGCATGTACTGGTCGATCCTCGAAGGCGTCGCGGCCGCCGTCCTGCTGCTCATCGGCGGCGCCGGATCCCTCACCGCACTACAGACCGCGTCGATCGCCACCGCCGTCCCGTTCTCGATCGTCCTGGTCCTCGCGTGCATCTCGATGCTCAAGGCGTTCCGCTACGAACTGGCCACCACCCCGCGCTACCTGAAACTGTCGACGCACGCCGTGCCCGACGGCAACGGCAACGGCAACGGCGACCGGGGACGCAGTCCGGAGTTCGGTGGGCCACTGCACCTGATCGCACCCGGTGTGTCCGCGACCCTGGCCGGTCTGCCCCCCACCACCGGGAACCATGCCCGTGTCGACGGCGAACAGCACATCGTCGTCGCCGTCCACGAACTGCCGTCCCACGCCGTCGAAGTCGACCCCGGCACCGGTCAGCTGCAACACGCGGAAGGCGAGCCGGCCCGCAATCCCGTACCGGAGTGACGTGTGGCCCCGATTCCGGCCAGTGGTCGACACTGTTGCCGGGGTCGGGATTTCTCCGTACGGTGACGTCGCCGGTGCTCGTCGTGACCCGGATCACTCGAAGTCGGGGAGGGCCTGAGCGTGGACACGGGGAACAGATCCGACTGGGAACCGCTGCTCGCCGATCTCGCCGAACGCAAGACGGCCGCCCGCGCGATGGGCGGGCCCGGGAAACTGGCCCGCTACCGGACCCCCGGACGACTCGACGCCCGCAGCCGGATCGATGCCCTGCTCGACGCCGGATCGTTCACCGAGCTCGGGCCGCTCACCGGTGATCCGGCCGTCCCGGCCGACGCGTTCGTCGCCGGCACCGGCACCATCGACGGCCGTCCCGTCACCGTCGGTGCCGAGGACTTCACCGTCGCCGGCGGCTCGATCGGCACCGCCGCCGCCTCCAAACGCACCCGCGCCGCAGAATCGGCTCTGCGCAACCGGACCCCGCTGATCATGATGCTCGAGGGGGCCGGGCACCGGGCCACCAACGCGCTCGAACGGAATCGGCCCGCACCCAACGATCTTCAGGCCATCGCCGACCTGTCCGGGATCGTCCCCACCGTCGCGGTCGTCACCGGACCGTCCGCCGGGCACGGCGCGCTGGCCGCACCGCTGTCCGACTTCGTGGTCATGGTCGACGGCCACGGTGCACTGTTCACGGCCGGACCGCCGCTCGTCGCCGCCTCCACCGGGGAGCAGGTCGACAAACAGACCCTCGGCGGACCGCAGGTGGCGATCGACGCGTCCGGTGTCGCCCACAATCTCGTCGACTCCGATTCCGCCGCACTGGCACTGGTGCGGCGCTACCTGTCGTATCTGCCGAGCAGTGCGTGGCAGCGGCCGCCTCGGGACGGCGCCGGTGACATCGGGGAGCGGGCGCTTCCGGAACTCCTCGACCTCGTCCCCGTGAACCCGCGACGCGCCTACGACATGCGGGCGGTCGTCGACGCGGTGGCCGACACCGGAACCGTCACCGAGATCCAGCCCACGTACGGGCCGTCGATCGTCACCGCGCTGACCCGTATCGGCGGGTACCCGGTTGCCGTCGTCGCGAACCAACCGGCCGTCGCGGCAGGCGCGATCACCGTCGACGCAGCCGACAAGGCGGCGGCGTTCCTGCAGATGGCCGGGGCGTTCCACCTGCCGGTGTTGTTCCTCGCCGACAACCCCGGCGTGATGGCCGGCACCGCCGCGGAGCGGGCCGGCATCCTCAAGGCCGGTGCCCGTATGTTCGCGGCACAGCATCGGCTACGGGGACCGAAATTCCATGTGACGGTGCGCAAGGCGTTCGGGTTCGGCAGTTCCGTGATGGGCATGAACCCGTACGACGACCAGACCATGACGCTGGCGTTCCCGGCCGTCACACTCGGCGGCATTCCCGCCGATGTCGGTGGCCGCACCGCGAAGGAGGACGACGCCACCCGTCGTGCCCTCGTCGACAACGAGACGTCCGGGCCGTGGGGACTGGCGCGGACCCTGATCTACGACGACGTGATCGACCCGCGCGACCTGCGGAACATTCTGCTGCGCGGCCTGGCGGCGAGTGTGCACGACACCCCGGTCGGCCCGGTCGGGCACTACGGTTACCTGCGCTGACCGGTGCAGTGAAACATCAAGTGGAAGTGAGGAATCGGATGGCGGAGCAGTGGGAGACCGACTACGGCTACTCGGATGCGGTGCGCAGTGGTGATCTGCTGTTCTGCTCCGGCCAGGTCGGCCTCGAGGAGGACGGGAGCGTTCCGTCGGATCCGGTGCGGCAGTACGAGTTGGCGTTCGAGACGCTGGGGACACTGCTCGGGAAGCACGGTGCCGGACCGCAGGACATCGTGGAGTTGACGACCTTCCACACGGACTACCCGAACCACATGGCCGACTTCATGGCGGTGAAGGCGAAGTTCCAGGGGGACGCGCGTCCGGCGTGGACCGCGATCGGGGCCGCCGCCCTGGGGATGCCGGGCATCCTGGTGGAGATCAAGGCGACGGCCCGAATCGCGTAGCAGCGTCAGGCTTCCGGCTGCGTGGAACCGGTGGTCAGCTTGCCCAGCAGGCCACCGAGGTCGCCCAGGTCGCCGGGCAGGAGATCCTGCAGGCTACCGAAGTCGAGGCTGCCGAACAGGCCGCCCACCGGGACGATCTGCGGATCACCGACGACGGGCGCCGGATCGCTCACCGACAGGCATTCACCGATCACGGCGTAGATGCCGTCGGCGAGGTCGGCGGTGAAGGTGCTCTCGGCCCCGGCACCCACCCGGTCGGCGACGGGGGTCTGCCAGGTCAGGAAACCGGGTTCGGTGACCTTGCTCGGATCCTCCTTCAGCGCAGGCAGTTTGGCGGCGTCGAGTGCGAACGCGCCGCAGCTGCTGTCGGCGGCCTCGTTCGGGTTGGCGACGGTGACGGTGAGGGTGCTGCCGTCGACCGAGGTGCTGATGTCCGGGCCGGTGAGGTCGGCCGGTTCCGCGGACGCGAGTGCGGGTGCGGCGAGTGCCGCCGTGGCGACGACCGCCGCCCCGCCGATCACGTGTGCCAGTGTCTTCCGACGACGCAACTGCATGAAGTGCCCCTTCCGAATATGGATCACGGGAATGTGATCCGGCGTTCTGGCCCCGATACCGGGATCACCCATTCACCATCGGGGGTGGGTATCAGGGCTGCAACAGCAAGGGGTCGACAGGCCGGGAGGACCGGGCGAACGCGGCACGGTCGGTAGGTTCGCGTATCGGCGTGAACTGCGTGAATCATGCCGTAGCGCTATGGAATAACGATGCGGTAACAGGTTACGGTGCTGTTGTGAGGACACTTTCTTCGGCGTCGATCGTCTCGCTGCTCTGCGCAGCCTCGGTGTGGCTGTTCGTGGCACCGCAGCTGATCAGGTCGGGCGTGGTCGAGCCGGGACCGTTCTTCGAGCTGATGGTGGTACTGCCTACTCCGATCGGCCTGATCGCCGCCGTCGTCGGTGCGGTGGCCGGGCTGGTCGTGCTGGTTCGCCGCAGGGTTCCGTTGTGGCCCGGTCCGCTGCTCCTGGCCCTCGGACAACTGGTGACCGTGGGGTTGGGGATCGCGATCCTCGTGTGGGCGCTGGCATTTCCGACGACCGGTTGGGAGCTGCTGGTGCTGCCGGCGGCAGTGATGCTCGGGCAGATGATCGTCGCAGCGGGATTCGTGGCGGCGCGGCTGAGGCGCCGGCGGCCGATCGCGGCCGGTGCCTGACGCCGCCGACACAGTTTCGGCTCCGCGTAGTTCTGTACGAATCCTCGAGTTTTGTACGAAACCTGGTCAGTGTGGATCCGTGTGCGCCGGAGCCGTGGCCGGCACGTCGTCCAGCGGACCGGCCGGGCCGCGCAGCAGCCGGCCGATCGGGCCCTCGTCGAGGGCGAAGGCCTTGGTGAGTACCGCCGCGCCGACGACGATCCCGTACGCAACGAACATCCAGCCGATCGCCGTGAACACGAGTCCGAGTGCCCCGAACTTGGTTTCGGACGACTCCATCGCGATCGGCAGGGCGACATTGCCGACGGCACGCAACACGGCGAGACCGACCGCGGTGGTCACCCCCATCGCCCACAACACCCGAACCGACAGCCGCTGCTCGGTGAGCAGATACGGGATCAGCGTCCACAGCGTCACCCACACCGCGAACTGGGCGCCCATCGTGAGCCACGCGCCGAGATAGGGGACACCGCTCAGGACGCGGGCCGCACCGATCAGTGCCGCCGCCGACCCCATCGACAACAGCACCGCGATCCAACGCCACCAACTGGTGAGCCGCAGTGTCGGCACCTTCCAGATCCGCCCGTACATGCGTCCGAGAGCACGCGCGAACGACGTCCCGCCGATGAGCACCATCAGCGCACCGACGATGCCGAACGCGGCGAACGACGACTCCTCGATCCCGACGGAGTCGACACCGACCGCGACACCGTCGACGTCGATCCCGAACTGGTCGAAGAACCCACGGGTGAAGGCGCCGCGATCACCGAGGGTCGACGCCACGATCGCCACCGGTAACACCGACGTGAACGACTGGGCCGCCAAGGTCATCGACCGGTCGGCCCACTCGGCCTCCGCGAACCCGGACAGCACACGCTGCGCGGTACGCCCCGCCGCAGTACCGCGTAACCATCCCTGCGCCGATTCCGAGCGAGCAGCCAACGCTTCCCGCGCCAACGCGACAGTGAACTTCGACGAACGCACAGTGGTTCCGGACCTTTCGGCACGACGTGAACGTTGGGCACAACCGCAGCGGTCTGCTCAGCGTAGGAGACGACCGGACGGCACCGGCCATCGGATCACCCCGTCATCGCGCCGACCGCGCCGGTGAAGTAGGGAACCAGCCAGATCGTCCAGACGACCAGGCTGAACTTGTGGAACTGTGCCTTCTCGGACGGGCGATCGCGGAGCAGAACGACGATCGCCCACACGAGATGGACCGCCATGAGGACGATCGCGATGGCACCGGTGATGATCATGATCTGGTCGAAGGTCGACGTCTCGGTGTCCGACGAGCCGTCGGATATCCGGCTCATCAGGACGGTGCCGCTCGCGTCGCAGAGCAGTCCGAGGGCGAAGGCTCCCGCATGCCACCACTCGAGAGTCTTCTGGATGCGCTCCGACCAGACGCCGATGGAGTAGAAGACCAGGGCAAACGTGATGACAATGATCGCAAGTGCCAGCATGCGGCGACCCTAGCCCGGGTCAGGGCGATCGACGGCGGGGTGCACGGGTGTGTCGCGGGCCGGTTCGTTCGGCAGTCCGCCTCTCCCGGAAGCTGATCGATCGTGCCACTGTCCGCTCGCATCGTCGTCCGCGAAACGTAAGCCGTGTTCGTCCCGAACCTCCCGGGTCGGCGGCCCGGATCACCGCAAACTGCCGGCCCGGTTGGGTTTCCGGCGTAGCGTCGGGCGTGCTCCGGCAGACGACCACAGGGAGTGTGACGGTATATGAGCGGTGGCATCTCGCGGCGCGCCTTCACCCGCGGACTCGGATACACCATCGGGGCGGTCGGACTCGGAGCGGCCTGCAACGCCACGGCCCGCGGCCAGGACCTCGGTGACCTCGCGAACATCGACCCCGCCCGGCCGCTGCTGTTCGCGTCGCCGCACCTCGAACCGTTCGTCGACGACCTACCCCGGCTGCCGCAGCTCACCGGCACCGGTATCGAACTGCGCGCCGGCAGCACCATCCACCGCTTCCACCGCGACCTCGCCCCGTCACCGGCCCTCTCGTACGGCGGCGTCGACTACCTCGGTCCCACCGTCGAAGCGCACCGCGACGACCCGCTGACCGTCACCTACCGCAACGACATCACCGTCCACCCCCTCGCCGCCGACTTCGACACCACCCTCCACGGCGTCACCGACCAGGACCGCACCACCGTTCCCACCTCCATGCACCTGCACGGCGCCGTCACCCCGCCCGAACACGACGGCCACCCCATGTTCCTGCAACGTCCCGGACAAGGCCACGTCCACCACTATCCGAACGGCCACGAGGCCGCCGGCCTCTGGTACCACGACCACGCCATGGGCATCACCCGTCTCAACGTGTACGCGGGCCTCGCCGGCGCCTTCCTGCTCCGCGACCGCCACGACACCGGCACGACAGCGAACGCGTGGGGGCTCCCGTCCGGCGAATTCGAGATCCCCCTCGTCATGCAGGAGAAACTGTTCACCGCCGACGGACACCAGAGCTACCGCGTCTCCCCGCTGCTCCCACCCGGACGCTGGGACCCCGCCACCCCCGGCGACGTCGGTGTCGTCAACGGAAAAGTGTGGCCGATACTCGACGTGGCCCGCGGCATGTACCGGCTCCGGCTCCTCAACGCGGCATCGTTCAGCATCTGGAATCTGTTCTTCGGCAACCGGATGCGCTTCTGGATCATCGGCACCGACAGCGGGCTGCTACCCGCTCCGGTGCCGTCCACCGCCATCCGTCTCGCCCCCGGTGAGCGCGCCGACATCCTCGTCGACTTCGGTGGCCTCGACCCCGGCACCACCGTGGACCTGTGCAACGACGAACCCCCGCCCCTCGGCGTCGCGCAACGTGGCGTCCGGCCCATGCCCCTGTTCTGCCGCTTCCGCGTCGCCACCGGGCAGGGCCGCCCCGCCACCGTGCCGGAAACGCTGCGCGGTGGCCCGGGGCAACCGGACGCACTCGGCCCCGTGCCCGTCCCGCAGACCCAGCGCACCGTCACCGTCCTGCAACTACCCGACCCCGCCACCGGCGGAGTCCTCATGTCCCTCAACAACCTCCAGTTCGGAGACCCGGACATCGAGACGCCCCGTCAGGGCACCGTCGAACAGTGGAACATCGTCAACGTCAGTCCCGAGCCACACCCGATCCACCTGCACCTGGTCAGTTTTCGTGTCCTCGGACGCCAGGACATCGACGTCGACCGGTACGTCCGGGACCACCCGCAGCCACCCGTCGGCACCAAATGGGCGCCGCCCGTCGACGACTACGTCACCTCACCACTGCATCCACCGCAGCCGTGGGAGACCGGACCGAAGGACACCGTCGTCGCCGACGTCGGCACCGTCACCCGCGTGGTCGCCGAATTCCCGACCGCCGACCGGCTCGGCTTCGACCCCGACGCCACGTTCGGCACCGCCCCGGCACCGGAGGGGCACGACGGCCACCCGATGCCGGCAGCAGGACCCCTGCAGGGCTACGTGTGGCACTGCCACATGCTCGACCACGAGGACCACGACATGATGCTCGGCTTCCGTGCGGTCGCACCATGAGATCGGCCCCGTTTCCTTTCGCCGCTGCCCGGGTACCCGGGCAGCGGCAACTCCTGCGACCCATGGGCGGTGAAGCCATGCTCCTCCCGGAAACTCCCCGCCGGCGAACCTGCGCCGCGATCCTCGCCGGTATCGCAATCGTCGCGCTCGCCGGATGCGGTGACAGTGACGACAATTCCGCCACCTCGCCTCCCACGGTGACCACGACGACGGAACCGTCACCCGGCGCGACGGATCCGGCGTCCCCGGCGACGGGAAACACCGACGGTGCGGCGGGGGAGACGCCCGCCCCGGCCGGTGACGCGGAGGCTCTCGACCGGGCCGGGGGCACCGCCGTCGGCGCCGTCCCGGGCAGCACCCTGATCTCCATCGAACGCGAGGGCGGCGGCACGTGGGAAGTCCAGGTCGTCACACCCGACGGCGTCGAACACGGGGCGGACGTCTCCGCGGACGGGACGCAGATCGTGGCCGGTCCCACCGTCGACGACGAGGATGCGGACGACCGGGCGAAGCATCAGGCGCGGATCCAGGCGGCCCGTCTCGACTACGCGGCGGCAGCGGACGCGGTCCGTGCCGCGATCCCGGGCGCCGCGATCACCGAACTGAATCTCGACGATCACGGCGGCGCCACGGTGTGGGAGGCGGACGTCTACACCGATCCGGGAATCAAGCACGAGGTGACGGTCGACGCGGTCACCGGACAGGTGCAGTGGCGCTGACCCCCAGTTGTCTGGATTCAATCGTTCTCTTGACTAAATCCAGAAAACGGGCATACTGGGGTCATGCAATCAGGAGACCACGATTTCGACGCCCGCACCCGGCTGCGTGACGCCGGTCTGCGGGTCACGGCACCTCGGATTGCAGTCCTGGACATGGTTGCCGCGCATCCACATTCGGATGCCGACGCCGTAGCCACCGAGGTGCGACGCCGACTCGGATCGGTGTCGACCCAGGCGATCTACGACGTGCTCGGCGCCTGTGTGCGGGTGGGTCTGCTGCGTCGTATCGAGCCCGCGGGTTCGCCGGCGCGGTACGAGACCCGCACCGCCGACAATCATCACCACCTGGTGTGCCGCTCGTGCGGCACGGTCGTCGACGTCGACTGCGTCGTCGGCCACGCTCCCTGCCTGGAGCCCTCTGATCGCCACGGCTTCGAGATCGACGAGGCCGAGGTCGTGTTCTGGGGCTTGTGTCCCGATTGCCGCAGCGATTCGGCGAAAACCGGGGCACAGACCGTTACCAGCTCACAGAATCAAGACGATGTGCCCGGAACGGGTGGGTCGATCACCTCGAAGACAGCCACAGCCCATCAGCGCCAAGGAGGCTTCGCAAAATGACGTCCGCAGAATCACGTCCGACCACGAACAACTTCGGAATCCCGGTCGCCAGCGACGACGAATCGCTCACGGCGGGAACGCAGGGCCCGATCCTTCTGCACGATCACTACCTGATCGAGAAGCTCGCGCAGTTCAACCGTGAGCGGGTCCCGGAGCGCATCGTGCACGCCAAGGGCGGCGGTGCGTTCGGCGAGCTGGTCGTCACCGGTGACGTCAGCAAGTACACGAAGGCGAAGTTCCTGCAGCCCGGCAAGAAGACCGAGTCGCTGGTGCGGTTCTCCACTGTCGCCGGTGAGCAGGGCAGCCCCGACACCTGGCGCGACCCGCGCGGTTTCGCGATGAAGTTCTACACCGAGGAAGGCAACTACGACCTCGTCGGCAACAACACGCCGATCTTCTTCATCAAGGATCCGATCAAGTTCCCGGATTTCATCCGTTCGCAGAAGCGGCTCCCGGGCTCGGGTCTGCGCGACCACAACATGCAGTGGGACTTCTGGACGCTGCGCCCGGAGACCGCGCACCAGGTGACGTGGCTGATGGGTGACCGCGGCATCCCGAAGACGTGGCGGCACATGGACGGTTTCGGCTCGCACACCTACCAGTGGGTGAACGCGGCCGGTGAACGCTTCTGGGTGAAGTACCACTTCAAGACCGACCAGGGCATCGAGTTCCTCACGCAGGCCGAGGCCGACACCCTCGCCGGTTCGGACCCCGACTACCACCGCGCCGACCTGTACAACGCGATCGAGCGTGGCGAGTTCCCGAGCTGGACCATGAAGGTGCAGGTCATGCCCGTCGCCGATGCGGAGGGCTACCGCTTCAACCCGTTCGACCTGACGAAGGTGTGGTCCCAGCAGGACTACCCGCTCATCGAGGTCGGCAAGTGGACGCTCAACCGGAACCCGGAGAACTTCTTCGCGCAGATCGAGCAGGCGTCCTTCGAGCCGTCGAACGTGGTACCCGGCATCGGGTTCAGCCCCGACAAGATGCTGCTGGGCCGCGTCTTCTCGTACGCCGACGCCCACCGGTACCGCATCGGCACCAACTACGCCGACCTGCCGGTGAACGCGCCGAAGAACCAGGTGAACTCCTACTCCAAGGAGGGCGCGATGCGGTACACGTTCAACTCCGCCGACACCCCGGTGTACGCGCCCAACTCGTTCGGTGGGCCGCACGCCGACCCGTCGGCCGCCGGTGACGAGGGCCTGTGGGCGTTCGACGGTGAAGCGGTGCGCGCCGGGTACATCGAGCACCCGGAGGACGGCGACTTCACCCAGGCCGGAACCCTGGTCCGCGAGGTGCTCGACGACGCGGCCCGCGAGCGGCTGGTGAGCAACGTCGTCGGCCACGTTCTCGGTGGGGTGCAGGAACCGGTCCTCTCCCGCGTCTTCGAATACTGGAAGAGCGTGGACGCCGACCTCGGCAAGAAGATCGAGGACGGTGTGCGCACCGGCCTGAAGTGATCGACAGATGAGAAGGGCCCGTTCCGGAATGTTTCCGGGACGGGCCCTTCCCCTCTCACTCGCCGGTCAGGGGAGCATGCTCCACCAATAGACGAGTGTCGCCGCCACCCACAGCAACACAGTGCTCATGGCCGCCTCCCGTGCGTTCGATCGGACTCGGAGAACCTTCCTCCATCATGCCTGCCGAGTGCGTGAAGCGGAACGGCGGTCGACCTGTCGGTGGACGTTGCTAGCGTCTGCCGCGAGGGGCCGAGTGGTCGGGCCCCTCGCATCGTCTGTGCTCGGCGCTCGAAAGGTACGTTCCCCCATGGTGATGGGTGCAACCCATGCAATGTCCGGTGCCGCGGTCGGCCTCGCCGTCGCGGATCTACTGCCCGCGGACTGGGGAGGGCCCACCTCGACCGCCGAGACGTTCGCGTTCGCCGGGGTGTGCGCCGGCGCGGCGCTGCTACCGGATCTCGACACCGCCCAGTCCACCGTCGCCCGCTCGTTCGGCCCCGTTTCGAAGGCGCTGGCCTCCGGGGTCGACACGGTCTCGCTCGCCGTGTACCGGGTGACGAAGGGGCGCAAGGACCCCAACCGGCGCGGCGGGCACCGCACGTTCACCCACACCGCACTGTTCGCGGCCGGGCTCGGTGCAGGTGTGTCGGCGCTGGTCGGCCAGTTCGGCCGGCCGGCCCTGATCGTCACCCTGTTCTTCACGCTCGGGCTGGCGTTGCGCGGACTGTTCGGGCACTGGGCCCGGGACAAGGGCTGGCTCGCGGTCACCGTGGCCGCCGCGTTCCTGTCGATCCTCACGTGGCAGTGGTTCCCCGACGAGGTGGGCTCGACCGGACTCGGGGTCGCGGTCGCCCTCGGCTGCGCCGTGCACTGTCTAGGAGACATGATCACCAAGGAGGGGGTGCCGTTCCTGGCCCCGTTCGTGCCGTTCGGGGGACGGCGGTGGTGGGAGCTGCGGTTGCCGTCGTTCCTGGCGATCCGGGCCGGCGGCGGTGTCGAACGAGCGTTCCTCGGCCCGGCGCTGACGATCGTGACCGTCGCGCTCGCGGTGTGGTCGATCGACGGCGCACCCGAGGCGATCACCGACGCACTCCGGAACTCGGTGCAGATGTCCGAGTGACGGCGCTCCCGACGAATATTACGGAACCACTGGCATCGAAAGGGGATGTGCCCTAGTTTGGGCTCGTTGTCCCCGAGCGAGCGGAGTGAAGAAGTGGGTACCGACCGGCACGACGATCTCGAATCCGCCCCGCGGAACCTGCTGTCCCGCAGAGGCTTCCTCGGCGGCATGGCCGGAGCTGGTGCCGCCGCCGGTGCTGTCGCTCTCGGCGGGTGGACGCCCGCCGTCGCGCTGCCGGCCCCCGGCTCGGCCGGCAGCAGCCAGGCCTCGACGCTGCCCGTCCCGCCGGCCTTCCCCGACGACGTCCCACTCGTCCAGCAGGGCTACGTGAACTGGGCCGGGGACATCCGGTTCGACGCCGTCTGGACCGCCACCGCCCGCACCCCCGACGACGTCGTCCGGATCGCGAACTGGGCTCTCGACCACGGCTACCGGGTCCGGGCCAAGGGCACGATGCACGGATGGAGTCCGCTCACCGTGGTGCCGGGCGAGAACGTCGAGCGGACGGTGCTCGTCGACACCATGACGCACCTGAACGCGGTGACCGTGCACCCCGGCGCCGTGCCCGCCACCGTCACCGCGGCCGGCGGCGCGAGCCTCGAAGCGATCCTCACCGCACTGCAGGACCACGGGCTCGGCTGGGCCAATTCACCCGCGATCGGCGACCTCTCCATCGCCGGGGTCCTCGCGATCGGTGCGCACGGCGCCACCTACCCGGCGGCGGGCGAGACCGTCGTCCCCGGCCAGTCGTTCGGGTCGCTGTCCAACCTCGTCACCGCCCTCACCGCCGTCGTGTGGGACGCCGACGCCGCCCGGTACGGGCTGCGCGAATTCACCCGCGCGGACCCCGAGATCACCGCACTGCTGACCCATCTGGGCCGCAGCTTCGTCACCTCGGTGACGCTGCAGGCCGGGACGAACACGCGACTGCGGTGCCGCAGCATCATGGATGTTCCGTGGCAGGAACTGTTCGCGCCGCCGGGCGCCCCGGGCCGGACGTACGAGAGTTTCGCCGAGCAGACCGGACGTGTCGAGGCGATCTGGTTCCCGTTCACCGACAAGCCGTGGCTCAAGACGTGGACCCCCACCCCGGTCCGCCCGTCGGAGTCGCGAGAGGTGTTCGGCCCCTACAACTATTTCTTCACCGACCGGCTGCCCGAACCGCTCACCGACCTGCTCGGGCAGGTGGCGTCGGGTATCGGGGCGGCGACGCCGGCGTTCGGCATCGGCCAGCTGGCGGCCGTGCAGGCCGGGCTCGCGCTCACCGACACCGACGACCTGTGGGGCTGGTCCAAGGACGTGCTGTTCTATCTGCGGCACACCACGATGCGGGTCACCGCGGGTGGTGGCGTCGTCGTCACGGCCCGCAAGAACATCGCCCGCGTGATCCACGAGTTCACCACGTGGCACAACGAACGGATGACGGAGCTCGCGGCCCGCGGCGAATACCCGATCAACGGCCCGTTCGAGGTCCGCATGTGCGGCGTCGACGACCCGGCCGAGGTACTCGTCGACTCGGCCGGCCCCCCGAACCTGTCGCCCGTGCGCCCGCGCCCCGACCGTCCCGAATGGGACACCTGCATCTGGATGAACGTCGTCACCCTGCCCGGCACGCCCGGCGCGTCCGCGTACTTCCGGGACATGGAGCGGTGGATGGCCCGGAACTACTCGGGCGACTACGCGACGTTCCGGTCCGAATGGTCCAAGGGCTGGGCGTTCACCGGCGACGGCGGCTACCGCGACCCCGAATGGCTCACCGAAACCCTGCCCGCCGCCTACACCACCGGCATCCCCGCAGCGGGCGGGTGGACGGCCGCGACGGAGTCACTCGACGCCCACGACCCGCACCGGATCTTCGCGAACAGCTTCCACGACCGGCTGCTGCCGTAGATCGGGAAGGAAAAAGAAGTAGGGGACCGGCGGTTCGGTCGCCTCTCGGCGAAAGGCGCAACGCAGCTCCAGCCGAACGGAACTCTGCGAAGGCGGTAATTTTGAGCCCGGGGGACACGAACCGCCGATCCGGCCTGTTCAACCGCGCCCACGGCGCGGTTATTCCTACGGTCTGTTCCTACTGTCCGCCGAGCAGGTTCTGCAGGTCGTCGAGCACGATCATCGCGCCCGTCGGGCCGAGCGCCAGGAACCACGTCTCGTCGGACACCGGCACGGCCTTACCGTTGCGCACCGCACTCATCCCCGCCCACAGCGGGCCGCCCAGTACCTCCGCCTCGGCGGTGGTGTCGGTCTTGCCGTAGGTGGAGTAGAAGACCCAGTCGCCGTCGGCCTGCGTGATCGTTTCGGGGCTCACCTCGACGGCCAGTTCCTCGATGTTCTGGATGTCCGGCCGGCGCAGGCCGACGTCCTGCAGGATCACGCCGATGAACGACAGGTTGCCGTACAGGCGGGTCTTACCGGTCATGAACCGCACCAGTGAGATCGACGGATCGCCCTCGATGCTGTCGCGGACCTCGTTCGCGCGGGTCTGGTAGTCGTTGAGGACTGCGTCCGCTTTCGTCTCCTCACCCAGGGTGTCGGCGACGAGCAGGAAGTTCTCCTTCCACGGGAAACCGGGACGGATACCGAACACCGTCGGTGCGATCTGCGACAGCTGCGGGTACAGCTTGTCGGCGCGCAGCTTGCTGCCCAGGATCAGGTCGGGCTGCAGCGCGGTGATCGCCTCGAGGTTGAGGTTGTTGGTGGTGCCCACGTCGGGGACGCCGGCGAGCTTGTCCGCCAGATACGACGGCTGACCCGCCGCACCCTCGGGGCTGGCGATACCGACCGGGGTGATGCCGAGCGACAGGACGTCGTCGAGCTCACCGCCGTCGAGCACGATGACGCGCTCCGGCTTCTTCTCGATGACGGTCTCACCCAGCGCATGCGTGACGGTGCGCGGGAACTCGCCGGGCTGCGCGTCACTGCCCAACGCGGCGGTCGCGGTGTCGGCGGTCGCGAACAGGCGGCCCCCGGTCGCGACATCGGTGTTACCGGACTGATTGCTGCCGGCGTCGGACGAGCCGCACGCGGTGGCGGCGAACACGGTCGCGAGCGCGACCAGTGCGACCCGCACCGAAGCACGGGTACGGAGAGAGGAACGACTGAACATGAGGTGAGGCTAGCCTGCCCTGAGGGTGGGGTTGTCGGCGGTGCCCCCTGCAGTCGCACACCTTTTCCCGAGATCGCACACGTTTTCGACAGCGAATCGGTGTGTGATGCCGGGAAAAGGTGTGCGATGCCGGTCTATTGCCAGGCCCCAAAACCAGAAGAGGCCCTGTCCGATCTCTCGGAGAGGGCCTCTGCCTGTTCTTCACTGGTCGGGGTGGCGGGATTCGAACCCACGACCTCTTCGTCCCGAACGAAGCGCGCTACCAAGCTGCGCCACACCCCGGTGTTGAACCTCGGCTAGCTTACAACACTGTTTCACCAGGGGTTAAATCGGCTGGTCAGCGGCCCAAAACGGCACTTTCCACGGCGGCGGAACCGCGACCGGACACAGTCTCCTCGCGAGGAGCGGGGACGAGAGTGAGCAGTGTCGCCTCGGGGCGGCAGCAGAACCGGGCCGGGGCATACGGCGACGTGCCGACACCCGCCGATACGTGCAGGCGCATGTGCGAACCCCAGCGGGACGGCCCCTTCACCCGGGACCGGTCCAACTGGCAGTTGGTGACGAGTGCGCCGTAGAACGGCAGGCACAACTGGCCGCCGTGCGTGTGCCCGGCGAGGACCAGGTCGTAGCCGTCGTCGGCGAACCGGTCGAGCACCCGCGGTTCGGGGGAGTGGGTGATGCCCAGCTTGAGCTGCGCCAGCGGGTTCGGGGGGCCCGCGATGGTGTCGTAGCGATCCCGCTTCAGATGCGGGTCGTCGACGCCGGCGGCCGCGATCCGCACCCCGGCCACCTCGAGTTCCCGGTGCACGTGGGTGACGTCGAGCCAGCCGCGTTCGGTGAACGCCGCCCGCAGATCCGCCCACGGCAGCGGCGCCCCGAGCACCCGGCGATGCTCCTTCACGAAGTACTTGAACGGATTCTTCGGCTTGGGCGCGAAGTAGTCGTTGCTGCCGAACACGAACAGACCCGGACGGGCCAGCAGGCCGCCCATCGACTGCACCACCGCCGGAACCGACTTGACGTGCGACAGATTGTCGCCGGTGTTGACCACCAGATCCGGTTCGAGCCGGTCGAGTTCACGCAGCCAGTTCTGCTTGAGTCGTTGGTTCGGCATCATGTGCAGGTCGCTGATGTGCAGGACGCGCAGCGTTGCCGAACCCGGTTCGAGAACCGGCAACGTCGCCTCCCGGAGGGCGAATGCGTTCCGCTCGATCAGCGAGGCGTAACCGATACCCAGTGCGGCGGCGCCGGCGGTGGCGAACGCGGCCCGACTCAGGGCGCTGCGATTCGGGGTGCGGGCAGACAGATCAGACACCATTTCAGAATACGGGTGGACGCAACGAAGATGCAGGACACCGCGCTGAGCGCGTGTAGCGTTCGGCACATGGCCGATACCGCTTCCTCTCTCGAGTCCACGCTCCGCGCCGATCTCACGACCGCGATGAAGGAGAAGGATCAGCTGCGGCTCGCGACGATCCGCATGATCCTCGCCGCGGTGCAGAAGGAATCCACCTCCGGGAAGGAGGCCCGCACCCTCACCGACGACGAGGTCCTGAAGGTGCTCGCGAAGGAATCCAAGAAGCGCGGTGAGGCCGCCGAGATGTATACGCAGGCCGGGCGCGGTGAACTCGCCGCCAACGAGCGGGCCGAGGCGCAGGTCATCGACGCCTACCTGCCCACCCCTCTCACCGATGCCGAGCTGGCCGACATCGCGGACACCGCGATCGCGCAGGTCGCCGAGGAGATCGGGGAACGCCCCGGGATGCGGCAGATGGGGCAGGTCATGAAGGTTGCGACCGCGCTCGCCGCCGGCAAGGCCGACGGATCGCGGATCTCCAAGGCGGTCAAGGACCGTCTCTAGACGGATGTCACGACGCCGTCGCCGGTGCGGGTGACGGCGTCGTGTTCCGTCCGACGAACAGTATCGACGCGAGCAGGAAACACAGGGCGCCCACGAACGTCCCCAGGCTCGCGATGTTCGGATCGAGGCTCGCGCCGTCCTTCAGGACGAACGAGCCTGCCGCGGACACCCCGAACGCGATCGAGCCGAGCATGTTGAGCCAGGTGCTCTGCCAGTCCTTCGACCGTGGATCCCAGTAGCTGCCGGCCCGCCACAGGATCATCACGGCGAGAGCGCTCGAGACGAGGAACCCGATCGACCCCTCCGCGTTCGGGTTCCACACCAGGTGCATCTCACCGCGCACCGTGTGCGCGTGCAGCGCCGCGCCGGTGCTGACGTTGAACAGGATCGTGCCGAAGAGCTGGATCGCGGACGCCAGCCACACCGCGCGGATCGCGGTCGCACCGTTGTCGGTGGTGGTTGCCGCGCCGCTCAGCATCAGCTGGACGAAGGCCGCGGCGGTGAAGAACCACGAACCGACGAAGAAGGTGGTGTTCGCGCCTCCCGCCCCCAGCATCGACGTCAGGCCGGGTGCCGATCCGATCGCGAACAGTGCGGCACCGATCACGAAACCCCAGGACTGCATCCGCAGAGTCGGATGAATCAACATGCCCAGCAGTGTAATTCGAAGAAGGTCGGTTACGTCCCGGTTCGTCGGGGTCGTCAACGGATGAATTGGGGGATGAGGTTCGATTACACCTCCGGTGTTCGAAGAGCGAGAGGTCGGTGGTGCTGCTAGCGTCCGCCACATGACGGCCACATCGGAAACTGGAAATCGTTTGCTGTTCCGCAACGTTCGAGTGTTCGACGGAAAATCGGGGACGCTCACCGGTGGGGACGTTCTCATCGACGGCGATCGCATCGCCGCAGTATCGGAGTCACCTGTCGGGGACGATCCGGCCCGGAAGACCACGGTCGTCGACGGCGGTGGACGGGTCCTCATGCCGGGTATGAGCGACGCGCACGTCCATCTCGTCGGAAATGCCAACTCGTACATCGACATGGTGATGGGCACCGAGGCGCACATCGCCCTCAACGGTCTCGCCGAGGCCAAGAACATGCTGCACCGCGGCTTCACTGCGGTCCGCGACATGGCCGGCGACACCGGCAGTATCAAGTCGGTGATCGACCGCGGTCTGTTCGAGGGACCGCGCATCTACCCGTCCCAGGCCGCGATCTCCCAGACCAGTGGGCACGGTGACTTCGGATTCGTCTACGAGTGCCCGACCGCTCTCGGCGGCGACCAGAGCCGGGCCGAGCAGATCGGGTTCATGCGTGTGGCCGACGGCCCCGACCGCGTCCTCGCCGCCGTCCGCGAACAGCTCAAGAAGGGTGCGTCGCAGATCAAGCTCATGGTCGGCGGCGGAGCCGCATCCATGTACGACCCGCTGTACACCGTGCAGTTCGTCGACGAGGAGCTGCGCGCCGCGGTTCGTGCCGCCACCGACTACGGCACGTACGTCGCCACCCACGTCTACAACGTCACCGGTATCCGGCGGGCGATCGCGGCCGGCGTCAAGTCGATCGAGCACGGGCATCTCGCGGACGAGGACACCGTCGCGCTCATGGCGGAGAAGAACGTGTGGCTGTCGATGCAGCCGTTCGCGCTCGGGGACCACCACTACCCGGACCCGGACCGTGCCGAGAAGGACCGCGAAATCTGTTCCGGCACCGACAAAGTGTACGAGTGGGCCGAGAAGCACGGCGTCAAGACGGCGTGGGGCACCGACCTGCTCCTCGAACCGCAGATAGCGCCGCGTCAGAGCGAGATGGCGGCCCGATTGGGTGACCACTACAGCAACCTCGACGCGCTGCGGATGCTGACGTCCGGCAACGCCGAACTGTTCCGCATGGCCGGTGAGCGAGACCCCTACCGGCAGGCCGAGTTCGGTGTCGTCGCCCCCGGCGCGTGGGCGGACGTCCTGCTGGTCGACGGCAACCCGCTCGACGACCTCGGGCTGCTCGCCGACCCGGCGAAGAACCTGACGGTCATCGTCAAGAACGGTCAGGTCGTGAAGAACACGCTGCGAGGTGAATCTTGGTAGAGACGTTCGTCGGCGACGACCGGTCGCCGACCGAGCGGATCACCGGAACACTGGTGTCCGCCAGGGGAATCGAATTGCGCGGACCGTGGGGGCACGTGTTCGGCCCCCTCGACCTCGACATCGATGCCGGCGGGGTCACGGTGCTCGCCGCCCAGGCCGGTGCCGCCCGCACCGCGCTGATGATGGCGCTGTGCGGCCGGATGCGGCTCACCCGCGGATCGATCACCGTCCTCGGGCTGAAGGACAAGCCGAACAAGGTGTTCACCCGCTCGGCGATCGCCTGTTTCAAGGAGCTCGACGAGGTGAGCCCGTCGGTGACGGTGCAGGACCTCGTCACCGAGCAGCTCCGCTGGACGTCCCCCTGGTACAAACTCGTTCCGCGGGTGTCGGAGCAGGGCGTCGCCGACATGTGCGCAGACGTGTTCGGGGACATCCCGTTGCCCGCACTGCACGCGTTCGTCGACGATCTCCCCGAACTACAGCAGCTGCTGCTGCGGATCGCGGTCGCGAACACCCGCCGGCCCCCACTGCTCGTGGTGGGACGAGTGGACCGGATCGCCGACGACGCAGAACGTTTCGAGCTCCTCGAACGGCTCGTCGCCCTCGGTGAACGCCAGTCGATCATCACGGCGGACGTCAATCCGCTCCCGCCCGACTGCGGGATCGCCGGCGTGGTCGACCTGCGCGGACTGCTCGGCGCCGGCGACATCGGCGTCATGACCGAGGGGAGGTGACCGATGCTCGCCGGAATGTCACTGGGAAGCGACTCGAAGCGGTACTTCCGCGGCACCATGCCGCGGATCGCGATCGCCACCATCGTCCTCATGCCGTTGCTGTACGGCGCAATGTATCTGTGGGCCTTCTGGAACCCCTTCGGCGCGGTCGACAAGATTCCGGCCGCCATCGTCAACAACGACACCGGCCTCACCGCCACCGGCCAGCAGATCGACGCGGGCGACCAGGTCGTGGAATCGTTGATCACCTCCGGGCAACTCGACCTGCACGAGGTGTCCGAGGCCGACGCCGTCGAGGGACTGTCGACCGGCAAGTACTACTACACGATCACGATCCCGGAGAACTTCACCGAGGCCGTCGAATCCCCGAACGGCGACGACCCGGAGAAGGCCGACCTGATCTTCACGTTCAACGACGCCAACAACTACCTTGCCACGATCATCGGCCAGGACGCGTCGGAACAGGTCATCGCCCAGGTCAACTCCACGATCGGTGCGCAGGGTGTCGGCACCGTGCTCACCGGTCTGCAGAGCGCCGGATCGGGCCTGAAACAGGCCGCCGACGGTGCCGGGCAACTCGCGTCGGGCATCGATACCGCCAAGAGTGGAGCCGACCGACTAGCCTCGGGTGCAACCGAACTCTCGACGAACATGGTCACCGCCCGGGACGGGTCCGCACAGCTCGCCGCCGGTGCGTCCCAGCTCGCGACCGCGATCGACGGCGTCACCGGACCCCTGCTGACCGCGCTGGACAGCGGCACCGTCCAGAACATCGCCGGCCAGGTGTCCGCGCTGCGGCAGTCCATCGAGGCCCTCGACGCAGCGCTTCCGCAGCCGTCGCAGCTGCCGCCCGGCGTGCAGACGGCGGTCGATCTCCTCACCGGCAACCCCGATCCGGTCGCCCAGCAGGCCCTGGCCGCGCTGACCACCCTGGCGCCGCCGCAACTCCAGGCCGACACGGCCGCACTGCGCGCCGAGATCCAGCGGATCGGCGGCGACGCCCGCGCACTCGAATACCAGATCGTCGACCCGTCGAGCCCGCTCCAGCAGGGACTGTCGATGCTGCAGAGCGGTCAGATCACCGGCGACGTCGAACAGCTGCGCAACGGTGTGAACCAGCTGAACACCGGTGCCGCGACACTGCATTCGGGACTCGTCCAGCTGACCGACGGCAGTGTCCAGCTCTCGGGCGGCGCGAACCAGCTGTCGTCCGGCATGGTGGAATTGCAGACCGGTTCGCACCAGCTCGCGGACGCGTTGGCGAAGGGCGCCGGCCAGGTCCCCGACTGGAGCGACGAACAACGCACCGCGACCGCCGACACCCTGTCCACCCCGGTGGCCCTGAAGCAGAACACCACCAACGAGGCGTCCACGTTCGGCACCGGTTTCGCGCCGTTCTTCCTGTCGCTCGCCCTGTTCGTCGGAGGCATCATCACGTGGATGCTGTTGACGCCGTTGCAGTCCCGACCCATCATCGGCGGTGTCGGGCTGTACCGGACGGTCCTGGCGTCGTACTGGCCGGCGCTGCTGGTCGGGGTGCTGCAGGTGATCGTCATGTACACCGTCGTGCACTTCGGCGTGGGACTCGACGCCCGGCACGTCGCCGGCACCGTCCTGTTCCTGATGCTGGTGTCCGCGACGTATCTCGCGATGATCCAGGCCTTCAACGCCATGTTCGGGGTGGCGGTCGGACGTGTGGTCACCCTCGCGTTCCTCATGCTGCAACTCGTCTCCGCCGGCGGCATCTACCCGGTGCCGACCACTGCGAAACCGTTCCAGTACATCCACCCGTTCGATCCGATGACGTACACCGTCAACGGACTGCGCCAGCTCACCGTCGGCGAGCAGGTCGACTCGCGGCTGTGGATCGCGATCGCGGTCCTCGTCGGCATCCTGCTGGTGTCGCTCACCGCGAGCGCCCTGTCCGTGCGCCGCAACCGCCGCTACACGATGGAACGGCTCTACCCGCCGATCGAGGTCTGACCCCGAGAGCCCACAGCTCACCAGTTCGCATCACCGGAGGAGAAGAAGATGTCCGACAGCTTTGCCGCTCCCACCGAAACCCTCGCCCCCGCCTACACGGGCCGTCTCGGAACCGACCCCATTCCGGCACTGCGAATGCCCAAGTCGGAGACCGATCCGGAGGCCGCCTACCGGTTCATCCACGACGAGCTCATGCTCGACGGGAGTTCGCGACTGAACCTGGCGACCTTCGTCACCACCTGGATGGATCCGCAGGCCGACCGGCTCATGGCCGAGACGTTCGACAAGAACATGATCGACAAGGACGAGTACCCTGCCACCGCCGAGATCGAGACCCGCTGCGTCAACATGGTGGCCGCGCTCTTCCACGCCGACGGACTTTCCGCGACCGATCCGTCGTCGGCCACCGGCGTCTCCACCGTCGGCTCGTCGGAGGCCGTGATGCTCGCCGGGCTGGCACTCAAATGGAAGTGGCGGCAGGCCCGGCAGGCCGCCGGACAGGACGTGTCCCGCCCGAACCTCGTCATGGGCAGCAACGTGCAGGTGGTGTGGGAGAAGTTCTGCCGCTACTTCGACGTCGAAGCGAAATACCTGCCGATGGAGAAGGGGCGCTACGTCATCACCCCCGAGCAGGTGCGGGATGCCGTGGACGAGAACACCATCGGTGTCGTGGCGATCCTGGGGACCACGTTCACCGGCGAACTCGAACCGGTCGCCGAAATCACGCAGACGCTCGACGAACTGGCGGCATCGGGCGGGCCGGACGTGCCGGTGCACGTCGACGCGGCCTCCGGTGGCTTCGTCGTCCCGTTCCTGCATCCGGAACTGCAGTGGGACTTCCGGATTCCCCGGGTCGTGTCCATCAACGTCAGTGGCCACAAGTACGGCATGACCTATCCGGGAATCGGTTTCGTCGTGTGGCGTTCCAAGGAGCACCTGCCCGAGGACCTCGTGTTCCGGGTCAACTACCTCGGCGGCGACATGCCGACGTTCACCCTCAACTTCTCCCGGTCCGGCAACCAGGTGGTGGGCCAGTACTACAACTTCGTCCGCCTCGGCGTCGCCGGCTACACCGCGATCATGGAATCGCTGCGCGACACCGCCCTGATGCTGTCGTCGGAGATCGCGAAGATCGACGACATGCACGTCATCACCGACGGATCCGCGATCCCGGTCCTGTCGTTCGAGGTCGTCGGCGACCCCGGATACACGGTCTTCGACATCTCGCACGAACTGCGGGCCCGCGGCTGGCAGGTGCCCGCCTACACGATGCCCGCCGACGCCGAGGACGTCGCCGTCCTCCGAATCGTCTTGCGCGAAGGACTCTCCCGCGACCTCGCCCACCGTCTCGCGCAGACGATCGCGGAGGTCGTCGCCGCGCTACGGGAAGGACGTGGCGTCGGACATACGGCGCAGGCGTTCGCGCACTGAACGCCCGGTTCCCGGGCCGGACGCAGTAGTTTCGGCCCGGGAACAGTGGCCTATTGCCCGTTTCGGGAGGCGCCGACCCGCTCTGCCTCGTACGATGCCTGAAACGGTGGGCTTCCGGGGCGGTGACGTATGGCGATCGGGTTCGAGCCGAGGGACGGGTCGGCGCAGGAGTCTCGTCTCCGAGAGCTCTGTGCGGTGCTGGACGAGGGGTTTGCGCGCAGAGCGACACTGCGCACCCTGGTGTGTGCCCCGGTGGCCACAGGGAAGACTGCGCTGCTCGCGTGCTGGCGGGACCATCGTCGGGCCGAGGCGACCGCGTGGGCGACTCTCGACGCGTCCGACAACAACGTCGACTCGCTACGGAACCGGCTGAAACTCGCCGTCGACGGCCTCGAGCCGACGATGCCCGACGCTGTTCTCGTCCTCGACGACGGGCATGTGGTCGACGATCCCGCGGCCGTCGCGTATCTGACGGAGTTCGTCGACGCCGCACCGTTCCACGTGCTGGTCGCGGCCCGACGGTCCCCGAGACTCCCGTGGCCCAAGTTCGCCGCCGAGGGGCGCCTGTCGTTCCTGGGCTGGCAGGATCTGGCCTGGGATCGTGGGGCCGTCGCCGAGGAGTTCGCGCGGTACGGCTGCACCCTCGCGGACGACGACCTCGATCTGGTCCACGAGATCACCGGAGGATGGGCGGGCGCAGTCCGCAGTGCCGCCCTGCTGTTCGGTGCGGACGGACGGACCCGGCCCGCGATCGTGGAACTGCGCGACCGCCCCCAGCCCGTCTCCGGCTACGTGGTGGGGGAGACGATCGCTATGCTGCCGACGGATCTGGTACGAGCCCTGCGCTCGACCAGCGTGAGCGAACGGTTCACTCGACGACAGTTCGTGGCCGCGGGCGTCTCGAACGCCGACCCGGCCCTGTATCTGTGCGAGCAACACGGTATTCCCGTGAGCCGCGAGCGGACCGCCGAGGGGCTGGTTTACGCGTGGCATCCATTGGTGCGAATGCACATGAAATCGATTCTTCAGGAAGAAGATCCAGACGATTTCGAGCGGTCGGTGGTGGCCGAGGCGCACTCGCTGGCGCGTGCCGGCCGGATCGGTGACGCATTCGCACGCCTGCCCCCTACTGTGGGTGACGACGTCGTCGGCGACTTCGTCCACCGCTACGGCCCGGCCGCCGTGTTCGACGGCGCCGGCGACGCCGTCCTCGACACGCTCGGCGCGTCACACGACCACCTACCCGGTGTCCGATTGCTGCGTGCCCTCGCAGCGCTCGAGATCAACGACCCGAATGCGGCACGTGCACATCTTCATTCGGCCGGGCGCGGCACGTGCCTCCCCGGTGTGCTGCGGATGTTCGCGGTGGCACTCGGGATCGAAGCCGCGGTGTTGGCCGGGCGCCCGGTCCCGGAACCCGACACCCTTCGGAGGGAACAACTTTCGAGTACCGGAAGCGTCGACATCGACGGCTACGTGAACATACAGTTCGCCGCGGCACTCATGCTGTCGCGCCGATACCGGGCATGCGAGGATCTGCTCCGGGAAACCCTCGCCCTCGTCGGCGCCGACGGGCATCCACGCCTCGTACTGCGGGTGTTGGCGCGCCTCGCGATCGTCGCGGCACTGCGGGGCGACCGGGAGACGATGGAGCAGCGCGCGGAACGTGCGGTGGCGTACGCCGTCGACCACAATCTCGAGCGGCTGATCGATGCCGCGCAGAGTGCCGCGACAGTCGGGATGGCCCGGTACTACCGGGGCGAGTCGCTACCGGACAGTGGTCCGCTGTACATGCTCGCGTCCAACACTGAGGTCCACCTCCGTCCGGACGGGACCGAGGAACCGGTCGTCGGAGGCCACGCGGACGTCACCTTCGCGCTCCTGCGGGCCCGTCACAGTTCCCCGCCGATACCCGAGGACGCGGCGTATCTGGCACGGGCCCTCGACGGATTGCTCTCGCGAGGCGGGCAACCCGGGACAACCGACCGATACGTGCCCGAAGTGGTGGCAGTGCTCGTCGACGCCGGTCGGGTCGCGCTCGCCGACGACATCGTCCGCACGGCCCGCGACGTCCTCGGCGACAGCCCGGACCTGTCGGCAGCGCAGGCGATCGTGGCGTTGGCGAACGGCGACATCGCAGGCGCGGAAGAACTGGGCCGTCGCGTGCTGGACGGGGAGCCGCCCCCGAAACGGGTTCTCGCGGTGCAGGGGTGGGTGCTCGTGGCGGTGGCAGCGTTCCGTGACCGACGGACCGAACAGGCGTGCTCGGCGATCCGGCAGGCGCTGCTGCTCGCGGAGCCCGACGAGGTGGTACGCCCGTTCCTCAACTATGCCGGTGACACCGCGGAGATGCTGTCGGCCGTCCGCCCGGGAGACGGCGTCACCGTGTGCTTCCTCGACCGGCTCCGCGGCAAGCTGGTCGAGCACTCCGCCGGGCGCAACCCGGGTCTGACCCGGTCCGAGAAAACCGTTCTCGCGAAACTTCGGACGGGAAAAGTGTTGCGGCTCATCGCCGAGGACATGCACCTGTCAGTGAACACCGTCCGCACCCATGCCCGCAACGTGTACCGCAAACTCGATGTCGCCGGCCGGGAGGAAGCCGTCGAAGAGGCGGTCCGCCGGGGCCTGCTCTGACGGCCGGCACCGCACGCTACGTCGACGCCGCCGCGAACACCTCGACCAGCTTGTCGCAGAACGCCGGGAGGTCGCCCGGGTTCCGGCTCGAGACCAGATTGCGGTCGACGACCACTTCCTCGTCGACGACGGTGCCGCCGGCGTTGCGGATGTCGGTGCGCACGCTCGGATACGACGTCAAGGTGCGGCCCCGGACCACGTCCGCCTCCACGAGCGTCCACGGGCCGTGGCAGATCACCCCGACGGGTTTCCCGGAGGACACGAAGTCGCGGACGAACGTGACCGCGTGGGCATCCTGCCGCAGCTGGTCCGGGTTGGTGGTGCCGCCGGGCAGAACGAGTGCATCGAAGTCGCCGACCTGCGCATCGCCGACGACCAGGTCCACGTCGTGGCGGCCGGCGGGATGGACGTCGCGGTTCATCGCCTGAATCTGCCCGGGCGACAACGACAGCAGGCGGGTCGTCGCACCGGCCTGCTCGAGGGCTGTGCGTGGTTCGACGAGTTCGACCTCTTCGACGCCGCCGGTGGCGAGGACAGCGACGGTTCGTCCGGTGAGCGACGCGGTCATCGGTGTCCTCCTCCCGCAGTTACGTGATGACGGCCGCCGTGTTCCGCGACGGCCGGGGGAGCATCGTCGAGATCGGCGAGGACCGGATCGAACGCGGGCCCGCCGGTGGCGTCGGCCGCCGTCATCCCGGCGCCCTCGGCGAACACGAGATGCCCGCCCAGGGCCCCACCGACCCCGACCGCGGCCAGCGCCGTCGCCGACAGCGCGACCGCCACCGGATCGAAGGCGTCGGGGTCGTGTCGACGGCGCCGGAACGATGCGAGCGACAGCACGATCCCGACGGCGTTGGCGCCCGCGTGGATCAGGCCGACCCGGCGCTGCCGCACACTGCGTTCGCTCCAGTCCAGCCAGCCGGTACCCGCCGTCGGGGGAACCACGGCCAGCCCGATACCGAGCAGCCGACGGGCGGACCGGTGATCCCGGAACACGGCATCGAAGACGAGCGCACCGGTCCAGGCGCCGATCGGAAGCGACACCAGGACGGGATGGACGGGATGGCCGAGCCAGTCGCCGCGCAGACCGGCGGCGACGGGGCTACGGCCCGGACCCGACCGGACGAGGTGGGCGAGCGTGCCGGAGAATCCGTCCAGGGACGACGCCGACTCCGCCCGCTCGAGCAGGTTACGGATATTCATGCCGGACGGCTACCCGCCGCCCGGCCGCGGCAAACCTGCTCGTGGTCAGCCGCCCGGCGTCGGCGCCGCCGTCCCGCTCGGTGTGGCCGACACCGATCCGTCGCTGACGTAGATCGTCACCGGCGAACCGGGCACCGCCAGACCCGACGGTGAACTCGACGTCACATCGTCCTTCGGGGCGTCCGACTTCGTGGGCACCACGTTCACCGTGAAACCGGCGTCCTTCAGCGCCGACGTCGCCGCATCCTGCGACATGCCGACGACGTTCGGCACCTGCGCTCCCTGGGAACCCCTGACGTACTTGTCGTCGACGGGCGGCAGGGCGGTGGGTCCGTAGTTGCCGACCACCGGCATCATCGCCTGGAACCACGTCTTGGCCGGTTCGGTACCGCCGTACAGGTTGCCGTCACCACACGGGCGCAGCGGTCCGGAACAGATTTCGCCGGGCGTCGTCGAATCGCCGTAGACGAGGACACTGGCCGCCAGATTGTTGGTGAAGCCGAGGAATCCCGACGACATGTGCGACTCGGTGGTGCCCGTCTTACCGGACATCGGCAGCTTCCAGCCGGCCGCGTTGGCGGCACCGAACGACGTGCCGCCCGGCTGGTCGTCCTTGCTGAGCGCCACGGACAGCGTGTCCGCCAGACCCGGTGCCACCACCTGCTCGCAGGCCTGCTGGTTGATGGCGACCGGGTTGCCCTCACGGTCGGTGATCGAGTCGATCGGCGACGGCGGGCACCACTTGCCGTGCGATGCGAGCGTCGCTGCGACGTTCGCGAGTTCGAGCGGATTGACCCATGTGGGACCGAGGGTGAACGAGCCGAGGTTCTGCTGCTTCTGCATGTCGGCCATGCTCTGGTCGCCGAAGCCGGACGATCCCGGAACGGTGTACGACCGCAGACCGAGTCGTACCGCCATGTCGACGGTCGGGGTGACCCCGGTCGACTGGATCAGTTTCACGAACGCCGTGTTGGGTGATTGCGCCAGCGCATCGGTCACCGACATTTTCGGGGCGTAGCTGTTGGAGGCGTTCTGCACGCAGTACGTCGCCGGCGGGCAGCCCGCCGCACCACCGTTGCCCATGCCCCGCGCCTCGAACCGCTGCGGCACGTCCAGGACCGCGCTGGTGCCGAGGCCCTTCTCCATCGCGGCAGCCGTGGTGAAGATCTTGAAGATCGAGCCTGCGCCGTGCCCGACGAGCGTGTACGGCTGCGGCTGGACGGTCTGCTCGGCCTCGGTGTCGAGACCGTACGTGCGACTCGACGCCATCGCCAGCACCCGGTGCTGATCCTGCCCGGGCTGCACCACGTTCATGACGTTCGCGATGCCGTCGAGCTTCGGGTCGGCGTTGGCGACCAGCGCGGACTTCACCGAACGCTGCACCGCCGGGTCGAGCGTCGTCTTGATCGTGTAGCCGCCGCGGTTGATCTCGTCGCGACTCAGACCGGTCGACGCCAGGTACTGCAGCGCATAGTCGCAGAAGAAGCCCTGGTCACCGGCGGCGATGCAGCCACGCGGCAGCGTGTTGGGCTGGGGGAGCACACCCAGCGGGGTGCTCTTGGCGGCGCGGATCTCCTCGGCCCGGTCCGGGATGTTCGCGATCATCGTGTCGAGAACCGTGTTGCGGCGTTCGAGAACACCCTCCGGGTTCGTGTACGGGTTCAGCGCCGAACTGGACTGCACCATGCCGGCGAGCATCGCCGCCTGCGGCACGGACAGGTCCTTGGCGTCGATACCGAAGTACGTCTGCGCCGCATCCTGCACCCCGAACGAGCCGTTGCCGAACGGCACCAGGTTCAGATAGCGGGTGAGGATCTCGTCCTTGGTGAGCTTCTTGTCGAGCGTCAGCGCCATCCGGATCTCCCGGATCTTGCGGGCCGGTGTCGTCTCGATCGCGGCCCGGCGTTCGGCGTCGTTCTTGGCGACCACGAGCAGCTGGTAGTTCTTCACGTACTGCTGGTCGATCGTCGACGCACCCTGCTGGACCTCACCGGTCGTGGTGTTCGTCATGAACGCCCGCATCGTGCCCTGCCAGTCGACGCCGTGATGGTCGGCGAAGCGCTTGTCCTCGATGGAGACGATCGCGAGTTTCATCTCGTTGGAGATCTGATCGCTCGGCACCTCGAAGCGGCGTTGCTCGTACAACCACGCGATCGGTTTGCCGGTGACGTCGGTCATCGTCGTCACTGCGGGGACGGTGCCCTCGACGAGTTCGGCGGAGACGTTGTCGACGGCGTCCGTGGCGCGGTTGGAGGCGTACCCGAACCCCCCTGCCAGCGGAAACAGGACTCCGGCGAGCAGGACACCGGCGAGGGCGGAGCAGCCCGCGAGCTTGGCGATCGTTTTGGCTCTCGACACGTCCTACACAGTACGTCGAACCGGCCGTTTGCCCGGTGTACGCGACCATCTGGACATGCGTCCGAGCATGAACAGGGGCTTTGATCAGGTCAAATGCCGCGAACTTGGCACGTATGTACCAGAATCTTCCGTCTCCGTCTTGCATCCCGGACGTTCTTTACCTAAATTGACTCTCACCGGTGTGATACAGCTAACACTGGATTAGGAATGTGGTGCAGTTCCCACGTGATACTCGGGAACTGTCGGAGCATTCCGGGCGCCGTGGGGAACGGCGTTCGGACGAAGGGGAACCGAATGCACATGACCAGCCCCGATACGAGGCTCGACTACGAGAAGGCAGAAGCTCGAATCCAGTGGGTCGCCCAGGCTCGATGCCGAGAGGTAGACCCCGACCAGCTCTTCGTCCGCGGCGCCGCACAGCGCAAGGCCGCAACCATCTGCCGGCACTGTCCGGTTCTCATGCAGTGCGGGGCGGACGCCCTCGACAACCGCGTCGAATTCGGGGTATGGGGTGGTATGACCGAACGCCAGCGCCGGGCCCTGCTCAAGCAGCACCCCGAAGTCGAGTCCTGGGCCACGTTCTTCGAGGCCCAGCGTCAGCACCAGTCCGTGGTCTGAACGGGCGGACCCGGGCGGGGCGCTCAGCCCCGCCGGGTCAACTGATCTCCCACGGCGCGCAGCGCCTCGAGATCCGACACCTCGAACGGCAGCGACGGCACCCCGATGATCGGGACATGGGGGTGCGACGCCGTGAACCTGCTCAGCAGCCGTACCTCGCGCCGTGCAGTCACCGCCCGCTGGGCGTGGATCCGCAGAACCGCCGACGTCAGTTCGTCCACCGGGTCCGTCGTATCCGACGAACCCCGCTCGTCGAGAACGTCCGCGCTGGTGAGCGCATGATCGGCGGGCAGCGGACACAGCGTCGGATGCGTTCGGTTGAGAACCAGCCCGGCGAGCGGCATGTGATCGTGCGAGAGCCGGTCGACGAAGAACGCGGCCTCGCGCAGCGCGTCCGGTTCGGCGGCCGCGATCACGACGAACTGCGTGCCCGGCTGTTGCAGCAGCTGGTACGTGCGGGTCGCCCGCTCCCGGAAACCCCCGAACATCGAGTCCAACGACTGCACGAACGCCGACGCATCGGACAGCATCTGGCTGCCCACCACCGTCGACACGCCCTTCAGGGCCAACCCCATCGCCCCGGTCACGAGCCGTCCGATGCCCCGGCCCGGTGCGGTGAGCAGCCGGATCATCCGTCCGTCGAGGAAAGCGCCGAGCCGCTGCGGCGCATCCAGGAAATCGAGCGCATTACGAGACGGCGGCGTGTCCACGACGACGAGATCCCAGCGATCGTCGGCGGCGAGCTGGCCGAGCTTCTCCATCGCCATGTACTCCTGCGTTCCGGAGAACGAGGTCGCCACCGTCTGATAGAAGGGGTTCGCGAGGATCTGCTCGGCCTTGTCGGGTGCCGAATGCTCGAGCACCATCTCGTCGAACGTGCGCCGCATGTTCAGCATCATCGCGTGCAGTTCACCCGTCGAACCCGGTGCGAGCTGCACCAGCTGCGGCTCGTTGTCCAGGTCCTGCACGCCCAGCGCCTGCGCGAGCCGGCGCGCCGGATCGATCGTCAGTACCGCGACCCGGCGGCCCTGCTCGGCCGCCCGCAACGCCATCGCCGCCGCCGTCGTCGTCTTCCCGACCCCGCCCGCGCCGCAGCACACGACGACGCGCGTGCCCGGATCGACGAGCACGGAACCCAGATCGAGAGCCGGCGCGGACCGCGGCCGTGTCGTCGCCGTCATCGCACACCCTGTTCGCTCAACTGCTCGGCGAGCTCGTACAGCCCCCCGAGGTCGACGCCGTCCACCAGCGCAGGCAGATACATGCGGGCCACCTCCACCTCGTCCAGCTGTGCGGCACTCTCGTCCTGCGCGGCCAGCGTGGCCGCATGCTCGATCGTCTCGGTCAGCAGACCGGCGAAGTCGTCGTCCGACAGCGTCACCCCCGCCCGGGACAGCCCGGTGCGCACCGCGTCGGCGTCGATCCGGCCCTTCGCGGCGTCGGCCAGCGCATCCTCGGGCAGGAACGCCGTACCGGTCCGGTTCACGATCACCGTGCCCATCCGCAGATCGGCGGCCTCGAGCTCGGCGACCGCATCCGCCGTCTCCTGCACCGGCAACGCCTCGAGCAACGTCACCAGATGCACCGCCGTCTCCTCCGAATGCAGCAACCGCACCACACCCTGGCTCTGCGAATGGATCGGACCGCCCTTCGCGAGATCCGACATCGCCCGGGTGACATCGAGGAACTTCCCGATCCGCCCGGTCGGCGGCGCATCCACCACCACCGCGTCGTACACCCGCCGGCCCTCCCGATCGGTGCGGACCACGCACTCCTTGATCTTGCCGGTGAGCAGCACGTCCCGCAGGCCCGGCGCGAGCGTCGTCGCGAACTCGACCGCACCGATCTTCTTCATCGCCCGGCCCGCGAAACCCAGGTTGTAGAACATGTCGAGGTACTCGAGGAACGCCGTCTCCAGATCGACGGCCAGCGCCACCACCTCGCCGCCGCCCTCCGCGGTCGCGATCTTGGTCTCCTGTGGCGGCAACGGCGGCACGTCGAACAACTGCGCGATGCCCTGCCGGCCCTCCACCTCCACGAGCAGCACCCGGCGCCCGCCCGCCGCCAGCGCCAGCGCCAACGCGGCAGCCACCGTCGACTTGCCGGTGCCGCCCTTGCCGGACACGAAATGCAGCCGCGCCGCGTCTGCGCCGGGCGGCCACGTGCCCTGCACTGTCCTGTTCGTCGGTGTCGCCACGAGCACGAGCCTATAAGTCGAAGACGCGATCCGGGCGGAGGATAGGCTCGGCGGCATGAGCGAATTGACGACGTGGGAGTACGCGACCGTGCCGCTGTTGACGCACGCGACCAAGGCCATCCTCGACCAGTGGGGCGGCGACGGCTGGGAACTGGTGACGGTGCTGCCCGGCCCGACCGGTGAGCAGCACGTGGCGTACCTCAAGCGCCCCAAGGCCTGACGCGCATGGCAGAGAACACGCAGTCGGATACGACGCAGTCCTGGACCGCGCGCCTCGCGGAACTGGGTATCGAACTGCCCGCCGTGGCCGCTCCCGTCGCGGCCTACGTGCCGGCCGTGCGCACCGGTAACCACGTCCACACGTCCGGTCAGTTGCCGTTCGTCGACGGCGCACTCTCGATCACCGGCAAGCTCGGCGCGGACGTGTCCGACGCCGACGCCAAGGCCGCCGCCCGCCAGTGCGCCCTCAACGCGCTCGCCGCGGTGGACGCGCTCGTCGGCCTCGATTCGATCGTGCGGATCGTCAAGGTCGTCGGATTCGTCGCCTCCGCCGAAGGATTCACGGCGCAGCCCGGTGTGGTCAACGGGGCGTCCGAGTTCCTCGGAGAGGTGTTCGGGGACGCCGGCGTCCACGCCCGTTCCGCCGTCGGTGTCGCCGAGTTGCCGCTCGGATCGCCCGTCGAGGTCGAACTGATCGCCGAGGTGCGCTGAGTCGCAGCCACGCCTGAGGCGCACCTCTGGAAAGAGGTGCGCCTCAGACGTTTCCGGGGGTCGGTGACATTCCCGACCGCACCTGCTCGACGAGTCGCCGCATGCAGTCGACGGCCAGTTCCGCCGGGCCGCCCGGACCGGACGTCGGTGCGTCGCTCGCCGCCCATGTCTCGACGGCCACCCGCATCGCGGCGTTCGCGGACGCCGCGACCAGTCGGACCGTCAAGGGGTCGGCATCGGGCCCCATCAGCGGCCCGATCGCCGCCACCAGTCCCTCTTCCGAATCGTGTTGCACGCGAAGCCACACCGCCTGCAGGCCGGGTTCGCTGCGGACAGTCCGCAGCAGCCCGCGCGTCCACTGCAGCATCTCCTCGCTCACGTCCCCGGACGGGGTGAGGGCCCGCCGGGTCGCCCGTTCGAGGGCGTGTGCGAGTGGCCGTGCGGCCGAATCGGGTCCGTCCTCCCCGGCCCTTTCCGCCTCCTCGGTGAGGTAGTCGATCCAGGTGGTCACGCCGCCCGCCAGCAGCGGAGAGACGGCGTCCTCCTTGGTGCGGAAGTACCGATAGAACGTGCGCAGGCCGATGCCCGAGGCCGCCGCGATCTCCTCGGCGGTCACCGCCGATGCGCCGCGCCGCGAGAACAACTCGGCGGCGTGATGCGAGATGTCGACTTGCGTCTGCATCTTGCGGCGCTCCGTCAGTGACGGCACGGATCGGGTGCCGGGCATGGGGCTGCTCCTCGGGTCGGGTCGAATCGGCAGCGTACTCGGTCGAATCCGAAAAATTTCCGAAACGCCTGACACAGCGTGCCAACTATGCCTATTGTGCCATCAGTTCGATCCGACCCCCGCGAAAGAGGACAGACCATGAAGCGTTTCGACGGACGCCGCGCACTCGTCACCGGAGCCGGCTCCGGCATCGGCCAGGCCGTGGTGGCCCGGCTCCTCGAAGAGGGCGCCACCGTGGCCGCCGCCGACGTGTCCGAGGCCGGTCTGGCGGTCACCCGGGAGCGCGCCGACACCGCCGGCGCCGCCGACCGGTTGCGCATCGTCGTCGCCGACATCTCCGACGAAACCTCCGTCCGCGAGAACCTCGGCGGAGCCATCGCCGACCTGGGTGGCCTCGACGTGCTCGTCAACGCTGCCGGCATCCTGCGCTCGTCGCACACCGCCGACACCACCCTGGACTTCTGGAACACCGTCATCGGCACCAACCTCACCGGCACCTTCCTCGTCACCCGGCAGTCGCTGCCCGCGCTGCTCGAGAACGGCAAGGGTGTGATCGTGAACTTCAGCTCCACGTCGTCGGAGTTCGCGCACCCCTACATGGCGGCCTACGCGGCATCCAAGGGCGGCATCCAGTCGTTCACCCACGCCATCGCCCTCGAATACGCCAAGCAGGGCCTGCGGGCCGTCTCGGTGCAGCCCGGAAGCATCGCATCCGGGATGACCAGCAACCCCGGTTTCCCCGAGGAGGGTTGCGATCCGTCGCTCATCGGCAAGCTGTACCCGTGGATCGGTGAGGGCTTCGCGCCGCCGGAGACCGTGGCGAGCGTCGTCGCGATGCTCGCGTCCGACGACGGCGCGTTCGTCACCGGCACCGAGATCCGCATCGACGGCGGCACCCACATGTGACGGCGTCGTCCTCGACTAGGGTGCGGGACATGACGATTGCGCACCCCGCGTACGCCCAGCTCCGCCAGGTCACGCCCGTCGCGGCGGTGATGCTCGAGCACAATCCGGGCATGTACTCGCTCGACGGCACCAATACGTGGATCCTGAGGGCGCCCGGGAGCGACGACTGTATCGTCGTCGACCCCGGCGAGGACGACCCCGAGCATCTCGCGCGCGTCGCCGGCGCCGGCACCGTCGTCCTGACGTTGATCTCGCACCGGCACCACGACCACACCGGCGGCATCGATCGGTTCCACGAACTGACCGGTGCCCCGGTGCGCGCGGTGCGCGAAGAATTCCGGCGCGGCGGGGGCGGCGGCCTCGACCACGACGAGACGATCGAGGCCGCCGGCCTCACCCTGCGCGTCCTGCGTACCCCCGGGCACACCGCCGACTCGGTGTCGTTCGTGATCGAAGGCGAAGGATCGGTCCTCACCGCCGACACCATCCTCGGCCGCGGCACCACCGTCCTCGACGCATCCGACGGCAACCTCCGCGACTATCTCGACTCCCTGCGGATGCTCATCGACCTCGGCCCCGGACGTGTCGGCCTGCCCGGCCACGGTCCCGAACTGCCCGACCTGCAGGCCGTCGCCCGGTACTATCTCGCCCACCGTGAGGACCGCCTCGCGCAGGTGCGCGGCGCCCTCGACGTCCTCGGAGCCGACGCCGACGTCCGCGCCGTCGTCGAACACGTCTACACGGACGTCGACGAAACCCTGTGGCCCGCGGCCGAGCAGTCGGTGCGGGTGCAGCTGGAGTACCTGCGCAGCTGACGTCGAACTCGGTATGCGTTCGGCCTGAGCGATCCGGTGGCACCCGGCGAGGGTCGCCAGGTGAGGTCTTCCTGACAACGGGAGCCCGTAGCCCCGGATTCGACCTGGACGGTGGCGACATCCACATCGGTGGTGAGGGTCCACGCGTGCAGGTCGTGGACGTCGGCGACAGTGTTGTCGGACTGCGACGGAGGCGCGACCCGACGGTCCTCGGGGGCTTGTGGTGAATGCCGCTGCGGGACGCACTCGAACTGTGTGCGCGTAGGCCTCGGGCCTTGGATCTGTAACGAGCCGACCAGGCCCGAGGTCTACGAAGGGTTCGCGTAGCCGGGGGGTCGTCAGTTGCCGGCGATCCGGTACCCGGCCTGCTCGACGGCCTGCTCGACGGCGGCGTCGCTGATCGGGTCGTCGCTGGTCACGGTGATGCTGCCGGCCGCGAGATCGACGTCGACATCGGTGATGCCGGGGATCTGCTCGACCTTGCCGGTGACCTTGCCGACGCAACCTCCGCAGGTCATGCCGGTGACGCGGTAGGTACTTGTGTTGGACATGCGTGTCCTTTCTTTCTTGTGGTTACCGCCCGGGCGGAGATGCCCGGAGGTGATATCTCTGCCCGGCCTGGCGGCGAACCCCGAGGTGCGCCGCCAGGCCGGGCCGTTCCTGTTCGTATCCGCAGCCCTTGCCCCTGGGGGTGAGATCGGGTTGCCAGAGATAACCATACCCCCGTAGGGTAACCGGTCAATTGGAGCGGGCAGTCTGATCCCGATCGCGTGCCGCCGTGAGCGGTGACCGGGAGTCCCTCTCGCAGGGTGTTGTTTCGAGGATGAAAGGCCGAGTGCATGTCCCACCGTCAGGGAGTCGACGATCGGAACGCAGGGCAGCCGCCCGTGACGGTCACAACGGTCGACAACGGTCCGCTGCAGATCAAAGGTCCTGTGCGCGTGGTGGATCACGGCGGCGCCGTCTACGAGTTGAGCGGTGGAAAGACTGTTTTCCTCTGCCGTTGCGGCGCGTCTCGATCCAAACCCTTCTGCGACGGCACACACGCGAAAGTGGGCTTCACAGCCACCGAGCGCGCCGAATCGCCGTGAGTGCCGCCCCTTTCGTCCCGGCACGAAGCATCAGGACCTCGTAGCAAGGAGTGACCCATGGGCATCGGTAGCGATCTCGGTCGAACTGTGGCGTCAGCCTCTCGGTCGCCCGTCGTCCGCGTACTGGCGCGTTGTCTGGTCGGCTGCGCGCTGGCAGCCGTATCCGGTCGAGTGGCATCCGCTCCCGAAGCGCGCTCCGATGGTGGATGCCACTGACTTCGGCCCACTCCGAGGAACGCGGATTCGTCAGGCTTGCCGAGGAACTGCGATTCGGGTGGGGGCGTCGGGGTTCCGGCGCCGCATCAGCGTTCCGGGAAGGACGATCGCTGCACATGTGATCGTGACGAGACCATGAAGGCTCATGCCACTGTGCCGCCGAAGTCCGCGATACAGCGAAGCCGCCCCGTCTCTGTGGGAGACGAGGCGGCTTCGAACGCGAATCTTCAGATGTAGATCCGGTCGCGATCAGCGGGCGCGGCGTGCCAGGCGCTCCGAATCGGAGATGAGCACGCTCTTGCCTTCGAGACGCAGCCAACCGCGGTGCGCGAAGTCGGCGAGTGCCTTGTTGACGGTTTCGCGGGACGCGCCGACCAGCTGCGCGATCTCTTCCTGCGTGAGGTCGTGCGTCACGCGGAGCGAACCGGCCTCCTGGGTGCCGAACCGCTGTGCGAGCTGCAGCAGCGCCTTGGCGACACGACCCGGGACATCGGTGAAGATCAGGTCCGCGAGGTTGTTGTTGGTGCGACGCAGCCGGCGGGCGAGGACGCGCAGCAGCTGCTCCGCGATCTCGGGGCGCTGATCGATCCACGACTTGAGGGCGTCACGATCCATCTGCACCGCACGGACCTCGGTGACGGTGGTGGCCGTCGACGTGCGGGGACCCGGGTCGAAGATCGACAGCTCACCGAACATGTCGGACGGGCCCATGATCGTCAGCAGGTTCTCACGACCGTCCGGCGACCGCCGACCGAGCTTGATCTTGCCGGAGACGATGATGTACAGCCGATCACCGGGCTCACCCTCGTTGAAGATGACGTGCCCGCGTGGGAAGTCGACCGGCTGAAGCTGCTTGACCAGCGCAGCCACCGCCGAGGGCTCGACTCCTTGGAAGATGCCGGCTCTGGCGAGAACCTCGTCCACGTGCGCTCCTAAAAACTGTTCGTCGAATGCAAGTTTCGGCACGGCGACACGGGAGACATGCAACCGGTGCGTACGAAGTCTACTTGTAGTGGCTGTGTGACGAGTCACGGACACCACAGCGAGTTTCGCGACTTTTCCGGCAATCCGCTCCGGACCCGGCGTCAGCTCGCGCGGCGGTCGGCCTGCGGGCCGTCGTCCGGGTCGTCCCCGGGCGCAGGGACGGCGTGCAGATCGTCGCGCGATTCGGTGTCGGCGGAGCCGTCCCGGCCACGCTTGCGGCGGCGATTGAACCGGGCCATCGCGTGCGGGAACCCCTCGTTCGCGAGGGTCGCGACCTCGTCCTGACTCGCCTGGTCGAGGAACTCCTCGACCTCCTGCTCACGGACCGTCAGCCGACGGAGACGGAACTCGACCCGCTCCATGGCCAGCGCGAACAGCATGAGCAGCACAGGAAACAGCACGACAGCCAGACCTTGCATACGGGGAAGTAAACACTGCGAAGGTCTCGGATGCGACACAGTCCGGAAACCGGCCGGGTACGCAGTCCGTAGAGTTGTCGGGGTGCACGAGACCAGAGCAGACAACGACGAATCGGGCGCGCAGACGACCGTCACGGGCGAATCCCGGCTCGCGTTGGTGCGCCGCGCCCGGCGGATGAACCGCCGACTGCAGGTGGCCTTCCCGCACGTCTACTGCGAGCTCGACTTCACGAATCCGCTCGAGCTCACGGTCGCCACGATCCTGTCCGCGCAGTGCACGGACGTGCGGGTCAACCAGGTAACTCCGGCCCTGTTCGCGCGCTACCGGGACGCCCGCGATTACGCGGAAGCGGACCTCACCGAACTCGAGGAGTACATCCGCAGCACCGGTTTCTACCGCAACAAGGCCACGTCGATCATCGGTCTCGGGCAGGCGCTGCTCGAACGCCACGACGGTGAGGTTCCGCGCACGCTGAAGGAGCTCGTGGCGCTGCCCGGGATCGGCCGCAAGACCGCGAACGTCGTCCTCGGCAACGCGTTCGGCGTGCCCGGAATCACAGTCGACACCCACTTCGGGCGGCTCGTCCGACGCTGGAAATGGACCGACGAGACCGATCCGGTCAAGGTCGAGCACGCCGTCGGCGCGCTCGTCGAACGCAAGGAGTGGACCGACCTGTCGCACCGCGTGATCTTCCACGGCCGCCGCGTGTGCCACTCCCGGACGCCCGCGTGTGGGGTGTGCGTGCTCGCCAAGGACTGCCCGTCGTACGGTCTCGGCCCCACCGACAAGGTCACGGCTGCCAAGTTGGTGAAGGGGCCCGAAACCGAACATCTACTCGAACTGGCAGGTGTGTGAGCGGCATGCGGATATCGAGCGGAGCGCGGTGGAGTCTGGCCGCGCTGATCGTGATCGTGGCGTTGGTCGTCGCGATCTGGCCGCGCGACAACGGCGGAGAACAGGTCGGCGACTACCCCGGATCGGGCCGGTCGACCGCCCAGTTGGAGCGGCGGGCCGCCGACACCCCGGAAGCCCTCGCACCGCTGCGCGCCGACGCCGACCTCGCCGCGTGCCCCGCCCCCACCGGCCCGGCCCCGGACGGTGCGGTCCTTGCGGGCATCACTCTCGAATGCCTCGGCGACGGCAGCCCCGTCGACCTGGGGGCGGCACTGGCCGGCACCCCCGTCCTGCTCAACATCTGGGCCTACTGGTGCGGACCGTGCCGGGAAGAACTGCCGTATCTGCAGCAGTACGCGGATCGGGCGTCCGGCGCGGTTACCGTGCTGACCGTGCACACCGACCCCCACGAGGCCAACGGACTGAGCCGCCTCGCCGAATACGGCGTCCACCTGCCCGGCGTCCAGGACGGGTCCGCCCGCGTCCAGGCCGCCGTCGGATCGCCGTCGGTGCTGCCGGTGTCGGTGCTGATCCGGCCCGACGGCACGGTCGCGAAGATCCTGCCGCAGCAGTTCCGCAGTGTCGACGACATCGCCGCCGCCGTCCACGAGCACCTGGGAGTCACCGTATGACCGGGCGTCTCGTGGATCCCGCGGCCGCACCGGAATGGTTGCGCGCCGTCACCCACACGCTTCCCTCCGACCCCAACCGGGTCAACCCCATCCTGAACCGGCGTCCCCCGCACGGCCGACCGGTGCGTCCCGCGTCGGTGCTGGTGCTGTTCGGCGGATCCGTCGACGCCGACCCCGTCGCGGTCGGTGGCCTGCCCGCCGACGCCGACATCCTCCTGACCCAGCGGGCGTCGACGATGCGCCAGCACAGCGGCCAGATCGCCTTCCCCGGCGGCGCCGCCGACCCCGAGGACGACGGCCCCGTCGACACCGCACTGCGGGAAGCGGAAGAAGAGACCGGGCTGCTCCGGTCCGGTGTCCGACCGCTCGCGACACTGCCCGAGATCTTCATCCCGCCCTCCGGATTCGATGTCACCCCCGTCCTCGCGTACTGGCACGACCCCAGTCCCGTCGGCGTCGTCGACGCCGCCGAGGCCGAACGTGTGGTCCGGGTACCGGTGCGCGACCTGATCGACCCCGACAACCGGTTCCAGGTCCGGCACCGTGCCGGCTACCAGGGGCCCGCATTCGAGGTCGACGGCATGCTCGTGTGGGGGTTCACCGCCGGCGTCCTCGCCGGCCTGTTCGCGGTGTCCGGGTGGGAACTCGACTGGGACCACCGCGACGTCCGGGACCTCGACGTCACACTGACCCGGATCGCGACCGGCGTAGGTGAAGAGGGGGAGCGTTGAGCGGATCCGGATGGATCGACCTGGCCGTCGTCCTGGTCGCGTTGCTGGCCGCATCGTCGGGATGGCGGCAGGGGGCGGTGGCGTCGGCCCTCGCGTTCCTGGGCGTCGTGCTCGGCGCCGTCGCCGGCATTCTCGTCGCCCCGCACGTGCTCGTCCACGTCGACGAGGGCCGGATGCGGGTCCTCGCCGGGATCGCCCTCATCGTCGTGCTCGTCGTGATCGGCGAGGTCGCCGGCATGGTGCTCGGCCGCGCCGCCCGCGGCAGCATGCACAGTCCCGTCGCCCGTGGTGTCGACAGCACCGTCGGTGCCGGACTGCAACTCGTCGCGGTCCTCGCCGCGGCCTGGCTGCTCGCGATCCCGCTCGCCACGTCCACACAGGCGAACGTCGCGACCGCCGTCCGCGGCTCGAAGGTCCTCAGCACCGTCGACGACGTCGCCCCCGACTGGCTGCGGCAGGTACCCGGCGAATTCTCGGCGCTGCTCGACACGTCCGGCCTGCCCGACGTCATCGGACCGTTCGGACGCACCCCGATCACCGACGTGGAACCACCCGACCCGAGTGTGCTCGCGAGCCCGATCGCCCAGCAGCTGCAGCCGAGCGTGCTGCGGATCCGCGGTGCCGCCCCGAGCTGCCAGAAGGCGCTCGAAGGCTCCGGTTTCGTCGTCGAACCCGGACGGGTGATGACCAACGCGCACGTCGTGGCCGGCACCACGACGGTCGTCGTCGACACGGCTGCCGGACCGCTCGACGCCCACGTCGTGGTGTTCGATCCGGCCGTCGACGTCGCGATCCTCGACGTCCCCGGGCTGTCCGCGCCGACGCTGGACTTCGCGCCCGATCCGGCCCGGACCGGTGACAGCGCGATCGTGCTCGGCTACCCGGGCGGCGGCCCGTACACGGCCAGCGCCGCTCGCATCCGCGAGATCCTGAACCTCCGTGGCCCCGACATCTACCGAGACGGCACCGTCGAACGTGAGGTGTACACGGTGCGCGGGTCGATCCGCCAGGGCAATTCGGGGGGCCCGCTCGTCGACGAGCAGGGCCGGGTTCTCGGTGTCGTGTTCGGTGCCGCCGTGGACGACAGCGACACCGGGTTCGTCCTCACCGCGAACGAGGTGTCGCGCCAGCTCGAGCAGGCCGACGGCTCCACTGCTGCCGTCGACACCGGGGTGTGCATCGTCTGATCCGGAAGGGACCGGGAATACGTCTCCTAGCCCTTGGGGCGGACGAGTCCGGACTCGTAGGCGTAGACGGCGGCCTGGGTGCGGTCCCGGAGCTGCAGTTTGCCGAGGATCCTGCCGACGTGGGTTTTGACGGTTTCCTCCGAGACGAAGAGCTTCGCCGCGATCTCGTTGTTGGACAGACCGCTCGCGATGAGGACGAGCACCTCCGACTCGCGTGCCGTGAGAGCGTGCACCCGCGCGGTGTCGTCGCGAGGCTGCTCCAGGCGGCAGAACTCGGTGATCAGCCGCCTGGTGAGATCGGGCGAGAGCAGTGCGTCGCCACGTGCGACGGTTCGGACGGCGTCGGCGAGGTCGGCGGCGGATGCCTCCTTGAGGAGGAATCCGGCCGCGCCCGCCCGCAGTGCCTGATAGACGTACTCGTCGAGGTCGAAGGTGGTGAGCACCAGGACGTGGGGTGCCGACCCGCCGGCGGCGACGATCCGGCGGGTGGCCTCGATGCCGTCGAGGAACGGCATCCGGATGTCCATCAACACGACGTCCGGCTCCAGTTCCGCCGCCAACGCGACAGCCTCGACCCCGTTGCCCGCGGTTGCGATCACGTCGATGTCCGCTGTCGCGCCCAGCAGAACCGAGAAGCCGTCACGAACCATCGCCTGATCGTCGGCGATGACGACTCGGATGCTCATGCTCGGAGATTGTCGTTCACGACGTCGCCGCCCGGGTGGGCAGCTCGGCCCGGACCTCGAATCTGCCGGACTGCGTGGGACCCGCGGTCAGGTGACCTCCGAGCATCACCGCGCGTTCGCGCATGCCGATCAGCCCGTGACCGTCGGTGGGGGACAGGTCCATCGTCGGGGTGGGCTGCGGCGGCCTGTCGTTGGACACGCACAACGTGACCGCCTCCCCGGTGTGGACGAGTTCGACGCGGGTGGCTGCCCCTGACGCGTGGCGCACCACGTTGCTCGAGGATTCCTGCAGAATTCGGTACAGCGCCAGCTGAACCCCATCGGGGAGGGTGTCCAGAGGGCCGCGTCGATCGAGGGTGACGGTGACGCCGGCCGCGCGCATCGAATCGACCAGTGCCGGTATGTCGTCCAACGACGGCTGGGGCGTCGTCGGAGCGGCACCGTCCGGGGTCGGCCGGAGCACCCCGAGGAGGGCCCGTAGCTCGGCGAGACCGTCGAGTGCCGTCTCCCGAATCTGCCGGAACTGGTTCACGAGCTCGTCCGGGGGGTTCTCGACACGGTACGGCGCCGCCTGGGCCTGGATGGAGATCACCGACATGTGGTGCGCGATCACGTCGTGGAGTTCCCGGGCGATCGCCGATCGCTCCTCGAGAACGGTTCGCTGGGCCCTCTCTCGGGCGTTCAGCTCCATCTGGGCGGCCAGATTCGCCCGGTCGGTCCGCCACCCGTGCGCCAGGATGCCGAGGGCGACCGCACACGCGAACTCCATGGCCGCGGCACCCACGACGAGCCAGGACCCGATCTGCATCCCGAGCAGTTCGAGCACCACCGCGACAGCGACACTCACCACTGCCGCAACGAGGGCGGTGGCCGTCCGGACCCGGAAGGCCAGCAACGCCAGGACGATCGCGTGGACCAGCCACATCCACTGCTGGTTGTCGTAGCTCGGTGGATGGGCGACAGCCTGCACGACGACGAACCCCAGCGAGATCCACCAGGCCGGCACCGGCCACCGCAACGCCACGACGATCGTCGCCGCGTGCGCCGTCGCCAGCACCATCGCGGTGTCGTCCGCCCCCGTCATCGACAGCAGAACCGCGAGGACGACGAGAAGTACGTGAGGGAGCCACCGCAGTGCGCGTGGCCACGAGAGCCCGGGCAGCGGCATCGGCTCGAGGGTGAAGAGTTCACCGGAACCGGCCCGGACCGCATCGGCCAGGCTCGATCCGGACGGGTTCGGGTGCGGTGCGGCTTCCACGTCGTCGATTGTCGGCCACCCGTGCGGGTGGGCGCGTCCCTCGTGAGAGCTACCCGGGAAGTTGGCTCTCTCGGGGGAGGTGGACGCCCGGCCTCGCGGCCGACAGTGAAGGGGTCGATCGACCCTCACATTTCTTCACACCCACAGGAGCGGAAACCACGATGCCGACCGATTCACCCGGCCTACCCACACGTATTGCACGCGCAGTCGCAGCGACGGTGGCCACGCTCATCGCCGTGCTGCTCGCGACCGTCATGATCGGCGCCTACTTCCCGTCGATCCCGAAGGTGGGCCTGTTCGGCCCTGTCCTCGGCGGCCAGTACCCGTTCCACATGGCCCTCTTCGCGCTGTGCGGGACCGTCCTCGCGCTGCTCGCCTGGCGCGCCGGGCTCCGCCGATGGGGTGCCGCGATCACCGCGATCGGTTCCGTCGCACTCGTTGCGGCGCTGGGGATCGGCAGCACCCAGATCGTCGCGGCGGCCGGAGCCGACACCGACATCTCCTGGCGGGATGTCGGCACGCAACTCGCGTACCCGGGAACCACACCCGACGCGATCCGTACCTACACCGTCCGCGACGGCGAACCTCTCGATGTCGACGTGTACCTGCCGGCGGGCCACGACCCGGCCGACCTGTCGGCGGGGAAGATTCCTGCCGCGATCCTCGCGCACGCCGGTGGTTTCCACACGTTCGACAAGGCGGACCTGCGGGGGACGGGCCGTTGGCTCGCCGACCGCGGCGTCGCCGTGTTCGCCGTGCAGTACCGGCTGGCCACGCAGGACCGACCCACCTGGGAGGCGGCACCGCAGGACCTGGTCACCTCGTTGCGCTGGGTGCGCGAGCACGCCGACGAGTACGGACTCGACCCCGATCGGATTGCCCTGGGCGGAATGTCTGCCGGCGGCACCCTGGCGATGAACACGGCCTACCGCCTGCAGAACGGCACGCTGACCGCCACCGACGGAGGCCCGACTCCGCCCCCGCCGGCATCGGTCGTCGGCTTCTATCCGGGCAACGACGTCACCGAGATGTGGGAACGGGACGTTCTCGGCAGCCGTAACGCCGCGGAACTGTTCACCGGTGGCACCCCCGATCAGGTCCCGGACCGCTACGCGGAGGTCTCCCCGCTCGCTGCCGTCGGGCCCGGTCTGCCGCCCACCCTGCTGGTTGTCGGCGACCGCGACCACAGCGCGCCACCGGCCTCCGTCCGTCGACTCCACGACGAGCTCCGCGCCAACGGTGACGATTCCACCCTCGAGGTGCTGCCCTTCGCCGATCACGCCTTCGACGACGCGTACGGCAGCCTTCCCGCACAGCACAGTCGGCAGATCCTGCTCGACTTCCTGACCTCCGACAAGAACGGTTGACCGCTCAGCGCGACGCGAGCGCGAAGCGCAGCATTTCGGCCGTCACCTCGGCGGGTGCCTCCTGGTGCGCGAAGTGGCCGACGTCGGGGATCGAGTGCAGCTGCTGACCCGGTGCGTGCCGGGTGGAGCGTTCGACGGTCCGTTTCAGTACGTACGGGTCGAGGTCGCCGTGGATCTGCAGGACCGGGATCGACACCTGCTGATCCATCGCGGTCATGAACCGTTTCCCGTCGGGACGGAACTGGCTGCGGAATGCCCACCGCTGATATTCGAGCGCGGAGTGGGCGACGCGGGGGATGCGGATCGCGGACCGCAGCCGGGCGGCCACGTCGGCGAACTCGGTCGTCTCCGGCCAGACCGGCCCGGACCGTGCGCGCAGCAGCCGCTCGACCTCGAAGCCGTCGTCGCGCACCAGACGCCGTTCGGGACGCCACGGCACCTGGTAGTCGAGGAACGTCGGCAGCAGTGCCCGGCGTTGACCGCGATCGCGCAGGACGGCTTCCTTGAGCGCGATCGGGTGCGGTGAACCGACCAGCCCGATGGAGCGCACCAGCCGGGGGTGCAGGAGCGCGGTGGCCCAGCAGACCAGGCCACCGTCGGCGTGCCCGATCAGGGTGGCGTTCGTGTGCCCCATCGCCCGGATCAGGCCGGCGATGTCCCCGGCGAGGGTCCAGCCGTCGTAGCCGCGGGGCGGGGTGTCGGTGTCGCCGTAGCCGCGCAGATCGACGGCCGCGGTCCGGAAACCGGCGTCGGCGAACACCGGCAACTGGTGTCGCCACGACCACCAGAAGTCCGCGAAACCGTGCAGCAACAACACCAGGGGCGCGTCGGGCCGGGACGGCCCGGTTTCGGCGATGTGGATGCGGATGCCGTTGGCATGGATGTCACGATGCGTCCACGGTCCGTCGAAACGGACCGTGGACGGGTCGGGTTGTGTCACGGGTACGGTCACGGCCGAATCAGCCGACGGCGCCCGTTCCCGAGCCGAGCGGCGAGCCGGCCTCCGGGCGCTGGCCCGGCAGCACGGTCGCGGCCTGCTTGAGGGAGTCGATGGTCTTGTTCGGTGCCCGCAGCTTGCGCACCCGCAGGTAGCCGAGCAGGGCGAGAACGCCGGTGACCGCGAGCATCAGCACGAACACGATCAGGAACGACGCCCACCGGTCGAGCCACACGCTGAGCAGTTCGGCGAGGAAGAAGAAGAAGAAGAACGCGCTGAAGATCAGCACCGCCAGCGCGAGGATGAAGAACAGGCTGCCCTGCAGGCCCTTCTTCACCTCGCTGGTGACCTCGGCCTTCGCGAGCTCGACCTCGGCCCGGAACAGCGTCGAGACCTGGGCGGTCGCATCGCGGACGAGCGTGCCGATCGACGCCGACTGCGGATCGTGGAGATCGGTGAGCGGGATCGAGGAGACCGTCGTCGGGACACCGTCGCCGGTGGGCCGGCTTCCGCTGCCTGTGCCGCCGTTGCCGTTGGTGAAGCTCACTTGTCGACCCCTCCAGGTTCTTCTCACGCGTCGGTGACAGTGGTGCGGGCCTGATGGACCCGTCCGCGTCGCAACAGTAGCGCCGATCCGATCAGTGACGCAGCCAACGATGTCATGAGGACTGCCGCTTTCGCGATGTCCGCCTCGCTGCCGTCGCCGACACCTGCGAGTGCAAGATCGGCCACCAGAAGGCTAACGGTGAACCCGATCGCGCCGAGCACCGACAGGGCGAACATGTCGCGATAACCGAGCCGGCTGGGTTTCGTGGCGATCCCGAGGCGGATCGCGAGCCACGAGACGCCGAAGATGCCGACGGTCTTGCCGACCAGCAGGCCCAGGACGATCGCGAGCGAGATCCGGTCGGTGAACAGCTTGCCGAGCACGTCCCCGTTGATCGGGACGCCCGAGGCGAACAGCGCGAACAGGGGCACGCACAGTGCCGCCGACCACGGCTGGAGTCGGTGCTCGAGGCGGCCGGCGGGTGCGGTCTTCTCTCCGGGATCGGTGCGGACGCGGGTGAGCAGGCCCAGCGCGACACCGGCCAGGGTGGCGTGGATACCGGCCTCGTGCATGCTGTACCAGGTGAGCAGGGCCAGCGGAACGTAGAGCAGTGGTGTGGTGACGCGTTTGCGCTGGGCCACCCAGTAGACGACCAGGCAGGCCACGGCCGACAGGATCCACAGCAGTGCGATCGAACTGGTGAACAGCACCGCGATGAGGAGGATCGCGAGCAGGTCGTCGACGACGGCGAGGCTGAGCAGGAAGACGCGGGCGCTGGCGGGGATGCGGGAACCGGTGAGGGCGAGGACGCCGAGCGCGAATGCGATGTCGGTGGCGACCGGGATCGCCCAGCCGCGGTCCATGCCGGGGGCGCCGGCGCCGACGACGGCCGCGATGATCGCGGGCAGCACGACACCACCGCAGGCCGCGATGATCGGCAGGGCGGCCTTCTTGCGGTCGGCGAGTTCGCCGATGACGAGTTCGCGTTTGAGTTCGATGCCGGCGACGAAGAAGAAGACGGCGAGCAGGCCGTCCTGCGCCCATGTGCCGAGGCTGAGGTTCAGGTGCAGGGCGCTGGGACCGATCTGCCAGTCCCGCAGCGCTGTGTAGGCGTCGGAGAAGGGGGAGTTCGCCCAGATCACGGCGACCGCGGCGGCGATCAGGAGGATCGAGCCGCCCACTGTTTCGGTGCGGAGGTAGCGGCCCAGATCGGTACGTGCGGCAGTGGTCAACGAAAGCCTCTCGTCTGGATGTATACGGGTACGACGAATGCGTCGCCGACCAGACTTCCCGGCACTCCTGCCTCGGATCTTAACGGGTTCTTTGTGGGTGAATGCGCCGGACCCCTCGTTTGCGCTGCCGACTGCACACGGTGTTCAATTCCTACCTATTGGGATGATATTCCAATACTCGAGATATGCCTGTTTTGTGGGCAGGTGAGTGCGTAGGAGTGTGCAGCGTGAGCGAACGCGTGGAAGCCGTCGAACGCGGCGAGGAACGAACAGCGGCCGAGGGGGACGGGGACACAGTCGCGGGCGTACCTCGGCGGCGGATCGTCGTGGCCAGCATGGTCGGCACGTCGATCGAGTTCTACGACTTCTATATCTATGCGACCGCCGCGGTGTCGGTCTTCCCGCACCTGTTCTTCCCCAAGGGCAACGACTCGACCGCCCTGCTGGCGTCGTTCGCGACGTTCGGTCTCGCGTTCGTCGCCCGCCCGCTCGGTTCGATCGTGTTCGGTCACTTCGGTGACCGGGTCGGCCGGAAGGCCACCCTCGTCGGGTCGCTGCTCACGATGGGTATCGCGACGTTCCTCATCGGACTGCTGCCCACCTATCACGCGGTCGGACTGTGGGCGCCGGCACTGCTGGCGCTGATGCGGTTCTGTCAGGGACTCGGTCTCGGCGGCGAGTGGTCCGGTGCCGCGCTGCTGGCGACGGAGACCGCGAAGAGCGGCAAGCGGGCATGGGCCGCGATGTGGCCGCAGTTGGGTGCGCCCATCGGCTTCTTCCTCGCGAACGGCTTGTTCCTGCTGATCACGTTGATGCTCGGCTACACCAGCAGTGCCGATCCCGATCTCGACAGCGCGTTCCTCACCTGGGGTTGGCGAATCCCGTTCCTGCTGAGCGCACTGATGGTGATGATCGGTCTGTACGTGCGCCTCAAGCTCGAGGAGACGCCGGTGTTCGCGCGGGCCGTCGCCAACGGCGAGAAGGTCAAGACCCCGCTCACCGAGGTCTTCAAGACCAGCTGGCGTCAGCTGATCATCGGCACGTTCGTGATGCTCGCGACGTACACGCTCTTCTACATCATGACGACGTGGGTGCTCAGCTACGGCACCGGCGAGACCGCGGCCGAGGGCGGGTACGGGGCGGGCTTCCAGTACCGCGACTTCCTGGTGCTGCAGCTGGTCGCAGTGGTGTTCTTCGCGGCGACGATCCCGGTTGCGGGTTGGCTCGCGGACCGCTTCGGCCGACGCAGCACGTTGCTCGTCATCACCGCCGCGATGATGGTGTTCGGCCTGGCGTTCGGTGTGATCCTCGATCCCGAGGGCATGGGTGACGCCCGCATGCTGGGATTCCTGATCGTCGGCATGATCCTGATGGGCCTGACCTTCGGCCCGATGAGTGCGGTGCTCCCGGAGCTGTTCCCCACGAACGTCCGCTACACGGGGTCGGGCATCGCGTACAACACGTCGAGCATCCTGGGTGCCGCGGTGGCCCCGTTCATCGCGACGTGGCTGGCCACCGAGTACGGAGTCGGCTGGGTCGGGATCTATCTGCTGATCGCGTCGGCGCTGACGTTCGTGTCGCTGCTCGTCATGCGGGAGACGAAGGACCAGTCGCTCGACAGCTGACGGACACCGCGTAGGTCACTGCTGGACGAACAACGGGTAGAGCTCACCCGGGATCATCTGGTCGTACCGGACGCGGATGGGCATGTGCCGGGTGTCGGGGGCGCCCTCGATCCACGCGTACGTCCATGGGCCGTCGTCGAGGGCGACGATCGCGATCGTGTACGACGTGAGGTCGGTCCACGTGCGATCGGAGATCTCGACGACGGTCCACGAGACGATCGAACCGGTGCCCGACGACGGTGCTCGACCGATCTCGGTTCCGTGACACCTCGAGCAGACCGAGGCGTCCGGTGCGAGTAGTTCGCTGCAGTCGTCGCAGCGGCCGATCGTGAAGGTGTCCACGGTGGTGATGTGGTGAGCGTGCATCGGGTGACCTCGACTTCGAGTGGCTTGGGGAAGCTTGGGCTGTCCGACTGCCACTTTTCCGTGGAGGGTGCCACCCCGGCGACGGTAGAAGTACCGGGACGGCTACCTGTTTTCGAGGCGGGTACCTACCCGGAACCGGGTTTTGCAGGTCAGTCCGTTCCGGTATGGGGGTTACGGTCGCGTTCGACCACCCATGCCGCGATCTGCGTCCGGGACGAGAACCCGAGTTTCGACAGGATGTGCTCGACGTGCCCCTGGACGGTGCGTGTGGAGATGACGAGTTGATCGGCGATCGCCTGGTTCGTCAGACCCTCCGCGACCAGTCCGGCGACCTCCTGCTCCCGAGGGGTCAGCACGGAGACCTCGCGGTCGGCGGGAGCGGCGTCCGGTAGCCGGTCGTCGATCGCGAACGTGACGATCTCGTCGACCGTCATCCGTGATCCCCGGCGGGTGGCGGCGTCGAATCCACGGTCGCCGAGACTGCGCCGGTCCACGTAGACGGCCTGGTCCCGGTTGTAGCGCAGCGCCGGTATCACGACGCCCGGGTTGCCGACGGCGGTCCAGAGCGTGTCGGCGGCGCCGAGCAGGATCACGCCGCGCCGGTACTCACGTCGGGCGGTGGCGGTCCAGGCGAGCGCTTCCACACAGATCGCCGTGCCGATGAGATCGTCGAGGTCCCGGCTCAGCCTCAGCGACTGCTCGAACAGTGGCCGCGCCCGCACCGGATCGTCGTGCCACAACGCGATTCCTTGCATGCTCAGCGCATAGGAACGGTAGAGCGACTCACCGTGGGTCCCGGTGATCTCGAGGATTTCCGTGGTGTACGCGTCGTTGGCGGCCCGATCGCGCAGCACCGCGGTCGCGGTGGCGAGGCCGAGGAGGGTGGACAGGAGGATCAGCAGGTCGTCTCCGGCCCGGACGGCCTCGAGGATTCCTCCCAGCAACCGGATCGCCTCGGCCTGGTCGCCGGCGTAGATCCGCACGTGTCCGGCGGCATGCGTGGCGAGGATCTCGGCCGCCCGGTCCCCGAGCCGGGCCGCGGTGTCGTGTGCCTCGATCACCGTGGCGGCTCCCTTGGCGATGTCACCTTGGTTCGCGGCGAGGATCGACACTGCGGCCAGTGCCTGCACGCGTTCGAGTGTCGGTGTCCCGCCCTGCGCGTCGAGCAGTCGCCGGAACCAGAGTCGTCCCTCGTTGAAGAGGCCGCGGGAAACCCAGAAGACGTAGAGCATGTTCGCGATCCGCAGTCCGTTCCCGGCCTCGCCGGGCTGCGTCGTGCAGTATTCGAGCGCGTCCCGGAAATTGGACCGCTCCCGGGTGAGCCGCGCGAGCCACGCGGGCTGCGCCGGACCGATCCATTCCCTCTCTATCCGCCGGGTCAGCTCCTGGTACCAGTCCCGGTGCCGTCTGCGCTGCGTCTCGTACTCGCCGGCCTCGACGAGTCTCGCGAGCCCGTACTCCTGCAGTGTCCCGAGCATCCGGTACCGGACGACGCCGGAGTACTCCTCGCGGATCAGGATCGACTTGTCGACGAGGGACACGACGACGTCGAGCAGATCGTCGGGGTCCAGGCCGTCGGCCGCGATCGCCTCCGCGGCGTCGAGTTCGAATCCGTGCGAGAAGATCGACAGCCGCCGCCACAGCTCCTGTTCGGTGGTGGTGCACAGGTCGTGGCTCCAGTCGATGCTCATCCGCAGCGTCTGCTGTCGTCCGGGGGCGGTGCGGCTGCCGCCGGTGAGGAGCCGGAACCGGTCGGTGAGTCGTTCCAGAATCTGATACACCGACATGGACCGCAGCCGGGCCGCGGCGAGCTCGATGGGCAGCGGAAGCCCGTCCAGTTCGGAACAGAGAGCGGCGACCGTGTCCCGGTTGTCGTCGGTCAGCGCGAATCCGGGTACCGCGGTGGCGGCCCGCTCGACGAACAGCTTCGTCGCCTCGTACTGCGCGAGGTCCCGCGGCGGGAGGGGGTCCTCCCGCCGCGGGACACTCATCGGCGGCACCCGCAGCACCGTCTCGCCGGCGATCGAGAGCGGTTCCCGGCTCGTCGCGATGATCCGCAGCCCCGGACTCGAGCGCAGCAGTGTCTCGGCGAGCTTCGCGATCGCGTCGATCAGGTGCTCACAGTTGTCGAGAACGAGCAGCAGATTCCGGGTGCTCAGGTATTCGGTGACGATCTGGGCGGTCGGGACCGCGGTCTGCTGCCGCAGGCCCAGAGCACCGGCGACCGTCTCCGCCACCAGTTGCGAATCGCGGCGTTCCCCGAACTCGACGAGCCAGGCGCCGTCGTCGAACGCGTGCCGGATCGACGACGCCACCTGCAGGGCGAGCCGGGTCTTGCCGACTCCGCCCGTGCCGGTGAGCGTCACCAGACGAGATGCCGAGAGCAGCCGTCGCACCTCGGCCACCTCGCCTCGGCGGCCGACGAAACTGGTCAGATCCTGAGGCAGGTTCCCGATCCTGCCGCGCACGGCGCGTGACATCCGTGGCCCTTCGTTCGGTCCCCTGCGGTCACGGTACGCCGCGATCGGGGCCCGCGCGGCGGGAACGCGTTACGCGCCGCGGATCGCGTCGAACACCTTCGGATCGACGAGCGTGGACGTGTCACCCAGGTCCCGGCCCTCGGCGACGTCACGCAGCAGCCGTCGCATGATCTTGCCGGAGCGGGTCTTCGGCAGTTCGGGGACGACGGTGATCTGCCGGGGCTTGGCGATGGGGGAGATCTCGGTGGCGACCTGCGCGCGCAGTTCCGCGACGAGCGTGTCCCCGGCATTCGTGACACCCTCGCGCAGGATCACGTACGCGACGATGCCCTGACCGGTGGTCTCGTCGAACGCGCCGACGACGGCCGCCTCCGCCACCGACGGATGCCCGACGAGCGCCGACTCGACCTCGGACGTGGAGATCCGGTGCCCGGAGATGTTCATGACGTCGTCGACGCGGCCGAGGACCCACAGGGCGCCGTCGTCGTCGTACTTGGCGCCGTCACCGGCGAAGTACCAGCCCTGCTCCGCGTAGCGGGACCAGTAGGTTTCCCGGAAACGGTCCATGTCTCCCCACACCCCGCGCAGCATCGCCGGCCACGGCTGGTCGAGGACGAGGTACCCGGACCGGCCGTTGCCGAGGACCTCGCCGAAGTCGTCGACGACCTTCGCGGAGATCCCGGGCAACGGTGCCATCGCCGACCCCGGCTTGGTGGCGGTGACGCCGGGTAGCGGGGAGATCATGATGGCGCCGGTCTCGGTCTGCCACCACGTGTCGACGATCGGGCAGCGGCCCGCACCGATCACCTCCCGGAACCAGCGCCACGCCTCCGGGTTGATCGGCTCACCCACCGACCCGAGCAGCCGGATCGACGACAGGTCGTGGGCGTCGGGGATCTCGCGACCCCACTTCATGAACGTGCGGATCAGCGTCGGGGCCGTGTAATAGATGCTGACACCGTACTTCTCGATGATCTCGAAGTGCCGGTGCTCGTTCGGCGAATTCGGGGTGCCCTCGTAGACCACCTGGGTGGCACCGTTGCTCAGTGGCCCGTACACGATGTACGAGTGTCCGGTGACCCAGCCGATGTCGGCGGTACACCAGTACACGTCCTGACCGGGTTTGTGGTCGAACACGTAGTGGTGGGTGTACGACGCCTGCGTCAGATAACCGCCGGACGTGTGGACGATGCCTTTGGGGCGGCCCGTCGTGCCCGACGTGTACAGGATGAACAGGGGATGTTCGGAGTCGAACGACTGCGCCTCGTGTTCGGGGGACGCCTTCTCGACGGTGTCGTGCCACCACAGGTCCCGGCCCTCGGTCATGTCGACGTCGATCCCGGTTCGCTTGACCACCAGCACGTTCCGGACCGATTCCGCGCCGTCGACCGCCTCGTCCGCGGACGGCTTCAAAGCGGCGGCCTGCCCGCGTCGCCACTGGCCGTCGACGGTGACGACGAGCTTGGCCTCGGCGTCGTCGACGCGGGAGCGCAGCGCGGTCGCGGAGAATCCGCCGAAGACGACCGAATGGGTCAGACCGAGCCGGGCACACGCGAGCATCGTGACGATCGCTTCGGGGATCATCGGCATGTACACCGCGACCCGGTCACCGGCCACCAGTCCGAGATCGGTGAAAGTGTTTGCTGCACGGCACACTTCGTCGAGCAACTGCTTGTAGGTGATGCTGCGGCTGTCGCCGGGCTCGCCCTCGAAATGGATCGCCACCCGATCCCCGTTGCCGGCCAGCACGTGCCGGTCGACGCAGTTGTAGGCGACGTTCAGCCGGCCGCCGACGAACCACTTCGCGACGGGCGCATCGGACCAGTCGAGCACCTCCGTCCACGGAGTCGCCCAGTCCAGACGCCGCGCCTGGTCGCTCCAGAACGCCGACCGGTCGCGGTCGGCCGCGGCCTGCAACTCGGGGCCGGCATTCGCCGTGGCCACGAACTCCGCGCTGGGCGGGTAGACCTCGGGGGCGTCGGTAGCACTGCTCGTCATCTCGGCTTGCCTTCTTTCCGGGTATCGACGGTGTCGCACGTGTGAGGGTAGTCACAGGTGACGGGCGTCGCAGAATGCCCTCCCGGGGAGTGGGCGTCACATGCGCCGATCGGTCGGATCCGTGCGACGGGCGGTCGATCGGGGCGCCCCGGTCGGGCCGGGTAGCGTCGAAGCCGTGACTGTTCCCGTGACTGATCCCCTGCGTCCGCTGACGGACCTGCCCGGAGTGCTCGACGCGGCGGATCGTGCACGTGACGCGCTCGGTGAAGCGCATCGGCACCGGACCAACCGCCGCGGCTGGCCGCAGACCGCGACCGAGGCGTCGGTGCGCGCCGCCCGGGCGTCCGCGTCCATCGACGGCGGATCCACCGAACTACCCGTCCCCGGCACCGTCGGCGACCCGGTCCTGTCCGGTGCGCTGCGCGTCGCGCAGGCACTCGACGGCGAGGCCTTGACGGTGATCCTGCCGACCTGGCAGCGGGCACCCCTGCAGGTCCTGGCCCGGCTACACGTGCTCGCCGCCGCCGACCTCGTCGACGACGACACGGTGCTCGGACGCCCGCGACCCGATCCCGGCGTGGGGGAGCGACTCGACGCGCTCGCGCAGCTGATCACCGGAGGCACCCAGGCGCCCGCACCGGTCCTCGCGGCGGTCGTGCACGGAGAACTGGCGGCCCTGCGCCCGTTCGGTGTCGCCGACGGTGTCGTCGCCCGCGCCGCATCCCGCCTCGTGGCCACGTCGACAGGTCTCGATCCGCACAACCTCGGCGTACCGGAGGTCAGCTGGATGCGTCGCATCCCGGCCTACCGGCACGGCGTCACCGGTTTCGCGTCCGGAACCTCGGAGGGCGTCGGCGGTTGGGTGATGCTCTGCTGCGGGGCGCTGGAGGCCGGCGCCCGCGAAGCCCTGTCGATCGCGGAGGCCGCCGCGCCCTGACGCCCGGTGTCGGTGTTCCCGATGTCGACGTAAATCCTGGGCGCGCAACGGATTTCCTGATCTTTCCCCGAGCATGCGAAGCGGGTGGCGTTGCCGATCGTGATCGGTAGCGCCACCCGCTAGCACAGGACCTCCAGGTTACCATGCGTGCAAGGTGGGTTGTGTGTCAACGGCCTCGGCGTGGTGCACGGTGGTGCCGGTTCGTCCCCGCAACCTGTACGGAGTCCTTGCCGACAGTCATCCGAGTCACGCAAGCCCACAACGCTTCTGCCCTTATAGTGGCTTGTGCTCCGCGTGGGTACCTGGTGCCCGTGCTGGGAAGTCCGTGCGGGGGATCGGCCCTTCTCTTCCGGATCGATCCTGGCCTTCCGGCCTTCCGTAACTCCTTTGTACCCTGTGCTCCACCCCACTTCAAGAGCCAATTTTCCTTTGTGGGAGAGAATCGTTCGGTGGCGCAGCTGTGAGCGTCAGGGGCGTCGGCGCAACAGCGCATAGGTGAGGGCGGTGGCTGCGGCGGCGCCGGACAGGATGGCGGCACCCGCAGCCATCGCGGTACGCGGCGACGTCTGTAGTCGTGCACGCAGCGATACAGGGTTCGAGAAAGTCAGTATCGCCCAGCGTTTTTCGGTTGCAGCCCGGCGCAGCGCCCGGTCCGGATTGACCGCTGTCGGGTGGCCCACCGCTTCGAGCATCGGCAGATCCGTCACCGAATCCGAGTAGGCGTAACAGCGCGAGAGGTCGTATCCGTGTCGCTCCGCGAGCTCGCGCATCGCCTCGACCTTGCCGTCGCCGTAACAGTAGAACTCGAGCTCGCCCGTGTACCGACCGTCCTCGACCACCATGCGGGTCGCGGTGCTGTACGTGGCGCCGAGTGCCGCCGCGATGGGCGTCACCACCTCCTCCCCGGACGCGGACACGATCACCACGTCGTGGCCACGTGCCTTGTGGTCGGCGATGAGGTCGGCGGCCTCCGCATAGATCAGAGGGTCGACGATGTCGTGCAGGGTCTCGGCGACGATCGCGCGGACCTGCGCGACGTCCCAGCCTGCGGTCATGCTCGTCAGATGGGCTCGCATCCGCTCCATCTGATCGTGGTCGGCGCCGGCGAGCAGGAACAGGAACTGCGCGTAGCTGCCCTGCAGGACCGATCGGCGGGTGATGAGTCCCTGTGCGAAGAACGGCCGGCTGAACGCGAGTGCACTCGACTTCGCGATGACCGTTTTGTCCAGATCGAAGAAGGCGGCCACTCGGCCGCGTTCGGAGGATGCGCTCGGCTGCCCGGTCACGGCACCCAGGATAGGGGAGTGCCGGTGGGCGTGCCGTCAGGTCCGGCGACGGGCGGGTCGTGCCGGAGGTGTGCGGTGCCGCGTTGTCCGTGCAATCGCAACTTGCACTGTCGAGCGGATGTGGGTGTAGTATCAATTTCACCTGGACGCGATCCAGGCGTGTTCAGCCCGACCCCCCGGGGCTGAACTCCTGACGACCCCCGCCTCCTCCCCCCCTGGCGGGGGTCGTCCCTTTTCTCTCCTTTCTTCTCGGTCCTTTGTCGACCTTTCTGTCCCGGCCTTCTTTTTCGTGTCTTTCCGTGCAGGTGGCCGAGATGTGCTGCCACGACGGTTGTTTCCCGGCCGCCCGCTCGACGGCGACACGGCATTCCGGCACAGTGGTACGGCCGTACCGGAAATTGTCCACAGCCCCCGAAACCATCCACATTCGCCGAGCAGAGGCCCCGGACGGATGCCTGCCAGGGCAATCTCGGGGCATGTCCATCGACCACATCGACCTTCCCGGCCGGGCCGGAGTGCTGGGCGTCGTGAGTGCGCCGGACGTCGTTCGGTGCCTGCGATCGATCGCGGCCGCAACCGATCAAACATTCGTTGAAGCATCGGGACCGGTCGGCCGCACCGACTGGATGTCGGCCGACCTCGTCGTCGTCGACACCCCGGGCGCCCGGGATTGCCCGTCGCTCCCGCGCCGAGACCGCGTCGTCCTGGTGTGCGACGGCGCGCCGACCCTCGACGACTGGCGCGCCGCCACCGAGATCGGCGCCGACCGGGTCCTCGGTATCCCGGACGACGAACCCGCGCTCGTCGCCACGTTCGGGGAACGCCGGGGCCACACGGTCGCGGACGGGACGGTCGTCGCGATCGTCGGCGGCTGCGGAGGTGCGGGAACGTCGACCCTCGCCGCCGCCGTCGCATCGGTCTCGGCACGGAGACAGGGCGCCGGCCGCCCCTCCGAATGGACGTTGCTGCTCGACGCCGACCCGTTCGGCGGTGGGCTCGACCTGCTGCTCGGTATCGAGGACCGGCCCGGCCTGCGCTGGTCGGGACTGGAGGTGGAGGGGGGACGCGTCGCGGCCGATGCGCTACGTGCCGCACTGCCGGTACACGCCAGTGGGCTCAGTGTGCTTTCGTGCGGGCGCGGGGACGACCGCACCGGAGGTCCGACCCCGGCCGCGGTGAGCGCAGTCCTGGACGCGGGCCGATCCACCGGCGCCGTCGTCGTGTGCGACGTGCCGCGACACCCCACCCCGGCCGGGGACCGGGTACTCGAGGACGCGGACCTCGTCGTCGTGGTGGTGCCCGCAACCGTCCGCGGCGGTGTCGCCGCCGAACGTGTCCTCGAGCGGGTCGGAGAACGAAACGTCAACCGCGGGCTGGTGATCCGCGGACCGGCACCGGGCGGGCTGCGGGCCCGCGACCTCGCCGACAGTCTCGGAGTGCCGCTGCTGGCGTCGGTGCGGCCGGAACCGCGGATCGCGACGATGCTCGACCGCGGCGGGCTCGACCTCGGCCGCCGATCCCCGCTGGCCGACGGAGCCGGGGCCGTCCTCGATGTGCTCGCGTCCCGTCCCCGTCGCGGACGGACGGCGTCGTGAGCACCCTCGCGTCCCCGGACCTGCTCGAGCGGGTCCGGGAACGGCTCGCGGTCGCCGACGGCGTCCTGACACCGGCGGCGGTCGCGGCGGCGATCCGCACCGAATCCGGTGGCGTGCTGGGCGACGTCGATCTGCTCGCCGCACTCCGGACCCTGCAGACCGAACTCACCGGCGCCGGCCCGCTCGAGGCGCTGCTCGCGGCACCCGGGGTGGCCGACGTCCTCGTCACCGCACCCGACGAGGTGTGGATCGACCGCGGAGCCGGGCTCGAACGCACCACCGTGTCCTTCCCGGACGAAGCCTCCGTCCGGCGGCTGGCACAGCGCCTCGCACTGTCCGCGGGCCGCCGCCTCGACGACGCGCAGCCGTGGGTCGACGGCCGCCTCGACGGAATCGGCCACGGCGACTACGGAATCCGGCTGCACGCCGTCCTCGCCCCGGTCGCGCAGGGCGGGACGTGCGTGTCGCTGCGGGTCCTGCGGCCCGCGACACACAGCCTCGACGACCTCGCGGCGCGCGGTGCGGTGAGCCCCGATGCCCACCGGCTCCTCGACGAGATCGTCCGCGCCCGCCTGGCCTTCCTCGTGACCGGCGGCACAGGTGCGGGAAAGACGACCGTCCTCGCCGCGATGCTCGGCCGGGTCGACCCGGCCGAACGGATCGTGTGTGTCGAGGATGCCGCGGAACTGGCGCCCTCGCACCCGCACGTCGTGCGACTGGTGGCCCGCGCCCCGAACGTCGAGGGCGTCGGTGAGGTCACGGTGCGTGACCTGGTGCGGCAGTCGCTGCGGATGCGCCCGGACCGGATCGTGGTGGGGGAGGTGCGCGGCGCCGAGGTCGTCGATCTGCTCACCGCACTCAACACCGGTCACGACGGCGGCGCCGGCACCGTGCACGCGAACTCGCCCGGTGAGGTGCCGGCGCGACTCGAGGCGCTGGCCGCACTCGGTGGCATGGACCGCGCCGCACTGCACAGTCAGCTCGCCGCGGCCGTGCAGGCGGTGCTGCACGTGCGCCGAGACGCGTCGGGGATGCGGAGTCTCGCCGAAATCGGTGTGCTCGAACGTGATCCGTCCGGCGCGGTGTGCGTCGCCGCGGCCTGGACCCGGGACGGTGGCCCCGGCCCCGGAGCCGGGACACTGCGAGCACTGCTGGATTCCCGGCGGCTGCGATGACGGCAGCACTGATCTGTGTGGCGGCCGCACTGATGACTGCACCGGCCCATCCCGCCCGCACCCGGTTCCGGGCCGTCACGACGTGGGTCGCGCCCGCACCGATCGGGTGGGCTCGGCAATGGGCGACCCGGCACGGACTCACCCCGTACGACCTCGGCTTCCCGGTGTGCGCGCTGCTCGCCGTGGCCGGTGCGATCGGACCGGCGACGGCCGCCGCGATCGTCGTCGGCACCCTGCGGCGACGGCACCGCCGCCGCACGGCCACCGCGGCCCGGGAACGGGCCCGCGACGGTGTGCTCGCCGGACTCGACATCGTGATCGGGGAACTGCGGGTCGGCGCGCACCCGGCGGTCGCATGCGAGACCGCCGCCGAGGAGTCCGGCATCGGCCCCGACGCCGTCGCCGCCTTCCGCGGTGCCGCGGCCCGAGCCCGGCTCGGTGGTTCGGCCGCCACGGGTTTCGCGGCCCGCGACAGCGTCGTCGCCGACGACCTGCAGCGGATCGCGGCGGCATGGTCCGTCGCGGAGGCCCGTGGGCTGGCGCTCGCCGATCTGCTGCAGGCGGCCCGGACCGACCTGCAGGGGCGCAAACGTTTCCGCAACCGTGCGGAGGCCGGACTGTCCGGGGCCCGGGCCACGGCTGCGGTGCTCGCGGGACTACCGGTGCTCGGCGTCGGCCTCGGACAGATGATGGGTGCCGCTCCGGTCCGGGTCCTGCTCGGCGGCGGCCTCGGCAGTGTGCTGCTGGTCGTCGGAACGGCGCTGGTGGCTGCCGGGCTGGCATGGACAGACCGCATCGTCGACCGGGCGGTGACCTGATGTGGCTGTCGATCGCCCTGACGGCCGCTGCCGTGCTGACGGTCCCCGGCGGGACGCGGGTGCGTCACCGGTTACGTGGATCCGCCGTCGTCCCGTCCGACGACCGGGTTGCGGCGCCGACCGCGGACGCCGACGACCCACTGGCCGTCGCCGGCACGTTCGACCTGCTCGCGGCATGCCTCGAGGCCGGTCTGCCACCGGCCGCCGCAGCCGCCGCTGTCGCACCGTCGGCGCCACCGCCGTTGTCGGAGTCGTTGCGCCGCACCGCGGACCTGCTGGCGCTCGGCGCCGATCCCGCCACCGCGTGGGCGGCGTCGGACACGGATCCGGCGACGGAAGCGCTCGCCCGGATGGCGCGGCGCTCCGCACGATCGGGGGCCGCCCTGTCCGGGGCGATCGCGGAACTGGCGGTGGGACAGCGCACCGACGCCGAGGACCGGGCGCTCGCCGCCGCGGAACGCGCCGGTGTGCTCGTCAGCGGCCCGCTGGGCCTGTGCTTCCTGCCCGCGTTCATCTGCCTGGGCATCGTCCCGGTGGTGATCGGGCTCGCCGGCGGAGTCCTCTCGGGAGGGCTCCTGTGACCGGCAGGGGGAACGCCGGTGCGGAACCGCCGCACCGGCATCGAATGGAGGGGGACAACCATGTGGACGAAGAAGTTTCACGAGATCCAGGCACGGATCGTGCTCGCGGCGACCGCCGACGACGGCATGAGCACCGCCGAGTACTCCAAAACCTCGGTTTACTCCCGTAAGACAAGCGACCCCTAAGGTGCTGGAACACCTACGGGGTCTTGGCCACAACGGAGAGAGCCCGTTATGAACCGTTTCACGAGTGTAGCTGCACAAGATCGCTTTGTCGTCGTAGCCAGCATGGCTGGTGGTACGAACCTCGGCACCTTCGATTGCATCACTGAAGCTCACGCCCGGATCACTCGGCACATCGAGCACGTCTGCAACTTGTTCCCTGGCGAGGAAGTCCAGATCTGCCAGGAAGGGCCGTCCGTCGTCTGCGACTGGACCAACGGCCAGCACATCACCTACACGGTGACGGCCTCCCGCTAACGACCCGTTCCGTCTCCCAGGGAGCAATCCCTGGGGGCGCGGTGCGGGCCTTTGGCCTGCCGTCGTTCCAAGTGCCGTCCGACGCAAACCAGCGGCACCCGGTGTTCTTCTTCTTGTGAACCGGCACAGGGCCGACTCCCCAGCGGATCGTGGGGCGCTCTCTTGGATGGACCGGCCGGACGCCTTGAGGGTCAGCGACAGCCTGCCCGCTTTCAGCGGGTGGGCTAGCTGCCGTGAACAGCTAGCGGGAATTGGTGCTGGGGACCAGCTAGAGCGGGGACGACCCGCTAGGGTCGGGGAAACCTCACTCCGGAAGAGCCCTGCCGCCCGCAGGGCGTCCGTTGGGTCCGGCACAGCCGCCGCAGGCGTCCTTATCTCTCGGACCTCCGGTGCAACGACAGTTCCCAGCGCACGAAGTCGAGTGCAGCGATCACGTCGGGGTCGTCCGGGTCCAGGCCCTCCTCAAGCAGGGCCTCACGCTCTTCGTCATCCATACGAGCACAGACGCAGCCGAGCGGGCATCGGTTCCACCGAGGTCGTTGAGGCCACCGTGTTGGTCGCATGGGCGTGACGGTGCGGCCAGATATGATCCGCGCATGAGTAATGCCAGCGCAGGCCCACCGGTCGTTATCGATCTCTTCTCGGGCGCTGGCGGCCTATCCCAAGGGCTCCACCAGGCCGGCATCCGCACGGCCGTCGGCTCGGACTTCTGGACTCCTGCGGCCGACTCGTACGAGGCTAACCACGTCGATGTCCCGTTCCTTCGGGTAGACGCGCATGACCTCGACGCAGCGACTCTCATTGCTACCGCTGGACGGATCCCGGATGCGATCGTCGGTGGACCACCCTGCCAGGGTTTCTCCTCGGCTGGTGCAAAGGACGCAGCAGACCTGCGGAACAGTCTGGTTGGCGTGTTCGCTCGCCTCATAGCTGAGGTTCGTCCCTCGATGTTCCTTTTCGAGAACGTCGAGGGATTCCTCACATCAGCGGGGGGCGACTACGTCGTCGCTCTACTCGATCCGTTGATCGAGGCTGGCTACAAGATTTCTATCGAGAAGTTGAACGTCGCAAACTACGGTGTCCCCCAACTTCGGAAGCGAACGATCGCGATTGGTTCCCTGAATACGGCTCCGCAGGTTCCCGAGCCCACGCACCGGGCGTTCGGCGCTCCCGGTTCGGCCAAGGTTGGACACGGTGCCTTGCCGTTCACCCCTTCCGTGGAGAAGGCCTTGGCGGACCTCCCCCCTGCGGCGTTCTCGGCTGCGGAGGCGAGCCTTCCTGAGCATTGGGCTAAACCGCCAAGCGAGCTGGCTGCCCGCCGCTACGAGATGCTCGAATGGGGCCAGACGATGCGGGATCTTCCCCCTGAGTTGCAGCACCCCAGCTTTAGGCGCAGGGCGAACCGTCGTGTCGCAGACGGAACACCGACAGAAAAGCGAGGTGGTGCGCCGGCCGGGCTCCGAAAGATGCGCCCGGATGAGCCGTCACGAGCGATCACGAGTGCCGCCTCACGTGAGTTCGTCCATCCGTTTGAAGCTCGCACCCTGACCCTGCGTGAATGTGCGCGGCTACAGACGTTTCCCGATGCGTACGTGTTCAAGGGCTCGAACCAGCAAAAGGCAACTTTGATCGGAAATGCGATCCCGGTGCGCTTTGCCGAAGCGCTCGGCGATGCCCTGCTAAAGACGCGTGACGCAGGGGACGATCTCTCGTCCGAGCCTGGCGCGTTGATGCGGTTCGAGGTGACTGTTGGTGATTTGATGAGCCCAGCACTGCAACGCGTGGCTGAACGGATTGCCAGCCGTTACGGAAAGACCAACATCGACGAGCCGGAGGAACTGACGCTGTGGGCCTAACTCAGAGTCAACGGTCCACATTCGAGCGCATCTGCAAGATCTCGAGCGGAGACCTCGGTGTAAGCCTGCCCGGTCCAGTGGCGAAGGCGCTCCTTCACCTGAGCGCGCGCGATTTGAATCTGGCGGGGTTCTCGGCGGGGCGTGCCGACGCCCTTCAAGAACTATTCAACGTCGATCCACCAAGTTCCTTCCAATGGGACGACGACGAGGATCCGCTCAAGACGTTCGAGCGGTTTATCGAGGCGACTGCCGGCGATGGCGATACGTACTTTGCTTGCATCGGCATGCTGCATAAGGCTCGCCTGAAGTACGAGAAGATCCTTAGCTCTCAGCCGATCCCCACGATGGAGCAGGTTGGTCCGCGAGGTCTGCTCCAGTATGGCGCGATGGACGGCTCAAGCCTCGCTGGCCTGCTGCTCTGGCGAAAGTGGATGTACGACATTGACAACCGGGCTGCCCAGGAGACCGGCTACTTGTTCGAGCCGATCCTTGCCAGCGCGATCGGAGGTGCGTCAGCACCTGCATCGAAGAGCCCGGTCCGTCGACGTGCCGATAGCAAGAAGGGGCGGCAGGTCGATGTGGTCAAGGGAGATTTTGCGTATGAGATGAAGCTGCGTGTGACTATCGCCGCCTCCGGTCAAGGCCGGTGGCGCGAGGAACTCGACTTTCCGCTTGACTGCGTAGAGAGCGGCTACACGCCCGTCCTAACCGTGTTGGACGGTACCGCCAATCCGAAGCTCTCCGAGTTGGTCGAGGCATTCACAAGCGTCGGCGGTAAAGCGTACGTCGGCGAGGATGCTTGGCGGCATCTTGAAGACTCGGCTGGCCCTACCATGGCTACGTTCATCGATAAGTACGTGAAAGAGCCATTGCAGGACTTGTTGGCGTCAACTCCCAACGGCTCCAATCTTCCGAAACTGTCATTGACTCAAACCGCAAGGGGCATACGATTCGACGTTGGTGACGAATCGTGGACGGTGGAGCGCAATCAGATTGATGACAGCCTTTCGACCGGAGGCGACGAGCTCCCCGATGACGTGGACGATGGAGTGCTTGGCGGTCTCTGATGGGATGCCTCGGTTAGCGATCTGCGGCACCACTCGCTCGGTCGTCGAAGCGGTTCCCAGCGCCGCTAGGCGCTCGGATCCGCACGTGACTAGTCGACAAGTCGAGTAGTCGAGTAGTCGAGTAGTCGACTAGCCCCCTGAATCGAACGACGAACCCCGAATGGGTGCAACGAGATTGGGGGCGATGGCGAAGGCCTTGCGCGGTCGGATCCCGAGCGTCTGCCATTCCTCGGGGAGGATCTCGAGCTTGCCCGAGGATGCCTCGCGGTTGAACTGGTACGAGTACCCGCCGTCGGTTTCCGACGCGTATCCGTCGGGGTTGCGGACGACCCGTAGGACGGCCTCGGCCTCGATGTCGGCCACGTCGGCCTCGTCGATGTGTCCAGCGACGATCCGGTCGGCCAGATCCGGGATACGGCGCAGGATCATGCGTTCTACCTGTTCGAGCCGGCGCTCGATAAGCGCCATGACCTCTGGCTCAGGTTCCTTGGCCCACAGCGTGGTTACGTCAGCGGCTGCGGCATACGTCATTGAGTGAGCGCCTTTCGGTAGAAGTCAGCGGCCGCTAGACCGGCTGCGTCCATCACGGGTGCGGCCAGGTTCTGGCCCTGGTCTGGTACGGCGTGGTTGAGCCAGTCGACGACGTGGCCTCTCAGCGCCTGGTAGTCGCCGGGGGTACCTAGACCCTCGAGCGACCGGAGATCGTCCGGCAGGAGGGCAGCCAGGGCCTCGGGGCTCGAGGCTGTCGGCTTGCGATTGCGTCGCCTGGTCGGCGACATCCCAGTACCTCTGGGCATCAGTCCTCCTCGGGAGCTGCGAAGTTGAGTCGAGCGAGTAGCTGGGCGAGTAGCGCCCGCTGGAATCGAACCTCGGAGATCAGCGGATGGATCACCATTTGGCCGGCACTTCCTCGGACAGTGAGCGGCTCGTTGGCAGTCGCACGGTCCAGCTCCGCGATCGTGTCGGAGACCCGGCACCCGTGAGCGAGGATCTCGAGCTTGGCAGGCTCGTTGTCCAGGTCGTACTCGTCCAGGACGGTTTTCCAGAGCTTCTGGCCTGCCGAACCGAAGCCCTTCGGCATTCGTGGCCTCATAGGCGTTTCAACCCCTTAATCAAACGTTGGAAATAGGCCCTGATCAGGGCATCTAGTGAAAAATCAGGTTCTGAAGACCGCACAAGATGTGGCGACCGCATAACCACCCGGTCTGAGACGGGGGTACGGGGAGTCTCCCGTGGGGGTGTCCCGCCTGATCTGCGACGATGTGCGGGTGATCAACTGGGACGACAAGGTCGCCAGCCAGGCGACGGGCATCGTGGCCATGGACGACTTCAAGGCGCTGCCTCGGACCGGACCTGGTCGCTGGGCGCAGCCGTACGAGGGCGTCACCCTCTACACCAACGACGACAAGGTCTTGTTCCCGCTGAGCGACGGCACTCCCGCCGCTGACGGCGCACGTAGCCTGCTGATCCACGCACTCGACAAGGCGTACAAGGCAGGCGAGACCTCCACCCAGGCGTTCGAGCGCCTCTGCAACGGAGCACCCGTCACTACGGGTGATCTGTCAGAGCTACCGGGTACGTACTGAGCAGCTCCTAGCCGGCTCGACCCTTGTGGAACGAGTTCCACTGTCTGTGGGTGATGCCCGACTCGAGCGCCAGCAAGCGAAGGCGGAAGTTCAGTTCGAGGTACCTGCTGAGTGTGTCGCTGAGTTCGACCACCTCGGTCCACAACTCGGTGGCCAGCTCCGAGTCACCGATCGCCTTGCAGACCCTCTCGGTGTTCTCCAGTTCCTGCGCGATGACCTTGCAGGAGTAACAGCAGTACGGGTGGTCGCCGAACCTGAGGCCGGGGCAGCCTTCGCGCTCACACGGCTGGGCGCTGCGGTACTTGGTCATGTGGTTGGTCTCTCCTCGTTCGCGGGTCTTGAACAGCAGAAGGGGCCGGTGGTGAGACCGGCCCCTTCGCTGGGTGAATCTATTCAGTTATGTTGCAGCTCAATCGATTAGACAGCGTCGTACAGACGCACGATGCCAGCCGGGTTGGCGTAGCCGAAGGCCACACGCGAGGTGGCGCGAAGCTGAGTCGCATCGGAGTCGAACGACGCGCTGGCGTCCGCGACGATGGTCGTGCCCAGGCGACGGACGGTGCGGATCTGGCGCTTGTCCAGGCCCCAGACGTTGCCGGCCGCGACGGCACGCGAGACGTACACCGGGACGCCCGCGAGGCGGACACCGTCGTCCACAGTCTCGAGCAGGCCAGCGTTGGAGCCGCTGGTGGTCTTGACCTTGGCCAGAGTGTTGGCGACATCGGGAGCCATGACGAAGTGCGTCAGCTCGGCACCGTTGTTGAACGCCTGCAACTTCGCGTCGTGGAACGGGTCGAGGTTGGCGAACGCACCAGCGTCGACCACCTGGGCGTCGGTCAGCGAAAGCAGGCCGCTCGGGCCGTTCGTGACGGTGTCACCGAAGAACGCCGAGTCAATCCGCTTGGCGAGGCTTCGACCGAGACCCTTCGCGGTCTCGTCCAGAACCGCCGGATCGGAGTCCATGACGGACTCGTTGGAGAGTTCGACTCGGCCGGCGACCTTCTGGGGGGTCACCACCAGCTCGGCGGTCTCGGGATCGGTCAGCGGGATGGTCGCCTTCTCGGCGACCCAGCCGGTCGCGGCGTCATCGACCAGGATCGGGAACCGGATCGTGTGCTTGTCGGTGTTGGTCACGGTCGCGACCAGGAAAGCGATGGACTCGGCGTCGACGACGAGGTCGATTGCCTTGCCGTAGTCCTCGGGGGTCCAGGCGTTGGCGAGGTTGGTGTTCAGAACGGTCATGGTGTCCTCCTACGGACATGAGAAAGGCCCCTGGCTCGTTGCCAGAGGCCTGGATTAATGCTGGAAGTCACCGAGCCACGGACTCGGATCCTGTTGCCTCACAGAGGTTTTGTCGCTCTCTTGCCGTCACGGACGGCGTGCAGAGCAGAAGTTCGGTTACCGCTGTGGCGACCAGGGATCGGCCACAGTGCCCTTGATCATCGCGGCGAGCGATGGCTCTTCGCGCTTGCGTTTCGGAAGGCCTCCGGTGCCCTGGGTGGGATCGAACGCGGGGGCGTTCTTCCGCAGACCGGGGCGCTCCTCGAGGACGGCGGTGACATCAGCCGCCACGAGGGCAGGGTCGACGTTGCCATCGTCGTCGAGGTAGTCGACGGAGTCGTTCCCGCTCAAGGTGAACACGTCGGATCCGTGAGACAGACCGGCCTCGGTGGCCAGTCGTTCGATCTCAGATCGCTGCATCCGGGCGATGCGAGCCTGGGCGGCGGTCAGTTCATCGCGGCTCGCGTCGCGCTCGCTGCGGTATCGATCGCGTGCCTCCCTGAGGCCCTGGGATACCTCAGGGGTACCCGTGTTGTCAGCTACCGCAGAAGCCTCGTCAGCGTTACCCTCAGGGCCAGGAATCGACATCGGGTTTTCAGGTGCGCTCATCGGTCCTCCGTCCAGTGCGTGATCGTCAGGTCGTCGTACGGGTGACTCCGGCCAGTACCGAAGTCGACAACGGCGTCGGGGCCGACGTGGAACGTCCTCGGTGGTGCGCCGTGCTCGGCAGCTCGTACGACCGCCTCGGTCAGTGCGTCCATGCGTTTCTCTCCTCTGGATATGCGAAAGGCCACGACGTTGGTCGTGGCCCTGGGTATGTCAAGTTGCGATCAGGTCGGGAACCGCTCGCCCTGTAGGCGCTGGTTCCAACAGTTGTGCGTGGGCTTCCTTCTGGAGGCTGGGAGAACCTCAGGCCTCGTCGGCCTGCGCCTTCAGCGTCCGCAGCGCACTACGGCAGCGAGCGCGGTAACGCTGCTGGGTCTGGCGGCTGCATCTGATGCAGCGGCCGTCGGTGCGGAGGTCCGCTGGGCCGTGGATGTGGTGCTGACCGGATCGACAGGTCCGCATGGCGGGCCTCCTTTCGGGTGGTAGGGCTATCAGGATTTGGCTGACGAAAAACCCCGGCCTGCCATGACCAGCAGACCGGGGCTCTCGATCAAGTAACTCCCCAACAGGAGCGGGACGGTAACCAGCCGTCCCTTGTATCCGCTGATGAAGCAGCGGCTTGCCGAGGTCAGACCACCTCGGAAGTTCAGGCGGTCGGCGGAGGAGAGAACTACACCGACCGACCGCCGACGAGCTTGGGACTCGCCGGCTGCGGCGAGCACCGACCAACCATCGGGCTCCAGCTCGCACGTTAATAAGGGATGTCTTTCCCTGTACAACCATCAGTAGAAATCCGGAACACAGTTTTAGGTTCTCCTAAGTGACGTAACTCATACTTGGGACAGTCCTGATCCAGGATCCACGCGACTCGCTGGCCGAGGTGCTCCACGATCCCTTCGGCCTACCCGGCTGACGAGGCTCCACGGACTGCGCTAGTAGAGCTTCCCTCCGCCGCTTGCGTAGCGCCGCCATCCGCTCCTTCGCATCAGCGTTGTGTGCCGCGTGCCGCTTCTCGCTGCACTCGGTGCAGTACTTCGGCCACCGACCGGTGTCGGTGCTTCCGTCCTTCTTGTCCGCGATGTACCGGCGCGTGTGGACGAGTCCGCTGCAGTCGGCACACGGGCCGTAGTAGACGCGGAATCCCCAGAACTGGACCCAGGCCCCGCCGGTCGACTCCACTTCCTGCCTGACCACATGGTTCGGGTTCTCGCGTCGCCACTTGTCGACGTGGTTCGGCACCGCCTTGGCGGCTGCGTCGCTCAGCGGGCGGACGAACTGGATGCCGGATGCCGAGGTCTCGACCTGGCCGATGGTGTTGGTGTTCATGTCTCTCCTCATGACGTGTGTTGGAACTCACAGCTAGATGCGGGCTTCTGCCCCGCGTCCAGTCGCTTGTTACCGGTTCGTAACCTGGGGCTGTGGCTGGCATCTGCCGTATGAGGCTCACGAGCCAGCCCGGCCCCCTCAACCACGGCTGGGGGTCTAGGGCTGGTGAGGCCGAGTAGGCAGATGGCAGGCACCGAAGTACGCGCACCGAAGGTGTCGATAGCGCCATTCTTGAATGACAGATGAGGTGTCCTGAAGCTATTCTTGGCTCCTCTTGGGAGCCATTCCTAACCCTCCAGACGCGCCATTCTTGGCGCTCCAGATGGCACCCCTCAGGTGCCCTCCGAGACCCCCGCAGGGGGGTATTATCTACCATCAAAGAATAGCTACTGGAGCCCCTTCAGGGGGCTCCTGAGAGATATATTATAATAATATCTAGATAGGGATTTTCTTTAAGAAAATCCTCTAGTTCGGGAACCCCCTAAAGGGGGTTCCCTCACTCTAACCTCCAGCAACTGGAGAACTAGATCAAAGATATCCTTGTTTCGCGCGCCCGCGTAGGGCGGTAAAAACCAGCCCTGACCAGCCCATACGTCGATAGGGGCCTCCAGCGTCCGCGCTGAGGCCTCAAAGGGGCTTAACCACCCAACGACTCGAACCACGGTAGGCTAGGCGCTCTCCGTGGCTCCTGGGGGCCACTACGGCGATCCTCAGATCGACGGCACGGCCACATGTCCGCCCGATGCGGCGGACTGATTCGAGGGTACCGCCGCCGGGTCGGCGGGGCAAGAGCCGGCCGATCGGGCGGGGCTGATAAACAAGCCGACCAATTCAGGTGCGGCCCGCGGTGCAATTGCCGGACACGGCAAACACGCGGTCGATAATTCCGAATCATCAAATGGAACCAAAGTCGGGTAAATGGGAATTGCACAGGGGGTCGGGCTCGGTCCAATTAATCGGTGGCCACAGCAATTATCGAGGCGCTGGGGCCTGCCGTTGATTTTGGCCGGCCCCGGTGCCCGTCACTCCTCGGTGGCCTCCAGCGGGATCTCGACCCGCTCGCCGGACTTCGACACGACCACGGCTGTGTGGTCGTGGATCTCGACGCCAGCGATGCCGTGTTCGGTCATCTTGGCGAACGTCTCGGTCATCGTCTCGACCGGTCCGACCGTCTGGACTTGAGCGGCCATCTTCTCCAGCTCGGCCATCTCCAGCTGAACCGACAACTCATCGAGCTTGTCGAACGTGACCCTGACGCCCATCGTGCGGAGGTAGACGTTCCGCTGGGGGAGGTCCAGCGACTGCCACCAGTCGCGGAACGTCTCGCCGGTCGGCTGCCAGGTCCAGCCGGCAGGCCTGGTCGTGGCCGCTGCGAGCTCCTCCCGGCGCTTGTCGAGCGCCTCGATGTTCGCATCAAGTGCCGCCCGCTGGGCCGTGCCGGCCCGAAACGGCCCTCGGCCTAGCTGGCTGGCAAGGTCGGCCAGGGTGTTGTCCAGGTCGACTAGCTCGGCTGCGTTGTCTTCGCCGGCGTCCCAAACCCGTTGCAGCCGTTCAGAATCCCCCATGAGACCCAGAACCGCGGACTCGACCAGCTCGTCGAGTTCCTCCATGACAACTGAGCCATTGCCGCACGTCGACTTGTACTGAGCCGATGAACACCGGTACCGAGGCCGACGGCCCTGACCGCCTTTTAGCTGGTAGCACGGGCGACCGCAGACGCCGCAGTAGATCACCCGGAGCAGCAAAGCGTTCGACCGCTTGGTCGGCTCCTTGCGGTTCTCGCGGCTGGCCAGCTCCGCGCTGAGCTGGTCGAAAAGATGCTTGGTCAGGATCGGTTCAGCTCGCTGCACAGGCGAGCCGTCAGGGCCTCGTAGAACGTCCTCGGCCTCGAACATCTTGCGTCCGCGTGCATCCCTCATGACCTCGCCGTTTGCGTCTCGCTTGGGCTCACGCACGGTTGCGTACCCGAGCATCGTCGGCAGCGTCATCGACCGCTTGAGGCCTCCCGAGGTCCACTCGTACCCCTTCAGCTCACGGCCCAGGTGAGCGTTCACCCGATCCTTAGCGGTCGGCACCTTGCGTTCGTTCAGGTCGTGGGCGACCGCTCGCAGCGGCTCACCAGCCAATACGCGCTCGGCAACCTCGTGGATCACTGCCACGGCCTCGGGGTCCGGGGCCAGACGCCAGCCGTCGTCGGTCTGCCGGGGCAGGTACCCCCATGGAATCTGGGCACCACCGGTCCACTTCCCGAGCTGGCGGTTGTGGTGGTACGCGGATGCGATCCGGGAACTGATCGCCTCCAGCTCCAGCTCGGCGACCTTGGCCACCAGCAACGCGATGATGTCGCCGAACGGTGACGTGAGGTCCAGGAACGACTCTGTGGCGCTCACCAGCGACACCGAGTGAGTCTGTCCCCACCGAATCAGGTCGGCCAGATCGAGCAACCGCCGAACGATGCGGTCCATCCGGTACACGACGATGACGTCGATCTCTTGAAACCGATTCTCGAGCCAGTCCCCGAGCTGTGGACGCTCGAACGGAGTCGTGAGACCGGCGGATACGTCCAAGTCTTGGGCGATGCCGGCGACCTCGTATCCGCGCTGTTCACACAGGGTCCGGCATGCCTCGAGCTGGCGCTCGGGTGAGGTGGTCGCGTCAGTGACACGCGACAGTCTGACGACGATAAGAGCGCGTGTCGGCTTGTGGGGGCTGGCCATGTGTGTAATCTACCAATGCGGAGTATGCGATCGGCACGATCGCCGCCGCGGCCTTCGGGGCGATCCTGTACACGGTCGTCACGGGCGATTCCATCGTCGATGCACTCACCGGGATCATCGACAAAGCCCTGTCGACGAAGGTGTGACCCGGCTGCAGACGCTGCGGCGCGACGACGGCGCCGTCACCGTGGAGGCGGCGATCGCGCTCGCGTCGATCGTGACCGTCGTCGTGCTGTGCGTCGGGGCGATCGTCGCGGCATCCGTGCAGATCCGCTGCATCGACGCCGCCCGGGAGGCAGCCCGTCTCGCGGCCCGCGGTGACGGGACGGCTGTCGCGGTCGCCGGCCGGATCGCACCGTCGGATGCCGACGTCGCCGTCCGGGACGACGGTGGGTTCGTCGTCGCGACGGTGCGGGCCCGAGTGCCGCTGCTGCCGCTGCTCGAACTGTCGGCGGACGCGGTCGCGGCCCGTGAACCGGAGGGCGCCGGCGAATGAGACGGTTCGTGCGGGACGAGTCCGGTGGGGCGACGGTGTTCGCGTGCTTCGCACTGGCCGGGCTCGTCGCGGTGACCGCGATCCTGCTGCACCTCGGCGGTGCGGTCGCGGCCCGGCACCGCGCTCAGTCCGCGGCCGACCTGGGCGCGCTCGCGGCGGCACACGCGCTGGCCGACGGTGCGGAAGCCTGCGTGGCAGCGACCTCGGTGGTGTCCCGGATGCGGGCACAGGTGAGCGAATGCGTCGTCGAGGGATGGGACGTGCTGGTGACGGCGGAGGCACCGGCCGGGGTTGCCGCGTTCGGCCTCGGTCCGGCGCGGGCGATCGCCCGCGCCGGACCGGCCGAATGAGTACCGGCCGAGTACGGGAGGTCAGCCGGCCGCCACCGCGGCGAGCACCGCCGACAGCACCTGCACGGCCCCGTCCTTGTCGAGGGGGTGGTTGCCGTTGCCGCACTTGGGGGAGTGCACGCACGACGGGCATCCGGCGGCGCACTCGCACGACGTGATCGCCGACCGGGTCGCGCCGAGCCAGCGGGTGAGTTCGGCGTGCCCGCGGTCCGCGAAACCGGCGCCGCCCGGGTGCCCGTCGTAGACGAACACCGTCGGCAGCCCGGTGTCCGCGTGCAGCGCGGTCGACACCCCACCGATGTCGCCGCGGTCGCATGTCGCGACGAGGGGGAGCAGTCCGATGGCGGCGTGTTCGGCGGCGTGCAGTGCGCCGGGGATCCGGTCGGCGGCGATCCCGGCGTCGGCGAGCAGTTCGGGGGTGACCGTGTACATCACGGCACGGGTACGCAGCGTCTGTGGCGGCATGTCGAGTTCCACCGAGTCGAGTACCTCCCCCGACGGCAGTCGCCGCAGGTAGCCGACCACCCGGTGCGTCACGTCGACGTGCACGAGCGCGACGTCGACGTCGCCGTAGCGGGTGTGTTCGGCGACATCGGCGACCGCGATGTCGGTCACCTCACGGGCCGACGTGGTCCACTCGGGTTCCTCCGCGTGGACGAGGGCGATGCCGTCGTCGAGATCGAGGTGGTCGACGACGAACGACTCGCCTTGATGGATGTGGACGGCGCCGGGATGCACGGTCGCGGGGGCCCGGCCGGCGTCGACGGTGCCGAGGAGGCGTCCCGACTCGCCGTCGACGATCGCGACCTGGCCGCCGATGCCGCCGCGGATGTCGACGGCGGCGTGCGGGTCGACATCGGCGGTGACGAACCAACCGTGGGGCCGACGCCGGATCAGTCCGTCCGCGGCGAGGCCGGCCACGACGTCGGTGGCCTCGAGGTCGTCGATTTCGGTGTCGGTCAACGGCAACTCGGCTGCCGCGCACAGCAGTTGCGGGCCTAGCACGTACGGGTTGGTCGGGTCGGTGACGGTGGCTTCGACGGGGCGGTCGAGCAGTGCGGACGGGTGGTGCACGAGGTACGTGTCGAGGGGGTCGTCCCGGGCGACGAGTACGACGAGCGAGCCTTCGCCCCGGCGGCCGGACCGGCCGGCCTGCTGCCAGAACGATGCGACGGTGCCGGGGAATCCGGCGACCACGACCGCGTCCAGGCCGGCGATGTCGACGCCCAGTTCGAGGGCGTTGGTGGTCGCGACGCCGAGGAGACGGCCGTCGGCGAGGCCCGCCTCGAGGTCGCGGCGGTCCTCCGCGAGGTATCCGGCCCGGTAGGCCGCCACCCGGTCGGGGAGGGTGGGGTCGATGTCGGCGAGCATCCGGCGGGTGCCGATCGCGGTGAGTTCCGCGCCGCGCCGCGACCGCACGAACGTCAGCGTCCGGGCGCCCTCGACGAGCAGGTCGGCCATGATCCGGGACGCTTCGGTGGCCGCGGCCCGCCGGACCGGTGCGTCGTTCTCTCCGGTCACGGCTTCGAGCAGCGGTGGTTCCCACAGGGCGATCGTGCGCGGGCCGTGCGGGGAACCGTCCTCGGTGACCTCCGCGCACGGCGCGCCGATCAGGCGGGACGCCGCGGCACCGGGTTCGGACGTCGTCGCGCTCGCGAGTACGAAGACGGGGTCCGCGCCGTATCGGGTGGCGAGCCGGCGCAGGCGGCGCAGCACCAGCGCCACGTTCGATCCGAACACGCCCCGATACGAATGGCATTCGTCGACGATCACGTAGCGGAGGTTGCGCAGCAGCCGGGACCACCGTCGGTGCGATCGGAGGATCCCGATGTGCAGCATGTCGGGGTTGGTGAAGATCCATCGGGAGTGGGCGCGCGCCCACTGTCGGATCTCGGTGGGGGTGTCTCCGTCGAATCCGCACGGGTGGATCGAGGCGAGGTCGGGGTCCGATTCGGTCAGGGCGACGGCCGCGCGCAGCTGGTCGGCACCGAGTGCCTTCGTCGGTGCCAGGTACAGCGCGGTGCCGAGGGAGTCGCCGGCGAGATCGGTCAGTACCGGAAGTTGATAGGCGAGCGATTTACCGGATGCCGTTCCGGTCGCGACGACGACGTGTCCGCCGCCCGCCGCGATCGACGCTGCATCGGCCTGGTGGGTCCACGGGCGGGGAATACCGGCGGTCTGCATTGCGCGGATCGCTGCGGGGCCGGCCCATTCGGGCCAGTCGTCGAATCGGGACTCCCGGGCGGGAAGTTCTGCGGAGAAGGTCAGGGGGCGTTCGCCGTGTGGAGTTCCGGCCTGGATCCGATCGAGAAGGTTCCGTCCGTACGAGTCACCGGTGTTTCCGTGCGGATGTCGGGGCCGGGACGAAAGACTCACGGGCTCCTCTTCCGAAATTGTCGTAGCCGTGTCCGACCGCTGCTCGATGTGCGGTGCACGCGATGTACCTGCGGTTTCGATGCTATCTGCGGCTGTCGTGGCGAGGTGTCGAGGGGTGTACCGGACGGTAACCGGGGTGGCACTGCGTGCAAGATCATCTGTTTGCAGCTTTTGTTCGTCTTTCGACTGTCGCACTGCCCTCAGACGTGGTTGACTGTGACCTGGTCGCAGCTTCTGTGTTCGTTATAACGCCGCAGGATCGATGTTGCGAGCGCGGTGCTTGTGCGTTCCTGAGGGGGAATCGAGAAAGTACAGCGGTCGGAACCGGCCCGACGGACCAGAAGTGCTGTTGTCCGTCGAATCCGGTGTAAGAAAGAGAAGGAAAAGCATGGCACAGGGCACTGTGAAGTGGTTCAACGCCGAAAAGGGCTTCGGCTTCATCGCTCCCGAGGACGGCTCCGCTGACGTCTTCGTCCACTACTCGGAGATTCAGGGCAACGGCTTCCGTACCCTGGAGGAGAACCAGCGCGTCGAGTTCGAGGTCGGCCAGGGCACCAAGGGCCCGCAGGCCACCGGCGTTCGCGCTCTCTGATCCGTTCACGAACTGAACGAAAGGCAGGTTCGGTCTTCGCGGCCGCTGCCTCACTCACCCCCTGACACCGGCAACGGTGCCAGGGGGTGAGTGCGTTTCCGGGGAGTTCCGGGGAGTTCCGGGGGGATCTCGTTCCCCGACACCGGGTGTGACCACCTCCGCATCGACACCCGGGCGGACTACTGTCCAAGTGTGGCGCAGTTGTCGTTCTTCTCCGCCGACTCGGAGCCGCCCGCGGTCGCCGACCTCGCGGGGCTGTTGGCCGCCCAGGGGCAGGCGGTCGTGTCGAAGGACGGGGTCCGGGTCTCGATCGTGGTCGACGACGCATGGCGTGCCGACGCGATCGTGGAGCTCGTCCGGGCGGCGGGGATCGTGGCCGAGGTCTCGCGTTCCGAGGAGGGGCGCCCGCTGGTTCGGACCGCGTACGTGCCGGAGTTGGCGGAGCTGGCGGCCCGCTGGACCCGGGGCGCCGTCAAGTCGGTGCCATCGGGGTGGATCCCGGATTCCCGCCAGCAGCGGGCCTGGATGTTGGCGTCCGGCCGGGTCGAGGTCGACGGCCAGCGGTACCTGCTCGGACTCGACCCGCATGCCCCGGACACGTATCCCGTGCTCGCGCAGTCGCTGATGCGGGCGGGGGTGGCGCCCACGATCGTCGGCGTCCACGGTTCGGCACCCGGACTGCGGATCTCCGGCCGGCGCCGACTGATGCATCTCGCCGAGAACATCGGGCAGCCACCGGACGATCCCGACGCTCGACGTAACTGGCCGCACACATGATCGACAACGGTGGGACGGACATACGCGGCCGTCCTGGGCGTGTGACACCCTGTTACTGACCGGACCCGGTATAACGGGGCGGAGACGAGATTCGCATCAGGTGCGCAGCGGCACTGATCGAGCAGGAAAGGTGCGGACAGACTGGTGGCATCACGGGAGAAGAGCACCGCGGACGGAGCGTCTGCCACGCGCCGCCTCGTCATCGTCGAGTCACCGACGAAGGCCAAGAAGATCGCGCCCTACCTCGGGAAGAACTATGTGGTGGAGGCGTCGGTCGGGCACATCCGCGATCTGCCGCGCGGTGCCGCCGACGTGCCTGCCAAGTACAAGGGCGAGCCGTGGGCCCGCCTAGGTGTCAACGTCGACCAGGACTTCGAGCCGCTGTACGTCGTCAGTCCCGAGAAGAAGTCGAAGGTCACCGAGCTCAAGAGCCTCCTCAAGGACGCCGACGAGCTCTATCTGGCCACCGACCCCGACCGTGAGGGCGAGGCCATCGCCTGGCATCTTCTCGAGACGCTCAAGCCCAAGATCCCGGTTCGCCGGATGGTGTTCCACGAGATCACCGAGCCCGCGATCCGGGCCGCCGCCGAGGACACCCGTGACCTCGACAACGACCTGGTCGACGCGCAGGAGACCCGCCGCATCCTCGACCGCCTCTACGGCTACGAGGTCAGCCCGGTGCTGTGGAAGAAGGTCATGCCGCGACTGTCGGCGGGCCGGGTCCAGTCCGTCGCGACGCGTGTCATCGTGCAGCGGGAGCGGGAGCGGATGGCGTTCCGCTCGGCCGAGTACTGGGACATTTCCGCCAAGCTCGACGCCGGCGCCGACGCCAGCCCACGCGCGTTCGGTGCGCGTCTGGTCGCGGTCGACGGTTCCCGTGTCGCGGCCGGTCGCGATTTCGGCCCCGACGGCACGCTGAAGTCCACGGGTGTGACGGTGATCGACGAGGCGTACGCGCGTCGGCTCGCCGAGGCCCTCGAGGGCGTCGACCTGGTCGTTTCCTCGGCCGAGAGCAAGCCGTACACCCGTAAGCCGTATGCGCCGTTCATGACGTCGACGCTGCAGCAGGAGGCTGCCCGCAAGCTGCGGTTCTCGTCGGAGCGGACGATGCGTGTCGCGCAGCGCCTGTACGAGAACGGCTACATCACCTACATGCGTACCGACTCGACGACGCTGTCGCAGTCGGCGATCGCCGCGGCCCGTGCCCAGGCCACCGAGTTGTACGGCGCCGAGTACGTGCACGCCACGCCGCGCCAGTACACCCGCAAGGTCAAGAACGCGCAGGAGGCACACGAGGCGATCCGTCCGGCCGGTGACGTGTTCCAGACGCCGGGCCAGCTGCATTCGCGCCTCGAGAACGACGAGTACCGCCTGTACGAGTTGATCTGGCAGCGCACCGTCGCCTCCCAGATGGCCGACGCCCGCGGCACCACCCTGACGCTGCGGATCACCGGCACGGCAGGCACCGGCGAGGAGTGCACGTTCTCGTCGTCTGGCCGCACCATCACGTTCCCCGGTTTCCTCAAGGCGTACGTCGAGAGTGTCGACGAGGAGGCCGGTGGCCAGTCCGACGACGCCGAGTCGCGGTTGCCGGTGCTCGCCGAGGGGCAGGCAGTGACCGCCACCGAGCTCGATCCGGACGGGCATTCGACCAATCCGCCTGCCCGCTACACCGAGGCCAGTCTCATCAAGGCGCTCGAGGATCTCGGTATCGGACGTCCGTCGACGTACTCGTCGATCATCAAGACGATCCTCGACCGCGGGTACGTCTACAAGCGCGGTAGTGCGCTGGTGCCGGCGTGGGTCGCGTTCGCGGTGATCGGTCTGCTCGAGGCGCACTTCGGTCGGCTCGTCGACTTCGATTTCACCGCCGCGATGGAGGACGACCTCGACGAGATCGCCGGCGGTCGGGAACAGCGCGGCAACTGGCTCTCACACTTCTACTTCGGTGACGCGCAGGCGAGCGACGATTCGATCGCCGCGGCCGGTGGCCTGAAGAAGATGGTCGGCGAGAACCTCGAGGGCATCGACGCCCGTGAGATCAACTCGATCCGACTGTTCGACGACGCCGAGGGCCGCGAGGTCCACGTGCGGGTCGGACGCTTCGGCCCCTACCTCGAGCGGATGCTGCCCAACCCGGACGATCCGGACGGCGACCCGATCTCGCAGCGCGCCAATCTGCCCGACGACCTGCCGCCGGACGAACTCACCCCCGAGTACGCGGAGAAACTGTTCTCCACCCCGCAGGAGGGACGCAAGCTCGGCGTCGACCCGGCGACCGGGCACGAGATCGTCGCGAAGGAGGGTCGTTTCGGCCCGTACGTCACCGAGATCCTGCCGGAACCCGAGGCTGCGCCGCAGTCGGAGGCCGCTCCGGTCGAGACGGCCGACGGCACCGCCACGACGAAGTCGGCCAAGAAGGCGCCGGCGAAGAAGGCTGCGAAGAAGGTGGCCGGCCCCAAGCCGCGTACCGGTTCGCTGCTCAAGTCGATGGACCTGGCGACGGTCACCCTCGAGGACGCTCTCAAGCTGCTGTCGCTGCCGCGCGTCGTCGGCGTCGATCCCGAGTCGAAGGAAGAGATCACCGCGCAGAACGGCCGCTACGGCCCGTATCTGAAGAAGGGCACCGACTCCCGTTCCCTCGAGAACGAGGACCAGATGTTCACGGTGACCCTGGAGGACGCGCTGAAGATCTACGCCGAACCCAAGCGGCGTGGACGTCAGGCCGCGGCGACCCCGCCGCTGCGTGAACTCGGCACCGATCCGGTCAGCGAGAAGCCGATGGTGATCAAGGACGGCCGCTTCGGCCCGTACGTCACCGACGGCGAGACCAACGCGAGTCTCCGCAAGGGCGACGAGGTCGCCTCGATCACCGACGAGCGTGCGTCCGAGTTGTTGGCGGATCGTCGTGCCCGCGGACCGGTGAAGAAGAAGGCTGCCGCCAAGAAGGCCCCGGCGAAGAAGGCGGCTGCGAAGAAGACCGCCGCCAAGAAGGCTCCCGCGAAGAAGGCGGCTGCGAAGAAGGCCGCGGCGAAGAAGTCGTGACGGTCTTTGCTGTCGGTGCGGATCGTTAGGCTCGGCGCGTGGCGGGAGTGTTCGAGCGCCTGGTCGGTCAGGAGCATGTCGAGACGGAGCTGACGGCTGCCGCGGCAGCCGCCCGGGGCGGCGATGCCGGCTCCCGGATGACGCATTCGTGGCTGTTCACCGGACCGCCCGGGTCCGGGCGGTCCGTCGCCGCGGTGTGCTTCGCCGCGGCACTGCAGTGCACGTCCGACGGCGTGCCCGGCTGCGGTGAATGCCAGGCGTGTACGACGACGCTGGCCGGCACCCACGGGGATGTCCGACGCATCGTCCCCGAGGGGCTGACCATCAGTGTCAAGGAGATGCGGGCCATCGTGCAGACGGCGTCGCGGCGTCCGAGCACGGGCCGATGGCAGATCGTTGTCGTCGAGGACGCCGACCGGCTCACCGAGGGCGCCGCCAACGCACTGTTGAAGGTGGTCGAGGAACCGCCGGACCGCACGGTGTTCCTGCTGTGTGCGCCGTCGGTGGATCCTCAGGACATCTCGGTGACGCTCCGGTCGCGATGCCGGCACATTCCTCTCGTCACGCCGGCGGCCGACGCCATCGCCCGGGTGCTACGCGAGCGTGACGGCATCGATCCCGACGCCGCGACGTGGGCGGCGTCGATCTGTGGCGGACACGTCGGTCGGGCCCGGCGTCTGGCGACGGACGAGGATGCCCGCGGCCGGAGGGGGCGGGCGCTCGCGCTCGCGCACGCGGCGATGCGTCCGGCCACCAGGTACGCGGCGGCCGAGGAACTGGTGCGGGCTGCGGACCTCGAAGCCAAGGAGCTGACGGCCACTCGGGACGAACGCGAGACCGAGGAACTGCGGACCGCCCTCGGCGCTGGTGGCACAGGTAAAGGGGCTGCCGGGGCGCTGCGTGGTTCTGCAGGAGTACTCAAGGACCTGGAGCGCCGGCAGAAGTCACGGGCCACCCGGACCGGACGTGATGCTCTGGATCGGGCTCTGATGGATTTGGCGGGGTTGTACAGGGACGCGCTGGCCCGGTCGTTCGGATCGACGGCCACCGCGAACCACCCCGACATGGCGGACCAGGCGGACGACCTCGCCGACCGAACCTCCCGAGAGGGACTGCTGCGGTGCATCGAGGCGATCCTCGATTGCCGCGAAGCCCTGGACACGAACGTCAAACCCAAGTTCGCCCTCGACGCCCTCGTCGCCCGGATCGGCGCCCAGTACCGGTAGCCGGCCGCCCGATTTGCATAAGGGGCGGGGTGTCAGGCTAAACTCGCACGCGCCGAAAGGCACGCTGCCTTAGCTCAGTCGGTAGAGCATTTCACTCGTAATGAAAAGGTCGTCGGTTCGATTCCGACAGGCAGCTCGGAGAGGCCCCGGTGGACACAGTCCACCGGGGCCTTTCTCGTTCCCGGAGCAGCCGACGCCTGCTTCGCCCTCTCTGTCCCCTGTTTGGTCTCTGTGCCGGCGACCGGGCTTGCCTCGTCCCCTCGACAAGCCCGGTCGCCGGCACCATGCTCGGGAGGGTGAGCGAATCGCTGAAGACTCGGGTCCGCGAGAAGCTGCTGCGCCAACTCCTCGAGAACGGCGGGCGCCCCGTCGAAGAGTTCGAAGGGGACGACCCACGCCTGGTTGCAATCGACAGCGACCTCGCAGCCCTCGACGAAGTACCGGACGACGACCCCCTCGTCGAAGAGCTGGCGGCCAAGTACTGGGTTCCCTGACCCGTTGTGAGCCTTCCGTGACGGGTTCGGGCGACGGCCCGGACTCTCCTGCACGTTTTTCCGGCTGTGACCTGGCGATTTGGTGTTCTGTGGTGGGTTCGCGTAACTTATTCCAGGTCAGAGCGACACGGACACCGACCCGGACGCGATCTTCACAGGTCAGCGAGGGAAAACGAGGTTGTACGGGGAGCGCCTGACGGTCTCCGGATTTTGTGTGGTGTTCACCGCCTGGTAGGGTGGTGGAGCCGCTTCGGAGGTGCTGCTCCGGTGGCCGGGTTTGCTCCCGGGCGTCAGAGCGGATAAGCTGGAACGGTTGCCCCGGAACGAGAAGCCGAGTGTTTCTGGTGATGGTGTGTGCGTGTTCTTTGAGAACTCAACAGTGTGTCGATGAATGTCAGTGCCAATTTTGGTACTCTGCCCCGTCTGTTTCGGATGGGGTGGGTATGTGTCGATTCTTCCATTCTTCCGTCTGGGAGGGTCGACCGAAACAGCTAGTTTGAGTTTATTTGCTAGTGATTTGACTCGATGTCTATGACTGATTGAGGTTTCGGCCTCCAATCGTGAGTCTTCAACGGAGAGTTTGATCCTGGCTCAGGACGAACGCTGGCGGCGTGCTTAACACATGCAAGTCGAGCGGTAAGGCCCTTCGGGGTACACGAGCGGCGAACGGGTGAGTAACACGTGGGTGATCTGCCCTGCACTCTGGGATAAGCTTGGGAAACTGGGTCTAATACCGGATAGGAGCTCCTGCCGCATGGTGGGGGTTGGAAAGGTTTACTGGTGCAGGATGGGCCCGCGGCCTATCAGCTTGTTGGTGGGGTAATGGCCTACCAAGGCGACGACGGGTAGCCGGCCTGAGAGGGCGACCGGCCACACTGGGACTGAGACACGGCCCAGACTCCTACGGGAGGCAGCAGTGGGGAATATTGCACAATGGGCGAAAGCCTGATGCAGCGACGCCGCGTGAGGGATGACGGCCTTCGGGTTGTAAACCTCTTTCAGCAGGGACGAAGCGAGAGTGACGGTACCTGCAGAAGAAGCACCGGCCAACTACGTGCCAGCAGCCGCGGTAATACGTAGGGTGCGAGCGTTGTCCGGAATTACTGGGCGTAAAGAGCTCGTAGGCGGTTTGTCGCGTCGTCCGTGAAAACTTGGGGCTCAACCCCAAGCTTGCGGGCGATACGGGCAGACTTGAGTACTGCAGGGGAGACTGGAATTCCTGGTGTAGCGGTGAAATGCGCAGATATCAGGAGGAACACCGGTGGCGAAGGCGGGTCTCTGGGCAGTAACTGACGCTGAGGAGCGAAAGCGTGGGTAGCGAACAGGATTAGATACCCTGGTAGTCCACGCCGTAAACGGTGGGCGCTAGGTGTGGGTTTCCTTCCACGGGATCCGTGCCGTAGCTAACGCATTAAGCGCCCCGCCTGGGGAGTACGGCCGCAAGGCTAAAACTCAAAGGAATTGACGGGGGCCCGCACAAGCGGCGGAGCATGTGGATTAATTCGATGCAACGCGAAGAACCTTACCTGGGTTTGACATACACCGGAAAGCCGTAGAGATACGGCCCCCCTTGTGGTCGGTGTACAGGTGGTGCATGGCTGTCGTCAGCTCGTGTCGTGAGATGTTGGGTTAAGTCCCGCAACGAGCGCAACCCTTGTCCTGTGTTGCCAGCACGTAATGGTGGGGACTCGCAGGAGACTGCCGGGGTCAACTCGGAGGAAGGTGGGGACGACGTCAAGTCATCATGCCCCTTATGTCCAGGGCTTCACACATGCTACAATGGCCGGTACAGAGGGCTGCGATACCGTGAGGTGGAGCGAATCCCTTAAAGCCGGTCTCAGTTCGGATCGGGGTCTGCAACTCGACCCCGTGAAGTCGGAGTCGCTAGTAATCGCAGATCAGCAACGCTGCGGTGAATACGTTCCCGGGCCTTGTACACACCGCCCGTCACGTCATGAAAGTCGGTAACACCCGAAGCCGGTGGCCTAACCCTTGGGAGGGAGCCGTCGAAGGTGGGATCGGCGATTGGGACGAAGTCGTAACAAGGTAGCCGTACCGTAGAAGGTGCGGCTGGATCACCTCCTTTCTAAGGAGCATCTCCCCACACCGCCTCGAACAGTCGGGGTCGGGGTGAGGGCAGAGCCATTTCGGATTCACATGTAATCCGGTGGTGCTCATGGGTGGAACACTGACAATCTCGTTCACAGTTCAGCGGGTCACATGGCCGGCTGGTGGACGATATATCGGCGCACTGTTGGGTCCTGAGAGAACACGCAAGTGGTTGTCTCGAAGGAAGAAACGATCATTGAGGGATCGCAGGTCATACCGCAGCAGGGACGTGAGTTCTTGGTGGTCCGGTGTCTGCAGGGTGGTCTTCTCGGTGGTGTGTTGTTTGAGAACTGCACAGTGGACGCGAGCATCTTTGTTGTAAGTAATGAAGAGCGTACGGTGGATGCCTTGGCACCAGGAGCCGATGAAGGACGTAGGAGGCTGCGATAAGCCTCGGGGAGCTGTCAACCGAGCTGTGATCCGAGGGTGTCCGAATGGGGAAACCCAGCCACAGTGATGTGTGGTTACCCGCGCCTGAATATATAGGGCGTGTGGAGGGAACGTGGGGAAGTGAAACATCTCAGTACCCACAGGAAGAGAAAACAACATGTGATTCCGTGAGTAGTGGCGAGCGAAAGCGGATGAGGCTAAACCATGGGTGTGTGATAGCCGGCAGGCGTTGCATTCGTGGGGTTGTGGGATTCATCTTGTCGATTCTGCCGGATCGGCCGACAGTAAGAAATCATCGTGTTAGTCGAAGTGGTCTGGAACGGCCTGTCGTAGAGGGTGAGAGTCCCGTAGACGAAAACGTGGTGACTGTCGTGATGGACTCCCGAGTAGCAGCGGGCCCGTGAAATCTGCTGTGAATCTGTCGGGACCACCCGATAAGCCTGAATACTACCTGGTGACCGATAGCGGACTAGTACCGTGAGGGAAAGGTGAAAAGTACCCCGGGAGGGGAGTGAAATAGTACCTGAAACCGTGCGCTTACAATCCGTCAGAGCCTGCGCCACTTCGGTGGGTGGGTGATGGCGTGCCTTTTGAAGAATGAGCCTGCGAGTTAGCGGCATGTCGCGAGGTTAACCCGTGTGGGGGAGCCGTAGCGAAAGCGAGTCCGAATAGGGCGGTCGAGTGGCATGTTCTAGACCCGAAGCGGAGTGATCTACCCATGGCCAGGGTGAAGCGACGGTAAGACGTCGTGGAGGCCCGAACCCACTTAGGTTGAAAACTGAGGGGATGAGTTGTGGGTAGGGGTGAAAGGCCAATCAAACTCCGTGATAGCTGGTTCTCCCCGAAATGCATTTAGGTGCAGCGTCGCGTGTTTCACTCTGGAGGTAGAGCTACTGGATGGCCGATGGGCCCCACAAGGTTACTGACGTCAGCCAAACTCCGAATGCCAGAGTGTGAGAGCGCGGCAGTGAGACTGCGGGGGATAAGCTTCGTAGTCGAGAGGGAAACAGCCCAGATCGCCGGCTAAGGCCCCTAAGCGTGTACTAAGTGGAAAAGGATGTGGGGTCGCGAAGACAACCAGGAGGTTGGCTTAGAAGCAGCCACCCTTGAAAGAGTGCGTAATAGCTCACTGGTCAAGTGATCCTGCGCCGACAATGTAGCGGGGCTCAAGTACACCGCCGAAGCCGCGGCATTCACACAACACCCATGCGGTTCTACGGAGCTGTGTGCAGTGGTGTGGATGGGTAGGGGAGCGTCGTGCAGCCAGGGAAGCGCCGGAGTGATCCAGGTGTGGAGGCTGCACGAGTGAGAATGCAGGCATGAGTAGCGAAAGACGAGTGAGAAACTCGTCCGCCGAATGACCAAGGGTTCCTGGGCCAGGTTAATCCGCCCAGGGTGAGTCGGGACCTAAGGCGAGGCCGACAGGCGTAGTCGATGGACAACGGGTTGATATTCCCGTACCCGTGTGGACGCGCCCCTGGTGAATCAGTGATGCTAAGCGCCCTGAAAGCGGGTTTCCTCCTTCGGGAGTTTTCCTGCCGGATGCGCGTGAACCGATCTGGTAGTAGCCAAGCGATGGGGTGACGCAGGAAGGTAGCTGAGCCAGTCAGTGGTAATACTGGTGTAAGCGTGTAGGGCGAGTGGTAGGCAAATCCGCCACTCATACGCCTGAGACGTGATGCGTAGCCGATTGAGGCGAATTCAGTGATCCTATGCTGCCGAGAAAAGCCTCTAGCGAGCTTTCACACGGCCCGTACCCCAAACCGACACAGGTGGTCAGGTAGAGAATACTAAGGCGATCGAGATAACTGTGGTTAAGGAACTCGGCAAAATGCCCCCGTAACTTCGGGAGAAGGGGGGCCTTGTCTGGTGACCGGATTTACTCCGTGAGCTGGGTGGGGCCGCAGAGACCAGAGAGAAGCGACTGTTTACTAAAAACACAGGTCCGTGCGAAGTCGTAAGACGATGTATACGGACTGACGCCTGCCCGGTGCTGGAAGGTTAAGAGGACCGGTTAGCCATTTCGGTGGCGAAGCTGAGAATTTAAGCCCCAGTAAACGGCGGTGGTAACTATAACCATCCTAAGGTAGCGAAATTCCTTGTCGGGTAAGTTCCGACCTGCACGAATGGCGTAACGACTTCTCTGCTGTCTCAACCACAGACTCGGCGAAATTGCATTACGAGTAAAGATGCTCGTTACGCGCGGCAGGACGAAAAGACCCCGGGACCTTCACTATAGCTTGGTATTGGTGTTCGGTTCGGTTTGTGTAGGATAGGTGGGAGACTGTGAAGCATGCACGCCAGTGTGTGTGGAGTCGTTGTTGAAATACCACTCTGATCGTATTGGACATCTAACCTCGGACCATGATCTGGTTCAGGGACAGTGCCTGGTGGGTAGTTTAACTGGGGCGGTTGCCTCCCAAAATGTAACGGAGGCGCCCAAAGGTTCCCTCAGCCTGGTTGGCAATCAGGTGTCGAGTGCAAGTGCACAAGGGAGCTTGACTGTGAGACTGACAGGTCGAGCAGGGACGAAAGTCGGGACTAGTGATCCGGCACCGGCAAGTGGAAGCGGTGTCGCTCAACGGATAAAAGGTACCCCGGGGATAACAGGCTGATCTTCCCCAAGAGTCCATATCGACGGGATGGTTTGGCACCTCGATGTCGGCTCGTCGCATCCTGGGGCTGGAGTAGGTCCCAAGGGTTGGGCTGTTCGCCCATTAAAGCGGCACGCGAGCTGGGTTTAGAACGTCGTGAGACAGTTCGGTCTCTATCCGCCGCGCGCGTTAGAAACTTGAGGAAGGCTGTCCCTAGTACGAGAGGACCGGGACGGACGAACCTCTGGTGTGCCAGTTGTTCCGCCAGGAGCACTGCTGGTTAGCTACGTTCGGAAGGGATAACCGCTGAAAGCATCTAAGCGGGAAGCCTGTTCCAAGATGAGGTTTCTCACCCCCTCGAGGGGGTAAGGCCCCCGGCAGACCACCGGGTTGATAGGCCAGAACTGGAAGTCCGGTAACGGATGGAGGTGACTGGTACTAATAGGCCGAGGACTTACCACAAAGAAGCTACGCGTCCACTGTGCGGTATCTGAAACAACACACAGATACCCATCCGATCCCCACCACACCCCGAGGGTGTGGTCCGGGCGGGGTCGGAGGGGGTGTGACAGTTTCATAGAGTTACGGCGGTCATAGCGGAGGGGAAACGCCCGGTCCCATTCCGAACCCGGAAGCTAAGCCCTCCAGCGCCGATGGTACTGCACTCGACAGGGTGTGGGAGAGTAGGACACCGCCGAACACCCGTTACCGAAGGCCCCCACCATTCTTGGTGGGGGCCTTCGGCATTTCCGCATGGTTTTGATGTCCGGCCACGATCTCGCCGGCCCGCCCCGAATCGTCACGCTTTCCGTAGAAATAGACGGAACCGTACCCGAACAGATACTCCTCGACGAACTCCGCGTCCAGGTCGTCGGTACGGGGTCACCCCTCCTCGTTCATCTGGAAACGGATACCGCACCGACAAGACATCAGACGTCTGAGGTCTGTAGGTTCGAGTCCGGAGGTGACGACGATGACAGGACACGTTTTGCGAAGCGGACCCCTGGTGCCGCAGTTGGAGCAGGTGCTCCGAGATCGGATCGACAGCGGAGGATGGGACGTCGGCGAGCGATTGCCGAGCGAAGCGGACCTTGCTGCGGAACTCGGGGTCGGACGGTCGTCCGTCCGGGAAGCGGTGCGTCTGCTGGTACGCGACGGACTACTCGACGTCCGGCACGGTGTCGGGACGTTCGTGGCCGAGCCGGTCGAGACAGCCGAGCCGGCACTCGAGCAGCTTCTGCGTCGGGCTCGTGTCCTCGAGGTGCTGGAGGTCCGCCGTGCACTCGAAACGGAGGCTGCACGACTGGCTGCGGACCGGGCACGGCCCGAGGACATCGCAGAGATCCGGGAACAGGTGGCCGACAGGCATACGCGGCAGTCGGGCGGCGCCGACGCCTTCGTGACGGCAGACCTCGAGTTCCACCGATCCGTCGTCGTGCTGGCCGGTAACTCCGTGCTGACGGCGCTGTTCGATTCGGTGCGGCCGGTGCTGCACACCGCGCTCGTGGAAATGGTCGACAACGAGCCGGAACTCCCGGACACCGGTGAGGCCCACGACGCGCTCGTCGATGCTCTCGAAGCGGGTGACGGTGCGGCGGCCGTCGCGGCGACGGTCGCGAATCTGGATCCGATGATCGCGAAGTTGAGGGAAGGAAGGAACGCCGAGTGAATACCCCGATCCACGGCAGCGTGGTGCTGAGCACCGAGGGGGTGGACCTGGTCCGGGACGGGCGGGCGATCCTGAGCGGAATCGACGTCCGGATCGAGCAGGGGCAGCACTGGGTGCTGTTGGGAGCCAACGGCGCCGGCAAGAGCACGCTGCTCGGTCTGCTCGGGGCGGTCACGCACCCCACCCGTGGCACCGTGCACGTTCTCGGACATCGACTCGGCCGGGTGGACATGCGGGAGCTGCGCTCGCACATCGGACACGTCGACCCGCGGCACACGATAGAGCGTCCGCTGACGGTGTGGGACGTCGTGCTCACGGGCCTGACGAACACGACCGAGTTCGCGCAGCGGTGGCAGCCCACGGATGCGGACCGGGCGCGGGCGGAGGAACTGATCGCGATGATGGGGATGTCGGCGCGGATCGAGGCGCGGTGGCCCGTGCTGTCGCAGGGTGAGCGGGGGCGTGCGCTCATCGCCCGCGCGCTGATGCCGGATCCGCCGGTGCTGTTGCTCGACGAGCCGGCGACCGGGCTCGACCTTGCGGCCCGGGAACAGTTGCTCACCGCGCTCGACGACATGCGCGCCCGGCATCCGACGATGGCGAGCATCCTCGTCACACATCACATCGAGGAGATCCCGACCACCACGACGCATGCCGTGCTGCTCCGGGACGGGCGGATCACCGTGCAGGGGCCGGCGGAATCGGTGATCACCACCGCCGGGATCAGCGAGTGCTTCGACCACCCGATCACGATCCTCCGCAACGGGGGCCGGTATTCGGCGCAGTCGCGCGTCGACGGGCTCGGTTCGACGGCCTGAGGGGACCCCGCCCGAGGACGGATCGTTCGCCGAGCGTATAAATACATCTTGTGTCTAAGTTGTATTCAGTGTCCGAGCTCGCGTACCGCGAGGTCAAGGAACTCATCCTGTCCGGCGAGCTTCCGGGCGGCGAACTGATCAGCGAGGGCGAGATCGCGACCCGGATGGGGTCCAGCCGGACACCGGTACGGGAGGCCTTCCTGCGGCTCGAGGCGGAGGGTTGGATGCGGCTGTATCCGAAACGGGGGGCGTTGATCGTCCCGATCGCAGAGGGAGAGGCCGAGCACATCGTCGACGCGCGACTGCTCGTCGAGGTACACGCGGTCGAGGCGGTCACGGCGAACCCTCGGGGCCGGGACGTGCTCGTCGCGACGCTCCGGGAGAACCTGGCCGAGCAGCGCCGTCTGGTCGAGTCGGGTGGTGACCCGGTGCGGTACAGCATCCTGGACGCCGACTTCCACCGGGCGCTGGTGCACGCCGGCGGCAACCCGCTGCTCGAGACCTTCTACGACGGTCTGCGTGAGCGTCAGCGGCGGATGACCGCGAATTCGCTGGCCCGCGATCCGGAGCAGATCACCAAGATCGTCGAGGACCACATCCGGCTGGCCGATCTGGTGGAGGCCGGGGACGCTGCGGGCTTCGCAGCGGCCGTCCGCCTGCACATGCGTGAGGTGCACGCGCTGGGTGAGGGGGGACGGCGATGACCGCGGTCCGGGACGACGCAGTCACGACCGTCGAGGCACGGACGCGTCAGTGGATGCTCGTCGCCGCGGGCATGTTCGTGGTCGCGTGGGGTGGCAACCAGTTCACACCGCTGCTGGTGATGTACAAACTCGACCACGGTTTCACACAGGTCGTGGTCGACACGTTCCTGTTCGCGTACGTGTTCGGCATCGTCCCGGCCCTGCTGATCGGTGGCCCGCTGTCGGACCGGTTGGGGCGTCGTCCGTTGATGCTGCCCGCGCCGTTCGTCGCGGCGGCGGGATCACTCGTCCTGGCGACCGGCGCGGATTCCGCGCTGGGGCTCACCGTCGGCCGCGTGCTGTCGGGGATCGCGCTGGGTCTGGGGATGGCAGTCGGCGGCAGTTGGCTCAAGGAACTGTCGACGCGGCAACGCGATCCGTCGGCGCGGCCGGGGGTCGGTGCCCGACGGGCCGCGATGAGCCTGACGGCCGGGTTCGGCCTCGGTGCCGGGGTCGCGGGCGTCCTCGCACAGTGGGGGCCGTGGCCCAGTTCCCTTCCGTACGGGTTGCACGCCGTGCTGTCCCTCGCGGTCGGCATCGCACTGCTGCGGGTTCCCGAGACCCGTTCGGCGACACCGAAGTCCCAGCGGCGTCGGCTGCGTGACGACCTGAAGATCCCGGCGGCCGGGCACCGTCGCTTCCTCTACGTCGTCCTGCCCGTCGCCCCCTGGGTGTTCGGCGCCGCCGCGTCGGCGTACGCGGTGATACCGGCGCTCATGACCAGCCGCGCCGGGGATGCGCCGGTCGCATTCTCGGCCCTGCTGTGCATGGTGGGGCTCGGCTCGGGATTCGCGATCCAGGCACTCGGCCGCCGGATCGACACACCACGCAACGCGCGGGCCGTCGCGGTGGCGCTGGTCGTGCTGGTGCTGGGCATGACGATCGCGGCGATCACCGCGAACGTGCTGACGATCCCGATGGCGATCCTCGCCTCCGCCGTCCTCGGCTGCGGCTACGGCCTGGCGCTGGTGTCCGGACTGCAGGAGATCCAGCGGATCGCCGGCCCCGACGATCTCGCCGGGCTCACCGCCGTCTTCTACTCGTTCACCTATCTCGGCTTCGCGGCCCCCGCCGTGATGGCGATGATCGTCGAGATCGACCCCGCCCTCACCTATCCGACGATGTTCGGCGTCGGCGCGGTCGTCGCGTCGGCCTGCCTGCTGCTCGTCCTCGTCGCATGGCGCCGGCACCTGCCGGAACCGGTCGGGGAACGGTCAGAGCCCCGGTAGCACGGTCGACGACAGCCAGGCGTCCCACAGCGGACGCAGCGGCTCGTCGGTGAAATGACCGGCCAGATCGGTGAACTGCTCGGTCGACACCGTCGAATACCGGTACCTGGTGGTCCAGTCGTGCAGCAGCGCGAAGAAGGCGTCGTCGCCGAGACGGCGTCGCAGGACGTGCAGGGTGAGGGCGCCGCGCTTGTAGATGCGGTCGTCGAACATGTCCCGAGGCCCCGGATCGGCGAGCACGATGTCCTGCGGTTTGTCGGCCAGCCCGCGGTGCGCCGCCACCGCGTGGGCGTGGGCGTCCGGTCCGCCGGAGTGCTCCGACCACAGCCACTCCGCGTAACACGCGAAGCCTTCGTGCAGCCAGATGTCCTTCCACGTCCCGAGGGTGAGGCTGTTGCCGAACCACTGGTGCGCGAGCTCGTGCGCGACGAGGCGCTCGGATCCGCGTCGGCCGTCGCAGTGGTTGGCGCCGAAGATCGACAGGCCCTGCGCCTCGATCGGGATCTCCAGTTCGTCGCCCGTCACGACCACCGAATAGTCGTCGAACGGGTAAGGGCCGAACAGCTTTTCGAAGACGTCCAGCATCTGCGGCTGGCGCTCGAAGTCGTGGTCGAACGTCTCACGCAGTTCCACGGGATGCAGTGCGTGGATCGGGACGCGGGAGCCGTCCTGGCGGCGTCGCACGTACGGGCCGATCTGCACGGTCGCCAGGTACGACGCCATCGGCTCGGTCTGCTCGTACACCCATGTGGTCTGGCTCGCCTTGGTCTGCTTGCGAATCAGGGAACCGTTCGCAACCGCATGGTACGGGGAGTCCGTTGTGATCGAAATACGGTACGGCGCTTTGCAACTCGGATGGTCGTCGCACGGAAACCACGACGATGCCCCGTTCGGCTGGCTCGCGACCAGTGACCCCTCGGACAGTTCCTCCCACCCGACCTCGCCCCACGCGCTCGGCACCGGCTGCGGGTTGCCCGCGTACTGGACGGTGATCACCAGGGCGCCGCCGGCCGGGATCTTCTGTGGTGGAGTGATCGTCAGCTTGCCGCCCCGATGCGCGTACTTGGCGCCGCGCCGACCGTTCACCGAGACCTTCGCCACCTGCATCGCCGGTGCCAGATCGAGAGAGAAGCGGCTCCGGACGTCGGTCGTCGTCGCGGTGATCGTGGCCTTCCCGGTGAGCCGGTTGCTGTGCACCTTGTACGTCAGCTCGAGGTCGTAGCGGGACACCCGGTAGCCGCGGTTGCCGGACTCGGGCAGATACGGGTCGATCGGCGCGTCGACCTTCATTGCGCACCACCGGCCTCGAGAGCCGGATCGTTCCAGGGCGCAATGGGATTGCCCTGCCAGCGGGTCGACGGTGGAACCATGTCACCGCGCATGACGAGCGACGCCGGTCCGACGGTCGCCCCCGCACCGAGACCGGCGGCGGGCAGCGCGACACAGTGCGGGCCGAGAGTGGCACCCGCGCCGAGGGTGACGGTGTCCATGGACATGATCCGATCATGGAACAGATGCGTCTGCACGACGCACCCCCGCTCCACGGTGGCACCGTCGCCGAGGGTCACCAGGTCGGCTTCGGGCAGCCAGTACGTCTCGCACCACACGCCGCGGCCGATCGTCGCCCCGAGGCCGCGCAGCCACACGTTCATGACGGCGGTGCCGTTCGCGCCCCGTGCGAACCACGGTGCGGCCACCGTCTCGACGAACGCGTCGGACACCTCGTTGCGCCACACGAACGAACTCCACAGCGGATGCTCGACGGCCCCGATCCGGCCGACGACGAGCCACTTCGCTGCCACCGACACCAGACCGGCGACCGCGCCGGCCACCATCAGCACGAGGCCGCCGCCCAGCGCGGCCAGCCCGAACCCGCCGACCGAGACGAGCCACGCGAGGCCGAACAGCACCCCCAGGCCGATCCCGAACGTGATCACGACGGGAATCAGCCGGCACGTCTCGACGAACGCGCGGGCCACCTTCAACCGCAGCGGCGGATCGAACGTGCGGGACGCGTCGGACGCGGTGGCGGCACGACGCAACCGGACCGGCGGACTGCCCAGCCACGACGACCCCGACTTGGCTTTGCTCGGGGCCGCCGACAGCACCGCGACCAGACCGTTCTTCGGGACGCGCCGGCCGGGCCCGGCCATCCCGGAGTTGCCGAGGAACGCGCGTTTGCCGACCTTGGCCGGCTCGATGCGCATCCAGCCGCCGCCGAGTTCGTAGCTCGCGACCATCGTGTCGTCGGCGAGGAACGCGCCGTCCGCGATCGTCGTGAACTTCGGCAACACGAGGGCCGTGGAGATCTCGGTACCGCGACCGACCTCGGCGCCCAGCAGTTTCAGCCACAGCGGGGTGAGCAGACTCGCGTACAGGGGGAACAGGAACGTGCGCGCCGAATCCATGAGCCGTTCGGTGGCCCACGCCTGCCAGCCGACGCGGCTGCGCACCGGGTGGTATCCCTCGGTGAGCCCGATCGACAGCAGCCGGACCGCGATCACCGTCAGCGCCGCGAACACGAACAGGCTCGACAGGGTCGCGACCGGCAGGACCGCGAGCGCCCGGAGGAGTGCGTCGGACAGGTCGGTGGCGTCGCGCACCCACCAGCCGATCAGGAGCAGCCCGGCGGCCAGCCCGAAGATCGGCATACCGGCGAGGACGACGGACGTGACCCCGAAGACCGGAACCCAGCGGGTGGCCTTCGCCGGGGCCTGTTCGGGCCACGGGTGCGACGCCTTGCCGATCTTGACGGCCGGGGAGCCGGCCCAGTGCTGATTGGCCTTGACCTTCCCGAACACCGCCGACCCCGGCGCGATCTCGGCGCCGCGGCCGATGCGGGCACCCGGCAGCAGCGTCGATCGGGCGCCGATCGCGGCACCGTCGCCGATGCGGATCTCGCCGATGTGCACGACGTCGCCGTCGATCCAGTGCCCCGACAGGTCCACCTCGGGTTCGACGCAGCAGCCGTCGCCGAGCTCGAGCATGCCGGTGACCGGCGGCAGCGTGTGCAGGTCGACGCCGCGGCCCACCTTCGCGCCGAGCGCGCGGGCGAAGTACAGCATCCACGGGGCACCCGACAGATTGTCGGCGCCGCTCGCCTCGACGAGCCGCAGTGCGATCCACAGCCGCAGATGCTCGGGTCCACCGCGCGGGTAGGTGCCCGGTCGCAGGCGCCGCAGCAGCAGTCGCGCGCCGGTGACCGCGATCGTCATGCGTCCCAGCGGGGTGACGACGAGGACGAACAGGAGAGAGACCCACCACCACGACAGGGTCGGGGCCCAGGCTGCGCCCGTCCACGACAGGACGTTTCCGGCGATCGCCAGCCACGTCACCCACTGCAGCCCGGTCAACGTCATGAGCGGAACGGTCGCCGCGATCTGTGCGGCCTGCGCGCGCCGTGACACCGGGGCGACGTGGCGCGGCGCCGCGGTCACGGCGGGGGAGAGGTCGTCGAGGAAACCGGCGAGGGACGCGAGCCTCGGATGGTCGTACAACTGCGCGACGGTCATCTCCGGGAACCGTTCCCGCAGCGCCGTCACCAGCTGTGCAGCCGTCAGGGAACCGCCGCCCATCTCGAAGAAGTCGGCGTCCGGTCCGGTGACGGGGGCGCCGAGGATCGACGACCACAGTCCGGCCACCCAGGCGGCGGTGCCGTCGAGGCCCAGCGCCTCCGGATCCTGTTCGGTGCCGGGCAGTGGCCACGGCAACGCGGCCCGGTCGACCTTGCCGGATGTCCGGGTGGGGAGCTCGTCGACCAGCGCGAGCCGCGGCACCAGGGCCGCGGGCAGTTGCTCGGCCAACAGCGCCCGGGCGGTGTCGAGGTCGAAGTCCGGATCGGTGCTCGCCAGATAGCCGACGAGGATCGCGGTGCCGGCCGGCGTCCTGCGGACCGCGGCCGCCGCCCCGGCCACCCCGGGCAGGTTCTGCAGCGCGTTGTCGACCTCACCGAGTTCGATGCGCCGGCCACCGATCTTCACCTGGTCGTCGGCGCGGCCCTGGAACAGCAGCCCGGCGGTGTCGAGGCGCACCAGGTCGCCGCTGAGGTACGCGCGGTCCCAGCCGAGAGTCGGCATGGGCGCATACTTTTCGGCGTCCTTCGCCGGATCCAGATACCGGGCCAACCCCACCCCTCCGATGACGAGTTCGCCGACCTCGCCCTCGGCGACCGGCTCGCCGGACGCATCGACCACCGCGAGATCCCAGCCGTCGAGCGGCAGTCCGATCCGTACCGGACCGGTGCCGTCCATCAACGACCCGCACGCGACGACCGTCGCCTCGGTGGGTCCGTACGTGTTCCACACCTCGCGGCCCGGTACCGCGAGCCGCTCGGCCAGCTCCGGTGGGCACGCCTCGCCACCGAAGATCAACAGCCGCACCGCTTCCAGTGCCTCGGCCGGCCACATCGCCGCCAGTGTCGGGACCGTCGAGACGACCGTGACGTCCCGCGACACCAGCCACGGACCCAGATCCATACCGCTGCGCACCAGCGACCGCGGCGCCGGCACCAGTGTCGCCCCGTGCCGCCACGCCAGCCACATCTCCTCACACGACGCGTCGAACGCCACCGACAAACCCGCCAACACCCGGTCACCCGGACGGAGTGGGCTGTCCGGCAAGAACATCCGGGCCTCGGCGTCGACGAACGCCGCGGCGTTGCGGTGCGTGACCGCGACCCCCTTCGGGGTGCCGGTCGAGCCCGACGTGAAGATGATCCAGGCGTCGTCGTCGAGACCCGGGCGACGGACACCGGGGGAGTCGGCGCGGGCCGCCGCCGTGCCCGCCGCGATGCCGTCGCCGGTGACGATCGCCGCCACCCGAGCCTCCCCGAACACGAGCTCGGCGCGCTCGTCCGGATCGTCGGCGTCGACCGGCACGTACGCCGCACCCGCCGCCAGCACCGACAGGATCGCGACGTACAGCTCGCGCGACCCCGACGGCATCCGCACCCCGACCCGGTCGCCTGCGCCGACCCCGGCCGATGCGAGACGCTCTGCACCGGAAGCGATCTCGTCGAGCAGTTCGCGGTAGGTGAGCGGTGCGTGGCCGTCGTCGACCGCGACCGCGTCGGGATGTGCGGCCGCCGTCGCCTCGAGGACGTCGACGAGCGTGCGCGGCGCGGGCGCGTGCGAGGACCGGAGGAACACGTCGGGAATCGCCGAACGTCGGCCCGTGTCGGAATCGGATCGAAGGGGCACGGCTGAAGTCCTGTCCTGCTCGTCTGTGCCGAGGCGGCTGTCTCAGCAGTTGTCCCACCTCCGGATGACCGTTCGGTGAACGGATCCGGCACCAGTATCGCGTTTGACAGTTGCCGAACCGTTCTGCCATCCTCGTCGCCAGGTCACGAGTACCAGCGTCAAGCCCCGGCTAGCTGGTCGGCAACCCTCCAACCGCGGTGGGGTGCTCCGGGTGACGACCAGGTCATGGTCCACAAGGACATGGCAAGCGCGGACTCCGATGGCGTCTCCAGCCGACGGGTCCCAGGACTCGAAGGATGTTGTGATGACCGCTGTACCCACCGCCACCTGCGCCGGCCCCCTCGCTCGCGTCTCCGGCTGTGACACGCAGGTTCCGCTCGTCGGCGGCGGCAGCTGTACGTACGCGAACTTCGACTACGCGGCCAGCGCCCCCGCGCTCGCGCAGGTCACCGACCGCCTCCAGGAGCTGCTGCCGTTCTACGCCAGCGTCCACCGTGGCGCCGGCTATGCCTCCCGGGTGAGCACCGACGCCTACGAGAGCGCCCGCGGATCCGTCGAACGTTTCGTCGGCACCGACACCGACCAGGTGGTCGTCTTCACCCGTAACACCACCGACTCGCTCAACCTGCTCGCCACGTGCGTGCCCGGCGACGTCGTCGTCCTCGACATCGAGCACCACGCAAACCTGTTGCCGTGGAAGAACTCCCGCATCGTCGAGGCCGCGGACACGGTCGTCGACACCGTCGCGCGGATCGAAAACGAACTGGCCGCCGCCCCCGCCGCCCTGCTGGCCGTCACCGGCGCGTCGAACGTCACCGGTGAGGTCCTGCCGATCGCGGAACTCACCGAGATCGCGCACCGCCACGGTGCCCGCATCCTCGTCGACGGCGCCCAGCTCACCCCGCACCGTCGCGTGCACCTCGCCGAGACCGGCGTCGACTACCTGGCCTTCTCCGGGCACAAGCTGTACGCGCCGTTCGGTGCCGGTGTCCTCGTCGGCCGCCGCGACTGGCTCGACGCCGCCGAGCCCTACCTCGCCGGCGGTGGCGCGGTACGCGAAGTGACCCTCGACGAGACCGTGTGGGCGCAGGCTCCGGCCCGGCACGAGGCCGGCAGCCCCAACGTCCTCGGGGTGGCCGCCCTCGCCGCCGCCTGCGACGCCCTCGCCGCCCTGGACTTCGAGCAGGTCGTCGAGCACGAGCGCGTGCTGGCGTCCCGCCTCGCCGACGGACTCGCCGAGATCGACGGTGTCCACCTGCTGCGCCTGTGGGCGGACGCCCCCGACACCGTCGGCATCGTCACGTTCACCATCGACGGCCACGAGCCCGGGCAGATCGCCGCCTACCTGTCCGCCGAACACGGCATCGGCGTCCGCGACGGCCGCTTCTGCGCCCACCCCGTCCTGAACCGCATCGGTCTCGCCGGCGGCGCCGTCCGCGCCAGCCTCGGCCTCGGTACCGGCTCCGAGGACGTCGAACGGTTGATCGCCGCCGTTCGGCAGCTCGCCGACGGCCGCGCCACCTGGAACTACGGCAAGACCGATGGACTGTGGAACCCGGTCCCCGAGACCCGCGGCTTCTCCACCGGCACCGCGGGCGCCGCCGAGTGCGTCTGACCTCGTAGTACTACCGGTCGAGAGGAGTCGGCCGGTGGTAGCAGCCCTCGTGGTAGAGCAGCGGCGCCGACGCGGCCTCGTCGTCGTTGTCGTTGTGCAGGCGGGTGATCAGACCGATCACCAGCGTGTGATCGCCCGCGGGAATCAACTGCTGCACCGTGGTGCGCATCCAGATCGGCGTGCCGTGCAGTACCGGCTCACCCGTCTCGAGCCGCGCCCACAGCGACTCGTCACTGAACCGTTCCGCAGCCGTGCGGGCGAACCGCTGTGCGAGATGCTGCTGATGCTCCCCGAGCAGATGCACCACGATCGAATCGGCGGCGTGCAGCGCGTCGGCACTCGACGAGCTCAGTGCGATGTTGAACGAGATCAACGGCGGATTCATCGACAGCGACGCGAACGACGTCGCGGTGAAGCCGACCGGCCCGTTCGGCGAATCCAGCGTGACGATCGTGACCCCGGCCGGATGGCGGCGCATTGCCGCCTTGTACTCGTCGTTGCCGATCCCGGCCTCGGTGGGGACGACGGTGAGGTCGGGCGTGTTCTCGACAGGCTGTGACAAGACAATTCTCCGATTCGAACCAGGACGATTGTCCGCCACTATAGGAGCGGGTCCTCCGGGCGACCAGGATTGTGCTCACTGAGCGGACGCGGCCGCCCCCATGTCGACGGCCAGCCCCGCGGTGACCCGCAGCAACTCGGGGAACGTCGTGCGGAAGACGGTCTCCGGGTGTCCCGCCGACGCCCACAGTTCTGCATACCCGGCCAGTGCCTCGTCGAGATACGTCGGCAGATTGGTGGGATGCCCCAGCGGTGCGACCGCGTCGACCGGCTGCCCTGTCACCTCCGCCGTGACGTCGTCGGACGCCGGCACCAGCGTGCCCTCCAAACGCTCGCCCGTCGCGGCCACGTCCACGACCCGTGCCCCCGACACCAGCAGCAGCACCGGTTCGTCGTCGAGCAGGAACACCCGCGCTGCGACGACGGAGCCCGCGTCCACACCCAGTGCGGCCGCGACCTCCGTCGCGTCGTGCGCGACCGGACGACTGACGATCACCCCGTGGTGACCGCGCGCGATCAACGTGTCGGCGACGTACGCCGCACTGGGATGCAGCAGCCTGGGCATGCACTCAGAGTAGGACTACTTCGCGGCGGCGACAGGCGTATCGGTGCGCGACTTCCGGACCCGTAGCCCCGTGAACCCGAGCAGCAGCACGGCGCCGACCGCCGTGTAGAGCGCCAGTGCCAGCGCCGGCTGGCCGAGGCCGACGTTGTGGAAGTACACGATCGACCGCACCCCCTCCGTGCCCGCGCCCGGTGTGATCCACTTGCCGATCGCTGCGTAGAAGCCGGGGATCACGTTCGCGCCGAACGCGCCACCGGCACTCGGATTGCCCAGCACCACGAACACCGCGATCGCGAGCGGCACCGCGACGACGCCCACCGCCGCCCGCAGACCCATCGTGAACAGGCCCGTCGCGAACACCACCCCGGTGCCCAGCAGCCACAGCGGGAACCAGTGGCCCGCGAACGTGCCCAGCAGGTGCGTCGTGATCAGCGCGCCGAACGCGCCCGAGGCGGCGGAATACCCGAACATCACCGCGATGTGCGCCCATGCCTGCCGGCGCGTCGACGGCGCTCCGAGGAACAGGCCGATCGCCGCCGCCAGCAGATAGCCGCCGACGACCCAGCCGATCGACAGGTAGAACCCCGACAGCCCGCGATTGTCGTGTGCGCCGACCGGGATCTCGTCGCGCACGATCAGCTGCCGGTGCTGCTCCGCGGTGACCCGATCGAACACCGCCTCGAGCGCCGACGAGACGGAACTGCCGCCCGCGCTCGCCGTGAACAGGGTGTCGGTACCGCTCGCGTCGAGCACGTACGCGCCCTGGATCTCCCGGTCCCGCAGCAGCCGCCGCACCTCGGCGGTGTCGGTGGCGGTCCGGGTCCCGAGCGGACGGCCCTCGAGTTCGCCGAGCTCGTCGGCGGTCTGCGCGGCGAGCTCGGCGGGTACTCCGGGCCCGGCGACGACCGCGACCGCGATGTCGCGTGGCGTCGGCTCGTGGAACGCCGCGACGTAACTGAGGATGAAGCCGAGCTGCAGCACCAGGACCCCGGCGACCAGCACGGCCATCACCGTGCGGCGGCCGAATCGGTCGACCAGGTTGTCGGATGCCGGTGGGGCTGGCGGGGTGTCCGCCTCGGTGGTCGTCGTGGTCACGGGTGTCCTCGATATCGCTGTGTCGTCGTCCTGGTGTCGCGGTCTCGACACATCTTGTCGATACCGCGGGTATTGAATACCGTAGGTATCGTGACTGGTAGTCGTCAAGGCGAAGTGACCGCGACCGCTCGACCCGGGCGGGACGTCGTACGTGCCCGCATCCTCGAGGCCGCCGCCGACGAATTCGCCGAACAGGGATTCGCCGCAGCCAGGCTCGCCGAGATCGCCCGCCGCGCCGGCTTCACCAAGGGCGCCGTCTACTCGAACTTCGAATCGAAACAGGACCTGTTCGCCGAACTGTTCGCGCAGCGTTCCCTCGACCTCGCCGGCCGGGTCCTCGCCGAGATCGCCGGCCTCGCCCTCGCCGACGCCGTCGGCAAGGGCGGCGCGACCATCGCCTCCGCACTCATCGCCGACTCCGAATGGTCGCTCCTGGTCCTCGAATTCGGGGTGCAGGCGGTCCGCGACCCCGTCGTCAAGCAGGCATACCTGCGCGAACGCCGGCACCTGCGGGAACAACTCGTCGAACTCATCGCGGAGAAGGCCCGCGAGTGGGACGTCGACCTCGACGTCCATACCACCGCACTGTCGCTGACCGCACTCATCTCGGGACTCGTCCTCGAGCACACCGTCGACCCCGAGCAGGTCGACCAGCAGGCCATGGGGGCGGCGGTCACCGCGCTCTTCGCAGGGGCCGTGGCGCGGGCCGACCGTCCCCGGTGACCCGGGTCGCCTGCTTCGGGCGCGCCGGATCCCCGGAGCTGGAAGGATCGACGTGATCGGTCGATGCCTGCGAGATACCGCGCGGCACGGCGAACGACGCGACTGACAGGAGTGCACATGACTTCCGTGAACCTCGGCAAACAGCACCCGGACGCGTACAAAAACTTGATCGCCCTCAGCGCGCAGGCCGACGCTGCCGTCGAGGCGTCGGGTCTCGGCCCGCTGGTCGGCGATCTCGTGAAGATCAGGATCTCGCAACTCAACGGCTGCGCCTTCTGCCTCCGGATGCACACCCGCGACGCCCTCGCGAAGGGGGAGACGAGCGACCGGGTGGCCGTGCTCGCGGCGTGGTGGGAATCCCAGTACTTCTCGCCGCAGGAGCGGGCCGCCCTCGCGCTGGCCGAGCAAGTGACCGAGCTGCCGGTGCCGGACACTCGGACGTGGGACGACGGATCGCTCACCGACGAGCAGGTGTCGGCGATCGGTTGGCTCGCGATCGTGATGAACGCGTGGAACCGCGTCGCGATCACCAGCCACTATCCCGTCGCTCCCTGACGCTGGTGCGCCCGAGGCCGTCAAGTTACTCTTCGGTAATGACGGAACAGCAGAGTTGGAAGGCGTTCACAGTCGAGCGCAAGGACCACGTCGCCCAGGTGACCCTGATCGGCCCCGGCAAAGGCAACGCGATGGGGCCGGACTTCTGGGAGGAACTGCCCGACATCTTCGCCGAACTCGACGCCGACCCCGAGGTCCGCGCCGTCGTGCTCGCCGGCTCCGGTAAGCACTTCTCGTTCGGACTCGACCTGCCCGCGATGAGCGGCGGCTTCGGCGCCGTCCTCGCCGACAAGGCGCAGGCCGGCCCGCGCACCGACTTCCACAACCTCATCAAACGCATGCAGTCCGGCATCAACGCCGTCGCCGACTGCCGCAAGCCCGTCGTCGCCGCGATCCAGGGCTGGTGCATCGGCGGCGGCGTCGACCTGATCTCGGCCGCCGACATCCGCTACGCGAGTGCCGACGCGAAGTTCAGCATCCGCGAGGTCCGGGTCGCCATCGTCGCCGACATGGGCAGCTTCGCCCGTCTGCCGGCGATCATCGGCGACGGGCACCTGCGCGAACTCGCGCTGACCGGCAAGGACATCGACGCCGCCCGCGCCGAGAAGATCGGACTGGTCAACGACGTGTTCGAGGACGCCGACGCGGTCCTCGCAGCGGCGCACGCGACCGCCACCGAGATCGCGGCCAACCCGCCGCTCGTCGTGCACGGCATCAAGGACGTCCTCGACCACAGCCGATCCGCGGCGGTGAACGACAGCCTGCGTTACGTCGCCGCCTGGAACGCCGCCTTCCTGCCGTCGGAGGACCTCACCGAGGCCATCACGGCGGTGTTCCAGAAGCGTCCGCCCGAGTTCCAGGGACGCTGACCGCGGTGTGACGAGCGACGGCGGGGCTCGACCAGACCGTCGTCGCGACCGCGATGCGCACGATCGCCGACGACCTCGACGTAGACGGACCCGATGTCGACCGAACCGGTGCCGGCGCATGCTGCGGCTCAGGAACCTTGCCGGAACCTGACGTAGAAAGCCGTGAACACCAGGACGATTCCGATATTCACCATCAGTCGGGCCCAGAAACGGTTCCTGAAGAACAGGATGTCCACTGCAACCACGACAGCCGCCGGTGCGAGGACGTAGAGCACGACGGTCGTCTGCCTTCCCATGCTCCCTTTCTGCTCTCCGGATTCTCTCTTTCCGGACTTGGCCGAACGATTCCCTTTGCCGCTGTTACGGTCTCGTGTGCCGACCGTTATCGACGGTCGACGCTGTCAGTGCAGCCCGATCGGTTCGCGACGAGGGAGACGACATGCGTGTGAAGACTCTGCGGTCCGCGGTGATGGCCGCGACGGTAGCGATCGGAATGGCCGGGCTGCCGACAGTTGCCGCCGCGACCCCCGGGGAAGGGCCCACCTACTATCTGGCACTGGGTGATTCGTTGGCGGCGGGCTACCAACCCGACACCGGACACGACGAACCGGTCTCGTACACCGACGACATCTACGCCGCGCTGAAGCAAACGGATCCGAATCTGGAGTTCGTCGACCTCGGATGTGACGGCGAGACCACGGAAACGATGATCGACGGCGGCAAATGCGCCTATCCGGGTGCGGCGTCGCAGCTCGACGCCGCGACGAAGTTCCTCGAGGAGCACCGAGGCAAGGTCGAGTACGTGACCGAGAACATCGGTGCGAACGACGTGTACCACTGCCTGTCCGGCGGCGCCGGATCCCTCGGCTCCTCCGGGGTTCCGGACGTCGGCTGCATTACGCAGGCCCTCGCCACCGTGGAACGGAATCTCACCACGATCAACAGTCGGCTGCGCGATACCGGCGGTGACGAGCCGAGATACGTCGGCATGAACTACTACGACCCGGCATTGGCCGGCTGGCTCGAGGGCGGACCGACCCGCGTGGTCGCGGCAGGAACCGCCGCGTTGAACAATCTGTTCGCCGCCACGATCACGACCACCAACTCCTCGGCCGGCTTCGCGACGGCAGACGTGCTGACAGCGTTCTCGAACAACGACTTCACCCCGGTCGACGTCCCCGGCTTCGGCACCCTGCCGACGAACGTCGGACGGATCTGCGAGTGGACGTGGATGTGCACGCAGTACCGGGACATCCACGCGAACCCGACGGGACACCAGGTCATCGCCGACACCTTCCTACCCCTGCTGGAAGACGGTAGCCGGGGTTCCCTGGGCTCGTCCGGGTCGCCGGGTTCCAGCGGTTCACTCGGTTCCGGAGGGCAGTCCGGGGGACGCTGACCGGCCGGACACATGGAAATCCCCTCGCTCGAATCGATTCGGGCGAGCGGATTCTCGTGTGTCGGCTCAGTTCTCGGGCCAGACCATCGAACCGCCGAGCAGGTTCTTCAGCAGGTCGCCGAGGACGGGGATCAGCGTTTCGGTGACGTCGAAGGAATCGGAGAGCGAACCCATGGATACTCCTGTAATTCGTAGTGGTGGTGAGCGGTGTGGTGCTCGGGCGCTACTGGGCGGGGGCGGAACTCTGGGCGTCCGAGCTGATGCCGGACAGCGAGCCGCTCTGCACGCCGCTGATGAACGAGTAGACGGCGTTGAGGAACGCGGTGAGGTTTTCTGCCGAGGTCATGATGAATCTCCTTGTCGGACCTGTGGAGTGAATGTGCCGCGGGGTACGCGGAGAACGGTGGCCGGGGTCAGTTGCCGAGACTCAGGGTGTCGAGCTTCAACATTGCGTCGAGGATCGGCTTGAGCTTGATCAGGCCGGTGGAGAAGTTCGCATTGTTCATCTCGAGCAGTTTTTCGATGGAGCCCATCGGGCGCCTCCTTCGAGGATCGTGTGGTGTCGGATCAGCAGTCGCCGGTCAGCTGAGGGAGACGGAACCGAGCGAACCTGCGCTGAGGCCGTCGACCTGCTTGATGGCGTCGAGCAACGGCTTGAGGACCAGGAACTTCATCATGTTGCCCGGGTCGGTGACGCCGTTCTGCTGGAGCAGATTGGTGAGTGATCCCATGCCGCCTCTTTCTGTGTCGCGCTGAAACAGTTATGTCGGATTTGTAACAGGTTCTGTCGCTTGTTCGGGGAAAAATGGGCGAAAAATCCCGATCGGTTTTCTTTGTGTGGCTTTCGGCGTGGCAGTGCACGCAGCCCGGGAGCGCCTGCGAGGATCCATCCCACACCGAACATGCACACGATCGCGAGGCGGGAGCCGGAGTGACGACTGCGGAGAACTCGGAGAAGACCACCCGGACGATGGCGTTGCCGACGCTGTCGGCGATGGTGGTCGGATCCATGGTCGGGGCCGGCGTGTTCTCGCTGCCCCGCAACTTCGGTCAGGCCACCGGCGGCCTCGGCGCACTGATCGCCTGGGCCGTCGCCGGCACCGGAATGCTGATGCTGGCGTTCGTGTTCCAGTCCCTCGCCGTCCGCAAACCCGACCTCGACGCCGGCGTGTACGCCTACGCGAAGGCCGGATTCGGCGAATACCTCGGCTTCTTCTCCGCGTTCGGCTACTGGGCCAGCACGTGCGTCGGCAACGTGAGCTACTGGGTACTCATCAAGTCGACGCTCGGGCAGGTGCTGCCGATCTTCGGTGAGGGCAGCACGATCTGGGCGGTACTGCTGTCGACCGTCTGCATCTGGGCGTTCCACTTCATGGTGCTGCGTGGCGTCCAGGAGGCCGCGACGATCAACAAGATCGTCACGGTCGCGAAACTGGTGCCGATCCTGTTCTTCGTCGTCGTCACACTGTTCTACTTCGACGCCGGGATCTTCGTCGACAACTTCCTGGGCGGCGAGGACTACTCCGAATCGCTGTTCGAACAGGTACGCGCCACGATGCTGGTGACCGTGTTCGTGTTCCTCGGCATCGAGGGCGCCAGCGTGTACTCCCGCTACGCGCGTAGGCGTGAGGACATCGGCCGCGCCACCGTCCTCGGATTCCTCAGTGTGCTGGCTATTTTCGCGTCCGTGACGATGGTCGCGTACGGCATCATGCCGCGCGACGACCTCGCGGCCCTGCAACAGCCGTCGATGGCGCCGGTCTTCGAGTCCGTCGTCGGCACCTGGGGTGCCTGGTTCATCAGCATCGGCCTGATCGTCTCGGTACTCGGCGCCTATCTGGCCTGGACACTCATGGCCGCCGAGGTACTGTTCGTCGCCGCGCAGGACCGCGACATGCCGTCGTTCCTGACCCGCGTCAACAGCCGCACCGTCCCGGTGATCGCGCTGGTGTTCACCACCGTCCTCATCCAGCTCGTGCTGCTCACGACATTGTTCTCCGACGACGCGTTCACGTTCACCCTCAAACTGTGCAGCGCACTGTCCCTGGTGCCGTACCTGCTGGCCGCCGCGTACGCGCTCAAACTCGGCTGGACCCGCGAGACGTACGACGAGATCCAACCCGAGCGGCGCACCCGGGAACTCGTGTTCGCGGGCATCGCCACCTTCTACACCGCATTCATGATCGTCGCGGCCGGGCTCGAATTCCTGCTGCTGTCGTGCATCGTCTACGCGCCCGGCACGATCCTGTTCGCGCTCACCCGCAGAGAAGCGGGCAAGCGCCTGTTCTCGCCCTGGGAGGCGGCACTGTTCGCGGCCGTCGCCCTCGGCGCCATCGCCGGAATCGTCGGTCTCGCAACCGGCGCCATCACCATCTAGGAGCAGCGAGAAGATGACCGCACCCGCCACCTTCGGCGTCCACTCGGAAGTCGGCACCCTCCGCAAGGTCCTCGTCTGCGCGCCCGGTCTCGCACACGAGCGGCTCACCCCGTCCAACTGCGACGACCTGCTGTTCGACGACGTCCTGTGGGTCCAGAACGCCAAACGGGACCACTTCGACTTCGTCACCAAGATGCGGGACCGCGGCATCGAGGTCGTCGAACTGCACAACCTGCTCACCGACACCCTCGCGGTCCCCGGCGCGAAGGCATGGATCCTCGACCGCAAGATCGTCGTCAACGAGGTCGGTCTCGGACTCGTCGACGACGTCCGCGCGTTCCTTGACCAGCTCGAGCACCGTCGGCTCGCCGAATACCTCATCGGCGGACTCGCCGTCGCCGACCTTCCCGCAGACTTCCGGCCCGGCTACATCGCCCTCGCCCGCGAACAGGTCGGCGTCCGTGAATACCTGATGCCGCCGCTGCCCAACACCCTGTACACCCGCGACACCACGTGCTGGCTGTACGGCGGCGTCACCCTCAACCCGCTGTACTGGCCGGCCCGGCACGACGAGACGCTGCTGATGAAGGCGATCTACCGGTTCCACCCGGACTTCACCGGCGCGAAGATCTGGTGGGGCGACCCCGAACAGGACTGGGGGCAGGCCACATTCGAGGGCGGCGACGTCATGCCCGTCGGCAACGGCGCCGTCCTCGTCGGCATGAGCGAGCGCACGTCCCGCCAGGCCGTCACACAGGTCGCGCAGTCGCTGTTCGACGCCGGCGCCGCCGAACGCGTCATCGTCGCCGGCATGCCGAAGCTGCGCGCCGCGATGCACCTCGACACCGTCTTCACATTCGCCGACCGTGATCTGGTGACGGTGTTCCCCGACATCGTCGACGGCATCCACACGTTCTCGCTACGCCCCGGCGACAAGGGTGTGCCCGAGGTGACCGAGGAGCGCAAACAGTTCGTCGACGTCGTCGCCGAGGCCCTGAACTTCGACAAGCTGCGCGTCGTCCCCACCGGTGGCGGCTTCTACGCCAACGAACGCCAACAGTGGGACAGCGGCAACAACCTCGTCGCCGCCGAACCCGGCGTGGTGTTCGCGTACGACCGCAACACCCACACCAATGCCGCCCTGCGCAAGGAAGGAGTCGAGGTCGTCACCATCGTCGGTGCCGAACTCGGCCGCGGCCGCGGCGGCGGACACTGCATGACCTGCCCGATCGTGCGCGACGAAGTCGAGTTCTGAGTTGCCGGTGATGCGCCGTCAGAGGCGGCGCATCACCGACACCACCTTGCCGAGGACGACGGCCCCGTCACCGTCGATGACGTCGTAGGCCGGGTTGCGCGGCTCGAGATACACGTGACCGCCGCGGCGCCGCAGCACCTTCACGGTCGCTTCGCCGTCGATCATCGCGGCCACGATCTCCCCGGACTGTGCCTCGTCCTGGCGGCGCACGACGACCGTGTCACCGTCACAGATCGCGGCGTCGACCATCGACTCGCCGCGCACCCGCAGCGCGAACACCGTCCCCGACCCGACGAGCTCCCGCGGCAGCGACAGCACCTCGTCGGCGTGCTCCTCCGCCAGGATCGGCGCGCCCGCCGCGATGTCACCGACCACCGGCACCGGCACCGAATTCTCCGACGCCCGAACCGCCGTGGACCCGGAGAGGAACGGGCGCACATCCAGCTGCCGGGCCATCGCCGTGCCACGCCGCAGGAAACCCTGCTCCTCCAACGACTTCAGATGCCGCGACACCGTCGACGTCGACCGCAGGCCCACCGCGTCCGCGATCTCCCGGGTACTCGGCGGGCAGCCGTCGGCAGCGACCCGATCCCGGATCACCAGCAGGATCCGCTGCTGACGCGGCGGCAGGGCATTCGCGTCGAGGCCACCGAACATGTCGAGATCGTCGTAACCGGTCACCCGGTGAATCGTAGTGGGGCCCGGTTCGCGCCCCGGAAACAGTGAAGGGGTGGGACCAGTGGTCCCGCCCCTTCACCGGAAGAGCATCAGCGACCGCGGTCGCTTTCGTCTCAGTGTCCGCCGTTCGCCTTCAGCCGCTCGACGGCCTCCGTGATGACCTTCTCGGCCTCGGCGCGGCCGACCCAGTCGGCGCCGGTGACGTGCTTGTTCGGCTCGAGATCCTTGTAGTGCACGAAGAAGTGCTTGATCGCGTCCAGCTCGAACTGCGAGACGTCCGCGAGATCCTGGATGTGGTCCCAGCGCGGGTCGCCCGCGGGAACACACAGCACCTTGTCGTCGCCACCGGCCTCGTCGACCATCTTGAACATGCCGACCGGGCGGGCCTCGACGATGACACCGGGGTACACCGACTCGGGCAGCAGCACCATCGCGTCCAGCGGATCGCCGTCCTCACCGAGGGTGTTCTCGATGTAGCCGTAGTCGGCCGGGTACCCGAAGGAGGTGTAGAGGTAGCGGTCCAGCTTCACACGGCCGGTCACGTGATCGACCTCGTACTTGTTGCGCTGGCCCTTGGGGATTTCGATGGTGACGTCGAACTCCACGTCGCTTCCTCACTGTCTGGGTCTTCCGGCTGTCCGCCGCCCCCCGTCCGGATGGACGGTTCGGGGAAAGGGTAGCGGGTCGGCGATACTGTGTGATGCGGGTGCTGGGCGCTGTGGAATTCGGTGTGATGCGGAGGGACGTTGGCAAGCGAGGGCAAGAAGAAGATCGGCATCCTGGCCGGACGGCGCCGTCGCAACGTCCGGATCCTGCTGGCACTGGCCGCGGCCGCGGTCGTCGCCGCCGGCGGTACCACGATCGTGCTCACGCAGCGCGGCACCGCATCGGCCGCGCAGGACGTCGCCACCGTGTCACCGCAGCCGGCGCCGGTCACCGCGACACCCCAGGTCGCGCCGCTGCCCGACGACGCCCCCGCACCGACACCGCAGGGACTGGCCGCGGCCCTCGACCCGGTCACGGCGAACCCCGCGCTCGGCAACTTCACCGGATCGGTCACCGACGCCCGCACGGGTGCCGTGCTGTGGAGCCGTAACCCCGACGCTCCGATGGTGCCGGCGTCGACCACCAAGATCCTCACCGCTGCCGCCGCGATGCTGAGCCTGCCCCCGGACCACCGGGTCGCCACCGAGGTCCGGCAGGGATCGCGGCCCGGTGAACTGGTCCTCGTCGGTGACGGCGACCCCACCCTCACCGCGCAGCCCGTCGGGCAACCCGGCTACTACCCGGGCGGCCCGCGTATCGCAGACCTCGCCGACCGGATCCGCAGCGCCGGCGTCGCCGTCGACAGCATCGTCGTCGACACCGGCGCCTACACCGGACCGGCCCTGGCGGACGGCTGGCTGCCCGACGACGTCGCCGCCGGCTACATCGCCCCCATCGAACCGGTCATGCTCGACGGAGCCCGATCCGATCCGCTCGCCGACGAACCCCCGCGCAGCGCCACCCCGGCCCTCGACGCCGGTCGTGCTCTCGCGAAGGCGCTCGGCGTCGACCCGGCCCGTGTCACGCTCGGTGCCGCCACCCCCGGCGGCGACCCCGTCGCGACCGTGTACTCCGCGCCGCTGCGGGACCGGCTCGGCGTCATGATGCGCCGCTCCGACAACGTTCTCGCCGAGACGATCGCGCGGGAGGTCGCAGCCGGGAAGAACGCGGAACGCTCCTTCGCCGGCGCGACCGCCTCGGTCCTGCAGGTCCTCTACGACGCCGGTTTCCCGACCGACGGAGTCGTCCTGCACGACGGCAGCGGACTGTCCGTCGACGGCCGCATCCCGGCCCGCCTGCTCGACGCCGTCCTGGCCGCCGCGGCAGGCGAGACGAAACCGCAGCTGCGTCCGATGCTCGACGACCTGCCCGTCGCCGGTGCCACCGGAACCCTGTCCGACCGGTACGCGACCGGCGACCGGACCGGCGCCGGATGGGTGCGGGCGAAGACGGGAACGCTGTCGGTCGCGAGCGCGTTGACCGGATACGTCGTCGACGTCGACGGCCGGGTGTTGACGTTCGCGTTGATGTCCAACGATCGCCCGCCGGGGGAGAGCCGGCCCGCGCTCGACGCGGTCGCCGGAACACTTCGGATGTGCGGGTGCAGATGAGGACGAGGTGACGGTGGCGGTGCCGGAATCGGGAGCGGACGGCGGATTCGGCGGTGCGGTGGACTGGCGCCTGGCCGCCCGGGCCGGCGCCCGCCTGGCCCCCGCCGGTCCGGCCACGTCGCGGTACACCGCCGAGACGATCGTCACCGCACTCGAGGACGCGTCGGTCCGCGCCGAAGGCCCGGTCCGCGACGTCACAGGCCTGGCGGACGGGCTGCCCGTCCCGGCCGCACAGGTCGTCGACCGCGTCGGCTGGATCGACGCGGCCGCCCGCTCGATGGCCCACCTGACCGGCACCGACATCGATTCCGCGTCCCGCACGCTGCTGGCCGGGAAACCGGCCGGACTGCAGGCCGGGGCGATGCTCGCCTACCTGTCGTCGGCGATCCTCGGCCAGTACGACCCGTTCACCGGGGACCACGGCACACTGCTGCTCGTCGCACCCAACGTGCTGCAGGTCGAACGCACGTTGAAAGTGTCACCCGCCGACTTCCGGTTGTGGGTGTGCCTGCACGAGGTCACCCACCGCGTCCAGTTCTCGTCCGCCCCCTGGATGGGCGACTACATGCTCGACTCCGTCGCCACACTCGGCGACTCGGCCGACGAACCGGTGGGTGAATTCGTCGCCCGGCTGTCCGGGGCCCTGCGGGAACGTCGCCGCGGCAACGACTCCGAACTTCCCCCCGACCAGCGCGGCATCATCGGCCTGATCCGGGCCACCCAGGCGCCGCCGCAACGTGAGGCCCTCGACCGGATGCTCGTCCTCGGGACCGTCCTCGAGGGTCACGCAGACCACGTGATGGACGCGGTCGGCCCCGCCGTGGTGCCGTCGGTGGCACGGATCCGGAAGGCGTTCGACGCCCGCCGGCAGCGCCGCACCAACCCGGTGCAGCGGCTCCTGCGCGCGCTGCTCGGCATGGACGCCAAGATGGCGCAGTACGTGCGCGGCAAGAAGTTCGTCGACGCCGTCGTCGCCCGGGTGGGCATGGAGCGGTTCAACACGATCTGGACCGGACCCGACACACTGCCGACACTCGACGAGATCGACGACCCCGACGCCTGGATCGCCCGGGTACTCGGGTGACGCTGCTCCCCGAGACCCCCGCGATCCTGGAGGTGCGTCGCGCCGTCCGCGGCTGGCTCGCCCGGCACGCCCCGGCCGGAACCGTCGTCGTCGCTCTGTCCGGGGGCGCCGATTCGCTCGCCCTCACCGCGGCCACCGTCGCGGAGGCGGCGTCGGTGCGCGCCCTGATCGTCGACCACCGACTCCAGGACGGCTCGGACGCCGTCGCCGCGCAGGCTGCAGCCCGGGCCCACACGCTCGGCTGCGCCGGCGCCGACGTGCTCGCCGTCGACGTCACCGGCCCCGGCGGCCTCGAGGCCGCCGCCCGGGCCGCCCGCTACACCGCCCTCGACGCCGGCCGCGGCGGACACCCGGTCCTGCTCGGCCACACCCTCGACGATCAGGCGGAGACGGTGCTCCTCGGGTTGGGGCGAGGCTCGGGCGGACGGTCGATCCGCGGCATGGCCGACTACGACGCGCCGTGGGGCCGTCCGCTGCTCGACGTGCGGCGGACGGTGACCCGGCAGGTGTGCCGTGACCTCGGTCTCGACCCGCACGAGGACCCGCACAACAGCAACCCGTCGTTCACCCGTGTCCGGTTGCGCACCGAGGTGCTGCCCCTGCTCGACGACGTCCTCGGCGGCGGGGTCGCGGCCGCGCTCGGACGCACCGCCCGGCAGCTCCGTGAGGACGGTGACGTGCTCGACGCCCTCGCCGGTCGCGCGTATGCGACAGCACGCGACGGTGACCGTCCCGCCGAACTGGTCGTCGACCGGCTCCATGAGATCCCTGTCGCGGTCCGCCGCCGGGTGCTGCGGCAGTGGCTTCTGGACTGCGGGGCAAAAGCGTTGACCGACAAGCAGTTACGGTCCGTCGACGATCTCGTCGGCCGTTGGCGTGGGCAGGGGGGAGTGGCGCTCGGTGGCGGCCGGCCGGACGCCAGGTTGGTTGCATCCCGGCGGCGTGGCAGGCTGTCGACGGGGTTCGTGAACGACTGAGAGGAATGCTCCGTGTACGAGGGCGACATCGCATCGGTACTCATCTCCGAGGAGCAGATCAAGGAGCGCACGGCCGAACTGGCCGCCGCGATCGCCGAGCGCTACCCGGTCGGCGCCCCCGAGGGCGACCTCCTGCTCGTCGGTGTCCTCAAGGGCGCGATCTTCTTCATGACCGACTTCGCGCGCGCGCTGCCCATCCCGACGCAGATGGAGTTCATGGCCGTCAGCTCGTACGGCTCGTCGACGTCGTCGTCCGGTGTCGTGCGGATCCTCAAGGACCTCGACAAGGACATCGCCGGCCGCCACGTCCTCATCGTCGAGGACATCATCGACTCCGGCCTGACCCTGTCGTGGCTGATGCGCAACCTCAGGACCCGCAACCCGGCGTCCCTCGAGGTCGTCACCCTGCTGCGCAAGCCGGAGGCCGTCAAGGTCGACGTCGAGGTCGCGCACGTGGGCTTCGACATCCCCGACGAGTTCGTCGTCGGCTACGGCCTCGACTACGCCGAGCGCTACCGCGACCTGCCCTACATCGGGACCCTCGACCCCAAGGTGTACGGCGGATAACCACCACCGGACACGACGCGTTCGAGTGCCCGCAGATCCTCCTCGAGCAGGCGGAACAGCCAGTACACGAACACGAACGCGGCCACCCCGCCGACGCACAGCACCCGCACCGCGTACACGACGACGGAGATCTCGTCGGGCGACAGGAACGTCACCCCGGCCACCCCGACCAGCGGCACCGACGCCGCGACCGCGAGATACATCGTGCTGCGCCGGTCCAGGCCTCGTAGCCGGCGGTCGTCGCTGCTGCTGGTGATGCCCTGCGGCAGCAGCGACGGGTACAGGCAGCGCACCGCGTAGAACGTGACCAGGAAGAACGGGTACGCGACCGCGACGGCACCGCACACCAGCTGTGAACCGAGGAAGTGCACGTACGCGCCCGGCGGCAGCCCGCCGGTCGCGATCTGCAGGGACACCGGGAACGCGATGCCCGCCACCACCCACAGCGCGAGCACGACGACCGCGATCCGGTCACCCATCAGCAGCGTGTCCGCGCGGGCCCGGGCCAGGGTCGCGGTGTCGTAGGTGCGGCCCCGGCGCAGACCGCGGGGCACCGTGACGACGTTCCGGATCAGATACAGGCACACGACGATCCCGAGCGTGAACACGATCGGATTGATCACCTGAGAGATCGCGACGAACCGCTGCTGTGCCTCGGCGGACAGTTCGTCGATGATCAGCGTCTGGTTGTGGTGGTAGTTGTAGATCGCGGCGAGGGCGTTCGGCACGAGGACACTCGACGTCACAACCGGCACCATCCACCGGCGCAGCCGGTACCGCGGGCTGTCCGGGGGCGGGTCGACGAGATCCCGGGCGCGGGCGTCCAGGCACAGGTCGAACTGCTGGGCCAGCTCGGCTCCCGTCGACCACCGGTCGCGGCGGTCCGGGGCCAGGCAGGTCAGCAGCACCCGGCGCAGCGCTGCCGGGCAGTCGTCGGGCAACGTCGAGACCAGCGCCGGATCGACCGGGCGCCGCCGCAACTCCAGCATCCGGGCCAGCGACGTCGCCGACTCGCCGGCGCCGGGTTCGTCCGCGAACGGCCGCCGCCCGGTCAACAACTCCCACAGCAGCACCCCGAGCGCGAACAGGTCGCTGCGGACGTCGAGGTCGCCGGCCGACCCCGGAAGACCGGGATGGCACGCCTCGAGTTGCTCGGGCGACATGTATGCCAGCGAGCCGCCGAAATAGGCGACCGGACTGGTACCGACCACCCGATCACTGAAACTGATGTTGAAGTCGGCCAGCTTGGGCACCCCCTCCGACGTCAGCAGCACGTTCGCCGGCTTGATGTCCCGGTGCAGGACGCCGCGCCCGTCCGCGTAGTCGAGGGCGTCCGCGAGGCGCCGTCCCAGCCACGCCACCGTCTCGGGCCACGTCAGGGTCGCGATCTCGGCGCGCACACTCGACCCGCTCGGCCGCAGCTCACCCTTGCGTTCGAGCACCGCGTCGACCGACTCGAGCAGGAACCGGCCGGACTCGGGCCGGACACCGTCGCCCAGGTCGCCGATCCGGTGGACGACGTCGAGCAGCGTCCCACCCGGCACGTACTGCATGTACAGCAGCTTGAGGGCGCTGTCGGGCAGTCGCCGCTGATCGAAGACCCGCACGATGTAGTCGTGGTCCAGCCGGGCGAGGGTCTGCGGTTCCGTGCCGTGGTCCTGGGAGATCTTCACTGCCACGATCCGCTGCATCGACCGCTGCCGGGCGAGGAACACCCGCGCGAACGACCCCCGGCCGAGTGCGGTCACCAGATCGAACTCGTCGACCCGGTCACCGACGTCGACGCAGTCCAGCGCCTGCTGCGCCCCCGGCTGCGCGACGAGCGTGCCGACCGGACGCCCCCCGCGCCCCCGCAACCGGGTGACGACGCCGGTGAGGAAGGACACTGTCCGGGAACCGTCCATCACTCGTCACCGTCCGGGGAAGGGGAGTGCGGCAGGGGGAGCGGGACTCACCCTGGGGATACTCGAAACGATACCGCCGGTGGCGGCATACTCGGCAGGTGCGAGATCCTCACACGGACGAGTTCACCGCGACCTCCATCGCCCGCCGGGTCCGGGACGGAACCCTGTCTCCGGTCGACGTCGTCGACGACGCCCTGCACCGCATCGAACAGCGGGACCCGCCGGTCCGCGCATACGTCCGAGTGCTGCGGGACCGCGCCCGCGCCGACGCCGCCGCCCTCGCCGGTCGGGGCGACCTCGCGGACCTGCCACTCGCCGGCGTACCCGTCGCGATCAAGGACAACGTCCCCGTCGCGGGCGAGCCGATGCGCGACGGCTCCGCCGCCACCGACCCCGCGCCGTCCACACACGACCACCCCACCGTCGCCCGGCTACGGGCCGCCGGAGCGATCCCCGTCGGCCTGACCGCCGTCCCGGAACTGTGCGTGTGGGGGTCGACCGACTCCCCGGGCACGATCACCCGCAACCCGTGGAACCCCGACCTGGTGCCGGGCGGCTCGTCCGGTGGATCGGCCGTCGCCGTCGCCACCGGAACGGTCCCGATCGCGCTGGCTGCCGACGGTATGGGCTCGATCCGGATCCCGGCCGCGGCGTGCGGCGTCGTCGGATTCAAACCCGGCCGTGGCCTCGTCCCCGCCGAACTGGGCGCCCACTCGTGGTTCGGACTGTCGGAGAACGGGCCGATCGCCGGCACCGTCGAGGACACCGCCCTGATGCTGTCCGTCCTCGCCGACGACCCGTCGCTCGCCCGCATCCCGGAACCCGGACAGCTCCGGATCGGGGTGGCCACCGGAACCCCGTCCCCACTGGTCCGGGTCGACGAACAGTGGGCGGACGGGACCCGGACCGCAGCCACGGCCCTGGCCGACGCCGGCCACCACACCACAGCCGTCCGCATCCCGTACCCGCCGACCATGGCGATCGCGTTCACCCGCTGGCTCGCCGGTACCGCGTCCGACGCCGCCGGCCTCGACCCCGCACTGCTGCAACCCCGCACCCGGCGTCACGTCGCGATCGGGCGGACTCTCGACCGGGCCGGACTGATCCGCGACGGACAGGTGCGGCGGCTGCAGCAGCGGATGCTGCACTTCTTCGCGGACAGCGACGTCGTACTGACACCGTCGCTCGCGCAGCCGCCGATCCGGGCACTCGCATGGAGCGAGAAATCGTGGACGTCCAACGTCGTCGCCAACGTGCGGTACGCCCCGTTCAGTGCACTGTGGAACGTGCTGGGCTGGCCGGCCGCGACCGTGCCCGTCGGCATGCACTCCGGCTCGCGGACCCCGATCGGGGTGCAGATCGTCGCACCCCCGGGAAACGAGGCCACCGTCCTCGCCGTCGCCGCCGAACTCGAACGGCGACACGGGCGGCCCCGACACGCCCCGAGATGACCTTCCTGCTGTGAGATGCGGCACGAACCGGGCCCCACGGCCCCGAACCGCACGGCGGCGGGAACCCGGGCGGGGTCGTCGTGCGTTGAAAACAGTGACGTCACCCGTCGGAGACGGTCGGCCGCGGACACGCGTCGAGCGTCGTCGTCGCGGTAATCTGAGGTGTCCGGCCTACCGGAACGTCCGGTTTACCCGCGCTACCGAGCTGCCCGCACTATCGAAAGGACCGGCCACCCCGGCCGAACCTGTATGAACCGCAAGACAGTGTTCCGCAATGTGGCGATCGTCGCCGGTTTCCTGTTGGTGATCTACGCCTTCAGTTACTTCGGCAACGACACTCGCGGCTTCCAGTCGGTCGATACCTCGGTGGCGATCGCGCAGCTCGATGCGAAGAACGTCGAGAAGGCGCAGATCGACGACCGTGAACAGCAGGTGCGGCTGTGGCTGAACAACGCCGGCGACGGTACCGACGGCAAGACCGAGATCATCGCGAAGTACCCGAGCGCGGCGTCCGAGCAGATCTTCGACAAGGTCGCGGCCTCCGGTGCGCAGAAGTTCAACACCAGCGTCACGCAGGAGAGCTGGCTGACGTCGATCCTGCTGTTCGTGCTGCCGATGATCATCCTGCTCGGCATCTTCTTCTTCATCATGAACCGCATGCAGGGCGGCGGCCGCGGCGGAATGATGGGCTTCGGCAAGTCCAAGGCCAAGCAACTGTCCAAGGATCTGCCGAAGACCACGTTCGCGGACGTCGCCGGCGCCGACGAGGCGGTCGAGGAACTCTACGAGATCAAGGACTTCCTGCAGAATCCGTCGCGCTACCAGGCTCTCGGCGCGAAGATCCCCAAGGGTGTGCTGCTGTACGGGCCGCCCGGTACCGGTAAGACGCTGCTCGCGCGCGCCGTCGCGGGCGAGGCCGGCGTGCCGTTCTTCACCATCTCCGGTTCGGACTTCGTCGAGATGTTCGTCGGTGTCGGTGCGTCCCGCGTACGCGACCTGTTCGAACAGGCCAAGCAGAACAGCCCCTGCATCATCTTCGTCGACGAGATCGACGCCGTCGGCCGCCAGCGCGGCGCCGGCCTGGGTGGCGGACACGACGAGCGCGAACAGACCCTCAACCAGTTGCTCGTCGAGATGGACGGCTTCGGTGACCGCACCGGCATCATCCTGATCGCCGCGACCAACCGCCCCGACATCCTCGACCCGGCGCTGCTGCGCCCGGGCCGCTTCGACCGGCAGATTCCCGTCGGCAACCCCGACCTGGCCGGACGCCGCGCGATCCTCAAGGTGCACTCTCAGGGCAAGCCGATCGCGCAGGACGCGGACCTCGAGGGTCTCGCCAAGCGCACCGTCGGCATGTCCGGCGCGGACCTGGCCAACGTCATCAACGAGGCGGCACTGTTGACTGCCCGCGAGAACGGCACGGTGATCACCGAGGCGGCGCTCGAGGAGTCCGTCGACCGTGTGATCGGCGGCCCTCGCCGCAAGAGTCGGATCATCTCCGAGCACGAGAAGAAGATCACCGCCTACCACGAGGGCGGTCACACGCTCGCGGCCTGGGCGATGCCGGACATCGAGCCCATCTACAAGGTGACGATCCTGGCCCGCGGCCGCACCGGCGGTCACGCCATGACGGTGCCCGAGGACGACAAGGGCCTGATGACCCGGTCCGAGATGATCGCCCGCCTGGTGATGGCGATGGGCGGCCGCGCCGCCGAGGAACTCGTGTTCCACGAGCCCACGACCGGCGCCTCGTCCGACATCGATCAGGCCACCAAGATCGCTCGCGCAATGGTGACCGAGTACGGCATGAGCGCCAAGCTCGGCGCGGTCCGCTACGGCCAGGAGCAGGGCGACCCGTTCCTGGGTCGCTCGATGGGCATGAACTCCGACTACTCGCACGAGGTGGCTCGCGAGATCGACGAGGAGGTGCGCAATCTGATCGAGGCCGCGCACACCGAGGCGTGGTCCATCCTCAACGAGTACCGCGACGTCCTCGACATCCTGGCGCGCGAACTGCTCGAGCGCGAGACGCTCACGCGCAAGGATCTGGAAAAGATCTTCACGTCCGTCGAGAAGCGTCCCCGCATCACCGCGTTCAACGAGTTCGGGGAGCGGACTCCGTCGACGAAGCCGCCGATCAAGACGCCGCGGGAACTGGCGATCGAACGCGGCGAGACGTGGCCGCCGGAGCCGCAGCCGCAGCCGCAGCCGACGTTCGCGGAGCATCGTGCGCCGGTCAACGGACATACCGGCACCGAGCAGTTCGGCCGACCGGCCCCACAACCGCACCCGTATCAGGCGGGAGCACAGCCTCAACAGCCCCAGCAGCCCCAGCAGGGCACGCGCCCCGACTACGGCGCCCCGGCCGGCTGGTCCGCCCCGGGCTGGCCGCCGCGGGAACCCGACCAGGGCACGCAGCAGCCGGCCCCCGGCCCGCACGGGCAGCAGCAGCCGGGTAACTGGCAGCACTACCCGCAGTGGGAGCCGCCCGCACCGCCGCAGGGCGGGCCGGGCCGCGCGCCCGGCGACGCCGGAACCGGACGTCACAGCGACGGCGGCGATACGCCGACGCAGGCGTGGGAGGGGCCGACGGGTCCGCAGTAGTCCGCTCGCAATTAGGCTTGCCCTGGCTCACCCGGTGTGAGCCAGGGCATTCAGCCCCGATACTGGAGGTACGGTCGGTTGTCGGTGAATCAGTTGGGGAGTGGGTCGGCGCTCATGACGGGAAGGCCGTTCGACCAGGACCGTGCCGAGGCGGCAGTCCGGGAACTGCTGATCGCGGTCGGTGAGGACCCCGATCGTCCCGGTCTGCTCGATACTCCCGCCCGCGTCGCACGCGCCTACCGGGAGGTGTTCGCCGGTCTCTACACCGATCCCGACGACGTGCTCAACACGACGTTCGACGAGGGCCACCAGGAACTGGTGCTGGTGCGCGACATTCCGATGTATTCGACGTGCGAGCACCATCTGGTGTCGTTCCACGGTGTCGCGCACGTCGGCTACATTCCCGGCGAGACGGGCCGGGTGACGGGGCTGTCGAAGCTGGCGCGCCTGGTCGACCTGTACGCCAAGCGGCCGCAGGTGCAGGAGCGTCTCACCAGCCAGATCGCGGACGCACTCGTGCGCAAGCTCGATCCGCGCGGCGTGATCGTGGTCGTCGAGGCCGAACACCTGTGCATGGCGATGCGCGGAATCCGCAAGCCCGGTGCGAGCACCACGACGTCGGCGGTGCGCGGGCAGTTCCAGTCGAACTCCGCCTCCCGCGCCGAGGCGCTGGATCTGATTCTGCGCAAGTGATCTCTCTGCCCCGCCCCGGACGCCCCGTCGTGATGGGTGTCCTCAACGTGACCGCCGATTCGTTCTCCGACGGTGGCCGATACCTGGACCGGGACGCTGCCGTCGAACACGGTCTGCAACTGCAGCGGTTGGGCGTCGACATCGTCGACGTGGGCGGGGAGTCCACCCGTCCGGGTGCGTCGCGTGTCGACCCGGCGGTGGAGGCCGCGCGGGTCGCCCCGGTGATCGCCGAGCTCGCCGCGGAGGGTGTCACCGTCAGCGTCGACACGATGCGCGCGTCGGTGGCGCAGTCGGCGATCGAAGCGGGGGTGTCGATCGTCAACGACGTGTCCGGGGGGCGTGCCGACGCGGACATGGCGCGGGTCGTCGCGGATGCGAGGGTGCCGTGGATCCTCATGCACTGGCGTCCGGCCGGCAGTTTCGTGCACGCCGGCGGGTCCACCCATTACGACGACGTGGTCCGCGACGTGGGCGACGAACTGATGACGCAGGTGGATGCCGCGGTCGCGGCCGGGGTGGATCCGCGGGCCCTGGTCCTCGACCCGGGGCTGGGGTTCGTGAAGAACCCGGACCACAACTGGCAGCTGCTCAACCGGCTGCCGGAACTGAACGCTCTCGGCTTCCCGGTCCTGATCGGGGCGTCCCGCAAACGGTTCCTCGGCTCGCTGCTCGCTGCCGCCGACGGCACCCCTCGCCCGCCGGACGGCCGGGAGGTGGCGACCGCGGTGGTGTCGGCGCTCGCCGCCACACACGGGGCGTGGGGAGTGCGGGTGCACGACGCGCAGGCGTCGCTCGACGCGATCGCGGTGGCGCGCGCGTGGGCGCGCGGTGGACAGGAGGTGCCGGATGCGTGAATCCGACCGGATCGAACTGCGGGGGCTGCGGGTCCGCGGCCACCACGGCGTCTTCGACCACGAGAAACGGGACGGCCAGGACTTCCTCGTCGACGTGACCCTGTGGATGGATCTCGCACCGGCGGCCGCGTCGGACGATCTGCGGGACACGTTCGACTACGGCGAGCTCGCCCAGCGGGCCGCCGCGATCGTCGCCGGACCGCCGCGTGACCTCATCGAAACCGTGTCCGCGGAGATCGCCGACGACGTGATCCGCGATCCGCGGGTGCGCCGGGTCGAGGTGGTCCTGCACAAGCCGTCCGCCCCGATTCCGTTGACGTTCGCGGACGTCGCGGTGGTCGCCGTCCGGTCCCGGACCGGGGAGACCCGATGAGTCGCGCGGTGCTGTCGATCGGCTCCAACATCGGGGACAGCGTCGGACACCTGCAGACGGTCGTCGACGGCCTGCGGGACTGGATCGTCGCCGTCTCGCCCGTGTACGCGACGGCGCCGTGGGGCGGCGTCGAACAGCAGGACTTCCTCAACGCGACGCTGATCGTCGACGACCCGGACGCGGACAGTCGGGAATGGCTGCGGCGGGCCCAGCGGCTCGAGGCCGAGGCCGAGCGGGTCCGGGAGCAGCGGTGGGGGCCACGCACCCTCGACGTCGACGTCGTGACGTGCGACGGCCTCCGCAGCGACGATCCCGAGCTGACGCTGCCGCATCCGCGGGCCCACGAGCGGGCGTTCGTGCTGGTGCCGTGGCTCGACGTGGACCCGGACGCGACCCTCGACGTCGACGGCCGGCCGACACGGGTGGACGCCCTGCTCGACCGCCTCGACGCCACCGAAATCGCCGGAGTCCGCCGGACGACGCGGCCGCTGGAACTACGGTAACCGGGATGAAGCCGACCCGGATCTGGGACCTGTTGTCGCTGGCGTTGCTCGCTGCCGTCGCGACCTGGCTGCTGATCCGTGTCTCGTACGGGTCCCTGCCGCCCATCCCGATCTATGCGGGGGCCTCGCTGTATCCGGTCGCGTTGATCGAGACGGTGCTCGCCTTCGTGATCCGGGCGCGTGTCCGGGATCACGCCATCGGTACCGATCCGCGGCAGTTGCATCCGATCACGGCGGCCCGGGCGGCGGCGCTGGCGAAGGCGTCGGCGCTGGTCGGGGCCGCGAGCGCGGGGGTGTGGGCCGGCTTCCTCGTCTTCCTGTGGCCGCAGCGGGCGCACCTGCGGGCGGCGGTGTCGGACAGTCCCGGTGTGATCGTCGGGCTGATCGCCGCCGTTCTGCTGGTGGGGGCCGCGTTGTGGCTCGAGCACTGCTGCCGTACCCCGGAGGATCCGCCGGATCGACCCGCGCACTGAGCGTGTCCGAAATGTCGCCGAATCAGGTTCGTCCCGATCTGCCGCTACCCTGAATTGCATGACGGTTCCGGGTCGCGCCAAGCCAGTACGCCGCAACCGCCGCAGCACGAGCCAGATGGTCGTTGCCGGTCTCGTGGTCCTCGCCGTGGCGGCATCTCTCTTCCTCGTCTTCAGCGAAAGCGTCCAACTGCTCCGGGTGGGGCTGGTCGTCGCACTGTGGGCTGCGACGTTGGGCGCCCTCTCCGTGACGAAGTACCGCCGGGAATCGGCGCTCGAGAAGGCGAAGGTTCGAGACCTGCAGAAGGTGTACGAACTGCAACTCGAGCGGGAAGTGACCGCGCGCCGCGAGTACGAACTCGGTGTCGAGGCCCGGCTGCGCGGTGAACTCGGTGCCGAGACCGCGACGATCGCCGCGCTGCGGGAGGAGTTGGCGGCGCTGCGCCGCAACCTCGAGGTGCTGTTCGACGGGCCGCTCCCCGCGGACCGGGTCGCCCTGCGGGCCGAGTCGACCCGCGTCCAGGAGCTCGCCGGCGGCTATCAGCCGGCCGCGTCGGGCCTGTTCGTGCCGGACCGGCCGGGAACACAACCGGACCGGTCCGCGGGGCCGGCACCGAGCGGCCCCGGCTTCGCCCAGCCCTACGACGATCCGGTCACCGCCGAGACGACGGTGATTCCCCCGGTCGACGTCGATGCCGGCACAGACGCAGCGGAACCCGAGCCCGAGGTCGTCCCGGAACCCGAGGTCGTTCCGGAACCGGAGGTCGTGCCCGACGAGCCGGTGATCCCGGAGACTGCGGCAGCGGAGCCGGTCGCCGACACCGCTGCGGACGTTCCCGCGGCGTCGGACACGGACGATGCGGAGGAGCCGCGGCCCGGGTCGCGCCGGTCCCGCCGGCTGGCCGAGGACACCGACGGCGGCGCCCACGCGAGCGGACTCTCGGTCGCCGAGATCATGGCGAATCTCGAGTCGCGGCGGGCCGGGGATGCGGCGCCGAGGCGCCGACGCCGTGCGGAGTGAGCTGTAGATCACGTCGACCGGCCGTGGCGGCGTGACTTCGCGCGGCGCTATCCTCTCCGCAGGACGTCTGGTACCCGCCGTGCGGGACTGGAACGAACGAGAGGACGACAGTGGCCTCCTTGGGGACCTCTTTCGGGATCGTCAACGGTCCCGCGCCCGCACGATTGACGGTCGGCATCGTCTCGGCGGGACGAGTCGGAACAGCGATCGGAGCCGCGCTCGAACGCGTCGGCCACCTGGTCGTCGCATGCTCCGCGGTATCCGACGCATCTCGGCACCGGGCACAGACCCGGCTGCCGGACGCCGAGATCCTGCCGGTGCCCGATGTCGCGGCCCGGGCCGAACTGCTCGTGCTCGCCGTTCCCGACGACGAACTTTCCGGCCTGATCACGGGCCTCGCCGCGACCGGTTCGGTGCGTCCGGGCACGATCGTCGTACACACGTCCGGTGCCAACGGCATCGGGATCCTCGCGCCGCTCACCGAACAGGGCATCGTCCCGCTCGCGATCCATCCCGCGATGACGTTCACCGGACACCCCGAGGACACCGTCCGACTGTCGGACGCGTGCTTCGGCGTCACCGCCGCCGACGACATCGGCTATGCGATCGGCCAGTCGCTGGTCCTCGAGATCGGTGGTGAGCCGGTCCGGGTCCGCGAGGATCTGCGCACGCTCTACCACGCCGCCCTCGCCCACGGCAGCAACCATCTGGTGACCCTCGTCGTCGATGCCGTCGAGGCACTGCGGGTCGCCCTCGAGGGGCAGGAACTCCTGGGGCAGGAGCTCGTCGGCGACGACCCGAACGGGCTCCCGGAACGGGTGCTGCGGCCCCTGCTGTCCGCGGCCCTCGACAATGCGCTGCGCCGCGGCCAGGCGGGGCTGACCGGGCCCGTCGCACGCGGCGACGCGGCCGCCGTCGCCCGGCACCTCGACGTGCTCGAGGACGTGGACCCGCAGTTGGCCGCCGGATACCGGGCCCTGTCGTTGCGGACCGCGCAGCGCACGGGGTCGAAGCAAGAACTGATGGATGTACTCGAGGATCGAGGATGACTGTGACCGGAGCTGCTGCACTGCAGGGCGGATACAAGCGCGGCGAACTGACCGTGCACCACGACCCGGCGATCCTGACCCGCGTGTCGAAGGCGCTGCGCGGAGTGGGACGGCAGGTCGCGCTCGTGCCGACGATGGGTGCACTGCACGCCGGACACCTGGAACTGGTCCGGCAGGCCAAGCTGTCCGGGGCCGTGGTGATCGTGTCGATCTTCGTCAACCCGCTCCAGTTCGGGGCGAACGAGGACCTCGACGCCTACCCGCGCACCCTCGACGCCGACCTCGACCTGCTGCGTGAGGCGGGTGTCGAGCTGGTGTTCGCGCCGAACGCGTCCGCGATGTACCCGGCCGGGCCCCGCACCACGGTGCAGCCCGGCCCGCTCGGCGCCGAACTCGAGGGTGCGAGCCGGCCGACGCACTTCGCGGGCATGCTCACCGTCGTCGCGAAGCTGCTGCAGATCGCCGCCCCGCACGTCGCGTTCTTCGGGGAGAAGGACTACCAGCAGCTCACGCTCATCCGGCAGATGGTCGTCGACCTGAACTTCGACGTCCGGATCTTCGGTGTGCCGACCGTGCGCGAGCAGGACGGGCTGGCGCTGTCGTCACGCAACCGCTACCTCGACCCCGAACATCGCAGGCTCGCCACGACGTTGTCCGCGGCGCTCGTCGCCGGTGCACACGCCGCGGCCGGTGGCGCCGACGCTATCGTCGCGACGGCGCGTGAGGTGCTCGCTACCGTGCCGGAGATCGACGTCGACTACCTCGAGGTGCGCGGCGCGGACCTCGGTCCGGCCCCGGTCCGGGGCGACGGCCGACTGCTCGTCGCCGCCCGGATCGGCACGACCCGGCTGATCGACAACGTCGGTGTCGCGGTCGGAACCGGGTTCCTCGAACGTGACACGCAGGCAGGCGATCCCACCGCCGCCGACATCTTCTGACCTCTTCTCAACTCACTACCGAAGGACCGGACATGTTGCGCACCATGATGAAGTCGAAGATTCATCGGGCCACGGTCACCCACGCCGACCTCCACTACGTCGGCTCGGTGACGATCGACCAGGACCTCCTCGATGCTGCCGACCTGCTCGAGGGCGAGCAGGTCACGATCGTCGACATCGACAACGGCGCCCGCCTCGAGACGTACGCGATCGCCGGTGAGCGCGGCTCGGGTGTCATCGGAATCAACGGTGCTGCAGCGCATCTCGTCAACCCCGGTGATCTCGTCATCATCATCGCGTACGGCGTCATGAACGAGGCGGAGATCCGCGAGTACGCGCCGCGGGTCGTGTTCGTCGACGGCGACAACAAGCCCATCGAGCTCGGCACGGATCCGGCGCACGCCCCCGAGGGGTCCGGTCTGATCACGCCGCGGATGCTCGCCGACCTGGTGTAGGCGGTGCTCCTCACCGTCGACGTCCGGAACACCGACATCGTTCTCGGACTTTTCACCGGCACCGGTTCGCATTCGAAGCTGGTGCAGGACTGGCGCATGCGAACCGACGCGCGCATGACCGCCGACGAGTTGGCGCTCACGTTCCGCGGCCTCCTCGGCGCCCACGCCGAGCAGATCACCGGCGTCTCCGCGCTGTCGACGGTGCCGTCGGTGCTGCGGGAGATCCGCGTGATGCTCGGCCGCTACTGGAACCACGTGCCGCACGTCGTCGTGGAACCCGGTGTACGCACCGGCGTGCCCCTGCTGGTCGACAACCCCAAGGAGGTGGGTGCCGACCGGATCGTCAACAGTCTTGCCGCACACCACTTCTACGACGGTCCGTGCATCGTCGTCGACTTCGGCACGTCGACGTGCGTCGACGTCGTGTCCGCGAAGGGGGAATTCCTCGGCGGTGCCATCGCACCCGGACTCGAAATCTCCACGGATGCACTGGCATCGCAGTCGGCGGCACTACGGAAGATCGAACTGCTGCGCCCCCGGTCCGTCGTCGGCAAGAACACCGTCGAATGCATGCAGGCCGGGGCCGTCTTCGGATTCGCCGGACTCGTCGACGGACTCGTCGGCCGCGTCCGCCGCGAACTCGCCGCCTTCGGAGGCTCCGACGTCTCCGTCATCGCGACCGGCGAGAGCGCGCCACTGATCGTGCCGGAATGCGCGACCGTCGAACACCACGAACCCGACCTCACCCTCGAAGGTCTGCGTCTCGTCTACGAACGCAACCTCGCCCGGCGCGGCACCCGGCGCACGGAGATCTGACGACTCGACGTGGGTTCCGCTTCGGGTTCGGGTGTGGCACACTGTTCGACGTGTTCCGTTGCATGAGTGCCCAGGAGTGTTGTCGAGGCTGACCGCTGCCTCGATCATTTTTCACTTCCCTGGAGTCTCGACTCATGCGTTCCGCATCTTCTGTCGACGCGTCTGCGTCCCTTCCCGTTCGGCTGCGGCCGGCGGATCTTCTGCATCTCACCGACCAGTTCGCGTCGGACGTTCTCGACGGCCGCTACGACCATCTGCTGCCGCCGGCGTTCCCGGTCCGGAACCCGTGGTCGGTTCGGCTGCGCAGTGACGCGGACGTCGACGTCCGTCTGGTCAGCCGCCCCCGTGGCCGGAGCGTCGAATTGCACGGCCACGCAGGAGCTTCCAGCGCACTGACGGTGCTGTCCGGTGGTCTGGACGAATACCGTTGGAGCGAGAGCGAACTGCGTCGACGCACGCTCGAACCCGGTGATCAGACGGCGTTCCCGGCCGGGTCGGTGTACGACGTCGTCCGTGCCCGGGTGTCGGCCGGAACCGACGAACCGACTCTCAGCGTGCACGCGTACTCGCGGCCGCTCACCACCGTGTCCTACTACGAGGTCACCGAGTCCGGGACGCTGCGGCGCACCCGCACCGAACTGGCCGACCTGCCCGAAGGAGACCTCGCATGACCGCCACTACGTTCCCGACGTCCCGTGTCGACCGGCTGACCGTGTTCGAGATCGGGGAGGCGGTTCGCCGCGGTGCGATCGTCGTCGACATCCGCTCCCAGGCCGCGCGGGTCGTCGAGGGCACCCTGCCCGGGGCGCTCGCGATCGACGCCGGGGTGCTCGAGCAGCGGGTGGACCCGGCCGGTGCCGGACGCCTGGCGCTCGCGGTCGACCACGACGTCGAATGGGTGATCGTGAGCTCGGACGGGGCGGTGTCCGGTGCCACGGTCGCGGCGCTGCGCCGCCTCGGACTGCACCGGGCCACCGACCTCGCGGGCGGCTATCGGGCACTGAAGTCCGCCGGCCTGCTCGGTGTCCTGATCGGCCAGCGGCACTGCGTCCGCGAACTGGCGACGGTCGCCGCGCACTGACCACTCCGCTTCCGTGGCCGTCGGAGGTACGTGGTTCCCGCCACCGGGGGAGCGCGGTGGCGGTGCGGCCCTATAGTCTTGTTTCCCGTGAGTGAAGCACCTGCCCAGCCTGTCGACGACACCCCCGAGCAGCTCCGGATCCGCCGCGAGAAGCGAGAGCGTCTGCTCGACGAGGGTCGGGAGCCGTACCCGGTGTCGGTTCCGCGCACTCATTCCCTCGCGGAGATCCGTGCGAAGTACCCCGAGCTGGAGCCGGACACGAGTACCGGGGACATCGTCGGTGTCGCGGGCCGCGTCATTTTCGTTCGCAACACCGGCAAGCTGTGCTTCGCGACGTTGCAGGAGGGTGACGGCACCCAGTTGCAGGCCATGCTGAGTCTCGCGAACGTCGGCGAGGATGCGCTGGCCGCGTGGAAGGCCGACGTCGATCTCGGCGATTTCGTGTTCGTGCACGGTGAGGTGATCAGTTCCCGCCGCGGCGAGCTGAGTGTGATGGCCGACGAGTGGCAGATGGCGGCGAAGTCGCTGCGCCCGCTGCCCGTCGCGCACAAGGAGATGAGCGAGGAGTCCCGGGTCCGGCACCGGTACGCGGATCTCATCGTGCGCCCGGAGGCCCGGGACATGGCCCGTAAGCGGGTCGCGGTGGTGCGTGAGCTGCGCAACGCGCTCGAGCGCCGTGGTTTTCTCGAGGTCGAGACGCCGATGCTGCAGACTCTGCACGGTGGTGCGGCGGCGCGCCCGTTCGTGACGCATTCGAATGCGCTCGACATCGACCTGTTCCTGCGTATCGCGCCGGAGTTGTTCCTCAAGCGTTGCGTTGTCGGCGGTATCGAGAAGGTTTTCGAGATCAACCGCAACTTCCGTAACGAGGGTGTCGACTCGACGCACTCGCCGGAGTTCGCGATGCTCGAGACGTACGAGGCGTACGGCACGTACGACGATTCGGCGACGATGATTCGCGAGCTGGTGCAGGAGGTTGCGCAGAACGCGTTCGGCACGCAGGTCGTCACTCTCGCCGACGGCAGCGAGTACGACCTCGGTGGCGAGTGGAAGACGATGGACATGTATCCGTCGCTGTCCGAGGCCATCGGCGTCCAGGTCACCCCGGACACCACGGTCGAGGAGCTGTTGGCGCTCGCCGCGAAGGTGGGTCTCGAGGTTCCGAAGGACAAGGGCTACGGCCACGGCAAGCTCGTCGAGGAGCTGTGGGAGCACCAGTGCGGCGATCAGCTGTACGCGCCCACGTTCGTGCGGAACTTCCCGGTCGAGACGTCGCCGCTGACGCGTCAGCACCGCGAGCTGCCCGGCGTGACGGAGAAGTGGGATCTGTACGTCCGCGGATTCGAACTTGCGACCGGCTATTCCGAGCTGGTCGATCCGATCATCCAGCGGGAGCGTTTCGTCGATCAGGCGCGGTTGGCGTCGGCCGGTGACGACGAGGCCATGGTTCTCGACGAGGAGTTCCTCGTCGCGATGGAGCAGGGCATGCCGCCGACGACGGGTACCGGTATGGGAATCGACCGTCTGCTGATGGCTCTCACCGGATTGGGAATCCGGGAAACCATCCTGTTCCCAATTGTCCGTCCCACAACGCGCTGACCGGGCATTTCATTCACAAATATTGCCGGGTCATCATTGTCGATGATTCGGAGGTAGTATCTCTTTCGAGTTAGCGGCTGGAACCGGTCGGTCCAGGAAACGGCGCGTCATTCGGAAGGGAATTGGCCCCATGGCAAAGAAGGTCACTGTCACACTCATCGACGACGTCGATCAGGACGCTACTGCCGATGAAACAGTCGAGTTCGGGCTGGACGGCGTCCTGTACGAGATCGACCTGTCGTCGGAGAACGCGGCCAAGCTGCGCGAGCAACTGGATCTGTGGGTGTCGCATGCGCGCAAGGTGACCAATCGTCGTCGTGGCGGCAAGGGGATGGCGTCGGCGTCGGTGTCGCACGCGCGTGGCACCGTGGACCGCGAGCAGAGCGCCGCCATCCGGGAATGGGCACGTCGGAACGGGTACACGGTGTCGTCGCGAGGCCGCATCTCCGCCGAGGTCACCGAGGCGTACAACAACGCACACTGACCCCCGGCCGACGCGACACGGCGATGTTGACGATATGCGAGACGCTGTAAAGGCGGGCTGCTAGCGTCCGCGGTGTGCAGCTGAGGCGATTCATTGTGGGCGTGGCCGTATCGATATTGTCGTTGCTTTGCGTCACGGCACCGGCCTCGGCACAGGAGTCTCACCCGGTTTCCTATAACTTCCTCGCGGGAATCCCGATGGAATTGGGCAATCCGGGTGGGTCCGCGCCCGGGGCCGACGACTGGTCGTGCCGGCCGTCGCGCGAACATCCGAATCCTGTGGTACTCGTGCACGGGACCGGTGGGAACCGCCAGGACAATTGGGGTACGTACGCGCCGCTTCTCGCGAACGAAGGCTATTGCGTCTTCGCACTCACCTACGGGGCATTCGACGATCTGCCGTGGCCGATTTCCGCGATCGGGGGAATGAAACCGATCGAGGAGAGCGCAGCGCAGTTGCGTGATTTCGTCGACCGTGTGCTGCAGGCGACGGGCGCGCAGAAGGTCGATCTCATCGGGCATTCACAGGGAACGCTCATGCCGGCGTACTACGTGCAGCGACTCGGCGGCGCCGACAAGGTCGACAAGTACGTGTCGCTCGCGCCGCTGTGGAACGGAACGAACGCGGCCGGGGCCGCCGGACTGATCGACACGGTCCGGGGGCTCGGCGCAGGCTCGCTCGTCGACGACGGGCTCGCCGCCCTGTGCGCGGCCTGCCCGCAGATGGTGACCGGCTCCGATTTCATGACGGACCTGCGGGCCGGGGGTCTCGCCGCACCACAGATCACGTACACCAACATCATGACCCGGTACGACGAGCTGGTCGTGCCGTTCACCAGCGGCCACCTCGACGTCCCCAACGCCACCAACATCGTCGTGCAGGACGGGTGCGCCTCCGACTACGGTGAGCACGCGGCCATCGCGGCGGAACCGGTGGCTGCGGCACACGTGCTGAACGCGCTCGACCCGGAGCATCCGAGGCCGGTGCCGTGCCAGTTCGTGGCACCCATCACGGGAGGCTGACACCCCGCAGGTCGAGAGAGGACGTGGCGAGTGCGCGCAGCAGCACTGGTGCTCGTCGCGCTGCAACTCGCCGTTCGCGGCTGGGTCGTGTTCACGGGTGACTTCTACTGGGACGATCTGATCCTGATCAGCCGTTCGGGACACTATCCGGCGTTGTCGGCGGAGTTTCTGTTCTACGACCACGACGGCCACTTCATGCCGGCCGCGTTCCTCGTCGCGTGGCTGTCGACGGCGATCGCGCCGCTGGACTGGGCGGTCCCGGCGGTGACACTGCTCGCGGCGCAGGCACTCGCCTCGCTCGCGGTGCTGCGGGTGCTGCGACTGCTGCTCGGTAACCGGCCGGTGGTGCTGGTGCCGCTGGCGTTCTACCTGTTCGTGCCGCTGACGTTGCCGTCGTTCGCATGGTGGGCGGCCGGACTGAATTCGCTGCCGATGCAGATCGGCCTGGCATGGGTGGCGGGAGATGCGATCCGGCTGTGCCGCACCGGGCGGATCCGGTTCGCGGTGTCGGGGGCGTTGGTCGCGGCGGTATCGCTGGCATTCTTCGAAAAATCGGTGCTGGTGCCGGTCACGGCGTTCGTCGTCGTCGCGTTGATGTTCCGGGTGGACGGGGTCGATCGGCCGATCCGGGCGGCGTGGACGCGGGGACGGTCGCTGTGGATTCCGCTCGCGGCGGTGGTCGCGGTGTGGGCCGGCGCCTACCTGTTCTTCACGCGGTCCCGGCTGGTGCTGCCGTCGGCGGAACAGACCGTGGGACTCGTGCACCACGGCACGTCGCTGGGGCTGGTGCCGACGCTGCTGGGCGGGCCGTGGTCGTGGGACCGCTGGCCGCCGAGCCCACCGTGGGCGACGCCGCCCCTCGTGCTCGTCGTGCTCGGCTGGGTGGCCGTCGCGGCCGCCGTCGTGTGGTCGCTGCGGTACCGGCAGCGCACGGCCGGGGTGTGGCTGGCGATGCTCGGCTACGTTGCGGCGTCGGAGGCGGCGATGGTGCTGACGCGCTCCGGACCGGATACCGCGTACGAACTGGCGCAGACGTTGCGGTACGTGTCCGACAGTGCCGTCGTGATCGTGCTCGGCTGGGCGTTGCTCGTGCGGGCTCCCCGCCGGCCCGAGGTGCGGCCGTTGCCGAGCCCGCGCCCGGTGCTCGTCGGGGCCGTGGTGGTGGTGTTCGTGGCGAGCAGTCTGTGGTCGACGGTCACGTTCACCGAGCGGTGGCGCGACAATCCGACGGTCGACTATCTCGCGAACGGCCGGGCGGCCCTGGCCGCGGACCCGGACACGCCGGTTCTCGACCAGTCGGTGTCGATCTACGTGCTGCTGCCGGTCGCGTACCCGCACAACACGACGAGCCGGATCTTCGGGCCGCTGCGGGAGCGGCCCGAGTTCGCGCGGTCCACGGACCGGCTGCAACTGTTCGACGACACCGGGCATCTGGTGCCCGCCGTGGTCGCCCCGGCCCGGAACCTCGGTCAGGGGCCGGTGCCGGGCTGCGGATACCGCGTCGAGGACGTCCCGGTCGAGCTGCCGCTCGACGGTCCGCTGCTGGAGTGGGAGTGGACGGCCGGCCTCAACTATTTCGCGAGCACCGACGGCGACGTCGAGGTGTCGTTGAACAAGGGGGGTGACACCGTGACGGTGCCGGTACGGGCCGGGCTGAACCAGGTGTTCGTGCGGTTGATCGGGGCGGGCGACGCGGTGCGGGTGCGGGCCCGGACTCCGGGGCTGGCGGTGTGCGTCGGGGCCGGTCCCGTGGGGTCCGTGGTCCCGGCCGAGGGTGGGACGCCGTGAGCCTCGGGGCGCCGGGGACGGGCGGGTACGTCCGGTCGCTGACGGGCCTGCGCGCGGTCGCGGCGCTGCTCGTCGTCGGCGCGCATGCCGCGTTCTGGACTGGCCGCTACACGGACGACCTCGCCGGTACGGCCCTGTCCCGGCTCGAAATCGGGGTGCCGATCTTCTTCGCGCTGTCGGGGTTCCTGCTGTTCCGGCCGTGGCTCGTCGCCGCGGCGGGAGGCGGGGAGTTGCCGTCCACCCGGACGTACCTGTGGCACCGGGCCCGGAGGATCCTGCCGGCGTACTGGATCGTGGTCGCCGCAACGTACGCGATCTATCTGTTCCGCGACGATGCCGGGGAGACGGGCCGCGGCTGGTCCGGATTCTGGCGGAACATGACGCTGACCCAGATCTACGGTCCCGGGCATCTGCACGACGGTCTCACCCAGACCTGGAGTCTCGCGGTGGAGGCCACGTTCTATCTGCTGCTGCCGGTACTCGGCTGGGTGCTGGTGGTGGGGGTGTGCCGGCGGCGGTGGCATCCGATCCGGCTCACGGTGGCACTGCTCGCCGTCGTCGCGATCACGCCGCTGTGGACGCTGATCACCCATCACACCGACATCACGTTCACCGCCCGGCTGTGGCTGCCGGGGTTCGTGGCGTGGTTCGCGGGTGGCATGTTGCTGGCGGTGGCGTCGGTGACGCTGCGGCGCTGCAACCCGTACGCGACCGGTCTGCTCGCGCTGTACTTTCTGCTGCTCGCGTGCACGCCGCTCGCGGGGGAGGCGACGATCGTGCCGTCGGATGCGACGGCCGCGGTCGTGAAGTCGATGCTGTTCCTGCTGTTCGCGATGTCGCTCATGGCGCCCCTCGTGATCGGCGACCGGCCGGGCCCGTTCGGGCGATTGTGTGCGTCGGCGCCGATGGTGTGGCTGGGGGAGATCTCGTACGAGCTGTTCCTCGTGCATCTGGTGGTGATGGCGTTCGTTCTCGACCTGCTCGGCTATCGCACGTTCCAGGGTTCGACGGTCGGCGTCTTCGTCGTCACCACGGTGTTCTCGATCCCGGTCGCGTGGGCGCTGCATCGGATGCTGGAACGAGTGCTGCCCGGTCGTCCCCGCATCGAGCGGCACACGGTGACGATCGTCCGGCGCGACGCCGCCGCCGCGGTGCCTGCGCCCAGCCGGGTCGACTGACCGGGTGTCACATCCGCTCCACCGGCGGTGTCTCCATGTCGAGAACACACAACCGGAGGAGGAATCATGACCGGCAACACCCGAATCCCGAAGGCCGAGATGACCGGCGTCTACGCCGCGGTGGTGAAGCGAATGTCGCGCAAGATGCTCGGCGACGTGGCCGACCCGGTCGCCGTGACGTGGCACAACCGGAAGGTGCTGAACTTCAGCTTCACCGTCGGACGCAAGGTTCAGAAATGGGACAAGTGTGACGAGAATCTGAAGTCGTTCGCCCACATGGCGGTCGCGAGCCTGGTCGGCTGCAGCTTCTGCCTGGACTTCGGCTACTTCCAGGCGCACAACGAGGGACTCGACCTGGCCAAGGCCCGTGAGGTGCCGCGCTGGCGCGAGTCGGACGTCTTCACCCCGCTCGAGCGGGATGTCATGGAGTACGCCGAAGCGATGACGGCGACCCCTCCGACGGTCACCGACGAGCTGTCGGCCCGACTGCTCGACGCGCTCGGCCCGGCTGCGCTCGTGGAACTGACCGCGTTCGTCGCGGTCTCGAACCTCATGACCCGCACCAACACCGCACTCGGAGTCGAATCGCAGGAGTTCTCGGCGTCGTGTGGTCTGGAGCCGCTCGCCGTACGCTCGACGACATGACCGACGACCCGTTCGTCGCACACCGTAGCCTGCTCTTCACGGTCGCCTACGAGATGCTCGGCTCGGCCGCCGACGCGGAGGACGTCGTGCAGGAGACCTGGCTGCGGTGGGCCGACGTCGATCGGAGTGAGGTCCGCGAGCCGCGGGCCTATCTGGTCCGCATCGTCACCCGGCAGGCACTGAACCGGCTCCGGTCGCTGTCGCGCCGTCGGGAGGACTATGTCGGGGAGTGGCTGCCCGAACCGCTGCTCACCACGCCCGACATCGCCGACGACGTCGAACTCGCCGAGAACGTGTCGATCGCGATGCTCACAGTGCTCGAGACCCTCGGCCCGATCGAGCGGGCGGTCTTCGTGTTGCACGAGGTGTTCGAGACGCCGTACAAGGAGATCGCCGAGGCGGTGGGCAAGACGCCGGCTGCGGTCCGGCAGATCGGCCACCGCGCCCGCGAGCACGTCGACTCCCGTCGGCCCCGGATGCAGGTGGACCGCAGCCAACAGGAAGCGGCGGTCGAGAAGTTCCTGGCCGCCGTCTCCACCGGTGACGTGGAGGCGCTGGTGGAGGTCCTCGCACCCGACGTGGTGGTGATCGCCGACGGTGGGGGCATCGCGACTGCAGTGCCGAGGCCGATCGTCGGGGCCCGGCGCGTGGCGATCTTCCTGGCCCGCGCGGCCAAGCTCCCGGACTTCGTCACACGACCCGTCTGCTTCAACGGTATGCCGGGTTTCCGGATCGACGTCGGGGACGAGCCCACCGCGGTGAGTGTGGCGGTCGACGACGGTCGGATCACCCGGGTCTATGCCATCCGTAACCCGCACAAACTGGGTTCGATGGACAAGACGGCGGAACTGCGCCGGTGATGTTCGCTTCAGGCGTACAGCGGTCGGGAAACGTTTCGACGACCTGCGGCGTTGCACCATCAGTGCAGGTCGACTCCGCGATTTCGACGGGTGGAGGAGCGGCGGCCGGGAAGGGCGCCCACTAGAGTGTGAAGTGGGGTCGTGGAACCTTCGGTTCCGGAGGCCGTCAGCCTGTTGTGCCGGAGCGAGACGCAGCGGAAAGGCACGAGATCGCGGGACGCGATGCTCGTACCGGGACCGTTGGAAAATGTGAGGGAGAGCGATGTTCGAGAGGTTCACCGATCGCGCGCGGCGCGTCGTCGTCCTGGCTCAAGAAGAAGCCAGGATGCTCAACCACAACTACATCGGCACGGAACACATCCTGCTCGGCCTCATCCATGAGGGCGAGGGTGTGGCGGCGAAGTCGCTGGAGTCGTTGGGTATCTCCCTCGAAGGTGTCCGCAGCCAGGTCGAGGAGATCATCGGCCAGGGCCAGCAGGCCCCGTCCGGTCACATTCCTTTCACTCCCCGTGCCAAGAAGGTCCTCGAGCTCAGCCTCCGCGAGGCGCTGCAGCTCGGACACAACTACATCGGCACCGAGCACATCCTGCTCGGCCTGATCCGTGAGGGCGAGGGCGTCGCCGCCCAGGTCCTGGTCAAGCTGGGTGCCGACCTCAACCGGGTTCGGCAGCAGGTCATCCAGCTGCTGTCGGGCTACCAGGGCAAGGAGCCGGCGGAGGCGGGCGCGAGCCGCGGCGAGGCGGGCACCCCGTCGACGTCGCTGGTCCTCGACCAGTTCGGCCGCAACCTCACCCAGGCCGCTCTCGAGGGCAAGCTCGATCCGGTCATCGGCCGCTCGAAGGAGATCGAGCGGGTCATGCAGGTCCTGTCCCGCCGCACCAAGAACAACCCTGTTCTCATCGGTGAGCCGGGTGTCGGCAAGACCGCCGTCGTCGAGGGCCTCGCGCAGGCCATCGTCAACGGTGAGGTGCCCGAGACCCTCAAGGACAAGCAGCTCTACACCCTGGACCTGGGGTCGCTGGTCGCCGGCAGCCGCTACCGCGGTGATTTCGAGGAGCGCCTGAAGAAGGTCCTCAAGGAGATCAACACCCGCGGCGACATCATCCTGTTCATCGACGAGCTGCACACGCTGGTCGGCGCGGGCGCGGCCGAGGGTGCGATCGACGCTGCCTCGATCCTCAAGCCGAAGCTGGCCCGTGGTGAGCTGCAGACCATCGGTGCCACCACGCTCGACGAGTACCGCAAGTACATCGAGAAGGACGCCGCACTCGAGCGCCGCTTCCAGCCGGTGCAGGTCGGCGAGCCGACGGTCGAGCACACCATCGAGATCCTCAAGGGGCTGCGCGACCGCTACGAGGCGCACCACCGTGTCTCGATCACCGACGGCGCGCTGGTCGCGGCGGCCACCCTGGCCGACCGGTACATCAACGACCGCTTCCTGCCGGACAAGGCCATCGACCTCATCGACGAGGCCGGTGCCCGAATGCGTATCCGCCGGATGACCGCTCCGCCGGACCTGCGCGAGTTCGACGACAAGATCGCGGACGCCCGCCGCGAGAAGGAGTCCGCGATCGACGCGCAGGACTTCGAGAAGGCCGCGAACCTGCGTGACAAGGAGAAGACCCTCGTCGCACAGCGTGCCGAGCGGGAGAAGCAGTGGCGTTCCGGGGATCTGGACGTCATTGCCGAGGTCGACGACGAGCAGATCGCCGAGGTGCTGGGCAACTGGACCGGTATCCCGGTCTTCAAGCTCACCGAGGAGGAGACCACGCGTCTGCTCCGTATGGAGGAGGAGCTGCACAAGCGGATCATCGGCCAGGAGGACGCCGTCAAGGCGGTCTCGAAGGCGATCCGTCGCACCCGCGCCGGCCTGAAGGACCCGAAGCGTCCGTCCGGCTCGTTCATCTTCGCCGGCCCGTCCGGTGTCGGTAAGACCGAGCTGTCCAAGGCGCTCGCGAACTTCCTGTTCGGCGAGGACGATGCGCTCATCCAGATCGACATGGGCGAGTTCCACGACCGGTTCACCGCGTCGCGGCTGTTCGGTGCGCCTCCCGGCTACGTCGGCTACGAGGAGGGCGGCCAGCTCACCGAGAAGGTGCGCCGCAAGCCGTTCTCCGTGGTCCTGTTCGACGAGATCGAGAAGGCACACCAGGAGATCTACAACACCCTCCTGCAGGTGCTCGAGGACGGCCGTCTCACCGACGGCCAGGGCCGCACGGTCGACTTCAAGAACACCGTGCTGATCTTCACCTCGAACCTCGGTACCTCGGACATCTCGAAGGCCGTGGGTCTGGGCTTCTCGGCCGGGACGGGCAGCGAGTCGAACTACGAGCGCATGAAGCTCAAGGTCAACGACGAGCTCAAGAAGCACTTCCGCCCCGAGTTCCTCAACCGCATCGACGACATCATCGTCTTCCACCAGCTGTCTCAGGACGAGATCATCCAGATGGTGGACCTGATGATCGGCCGTGTCGCGACGCAGCTGAAGAACAAGGACATGGCGATCGACCTGTCCGAGCGGGCCAAGTCGCTGCTCGCCAAGCGCGGCTTCGATCCCGTCCTGGGTGCGCGGCCGCTGCGTCGCACCATCCAGCGCGAGATCGAGGACCAGCTGTCGGAGAAGATCCTCTTCAACGAGCTCACGCCCGGTCAGATCGTCCACGTGGACGTCGAGGGCTGGGACGGCGAGGGTGCCGGCGAGGACGCGAAGTTCACGTTCCGTGGCGAGGACAAGCCGGTGACCGTGCCGGACGAGGTTCCGATCGATCTGGCGAAGTCGGGGGCGGCGGACGCGGAGTAATTTGCGCCGGAAGCTGAAGCGAAGAGATCGTCGGTGGCATTGCCGCCGACGATCTCTTCGTCTGTTCGGGGGGGGGTGACGCGACGCGTCTCAGGCGGCGATCACCGGACGGTCGGCGCGGCCGGACCAGTTGGCCAGGCGTTCGGTAGGGCCCGCTCCCGCGGCCGGTTCGATCACCGCGCCGAACGGGACGTGCCCGCCGCGGGGGCTGGCCGGGATCGCGCGGCGGGCCACCGCCAGTGCCGCTTCGACGAGTGCGGGGTCGGCCTCGGCCGGCTGCCCCGTCGCCACGGCCAGGTCCCAGCCGTGGACCAGCGTCTCGTTCAGGTAGCCCCAGATCGCGGCTTGCCCGGGAACCCGGCCCCACGGCGCGGTGACGATGGCGGCGAGCAGGGCGTCGTCGTCCCAGACCACCCACATCTTCTCGCCGGCCGCCCGGTACGCGGCGGTCCAGTCACCGTCGTCGCCGGCGGCGGTCGCGACCAGCGGCACCGAGGCCGGGTCGCCGCCCGCGCCGATGACGCGCGCCCGGTCGACGGTGGCGACCAGGTGACCCATCAGGGTCGCGACGTCGAATTCGTCGCACGGCGTCGGCTGCGTCAGTTGATCCGGTCGCACCTCGCCCATCAGGGTGGCCACCCAGGCCAGGGCGTCGCGGTACAGGGGCCGGGGGTCGGTGATGTCGGTCATCGTGGGCCTTTCGTTCGAGTGCACGTGTGCGGACCGGGCCCACTCTCGCCGCTAATCACGACATCCTCTGTCATGTATTTCTGGGAGACTGCGGCAATGCGTGCCGACCGCCTGCTCTCCCTGATGTTGTTGCTGCGAAACCGGGGTCGGATGTCCGCGACGGCACTCGCCCGCGAGTTGGAGGTGTCCCCGCGCACGGTGCTCCGCGATGTTGAGGCGCTGTCGGCGGCCGGGATTCCCGTCTACGCCGAACGCGGCCGCTACGGCGGGTTCGCCCTGCTGCCCGGGTTCACCACCGATCTCACCGGACTGACGGTGGGCGAGGCGAAGGCACTGCTCACGGCGGGCGTCGCGTCCACCTCCGAGTCGCTGGGGATGGCACCGGCTTTCGCGTCCGCGATGCGGAAGGTGGTGGCCGCGATGCCCGACACCCACCGCACGGCCGCCACCCGGATCGCGGAACGGGTGCTCGTGCGCCAGGGTGGTTGGCTCACCGATCCCACCCGCGACGAGCATCTCGGGCTGATCCAGCAGGTGGTGTTCGAGGGGCTCCGGCTACGGATCCGGTACGCCGCCCGAGGTTGCGAATCACGATGGCGCACAGTGGATCCGATCGGCCTGGTCAACGCGGCTGGTCGCTGGTATCTGGTGGCGACGCACCGCGGCGCCGAGCGCACGTACCGACTGTCCCGCATCGAGGACGTCCGCGCGCTCGAGGAGTCGGCGCGGCGCGCACCTGTCGTCGACCTGGCCGGGATCTGGGACCGGCGGCGGGCGGAGTTCCGTGCGCTGCACGAATCCGTGACGGCCACCGTCCGGGTGCGCGCCGAGCGGCGGGACGACCTGCTCGGCGCGGTGGTCGCCACCGTCGCCGAGACGCCGGTGGACGGGTGGATCACGGCGGAGGTCGAGTTCGGCGACGCCGCGCACGCGGGGAGCGTGCTGTGGATGCTCGGCGCGGACGCCGAACTCCTCGGGCCCGAGGGCCTGCGCGAAACGATCAGGCTCCAGGCGGCGGGCATGGCCGACCGGCACCGGTCCGGCCGACCGGCACCGAACCCGTGACCACCGTGACGTGGGCGGCGCGCCGGGTGCGGTCCGGACCGAACAGTGCGTCCTCCTGCCGGGCCCAGCGGTCCCAGTACGGCCGGAACATGTCCCCGTCGCGTTGCAGGGCGCGGCGCATCCGCTCGCCGGCCGGGGCGTCGACGAACACTCGCACCGCGTAGTGCCGGCGTGCGGGACCGCAGGTCGATCCGGCGCCCTCGACGATCAGGTAGCGGTGGCGGCGGACCGCCCGCCACTCGGCGTAGTCGCCGCGATGCCAGTCGTAGCGCCGATACCGTGGGCTCCGGCCGCGTCCGGCGGGGGCGAGTACCCGTCGGACGAGAATCGGCACCGCCGCCGCCAGTCCGTCCCAGCCCGGGTACAGGTCGTCCATCCGGACGATCGGTGCGTCGTCGAGTGCCGCGGCGACTCGGTCGGCGAGGGTCGACTTTCCGCTCCCGGAGGGGCCGTCGATACCGATCAGGATCGGTCCGTGCCCGCCGTGTCCGGGACGCTGCCGGTGTGCAGCGTGCGCGAGTGCGACGATCCGGGCGGCGGTCATGGTCGGTCCTTCTGTATCGGGTCCTCGGCCAGGATGTCACGGTCGGTCGGACCCCGGTCGGGAGGCTTTCCGCGTACGGTCGAGACCGGAACCGTCCGCTATCGCGAGGAGGATGACGTCATGCCGACACGTACCGCACGCACCGCGTGGAACGGGACACTCGAACAAGGTTCGGGCCAGGTCGAATTCACCAGTTCCGGGGTGGGCACGTACGAGGTGTCGTTCCCGAAGCGCGCGGCCGACGACGCGGGCGGCACCACCAGTCCGGAGGAGATGATCGCGGCCGCGCATTCGTCGTGTTTCGCGATGCAGTTGTCGGCACTCATCGCCGAGGCCGGTGGCACTCCGCAGAGCCTCGAGGTGCGCGCCGACGTCTCGCTCGGTCCGGACGATCCGGGGTTCAAGCTGACGGGGATCGTGCTCACCGTGCGCGGTGAGGTCGACGGTCTGGACGCGGCCGGGTTCGCGCGCGTCGCGCAGGCCGCGAAGGAATCGTGCCCGGTGAGCAAGGCCCTGACCGGTGTCCCGATCACCTTGGACGCCGCCCTCGACTGACCGTCGCCGCGTCTGTGACGAGACGTCGTCCTCCGTCCGGGGGACGACGTCTCGTCTTTCGTTCGGGTCGTCCCCCAGGTTCCTCCTCCGATCGGCCGACGGATCCTGCGTTCGACGGATCCCGACTTGTCGGTGTCCGTGCGTACGGTGCATCCGTATCGGGTTCACGCTGCGGGGTCGGCGGGGCCATTCGTCGACGGAGGGGACGGTTCTCACGATCCGCGTACAGAAGCCCGAGGGGGGCGTGTCGGAGCAGTACGACGTGGCGCTCTTGGTTCCGTGGTCGGTGGCCGCGGTCCTGCTGGGGGTGGTGGTGGCGCTCGCGTTTCTCGCCCGCACGCGTGGTGTGCTGCGTGACGAGATGGTGCGGGCCGAGGAGCGGGCCCGGATCGCGCGCGACATGCACGACACGCTCGCGGCGGGCCTGAGTCGTATCTCGTTGTTCGCGAGTGCATTGCAGGTCAACGCCGGCGAGTCGGCGGAGAAGGTGGCGAACTCGGCGGCACAGATCCGGGCGGCCGCGCACGAGGCGCTGGACGAGTTGAAGAGCATCGTGGGGGTGCTGCGGGGAACTGTGGGCGGCCGGGACCGGGTGGGGCACCAGGGGATCGATGCGGTCCCGGAGTTGACGCAGTCGGCTCGGGCGGCGGGACTGCACTGCACGCTCACGACGGATCTCGCCCCCGGCGATGTGGGGACGCTGGCCGGGCACGTCTGTTTCCGGGTGGTGCAGGAGGCGCTCACCAATGCCCAGAAGTACGCGCACGATCAGGTGGTCGCCGTCGTGGTGCGGGGTGCGCCGGAGTGTGGCATCCGTGTCGATGTGCGGAACGCGCTCAGCGCCGAGCCCAGCCGGTTCGATGTCGGCTCCCGGACGGGGTTACAGGGGTTGACGGAACAGGCGCGTGAGGTGGGCGGCACCCTCGAGGCGGGTCCGGTGGGTGACGGGTTCGTCGTGAGCTGCTGGGTCCCCTGGTCGGGCTGAGACGGGCGAATGTGTCGGTGCCGGAACATATCCTGTCCGCACTATGACAAATCCCGGTGCGATTTCCGTGTTGATCGTCGACGATGATCCGTTCGTCCGGCGTGGCCTCGCCGACATCTTCCGTCCTGTCCCGGACATCGTGGTCGCGGGTGACGCCGCCGACGGAGACGAGGTGCCGGAGGCTGTCGAGCGGTGCCGCCCGCGGGTGGTGTTGATGGATCTGAAGATGCGCCGGGTCGGTGGCCTCGAGGCCACGCAGGAACTGATGCGGCGGCCGAATCCGCCGCGGGTGGTGACCATGACGTCGATGGACGTCGACGATCTGGTGGTTCGGTCGGTCGAGGCGGGGGCCCACAGTTTCCTGAGCAAGGATGCGTCTCCGGGAACGTTCCACCAGTCGGTGCGGGCGGTCGCGACGGGTAACACGTTGTTCAGCCGAGAGTCGTTGCGCCGCATCGTCGCTGCGGTGTCCGGTCCGCGCCGGGCGGGTCCGGATCTGGGGTGCCTGACCGATCGTGAGCGGGATGTGCTGGTGGTGCTCGCATCGGGTGAATCCAACGCGGAGATCGGCAAGCGGTTGTACCTGAGCGAGACGACGGTGAAGTCGCACGTGTCGGCGATCTTCGGGAAGCTCGGTGCGCGCAACCGGGTGGAGGCGGCGCTCCTGGCGTTCCGAGCCGGTCTGGTGGACTGAGGTGCAACCGTCCACTGCACCGTGGTACATATGGTGACATAGATCACATCTCGGTCGGCGGTGGTGTCCGCCCGGCCGATCGGCAGGAGGACGGCGTATGGGGAGCCTGAAGATTCATCCGCACAGCCGTGTCACCGGGTACACGACCGCGGGAGCGTGGACGTCGGACACGATCCAGGGGGTGTTCGCCGACCGGGTCCGGGAACGCGGTGCCCACCTCGCGGTGGCCGACCCGGCGGACAAGACCGGCCTCGTCGACCGTCTGCCGATGCGCCTGACGTGGCGCGAACTGGATGCCGAGGTGGACGCTGCGGCCGCGACGCTCATGGCGTCCGGAATTCGGGCCGGCGACGTCGTCGCCGTGCAACTGCCGAACACGGTGGAGCAGGTCGTGGTGTTCCTGGCGGTGTGGCGGCTCGGTGCGATCGTGACGCCGCTGTCGGTGTCGGCGGATGCGGAGCAGATCGTCGACGCGTGCAACGAGGCGTGCGTCGGCGCCTACGTCACCGCCACCCGGGTCGGCGCGGATCGGGTTGCGGACCGGATGCTGGCGGTGCGCTCCCGGATCCCGACCCTGCAGGTGGTCCTCGCGTACGGCGACGGGCTGCCGGACGGCGTAGTGGCGATGGGTGGCCCGTCGCTGCATTGCCACGACGAGGTGGCGGCGTACGCGGCGACTCTCGCCCCAGCCCCCGACGACTGCATCTCGATCTGCTGGACGGCCGGGACCGGTGGCCGGCCGAAGGGGGTGCCGCACGCGCACTGTGAATCTCTTGCTCTCGCACGGTCCGTCGTCGCCGATGCACGACTGGAGCCCGGTGACGTGATGCTCAACCCGGTGCCGTCGTCGACGGCGACGGGGATCACCGGAACTCTGCTGCCCTGGCTGGTCGCGGGATGTGTGCTGGTGCAGCACGAGCCGTCCGACGCCGCCGCGTTCGCGTCCCGGGTCGCGGACGAGAAGGTCACCTATACGGCGGCCCGGCCGTCGCTGCTGCCGGAACTCGAGGCGCGGCAGCCGGATCTGTCGACGCTCACCCGTATCGCGATCGGGGCCGGGCCGTTGTCCCCGGAGACGGCCCGCCGGTGGCAGGACCGGCACGGCATCGAGTTGGTCGACTACTTCGGCACGGTCGAGGGCGTGGTGCTGCGTTCGGATCCGGGTGCTCCGCTGGGGCAGCGGACGGTGCTGTATCCGCGGACCGGGTATGCGAACGGCACGGAGGTGGTGCTGGTCGGTCTCGACGGTGAGGGCGTGATCGAGGTCCCCGGTGTGCCGGGGGAGCTGCGAGTCCAGGGGCCGACGGTGTTCTCGGGATACCTGAATCCGGCACGGGACGGGGACCCGTTCGATGCCGACGGCCTCTTCGCGACGGGGGAGGTGTTCGAGATCGACGGGCCGGAGGGCGCGTATCTGCGCTATGTGGGGCGGCTCGGGCACGGCGGCGACGGCTGACCGGGCTGCGGAACAACCGGCTGCCGTCGCGCGTTCGAATGTTCTGTGTCGATAGAGAGCAACGAGAACAACCCTGTCCGCCCCACCGCGACGATCGAGGTGTGGTCCGACGTCGCCTGCCCGTGGTGCTACATCGGGAAGCGGCGCTTCGCGGCGGCGCTCGACGCGTTTCCCGGCCGGGACCGGATCGAGGTGGTGTGGCGGTCGTACCAGCTGGCGCCGGACACCCCGGTCGGTGCGCGACGCGGGGAACTCGAGGCGCTCGTCGAGCAGAAGGGGATGCCGGCCGATCAGGTGCGCGGCATGTTCGCGCACGTCGCGGCGACGGGCGCGGCGGACGGTCTGGTGCTGGACTTCGACACGGTGATCGCGGCCAACACGTTCGACGCGCACCGGCTTCTGCATCTGGCCGGGGAGCGGCGGGACGCGGTGCTCGAGGCGCTGTTCCGGGCTCACTTCACCGACGGGCGTGTGATCGACGACCGTGCCGTGCTCGTCGAGATCGCAGCCGAGGCCGGACTGGACGTCGACGAGGTGCGTGCGGCGCTGGGCAGTGACGTCGCCGCGGATCTGGTGCGGGCCGATCTCGAGGAGGCACGCCGGCTCGGGGTGACGGGGGTGCCGTTCTTCGTCGCGAACCGGCAGCTCGCGGTCTCGGGGGCGCAGCCGACCTCGGTGTTCACGGAACTGTTGCGTCGGGCGCTCGAACGGAACGACGGTGACGACGACGCAGCCCCCGGCGGGACGGCCGAGGGCTGCAGCGACGACGGGTGCGCGATCTAGCGGGTACGGGGGATCAGGATTCGGGCTTCGCCGGCACGTCGAGGACGACTTCGAACTCCAGCAGGGACGCGCCGGTCGCGACCGGTTTGGCGCGCTCGCCGGCATGCGCGGCGCGGGCGTCGCCGTCCCGCCACGCGACGAAGGCGTCCTCGGTCTCCCATTGCGTCACCACGAAGTAGCGGTTCTCGCCCGCGACCGGACGCAGCAACTGGAATCCGAGGAAACCGGGGGAGTTCTCGACCGCGCCGGCTCGGGCGGCGAACCGCTTCTCCAGTTCGGGGCCGGCGCCCTCGGGGATCTCGATTGCGTTGATCTTCACGACTGCCATGGGCGCGACGGTACTCCGGCGCGCTCGGCGGTGGGTTACCGTCGGTGCCGTGTTGCACGACGAGGGTGGGACGGGGCGGCCGATACTGCTGCTGCACGGGCTGATGGGCAGTGCCCGGACGTGGTCGCGGCACGTGTCGTGGCTGCGCGGACACGGGCACGTCTACACGTTCGACGCGGCCGGTCACGGGCGTCCGATCGACGGGGATCCGACGACGGAGCTGTTCGTCGAGGATCTGGCGTCGGCGCTCGGGGATGTCGCGGAGCCGCTGACGGTGATCGGGCATTCGATGGGGGCGTTGCACGCGTGGTGTTTCGCGGCCGCGTATCCGGATCGGGTGCGGGCGCTGGTCCTCGAGGACATGGCGCCGGATTTCCGGGGTCGGACCGCGAAGGATTGGGCGGCAATGGTTTCCGCGTGGCCGCAGCCGTTTCCCACCGAGGAGTCGGTGCTCGAATATTTCGGTGAGGTCGCCGGACGGTACTTCCTCGATTCGTTCGAGCGCCGCCCCGACGGCTGGTATCTGCACGGCGACGTCGCGACGTTCCGGGACATCTCCGAGGAGTGGGGCACCCGGCACTTCTGGGCGCAGTGGGACGCGGTGCGGGCGCCGGCGCTGCTCATCGAGGGCGAGTTCACGATCACGCCCGAGGGGCAGATGCGCCGGATGCTCGAGGGGCACGACGCCCGCTACGTGTGGGTGCGCCGTGCGGGGCATCTCGTGCACGACGATCAGCCCGAGCAGTATCGGGAGGCTGTCGAGGAGTTCCTGACGTCGCTTCGTTAGGAGCCTTCGCCGGCGAGGGCGAACAGGCCGTCGTCGGTCTGTTCGACGAGTCCGTCGACGAGCAGCGAATCCAGGGCGCGGTCCCGCTGGCCCGGATCGCGCAGCCACACCAGGTCCAGTTCGGCGCGTTCGACGGGGCGGGTGCTGGCGCGCAGGACGTCCATGAGTTTGCCGCGCACCTGGCGGTCGGTGCCGGCGAACTTCTGCACCTTGCGGGGCTCGCCGGTGTAGGCGGGGCGACCGGCCTCGACCCAGGTGCAGCGTGGCAGGGGGCACGCGTCACAGTCCGGGGTGCGGGCGGTGCACACGGTGGCGCCGAGTTCCATCAGGGCCGCCGAGAACCGGGCGGCGCGTTCGCGACCGCGGGGCAGCAGCGCTTCGACGTCGGCCATGTCACGTTTGGCGGACGGGTTCCCCTGGTCGGCGCGACCGTGTACGGCGCGGGCGACGACGCGTCGAACATTGGTGTCCACCACGGGGACTCGTTGATCGTAGGCGAAGCAGGCGACGGCACGGGCGGTGTAGTCACCGATGCCGGGCAGGCCGAGCAGGACGGCGACGTCGGCGGGTACGGCGTCGCCGTGTTCGGACGCCAGCACACCCGCGCATTCGTGCAGGCGCAGGGCCCGCCGCGGGTAGCCGAGCTTGCCCCATGCGCGCAGCACGTCGGCCTGGCTCGACGCCGCCATCGCGGACGGGACGGGCCAGCGGCGCACCCATTCCTCCCAGATCGGGGCGACGCGGGCCACCGGTGTCTGCTGCAGCATGATCTCGCTCATGAGGATGTGCCAGGCGGTCACGCCCTCGCGTCGCCACGGCAGGTCGCGGGCCTGGTCGTCGTACCACCGCAGCAGGGCGGACGCGTCCACCGTCGGGTTTGCCAGCACTGAAACTTCCATCCTTGCTCGTGTCCCCCGGGCCGGTTCGCGCAGGGGGGATGTTGCAGGTCCGGCCGTTTCGGAAGACCTGCACGGGTGCACAATGGGCCCCATGCCCAATTCGAATCCGATTTCTGCGTGGAATGCCCTCAAACAGGGTAACGAGCGCTTTGTCAGCGGTACCCCGATCCATCCGAACCAGGGAGTCGAGGATCGTGCGAAGCTGGTCGACGGCCAGCACCCGACGGCCGTGATCTTCGGTTGTGGTGACTCCCGTGTCGCCGCCGAGCTCATCTTCGACCAGGGCCTCGGTGACTCGTTCGTCGTCCGTACCGCCGGTCATGTCGTGGACAGCACGACTCTCGGTTCCATCGAGTTCGGCGTCGAACTTCTGAACACTCCGCTGATCGTCGTGCTCGGCCACGACAGTTGCGGCGCGGTCAAGGCGACTCTCGACGCCCTCGACAACGTCAACATCCCGGGTGGTTTCATCCGTGACATCGTCGAGCGGGTGACCCCGTCGATCCTCAAGGCCCGGCTGGACGGGGTGTCGGAGGTCGACGAGTTCGTGGGCCGCCACGTCATGGAGACGGCGGAGTTGCTGATGCAGCGCTCGCGCATCATCGCCGACGCGGTCGACGCCGGAAAGTGCGCCATCGTCGGTGTCACCTACAAGCTGGCCGACGGTGGCATCAAGCTCCGTGGCGCCATCGGCGACATCGGCGAAACGGTCGACTGACAGCCGTCCGCCCGGTGCGGGACGCGGGTGCGCCCGCGCCCGCACCGGACGACACGCCGAGACCGCTGAAGCGAAGTCGGCCGCAGGGAATTACGGTTGACTCGTGCTTGAACCGAACGGACCGTTGCCCCCCGAGATCTACTGGCGTCGCCGCATCCTCGCGGCTGTCGTGGCCGTGGTGGTGATCGCGCTGGTCGTGTGGATCGTGTCGGCGGTCGCCGGCGGCGGATCCGACGACACCCCGGAGGCGGCGGCCGCGGCGCAGTCGTCGACGCTCGCCGAGACGAGTGCACCGCCCGCATCGGCCGACGAGTCGGACACGCCGTCGGGAACCGGCACGACGTCCGAGGCGGCGACGTCCACATCGACCGGTGCCGCGCGGGAACAGTGCCAGGACCGGTCGCTCGCGATCAAGGCGACCCCGGATCGGCCGCAGTACCGGATCGGTGACGAGCCGAGTTTCACGATCGCGATCACCAACATCGGGACCAGCGCGTGTGAGCGTGATCTGGGGTCGGGTCTGCAGCAGGCACTCGTCTACACCCTCGACGGCAACAAGCGGCTGTGGTCGAACGTCGACTGCTATCCGGACGCCGAGGCTGCGGTGCAGGAACTCGAACCGGGTGGCCAGGCCCGGTTCACGGTCAAGTGGTCGGGCAAGACGTCCGATCCGGGCTGCACCACGAACCGGAACCAGGTACCGCCGGGCGCGTACACACTGGTCGCGCAGATCGGTGAACTGCGCAGCGCTCCCGAACCGTTCAACTTCGCCTGACCGTTCGCCGCTAGTCGAACGGCCCGCTGATCGACGCCTCCGCGAGCCGGGAGAGCCCTTCCCTGATGTGCCGGGCCCACAGCCCGCCGATGCCGTCCACCGACTGCAGGTCCGCCGCGGTCGCGGCGAGTAGGGCCTGCAGCGTCCCGAACGAGCCGACCAGGCGGTGGATCTGCACGAACTGCAGCCGGGGCACCCGGGTGAGGACGCGGTAGCCGCGCGGGCTCATCGGCGCGTCGAGCGCCTCGATCGTTCCCGGATATCCGAACGCCCGCGCCAGCGTCGTCAGATCCAGCAGGTCCACGTCGGTGAGTTTGTCGATCGCGGCGAGGGTCGCGTTCACCGCCGATGTCGACGCCGGTTCGGACCCGGCCAGATAGTCGCGGACGACGAGTTGCCGGACCGTGTCGTTGTCGCCGACCAGTTCCTCGAGTTGCAGGGCCAACTGCCGGCCGTCGGTGCCGAGTTCGAGCACGTCCTGTTCGATCTCGACGGACACCCGTCGCACCATCTCGAGCCGTTGCACGACGGTCAGCGCGTCGCGCAGGGTCACGAAGTCCTCGATCTCGACGATCGACAGCTGTCGTGTCACCTCGTCGAGCCGCGACTTGTAGCGCTCCAGGGTGGCCACGGCCTGGTTCGCGCGCGACAGGATCGTCGACGACCCGTCGATGACGTGCCGGATCCCTCCGATGTACACGCTCACGATGCTCATCGACTGGCTCACCGACACCACCGGGTAGCCGGTCTGGATGGCGGTACGTTCGGCGGCGCGGTGTCGGGTCCCGGATTCGACGGTGGGGATCCGGTGATCGGGGACGAGTTGCACGTTGGCTCGCACGATGCGGCCGCCGTCCGACGACAGCACCACCGCGCCGTCCATCTTCGACAGTTCACGCAGCCGGGTGGGGGCGAATTCGACGTCGAGCACGAATCCGCCGTCGCACAGGGCCTCCACCTCGTCGTCGTAGCCGAGCACGATCAGCGCACCCGTGCGTCCCCGCAGGATGCGTTCGAGCGCGTCTCGCAGCGCCGTTCCAGGGGCGAGGCGGGAGATGGTGTCGCGGAGCACCGCCGACGACGCAGCATCGTTCATCGCGAAAATCCCCCCTCGAACGGTTGTTGTCTGTGCGTCCGAGATCACATCCGGTGGAGCCGCGTTCGGACGGCAGGCGAGCCGTCTCTACATTACCTAGTTGTGAGCAGTACTTGGACGTTGCCCGAAGACCTCGTCATGCCGCCGGTTCCGGAGTTCTTCCCGGCACCCGGGGAGCCGCTGCCCCAGCACTGGTCGAAGTGTTTCGGTTGCGGCGACGACCAGCCGGCCGGGATGAAGATGAGCTTCGCGGCGGGGGAGGACTACACGGTGACGGGGCGCCTCGAGGTCGCCAACCGGTACCAGGGCGGCCCCGGTGTCATTCACGGCGGCATCCTGTCCACCGCCTTCGACGAGGCTCAGGGCATGGCGTGCATGGTGCTCGGCGGTCCGGTCGTCACCGCGCATCTCGAGATCGACTTCGCTCGTCCCATCCCGCTCAGTTCGGTGCTCGAGATCCGTGCCCGGCTGGACGGCATCGTCCGCCGCAAGGCGTACACGACTGCGGAGGCGTTCATCGTGGAGGGCCCGGGCGCCGATCCGCAGACCGCGGTCGCCACGTCGCGGGGCCTGTTCCTGACGGTCCAGGCCGCGCACTTCGAGCCGACCGCGGCGTTCGTCGACGGCGAGCCCACGTCGCCGTTCGGTACGTCCGCGGTCTGACGTTCACCGAAGGGCCAACGCCCGCAAGGCTTCTCCGACGTTCGATACCTCGACCGGGCGGATCTTGCCGGGGAGGTCCCCGGAGCCGGCCGGGACGATCGCGCGGGTGAATCCCATCCGGGCCGCCTCGGCGACCCGCCGGCTCACTCCGGTGACCCGGCGTACCTCACCGGCCAGGCCCACCTCGCCGAGCACGACGGTGCCCGAGGGGAGCGGACGGTCCTTGCCGGCGGACGCGACCGCGACGGCCAGGGCCAGGTCGCACGACGGGTCCGTCATCCGCATCCCGCCGACCGTGGCCGCGTACACCTCCTTGTCGGACAGTTTGATGCCGTGCCGACGCTCGAGGACGGCCAGCACCATCGACACACGTGCGGAGTCGAGTCCGCTCACCGCGCGCCGCGGCGAGGGGTTGTGAGTGGGGGCGACGAGGGCCTGCACCTCGCCGAGCAGGGGACGTTTGCCGTCCATCGTGACCGTCACGGCGGTTCCCGACACCTCGTCGGTCCGGTGGTGCAGGAACAGGCCCGACGGGTCGCTCACCCCGACGATGCCGTCCTCGCGCAGTTCGAAGCAGCCCACCTCGTCGGCCGCGCCGAACCGGTTCTTGATGCCGCGGACCATGCGCAGCGTGGAATGCTTGTCGCCCTCGAAGTGCAGGACCACGTCCACCAGGTGCTCGAGGGAGCGGGGGCCGGCCACCGCACCGTCCTTGGTGACGTGGCCGATCAGCAGGACGGGGATGCCCCCCGCCTTCGCGAGCGAGGTGAGCGCGCTGGTGACGGCCCGCACCTGGGTCACGCCGCCGGTCACGCCGTCGACGTCGGCGGCGAGCATGGTCTGCACCGAGTCGACGATCAGCAGCGTCGGACGCACCTGCTCGACATGACCCAGCACGGTGGCCAGATCGGATTCGGCTGCGAGATAGACCCGTTCGTGTACCGCTCCGGTCCGGTCGGCGCGCAGGCGCACCTGCCCGGCCGATTCCTCCCCGGTGACGTACAGCGCGCGGTCGTCGGGGCCGCGGGTGGCCCACCGGTGCACGACCTCGAGGAGCAGCGTCGACTTGCCGACGCCGGGCTCACCGGCCAGCAGTACCACCGAACCGGGGACGACGCCGCCGCCGAGGACCCGGTCGAGTTCCTCGACGCCGGTGGGTTTGGCACGGGTCGCGGTGCCGTCGATCCGGGTGATCGGCGTGGCCGGGGTGGACGGCAGGAGCGCGGCGGCGCCGCTGCGGGCCAGCGAGGTTCCGGGCCGGGTGGCCACGGCGGCGAGCACGGGCGCCTCGTCCATCGACCCCCAGGTGCCGCACTCGGGGCAGCGTCCCACCCATTTCGTGACCGTGTGCCCACACGACGAACACCGGAAACTCGACTTAGCCTTTGCCACGCCGGAAGCCTAGTGGCCGGTACCGACAGACGAGCCCGGGCACCATCGGTGCCCGGGCTCGTCCGGAAGTGCTCGGTGTGACCGCGGGGTCAGTGGCCGCCCTCGGCGACGTCGGGGGACATGGCCGACTCGTGACGCTCGGTCTTCGGGCCGGCGTCGACGGGCACCTGCACGGTGATGTCGCCGGCGTTCTCGAAGGTGAAGATCACCGGGAAGGTCAGGCCCGGGCGGACGCCCTCACGGATGTCCTCGAGGGTGACGTCGATCAGGCTGAGGTGCTCGGGAGCCTGCTCGGGAACCGACACGTCCGGGTTGCCGGCGCCGAGTGCCTGCTGCGGCTTGATCTCGAGGGTGCCCGCCTCGTCGTCGATCACGACGGATGCGGCGTAGTCGGTCTTGATGCTCTTCAGCCGGTCCGTCGCGAACTCGCTGAGGTTGACGGCGGTGAAGGCGAGCTGCGCCGTGCCGCCCGGCTCGATGCTGAACTCCTCGGAGTTCGGGTACAGCACGTGCACGTTGCGCAGGGCGATGTCGCCGTCGGTGGCCTGGTTGCCGTTCACGGCAGCGGCCTGGGTGGCCGTCTGCGAGATCTGACCTGCGCCGCACGCGGACAGCACGAGCGTCGCGCCGGCAGCGAGGGCGACAGCGGTGGCGACTCGACGAGTCGGCGACGCATTGAGAGCAGTCACGGGTTGTCCTCCATGGGTCAGGTTCACAATCCACTAGGCAGAGTAGTAGTCGGTCGCGGCGATGCGTCCGCTGGGTCGGGTTATCGGTGGGTGTGTCGGGCGTGTCTGTCTTGTCCGCGTGAGGTTCCGGGAGTCCCCGGGGTGCCCTCGTGCGCGGGTCCGGCGCTGCGTGCGGGCCGTCGGAGGGCACCGTCCAGGTGGTCCGAAATGCACGCCGGACAGCTCCTGTCAACCCCTGAGATCAGGCAAGGATGCCCCTGACCTGCACCGTTGGTGAGCCGATCCTTCGGTTGCGTGATAAACTCGGAAAATCGAAAGGGGCACGGGACAGATGATTTTCAAGGTCGGAGACACCGTCGTATACCCCCATCACGGAGCGGCGCTGATCGAAGCGATCGAAACCCGCACCATCAAGGGTGAACAGAAAGAATACCTGGTTCTCAAGGTCGCGCAGGGCGACCTCACGGTCCGCGTTCCCGCGGAGAACGCCGAGTACGTCGGCGTCCGCGACGTGGTCGGCCAGGAGGGTCTCGACAAGGTGTTCCAGGTGCTGCGCGCGCCGCACACCGAGGAGCCGACGAACTGGTCTCGCCGGTACAAGGCGAACCTCGAGAAGCTGGCATCGGGTGACGTGAACAAGGTGGCCGAGGTCGTGCGCGACCTGTGGCGCCGGGAGCAGGACCGCGGCCTGTCCGCGGGCGAGAAGCGGATGCTGGCCAAGGCGCGGCAGATCCTCGTGGGTGAGCTCGCACTGGCGGAGGGCACCGACAACGCCAAGGCCGAGATCATTCTCGACGAGGTTCTGGCCGCCGCTTCCTGACGGTGACACAGCAGCGAGGGCCGGTCGTCGCACTGGTCCCGGCAGCCGGGCGTGGTGTCCGGCTGGGTGAGGCGGTTCCGAAGGCGTTCGTCGAACTGGCCGGTCGTAGCATGCTGCGCCGGTCCGTCGACGGGCTCCTCGGATCCGGAGCGGTGGACACGGTCGTCGTGATCGTGCCCGAGGAACTCGTCGACACTGCGCGGGCGGATCTGCCCGAGGGTGTCGTGGTCGTCGTCGGCGGGGCGGAGCGCACCGATTCGGTGCGGGCCGGTCTCGCCGCGGCGACCGGGGCGGAACTGGTGCTCGTGCACGATGCGGCGCGTGCGCTGACGCCGCCGTCGCTCGTCGCGCGGGTGGTGGCGGAACTGCGGGCCGGACGGTCCGCGGTGATCCCGGTGCTGCCGGTGGCCGACACCGTCAAGACCGTCGACGTGCTGGGAACCGTCACCGGTACGCCGGCCCGTTCGACGTTGCGGGCGGTCCAGACCCCGCAGGGTTTCGAGGCGGGTCTGCTGCGCCGGGCCTATCAGGACGAGGACACCGACGCGACCGACGACGCCGGTCTCGTGGAGTTGCTCGGGGAACGGGTCCACACCATCGTGGGGGAACCCGAAGCGTTCAAGATCACGACACCGTGGGATCTCACGCTGGCGCGAATTCTGCTGGAGCGCAGCGGCGTCGAGTGACTCCTGCGGGAAACGGCGAAAAGGAGTGTCGCGCGTGCGAGTAGGTATCGGGACCGACGTCCATCCGATCGAGCCGGGTCGCCCGTGCTGGATGGCCGGTCTGCTGTTCGACGGCGAGGACGGCTGTGCCGGGCACTCCGACGGGGACGTCGCCGCGCACGCGCTGTGCGACGCCCTGCTGTCCGCGGCCGGACTCGGTGATCTCGGTTCGGTGTTCGGTACCGGTCGGCCCGAGTGGGACGGTGTCGGCGGGGTGCGCATGCTCGCCGAGGTCCGCCGGCTGCTCGACGAGGCCGGCTTCTCCGTCGGAAACGCTGCGGTGCAGGTGATCGGCAATCGTCCCAAGATCGGTCCGCGACGCGACGAGGCCCAGCGGGTGCTCGGTGACGTCCTGGGGGCCCCGGTGTCGGTGACGGCGACGACCACCGACGGGCTCGGTCTCACGGGGCGCGGCGAGGGGATCGCGGCGGTAGCGACCGCGCTCGTCGTCCCGGCCGACCCGGACCGGTAGAATCGCTCGTCGTGACCCTGCGCCTATACGACACCGTGACACGGGCTCTGCGCGACTTCGTCCCGCTGGCCCCCGGCCGGGTATCGGTGTACCTGTGTGGCGCAACGGTTCAGGGGGAACCGCACATCGGTCACGTGCGTAGCGGTGTCGCGTTCGACGTGCTGCGGCGCTGGTTGCTCGCGCACGACTACGACGTCGCGTTCGTCCGGAACGTCACGGACATCGACGACAAGATCCTGAACAAGGCCGCCGAGGCGGGCCGCCCGTGGTGGGAGTGGGCCGCGACGTTCGAGCGTTCGTTCGACTGGGCGTACGGGCAGCTCGGTGTGCTGCCGCCGTCGGTGGAGCCGCGGGCGACCGGCCACATCACGCAGATGGTCGAGATGATGCAGCGGCTCATCGACAACGGTCACGCGTACGCGGCGGAGGGCGACGTCTACTTCGACGTCCGGAGTTTCCCCGAATACGGCAAGCTGTCCGGGCACAAGCTCGACGACGTCCATCAGGGCGAGAGCGTCGGTGCGGGCAAGCGGGATCCGCGTGACTTCACGCTGTGGAAGGCCGCCAAGCCGGGGGAGCCGTCGTGGCCGACGCCGTGGGGCCCGGGCCGTCCCGGCTGGCATCTCGAGTGCTCTGCCATGGCCGAGTTCTATCTCGGCGCCGCATTCGATATCCATTGCGGTGGAATGGATCTGGTGTTCCCGCATCACGAGAACGAGATCGCGCAGGCCAAGTGCGCCGGCGACGACTTCGCGCAGTACTGGCTGCACAACGGCTGGGTCACCAAGTCGGGCGAGAAGATGTCGAAGTCGCTGGGCAATGTCCTGTCGATTCCGAATGTGCTGAAACTTGTTCGTCCACAGGAACTTCGGTACTACCTCGGAAGTGCCCACTACCGGTCGATGCTCGAGTACTCGGAGGAGGCGCTGCAGGAGGCTGCCGTCGGGTACCGGCGTTGCGAATCGTTCGTACAGCGTGTCGGCGAGCGGACGGGTACGGAGGTTCCCGTCGGCACGTGGACCGACGAGTTCGCGGCAGCGCTCGACGACGACCTGAACGTTCCGGCGGCACTCGCCGAGATCCACGGCAGGGTGCGGGAAGGGAACTCCGCACTCGAATCCGGTGACGCCGAGCGGGCGCGGACGATCGCGGCGCAGGTGCGGGCGATGCTGGGTGTGCTGGGCGTGGATCCGCTCGATCCGCACTGGGCGGGCACGGCGGACGATACCGCGGCACTCGGTGCGCTCGACGTGTTGGTCCGCGCCGACCTCGACCGGCGTCAGCAGGCGCGGGCCGAGAAGAACTGGGCCGTCGCCGACGAGGTGCGCGACCGGTTGGCCGCGGCGGGTATCGCCGTGACCGACACTCCGAACGGCCCCGAGTGGTCGCTCGAACAGGCTTCTTCCAACGAATCGGGTAAGTGATGGCGGGTAATTCGAGTAGGCGTGGCGCGATCCGTAAGGGCGGCACCAAGAAGGGCCAGGTCGTCGGGTCGGGCGGCAAGCGCAGCAAGGGGCTCGAGGGCCGCGGCGCCACCCCGCCGGCGGTGGAGCGGACCAAGCATCCGGCCGCGAAGCGGGCCCGGGCCGCTGCCCGTGCCGACGAGCAGCGGAAGTTGCAGCGTACGGCCGCGATCCGCCGCGCCGAGGACACCCCGGAGATGGTGCTGGGCCGTAACCCCGTCGTCGAATGCCTGCGCGCCGACGTCCCGGCCACCGCACTGTACGTAGCGGTGGGCGCCGAGACCGACGACCGCCTCAAGGAGGCGGTGCAGCGGGCCGCCGACGCCGGCATCTCGATCCTCGAGGTTCCGCGCACCGATCTGGACCGGATGAGCGCCAACGGGATGCATCAGGGCATCGGCCTGCAGGTGCCGCCGTACCGGTACGCGCATCCCGACGACCTGCTCACCGCGGCCCGGGCCAAGCACGAGCCGGCGTTGCTGGTGGCGCTCGACAACATCACCGATCCGCGCAACCTCGGTGCCGTCGTCCGGTCGGTTGCCGCGTTCGGCGGTCACGGTGTCGTCATCCCGCAGCGTCGCAGCGCGAGCGTGTCCGCGGTCGCATGGCGCACCAGCGCCGGTGCGGCAGCCCGTCTGCCCGTCGCTCGGGCGACGAATCTTACTCGCACGCTCAAGGATTGGCAGTCGAAGGGGGTGCAGGTCGTCGGCCTCGATGCGGGCGGCGACACCAGCCTCGACACCTACGAGGGCCGCGACCCGGTCGTCATCGTCGTCGGCTCGGAGGGCAAGGGCCTGTCGCGGTTGGTTCGCGAGACGTGCGACTCGATCCTGAGTATCCCGATGGCCGGTGAGGTGGAGTCGCTCAACGCATCGGTCGCGGCGGGCGTCGTCCTGTCCGAGATCGCGCGTCAGCGTCGCAGCTGACGGACGCACCCGTACGACGCACTGTGCGGTGGGTTCACCGCCCACCGCACAGTGCGTGTGCCGTCAGTTCTTGTAGAACGCGGTCACGTCGTCGTTGCCGATCAGGTCCGGCACGGTCCAGCCGTCGAGGTCGTACTCGCTCATGAACTGTTCGGCGAGTCCCTTCATCGAGGACACTCCGCCGCGGTTCTCGGCGGCGAAGAGCAGTTCGGCCTTCACGTTCTCGTGGTTTCCGGAGTAGTTGCGTTCGTAGAGTTCGTGACGGCCGCCGAATTCGGAGCCGATCGAATCCCACAGCGCCTTCATGACCTTCACCCGTTCGACGGCGGTGATGCCGTCGCTGCCGCGGACGTACTTGTCGAGGTAGGGGCGGACGTCGGGATTCTTGAAGTCGGCGGCGCTCGACGGCAGGTAGATGAGACCCGAGGCGACGTCCTGCTCGATGATCTCCTTGATCCGCGGATAGCCCTGGATCATGAACATCCGGTACGTCAGCCCGTACTCGAGCTTCGGGATGACGGTGTCGCCGATCCACTGCTCGGGGTCGCGGGCCATCGATTCGGTCAGGGACCAGAACAGGTTGCGCCAGCCGATCACTTCACCGACCCGGGTCTGCACGCCGCGGAATCCGCCGGCGCCGGTGCAGTCGAGGGCCTTCATGAGCAGGCCGGCGATGAAGTCGAGTTTGACCGCGAGCCGGGTGCAGCCCTGGAAGGTGAACCGCGGCAGGAAGCCGGACTGAGGGAAGAACGAGTTGATCTTCTCGACGTCGCCGTACATGAAGACGTTCTCCCACGGCACCAGCACCTTGTCGAAGATGAAGATGGCGTCGTTCTCGTCCATCCGGCTCGACAGTGGATAGTCGAACGGCGAGCCGACGACGGCCGCGTTCTGCGAGTACGAGGCGCGGGAGATGAGCTTGATGCCCGGTGCGTCCATCGGCACCGTGCAGATCAGCGCGTACTCCTTCTTCTTGATCGGCAGGCCGTAGTGCGCGATGAAGTTGTAGTTGGTGATCGCCGAACCGGTCGCCACCACCTTCGCGCCCGACACGATCAGGCCGGCGTCGGTCTCCTTCTCCACCTTCATGAACACGTCGCCGACCTGATCGGGCGGAAGCTGCCGGTCCACCGGCGGGTTGATGATCGCGTGGTTCCAGTACAGGACCTTCTCCTGCGACTCCCGGTACCAGCGCTTCGCGTTGTCCTGGAACGGGGCGTACAACTCGCTGTTGGCGTTGAGGGTGCCGAGGAAGCTGGCCTTGTAGTCGGGGGAGCGGCCCATCCAGCCGTAGGTCATCCGAGCCCAGGTGGCGATCGCGTCGCGTTCGCGGAGCAGGTCGTCGGAGCTGGTGGGGGTCTTGAAGAACGGCATGGTGACGCCGCCGTTACCGGTGTCGGTGGGGCACGTGAGCGTGTCGACGTGCTCCCCGGTGTGCAGGGCGTCGTACAGGCGCGCGGTCATCCGGATCGGGTTGCGGAACGCCGGATGATTCCAGAACTCCTTCACCTTCTCCCCGTGCAGGTAGATCTCCCGCCCGTCCTTGATCGACTCGATGTACTCGTCGCCCGTCATCGGCCGGGTGGCGAAGTTCTCGGTCCGGTTCGCCTCGCAGTCCGCTGCCACGTTGACCGCGGATCGGTCGACGTCCGGGGCGACGGGGCGGGGTTCGGTCGTGGTCATGGTCTTTCCTCCGTACGGGGGTGGGGGTCAGTTGGTTGCACCGGAGAGGTGCAGCGGGGTGAAGGCGGTGCCGGCGTCGAACCAGCCGCGGTGGGGGTCGTCCATGGACCCGTTCCAGGCGGCGCTACCGCTGGGTGCTCCGAGGTCGTGGAAGGTGCTGCGGTAGAAGAGCAGGGGGTCGGTGTCGCGACACTGTGCATCGACGATCTCGCCGATGAAGATCACGTGGTCGCCGCCGTCGTACTCGCGCCAAGGCACGCACGACAGGGTGGCGGCGCTGCCGGCGAGCACCGGGGCGGTGGGGCCCTGCTCCCACACCGGCCCGGGGGACTGCGGCCGGCCGGCGAAGTGCAGTGCGACGTCGGTCTGGTCGGCGGCGAGGATGTTCACCGCGAACGGTGCGCCGGACAGGAACGTGCAGGCCTTCGAGGTACGGGTCAGGGTCACCTGGCACAGTCGCGGTTCGAGCGAGACCGCGGTGAACGCCGTCACCGTCGCGCCGTGCGGGGTGCCGTCCTCCTTACCGCAGGTGATGACGGTGACTCCACTTGCGAACTGCCCGAATATGTTTCGCAGCCGACGCGAGTCCATGGCGGTGCTCCTTGCTGATGGTCGTTGACTGTGACGCAGACCATAGGCAGGCTGGGGCGGGCTCGGCCATCCGCTGAGCGGTCTCGTTATCCGAATTGCGCGACGTGTTCGGCGGAACACTGTTGCCGAGAATCGTGTTCCCGATCACACTGGGGCGGAGGTCCCGAACAGGACGGGGCAGGAAGGTGGCGCCGGAATGTCGACAGGCGTGGCCGTCGGCCCGGATGATTGGGGCGAGGCTGAGAATGCGGTGTCCGCTGCGTATTTTGCGCACGAGCTGACGCCGCTCACCGCCGGATCGGAGCCGCGGCTGAACGTACGGGCGACGCAGATCGGTGCACTGCGGCTGACGAGGATCGGTTGGGGCGCCGATGTTTCCGTGGACACGCGACATCCGGGTGCGTACGCGGTCAACATTCCGCTGTCGGGCCGGATCGAATCCGTCAGCGGTGGCCACGACGTGATCTCCGGGCCGGGGAAGGCGTCCGTCTTCCGTCCGGACACCGGGGCCGTGATCACCCGGTGGACCGCGGACTGCGAGATCGTCGGCGTCAAGGTCGACAAGGATTACCTGCATCGCGAGCTCGCGCGGATACTGGGCCGGCCGGATCGGCGGCTACCGGATCAGGTGGACCTGACGACCGCCGCCGGACAGAACTGGATGGGTCTGCTGCGGTCGATCGTCGAACAGGTGCGCGGCAGCGAAGGGCTGTGGCAGACCCCGGTCGTCGCACAGCAACTGTCGGGGGCCATCACCAGCGCCTTCGTCTTGGCGGCGATGCCCGACGACACCGCCGTCGCGCCGCGGCCGCGGATCGTGAAGCGGGTGCTCGACCGGATCGACGCCGATCCGGCGCTGGCGTGGACCGCGAGCGACATGGCCGAGGCTGCCGGCGTGAGCGTCCGGCGGCTGCAGGAAGGATTCCGCGAGTATCTCGGGATGTGCCCCCGGGACTATCTACTGGACGTGCGTCTCGCACGGGTCCACGACGATCTGGTGGCGGGCGATCCGTCGAGTACGTCGGTGACCGATATCGCCGTGCGCTGGGGAATCACCCACACCGGTAGGTTCGCGGCCGCCTATCGGCGCAGGTACGGGGTTGCACCCTCGGCGACGCTGCGCTCCTGAGATTCGAGGCGACCGGTGCCGCGTCAGTGCCGGCGGAAGCCCAGGTCCGTACTGAGGGCCTCGGCGGTCTCGATCACGTTCGCCGCCGCGGACGCCCGGAACTCCTCGGGGGTGTTGCGGCCGGAGGATGTGGAGCAGGCGAGGGCGCCGACGACGTCGCCGCTCGCGTCGCGGACCGGTGCGGCCAGGGAGATCAGGCCCTCTTCGAGTTCGGCGGCGGTCAGCGCGTAGCCCTGCGTGTGGACTCGGTCCAGTTCGGCTCGCAACGATTCCGGTGAGGCGATCGTCGACGTCGCGAGCTTCTCGAACCGGGATCCGGCGATCACCCGGTCGACGGTCTCGGTCGGTGCCCACGCGAGCAGTGCGCGGCCCATCGACGTCGCATAGGCCGGAACCCGGGTGCCGACCGAGACGTTGATGCTCATGATCCGGCGCACCGGAACCCGGGCCGCGTACACCACGTCGACGCCGTCGAGTACGCCGAGCGACGCGGATTCGCCGGTGCGCTCGGACAATTGGACGAGCCGGGGCATCGCGGCTTCGACGAGGGCGTGGGATGCGGAGTAGTGCTGGCCGATGCTGAGTACGCGCGGGGTGAGCGACCATCGGCTGCCGTTCGCGGCGACGTAGCCGAGTTTCTGCAGCGTGAGCAGGATACGGCGCACCGCCGGGCGGGACAGATCGGTCTTGGTGGCGAGTTCGGCCAGCGACGGGGTGGGGTGCTGTTCGTCGAAGGCGAGCAGGACGGCGAAACCCCGTTCGATGCTCTGGATGAAATCCCGGTCTTCGTTCGACATCGAGGGCTCCTGGCTGCTGGTTCGGTGGTGACTTCGGGTCGGGTGTTGACAACTGCTGTGACTCGACGCACAGTATGCGTACGCACTGCGAATCACTTGTACGCATAGCGTACATCAGCTCGGCGGGATATGCGTCGGCCCCGCACCCCCCGCTGCCACGATTTTCTCGACCGCCAGACGTTCGAGCCTCGACGAGGAGGACCCATGACCAGTACCGAAACGGCGACCGCACACGCCTCGGGCAATGCCGCCACCGACAAGTTCAAGTCCGACCGTGTGTCGGCCGACACCTCCCCGGAGCGTGCGTCCGCGATCTACCGGGACGTGTTGAAGGCGTTCGCAGACGTCATCCACAAGCACGAGGTGACCTACGACGAGTACCGCGTGCTCAAGCAGTGGGTCATCGACGTGGGCGAGTACGGCGAGTGGCCGCTGTGGCTGGACGTGTTCGTCGAGCACGAGATCGAGGACGTCAACTACAGTCGCAACGCGCTCGCCGGCACCAAGGGCAGCATCGAGGGCCCGTACTACGTCGCGAATTCGCCGACGCTGCCGTCGAAGTGCACCATGCCGATGCGGGACAAGGACCGGGACGCCACCCCACTCGTGTTCTCCGGTCAGGTGACCGACCTCGAGGGCAACGGTCTCGCCGGTGCCACCGTCGAACTGTGGCACGCCGACGAGGACGGCCTCTACTCGCAGTTCGCGCCGAATCTGCCGGAGTGGAACCTGCGCGGCACCATCGTCTGTGACGACGAGGGCCGCTACGAGATCACCACGCTGCAGCCCGCGCCGTACCAGATTCCGCACGACGGCCCGACCGGCTGGTTCATCGAGTCCTACGGGGGACACCCGTGGCGTCCGGCGCACCTGCACCTGATGGTCAAGGCGCCGGGCAAGCTCCCGATCACCACCCAGCTGTACTTCGCCGGCGGGCAGTGGGTCGAGAACGACGTCGCCACCGCCGTCAAGCCGGAACTGGTCCTGGATCCGAAGACCGGGGACGACGGCCGGAACTACGTGACCTACAACTTCGCCCTCGACCCCGAGGCCTGATCCGACGCGAATGCCGGTGTCCCCGAGGGGCGCCGGCATTCCGTGATTCTCCGATCCGATTGAGAGCTGTTCGATGTCCGACCCTGATCTCGCGATCGTCTCCATCGAGACGACCATCCTCGACGTACCCCTGATACGTCCGCACAAGTTCGCCACCACGACGAGCGAGGTGCAGCCGATCCTGCTCGTCGCGATCACGACGGCCGGCGGTGTCACCGGTCACGGCGAGGGCGTCGTCCCCGGCGGCCCCTGGTGGGGAGGTGAGTCCGTCGAGACGATGAAGGCGATCGTCGACAACTACGTCACTCCCTACATCCTCGGGCGCGGTGTCGACGAGATCACCGGGATCCTGGTCGATCTCGAACGCATCGTCGCGAACGCACGTTTCGCGAAGGCCGCGGTCGACGTGGCCCTGCACGACGCGTACGCACGGCACCTCGGCGTCGGCGTGCACATCCTGCTCGGTGGGGCCTTCCGCACGGGCGTCGACGTGCGCTGGGCGCTCGGTGCGGCCCCGGTCGAGGAGGTTCTCGACGAGATCGAGGAGAAGATCGAGGCGCGGTTGAACTTCGCCTTCAAGCTCAAGATGGGGGCACTCGACCCGGCCGTCGACACCGAGCGGGTGGTGTCGATCGCAGAGGCCCTCGACGGTCGGGCCGGGGTGAGTATCGACGTCAATGCTCGCTGGGATCGGTTCACCGCCCTGCGCTACGTCCCCGAACTCGTCGACGGGGGAGTCGAACTCGTCGAGCAGCCCACTCCGGCCGAGCAGATCGAGGTACTCGCCGAGATCAACCGTCTCGTCGGTGCGTCGGTGATGGCGGACGAATCCGTGCAGACCCCGCACGACGCCTTCCGGATCGCGACCCTCGGGGCAGCCGACGTTCTCGCGCTCAAGACCACCAAATGCGGTGGGCTGCAACGCAGCAAGCAAGTCGTGGCCGTGGCGAAGGCGGCCGGCCTGCGCTGCCACGGTGCGACGTCCATCGAGGGGCCGATCGGTACCGCTGCGTCCGTGCACTTCGCGTGTTCCGAACCGGGAATCGACTACGGCACCGAACTTTTCGGCCCGCAACTGTTCGCGGTGGAACTGCTGCAGACACCGCTCGACTACTCCGAGGGGCAGGTGCACCTGCCCACCGGCCTCGGCTTGGGCGTCGAACTCGACATGGACGTCGTCAAGCACCTGGCCCGGAACTGACCCCCGGAACCGACACGAAAGACGAGAGACGATGCCGCTCTTCCACGTCCGCATGGACGTCGACATTCCCCGTGACCTCGACCCGCAGGTCCGCGACGACACCCTCGCCCGCGAGAAGGCGTACTCCCAGGATCTGCAACGGCAGGGAAAGTGGGTGCACCTGTGGAGGATCGTCGGAAAGTACAGCAACATCAGTATCTTCGACGTCGAATCGGCCGACGAACTCCACGAGATCCTGTGGAACCTCCCGCTGTTCCCGTACATGACGATCGACGTCGTCCCCCTGACCGGGCACGCGAGCTCGATCCGCTAGAGAAGGCGGCGGAACCGAACCCGATGTCCCGGTCGCAGCTGTGCCGCGACCGGGACATCGTCGCTCACGACCGTCGCGATCACCGGGTAGCCGCCCGTCACGGGGTGATCGGCGAGGAACAACACCGGCATCCCGTCCGGTGGTACCTGCAGTGCGCCGGTGCTCATGCCCTCGCTCGGCAGTTCGCCGCGGCGGGCCCGGTGCAGCGGTCCGGGACCGTGCAGACGGGCGCCGACGCGGTCGGTGTCGGCGGTGACGGTCCAGGTGTGCTCCGCGAGCGCCGCGCGGGACGCCGGGGTGAACCAGTCGTCACGCGGCCCCATCCGGATCCGCAGCTCCACCGGATCGGCGGCGGGGGCCGGTGGCGGGATGAGATCCTCGGCCGGCAGGTCGTCGTGCCGCGTGCCGACCGGTAGCCGGTCACCGTCCCGGACCGGGTCCGGCCCGATCCCGGAGAGGGTGTCGGTGGCGCGGCTGCCGAGAACGGCGGGGACGTCGATGCCGCCGCGGACCGCGAGATAGGTGCGCAGGCCGGTGTCGGACATGCCGAGCGTCACCTCGTCGCCGTCGCTCAGGTGCAGCGTCGAATAGCGGGGGCGGGGTGTGCCGTCGACCGTCACCGGGACGGATGCCCCGGTGACCGCGACGGCCGTCGGCCCGTGCACGCGGAATCGCAGTCCGCCCAAGGTCACTTCGAGGGTCGCGGCGTCCGGGGTGTTGCCGACGAGCCGGTTCGCGGCGTCGTGGGAGACGACGTCTGCGGCACCGGATCCGCCGACCCCGAGCGCCGCGTGCCCGGACCGTCCGCGGTCCTGGACGGTGGTGCGGGCACCGGCACGGACGATCTCGAGCCATACCATGTGTCGATTGTCCCCCGATCGGGGCGGCGCTGCCTACCATCGACCGATGGTGACCGCTGCACTGTACGGGGTGGGGACGGCGCTGCCGTTGCTGATCGGCGCGTGGGTGGGGTTGCGTTTCGACCTGCCCCGGCCGGTGCTCGCGGCGCTCATGGCGTTCGGTGCGGGCACGATGGTGGCCGCGGTGTCCTCGGAACTGTTCGCGCCCGCGTTCGCGACCGAGGGCGTCTGGATTGCGGGGACCGCGCTGCTCGCGGGCGCACTCGTGTACGTGGTCGCCGATCATTTCATCGAGAACAAGCTCGGCCCGGCCGCTCTCGGCTGGGCACTGATGCTCGGATCCCTGCTCGACGGTATCCCCGAGAACACCGCACTGGGCGTCTCGCTCGTCGAGGGCGGGGGTGTGGTGCTGCTGGTGGCCGTCGCGGTCGGCAACATCCCCGAGTCGGTGGCGGGTGCCGCGTCGATGCGGAGTCAGCCGGGCTTCGATTCCCGTCGCGCGTTCCGGGTGTGGGCGATCACCGCCGCCGTGCTGGTACTGGTCGTCGTGGCGGCGAATGCCGTCTCCGACAACATCTCCGATGGCAGCATCGCCGTCGTCCAGGCGTTCGCCGGCGGCGCGACGATCGCGGTACTCGCCGATTCGCTCATGCCGGAGGCGTACCGCGAGGGCGGGTGGTGGGTGGGGCTGTCGACCGCGCTCGGTTTCCTCGTGGCGTTCGCGCTCGGTGCCTGACCCCTGAGCGGGGCTCGGCCGGCGATGCTCAGACGGCGACGAACGTGACGGTGACTCCCGGTTGCAGCAGTGCGGGCGGGTCGCGGTCGACGTCCCACATCGGTTCGGTGGTGGTGCCGATCAGTTGCCAGCCGCCGGGGGAGGGGCGCGGATAGATTCCGGAGAACTCGCCGGCGAGGCCGACGGCGCCGGCCGGGACGCGGGTGCGGGGGGTCGCGCGCCGGGGCACGTGCAGGGTGTCGTCGGCGGCGACGAGATAGCCGAAGCCGGGGCTGAATCCGGCGAACGCGACGGTCCACACCTGCCCGGTGTGGGCGGCGACCACCCCGTCGGCGCCGAGCCCGGTGAGTTCGCCGACCTCGTCGAGGTCCGGACCGTCGTAGCGGACGGGAACGGTGACGGGGTCGGCCGGTGGGAGTTCGTCCGCGGTGAGTGGTGCGGTGGCGCGCACCCACGCCGCGACGGCGTCCCGGCGGGTGCCGCGGAACTGTACGAGGACGGTGCGGGCCGCGGGCACCAGGTCGGTGACGGCGGGGTGCGGCTGCGCGGCGAGCCCCCGATAGTGCGCGAGGGTCGACGCCAGATCGTCGAATTCGACGAGCAGTGCCCGGTCGCCCATGTCGAGGAGGCGCATCACACGAACGGTTCCACAGGGATCCGGTTGGCGTCGAGCAGGTTCCGGATCGCAGCGGCCATCGCGACGGCGGCGGGGGTGTCGCCGTGCACGCAGATCGTGTCGGCGGCCGCGGTGATCACGCTGCCGTCGACGGCCTCGATCGTGCCGGTCGTCACGAGCCGCAGGACCCGTGCGGCGACGACGTCGGGATCGTGGACGACGGCTCCCGGCTGTGTGCGCGGTACGAGGGTGCCGTCGGGGGTGTAGGCGCGGTCCGCGAACGCTTCGACGACGGTCCGCAGCCCCGCTGCACGCGCCTCCTCGAGGAACACCGATCCGGGCAGTCCGAGGACGGGCAGGGACGGGTCGACGGCGCGGACGGCGTCGACGACGGCCCGGGCCTGCGCTCGGTGGTGCACGATCGCGTTGTACAGCGCGCCGTGCGGTTTGACGTACACGACGCCGGAACCGGCGGCGCGGGCCAGGGCGTCGAGCGCGCCGATCTGGTAGATCACCTCGGCGGTCAGATCGGCGGGGGCGACGTCGACGAACCTGCGTCCGAATCCGGCGAGGTCCCGGTAGCCGACCTGTGCGCCGATCCGGACGCCGCGGGCGGCGGCGTCCCGGCACGTGCGCAGCAGCGTCGACGGATCCCCGGCGTGGTAGCCGCAGGCGACGTTCGCGCTCGTGACGAGGTCGAGCATCGCGGCATCGTCGCCGAGGGTCCAGGCGCCGAAACTTTCACCGAGGTCGCTGTTGAGATCGATCACCGTCACGGTGTCGATCCTAGGCGCCGGTCAGGCGTGCAGATGCTCTCCGGCGGGCACGAGGACCCGGCCGGTGGACCTGCGCCGGGCCACCCCGATCGCACGGCACACCAGGTAGATGACGAACGAGATGGTGGTGACGAACGTCGACACCGGGACGCCGGGGGCGAGCGAGAGCACGATGCCGCCGACCGCGGCGACCTCGGCGAACACGACGGCGAGGATCGTGGCCTTGAGCGGGTTCGCGGTGACATGAGCGGCCGCGGCGGCGGGCGTGATGAGCAGTGCCATGACGAGCAGGGCGCCGACGATCTGCACACCGAGGGCGGCGGTGATGCCGACGAGGACCGCGAACACGATCGACAGTCCGCGGACCGGGACGCCACGGGCGGCAGCCACCTCGGGGTCGGTGCTCGCGAACAGCAGCGGCCGGTAGATCACCGACAGGGTGCCCAGCACGACGACGGCACATCCGAACAGCAGGGCCAGTCCGGTTCCGCCGGGGGCGACGATCTGGCCGACGAGCAGCGAGAAGCTGGTGCCGGTGCGGCCGTCGTACGCCCACAGGAACAGCACCGACAGGCCCAGACCGAACGCCATGATGACACCGATCACCGAATCGCGTTCGCGTGCCTTGGTTCCCAGGAGCCCGAACAGGACGGCCGCGACGACGGACCCGACGACCGCACCGATCCCGACACCGACGCCGATGAGCAGGGCCGCCGACGCGCCGGTCAGCGACAGCTCCGACGTGCCGTGCACCGCGAACGACATCTGCCGGCTCACGATGAGCGGGCCGATGACGCCGGCGAGGAGGCCGAGGATCGCGCCCGCGATCAGGGCCTGCTGCACGAAGTCGTACTGCAGCAGGTCGGCGGTGACGGAGACGTCGAGCAGGTGCGACATGGCGTCCGTGAACTTGTTGCTCATGCGTGGTCCTCGTCGGTGTGGTGGACGCCCTCGCCGGGGCGGGGGCCGCCGCCGCTGCCGAGCGCGTCGATGGCGTCCCCGGTGCCGACGACGACGAGCCGGCCGCGCACGTGCAGCACTTCGACGTCGGTGCGGTACAGCCGGGACAGGACCTCGGAGGTCATGACCTCGGCGGGGGTGCCGATCTCGAATTTGCCGTCGACGAGGTAGAGGACCCGGTCGACGAGGGGGAGGATCGGATTGATCTCGTGCGTGACGAACAGGACCGCGGTGTCGTGGTCGCGGCGCCGGCGGTCGATGAGTTCGGACACGCGGTGCTGGTTGGCGAGGTCGAGGCTGAGCAGCGGCTCGTCGCACAGCAGCACCTTGGGGTCGCCGACGAGGGCCTGCGCGATCCGCAGCCGCTGCTGCTCACCGCCGGACATCGCACCGATCGGGGCGTCGGCGTACGACTGGGCGCCGACCTGGGCGATGGCGTCGTCGACGATTCCGCGGCGCTTGACGCGACCGAGCAGGCCGGTGCCCCACCGGTGTCCGTCGACGCCGAGGCCGACGAGGTCGCGTCCACGCAGGGGCAGCCCCTCGTCGAGCGATTTCTGTTGCGGCACGTACCCGACGTGGGTGTGCCCGGCCTTCGCGGGGGTGCCGGCGATCCGGACGGTGCCGGACGTCGGTGCGAGCTGTCCGAGCAGGACCTTGAGCAGTGAGGTCTTCCCGGACCCGTTGGGGCCGAGGACGGCGACGAACTCGCCCTGCTCGATGGTCAGGTTCAGGTGCGACCACAGGGTGCGCTCACCGAACGCCAGGCAGGCGTCGCGCAGTTCGACGGCAGGCGCGCCCGCGGCGCTCACGACGCCCCGTTCAGGGCATCGGCGAGAGACTGTGCGGTCTGCGTCTGCCAGGTCACGAAATCGGTTTCGGCGGGCAGGGTTTCGGTGACCTCGACGACGGGGACGCCCGCGGCTTCGGCGGTGTCGCGCATGGCGCGGGTGACCTTGTCCTCGGTCTGGACGTTGTAGACGAGCGTGGCGGCCTGCCGGTCGGACAGCAGCTGCCGGGTCTCGGCGATCGACGCGGGGGAGGGGTCGGTACCGTTCTCGACGGCACCGGTGAACGCCTCGGGGGTGACGTCCTTCAGCTCGGCGGCCGCGATCAGGTAGTGCGCGATCGGCTCGGTCTGGGCGATCGGGGTGTCGTGGTGTGCGGCCGCGATCGAGGCGGTGATCTCGGAGACCGTGCGCAGCTGAGTGCGGAACGTCTCGGCGTTTCGGGTGTAGACGTCGGCGCCGTCCGGGTCGAGGACGGCGAGCTGCTCGGCGATCGCGCTCGCGACCGTGTCCACGGTGGGCATGTCGTACCAGACGTGTTCGTTCACCGACCCGTGCGCGTGGCCCGCGTGGTCCCCGTCGTCGGTGTCGTCTGCGTGGGCACCGGTGCGCTGTTCGTGCAGGGCGAAGGCGTCGACGGTCGGCTTGGGGGTACCGGTTTTCAGGACGTCCTCGACGAACCCGTCGTACCCGCCGCCGTTGAGGACGACGAGTGACGCATCGCTGATCTTCGCGGCGTCGGCGGGGCTCGCCTCGTACGAGTGCGGGTCGGCGGACGGTTCGGTGACGATCGAGACCACGTCGAGGCGGTCACCGGCGACGGCCTGTGCGACGCTGCCCCACACGTTCGTGGAGGCCACGACCCGGATCTGCCCGTCGTCGGGGGAGGTGCCGCAGGCGGTGAGCGCGGCCGCGGCGAGGGCGGTCCCGATCACCGCGACGGTCACGAACCTGCGGGACTTGCCGGTCCTATCGGGCATGCGCACAACTTTCTCCTGGTCACGACGGTGTATCTGGCTGATTCGGGGCCGTTCCGGATCGTTATTGGTAACGGTTCCCGTTTACACTTTAGCGGAACTGTGCAGGTCGAGTCCCGCTAGGTAGGCGACCGGATGCGACGACGGCGTCACAACCCGATACCGTCCCGATATGCCAAGGTCCCGCCAGCCACGCCGCCCCGCCACCCTGGCGTCGCTCGCCGCCGAACTGAAGGTGTCGCGGACGACCGTCTCCAACGCGTACAACCGTCCCGACCAGCTGTCGGCCGAACTTCGCGAACGCGTCCTGCTCGCCGCCAAACGCCGCGGCTACCCCGGCCCGGACCCCGTCGCGCGGTCGCTGCGGACCCGCCGCGCCGGCGCGGTCGGACTGCTGCTCACCGAAGCGCTGAGCTACTCGTTCCGCGACCCCGCCGCCATGAGCTTCCTCGCGGGCCTCGCCGAATCGTGCGAGGCGGCCGGTCAGGGCCTGCTGCTCATCCCCGCCGGCCCCGGCCGCGACGACACGGATGCCGCCGCCGTCGTCCAGCAGGCCGGCGTCGACGGTTTCGTCGTGTACTCCGTCGCCGACGACGACCCCTACCTCGCCGCCGTGCGTGAGCGGCACCTGCCGACCGTCATCTGCGACCAGCCGCGCGAGATGCCCGGCGCCTCCCTCGTCGGCATCGACGACCGCAGCGCGATGCGTCTCGTCGCCGACCACCTGATCGGGTTGGGCCACAAGAGGTTCGGAGTGCTGTGCATGCGGCTCGGCCGGGACCGGGCCGACGGCGTCGTCGACGGTGACCGGCTGCATGCTCCCAACTTCCACGTCCAGCGCGAACGCATCGCCGGCGTGCAGGACGCGATGTCCGACGCCGGCCTGGACCCGGCGGCGCTGACCGTCGTCGAACGCTACGAGCACACCGTCGAGGCCGGCCGCTCCGCCGCCGACCAGGCACTGGCGGTCGACCCCGGCATCACCGCCCTCGTCTGCACCACCGACGTCCTTGCGCTCGGCGCCCTCGACTGGGCGCGGGAAAACGACGTCGACGTCCCCGGGCGACTGTCGGTCACCGGATTCGACGGCATCGACGAGGCCCTGCGGGTGGGCCTGACGACGGTGCGTCAACCCCAGGAGGAGAAGGGGCGGCGCGCCGGTGCGCTGCTGCTGTCCGGATCCGACTCCGGGGTTCCGGTGGCCGTGGTACTCGACACCGAACTGGTACACGGGCGCACGTCGGCCACACCGCCCGAACCCTAGCGCCCGACCCCGGAACCGGCCGCGACTAGCGGGTGGTGTCCGCGCTCAGCAACTGCGCGCAGCGCAGCAGACCCAGATGGCTGTACGCCTGCGGATGGTTGCCCAACGAGCGTTCCGCGACCGGGTCGTACTCCTCCGACAGCAGTCCGGTCGGGCCGGCCGCGTCGACGAGCTGCTTGAACAGGGCCTCCGCATCGGACCGCTGCCCGATCAGCAGGTAGGCCTCCACCAGCCACGCCGCACACAGATGGAAACCGCCCTCGGCACCGGGCAGGCCGTCGTCGTGGTGGTAGCGGTAGACGGTCGAGCCGCTGCGCAACTCCCGTTCCGTCGCCACCACCGTCGCGGCGAACCGCTCGTCCGACGGATCGATGAGCCCGGACAGGCCGATGTGCAGCGTCGCCGCATCGAGGTCGGTGCCGTCGTAGGCGGCGGTGTAGGACTCGGCGTCCTCGTTCCACCCCTTCTCGGTGACCTCCTCGGCGATCTCCCGGCGCAACGCGGGCCACGTCGGACCGGCCTCGCGGCCGAAGTCCGACGCCAGCATCAGCGCCCGGTCCACGGTGAGCCAGCCCATGACCTTCGAGTACACGTGGTGGCGGGGGTTGTCGCGGATCTCCCAGATGCCGTGATCCGGTTCGCTCCACCGTCGCTCGACGGCCTCGACCATCGCCCGCACCAGCTCCCAGTCCCGGTCGGTGAGGGCATCGGTCCCGGCGATCCCCCGCTTCGTCCGGGTCTGCGCGACGGAGGCGATGAGGTCGACGATCGGCCCGAACACGTCCAACTGGACCTGCTGGTTCGCGGCGTTACCGACCCGCACCGGGCGGGACCCGGCATACCCGGGCAGCGAATCGATCACGGCCTCGGCCGGCAGATTGCCGCCGTACAGGGTGTAGAGCGGGTGCAGCCGCTCCGGGCCGTGCAGCGTCTCGAGCACCCGGTGCACCCACTCGAGGTAGGCCTCGGCCTCCCCGAGCGACCCCAGGCTCACGAGCGCCGACGCGGTCAGTGCCGCATCACGCAGCCAGCAGTACCGGTAGTCCCAGTTGCGGACGCCGCCGATCTCCTCGGGCAGCGACGTCGTGGCCGCCGCGAGGATCGATCCGCTGGGGGCGTGCACCAGCCCGCGCAGCGTGAGGGCCGACCGCTTCATCAGGTCCGGCTTGAGCGGCGGGAGGTCGAGCGTGGTCACCCAGTCCCGCCAGTACGATTCGGCGAGTTCCCGGCGTTCCGGCTCCGAGATCTGTGACGGACCCAGATCCTCGGTGCCGCAACGCAGTTCGAGGATCACCGGCCCCTGCGACGGGTCGACGACCGCGAACGCGGTCTGCTGGGTGCCGTCGGTGGTGATGTCCCAGTGCACGCCGGGGGAGCGCAGCACCATCGGCTCGCTCGTCCCCGAGACCCGCAGCCCGTCGGTGTCCGGTTCCAGTTGCACCGTGGCCAGACCGAACTCCGGCCGCGGGGCGAAACTCACGATCGCCTTCGCGCGTCCGGTGACGACACGGGTGAAGTCGGTGCGGTTCGGTTGGACGTCGTGCGGCAGATAGTCGGTGACCGTGAGACTCGACCAGCGGGTCTGCACCGTCATGGTGCCGTCGACGTACTGCTGGCTCAGCGGCAACGCCTCGCGCTGCGGGCCCACGCTGAAGTGCCCGGCCTCCGGGCCGCCGAGCAGGTGCGCGAACACCGCCCCCGAATCCGGTTCCGGATGGCACAGCCACGTCAGGTTCGCGTCCGGTGTGAGCAGTGCGACCGAACGCGGATTCGCGAGCATCGTGAGCCGCTCGATGGGCGGCGCGTCGGAACCCGACAGCCACATCCGTCGTTCCTCGAGCAGGAACGCCAGCGCGGTCGCGACATCCTCGGTGGTCTCGACCCGGAACTCGGCGACCGTGTCCCCGTCCCCGACCTTGACACCCACGTCCGGGCCCTGGAGTCGCACGAACGCCTTCTCGTCGGTGACGTCGTCGCCGAAGAAGACCGCGGCCGTCGCCCCCTCCTGATGACGCAGGATGTCGAGCGCGTTGCCCTTGTCGGTCGCGACGACGGCGAGTTCGATGACCGCCTTGCCCTCGGTGACCTGGACACCGGTCCACAGGGCGGCCTCGGCGCGGACCGCCGCCAGGGCGGCGACACCGTCCTCGTCGGTCGCGTTGCGCACGTGCAGTGCGGCGCTCGCCGGTTTGGTCTCGACGGTCACCCCCGTGTACAGGCCGGCGATGCGGAACAGTTCGGCGATGACCTCGTGCAGCAGCTTGCGGGCGTTCGCGTCGATCGCGTGCACGAACCCGACGTCGAACTCGGATCCGTGGCTGCCGACCAGCTGGACCTCGGCGGGCAGACGCGACAGCGTGGCCAGGTCCTTGAGCGCGCGCCCGGAGATGACGGCGGCGGTGGTGGAGGCGAGACCGGCGAGTGCACGCAGGGCCCGCACCGATTCGGCGTGCGGATAGGCCCGCTCGGGATCGGCGACGATGGGCGCCATGGTGCCGTCGTAGTCGGACGCCACCAGCAGGCGCGGGGTCCGGGCGACGGTCGACAGGGCCCGGCGGACTTCGATCGGCAGATCCAGAGCGCTCACAGGTTCAAACCTAGGCGATCGTCGGCGACGAGGCGCACCGCAGCCGCGCCGAAGGGCGAATTATTCGGACGGTACCGGTCGCCGGGAGCCGTCGCCGAGTAGCAGTTCGACGGTCAGTTCCAGGCGCTTGGCGACATCGGTGGCCGACGAGCGCCGGGTGAGCCACGCCACCAGGTTCGACAGCCACACGTCGCTGATGACACGGGCGATCGCGAGCTCGTCCTCGGTGGGCTCGCCGTCGGTGATGGCGCGGGCGAACAGGGTGTCCATGAGCTTGCCGACCTGATCGACCTCGGCGGCCGCGGACGCGTCCGCGAACATGAACGCGCGGGTCATCGCCTCGGTGAGGAGCGGGTCGCGCTGCATCGCCTTGGTGATCTGGCCGAGGATGAGGTTCATCCGCTCGAGCGGGCTGTGCCCCGGGGGGATCTTGCCCTTCGACTCGATCCGCTCGAACTCGCGGGCCAGCGCCGACACCAGCAGGTGCACCTTCGACGGGAAGTAGCGGTACAGCGTGCCCACCGCGACGTCGGCGCGCTCGGCGACCGCGCGCATCTGCACCGCCTCGTATCCGCCCTTCGAGGCCAGGGTGAGGGTGGCGTCGAGGATCCGCTTGCGACGCTCACGCTGAGCGTTGGAGCTGAGATCGTCGTCGGTAAGCGTCGAGACCGGGGCCCCGGCAGAACGGGATCGAGAAGAGGTGGTCATCGACAGTTTCCTTCACGCCTTGACTCTTGACGGCCGCACATATTAGAACACGTTCTAAATGAAGATGCCATCACGAGGAGCTGGGAGCCGTTGTGACTATTGCCACGACCGACGAACAGAAGGCCGTCCAGGAATCGATCCGAGCCTGGGCCCGGTCCGCGGCCCCGATCGCCATTTTACGGGAAGGACCTGCTGATTTCTGGCGCCGGTCGTGGCCCGCGATCGCTGATCTGGGGCTCTTCGCCGTGGGCGTCCCGGAGTCCGTCGGCGGTGTCGGCGGGCAGATCGTGGACCTGGCCGCGATGCTCGAACAGGCTGCCACCGAACTCGTCGGTGGTCCGGTTCTGCCGACCATACTCGCCGGGCTGGTCATCGGCCGCAGCGGTGACGCCGCCGCCAAGCAGTGGGCCGCCGCCGTCGCCGAGGGACAACTGCCGGTTGCGATCGTTCTCGAGGGCGCCACCCTCGCCGCGACCCGGGACGCCGACGGCGGCCTCGTCCTCGACGGTGACGCCGGCAACGCACTCGGCGGCCAGCCGGGTGTCGCGGTCCTCGTCCCCGTTTCCCCAGACTCCGCCGCCTCCACCGGCGGTGGTACCGCGTGGTGCCTCGTCGACGCCGACACCCCCGGCCTGACGATCGAAGCCCTCGACATCCTCGACAAGAGCCGGGCCGTCGCCCGGATCCGGTGCGAGCAGGTCACCGTGTCCCCGGACCGCATCGTCACCGGTGTCTCGACCGACCTCGTGCGCGACCTCGCGGCGACCCTCGCCGCAGCGGAGGCCGCCGGTGTCGCCGGCTGGACGCTGCGCACCGCCGTCGACTACGCCAAGATCCGCGAGCAGTTCGGCAAGCCGATCGGCTCCTTCCAGGCGATCAAGCACCTGTGCGCGGAGATGCTGTGCCGCGTCGAGCAGACCCGGGCCGCCGCATGGGATGCCGCCGTCGCCGCCGAGGACGCCCTGCCGGACCCGGACCTCGCCGACGGTGCGGTCGCGTCGGAGCTGCCGATCTCGGCGGCCGTCGCCGCGGCCGTCGCCCTCGACGCCGCCACCGCGAACGCCAAGGACTGCATCCAGATCCTCGGCGGCATCGGCTTCACCTGGGAGCACGACGCGCACTACTACCTGCGCCGCGCGGTCTCGACCGCACAGTTCCTCGGCGGCGCCGCGGCGTGGCGGGCCCGCGTCACCGACCTGACCCGGTCCGGGGCCCGACGCCACCTGACGATCGACCTGTCCGAGATCGACCCGAAGGCCGAGGCCGGGCGCGACGCGGTCCGCGCTGAAGTCACTGCGCTCGCCTCGGTTCCGGAGACCGAGCGTCGGGTCGCGCTCGCTGAATCCGGGTACGCCGCACCGCACTGGCCGGCCCCGTACGGCCGCGGTGCCGGTGCCGCCGAACAGATCCTCGTCGCCGAGGAGATGGCCGCGGCCGGACTCGACCGTCCCGACCTGGTGATCGGCTGGTGGGCCGTGCCGACCATCCTCGAACACGGCAGCCCCGAACAAATCGAGCGGTTCGCGCTGCCGTCGCTGCGCGGCGAGATCACGTGGTGCCAGCTGTTCTCCGAACCCGGCGCCGGCTCCGACCTGGCATCGCTGCGGACCAGTGCCGAGAAGGTCGACGGCGGCTGGAAACTCAACGGGCAGAAGGTGTGGACGTCCCTCGCGCGGGAAGCGGACTGGGCGATCTGCCTGGCCCGCACCGACAAGGACGCCCCCAAGCACAAGGGCATCACGTACTTCCTGCTCGACATGCGCACCCCCGGTATCCGGATCTCCCCGCTGCGGGAGATCACCGGCGACGCCCTCTTCAACGAGGTGTTCCTCGACGACGTGTTCGTCCCCGACGAGTGCGTCGTCGGCCAGGTGAACGGCGGCTGGAAACTCGCCCGCACGACCCTCGCCAACGAGCGAGTCGCGATGAGCGGCGGCTCGTCGCTCGGCAAGGCCGTCGAGGACCTTCTCGAACTGGCCGGCGAGCCCGACCCGGTGACCGCCGACCGACTCGGCGCGCTCATCGCCGAGGCTCTCGTCGGCTCGATCATCGATCTGCGCACCACGCTGCGGCAGCTCGACGGACAGGACCCGGGACCGGCGTCGAGCGTCCGCAAACTCGTCGGTGTGCGCAACCGGCAGGACGTCGCCGAATACGCCGTCGAACTCGCCGGTGAGGCAGGCTGGGTCGAGGGGCCGCTCACCCGTGAGTTCCTCAACACCCGCTGCCTGTCCATCGCGGGCGGTACCACGCAGATCCTGCTCACCGTCGCGGCCGAGCATCTGCTGGGCCTGCCCCGCGGCTGACCACGTCGGCGGTGCCGACAGTTCCACACGTGCGACGCACTTCAACAGGACGGAAATCTCAGGTGGACTTCACTTTCGGAAGTGAGCAGCAGGCGGTGGCCGAAGTGGCCGACGCCGTGCTGCAGACGGCGGCGAGCGCCGAGACGCTCGCCGCGATGGACCGCGGCGCCCCCGTGTGGGACGCCACCCTGTGGCAGCGGCTCGCCGCCGAGGGCGTGCTGTCGCTGCCGCTGCCCGGGTCGCTCGGCGGCGACGATCTGGGCATCGCCGAGATCGGGGTGCTGCTGAACCGGGTCGGACGGGCCGCCGCGCAGGTGCCGGTACTCGAGACCCTCGGGTTCGGCGTGCTGCCGCTGCTCGCGCTCGGTGGGGACCCGCAGCGGTTCCTCGCCGGTGTCACCGACGGTGCGATCCTCACCGCGGCACTGGGCGAGCCGGGGGCACCGCTACCGGCGGTGCCCGCCACGACGGCGGTCGCGGACGGCGACGGATACGTCGTCACCGGACGCAAGGTCGGTGTCCGGTACGCCGAGCAGGCCGCGTTCGTGCTGGTTCCGACCGACGCCGGGGTCGCCGTGATCGCGCCCGACGCCGACGGGGTCACGCTCACCCGCACGTTCACCGCGTCGCTGGCACCCGAATGCACGATGGTGCTCGACGGGGTCCGCATCGACTCCGGCGCGCTGCTCACCGACGCGCCGGTGCAGGCGCTGTACCGGATCTCCCTCGCCGCGCTCGCAGCCCAGGCCGCGGGCCTGGGCGCCGGCATGACCGCGCTGACGGCCGAGCACGTGAGCACCCGCGAGCAGTTCGGTAAGCCGATCGCCGCGTTCCAGGCCGTGTCGCAGCAGCTCGCCGACTCGTACGTCACCGCACGGACCCTCGAGTTGGCGGCGACGTCGGCGTGCTGGCGGCTCGCCGAGGGCCTCGACGCCACCGAGGACACGTCGGTCGCCGCGTACTGGCTGGCCGAGCAGCTGCCGGTGTCGATGCAGCAGTGCAGCCACATGCACGGCGGTCTCGGCGCCGACGTCACCTATCCGGCGCACCTGTACTACGAGCAGACCAAGGACCTGGTCCGGCTCGTCGGTGGCCCGTCGTCCCGTCTGACCATCCTCGGCGTGCTCAGCGCCCGCGACCTCGGTGTGGAGGCAGCATGCTCATCGATCTGACCCCGGAACAGCGCAAGCTCCAGGCGGAACTGCGCGAATACTTCACGGGCCTGATCTCGCCGGAGGAGGCCGAGATCATGCTCACCGACCGGCACGGGCCGGTCTACCACGACGTCATCCGGCGCATGGGCCGCGACGGCTGGCTCGGTGTCGGGTGGCCGAAGGAGTTCGGCGGCAAGGGATTCGGTGAGATCGAACAGCAGATCTTCACCAACGAGGCCGTCCGCGCCGACGTGCCGCTGCCGTCGGTGACGCTGCAGACCGTCGGACCGACGCTGCAGACGTACGGCACCGAGGAACAGAAGCGGAAGTTCCTGCCCGGCATCCTCACCGGCGACGTGCACTTCGCGATCGGCTACACCGAACCCGAGGCGGGCACCGACCTGGCGTCACTGCGCACCACCGCGGTACGGGACGGGGACCACTATGTGGTCAACGGCCAGAAGTACTTCACCACCGGAGGCCATGCCGCCGACTACATCTGGCTGGCCGTGCGCACCGGTACCACCGAGGACCGGCACCGCGGCATCTCGATCCTCATCGTCGACACCACGGACCCGGGCTTCTCGTCGACGCCGGTGATCACCGCGGACGGCGCCCACCACGTCAACGCCACCTACTACGAGGACGTGCGTGTTCCCGTCGACATGCTCGTCGGCGAGGAGAACAAGGGCTGGCGGCTCATCACCACCCAGCTCAACCACGAGCGCGTCATGCTCGGCCCGTCGGGCCGCGTCGGTGGGCTGTACGACCAGGTCAGTGAATGGGCCAAGCGTCCCGGACCCGACGGGCAGCCCCTGGCGACCCAGCCGGACGTGCAGCGCGGCCTCGGGGAGATCCGGGCGATCTACCGGCTCAACGAACTGCTCAACTGGCAGGTCGCGTCGGCGGCCGGCGAGGTCGACATGGCCGATGCGTCGGCCACCAAAGTCTTTGCCACCGAGCAGATCCAGCGGATGGGCCGGCTCGCCGAGGAAATCGTCGGACGCTGGGGCGACCCCGCCGACCCGGAGACCGGGCACCTGTTGCGCTGGCTCGACGCGCAGACCAAGCGCAACCTCGTCATCACGTTCGGCGGCGGCGTCAACGAGGTCATGCGCGACCTCATCTCCACCGCCGGCCTGGGACTGCCGAAGGTGGCCCGCCGATGACCGACATTCTCGCTGCGGCACAGCAGGTTCGGGACGGCGGTGCGAGCAGGGCCCGTGCCGGACGTGACCCGATCAACCTGCCCATGATCCGCAACTGGGTCGAGGCGATCGGCGACACCAACCCCATCTACGTGGACGAAGAAGCCGCCGTCGCAGCCGGCCACGGCGGACTCGTCGCACCGCCCGCGATGGCGCAGGTGTGGACGATGCGCGGCCTCGGTGCGGTACGCGAGGCGGACGATCCGCTGGGCCGGATGACGGACATCCTCGACGAGGCCGGGTACACGTCGGTCGTCGCCACCAACTGCGACCAGACCTACCACCGCTACCTGCGCCCCGGTGAGGAAGTGACCATCGAATCCGTCCTCGAAGACGTTGTCGGGCCGAAGAAGACCGGCCTTGGTGAGGGCTGGTTCTTCACCACCCGCAACTACTGGAAGGTCGGCGACGAGGTCGTCGCCGAAATGCTGTTCCGGATCCTCAAGTTCGCGCCGCCGACGAAGACCTCCGAACCGGATCCGACGGTCGCCCGATCGGTCAGCGGCGACCCGGTCGACGACCTCGACGGCACCCGGATGATGCGTCCGGCCGCGTCGCGGGACACCCAGTTCTTCTGGGACGGTGTCGCCGCGCACGAGCTGCGGTTGCAGCAGCGTCCCGACGGGAGCCTGCAGCATCCGCCGGTGCCGGCGGTGTGGAAACCCAAGGGGGAGATCACCGATTATGTCGTGGCCTCCGGCCGCGGCACGGTGTTCAGTTTCGTCGTGCACCATGCACCGAAGGTGCCGGGACGGTCGCTGCCGTTCGTCGTCGCGCTCGTCGAACTGGACGAGGGTGTCCGGATGCTCGGCGAACTGCGCGGCGTCGACCCCGAGACCGTCGCCGTCGGGCAGCGGGTCGAGGTGGACTTCCTCGACTTCCCGGCCGACCCGGACGACGAGACCAAGGGCCCGTGGACGTTGTACGCGTGGCGGGCCGTGGAGGAGAACCGATGAGCCCTGTGACTCCCGTGACCCCGCTGAAGCCGCCGGTCGTCGAGGTGGGCGACACCCTGCCCACCCTGGTCGTCGAGGGCACGCCGACGTTCGTCGTGTCGACGGCGTTGGCCACCCGCGACTTCCAGGACGTGCACCACGACCGGGATCTCGCGCAGCAGCGCGGCTCGAAGGACATCTTCGTCAACATCCTCACCGACACCGGTCTGGTGCAGCGGTACGTCACCGACTGGGCCGGGCAGCGTGCGGTGATCAAGTCGATCCAGCTGCGCCTCGGGGTGCCGTGGTACGCGTACGACACCCTCACCCTCACCGGCGCCGTCGAGGCGATCGACGACGACGGTCTGGTCACCCTCGCGGTCGTCGGCGTCGACTCGCTGGGCAAGCACATCACCTCCACCGTCACGCTCGTGATGGACGGTTCGATCAATGTGGGGAGCGGCTCGTGAGCGGACTGTCCGGCAAGGCGTCGATCGTCGGTATCGGCGCCACCGACTTCTCGAAGGATTCGGGGCGCAGCGAGCTGCGTCTGGCCGCGGAGGCGGTGAACGCGGCACTCGCCGACGCGGGCCTCGAGCCCGCCGACGTCGACGGGCTCGTGTCGTTCACGATGGACACCAACATCGAGATCGCGGTCGCGCGGGCGGTCGGGATCCCGGAGCTGAAGTTCTTCTCCCGCATCCACTACGGCGGTGGCGCGGCCTGCGCGACGATCCAGCAGGCGGCGCTCGCGGTCGCGGGCGGTGTCGCCGACGTCGTCGTCGCGTACCGGGCGTTCAACGAACGGTCCGGGCACCGGTTCGGCCAGGTCGACTCCGGTCTGGTGAACCAGGTGAACTCGTCGGGCGCGGACTACGCGTTCTCGTACCCGCACGGGCTGAGCACCCCGGCCGGCAGTGTCGCGATGATGGCCCGCCGGTACATGCACCAGTACGGCGCCACCAGTGAGGATTTCGGCCGGATCGCGGTCGCCGACCGCAAGCACGCGGCCACCAATCCGAACGCGTTCTTCTACGGCAAGCCGATCACCCTCGAGGACCACCAGAATTCGCGGTTCATCGCCGAACCGCTGCATCTGCTGGACTGCTGTCAGGAGTCGGACGGCGGCATCGCGATCGTGGTGGTGTCGGCGGAGCGGGCGAAGGACCTGAGGCAGAAGCCGGTCTCGATCGCGGCCGCGGCGCAGGGCAGCGCCAAGGACCAGTACACGATGATGAGCTACTACCGGCCCGACCTCGCGTGCATCCCCGAGATGGAACTGGTCGGCAACCAGCTGTGGGAGCAGTCCGGCCTGCGCCCGCAGGACATGGACATGGCGGTGCTGTACGACCACTTCACCCCGTACGTGCTCATGCAGCTCGAGGATCTCGGATTCTGCGGGCGCGGCGAGGCGAAGGACTTCGTGCGGCAGCCCGGTGCGCTCGAGGTCGGCGGCGCACTGCCGCTCAACACCCACGGCGGCCAACTCGGCGAGGCGTACATCCACGGGATGAACGGCATCGCCGAAGGTGTCCGCCAGATCCGCGGTACCTCCGTCAACCAGGTGCCCGACGCCCGCCAGGTGCTCGTCACCGCCGGCACCGGTGTTCCCACCTCGGGTCTGGTGCTGACGGCGTAGGTGTTTCGCGTCTGTGCGCCTTTTCGGTGACCGAAACCATCGGAAAGGCGCACAGTCGTGGTCCCACTGGGTAGAAGTTTCCCGGAATCCGGCTCCCCGAGTGGCTACCGTCACAGGTATGTCAGACAGTGTCTTAAATGCGCATTCGTTCGCCGGAACCGTCACCGAGAACCTCGCCACCGCGACCCCGGCGTGGCCGTCCCGGCCGCGACCGGACGGCGCGCCGGACGTCGTCGTCATGATCGTCGACGACATGGGGTATTCCGATATCGGCCCGTTCGGTTCGGAGATCCCCACCCCGCACCTGGACGCGGTCGCCGCAGAGGGGGCGCGGCTCACCGACTTCCACGTCACCCCCACGTGCTCGCCGACACGGGCGTCACTGATGACGGGGTGTAATTCGCATGCCGTCGGGATGGGTGCGGTCGCCAACGTGGACACCGGTTTCCCCGGTTACGCCGCCGAACTCCCTGCACATCAGCCGACGATCGCCGAGACGTTCCGTACCGCGGGGTATTCGACGATGGCGATCGGCAAGTGGCACATGTGCCGGGAGCAGGACATGCATGCGGCGGGGGACCGGCATTCGTGGCCGTTGCAGCGTGGTTTCGACCAGTACTACGGGTTCCTCGAGGCTCAGGCGAACCTGCACGGGCCGGCGCAGTTGTACGAGGGCAACAATCCGGTGCACGTCACGGAGTACCCGGAGGGCTACTACCTCACCGACGACCTGACCGATCGTGCGGTGTCGATGATCGCCGAGTCGCACGCGTCGGATCCGAACAAGCCGCTGCTGATGTACTACGCGCATGCGGCGGTGCATGCCCCGATGCACATCAAACCCGGTACAGCCGACAAGTTCCGGGGCCGCTACGACGCCGGCTGGGAGCAGATCCGGGCCGCGCGCCGGGCCCGTCAGGACGAGCTCGGGGTGATCCCGGCAGATGTGGGGACCGCACCGCTCGACGATCCGACCGGCTACGACGTCCCGGAGTGGGAGTCGTTGTCGGAGGACGGGAAACGTCTCGCGGCCCGGCACATGGAGAACTATGCGGCGATGATCGAGACGATCGACGAGTCGGTCGGCCGGATCCGGGACGTGTTGCGCCGGTGCGGGCGTCTGGAGAACACGATCTTCGTGTTCCTCAGCGACAACGGTGCCTCCGGTGGCGGCGGCGGGGACGTCGGCGTGATCAACCACCTGGCGAACCTGAACCGCACGCACACCCCGTCCACCGAGCAGCGGGTCGCCGAGGAGATCGGCCGGCTCGACGACATCGGCGGCCCGACGACGTGGCCGCAGTACGCGACGGCGTGGGCGACGGTGGCGAACACCCCGTTCCGGCGGCACAAGTTCAGCACCTACCGGGGCGGTCACCAGGTGTCGTTCCTGATGTCGTGGCCGGCGGGACTGGGGGAGATCGCGGGCGGGATCCGGCACCAGTACGCGCACGTCACCGACCTGTTGCCGACGATCGCGGAACTGGCAGGGGTGCCCGTCGCGACCACCCGGCACGGTCTGGACGCCCGCCCGCTCGACGGGACCTCGATGGTGGCGGCGCTGCGGGACCCGGATGCGCCCAGCAGTCACGGCGACCAGTACTACGAGTGCCTCGGCGAGCGCGCCTACTACGCGGGAGACTGGGAGGCGGTGGCACTCCGCACGCCGATGACTCCGTTCTCCCAGGATCGGTGGGCGCTCTACGATGTGGCGAACGATCCGATCCAGCTGACCGACGTCGCCGCCGAGAACCCAGATCGGGTCAAGGAACTGGCCTCGGACTGGGAGGACGCGGCGGCCCGTAATCAGGTGTATCCGATGGCCAACGGCAGCCCTCTGCACTGGTTCCAGCGGGACCCGGACGAGGAACGACTGGCCTGTGAGACGGTGCTGTTGCCGGAAACGCCTCCACTGGAACGGTTCCGGGCGAGCCAGCTGATCGACGGACGCTCGTTCGCCGTCGACGTGACGTTGGGGGAGAACGGCTACCGGGCCGGGGACGAGGGTGTTCTGCTCGCCCACGGTGGACAGGAGGCCGGCTACGTCCTCTACGTCCGCGGCGGTGCGCTGCACCTCGAGCAGAACGCGTGGGGTCGCACGATCACCGCGGACTCGGCACCGATCCCGCCGGGCGCCCGAACGATCCGGTTGCGCGTCGACGCCCCCGGCAAGCATCGCTGGGTCGCGGCCCTCGAGATCGACGGGACCGTCGTCCGTGAGGGTGTCGAACTGCTGCAGCTGTCGTGGCTGGTGCCGTTCAGCGGTCTGAGCGCCGGCACGATGTACCGCTCACCGGTGTCGTGGCAGCTGTACCGCGACCACGGCATGTTCCCGTACACGGGGGGCTGGGAGCGAATCGTCGTGCGCCCGGGCGAGTACGCCCCCGACGCCCCCGCAGTGATGCTCGATGCGATCCGCAAGATGGGCGCGGCGACGCAGTAGGCGCTCAGCCCCGGTACACCGGGACCGAGCCGCCGATGCGGGCTGTTGCTGTGACCGCCACTCGGGCGATGTTGCAGCAACAGCCCGCATCGGGCGCGTGCCTCGACGCCCACTCACCGAGGGGTCGGAATCACTTGCTTCGGAAGCGGGCGAAGGCGGCCTGTGCTTCGTCGGATCGTCGTCGCTCGGCGAAGTGCTCGGACTCCACGTCCAGTGTTTCGAGCACGGTCTCGAGATGCGGGCGACGCAGCAACATCTTGGTCAACGCAACGGATTCGGCCGGCGCCGCTGCCAGACGACTCGCCCGATCGAGCGCCACTTCGAGTGCCCGCCCCTTCTCGACCACTCGGTTGATCAGCCCGGCCTCGGCGGCTTCGTCGGCATCGAACTCGTCGCCGAGCAGGAGCAGTTCCGTAGCTCGCTTGAGCCCGGCCACCTGTGGAAGCAGGTAGCTGGATCCACCTTCCGGGGACAATCCCAACGGCACGAACGGAACCCGGAATCTGGTGCCGCTGCCGGCGAAGGCGAGATCGCAATGCAGCAGCATCGTGGTGCCGATGCCCACGGCGAAGCCTTCGACGGCCGCGAGGATCGGTTTGCGTGCAAGGGCCAGCGCCCGCAGAAACGTCATCGCCGCACCTTCCCCGGGCGCTCCGGGTTCAGCCGGTTCCTGGAAGTCGGCGATGTCGTTTCCGCTGGTGAACACCCCACCCGAACCGGTGATGACGATCGCCCGCACATCGGGGTCGTGGTCCGTCTCCTCGATCGCAGCCGCGAGCGCACGATAGGCGCCGCGGTCGAGCGCGTTACGCCGCTCCGGCCTGTCGATGATCAGCAGACGCGTTCCAGCGCTGGGGTTTTCGATTCGTACTGCCATGAACTGACTCACGCCTCCATGCATCCCGATGGTCGTTGCTCTGCCGTCCCACGGACGAGCGATCTGCTCAGGTGAGCAGGTCGTGGAGAACGTTCCGGTTCGTCGCGAAGTCGGGGACGGTGCGCGACTCTTCCGCTTCGGTGATGAGCCGGTACAGGGCCTGGTTGAACGGCACGTCGACGCCATGCTTCGCCGCTACCTCGAGGACCCGGCCGTTGATGAAGTCTCGTTCGGTCGGAATGCCTTTCCTGAGGTCCTGCAGCATGCTCGCTTCGGCGTGCGGATGCTGCATCAGGATGCGAACCAAGAACTCGGCGTTCTCGTCGTGTGCCTGCCCGCTCGCTTCGGTGAACCGTTCGGCGGGCCGGCCGAAGACGTCGTCGACCGTGATCCCGTGTGCCCAGCCGGTTCGGATCGACTCCTCGGCAACGCGAAGAGCGATCTCGATCAACGTGGGATCGTCGATGACCGGCGTCATGTCACAGCCGAGAGCGGCGGACAGACCGCTGAACATCGAATTGACGACCAGCTTCGACCATTTCATTCCGGTGATGTTGCTCGAGATGGAGCATTGTCCGACGGCAGAGAGGATCTCGGCGATCTCGCCGATGCGCTCGCTGTGAGAGCCATCGAGTTCTCCGAGGTCGAAGGCGTGCGCGCGTGTCACTTCGAGGGTGCTGGAGAGCTCACACACCCCGGGCTCCCTCCAGATGGCGGCGAACTGAACGTTGCCGGCAACCGTGCGTTCCACTCCGACGATCGAAGCGACCTTGTCCTCAGGTGTTCCGTTCTGGAGTGTGCACACGATGCTGTCGCTCGAGAGGAACGGCGAGATGCTGGTGAGAGCGCTTTCCGTTGCCGTCTGCTTGGTCAGCAGGAAGACCAGGTCGTACACACCGTTCAGTTGATCAGGCAGCTTCGCATCGACAGGGATGACCCTGTCGAGTGCTCCGGTGATTCTCACACCGTTCTCGTTCATGGCATCGACATGGGCTCTGTTCGTGTCGATCAGCTCGATGTTCCTGCCCTGGTCGGCAATGAGCGCACCCGTGATGGCGCCCAGCGACCCGGCACCGACTACCGCGATTCGGTTCATGTCGTAACTCCTTGACTCTGGTCTGTCGGAGGGGGCCCTGTACAGCGCAGCCGCCAATAGCATTCGGTGACCCGGCCGATTCGCCGATCACAGGGCGGCATCGTGCCCGTCAGGCTTGGTAGACCGTGTCGCCGCCCACGACGGTGCGCAGGACGTGCAGTGCGGACAGATCGCCGACCGGGTCGGCCTGGTCCGGGTCGGTGAGGGGGTCGCCGTCGAGCACCACGAAATCGGCCCACAATCCCGGTTCGATCCGCCCCTTGACGCCGTCCTCGCGGGTGATCCGAGCAGCCTCGCTGGTGTAGCCGGCAAGTGCCTGGCGGGTGCTGACACGCTCCTGGGCACCGAGGACGTGGCCGTCGCGGGTGACGCGGTGTACCGCGGTGTTCATCGTGAACAGCGGATCGACGGGCGTGACGGGGCAGTCGCAGTGCAGCGCGTAGGGCAGCCCGGCGGCGGCGACCGACGCGACGGGGCTGATGCGCTCGCCGCGTCCGGGCCCGAGGTAGCGGTCGCGGTGCCGGTCTCCCCAGTAGTAGACGTGATTGACGAAGATCGACGCGGACACGCCGAGCTCGGTCATACGCCGGATCTGGTCGTCGCGCAGGGTCTGCACGTGCTCGAGGCGGTGCGCGACATCCTGTTCCGGGTGTGCGGCCCGGGCCTTCTCGATGGCATCGAGACACAGGTCGATGGCCCGGTCGCCGTTGGTGTGGATCGCCACCGACCGTCCTGCCCCATGGTTTTCGGCGACCAGACGGTCGAGGTCTCCGGACGCGATCGCCATCTCGCCACAATGACAACCGCCGAGGTCGTGGTACGGCTCCGTCAGCGCCGCGGTGTGCAGCTGGATGGACCCGTCGGAGACGAGCTTCACACCGCCGATCTCCAGATGTGGCGTGGCATCGCCGATGTCGTCCAGCTGGTCGGCGGCATCGGCGTGGAGATAGAGCCGGGCGCGCAACTGCAATCGGCCGTCCAGGTCGAGCCGGCGGTAGGCCGGGTACAGGTGCGCGGGGACGAGCAGATCGTGGTAACTCGTGACGCCGACCTTCGCCATCTCGGCCTGCGCGCGCAGCATCGCGCGGCAGGCGCTCTCGAGGTCGGCCGACGGCATCAGTCCGCCGAACATAGACATCGCGGGCAGCTCACGCAGCTCACCGGTGGGGGTACCGTCCTCGAAGCGGACGATGACGCCGCCCTCCGGGTCCGGGGTGTGCGCCTCGACACCGGCCTCGGCCAGTGCCACGGAGTTGAGGTAGATGCCGTGGTTCGAGGTGTGCCGCACCATGATCGGGTGCCGGGTGGACGCTCGGTCGAGGTCCTGGGCGGTCAGTCCACGGTCCTCCGCGACGAGGGAGTCGTCGAAACCCCAGGCCTCGATCAGCGTGCCCTCGGGTGTCTCGGCAGCGCGTGCCGCCAGCGCGGCCACGACCGCGTCGACCGTGGGGCAGGCTCGGGTGGTCGCGTCGACACCGGCGAGCATCAGCCCCCACATCAGCGGGTGCAGATGCGTCTCGATGAAACCCGGCACGACGGTGGCTCCGCCGAGGTCGACGACCTCGGCGGTGTCACCGGCCAGCGCCAGGATCTCCGCGTCGGTACCCACGGCAACGAACCTCCCCGCCGCGCACGCCACGGCGGTCGGCGCAGTCGCGGCCGCCTCTCCCGCGGACATGGTGCGGACGACTCCGTTGACGAACACGCGGTCGGGGCCGGTCATTGTTTCACTTCTCCGTTCGTTGGGGCGTTTCTAGTCGTCGCCGACCATGATGTGCGCGTAGTTCACGCCACCGGCCCCGATCATGTGCGCGAAACCGATCCGGGCGTTCGGGTGCTGGCGCTCGCCGGACTGCCCGCGAATCTGCTGGACGATCTCGACGAACTGCGACATGCCGGTTGCGCCGCCGGGATGGCCGCGGCCGATGAGGCCGCCACTGGGGCTGACCGCGACACGGCCGCCGATGTGGAAGTCCCCGTCGGCCATTGCGATGGACGCCTTGCCTTCGGGTGCGAGACCCAGATCCTCGATGTACTGCAGCTCCTCGACGCTGAACGCCTCGTGCACTTCGACGACGTCGAGCTGGTCCGGCGTGATACCGGACTGCGCGAAGGCCTTCGCCGAGGTCCGCTTGGTGACCGTCAGATCCGGCATGAATGCGCCCGCGCTGTGCCACCTGTCGGATTCGGCGACCGCGGCGGCGATCCGGACCGCGCGGACTCCGTTCGAGGGCTTTCGGCTCGTGATGATCGCGGCTGCCGCGCCGTCGCCGATCGGGCAGGATTCGACTCGGCGCAGGGGGTCCACCAGCATCGGGGAGGCCCGGAGCTCGTCCATGGTGAGGGCCTTGCTGCGCTGCGCCATCGGGTTACGGCTGGCGTTGTACAGGTTCTTCTCCACCACGAGCAGACCGGCATCGGCGGACTCGCCGTATCGGTGCATGCGCGCCTGCTTCATCAACGCGAACGGCACCGCGGGCACGGACATGCCGGACACCGAGATCAGGTCCGGATCGCGTTCCTCCTCGGCGGCGCGGCTCATCAGGAGGGCGCCGAGACTGCCGATGCCGACCACCGCCGCAGTCTCGACCATGCCGGACGCGACGGCATACCGGGCCTGCTCGAAAGCGGCAGTGCCTGTGGCAGAGGCATTTTCGATGGCATACGTCGGGATGCCGGTCCAGCCCATCTCGTGGAGAACCGAGGGTGCCGCCGACATGTCCGTGCCGATGGCGCCGACGACGAGTACGCCGACCTCGTTCCAGTCCAGGCCCGAGTCGGCGAGCGCGACTCCGAGTGCCTGCCCACCCTGGAGAGGGGCTGGGGTCGTGGTCTGCGAGACGATAGGGGTCATGCCGACGCCTGCGATGTAGGTCTCACGCATCGGAGTCCTCCTTGCCGAAGCCGTAGGTGGTGAACAGGTTGTCGTCGGAGCCGACGACGCGAGGCACCACGGCGACCTCGTCGCCGATACGCACCCCGTCTGCGCTGACACCGAGGATTTCGATTCCGCTGTCTGCCAGTCGAACCTGCGCGATGTGCACCGGGGGCTGCATGCCGGCGATGGGGAACATCGCGGTGGAATGGGATACGACGGTCCCGTTTCCGGTGAGGTCGACGAGGTCGGCGGGGGCGTAGCAGTTCGCGCAGCGGTCGCGGGAGGGGAAGCTCACGGTGTCGCAGCGGGTGCAGCGGGCGCCGAGAAGGGTGACGCCGGCGTCGTCGCAGCGCAGCGCGGCGGTGTCGAATGATGGATGCATGTCAATTCGTTTCGTCTCTTGCGTGTGTGTCGATCGGAGGCCGTCCTGCGGGTCAGACACGGCGTTTCTGATCCGTCCAGTACAGCTCGCGGAGGTTCTTCTTGAGGACCTTGCCGTTGACGCTGCGGGGCAGGCGCTCGATGAGGTCGACCCGCTTCGGGGTGCGCACGGAGCCGAGCTTCTCGCGGCACAGGTCGATCAGCTCGGCGATGTCGATGTCGGTGTCGGGCTTGAGTTCGACGACGGCGGTGACGGCCTCACCCCACTTGTCGTCGGGGACTCCGATCACGGCACAGTCCTGGACCGCGGGGTGTGACCAGATGACCTGTTCGACCTCGGCCGGGAACACGTTGAAGCCGCCGGAGATGATCATGTCCTTCTTGCGGTCGGTCAGCGTCAGGTATCCGCGGTCGTCGAGGAAGCCGATATCGCCGGTGTGCAGCCAGCCGTCGCGGATTGCCTCGGCCGTGGCCTCCGGATTGTTGTAGTAGCCCCTCATGACGAGGTCGCCCCGCACACAGATCTCGCCGTGCGTGCCGGCGGGGACCGGCTTGTCCTCGTCGTCGCGGATCTCGATCTTGACCAGTGGGAAGGGGCGTCCGCAGCTGAGCAGGCGGGCGTCGTCGGCGATCTCGCCGTCGACGAAATGCTCCTCCGGGCGCAGGAACGCGATGGAGCCGGGGGCCTCGGTCTGGCCGAAGCACTCGATCATGACCGGGCCGAACAGGCCGATGGCCTGGCGCAGCTTCTCCACGGACATCGGCGCCGAGCCGTACAGGAAGTAGCGCAGGGATTTCAGGTTGTGATCGGTCAGGCCGGGGGTCTCGATGAGGCGGTAGATCACAGTCGGCGGTAGGAACAGGTCGGTGACGCCGAACCGGTCGATGGCGTCGAGCAGCGCGGCGGGGTCGGGTCGGCCCAGCACGACGACGCAGCCGCCGCGGGCGCTGGCGGGCAGGGTGAGGATGCCCGCGGAGTGGGTCATGGGGGCGGCGGCGAGGTTCACCACCGGTTCGTCGGCCCGGTAGTGCAGGGCCATCATCATCTGCGTGATACAGGTCCCGAAGCTGCGGTGAGTGTTCATGACGCCCTTGGGCAGGCCCGTCGTGCCGCCGGTGGGTGAGATCACGGCGAGGGAGTCCTGCGGGACATCGACACGCGGCCGGGTGGCCGGAGCATCGCCGAGCCAGTCCTGCAGCGGCGTGGCGTAAGGGCGGGCTCCGTCGCCTTCTCCGTCGAGGCAGATGTACGTGATGCCGTCGCCGACTGCCGCATGGATCTCGTCGACCGCCGCGGCCTTCGACGGGTGGTAGAACAGCACCTCGCAGTCGAACCGCTGGATGAAACCGATGCTGTCGGCGGTCGGACTGTTCGGATTCAGCGGGACCCAGGCGCCGCCGACACGCCAGGCGCCGATGACACACAGCCAGGCGGCCGGGTCGTTCGGGGCGAGCACGGCGATCTTCGTCTCGAGTTCGATCCCGTCCCGCAGCAGCGCGTTGGACACCCGGCAGGACAGCTCGCCGGCCTCCTGGAAGGTCCACTCGGCGTCGCCGTAGCGGTAGGCCACTGCCTCCGGACTGATGTTCCATCCCTGATCGAAGTAGTCCGACAGAGCCATGCTGGTCGTCCTTTCCATCCTGCCCATCGAGGACACGGCGGGGTCGTTTCGGAGAGGTGATCCCACGTCGGCGCAGTGGGTGTGACGGCCGTCTCAGGTCATCGTCATGCAATTTAAACTACATGTCTTTAAGTTTGTTCAGCTGGTGATGCAGATCACACTTCGAGATCAACGGTGCAGTATGGCGAGTGTTTGGCCATTGACCAGAAAACTGACCTCCATTAAGTTTTCGTGTGACTGCCGACACAGTACCGGATGTCGGGTCGCCACGCTCCTCGACCTTGACCGGCTGCCCCCGGCCCGCAGCGCCGGTCTCAGCCTCTCCCTCACGTTAGGAATCTCATGCCTACAGCGCGTGAGCTGATCGACTCCTCGTCGATCGGCCGACTTCAGATCCGTGTGATCCTTCTGTGTGCCCTGGCCGCGATGGCGGAGGGGTACGACATCCTCTCGATTTCCTTGGCGGTGTTGCCGATCACCGACGACTGGGGGATCTCGGGCACCGAGTCCGGCCTGTTGTTCAGTGCGGGGTTGGTGGGAATGGCGGTGGGTTCCATCGCGCTCGGCCCGGTCGGCGACCGCTACGGGCGGCGACCCCTGCTGATCGGATCGTTGGTGGTGATCACCGTGGGCATGGCGCTCTCGGCCGTGGCAGGGGACGTCACCCAGCTCGCACTGCTGCGCCTGCTGACCGGTCTCGGCATGGGCGGGATCATCCCCAGCCTGCCGGTGATCGTCAGCGAGTTCTCCCCGACGCGGAAGCGCCCGACCTTCATCGCCATGTTCGGTACCGGGATCCCGCTCGGAGGACTGCTCGGCGGCGCCGCGGCGGCGATGCTGCTGAACCACTACAGCTGGCATTCCGTGTTCTGGCTCGGTGCGGTCCTGACCGGCGTCATCGCACTCGTCGCCTACCTGTCCATCCCCGAATCGCCGGATTACCTCGAGTCCAAGGGGACCGAGTCCGCGCGCACGCGGCTCGACGAGCTGATCCGGAAGATGAACCTGCAGCCGGCCGCCACAAGGGCCGCCGCTCCGGCGGCGGCGCCCTCCGGCGCGGGGACCGCGGCGCTGAAGTCATGGGCGATCGTCATCACTTGCCTGGTGTTCTTCCTGGTCAACTCCATTTACTTCTTCGGTAACTCGTGGACTCCGAAGCTCCTCACGCTGGCCGGTCTGTCGCAGGGCGAGGGCATCAGCGGTGCTCTGCTGTTCTCGCTCGGCGGTGTGATCGGCAACCTGATCTTCGCCGTGCTCGCGATCCGGTTCACCGCGATGTGGGTCGCCTGCGGTTTCGCGTTGGGCGGCTCGGCGCTGTTCTGTTTCATGTCGCTGATCTCGACGCAGCTCGGCCCGGTCCTGGTGTCCACGGCGCTGCTCGGTGTCTGCCTGATGGCAACCTTCACCGGCCTGTACGTCATGGTGCCGGTGCTCTTCCGCCCGGAGGCTCGGGTCTCGGCGATGGGCATCGCCGCGGGTCTCGGACGCGTCGGCAGCATCGCCACCCCGATGGTGGTGGGCTGGCTGGTCGACGCGAACTGGGCCACCAGCTCGATCTTCATGGTGTTCGTGATCCCGGCGGCGCTCGCGGCGCTCGGAATCGGCTACGCCCAGGTCCGTAACAATCGAACTGTGGCCACGGCCGGCGACTCCGACAAGATACTGGCCTCGGCCTAGCGTCGGGACAGGAGACCGGTTGCCTCGGCGGAGGCAGATGTTGCTGCCCGACGGTGCGTCAGCCCACCCGGTTCTCGTGCGTCACACCGAACAGGAAGTTCCGCATCATCTGCTCGTAGAGCTGACGCGGAGTGGACTGGTTCGATTCCAGCGCAGCGCTGAGGACCGGGTGCTCGGCCGCGTTGACATTGGCGAAGACCGCGGCCTGCTGCGACTCCGGGCGCATCGCTTCCGCCACGATGGCGCCAAGCGTGAGCTTCTCCACGCCGTTGAGGATCGGAACGTGCAGCTGGGTCGGGACGCCGGACTCCTCGAGATAGATGGCAGTTTCTTCCCACATGTCGGTGACGATGTCGGCGGGAAGGAACTGCAGCAGCACCGCTGCCGCCTTACGGTGCCGCAGGACAGCTTTACGAAAGTTCAAGCCGTAGGCGACGATCCAGTCCTGCCATTGTCCCGATGCCGGCCTCCGCGGGATGCGCGTCTGCAAGACGATGGCGCGTGCCACCTCGGCGAGGATTTCCGATTTATCGGCGAAGTGGTGATAGAGCGCGGGAGCGGTGACGCCGAGGCTCCGCGCGAGGCGCGGCAGGCTGAACGCTTCCAAGCCCTCGCCGTCGATGATCTCGAGCGCCGCGGCCACAGCACCGTCTCGGTTGATCAACGGCTTGGACGGTCGAGCCATGGCCCGGGATCTCCTCTGGTCGGTATCGGGATTCCGCGGCAGGTTCGCGACGGCGGTCTCGGCGATCGTACAAGCCGTGAGCGCGGCGATGGCATCGAAGCACGGCATCCGTCGCTGGTCGCAGAACCACGACACGTGGCGTCCGAGGAGGCAGGGCAGCGGTGAAATCGTCTCACGTGACCCTGCGGGGAAACAGGCGTCGACCCGGGGAGAGAGGACGCGGGTCCCGTTCGGCTTCGGATGTGCTGTTCGCACTTTCGTCCTGCCGAGCGAGACCCGCGCCCGTTGCTACCGATGTACGCCTAGTGCGTCGCCAGTGCGATCCGCTGGCGTTCGGCCGCGGTTTCGGGTCGACCCTCGCCGGGCAGATCGACGCGGACGTGGTGGAGGCGTCCGGTGAAGTCGAAGCGACCGGTGATGTCGCTGCACACGGGGCTGCCGCGGTTGAGGCCGATGTCGAGCTGTTCGTTCATGCTGAACATTGCGCGGGTGGTTTCCTCGATGCGGCCGCGGGCCACCTCGACACCGTCGACGGACAGGATTGCGGTGCCGCCCTTGCCGAGACCGCCGCCGTCGTAGACGAACTCGACGGAGACCTCACGGGTGGCGTCGGTGAGTTCGACGTCGGAGCGGATGTAGGTGAGTCCGCCGCCACTGAAGTGGTAGCAGAACACCGGTGTGGAGTCGACGACGTACAGGGCGAGTCCGCCGAACGATCCGCCGAGGCTCGCCAGGACGCCTTCACACGGCTTTCCGCCGGTCTCGAGGGAGGCGGTGAGCGTGTACGAGCGGTTGAACAGCGGCGGTGCCGCCTTCTCCGGCAGGCCGTTCATGTGCGGGTACAGGGTGATCGAGGTGCGTCCGCGCAGCGGGTGCGGCGGCCGGTCCTCGGGGGCGGCGTTACGGGTCACGGTCCGGTCGTCGAGCGGCAGTACCTGGAACTTGGCGGCCTCGACGAGGAACTTCTGCTTGAGTTCCTCGAGTTTCTCGGGGAACTCGGCGGCCACGTCCCGGGCCTGCGACCAGTCGACGGTGGTGTCGTACAGTTCCCACCGGTCCTCGTCGAACGTGGGCAGTTGCAGCCCGTAGGTGGCCATCAGCCACGGCGCCCGGTGCAGTGTCACTGCGGTCCAGCCGTGGTCGTAGATGCCGCGGTTGCCGTAGATCTCGAAGTACTGGGTGGTGTGCCGGTCGGCGGCGTCGGCGTCGGCGAACGTGTAGTTCATCGAGACACCTTCCATCGGCTTCTGGGGGACACCGTCGACGGTGTCCGGGGCCGGGACGCCGACGGCCTCGAGGATCGTCGGGGTGATGTCGACGCAGTGGTGCCACTGGTTCCGGACGACACCGGTGTCACTGATTCCCTTGGGCCAGTGCGCGATCAGACCGTTGCGGGTGCCGCCGTAGTGCGACGCGGCCTGCTTGGTCCACTGGTAGGGGGTGTCGAGGGCCATCGCCCACGACGCCGGATAGTGCGGGTAGCTCTCCGGGGTGCCCAGCAGGTCGAGCTTCTCGAGCACCTCCGCGGTGGTCTGCTTGTAGCCGTTGAGGCCGGCGAGGTAGTTGAACGAGCCCTCCATACCGCCCTCGGCGGATGCGCCGTTGTCGCCGAGCATGTACAGCACCAGCGTGTTGTCGAGAGCGCCGGACGCCTGCAGGTGGTCGACGAGCCGGCCGACCTGGTCGTCGGTGTGCTCGAGGAACGCCGCATACAGTTCCATGAGGCGTGCGGAGACGAGCTTCTGATCGTCGTCCAGTTCGTCCCAGTGTGGCAGTCCCGGTGCCCACGGTGCGAGTTCGGTCTCGGGCGGTACGACGCCGAGCTGCTTCTGCTTCTCGAGGGTGATCTCGCGCAGGCGGTCCCAGCCCTCGTCGAACTCGCCGCGGTACGTGTCGAGGTAGCTGTCCGGCACCTGGAGCGGGGCGTGGCATGCACCGAACGGCAGGTAGCAGAACCACGGCTTGTCGGGGTCCATCGTGGACACCGAGTCGATCCACTCGATCGCGTTGTCCACCAAGTCTTCCGACATGTGGTACCCCTCCTCGGGGGTACGCGGCAGGTCGACGACGGTGAAGTCGCGGTAGAGGACGGGGGAGAACTGGTCGGACTCGGCGCCGAGGAAGCCGTAGAAGCGGTCGAAGCCTTCACGGGTGGGCCACCGGTCGAACGGGCCGGCCTCGCTGATCTCCCACGTCGGCGTCTGATGCATCTTGCCGAACGCGCCGGTGGCATAGCCGTTGCCCTGCAGGACGCGGGCCACGGTTGCGGCCGACGCCGGACGGGTCCCGTTGTAACCCGGTGCGGCCGTAGCCTGTTCGGCGATAACGCCGAAGCCGACACTGTGGTGGTTGCGGCCGGTGAGGGTGGCGGCGCGGGTCGGCGAGCACAGTGCGGTGGTGTGGAACCGGGTGTACTTGACGCCGTCGGACGCCAGTCGTTCCGCGGTGGGGGTGCGGCACGGTCCACCGAATGCCGACGCGGCGCCGAAGCCGACGTCGTCGAGCATCACCAGCAGGACGTTGGGGGCACCGGCGGGCGGGCGCACCGGCTGCGGGCGGGTGAACGGCTCCTTCTGGTCGCGGTAGTCGACGGATGCCGGCGGCTGTGGATCGTTCGGCACGATCGGTATCGAATGACGGTTCACATCAAGGCCTCTCGATCGATTTAGGAGGTGCCGCGGTCGGCACCTCCACACATGTAAGGCACGTTCTTAAAGTCCGTGGGGTGGAGTTTCGTCAACCGATCCCGCCTTGTCAAGGCGGGTGCCCGAGGTGCGGTACGGCGCCGCCACTTGACGTTTAAGTCAGTGACTTACTACGGTTCGGTGTGTGACCAGCTCCGGTAGTGCCAAGGACGCGATGATCGAAGTAGCTGAACGCATGTTCGCCGAAAAGGGCATCGACGGTGTATCGATGCGCGACGTCGCCTCTGCTGCCGGGCAGAAGAACAATTCGGCGGTCCAATACCACTTCGGTGGCCGAGACGGACTCCTGCTCGAGGTGTTCCGGCGCCGTATGAAGGAGATCAACCGGAGCCGACGGCAGTTCCTCGACGACATCGACGCCGACGGACGCGGCCACGACGTACGTGCCCTCGTCGAGGCCGTCGTGCTTCCGCTCGCGGACTATCTGCGCACTTCCGGGACCGAGTCCTACTACGCGCAGTTCATCGCCCGTGTCTCGCCGATGGTGGACATGGGCAGTCCCGACCTGGAGGCGGTCAGCGACGCGAGTCGTGCGGTGTCGGCGCGGCTGATCGCCGCGCTCGACCACCTTCCGCGGCGGGCCGCGGCGGCCCGTACCGCACTGATGCTCAACATGGCGGTGTCCGGGCTCGCGATGTACGAGCAGCTCCGCGCCCACGGCAAGGCGATGGAGTCCGCGAACTTCGACGAGACGGTCGCGCATCTCGTCGACATGTCGGTCGGTGCACTCGAAGCGCCCTTCACCCCACAACCCTGAGCGACAACCCCGAGCCGGCGGAAGCCGCTCGAATCGACGATCGGAGAATGCAGTGCAGACCTTGACGACGTCCCGCACGGTCGAAATCGGAAGCCACTCGATCGAGTTCGGGCCGCGCGGAATGCGCAGGTGCGCTGACGGTTTCGAGGCGGAGCCGTACACGCGGTTCGAGGTTCGCCCGGTGACGCCGTACATCGGTGCCGAAATCCACGGCGTCGATCTACGTGATCCGAGCGACGAGGTGATCGCGGACCTGCGCCGTGCGCTGCTGGAGTGGAAGGTCGTGTTCTTCCGTGATCAGCAGATCACCGGCGCCCATCACCGCGACTTTGCGCGGCACTGGGGCGAACTCGAGGTTCATCCGCTGCTGCCGCAGGGCGAGGTCTCCGAGGTGGTGCACTTCGAACGCGGCGAGCACAACCCGGGTACCGAGAACATCTGGCACGTCGACGTCACATGGCAGCAGCGTCCGCCGCTCGGTTCGGTGCTGCGCGCCCTCGACGTGCCGTCGGCCGGCGGCGACACGCTGTGGGCCGACATGGGCAACGCGTACGACTGCTTGTCGGACGAGGTGAAGGAGCAGATCGAGGGTCGCGTCGCGATCCACGACTTCGTGCCGTCGTTCGGTCGGAGCATGTCCCCGGAGAAGCTCGCCGCGATGCGCGAGCAGTATCCGCCGGTCGCGCATCCGATCGTCCGCACCCATCCGGAGACCGGCCGGCGGACGCTGTTCGTCAACAGTTTGTTCACCACCCACATCCCGGACATGGACCCCGCGGAGGGGGAAGCATTGCTGCGGCACCTGTTCGATCAGGCCAAGGTGCCGGACTTCCAGTGCCGGTTCAAGTGGCAGCCGAACTCGATTGCCTTCTGGGACAACCGGGCAACACAGCACTACGCGGCCAGCGACTACTTCCCGCACCGTCGGGTCATGGAGCGGGTGTCGATTCTCGGCGACGTCCCGGCATGATCGACGGGGCGACGCCCGACCGGGCGTGCGTATCGTGAGGCCGACGACCAGCACGGCCGGTCGGGAGGAGAGCACCGCGATGACGCGACAGCAGTGGCGACCGAAGTCGTTCCGGGAAGGTGACGATCCGGATCCCCGGTTCACCCTCGCGAACGAACGGACGTTCCTCGCATGGGTACGGACCGGCCTGGGCCTGATCGCGGCCGCGGTGGGTCTCGAGGCGTTCGGTTCCGACGTGGTCGGCCCGGCCGTGCACACGGTGCTCGTCGTGGGCCTGCTGGTCGGGGCGTTGCTGCTGGTCGTGTTCGCGTTCCTGCGCTGGATGTCGGTGGAGGCGGCGATGCGGCACGGCCGCAGCCTCCCGGTGCCGGCGCTCGCCGCGATACTGGTCTGCATGATCGCCGGGGCGGCCGTCACGCTGCTCGTCGTCATGGTGCGCTGACGCGATGCCGCCGATCGCCGACGGGCACGGAGACCCCGGGCTCCAACCGGAGCGGACCACGCTCGCCTGGGTGCGCACCGCGGCGAGCCTCGCGGCCGTCGCGTTCCTGTGCCTGCGGTACGTGCCCGGGTCGTCCACGATCGTGCAGGTCGTCGGGGTGTGGGCGGTGCTGGCGGCGTCGGTGACGATCGTGACCACCCGCCGTCGCCACCAGCGGGTCAGCGACAGGTTCGGGGCGGGATACGTCGACTACCCGTTCCTGCTCGTGGTGGGACTGACCGCGACGGTGGTGGCGCTCGCCGGGGTATCGGCGATCGTGGTCCTCACCACCGGAACGTGACTGCCGGGTAGACGGCACAGGACATCGAAACTCCCGGTGGACGGGATCGGTGACCGGAGACACACCGGCGGCAGGTACTGATGAAAGTGGACCCATCGTGTCCGAAAGTGGACCCGACCGTGCCGTCACGGCCGCACGCCCCCGAGGAGAGGAACATCATGGACGAATTCTCGAGTTTCGAGGGCCGCGTCGCCCTGATCACCGGAGCCGCCCGCGGACAGGGCCGGTCGCATGCGGTGGCGCTCGCCGAACGCGGCGCCGACATCGTCATCTGCGATCGGTGCGAGACGCCCGACGAAGTGGCCTACCCGCTCGCCACCGAGGACGATCTGGCCGAGACCGTGCGCCTCGTCGAGGCCACCGGACGCAAGTGCATCGCGGTCAAGGCGGACACCGCCGACCGGGCGGCGATGGATGCGCTCGTCGCGCGGGCGGAAGCCGAGTTCGGACGCATCGACATCGCGGTCGCGAACGCCGGCATCACGCTCGCCGCACCCGTGCAGTCGATGACGTCGGCGCAGTGGGACGAGATCATCGCCAGCAACCTCACGGGTGTCTTCAACACGCTCGCCGCGGTCTCCCCCGGCATGGTCGAGCGTGGCTACGGCCGGATCGTGACGATCTCCTCGATGCTCGGCCGCGCCGGCAACACCAACATGGTCGGCTACTCGGCGTCGAAGTGGGGCGTCATCGGCATGTCCAAGAGTGCGGCACTGGACCTCGCCCAGCACGGCATCACCGTCAATGTGATTGCGCCGGGGAATGTCTCGACCGGGATGATCCACAACGACATGCTGTACTCGATGATGCGTCCCGACCTCGAGGTGCCGACGGCGGACGATGTCGCCCCGATCTTCCAGGGCCTGCACGCGCAGCCGGTTCCGTGGCTCGAACCGTACGAGATCACCCGCGCCGTCCTGTTCTACGCCGCAGAGGCCAGCGCCCACATCAGTGGCACCGTCCTCCCGATCGACGCCGGTAACGCAGCGCGTGTGACCGGGTGACGACACCACCGGCACCCGAGTCGTCCGGGACGCCCGCCCCACGCACTGCGCGGGGCGGGCTCGCCGTCGCGGTCCTGAGTCTGAGCGGCATTCTCGTCGCACTGCTGCAGACGCTGATGGTGCCGGTACTGCCGTCGTTCGCCGTCGACCTCGGTATCCCGGCCACGAGCGCGTCCTGGTTGGTCACGATCACCTTGCTCACCGGCGCCGTCGGTACCCCACTGATCGGCCGGCTCGCCGACATGTTCGGTAAACGCACGATGCTGCTCGTGTGTCTCGCCCTGATGGTGGCCGGTTCGGTCGTCGCGATCCTCGGATCGGGTTTCGCGGCGGCGGTCGTCGGCCGGGGCCTGCAGGGATTCGCGGTGGCGTTGATGCCCGTCGGGATCAGCATGATGCGCGACATCCTGCCGGTGGAGAAACTCGGCACCGGGGTCGCGTTGATGAGCGCCACGATCGGTATCGGCAGCGTGTTCGGGGCCCCGCTCGCCGGTGTGCTCTACGACCACCTCGGTTGGCGGTCGCTGTTCTGGGTGCCCGCGGCGGGCGCGATCCTCATGGCCGTCCTGCTGCCGCTCGTCGTCCCCGAATCGGCCACCCGCTCCGGCGGCCGATTCGACTACGCGGGCGCCGTGCTGTTCACGACCGCACTCACCGCGATCCTGCTCGCGATCTCCAAGGGTGGGGCGTGGGGGTGGTCGAGTCCGGCAGTGATCGCTCTCGCCCTCGTCGGAATACTCGGGCTGGCGTCGTGGATTCCGTTGCAGTTGAAGACGTCCGAACCGCTCGTCGATCTGCGTACCTCGGTCCGTCGGCCCGTGCTGGTCGCCAACACGTGCGCGCTGCTGCTCGGCTTCGCGATGTTCCTCAGTTCGTACGCGTCGTTGCAGGAACTACAGGTGCCGGCGGCGACGGGCTTCGGTCTCGGCCTCAGTGCCACCCTGGCCGGGATGGTGATGTTGCCCGGCGGTGTCGCGATGATCGTCCTGGCACCGGTCACGGCAGCGATGATCCGCCGGTGGGGTGCTCGGGTGACACTCGTGATCGCGGCCGGTGTGATGGCCGTCGGATTCGCGGAGCGGGGCGTCCTGGGCAGCACCGTGCTCACCGTCGGCATCAGCGCCTTCGTCATCTCGATCGGTGTCGCGTTCGCGTTGGCCGCGATGCCGGTCCTCATCACCACGTCGGTGCCGCTCGACCAGACCGCGTCGGCCAACAGCGTCAACAGCCTCGTGCGGGCCGTCGGCACGTCCACTGCGAGCGCGGTCGGTGCCGCGGTCGTCGCCGCGTCGACCGTGACGGTCGGTGCCGCGGTGGTGCCCGCCCAGACCGGTCTCGACCGGCTGTTCTGGCTCGGGACGGCCGTCTCGGCGGTCGCGCTGATCGTCGTCGGGTGCATCCCGTTGGTGGCCGGGAAACAGGAGAACTCCGGGAACACGAACGCCGGCGGCGGCCACGACGTGCGTGGCGCCACCGGCGTCGATGTCACCGAACCTGCCTAGGCGTCACATCTTCGGCAGCAGGCGATCCATGAACGAGTTCGTGAAGATACGGTGCGGATCGATCTCGTCGTACCGGGCCCGCGCGGTGTCCCAGTTGTGGACGTTCGACACGCCCTCCATGTAGGTGGCGCGCATCCCCTTCTCGACGATGTCCGTGTCGGTGTACGGGTTCGGGCCGAACGCCCAGCCCTTCGACCACTCGGGGCGGAACGTGGCGTTGTCGTCGTTGTAGTGCTGACGCATCCACTGCTCCATCTCCCGGTAGAACTCGAACATGCCGGGGGTACCGGGCACGCCGAGAACGTTCAGCCAGATGGCGACGTCCCAGTCCTGGTGGTCGGGGCGCGGGCGGGTCGCGGCGATGGTCGGGGCGCCGGCCGACGGGACCAGCACCTCGCTCGCCTGGTCGAGACCACAGCACCGGATCTCGACGGGGCCGTTGAGCGGGAACTCGCCCTTGGCGCGGTACTCCTCGATCTTCCCGTGGAACCACTGCGTGAAGTCGTGGATGACGGTCGCGATGTTCGCGCGGCTCGTGACGACGGCGCCGCCGCCCTCCGTCAACCGCAGGGTGGTCGCCTTGATGTAGAACTGGACGTCCTTCGACCAGCCCCAGATATCGCTCGAATTGGTCGCGGCCAGGCCGAGTTTGGTGATCTCGTACATCGCCGGACCGAACATCGGCGCGATGCCGGGGTTACCGGAGTTGATCGCCCCGATCATGTCGGTGAGCGGCTCCGGCAGATTGTCGGAGAAGATGTAGTTGTAGGGGGCGTTCACCTCACGCGACTGCGGCGGCTTGCCGACCAACGATCCGGCGCTGCCGAGGCTTCCGGAGCTGCCGACCTCGTTCGACGAATCCGGCTTGGTGGGGGAGACGGTCCACACCTTCATCCACGGCTTGTCCGTGAACGGGTACCAGATGGCCTCGGCACCACCGGATTCGGCGACGTACTTCTCGAAGGTGCGCCCCTTCGCGCCCTTCGCGGCGAACAGTTCCTGCCACGGGATGTCGGTGAAGCTCTGGCACCGCTGCCGGATGTTGGGGCCGGCCTGCAGTGTCACCGACGTCAGGAAACACCGGCCGAGGTTGGTGAGCAGCGGCAGAATCTCGGGGTCGTTGCGCTTGTAGGTCTTCAGCGCGTACGCGCTGCCGTTCCACTCGACTGCGGTGAGTTCGGTGACCAGGTTGCTCAGCGAGCCGTAGGTGTGCCCGGGAAGAGTCGACTGCCCCTCGGCGGGCAGCGCGGCACCGTGCGCGTTGACCGCGAGCGCACCCGCGATCGACAGCACACCCGGCGCCGGCAGGTTCGCGAAACCGAGGTCGTGTTTCTGCAGTTCGGTGACGATCGCGTCGAGGCTCGCGCCCGCACCGGCGGTGACGGTGTTCGGGTCACCGGGATTGACGGTGATCGAGTTCAGGTGCGTCATGGTGTCGGCGAGGATCACCTTCTCGACGTTCGCGCCGTTCTCGACGGTGAGCGGCGTCCACCCGTGCATCGCGCCCCGCGGACGGATCTTGTAGCCCTTGTCGTGGGCCCAGTTCACGAGACGGACGACGTCGTCGGCCGACTTCGGCGAGCACACCCAGGTGGCGTCCAGGACGATCTCCTTGGACCAGTTCTGGTACGCCTGCTGGAACAGGGCGATGCCGTCCGGGAAGTCCGGCGGCGTCGGCAGCGGGGCGACCGGCCCCGTCGAACCGAGCGAGCCGAGGGAACCTGCGGACCCGGAGGATCCGGCCGGAACAGCAAAGGCCGGGGTCCAGCCGCCGACCACCGCGCCGGCCGCCAGCACGCCCGCGCCGGCGGCGAGGAACCCGCGCCGTGAAAGCCGGGACTCGTCGAGTGACGTCATTCCTGTACTCCAAAAATGTCGAGGGGGAGGGAGATTCGGATGCAGATGTGCCCGGTCGGGCCGGCTGATGCCGACCCGACCGGTAGAGCTGTGCCGGTCCGGAACTACGCGACGGTGAGCACGACGTCCGCCAGGGCGGGGGAGTCGTCGCGCTCGGGAACGGTTGCCGAGAGCAGCAACCGGTCGCCGTCTCGCCAGATCCGCGTCCGCAGCGTCTCGCCGGGGAAGACCACCCCGGCGAACCGGGCGCGAAATCCCTTGACGCGGTCGGCGTCACCGCCGAGGACGGCGTCGGTCGCGGCCTTGCACACGATTCCGTACGTGCACAGTCCATGCAGGATAGGCGCAGGGAAGCCGGCTCCGGAGGCGAATGCGGGATCCGAATGGAGAGGATTGCGGTCTCCGCACATCCGGTACAGCAGAGCCTGCTGCGGCAGGACCGGTGACAGGACCTCCGCATCGGGTGCACGGTCGGGCAGTGCGACGGATTCCGACGGGCCGCGGTCACCCCCGAAACCGCCCTCGCCACGCGCGAAGATCGACGACCGGGCCGTCCACAGCGGGGTGCCGTCGAGGTCCACCGTCTCGGACTCCTGCACGATCACCGCAGCCTTGCCCTTGTCCCACACTTCGGCGATGCGGGTGGTGGTCCGGGCCGATCCGGATGCCGGAATCGACTGATGCACAGCCACTTCCTGGCTGCCGTGAACGACCTTCGCCAGGTCGATCTCCACGCCCGGGAACGACACCCGGGGGGCCTCCGTCGCATGGATGTTGGCGACGACGGTCGCGAACGACGGCAGCACCTGAGGCTTCGCGTCGTCGAGGTACCGCAGTTCCTGCGGGTCGAGCGGGCGGGCGCCCGCCCCGATTCCGAGGTGGTAGAGCTGTACGTCCGACGGCGTCCAGGAGAACTCCTGGGCCGGCAGCTCGGCTCCGATCGCGATCGACGGATCGATGGGCACGTCGTCTCTCCTGTCAGTTGGCGGCGGGCGCGGCGGCGGCCTCGGCGCGGGCAGCGATGTCGAGGACGGCCAGATACGCGAACGTCATGGCGGGGCCGATGGTCGCGCCCGGGCCGGCGTACGTGTGCCCCATGACCGGCGAACTGCAGTTGCCGGCGGCGTAGAGGCCCTCGATCCAGCTGCCGTCCTCACGCAGGGCGCGGCCGTCGACGTCGGTGACGATGCCGCCCTTGGTGCCGAGATCGCCCGGCACCATCTTGATCGCGTAGTACGGGGCCTTGCTGATCTCGGCGAGGCTGGGATTCTTCAGCCGCGGATCGCCGTAGTAGTGGTCGTAGCCGCTGTCGCCACGGCCGAAGTCCTCGTCCTTACCGGCACGGGCGAAGCCGTTGAACCGCTCCACCTCGGCAGTGAGGGCGTCGACCGGAAGCCCGGTCTTCTCGGCGAGCTCGGCGATCGTGCCGGCCTTGACGACGACGCCGGCCTTGAGCCAGCGTCCCGGGAACGGGGTGCGCGGGGTGATGCCCGCGAACGTGTACCGATTGCGGTAGCGCTGGTCGAGGATCATCCACGTCGGGATGTTCTCGCCCGGGCCCTCGCCCTGGCCGTACTCGCCGCCGTACATCGTGTGGACCGCCTCGACGTACGGGGCGGCCTCGTTACCGAACCGCTTGCCGGACGTGTTGACCATCATGCATCCGGGCAGGGTGCGCTCGGACAGCGCGAACCACGGGCCGCCCGTCAGCGGGATCGACGGACCCCACCACGCATCGTCCATGAAACCGACTGCCGCACCCAGCTTCTGGCCGGCCAGGATGCCGTCGCCGGTGTTGGCCTCGGCGCCGACCGTCCACTCGGTGCCGATCGGGGCGCGCTGGTACTTCTTGCGCATCTCGTCGTTGTGCTCGAAGCCACCCGAACCGAGCACCACACCGTGCCGGGCGTGGATGATCTGCTCGGTGCCGTCGACGAGCACCTTGACACCCTTGACGGTGTCCCCTTCGGTGTAGAGCTCGGTGAGCGGGGTGTTCAGCAGGATCGGGACACCCGCGTCGCGCAGGCCCAGACGCAGTCCCGCGATGAGGGCCTGGCCGCGCACCAGCAGATCCTTGCCGGTGGCCTTGGCCGCGAGGAAACGCAGGCCGACCTTCATGGCACGCATCGGACCGCGACGGTTGCGCATGAGCAGGTTGAGCCACTTGTAGTCGGCCTGGGTGATGACGAAGTTCTTGGGCGCCTTCGCGTAGTCGGGCTCGAGGTTCTTGCGATCGTCCCCGAGCCGGTTGCCGTCGAAGATCTGCGGTTCGACGGAGCGGCCGCCGAGCCGGCCGCCGGGGGCCTCCGGGTAGTAGTCCGAGTAGCCCGGCACCCACTGCAGTTCCAGGGCACTGTGCTTCAGCACGAACGAGAGCATCTCGGGACCGCGCTCGAGATACGTGTCGATCTTCTCGGGCTCCACGACGTCCCCGATGATGCTGTGCAGATACGTACGGGCCGCCTCGGCGGTGTCGGTGACACCGTCCCGGGCGAGTACCTCGTTGTTCGGGATCCACACGCCACCGCCCGAACGTGCGGTCGAACCGCCGTAGTGTGCGGCCTTCTCCACGATGACCACGCTCAGCCCGTGCTGGGCCGCGGTCAGGGCCGCGGTCATGCCGGCGCCACCGCTGCCGACGACGACGATGTCGTATTCCTGCTTGCTCATGTAGAACACGTTATAGAACCGACATAGGATGAGTCCATGCTTTCTGCCAGGAAGTACATGTCGGAAGTGTGGATCTTCCCCGAAAAAACGAACACACGTTCCAGGAATGCGGTGGGGGAAGACACGAAACGGCAGGCCGTGCACCCGAACGGGTGCACGGCCTGCCGTTTCGCGCGTCTGCCGGACGCCGGGAACTACAGCTATGCCTCGGGGTCGCGGACCTCGAGGATGCCCTCCAGCACGGCGTGCTCGATACTCGCGAGCAGCCGCGGACACGTCTGCCGGGACGCCGGGCCGCCGCCCGCCCCGGTGAACTCCGGGCACACCTGTGCCGGATCGCCCTGCCACTGGATGCTGGTGTGACGGAGGCTGTTCTTCTGCACCAGCACGCATGTCCCGCACGTGCGGCACTGCACTTCCTGCAGTCCCTCGTCCAGGTAGTGGTGCTGGTCGACCACGGTCTGCGAGCGAACGGCCTCGACCCGGGCCGGGTCGTCCGCGAAAGCCGGGGCCTTGGCCCAGGTCGAGGTCATCGTCACACTCCCGTCTTGTGGTCCGCCGCTTCGGCGGCGGCCTTCTCGGCCGCCTGACGCGCCAGGTTCTCGTCGACCTCGCGCTGCCAGGCCTCGACGGCCTTGGTGGTGTCGATCTCGTACTCGAAACGCTCCGTGGCCTTCGGGTCGATGTCGGCGACATCGACGTAGAACTGGTCGTACCAGCGACGCAGCTGGTAGACCGGACCGTCCTCCTCGCACAGCAGCGGATTGTCGATCTTGGTCTTGTTCTTCCAGATCGCGACGTCCTGCTCGAAGCCCATCGTGACGCCCGCAGTGAACTTGCGTGCCAGCTTCGCCGTGGTGGCGTCGTCGAGGCCCTGCGGCTTCTGCACGCTCACGCCGTACATCAGCACGAACGAGTCGTGGGTGACGGGGTAGTGGCAGTTGATCAGCAGGCTCTCGACCTTGTAGCCGCTGTAGTTGTTGTGCAGCCAGTTGACCATGAACGACGGGCCGAAGTACACGGCCTCGGAGTCGAGGATCGTGTCGCCGTACTGGGTTCCCATCTGTCCGACGTCGGGCCGGCCGTGGTTCTGCAGGTACTGCGACGCGACGTGTCCCTCGAAGACGTTCTTGAAGTACTTCGGGAAACCGAAGTGGACGTAGAAGAAGTGCGCCATGTCCACGACGTTGTCGACGATCTCGCGGCAGTTCGAGCCCTTGATCTCGAGGCGGTGCCACTCCCAGTCCGTCCACTCGTCCGTGAGGACCTCGGGGAGTTCGGGGATCGTCACGTCCGCGGGCGGCGGGTTGCCCTCCGGGTCGTGCCACACGTAGAGCATCTTGTTGCGCTGCAGCGTCGTCCAGGCCCGGGTCTTCGCGATCGGGGGCACGCGGCGGGCGTAGGGGATGTCGGTGCACTTGCCGTTGCCGCCCCAGCGCCAGTCGTGGAACGGGCACGCGATCGAATCGCCCTTGATCTCGCCCTGGCTCAAGTCACCGCCCATGTGCCGGCAGTATGCGTCGAGAACCTTGAGATCGCCCTTGCTGTCCGCGAACACGACGAGCTTGGTGCCGAACGCCTCCACCGAGTGCGGTTTCCCGTCGAGGAACTCCCGCTCCAGGCCGATGCAGTGCCAACCGCGTGCGAAACGCGTCGGGGCGGCTCCCACGTCGATCTCACGAATCTGCGCCATCAGTACCTCACATCCCTTCCTAGCTGTTGCTAGAACACGTTATAGAACTCGGACAGATTCCGCTAGATAACGCATGCTTGCGATCGGTAACAACTGTGCGTAACCGGTGGAATACGGGTGTCCTCGACACGAGGGAGAACGTGTTCTAGTCTCAGGGCAAGTGAACATCGATAACACAGACGGGAGCGTCCAGTGGGTGACCATGACAGCCGCGAGGTGATGCAGCGGATCGACGCGCTACTGCCGGTGCTGCGTGAACGTGCGCAGGAAACCGAGGATCTGCGCCGCATCCCCGACGAGTCCATCAAGGCACTGCAGGAGACCGGCTTCTTCCGTCTGTTGCAGCCGAAGCAGTGGGGTGGCTACGAGGTCGACCCCGTCACCTTCTACACCGCGGTGCGCAATCTTGCGAGCGCGTGCGGTTCCACCGGGTGGGTCGCCGGCATCATCGGTGTCCACAACTGGCACCTCGCCCTGTTCGACCAGCAGGCGCAGGAAGACGTGTGGGGCAAGGACACCGACGTTCGCATCTCGTCGTCGTACGCCCCGATGGGTGCCGGTGAGGTCGTCGACGGCGGCTACAAGGTCAACGGTGCATGGGCCTGGTCTTCGGGCAGCGACCACGCGTCGTGGGTCGTCGTCGGTGGTCCGGTCATCAAGGACGGTCGCCCCGTCGACTTCGGTAGCTTCCTCATCCCGCGCGAGGACTACGAGATCGACGACGTCTGGAACGTCGTCGGCCTGCGCGGCACCGGCTCCAACACGATCGTCGTCAAGGACGTGTTCGTGCCGCGGCACCGGTTCCTGAGCTTCAAGGCCATGAGCGACCTCACCGCGCCGGGCCTGCAGAACAACACGGCGCCCGTCTACAAGATGCCGTGGGGCACCATTCATCCCACCACCATCTCCACTCCGATCGTCGGAATGGCCTACGGCGCCTACGATGCGCACGTCGAGCACCAGGGTAAGCGGGTCCGTGCCGCGTACGCCGGTGAGAAGGCCAAGGACGACCCGTTCGCCAAGGTGCGCGTCGCCGAGGCCGCCAGCGACATCGACGCCGCGTGGCGTCAGCTGTCCGGCAACGTCGCCGACGAGTACGCACACCTGCTCGCGGGCGAAGAGGTTCCGATGGAGCTTCGGCTGCGCGCCCGCCGCGACCAGGTCCGTGCCACGGGCCGCGCGATCGCGTCGATCGATCTGCTGTTCGAGAACTCGGGTGCCACCGCGCTCGCGAACGGCACTCCGATCCAGCGTTTCTGGCGCGACGCCCATGCCGGCCGGGTCCATGCGGCCAACGACGCCGAGCGCGCCTACGTCATGTTCGGTGGTGCCGAGTTCGGTCTGCCGCTCACGGACACGATGGTCTAGGGGACACGCATGACGGCAACCGAAGAACTCACGTACGAGTCCACGTCCCGCTTCGCGCAGGTCCGCCCGGATCTGAAGCTGCACTACCACGAGGCGGGGGTCGGCAACGGGCCGACGATCGTGCTCCTGCACGGCGGCGGGCCGGGGGCGTCGTCGTGGTCGAACTTCTCCAAGAACATTCCGGTGCTGGCCGAGCAGTTCCACGTGATCGCGGTGGACCAGCCCGGCTACGGCCGGTCCGACAAGCCCACCGAGCACCCGCAGTACTTCCGGCACAGTGCGTCGGCACTGAAGGACCTGCTCGACACCCTCGGCATCACCGAACGCGTTCACCTGCTCGGTAATTCGCTCGGCGGCGGTGCCGCAGTGCGGTTCGCGCTGGACCACCCGGACCGGGCCGGCCGGCTCGTGCTGATGGGGCCCGGCGGCCTGAGCGTCAACCTGTTCGCGCCCGACCCCACCGAGGGCGTCAAGAATCTCGGCAAGTTCTCGTACCAGCCGACCCGAGAGAATCTCGAGGCGTTCCTGCGCATCATGGTGTTCGACCAGAAGCTCGTCACCGACGAGCTGATCGACGAACGCTTCGCGGCGGCGAGCACCCCCGAGTCGCTCGGCGCGGCGAAGGCGATGGGCAAGTCGTTCTCCGGCCCCGATTTCGAGCTCGGCATGCTGTGGCGCGACGCCTACAAGCTGCGTCAGCGTGTCCTGCTCATCTGGGGCCGTGAGGACCGCGTCAACCCGATCGACGGAGCGCTGGTGGCGCTCAAGATGATTCCGCGGGTCCAGCTGCACGTGTTCGGCGGCTGCGGGCACTGGGCGCAGCTCGAGAAGTTCGACGAGTTCAACCGGCTCGCGGGCGACTTCCTTCTCGATGGAGACAAGTGATGAGTATCCGTACCCTCGCGTACCTGCGCATCGAGGCCACCGACATCGCGGCCTGGCGCGAGTACGGCCTCAAGGTCCTCGGCATGATCGAGGGCAAGGGAGCGAACCCCGACAACCTGTACCTGCGTATGGACGACTACCCGGCACGGCTCGTCATCGTCCCCGGTGAGCGCGACGGCCTGTACGCGGCCGGCTGGGAATGCGCCAACGCCGAAGGGCTGCAGGAGATCCGTGAACGACTCGCCAAGGCCGACTGGGCCTTCGAGGAGGGCACCAAGGAGGAGGCGGCCGAACGCAACGTCGTCGAATTCATCACGTGCCGTGACGCCTCGGGCTCCCGACTGGAGATCTTCCACACCGTAGCCCTGCAGCACCGCCGCATCGTGAGCCCCTACGGGCACAGGTTCGTCACCGGTGAACAGGGTCTCGGGCACGTCGTGCTCGCCACCAAGGACGATGTCGCGGACCTCGAGTTCTACCGGGACGTACTCGGTTTCAAGCTGCGCGACTCGATGCGCCTGCCCCCGCAGGTCGTCGGACGCCCCGCGGACGGTGAGCCGGCATGGTTGCGGTTCCTCGGCTGCAACCCACGGCACCACAGCCTCGCGTTCGCGCCGCTGCCCAACCCGTCGGGCATCGTGCACCTCATGATGGAAGTCGAGAACTCCGACGACGTCGGCCTGTGTCTCGACCGGGCGCAGCGCAAGAACGTCAAGATGTCGGCGACACTCGGTCGCCATGTCAACGACCAGATGCTGTCCTTCTACATGAAGACACCGGGCGGCTTCGACGTCGAATTCGGCTGCGAGGGACTCGAAGTCGAGGACGATACGTGGATCGCGAAGGAAAGCACCGCGGTCAGCCTGTGGGGCCACGACTTCACAGTGGGGTTCAAGTAATGTCCGCGCAGGAGACGTCCGGAACCGGTGCGGAACTCGATCCGCGCCAGTTCCGCAACGTCCTCGGCCAGTTCTGCACCGGCGTCACGATCATCACGACCGTGGACGACGGCGCCCCGGTCGGGTTCGCGTGCCAGTCGTTCGCGGCGCTGTCGCTCGACCCGCCGCTCGTGCTGTTCTGCCCCACCAAGGCGTCGCGGTCGTGGGCGTCGATCGAACGGTCCGGCCACTTCGCCGTCAACGTCCTCGCCGAGGAACAGCAGGCGACGTGCGCCCGGTTCGGATCCCGCGAACCCGACAAGTTCACGGGCATCGACTGGACGCCGTCACCACTGGGCTCGCCGATCCTCACCGGATCACTCGCCCACATCGACTGCACCGTCGAAACCGTCCACGACGGCGGCGACCACTACGTCGTCTTCGGTCGCGTGCACTCGATGAGCGAGATCAAAGACGAACGGCCACTGTTGTTCTACCGAGGCCAGTACACCGGTATCGAACCGGACAAGACCGTGCCGGCCACATGGCGGGACGACCTCGAGGCGTTCCTCACCGCCACCACCGAGGACACCTGGCTGTAGCAAGACCCAGGGGGACGGGGAAGGCTGAAGGGTCCCTTCGTGTGAACGAAGGGACCTTTCGTCTGTCCGAGTCCTTCAAAACTGCAGTCGGCGGGGCTAGGATCGGAAGTAATGCTCGTGCAGGTGCCGCCCTGTTGATCGTGAAAGCGGCTGTACGAGCAGTCAATCGGCGCGAGTGCGCCAACCTCCTGCGTGCCGCGTCGACCGCTGTCGCGAGTCGAGGATGTGAGATTCATGGCCAAGACGCTGCGGACGGACGAATCCGTCGTCATCAATCGTCCGCTTCCCGAAGTGTTCGAGTACTTCACCGATCCCGATCATGCCCTGGAATGGGGCACGAATGTCACCGAGTACAAGATGCTGTCCGGTGCGCCCGACGAGGTCGGTTCGGTGGCATCGCTCGAGGCACGGGTGGCCGGCGCGAAGGTTCACGCAACCGAGGAGATCACCGCGTACGAGAAGAACAAGCGGATCGGCTTCGAGTCGCGGGAATCGAAGATCGGGTACACGCGTGAACTGGACTTCGAGAGCGACGGCGACGGTGCCACCAAGGTGACGTTCCGGCAGGACGGGGAGGAGGGGTCGGGCCTCTTCAAGTTCGCCGATGCCATCGCGCAGAAGTTGTACGCCCGTGACGTGCGCGGAAACCTGGAGAATGCCAAGGAAATTCTGGAGTCCAGCGGCAGCTGAAGGGTTCCTTGGTGCGCTTGCTGCGCACCAAGGAACCCTTCAGCTGATACCGGGGCGCTAGCGGACGGTGAAGTCGGCGGAGGTTCCGGTGAGCGCGAAGACCGCACCCTCGGGGTTCTTCCAGTTCCCGAAGTGCTGGATGCGGTAGGTGCCCGCCGGGGTACCGGCGGGAACGTCCCACGTGATGCGGGTGATCGACGCGTTGAGGCCGTCGCGCCGCCAGTGGTACCTGGTGGCCCAGTCGCCGTCGTCGGCGTGCCGGATCCACCGGTTGCCGTCGCGGCGCTGCACCTCGAAATACGTTCCGCCGCGGCGCAGGTCGTTCTTGGGGTGTCCGGTGACGAACTCGACGGCCACCTGCTCGCCGGTGCCGACGGTTCCGGCCGGCTGGACCAGGACGTCACCGAAGTCCCGCCCGGGAAGCGGTGTGTCGAACGGGACGTCGCGCCCGAAGCCGGGCTGGAAGCCGGACAGGTCCCGGGGTGCGGGCCCGCGGGGGACATCGGTGCCGGCTTTCATCGCGGCCGCCAGGGCCGCGAAGCCCTGCTGGTAGGCGGGAAGAGTGTTGCGGCCGAACAGGGTCGAGCCGCCCTCGTACTGCTGGGCGTCGTACTCCTCGGGGGTGGTGCAGTAGCTGGAGTACGCGTTGGCGTAGCCGTTGAAGACGACGTTCTCGAGCGGGACGCCGAGTTCCTCGGCGACGGTGCGCCGGATCCGCAGACCGGAGACGATCGTGAACTCGGCCGGCCCGCCCACGACGTAGACGTCACCGATGCGGATGATCTGGATCTTGAGCACGTGCGGCACCCAGCCGTCCGGGGGCAGCAGGCCGACCGGAACGAGTACCAGTTTGGGTGCCTGCGCGTCCGCGAGCCACTGCGGGGTCTCCGCGTCGATGCCGCCGAGCGCGTCGATGAGCGGGTTGCGGGTGCCCTCGGTGAAGATCTCGATCGCGGGCCCGTCCTCGGTGCTGCCCGCCGCCATCGCGGCACCGATGCACGCCGGCGCGGTACGGCGGGTCTGCCCGTCGGACGTGTACTTGCCGTCCACGACCTGGTTCGCCATGTCCAGGTACATGATTCGGCTGTCCACGACGGGTGCGGACATCGCGGTGGCCTGCTCGAACGCCTCCCGTGCCGCCGCGACCTGCCGCTCGCCGATGATGCGGGCATTCTCGAACTCGTCGCCGGTCGGGCCCTGCCCGGGCTTCAGATCGAGGTTCGGCGACATGTCCCCGGTGTTGGTCTGCGGGAAGCACGCCACGAACCCGGGCGCGCCGTCGAGGTAGCGTACCCCGGCGACGTCGTGCTCCCAGAAGTAGGCGGCGGCACCCTTGTTGTCGCCCGAGATCAGGTGGTTCTCGTTGGTGAGCGATGCACCGTGGGTGGGAAACCAGCCGATGCCGCCGACGTTGTCGCCGCCCTGGCCGATCCGGAGCACCCGCATCGCGGTGTCGATACCGAGCGGGTAGTAGTCCTTGTCGCGCTGCGGGTTCCGGTCGAAGGCCGCCCGCGACCGGTTCACGCTGGCGTCGGTCAGTTCGCTGCGCCCGTACGCGACGGTGCCGGACGCCAGATTGTCGTGCGCGGCGACGATCGCCTCGACCGTGCCGTCGACCTCGGCGTCGAACACCTGCGGTTGGAAGCCCAGCGTCGCCAGACTGTACGCATAGTCCTGCGAGGCACCACCGCACGCGGCATGCGAGTGCACGGCGGTGAGCATGACGTTCTTCTCGGTGTACCGGTCGCCGAACTTCTCGGCGAGACGGGCCAGGACGGCGTCGTGCACGGCCTGGAAGACCATGCACGTGTCGGCGCAGGTGTACACGACCCGGTTGTCGTCGGCGTCGGCGAAGACGTAGGCGCGCACGCGGGTCCGCTGATGCAGGCCCTCGGCCCGCTGGTCGAACTGCGAGTAGCCCATCATGCCGTTCTCGGCGACCGGCCCGGTCACGTCCGACAGGCCGACACCGACCCGGAAGCCCCGGTCGGGCGTGTCCCGCCGGGCGGGGCCGGTGGCGGCGTGCGGTCGGGCGGAAGCGGTTGCGCTGGTCATGGCTGCGAGCGCCGGTGCGGCCGCGACTCCGGCCAGCACACTGCGTCGACTGATCGTCAAGACGTAATCCTTTGCGCGAGGTGGAGAATCGAAGTTGATCAAATGTCCAAGTCTTCAGCACACACCAGTTGGTCTCGATTCGCAAGAGGAACCACGCCGAACATTCCCGGAGTGGATCAGACGGCGACCGCGTCGCCGAACGTCATCCGCAGATCGGGGATCGTGGTCGTCATCAGGGCCCGACGAGGCAGACCGAGCGAGCGCAGCTCGTCGGCGATCGGATGGCTGCCGAGTCGCAGCCGGGCACCACCGATCCGGGTGCGGACCCCGGTCGGATTCATGTCCCACGCCGTATGACGGGTGACGCCGTCGAGGTGCGAGTACGCCTCCACCGAGGCGTGGGCGCCGCCGCCGGGGGTGCGGATGCCCTGCTTCACGAGCAGTTCCGCGACGAGTCGACCGTCCTGGCCGACCGCGCCGCGTCGGATCGGACCGCTGTGGTCGGCCTCGAAGTCGGCCAGGATCTTCGGGAAGCCCCAGATGCCGCGTCCGGCAGCGAGCGTGAACTCGCCGTCGACCGGGAGTCGATGGATCAGCGCCCCCGCGTTGCCGCCGGCCAGCGATCGAAGATCGCCGAGCACCGACGACCGTCCACGCCGGCGGTGGTCGCGCACCATGAACGTGACGCCGAATTCGTTGTACGGCCCGAGATCGCCGTCGACGTAGTCGACGAAGACGAGTCCGCACAGTCCGCGTCCGGGCCGGTACTGCAGGATCTCGAGGCCCGTGTAGTCGATCAGTCTCTGGGCAGCCTTCGTCGGGACGGAGTACATCGCCATGAACGCCGACGCTGCCCGGATCTCGACCGGCATGTCGACCTGCTTGCCGAGCACCTGATGGGAACTCACTGTGACACCGCTCCTCGTGCGCCGGATACCCCGCCGATAGTAGGAGCCGGTTCCGTTGTCCGGGAGGGTTCGGGTGATTCTCGAGACTTTCGGACGAGCGCCGTGGATCGAACCTTCCCGTTCGCCGGGACACCGGTCTTGTAGCCGTGAGCAGGTGCTGTGAACCTGGGGTGATCGGACCCGAGCGATGCGCCCGCTCCCTCCGGGACTGCGGCCTGTTTGCTCTCCGGATTCGAAATACCGAACGCAAGAGAGGAAAAGTCACGTGGGAGAGGTTCGCCGATCCGATTTGCATCCTGATGTGGAAGCAATGCTGGACGTTCTCGAGTCCAGTTTCCCGGACGTCACGCAGTACTCGCCTCAGGAACTCCGCGAGATCATCGCCTCTCGTCGAGCGCCACTGACCCGCACACCCGACATGCGGGTCGCGCGCGACGTCCTCATCGACGGTCCGGGTGGAGATCTGCCACTGCGCATCTATGTCCCCCACGCCGAGACGAACGACCCGCTACCGGTGATCGTGTTCGCTCACGGTGGGGGATTCGTCTTCTGCGGCCTGGATTCCCACGACGAGTTCTGCCGCTCGATGGCGGACGCAGTGGATTCGGTGGTCGTCTCGGTCGACTACCGGCTTGCACCGGAACACCAGGCGCCCGCCGCGATGGAGGATGTCTACGCAGCGCTGCTGTGGACCGCAGAGAATGTCGGTGAGTACGGAGGGGATCCGGGTCGTATCGCGGTCGCCGGAGACAGCGCCGGCGGGAATCTCGCGGCGACGGTGTCGCTGGCAGCTCGGGAGCGAGGTGTTCCGCGCATCGCTGCCCAGATCCTCCTTTACCCGGTCATCGACGACGACTTCACGACCGAGTCGTACCAGCAGTACGGCGTGGGTTACTACAACACCACGAAGGCGATGCGCTGGTATTGGGAGCAGTACGCGCCCGGTGACCGGACGAGCGAGTTCGTCGTCCCCACCCGAGCTGCATCGCTCGCGGGGCTCCCGCCGGCACTCGTCGTCACAGCCGAGCTGGACCCGCCCTGCACGGCAGGGGACCAGTATGCCGAGCGTCTCGCGGACGACGGCGTCCCCGTGATCGCGCACCGCTTCGACGGCCTGTTCCACGGGTTCCTCACCTTCCCCAAACTGTCGCTCACGGGGCCGGCCCGTCTCGAGCTGTGGCAGCTGATTCGACGCGTGCTGAAGCCGAGCGAATCCGCGGCACGCTGAATGCCGACCGTGGCTGTCCGGGTAGGGCAGCCACGGTCTTCGGTCTCGCCTTGTTCCGGTCGTGGGCGGCACTCGGGTAGACCTGCAACACACTGTCTTTCACCCGGTCGTGCCGGGAACCACTCGAAACGTGGGTGCTCACTCCGTGGAACATCCGAGATTCTGGATCGTGAGGTAGATGTGAGAATGCAGGGAAAAGTCGTGCTCGTTACCGGAGCGGCACAAAGCCAGGGGCGTAATCACGCGGTAGCCATGGCGACCGAAGGTGCCGACGTCATTGCGATCGATATCTGCCGGCAAGAGGATCTCGTCCCCTACCCGATGGGGACGAGCGAGGGACTTGCGGAGACGGCGCGCATGGTCGAAGCGGCCGGGCGCCGCGTCCACATCGCGGAGGCCGATGTCCGCGACCGAGGTGGATTGCAGCGAGCCGTCTCCGAAGGCGTCGAGAAGCTGGGGCGGTTGGACGTCGTCGTCGCCAATGCGTCGATTTGTACCGTCCAACCCCACGAGGAGGTCACCGAGGAACTCTGGCAGGCGACCCTCGACGTCAACCTCACCGGAGTGTGGAACACCTGTGCAGTCTCCATCCCGCACCTGGAAGCTGCCGGTGGCGGAAGCATCGTGATCACCGGTTCGACGGCGAGCACGATCGGGCTCCCCTTCTACCTGCCGTACGTTGCCTCCAAGCACGCACTCACGGGGCTGTGTAGATCGTTGGCTCTCGAACTCTCCGACCGGAACATCCGTGTGAACATGATCAATCCTACGGGAGTCGATACGCCACAAGGTCATTCGCAGGTTCTACCGGGACTGCTGGAGCAGCGACCCGATCTCGCGCCCATCTTCGTCAACTCGTTGCCGGTCGAACGGATCGATGTCTCCGACGTCACCGGTGCATTGATGTATCTCACCTCGACCGACGCTCGATATGTCACCGGGATCTCCCTGCCGGTCGACGCCGGTTCGACCATCCGGTGACACGACTCGCGCAGACGCGTACGGACCCGCGAGCGGTGGGTCGCGGGATTCCGGCGAATCGCGTCTACGCCGGTGCACCCATGTTCATCCGGTCCGGATGGAACCCGACCCGGGTACCGTCGTCGAGGGTTGCGATGTCGGCGAGGTCCTGATCGGTGAGCTGGAAGTCGAACACGTCGATGTTCTGCGCGATCCGGTCGGTGTGCACCGACTTCGGGATGACGATCAGCCCGTTCTGCAGGTGCCAGCGGATGAGGACCTGGGCGGCCGACTTGCCGTGCCGTGCGCCGACCCGGGCGACGACAGGGTCGTCGAGCAGGGTGTTGGGCTTGGACGCGTCGCCCCAGCCGGAATTGGCGGTGCCGCCGAGTGGGCTCCACGACTCGACCGCGATGCCGTGCAGGGCGGCGAAGTCGCGGATCGCGTGCTGCGGGAGACGAGGATGCAGTTCCACCTGGTCCACGGCCGGGAGCAGACCGCCCCGGTCGACGAGTTCCTGCAGGTGGTGGGGTTCGAAGTTACAGACTCCGATCGCCTTGGCCCGCCCGGATTCGGCGATCGTCTCGAGTGCGTCCCATGTGCGCAGGCGGGTGTCCCGATCCTGGAGCGGCCAGTGGATCAGGTACAGGTCGACGTAGTCGAGGCCGAGCCGGGACAGACTCGCGTCGAACGCCGCGAGCGCTGGCTCGTACCCCTGGTCGGAGTTCCACAGCTTGGTGGTGACGAAGATGTCCTCGCGGGGCACCGACGAGGTCGCGACGCCGCGGCCGACGCCCTCCTCGTTGCCGTACGCGGCGGCGGTGTCGACGTGCCGGTAGCCGGCCTCGTCCAACGCGAAGCGCACGGCACGCTCGGTCTCGTCGTCGGTGGCCTGCCATACGCCCAGGCCGAGCTGCGGGACGACTGTTCCGGAATTCAGGGCGATCTCTGGGGTGGTCATGGGTCCAGGCTAGGAGCCTTCCGGCCGCGCTGCAGTGCGACCGGGCGCTCTTCGTGGAGTGCCACACGGCGGTTCGTCCGATCGGGACGATTCCACGGAATTCGTTCGGGCACCATGAATCCCGTTCGGTGAGAAACGGAAACCGCGTGAGCTTTCCGGACTGCCACCGGGGAGCACTGTCGGAGCGGACGGAGGAGGGGCGGTGGCGTACCCGTTCGACGTCACGGGCAGTGACGGCACCACGGACGCGCTCGCCCGAGTGACGGACCTGGTGGGCGACGTCGGCATCCTCGTCCCCATCGCCGGCGTCCCCGACGATTCCGCTGTGCAGAAGATGATTCGGGGGATTCCGATCGGCCGGCTCGGTACCGGTGTGCCGATGTCGGTGCGGCGATCCTGTGGCTGTGCAGCGAGGCCGGCAGCCTGGTGAACGCTCAGGTGATCCACCTCAACGGTGGCACCGTGTTCGGCCGTCGACCGAGGTCGGGCCGGATTCCGCGTCTGGGATCATCGACGGGTGACGCGAATCGAACTGGTGGCCTCCGACCTCGACGGGACCCTGCTGCGGTCCGACCGGACGGTGTCGCCGCGTACTGCGAAGGCGATGGCAGCGGCGCGGGACGCCGGTGTCGAGGTGGTGTGGGCGACCGCGCGCGCCCGGCATTCGGTCGACGCGCTCGCCCGGTCCTGCGGGTTCCGCGGCGAGGTGATCTGCGCCAACGGGGCTGTCACCCTCGATCTCGCCGACGGCACCCCGGAGATCACCGGCACCGTTTCGATCGAGGTCGCCGAGGCTCTCGCCGCGATGGAACAGGTCCGCACGCTCGTGCCGGGTGTGGTGTTCGCGAACGTCGGTCCCACGACGTTCGTCGCCGAACCGGAGTATGCGGCGCTGTGCGACTACGCCGACCATCACCGGACCCTGGACGAGATGATTCTCGAGGAAGAACTGCCACGGACGGGGGAGCCGATGGTCAAGATCGTCGCGCGGCACCCGGAGGTCCCCAGCCGCGAGCTGTACCGGCTGGCGGTCGAAGCCGGCGTCGACGGTGTCGAGCTGACGCACTCGGGTGCGCCGTACGTGGAGATGGCGGCGACCGGGGTGTCGAAGGCCAGCGCGCTCGCACGGCTGTGTGCGGCGAGAGGTATTGCGGCGCACGAGGTCGCCGTCGTCGGTGATGCGATGAACGACGTCCCGATGCTGGCCTGGGCGGGCACCGCACTGGCCCCGGCGAACGCGCTGCCCGAGGTGCTGGCGCTGGCCGACCGGGTGTTGCCGTCGAACGACGAGGACGGTGTCGCGCAGTATCTCGAGGAGTTGTGCGACAAGGAGTGAACTGCAACGAGATACGCCGAGGGCCGGCCCGGAATCTTCCGGACCGGCCCTCGGCGTGTGCAGGGGAGGGAATCAGGCGGACAGGCCCGCGAGCGTCTCCATCTCTGCGAGGAACTCTTCGGGCTGGCCGAGGAGCTGCGCGCTGCCGTGGGCGCGCTTGAAGAACAGGTGCGCGTCGTGCTCCCACGTGATGGCGATGCCGCCGTGCAGCTGGATGGAATCGCCGGTGATCGCGAGGAACGCCTCCGAGCAGTACGCCTTCGCGACGGCGGCGTCGGCGGCAGCCGTCGGCAGGCCCTCGGCCAGCGAGTGCACGGCCGCGTACGACGCCGACCGGGCCGTCTCCACGAGGAAGTACAGATCGGCCATGCGGTGCTTGAGGGCCTGGAAGCTGCCGATCGCGCGACCGAACTGGACGCGGTCCTTGCTGTAGTCCACGGTCATCTGCAGGCAGCGTGCCGCGGCGCCGACCTGCTCGGCCGTCAGCGCGACGATCGCGATCTGCCGCACCCGCTCGAGCGCGGCGGACGCGTCGTCGGCGGTGAGCCGGACCGCGGGAGCGGACGCGAACTCCACCAACGACATCGGACGGGTCAGGTCCATCGTCGGCAGCTGGCGGCGGGCGACGCCGTCGGCGGACGGGTCGACCTCGAACAGTGCGATCGCGCCGTCTGTGCCTTCCACGACTGCAGCCACGATGAGCACGTCGGCGTGCGCGCCGTCGAGCACATAGTGCGCGGTCCCGGAGACGGTGTAGCCGTCGGCATCGCTGCCGGCGGCCGTGCACGCGACATCGTCACTGCGCCAATGCCCTTCGGGGCCCACCCAGCACAGTGCGGCGACGGACGAGCCCTCGGCGATGCCGGGCAGCAGGCGCTCGCACGCCTCCGTGTTGCCGGTCGCCAGGATCGTCTGCGCGGCCAGGACGGCCGAACCGAACATCGGTGACGGCGTCAGCGCGGCACCGAGCTCCTCGAGCACCAGATGCTGCTCGACGACGGTCGCGCCGAAGCCACCGAACTCCTCGGGGATCGCGAGAGCCGCGACACCGACCTGCTGGCACAGCACGTCCCACAGGCCACGATCGAACGGCTCACCCGATTCGAGGGTCTTGCGCAGCGCAGCCGCGTCGGCCCGCTTGGCGAGCAACTGGGCAACGGTCTTGCGGAGCTCGATCTGCTCCTCCGAGAACACACCGACCCCACTCACAGCGCACTCGCAATCCGTGCGCGGTGTGCAGAAGCGGTGCCCCACGCGGACTGCAGTGCCCGCGTCTTGGTCAGCCACAGCGACAGGTCGCACTCGAGGGTGTAACCGATCGCGCCGTGGACCTGCAGCGCCTTGCGGGACGCCACGTAGGCGGCGTTCGCGGCGGCCACCTTGGCGGCCGACACGTCTCGGGCGACCGTGGTGCTGCCTTCGGCGATGGAGATCGCCGCGCCGTACACGAGCGGGGTCGCCATCTCGACGGCCACCTTCGCGTCGGACAGGTGATGCTTGACGGCCTGGAAGCTGCCGATGACGCGACCGAACTGCGAACGGTTCTTCGCGTACTCGGTGGCGGTGTCGATCATCGCGTGACCGGCACCGATCAGCTGCGCGGACGCGGCCAGAACCGCGAGGTCGTAGGCCTTCTCGGCGGCCGCGGCGACATCCGCGCCCTGTGCGAGGGTCTCGACCGACTCGACCTCGAACAGGCGGCGGGCCGGATCGACGGACTCGAGCTGCGTCGTCGGGCGCACCAGCTCGAGGGTGTCCCCGGAGACCTTCAGAACGGCGTCGGCGAGATCAGCGTCGAGAGCCCGCGGGGTGGACGGCTCGAGCACCAGCGACGCGAGCGCACTGCCCTCGGCGATACCCGGCAGGAACCGCTTGGCCGGGGCCTGGTCGGTCAGGGCCGACAGCAGCGCGGGAACGGCGGCTGCCGTCTCGACGAGCGGGCCGGGCACCGCGGCGCGACCCAGCTCGATGAACGCGACCGCGAGATCGGCCGGATGCGCCCCGATACCGTCGTATTCCTCGGGCACCGCGAGCGCGGTCACACCGGTCTCGGCGAGCTGGGTCAGCAGCTCACGGCCGGCAGTGGTGTCGTTCTCACCCCACGCACGGACGACGGCGGGGGTGTTGGCGCCTGCGAGCAGGCCGCGGAGGCTGTCCGCGAAGTCGCGCTGCTCGGTGGTGAGAGAAAATTTCATCGATCCGCCTTCGGGAGTCCGAGCAGCCGCTCGGCAACGATGTTGCGCTGAATTTCGTTGGTGCCGGCGTAGATCGGGCCGGACAGCGAGAACAGGTACCCGTCCTGCCACTTGCCGGCGAGCTCGCCGTCGGCGCCCAGCAGGTCGAGAGCGGTCTCGTGGATGCGGACGTCGAGTTCCGACCAGAAGATCTTGTTGATCGAGCCCTCGACACCGAGCGGCACACCCTCGAGCATGCGGGTCACGGTGCCCCACGTGTGCAGGCGGTACGCCTCGGCGCCGATCCACGCGTCGACGACACGGTCCCGCGCGGCCGTGTCGGTGGCGTCGGAGTTCGCCTTCCACACCTCGATCAGGCGGTCGACCGCGGACATGAACCGGCCCGGGCTGCGCAGCGACAGGCCACGCTCGTTGGACGCGGTACTCATCGCGACCCGCCAGCCGTTGTTCACCTCGCCGACCACGTCGGTGTCCGGCACGAACACGTCCTCGAAGAAGATCTCCGCAAAGCCCGGCTCGCCGTCGAGCTGCGGGATCGCCCGGACGGTGACACCGTCCTGGTTCAGCGGGAACATGAAGTACGTCAGACCCTTGTGGCGCTGCGCCTCCGGGTCGGTACGGAACATGCCGAAGCCCCAGTCCGCGTACACGGCACGCGAGCTCCACGTCTTCTGCCCGTTGAGGATCCAGCCGCCGTCGGTGCGACGCGCCGTCGACCGGATACCCGCCAGGTCGGAACCGGCCTCCGGCTCGGACCACGCCTGCGCCCAGATGTCGTCGGCGCGGGACATGCGCGGCATGATGCGCGCGAGCTGCTCCTCGGTGCCGTGCTCGAACAGCGTCGGCGCGAACAGGAAGATGCCGTTCTGACTGACACGGCCGGGAGCACCGGCCTTGTAGTACTCCTCTTCGAAGATGATCCACTCGATCATCGACGCGTCGCGTCCGCCGTACTCCGCGGGCCATGCGACGGTGGACAGGCGGGCGTCGGCGAGCTTGTGCTCCCACGCACGGTGGGCCTCGAAGCCCTCCGCGGTGTCCATCGACGGCAGCGGCTCCGCCGGGACGTTGGCCGCGAGCCATTCGCGCACTTCCAGTTGGAAGGCGCGGGCCTTTTCATCCAGTTCGAGATCCACTATTTCGCCTTCGCTTTCATACTGTTGACGTCCATTCCACCCAGGGAGTCCCGACCGATCTCGGCATTGTGGGCGTGGGCAAAGTGGTGCAGGCCGAACACCGAGTCCATACCGGCGCGCTGACCCATGAGGTCCTCGCACTGGTTGACGGCCTTCTTGGTGAGTGCCAGCCCGAACCGCGGCATCTCCGCGATCCGCGCGGCCAGCGCGATCGTCTCCGACGCGAGATCGTCGCGCGGGACGACCCGGTTGACCATGCCGACCTCGTACGCGCGCTGCGCCGGGAAGCGGTCACCGGTGAACAGGACCTCCTTCGCGAACCGCGACCCCAGCACCCACGGGTGCGCGAAGTACTCGACACCCGGAATGCCCATCCGGACAACGGGATCGGCGAAGAAGGCGTCGTCCGATGCCACGATCAGGTCGCAGCACCAGGCGAGCATCAGGCCACCGGCGATGCACGCGCCGTGCACCTGGGCGATCATCGGCTTCGGGATCTCCCGCCAGCGGCGGCACATTCCCAGATACACCTCGGTCTCCCGCGAGAACCGTTGCTCGCCGGCGTCCTTGCCGAGATGGTCCCACCACAGGGCGGCCTTGTTCTCGTAGTGCACGTGATGGTCGCGGCCGGGCGTGCCGATGTCGTGGCCCGCGCTGAAGTGCTCGCCGTTTCCGGCCAGCACGATCACCTTGACGTCGTCGTCCTCGACGGCCCGCTCGAACGCGGCGTCGAGGGCGTACGTCATCACCGAGTTCTGCGCGTTGCGGTAATCGGGACGATTCAGCGTCACGAACGCGACGTGATCGCGGACCTCGTAGGTGACGACCTCACCCTCGTCGGGAAGATCGACGGGGACGGTCATGCCCTGCCCTCCCGCAGATCGTTCTTGAGCACCTTGCCCGACGGATTGCGGGGCAGCGCGCCGACGATCGCCACCTCACGCGGGATCTTGAAGTTCGCCAGGCGCTCCTTGCAGAACGCGATGACCTCTTCCGCGGTGACGGTGACGCCGGCCTTCGGCACGACGTAGGCACGGCCGACCTCGCCCATCCGCTCGTCCGGGATGCCGATGACGGCGGCCTCGGCGAGGGAATCCATTCGGGCGAGCGCGTTCTCGATCTCCGCGGGGTACACGTTGAAGCCGCCGGAGATGTACATGTCCTTGAGGCGGTCGGTGATGTCGAGGTAGCCGCGCTCGTCGAGCACGCCCACGTCGCCGGTGTGCAGCCAGCCGTCGGCGTCGATCGTCTTCTTCGTCGACTCGGGGTCGTCGAGGTAGCCGAGCATGACGTTCTCGCCGCGCACCAGGATCTCCCCGTGCTCACCGATCTTGACTTCCATGCCGGGGATCGCGCGGCCCGACGACGTCGCCACCGTGACCGGGTCGTCGTCGGTACGGCACATCGTCACCACGACCGCCTCGGTCTGGCCGTAGGCGGTGATGACGGCGTCGTAGCCGAGTTCGGCCTGCATGCGCTCGACGAGGACGACGGGCACCGCTGCGGCACCGGTGATCGCGACGCGCAGGCTCGACAGGTCGTAGTCGTCGCGGGTCGGGAAGTCGAGGATCGTCTGGTGGATCGTCGGGGCGCCCGGCAGCACGCTGATCTTCTCGTTCGCGATGGTCGCCATGATCGTGGGCACGTCGAAGACCGCCGCCGGGACCATCGTGGCGCCGCGCAGGATGCACACCATGAGTCCGGCCTTGTAGCCGAAGGTGTGGAAGAACGGGTTGATGACGAGGTAGCGGTCGTTGCTGTCGACCTCGGCGCAGTCGGCCCACGCGTCGGCGATGCCGACGGTCTGGCGGTGCGCGGTCATGACGCCCTTGCTCTTGCCGGTGGTGCCGGACGTGAACAGGATGTCGGCGACGTCGTCGGGGGAGACGGCGCGGGCACGAGCGTCGGCCTCCTCCACGGAAACCGGCTCGGCCGCGGCGGCGAGCTGATCCCACTCGAGGATCTCGCCGCCCGGGAACTCGGTGGTCGGGGCGCCGGCCGCAGGATCGTCCGACGGCGTGCGCAGCACGAGCTGCAGCGTCGGGATGCCGTCCGGGCCGGCGGCCTTGAGGACGTCCGCGAGGCGATCGTTCTTGAGGAAGCGGTCCGGGACGACCAGGACCTTGGCCCGGGTGCGCTCGAGCAGATCGAGAGCCTCGTGACCGGTGTAGCGGGTGCTGATCGGCACCAACGTCGCGCCGACGTACTGCGCGGCGAGGAAGGCCTCGATCCAGTGATGGGTGTTGGGCGCCCAGACCGCGACGCGGTCGCCGGCCTCGACACCCTTGGCCATCAACGCCCGGGCTGCGAGGCGCACGCGCTCCAGCAGCTCGGTGTACGTGGTCCGGTCGGATCCGTCCGCTACAGCCTCGTTCGATCCGAATTGCTCAGCGGCGCGCCACAGCGCAGCCGGGGTCGTCCGGGGCTCGGTGGTCACATTCGTGCTCACAATCTCTCCTCAACGAGGCAGAACCTCTATACAAAGCAAGTGCTTGGTAGGGTACCGTATCGCTGTGGACGTTAGCCAGGGTATTGAGACCAGCGAGCAGGCAGCTGCTGACGAGGCCTTTGCGCGGGAAATCCGTGAGTGGCTCGAGGAAAATCTCACCGGGAAGTTTGCCGAGCTGAAGGGCTTGGGCGGACCGGGGCGGGAACACGAGGCGTTCGAGGAACGCCTCGAATGGGACCGTCACCTCGCCGCCGCCGGTTGGACCTGCCTCGGGTGGCCGAAGGAGCACGGCGGACGCGAGGCGACGCTGAGCCAGCAGATCATCTTCCATCAGGAGTACGCACGCGCGAATGCCCCTGCGCGCGTGAGTCACATCGGTGAGGAGCTGCTCGGCCCGACGCTCATCGCGTTCGGCACCGAGGAGCAGAAGAAGCGCTTCCTGCCGGGGATCAAGACGGTCACCGAGCTGTGGTGCCAGGGCTACTCCGAGCCCGGCGCCGGTTCCGACCTCGCGAACGTGTCGACCACCGCGCGCCTCGAGGACGGCCAGTGGGTCGTCAACGGCCAGAAGGTGTGGACGTCGCTCGCGCACCTGGCCGACTGGTGCTTCGTCGTCGCCCGCACCGAGCCGGGATCGTCGCGCCACAAGGGTCTGTCGTACCTGTTGGTTCCGATGAACCAGGAGGGTGTCGAGGTCCGTCCGATCATCCAGCTCACCGGCACCTCCGAATTCAACGAGGTGTTCTTCGACAACGCCCGCACCGATGCGGATCTGGTCGTCGGCGGCGAGGGCAACGGCTGGGGCACCGCGATGGGCACGCTCACCTTCGAGCGCGGCGTCTCGACCCTGGGCCAGCAGATCGGCTTCGCCCGCGAGCTCGAGTCGATCGTCGAACTCGCCGAGAGCAACGGTGCGGCAAAGAATCCCGTCGTCCGCAACAAGCTCACCCGCGCCTGGATGAGCCTGCAGGTCATCCGCGCCCATGCGTTGCGCACCCTCGCGAGCGTCGACGCCAGCGCCAACGGTGGCGAGGCGTCCGTCGCGAAGCTGCTGTGGGCCAACTGGCACCGCGACCTCGGCGAACTCGCCATGGAGGTCCAGGGGGCGGCGTCGCTCGTCGGTGTCGAGAACACCGAGCCCGGCGAGGAGCTGAACGACCTGCAGCGCCTGTGGTTGTTCACCCGCGCCGACACCATCTACGGCGGATCCAACGAGATCCAGCGCAACATCATCGCCGAGCGCGTGCTCGGCCTTCCCCGAGAGGCACGCCCGTGACCGCCACCATCAAGTCCCCGCTCTCCGTCGCTCCCGAAGAGGTCGCGGGCCACGACCTGCTCAAGGGCAAGAAGGTCGTCGTGACCGCCGCGGCCGGCACCGGCATCGGCTTCTCCACCGCGCGTCGCGCACTGCTCGAGGGGGCCGACGTCCTGGTCTCGGACTTCCACGAGCGTCGTCTCGGTGAGACCGTCGAGAAGCTGTCCGCCGAGTTCGGCGACCGGCAGGTCGAGTCGTTCGTGTGCGACGTCTCGAGCACCGAGCAGGTCGACGCCCTCATCGCCGGCGCCGCCGAGAAGCTCGGCCGCATCGACGTTCTCGTCAACAACGCCGGCCTGGGCGGCGAGACCCCGATCGTCGACATGACCGACGAGCAGTGGGACCGCGTCGTCGACATCACGCTGACGAGCACCTTCCGTGCCACCCGCGCCGCGCTGCGCTACTTCAAGGACGCCCCGCACGGCGGCGTCATCGTCAACAACGCCTCCGTCCTGGGCTGGCGCGCGCAGCACTCGCAGTCGCACTACGCGGCTGCGAAGGCCGGCGTCATGGCGCTCACCCGCTGCTCCGCGATCGAGGCCGCCGAGTTCGGCGTCCGCATCAACGCGGTGTCGCCGTCCATCGCCAAGCACCCGTTCCTGGCGAAGGTCACCAGCGACGAGCTGCTCGACAGCCTGGCCTCGCGTGAGGCCTACGGTCGCGCCGCCGAGGTGTGGGAGATCGCGTCGGTCATCGCGATGCTCGCGAGCGACTACACCACCTACATGACCGGCGAGATCGTCTCGGTCTCCAGCCAGCGCGCGTAGGTTCTCCACTTCACCCGCTCGGCCGAATGTCGCACGGGTTCGGTTGGACCGAACACAGGTGACATTCGGCCGAGTGCCGGGGGTGAACCCGATACCCAAGCAATCGCTTGGTTGCTAGAATGGACGACATGACTCCACCCCGAGGCGCCGACGAGTCGTCGAACAAGTCCGAGCGCCGCGCCGAGCTCCTCGAACTCGCTGCGGGCCTGTTCGCCGAACGCGGCCTGCGGGCCACCACCGTCCGCGACATCGCGGACGCGGCCGGGATCCTCTCGGGCAGCCTCTACCACCACTTCGACTCCAAGGAGTCGATGGTCGACGAGATCCTACGAGGCTTCCAGGACGAACTGTTCGGCCGCTACCGGGAGATCGTCGACGCCGGAATGGGGTCGCGCGAAACCTTCGAAGCTCTCGTGATCGCGTCGTTCGAGGCAATCGACGCCTCGCACAGCGCCGTCGCGATCTACCAGGACGAGGCCAAGCATCTCGCCGCAAACGAGCGGTTCGCCTACCTCGCCGAACGCAACCAGGAATTCCGCGACCTGTGGGTCGGCGTGCTCGAGACCGGCGTCGCGGACGGCAGCTTCCGCCAGGACCTCGACATCGAACTGGTCTTCCGTTTCATGCGCGACACCGTCTGGGTGGCCGTGCGCTGGTACCGCCCCGGCGGCTCGAAGGCCGCTGCCGCCGTCGCCGGGCAGTACCTTTCCATCGTTCTCGACGGGCTCGCCAGCCCCGACTCCCGCAAGTAATCCGACCACCAGGAGCGTTCTCATGCCCGAGGTTTACATCGTCGACGCCATCCGCACCCCGATCGGCAAGAAGAACGGCGGCCTGGCCCCGGTCCACCCGATCGATCTGGGCGCGCACATCATCTCCGCACTCGTCGAGCGCACCGGTATCGACCCGGCGGACGTCGACGACGTCATCTTCGGCTGCGTCGACGCCGTCGGTGGGCAGGCCGGCAACATCGCGCGCCTGTCGTGGCTGGCCGCCGGTATGCCGCAGCACGTTCCGGGCGTGACCGTCGACCGTCAGTGCGGTTCGAGCCAGCAGGCCATCCAGTTCGGCGCGCAGGCGATCCTCGCCGGCACCGCCGACCTCATTGTCGCCGGTGGCGTCCAGAACATGAGCCAGATCCCGATCTCCTCGGCGATGGTCGTCGGCGAACAGTTCGGGTTCACCACCCCCACCGCGGAGTCGAAGGGCTGGACGGAGCGCTACGGCAACACCGAGGTGTCCCAGTTCCTGGGCGCCGAGATGATCGCCGACAAGTGGGACATCAGCCGCGAAGAGCTCGAGAAGTGGGCCCTGCAGAGCCACGAGCGGGCCAAGGCCGCCATCGCCGCCGGCCGCTTCGACAACGAGGTCGTCCCCTTCGGTGACGTCACCACCGACGAGGGCCCGCGCGAGACCAGCCTCGAGAAGATGGCGAGCCTGGGCGTGCTCGTCGAGAACGGCAAGATGACCGCCGCCGTCGCCAGCCAGATCTCCGACGGCTCCAGCGCCCTGCTCCTCGCGTCCGAGGAAGCCGTCCAGAAGTACGGCCTGAAGCCCCGCGCCCGCATCCATCACGTCAGCGCCCGCGGCGACGACCCGATCTTCATGCTGAGCGCGCCGATCCCGGCCACCCAGCACGCACTCGCCAAGACCGGCCTGACCATCGACGACATCGACGTCGTCGAGATCAACGAGGCCTTCGCCCCCGTCGTCCTCGCGTGGATCAAGGAGATCGGCGCCGACCCGGCCAAGGTCAACGTCAACGGCGGCGCGATCGCCCTCGGTCACCCGCTCGGTGCCACCGGCACCAAGCTGATGGCGACGCTGCTCAACGAACTCGAGCGCGTCGGCGGCCGTTACGGCCTGCTCACCATCTGCGAGGGTGGCGGCACCGCCAACGTCACGATCATCGAGCGCCTCGAGAACTAGCCGCACCGGTTCCGCGCGAACGCCCTCCCACCCCGCCCGGGGTGGGAGGGCGTTCACGTCGTCGGGGGCGACGGAAGCGGAGTGACGTATCCGACAGTCGTACCGGTCGGTAACCGCAGGTATATTCTGTGTCGCACATGTCCGGCTCGGGGGTTCGGGTCGGCGGGGGAAGATCATCGCAGGCAGAAGCGGCGGCGTTGCCCAGGGGGAATACCGGGGGTTCGCATGCCCGGGCAGAGACGCGTCACACACGGTCCGCGCCGGTTCCGTTCGCCTTCGTTCTTCGAGAATTCCCGCGCCGGACCGCCCGGCCGGCCCGACCAGCGCGTCGTGGCACCCGCCGCGATGCATCCGAAGTTCTTGGGGGAGTTCGTCAATGGGTAAGCACCACCGGAGTCGCGCGTCGGCAGTCGCCCGCGCCGCCATCGTTCCGTCCGCAGCCGCGGCCGTTCTCGTCGCCGCATCGGGCGTCGCCTCGGCCGCACCGGAAGAACTACCGTCACAGGGCGGCGTCACGTCCGCACCGTCCACCCAGGGCGGGGTGACCGCGACCCCGCCGGCAACCGGGACCACCCCGGTGACCCCGGCCCAGCCGGAACCGGTCTACTGGGTCGAGCCGCCCACCCGATACCAGAACATCGAGTACCAGCCGCTCGAGAACTACGACTACGACACCGACACCTACAGCGCACCCGAGAACTACTACGTGGCGCCCCTGCAGGTCCAAGAACTGCACATGCCCACCTACGTCGAGCCCACCGCGCCCATCATCGCGCCGCGGGAAACCCTGCGACTCGGCACCTTCCACACCCCGCAGCCCAACTGGGTCACCGACGGCGACCTCGACCGCACCAACAACACGTCCGCCGTCGTCGAAGCCGAAGTCTCCACGTTCTGGCGGTCCCTCGGCGCCCCGACCACTCGCGCCAACCGCCTCGCCGCCGCCCAGATCGGTATGGGAGCGGTCGGGGCCGGGGTCATGGGGGCAGGTGGCGCCCTGGTCGGTGGACTCGTTGGTGGCGGGATCGGCACCTACGTGGGTGCGGTGACAGGGTTGGGTACGGAGGGGATCTTCCTGCCTGGTGTCGGAGCCGTCACCACGGCGGGTACTGCGACGGGTGCAGCGATCGGTGCCGCAGTTCTGGGCATCCCCGCCGCGGTGGCCGGCGGAGTCGTCGGCGCCGGCATCGGAACCTGGATCGGTGCCGGCGATCTCGGGGAGCCGGTGGATCTGCCGATCCCGGACGTCGATCAGCCGGTCGTCACCGAGCGTACGCAGCAGACGCTGACGGAGTGGGATGCCACTCCACAGGGTGCCGTCGCCGCGTCGACGGTCCGGAACGTCGTGGAGTCTGCTCCCGAGATCGACCGTCGGGCACGGGATTTCGTTTCGGAGCAGCCGGGTGGTGACACTGTCCTCGCGCAGATCGACACCGGACTGACGACGTTCGTCACCGATTCGTCGCTCGGTGTCGCGACGCGGATGATCAGCGAAGCGGTCGGCGCCGGAATCCAGGCGTGATCGGGGTGGGGCGGGCGCGGACGGCGCCCGCCCCACCGGCAGGGAGGAAAGATGCGGACGGACGAAGACCCGAACCTCGGGCGCACCCCGACCTGGTTGACGAGTGACGCCCCGGCCATCGGCGTGCCGAGACGGCGCGTCCCACCCGCGCTGTGGGTCGGGGGTGCGCTGCTCGCGGTCGTCGTGGTGCTCGCGGGGATCGCGTTCGCCGTGGTCCGGTCGGTGTCGGCCCCGACGGTGGGGTCGGCCCGGCCGGTCGCCGCCGAGATGCCGGTACCCGCCGCGGAGTCGGCCCCGCCGGAACCGTGGTGTGTCGAATCGGTGGAGGGCGGGCGCAGCGTCGGACGCGGTCCCGGCAGCACCTCGGACGGCCCCGGCGCGATCCGGGCGTTCGACCACGCCTACTACGTCGAGCGGGACGGCGGCCGGGTCGCATCGCTCATGGTGGACCCCAATCCGGTGGCGGAGATCCAGCGGTGGATCGACGCAGTCCCCGCCGGAACCGAGCATTGCGTCACCGTCGTGTCCACGTCCACCCCGGACGTCTACGACGTCGAACTCGGGTTGCGTATGCCGGGGCGCGCGGACGGCGTCATCCGTCAGACGGTCACCGTCGTGCCCTCCCCGGACGGCTACCGGATCGCCCGGGTCGAGGACGCATAACGAGCCGGTGTGCGGGTCCCGCCGCGTAGACTCGGCGGTACAGAACCACCGGCACAAGACATTTCGGTACGGGTACATATGGCAGTCAAACCGGGGAATCTGCCGATCGAACTGACCGGCTTCGTCGGTCGGCAGACGGAGATCGCCGAGGCGCGCCGCCTGCTGTCGGAGTCGCGTCTCGTGACGCTGACAGGCCCCGGTGGCGTGGGCAAGACCCGTCTCGCGCTCCGGATCGCCGAGGACTCCCGTCTCCGGACGTTCGTGGACGGAACCTGGCTCGTCGAGTTGGGGGAACTGCGGGATCCTGCGCTGCTCGAACAGGTGATCGTTTCCGCGCTCGGGATCCAGGACCGGTCGGCGCGCCCGCCGCGGACGATCCTGATCGAGCATCTCGACGGGAACCGTCTGCTGCTGGTGCTGGACAACTGCGAACATCTGATCGCCGCGGTGGCGGAGGTGACCGTCGAACTGTTGCGGAACTGTCCGGGGCTGTCGATCCTGGCGACGAGCCGGGAGCCGTTGGGTGTCGCCGGTGAGTACGTGATGCGGGTGGCGCCGATGGCGACCGCCGACGGGGATTCCGGGCCGGACGGATCCGGGTCGTCCGACGACGCACTGCTGCTGTTCGAGCAGCGGGCGCAGGCGGCGCTGCCGGACTTCCGGCTCGCCGCCGACAACCGGAACTCGGTAAGGCAGATCTGCCGCCGGCTGGAGGGGTTGCCGTTGCCGATCGAACTGGCGGCGGCCCGTCTGCGGGCGATGTCCGTCGACGAGGTGTTGAGCCGGCTCGAGGACCGGTTTCGCCTGTTGACCCGCGGCAGCCGTAATGCGCCGAGCCGGCAACAGGCGCTGCGATACAGCATCGACTGGAGCTACGACCTGTGCACACCCGACGAGCAATGGCTGTGGACGCGACTGACCGTGTTCTCCGGAACGTTCGACTGGGACGCGGTGGACGGTGTCCTCGGCGAACTCGCCCCGAACGGTGATCTCCTCGACCCCCTGATGTCGCTCGTCGACAAGTCGGTTCTCATCCGGGACGACATCGATGCCACGGTGCGGTACCGGATGCTCGAAACTCTCCGTGACTACGGTCGGGAACGATTCGAGGACCCCGACGAGTACCGGAATCTGCAACGACGACACCGGGATTGGTACGAGGCTTTGCTCGTTCGCGGACGCGCGGAATGGATCGGCCCACACCAGGTGGAGTGGACTGCGCGGCTCGAGGGTGAGCAGGCCAACTTCCGTGACGCGTTCGAGTTCAGTCTCACCGAACCGGATCCGGGTGGTTCCGCGCTGCATCTCGCGGTGGGGCTGCCGGACTACTGGATTCTGCGTGGACGACTCAGCGAGGGCCGCTACTGGTTCGAGCGTGCACTCGCGCGAACGGACGGGCCACCGCAGGACCGGCTGGGCGCAATCGTCACCGGAAGTCTCCTCGCGGCACTGCAACGCGATGTCACCGCGGCCTCCGCCCTCGCCGACGAGGCAACCCGTCTGGCCGACGAACTGCACGACGCCGCCGCGTCCGCGGCTGCGACGTTCGCGGTCGGTATCGGCGCCATCGCCGACGGTGACCTGCCACGGGGCATCGGGCTCCTCGAACAGGCCATCGACCGGTTCCGGGTCGACAACGACCTCTCCAGGCTGGTTCCGGCACTGTACTGGCTCGGCTGCGCATACTTCACGGTCGGTGATGTCGACCGCGCCGCCCCCGTCTACGAGGAACAGTTGCGGATCACCGAATCCCGCGGCGAGGTCATGTGGCGGTCGATGGCGCTGTCCGACTACGGCTCGACCCTGTGGCGGCGGGGAGACCGGGAACGTGGACGCGCACTGCTCGACGAGGCACTGGCAGCGATGCGCAGACTCGTCAACCTGTTCGGATGTGCCTGGTGTTTCGAAGAGGCCGCCTGGGCGGCAGCCGACACCGATCCCGAGCTCGCCGCGATGCTGCTCGGCGCCGCCGCGGCACAGTTCGCGGCGACCGGCAGCCCCATGGACACCTTCGCCCTACTGAGTTCCTGCCACGACACCTGCATGCAAACCGCGCAGAAAGCGCTCGGGGACAAAGGGTTCGACACGGCATTCGCACTCGGCCGCAGCCTGAGCCCCGGCGACATGATCGCCCGGGCGCTGGGGGAACAGCAGGGGGAACCCGAGCCACAACAGGAGCCCGGGGAGACCGCCCTGACCGCCCGCGAACAGGAAGTCGCCGACCTGGTCGCACAGGGCCTGACGAACAAGGTCATCGCCGAGAAACTCGTCATCTCCCAGCGGACCGTCGAAGGTCACGTCGAGCACATCCGCGACAAACTCGGGTTCTCCTCGCGTACCCAGATCGCGACCTGGGTACTGCAGCACACCGATTCGTGAACACCCCCACCTGCAAAGCCGAAGGGTCCCTTCGCGCGCTCGTGGCGCACGAAGGGACCCTTCGGCTGAAAAGGCGAGCCGGCCGCGTCAGGCCTTGAACTTGCCGAGAGCGTCGATGCGCGTCACGGCGTCGGCCACGATGCGGTCGATCAGTTCCTGGCAGCTGGGCAGGTCGTCGATCATGCCGACCACCTGACCGGAGGCGAGGACGCCGGCCTCGGTGTTGCCCTCGACCAGTCCGGCCTTGAGCAGCATCGGGGTGTTGGCGGCCATGATGATCTGCTGCCAGGTGCGGTCGGACGACTTCTTCATCGCCAGTCCGTCCTTGGCGAGCGTCGAGAACTTCATGCCGGTCATCGCCTTGAACTTCAGGGCGTTCTTGGCGGCTGCGACGAGTCCCTTGGCGTAGCTGGACTTCTCGAGCGCGTTCACCAGGTCCGTGTTGAGGACGCGGTGCGGCATGCCGTCGACCTTGAGGGACACGGTGGTGTCCTGCAGGCCGCGCTGAAGGTACTGCTGCTTGACGGAGTCCGGCACGGCGGAGTCGCTGGTGAGCAGGAATCGGGTGCCCATCGCGACACCGGCGGCACCGTACGACAGGGCCGCGGCGAGGCCACGGCCGTCGAAGAAGCCGCCGCCCGCGACGACGGGGATGTCGACCGCGTCCAGCACGGACGGCAGCAGCAGCGTCGTCGCGACACCGCCGGTGTGGCCGCCACCCTCGCCGCCCTGCACGATCACCGCGTCGGCGCCCCAGGAGGCGACCTTGACGGCGTGCTTGGCGGCACCGATCGACGGGATCACGACGATCCCGTTGTCCTTGAGCTTGGCGATCAGGTCCTTCTTGGGTGCCAGCGCGAACGAGGCAACCTTGACGCCCTCACGGATCAGCAGGTCGCAGCGCTGTCCGGCGTCGGACGCGTCGGCGCGCATGTTCACGCCGAACGGCTTGTCGGTCAGCGACTTGGTCTTCTTGATCGCCGCCTCGAGCTCGTCGTACGTCATCGTCGCCGAGGCGAGGATGCCGAGACCGCCCGCGTTGGCCGTCGCCGCCGTCAGGCGCGGGCCGGACACCCAGCCCATGCCCGTCTGCACGATCGGATGCTCGACGCCGACCAGTTCGGTGAACGGCGTCTTCAGCACCTGGCTCACAGGGAGACCTCGCGGTCACGCAGGCTCTTCGGGTCGATGACCTCGCGGATCAGGCGCAGCTCCTCGGCGGTGGGCTCGCGGGTGATGCCCGCCGAGTCCAGGTCCGCGATCTCGAAGGAGGTGTTGGCCCGAACGTCCTCGGCGGTGACGCCGGGGTGCAGGGTGATCGCACGCATCGTCTGGTCGGGGCCCTGGAAGTCGAACACACCCAGGTTGGTGACCACCCGGTGGTTCTTCAGGAAGCGGAACGCCGGGTTCTCCGGGTCCACCTTGTCGTAGCCGACACCGCACACCACGTCGACCTTCTCGGCGAACACGCGCGAGGAGTGCTTGCCCACCCAGTAGCTGGTGGCGTGGTTGATGGTGTTGCCGGGAGCGCCGCGCAGACCGAACATCTGGCGGGTCGGCTTGTCCAGCGGGCCGAACGCCGAGAGGTTCTGGTTGCCGTACTTGTCGATCTGGTTCGCGCCCATCACCACGTGGCGTCGGCCGGAGGCCACCACGTCGAACACCTTGGAGAACGGGATGTAGCCCTCGATCGGCGCGCTGGCACCGATGGCCGGGGCGTCGGCCAGGATCAGGGCCTCGCCGTCGGTGATGATCAGGTCGGGCTCGGTGGTGAGCTTGGCCAGGCGCGCACCGATCAGCGGCAGCGTCGCCATGGGGGAGGCGAAGATCTCGCCGGCGTCGGCGAACAGCTCGGCGCAAGCGACGGCGCAGTACTCTGCGCGGGTTACCTCGGTCATGACTTCTGCTCCTCTGCGAACTTGCGCACGGCTGCCTGGTAGTCGTCCTCGCTGCCGGACAGGTAGGTGTCGGCGAAGGCCTGCCACGCCTCGGGCGTCTTGGCGGACTCGGCGTAGTGGCGCTGGAACTTCTCGTCGCGCTTGTAGCCGCCGGCGAAGGTGAAGTGGGCGCCGTTCGGGGCCTCGGTGACGGTGTCGACCATCGCGCGGTTCAGGATCAGGGCCTGATTCGGGACGGACTTGACGAGTTCCTCGGTCGAGACGATCTTGTCGACGCTGAGGATGCGCTGCTCGGCCGCGAGGCAGAACAGGTCGTCGAAGTACGGGTCGACGCCGGTGTAGGCGGCGTTGCCCCGCTCGTCGGCCAGGTCCAGGTGGACCAGTGCGGCGTCGAGGTTCAGTGCCGGCATCGCCAGCAGCGTCTCGGTGCGGCCGTCGGCGGCCGGGTACGGGGACGCGACGGTCTTGAGCTCGTCGCCCCAGACGGTCTGCGCATCCGAGCCGAGGCCGGCGCGGATCGGCATGAACGGCAGGCGCGCGGCGGCGGCCTGCAGGCCGGCCTTGACCATGCCCTCGTCCATCTCGCGGGACTCGATGGTCCCGGCGACACGAGCCTGGGCGAACCAGGGATCGTAGAACGGCGCCGAGTCCAGGGACACGAAGCCGTAGTAGGCGCGCTTGACCTTGCCGGCCGAGATCAGCAGGCCGAGGTCCGGGCCGAGGTACCCGACGACGGTCAGGTCCTTGACGTCGGTCCGCAGGAGTGCGCGCACGAGGGCCATCGGCTTGCGCCGCGAGCCCCAGCCGCCGATACCGATGGTCATCCCGCTCTGGATGCCGGCGACGGCCTCATCCAATGAGCGGCGCTTTTCGCGCTTCTCAGCCATTACTTGCTGTCTCCCTTGGGTGCGGTGGTGTTCGACTTGGGCTTGCCCGTGGCGACGAACTCGTCGCGGTGCTCGTCGGCGACACCGGCGAGGTTGAGCTCGAACGTGAAGCCCTGCTCGATCCGGTAGCTGGTGTGCACGTCCATCACGTCGATGCGGTTGATGGCTTCCTTGGCGCGGCGGATGACCCGGGTGTCCTTCTTCGCGATGTCGGTCGCGACCTCGCGCGCGGCGGCGTCGAGATCGGCGCGCGGGACGACCTTGTACACGGAGCCGAAGTGCTCGAGCGTCTTGGCGTCGACGTTCTTGGCCGTGTAGTACAGCGTGCGCATCATGTGCTGCGGAACGAGGCGGGCGAGGTGCGTGGCCGCGCCGAGCGCGCCGCGGTCCACCTCGGGCAGGCCGAAGATCGCGTCGTCGGACGCGACGATGACGTCGGCGTTGCCGACCAGGCCGATGCCGCCGCCGACGCAGAAGCCGTTGACGGCGACGACGACGGGAACCTCGCAGTCGTAGACGGCGCCGAAGGCTGCCGCGCAACCGCGGTTGGCGTCGATCAGGGCGCCGTGGCCCTCGGTGGCCTGCATCTCCTTGATGTCGACGCCGGCGTTGAAGCCGCGTCCCTCGGCGCGCAGGATCACCACGTGGGTGCTGGGGTCCTTGCCTGCGGCGAGGATGGCGTCGGCCAGCTCGAACCAGCCCTTGGAGGGGATGGCGTTCACGGGCGGGTAGTCGACGGTGACCGTGGTGATTCCGGCACCGTCCGAAGTCGAGGTGATGCCCATGGCATGTTCCTTACGTCTATTGACCGAACCAAGCGATTGCTTGGTAAGTTATCACAGACGGGTCCGGACAAGCCGTGCCGTTCGTGCGGACGACGCACCCCCGACGGCCGCGGCAACCGGGCGAACGCCCGGCCTGCCCGGCCGCGGCAACTACCAAGGAGAACAAGTGAGCGGATTGCTTGACGGCCGAGTCGTCATCATCACCGGCGCGGGCCGTGGCATCGGCCGGGCCCACGCACTGGCCTTTGCGGCCGAGGGCGCCAAGGTCGTCGTCAACGACATCGGTGTCGGCGGCGACGGCTCCACCACCGGCGAGACCCCGGCCGAGCAGGTCGTCGCGGAGATCAAGGCCGCGGGCGGTGAGGCCGTCGTCAACGGTGACGACGTCGCGTCGTGGGAGGGGGCCCAGAACCTGATCCAGACCGCGATCGATACTTTCGGTGGGCTGGACATCCTGGTCAACAACGCGGGCTTCCTGCGTGACCGCATGCTCGTCGGCATGAGCGAGGAAGAGTGGGACGCGGTGATCCGCGTGCACCTCAAGGGCCACTTCGCCCCGCTGCGTCACGCCGCCGCCTACTGGCGTGCCGAGTCCAAGGCCGGACGTCCCGTCGACGCCCGCATCATCAACACCAGTTCCGGCGCGGGCCTGCAGGGCTCCATCGGCCAGGGCAACTACGCCGCCGCCAAGGCCGGCATCGCCGAGATGACCATCCAGGCTGCTGCCGAACTGAAGAACTACGGCGTCTCCGTCAACGCGATCGCCCCCGCGGCCCGCACCCGCATGACCGTCGGTGCCGGTGGCGCGATGGCCGAGGCGATGGCCGCTCCGGAGGAGGGCTTCGACGCCATGGCGCCGGAGAACATCTCCCCGCTGGTCGTGTGGCTCGGCTCCGCCGAGTCGAAGGACGTCACCGGCCGCGTCTTCGAGGTCGAAGGCGGCAAGATCACGGTCGCCGAGGGCTGGCGCCACGGCCCGGCCCAGGACAAGGGCGACCGCTGGGATCCGAAGGAACTCGGCCCGGTCGTCGCGGACCTGCTGGCCAAGGCCGAGACCCCCACGCCGGTCTACGGAGCATAGGCACTTCACGCTCGTGCGCCTTCAGCGGTGGTCGCTGCTACCGCTGAAGGCGCACGAGCGGTTCCGCGGCCTCAGGCCGGGGCGCGGACGACCAGCGTCGTGCCGGGGAAGTAGGCGGCCAGTTCGCTGCGGGCCTGCTTGAGCGACGCGGTGCCGTAGCCCTGTTTGCGGGCGTCGGGGGCCACCCAGATCGCGACGTCGACTTCGTTGCCGGCGAGTTCGCCGAACACCAGACCGACGCACGACGGCCGTTCTCCGGTGGTGCATTCGGCAACGAACCAGGCCGCGGATTCGTCGTCCATGCGGGCGAGGCCGCTCGTGCGTTCCTGTTCGACACGGTCGGCGTCCCACGGTGTGCCGGTGTCGTCGAGACGCTCGGTGGAGCGGGTTCGGAACAGGGCGGCGTCGGCGTCGGAATTCGTGAAGGGGCGCAGTCGAACTCCCGATCCGGTGCTGTACGGACGCTGTTCGGGCAGCCATTGCAGGGTGGCGTCGAGATCTTCGAGTTCGGTGCGGATCCGGTCGCGCTCCTTGACGGTGAGCCGGTCGAAACGCAGGCCCAGCACGGCTTCGGCGCAGTAGTCCGACGTGCCGAGCAGTTCGCGGACCGCGGTGACTGCGGCATCGCGATCCTTGCTCTCGACGATGGCGTCCAGGACCTCGTGACGCCGGTCGAGCGCTTTCAGCAGTGCCGATGCGATCTCTCGTCGGTCGATCACCTGGTCGTGGTTCTTCACAGTCATGTGCGACATTCCTCCTCGGGACCGGGCATGCCCGACTCCGGTGTGCCGGGCGTCGCCCACCATTATTCCCACGAATCCGCGGCGGGGGAGTGTCGTGCGCTATTCGCAGACGACGACGGGGATCGTCCGGTCGGTCCACGACTGGTAGGTGTCGAAGTCGGCGTACATCTCGACCAGGCGCGGCCACAGGGCGGCGCGCTCGTCGTCCGTCGCGACACGTGCCCGCATCGTCCGGATCTGCGACTTGATCTGCACCGTGACGTTCGGGTTCGCGCGAATGTTCAGGTACCACAGGGGGTTCTTCGGCAGCCCGCCCTGTGAAGCGACCAGGACGACGCGGTCGCCGTCCTCGAGGAACAGCAGTGGGCTGGTGCGCGGCTGCCCGCTCTTGCGTCCGGTCGTGGTGAGCAGGCAGACCGGGATGCCCCACGGGAAGGCGCTGCCGACGCGCCATTTCCCGCCGAGGCGCCCGCCGGTGGCCCGATACAGCGTCACATTGATCCGCGACATCCACTTGATGATGCGGGCCGTGTACTCGGAATCGAGCCCCGACGGGCGCGTCGTCGCCATCTGGTGAGGGCTCCGGTCAGATTCGTTCGATGATGGTGCCGGTCGCCAACGCGCCACCCGCGCACATCGTGATCAACGCGGTCGACGCGTCCCGGCGTTCGAGTTCGTGCAGGGCGGTGGTGATCAACCGGGACCCGGTGGACCCCACCGGATGCCCGAGCGCGATCGCACCACCGTTGACGTTGACCTTGTCCATGTCCGCGTCGTGGACCTGCGCCCACGACAACACCACCGACGCGAACGCCTCGTTGATCTCCACCAGATCCAGATCACCGAGCTTCATACCCGCCTTCTCCAACACCCGGGTGGTGGCCTGCACCGGGCCGTCGAGATGGAACTCCGGTTCGGCACCGACGAGCGCCTGGGAAACGATCCGGGCGCGTGGCGTCAGACCGAGCGCGCGGGCCCGATCCTCGTCCATCAACAACACCGCCGCCGCACCGTCGGAAATCTGCGACGACGTGCCCGCGGTATGGATGGCCCCGTCCATCACCGGCTTCAGCGTCGCGAGTCCTTCGGCGGTGGTGTCCCGCAACCCCTGATCCCGGCGCACCACCGTCGACTCCGCGGTCGGCTGCTTGTCCGCGCCGATCACCGGCGCGGTCACCGGCAGGATCTCCCGATCGAACCGGCCCTCCGCCCACGCCTGCTTCGCCCGCGCCTGCGACTGCACCCCGAGGACCTCGATGTCCGCGCGGGTCAGGCCCCGCCGCCGCGCGATCCGCTCCGCGGCCTCGAACTGCGCGGGCATGTCGATGTCCCACGACGCCGGACGCCGCGGCCCGGCATGATCACCGACCACGTTCGCACCGAGCGGCACCTGACTCATCTGCTCGACACCACACGCCACCCCCACCTCGATCGCCCCGGCCGCGATCAACCCGGCGATCAGATGATTCGCCTGCTGCGCACTCCCGCACTGACAGTCGACGGTCGTCGCCCCGGTCTGCCACGGCAACCCCGCCGCCAACCACGCGGTGCGGGTGACATTGTTCGACTGCGCCCCGACCTGCGTGACACACCCACCGATCACCTGCTCCACCAGCACCGGATCCACCCCGGCACGATCCAGGATGCCCTTCTGCACCGCCCCGAGCGTCTCCGACGCATGCAGACCCGACAACCAGCCACCCCGCTTCCCGATCGGAGTACGCACGGCCTCGACGATTACCGGTGTGCCCACAGTGGGCTCCTTTCACTCTCTTCTTCGAAAAATAGAACAGGTTCGAGCTCTCCGGCAAGGGAAGTTTGGGCGGATTTTTGCCGAGCCTTCCCGGGATCGGTGCTCTGTGATTCAATAGATATAGAACGTGTTCCACATTACTTCGCGCGTGGGCGCGAGGGCCGCGAGGGCAGGAGACATCAGTGGCGCAGCCCAATATTCCCGCAGGGTTCGACTTTACGGATCCTGACATCTACGCACACCGGCTTCCCATCGAGGAACTCGCCGAGGTCCGGCACACGGCCCCGGTGTTCTGGGTCGAGCAGCCCGACGGCGTCGGCGGATTCAACGACGGCGGGTACTGGCTGGTCACCAAGCACGAGGACGTCCGTGACGTTTCGCAGCGCAGTGACGTGTTCTCGACGTACGAGAACACGGCCATTCCCCGGTTCGCCGACGACATTCCGCGCGAGAACATCGAGCTGCAGCGTTTCGTGCTGCTGAACAAGGATGCGCCGGAGCACACCAAGCTGCGCAAGCTCGTCTCCCGCGGCTTCACCCCGCGCGCCATCAACGGTCTGCGCAAGGAGCTCACCGAGCGTTCGCATGCGATCGTCAAGGCCGCCGCCGAGGAGGGCAAGGGCGACTTCGTCACGCAGGTGGCGTGCGAGCTGCCGCTGCAGGCCATCGCCGAGCTCATCGGTGTGCCGCAGGAGGATCGCGGCAAGGTCTTCGACTGGTCCAACCAGATGACCGGCTACGACGATCCGGAACTCGACATCGATCCGACGCAGGCGTCGATGGAGATCCTGGGCTACGCCTACCAGATGGCGGAGGACCGGAAGGCCAACCCGCGCAACGACATCGTCACCTCGCTCATCGAGGCCGACGTCGACGGCGAGGCGCTCAGCGCCGAGGAGTTCGGGTTCTTCGTCATCCTCCTCGCCGTCGCCGGCAACGAGACCACCCGTAACGCCATCACGCACGGCATGAAGGCGTTCATGGACAATCCGGAGCAGTGGGAGCTCTACAAGAAGGAGCGCCCGAAGACGTCGGCCGACGAGATCATCCGCTGGGCCACCCCGGTCGCCGCGTTCCAGCGCACCGCGCTCGAGGACACCGAGATCGGCGGCGTCGCGATCAAGAAGGGCCAGCGTGTGGTGATGAACTACATCTCGGCCAACTTCGACGAGGACGTGTTCGAGAACCCGCACACGTTCGACATCACCCGCGACCCGAACCCGCACCTGTCGTTCGGTGGCACCGGCGCCCACTACTGCCTGGGCGCCAACCTGGCCCGCATGGAGATCGATCTGATCTTCAACGCGATCGCCGAGTTCCTGCCGGACATCGTCGAGGCCGGCGATCCGCGTCGTCTGCGGTCGGGCTGGCTCAACGGCATCAAGGAGTACCAGGTCGACTACAAGACCGGTGGTTGCCCGGTCGCGCACTAGCCGATCGCGCATCACGAGAGCCCGGTTCCGTCCCTCGGAACCGGGCTCTCGTGCTGTACGGGCCTAGGATCGGGGCATGACGATGCTCCCGAGCGCCATCGGCAAGCCCGCCACCCGGGCGCTGCAGCAGGCCGGTATCACCACGCTCGATTCCGTCGCGCGACACTCCGCGAAGGATCTGCTCGCGCTGCACGGTGTGGGCCCCAAGGCGATCCGGATTCTCACCGAATCGCTTGCCGAGCACGGGCTGGCATTCCGAGAATTCTAGGCAAGAGCACGGTAGGGGCGGTCACCGGATCCGGTGACCGCCCCTACCGTGTTGTCCGGGGGACTCAGATCTTCTGCAGCGTTTTCATGGCCCGCTCGACCTCCCAGAACGCGCGCAGCGACTGTAGTTTTCCGTCGGCGTTCACGCGGTAGACGAACACGCCTTCGGCGTCGATACGGTTGCCGGCCATGACGGTTCTGATCGAGCCGATGTTGACGAGTTCGTCGCCGCACACCAGCGAGTCGTTCACGATGAACTCGAGCGAGTCGGTGTTGGCGATGGTCATGTCGTAGAACTTCGAGATCGCCTCGCGGCCGTGATGCCCCTTGCCCTCGGGGTCGAAGCCGGACGGGCCGACGGGATCCTCGACCCAGCCGTCCTCGGCGAACAGGTCGAGCCATTCCTCCTTGCGTTTCCCGCTCGCGGCGGCCTGCGAGGCCTTCGCGGCGATCCGCGCCGGGTGCTCGGTTCCGGTGGTCGTCATACCGTGCTCCTACTTGATGTACTGGTCGGCGAACTTGCGCAGCGAGTCCTGTTTTGCCTCGACGGGGGCATCGAAGCCGAGGCCGTCGAAGATCCACGGGACGACGATGCTGTCGGTGACGCCGGCGTCGGCGAGTTCGGCGTAGCCGTCCTTGCCGAACCGGTCGATGCACACGGCCTGGATCTCGAACGGCAGGTCGGCGCGGCCGTATTCGGCGCGCAGCTCCTTCAGCCGGGCCATCGTGGTGACGAGGTCGTCGAACTTCATCATCGCCGACGTCCAGCCGTCGCCGACGCGGGCCGCGCGTTTCAGGGCCACCTCGGTGTGTCCGCCGACGTAGAACGGCACCGGCTTGCTGGGGGCGGGGCTGATCTGCAGACGGTCGAAGTCGAAGAACTCGCCGTGATATTCGACCATGCCGCCGTCGAGGACGAGCTTGATGATGTCGATCATCTCGTCGACACGGGCGCCCCGCTTCTTGTAGGGCTGGCCACACCACTCGAATTCCTCGGGTGCCCAGCCGATTCCGACACCGAAACCGAACCGGTTGCCGGTCAGGTTGGCGACCGACCCCACCTGGCGGGCGAGGAGCAGCGGGTTGCGGGAACCCAGCTTGAGCACGTTCGTGTAGAAGCCGATCGTGCTGGTGACGGCACCCATGGCGGCCGCCGCGATCAACGGGTCCACCCACGGCGTCTCGGCATTCCACATGCGCGAGCCGTCGGGCGTGTACGGGTAGTCCGCGGCGGCCGTCTCCATGAAGAACAGGGAGTCGGGCAGGGCGACGTTCGCGAACCCGCATTCCTCCGCCGTCTTCGCCAGTGCCGTCAACTGATCCAGCGGGCTCATCGCGATACCGACTGTGAACTTCATGGGGGTGAACCTTCCTAGTTGGTGGGGCGGTCGGAGCCGACCACCCACATCGCGAAGTACTGCGAACCGCCACCGTAGGCGTGACCGAATGCCTTACGGGCGCCGTCGATCTGATGGTCGCCGGCACGTTCCATCACCTGCATCGCCGACTCCGCGTAGCGGATCATGCCGGACGCGCCGATCGGGTTCGACGACAGCACGCCGCCGGACGCGTTGACCGGCAGCCGCCCCCCGATCGCCGTTTCGCCGGCCTCGGTGAACTTCCAGCCCTCGCCCTCGGGTACGAAGCCGAGGTTCTCGAGCCACATCGGCTCGAACCACGAGAACGGCACGTAGATCTCCGCCGCGTCGATCTCGGTCAGCGGATCGGTGATGCCCGCGGCCTTCCACAGCGCGGCGGAGGCGTCGCGTCCGGCCTGCGGGTTGGCGACGTTGCGGCCCGCGTACGACAGCGGTTCGGTGCGCATCGAGGTCGCGTGGATCCAGGCGACCTTGCGGCCCTCGGAGAGGACGGCCTCTGCTGCGTCCTCGTTGCCGATGACGATGGCGCAGGCGCCGTCCGACGACGGGCACGTCTCGTCGAAACGGATGGGGTCCCACAACATTTGGGACGCCATCACCGACTCGACGGTGATGTCGGGCTGCTTGAGGTGCGCGTACGGGTTCATCGCACCGTTGCGGCGGTCCTTGACGGCGACCATCGCACCGATGTGGTCGGGTGCGCCCGAGCGGCGGATGTACGAACGGACGTGCGGTGCGAAGAAGCCGCCGGCACCTGCGCCGACCGGCATCGTGAACGGCACCGGCGTCGACAGCGCCCACATCGCATTGGACTCGGACTGCTTCTCCCAGGACACCGCGAGCACGCGCTTGTGGATGCCTGCCTGCACCATGCTGGCCGCGACGTTGCCGGTCGAGGCACCGACCGATCCGGCCGTGTGCACGCGCAGCAGCGGCTTCCCGTTCGCGCCCAAGGCGTCCGACATCGACAGCTCCGGCATCATCGAGCCCTCGAACAGGTCGGGGGCCTTGCCGATGACGATGGCGTCGATGTCGTCCCAGCCGACGTGGGCGTCGGCCATCGCCCGGTCGACCGCCTCTCGGATCAGGCCGGCCATGGTGACGTCGTGTCGTTTGGCGACGTAGTAGGTCTGTCCGGTGCCGAGGACAGCGGCAAGTTGCTTGCCCATATCAGTTGCGTCCTTCCATGACGGCGACCAGGTTCTGCTGCAGCACAGGGCCACTGGTGGCGTGGGCGAGAGTGCGCTGGGCGGCACCGCTGAAGATCTGTCGGGCCGCGTGCCCGATGCGTTCGAGGCCGGCGGCGAACATCGGGTTGCCGGTGAGCGGTCCGCCCGACGGGTTGACGGTGGTGGCGTCGGTCAGGCCGATCGCCTCGCGCAGGATGATCTCCTGGTGGGTGAACGGAGCGTGCAGTTCGGCGACGTCGATGCTCGACACGTCGCCGCCGGTCGCGGCCCGGGCCGCGGCGGCGGTGGACGGCGACACGGTCAGGTCGCGCGACCCGATGTTCGGCGAGTCGATGCGGTGTTCGATACCGGTGATCCACGCCGGACGCTCGCACAGTTCACGGGCGCGGTCGCCGCGGGCCAGGACGATCGCGGCCGCGCCGTCGGTGATCGGTGCACAGTCGTGTGCGCGCAGCGGGTCGGCCACGAACGCACTGCCGAGGAGGCTGTCGATGTCGACGTCCCCGGAGATCTGCGCGTCGGGGTCGGATTTCGCGGCGGCACGGCTGCGCTGCGCGATCCGTGCCATGTCCTCGGCGGTCCACTTGCCCGCGTCGAGTCCGAGGCGGGCCTGCAGGCCCGCGACCGAAACGGAATCCGGCCACAGCGGCGACACCAGGTACGGGTCCATCTGCATCGCGAGGATCTGACGCAGGTTACCGGCCGACGACTTGCCGAACCCGTACACGAGGGCGGTGTCGACCTCACCGGTCATGATCTTGACCCAGGCCTCGTACAACGCCCAGGCGGCGTCCATCTCGACGTGTGACTCGTTGATCGGAGGCACGGCACCGATCGAGTCGATCGCGGAGATGAACGAGAAGGACCGGCCGGCGAGGTAGTCGGACGATCCGGAACACCAGAAGCCGATGTCGGACTTGGTGATTCCGAGGGTGGAGTACAGCTCCTGGAAACAGGGGACGAGCATCTCGGTACCGTTGGTGGTGCCGGTGGTCTCGCGCACATGGGGGGCCTGTGCGAAGCCGACGACTGCAATGTCTGTCATGGTCTCGAGGCTCCTAGAGGTGATGCTTGTAGGTGTCGTAGTCCGCGTCCGGCTCACCGCTCGGGCGGAAGTGGGAGATGTTGCGGAGCGAGTACTCCCACTCCTCCTTCGGGCGCCACACGGCCTCGACCCGCATGCCCATGCGGACCTCGGAGGCGTCGACCTCGAGGAGCAGGTGCAGGAACGGGATGTCCGCACCGTCGAGGACGATGTACGCCGCCACGTAGGGCGGCTTGATCTGCTGGCCCAGGAACGGGACGTTGACGATGCAGAACGTGGTGACGGTGCCCTTGTCGGACACCTCCACCTGTTCCTTGGTGGGGACGCCGTCGGTGGGGTTCGAGCCGCGCGGCGGGACGTACACCTTGCCGTTCGCGTCGGTGCGGCCGCCGATGACCTTGCCCTCCATCAGGCCGCGCAGGTAGTAGCTCTCCTCGAACGACGCGGTGTGCGTGTAGTGCAGGTCGATCGGCGTGACGATCTGGGTGACCGGTTCACCGTCGGAAGCCGCTGCGGCCGGGGAGGATTCGCCTTCGCCGGGCTCGAAGCACGCGATGTCGCGGATGTGCCCGGTGCGGTCGTCGGCCCAGCGGACCCGCACCCGCATGCCCGTGCTCATCGCGTCGGGGGAACCGGCGTCCACGGCGTGCAGGATCGAGGTGTCGGCGCCGTCGAGCTGCACGAGCGCCCATGCGAACGGGTGCGTCAGTGGCTGGCCCTCGATGGGTTCGGGCATCCACGACCAGCTGACGACCGTGCCGGTGTCGGCGACGTCGACGAAGTCGGTCATCGGTTCGTGTGTCGCCGGATCGAACTCCGGGGGCGGCACGTGGACACGGCCGTCGGAACTGCGAGCGCCCACCACCTTCCGGTCACGCAGGCCTGTCACGAAGGCTCCGATGGTGGGGCCGACGGAACGGGTGTAGTCGAATTTCAGATTTAGAGGCGCTCTCAGCGGCTGTTCGGCCACGGCGCTATCCGTAGGGGTCACGAATCGAGTAGAACAGGTTCTTATTATTGTGGCAAGGGTCACGTTCGTGACGCCGCGGATGTGGGAAAACACGGAGGCAGGCAATGAAGCTGGGGTTACAACTCGGGTACTGGGGCGCGCAGCCGCCGGCCAACGCTCAGGAACTCGTTGCAGAAGCGGATCGGTCGGGGTTCGACGCGGTCTTCTCCGCCGAGTCGTGGGGCAACGACGCGTTCACCCCGCTGGCGTGGTGGGGGTCGAGCACCGAGAACGTCCGACTGGGTACGTCCGTCGCGCAGATGTCGGCGCGGACGCCCACCAACTGCGCGATGCACGCCCTCACCCTCGATCATCTGTCGGGCGGTCGTGCGATCCTCGGGCTGGGAGTGTCCGGGCCGCAGGTCGTCGAGGGCTGGTACGGGCAGCCGTTCGCCAAGCCCCTCGCCCGTACCCGCGAGTACGTCGGGGTCGTGCGTCAGGTGCTCGCGCGTGAAGGTGCCGTGCGTAGCGACGGACCGCACTATCCGTTGCCGTACACCGGCCCCGGATCGCTGGGCCTCGGCAAGCCGCTCAAACCGATCACACATCCACTGCGTGCGGACCTGCCGATCTGGCTCGGTGCCGAGGGGCCGAAGAACGTCGCGTTGACGGCGGAGATCGCCGACGGTTGGCTCGCGATCTACTACACGCCGCGTCTGGCGCCGATGTACAACGAGTGGCTCGACGAGGGATTCGCGCGGCCGGGGGCACGCCGCAGCCGCGCCGACTTCGAGATCGCCGCGACGTGCCAGGTGATCGTGACCGACGACCGGCAGGCCGAGATCGACAGGCACAAGCCGTTCACGGCCCTCTACGTCGGCGGCATGGGTGCGGCGGAGATGAACTTCCACGCCCAGGTGTACACCCGGATGGGCTACGGCGACGAGGTCGCCGAGATCCAGAAGCTGTTCCTGTCCGGACGCAAGGACGAGGCCGCCGCGATCGTCCCCGACGAGATGGTCACCGACACCATGATCGTCGGCAACATCGACGAGGTGCGCGAGCAGGTGAAGGTATGGGAGGACGCCGGTGTCACGATGCTGTTGGTGACGTGCCGCGACGTCGAGCACATGCGGCAGCTGGCGGCGGCGGTCGGGACGGCCTGACCCGGTACGAGAAGTCCAGAGGAGCCGCGAGGAGCGCTGCCGGGCACGAGAGTGTGTGCCCGGCAGCGCTCCTCGGCGGTGCAGAGATCTAGCGCGGCGCCATGCGGATCGCGCCGTCGAGGCGGATGACCTCACCGTTGAGCATCGGGTTGGAGACGATGTGCGACGCGAGCGCGCCGTACTCCGACGGATCGCCCAGGCGGGCCGGGTGCGGCACCGACGCGCCGAGCGCCTTGGTGGCCTCCTCGGGCAGACCGGCGAGCAGCGGCGTCGCGAACAGGCCCGGGGCAATGGTGACGACGCGGATCAGCAGCGACGCGAGGTCACGCGCGATCGGCAGTGTCATACCGACGACACCGCCCTTGGACGCCGAGTAGGCGGCCTGGCCCATCTGGCCGTCGAACGCCGCGACGGACGCGGTGTTGACGATGACGCCGCGCTCGCCGTCGATCGGCTCGGCCTTCGAGATGCGCTCGGCCGCCAGACGGATCACGTTGAACGTGCCGACCAGGTTGATCGTGATCACCCGCGAGAAGTCGGCGAGGGGGAAGGCGCCCTTCTTGCTCACGGTCTTGATCGCGTTGCCGATGCCGGCGCAGTTGACGGCCACCCGCAGCGTGCCGAGGGACTCGGCCAGGTCCAGAGCCGCCGAGACCGAGGCCTCGTCGGTGACGTCACCCGGCGCGAAGCGGACGCGGTCGCCCAGTTCTGCTGCGACGGCCTCGCCGTTGGACGACGGCAGGTCGAGGATGACGACGGTGGCGCCGTCCGCGAGCAGGGACTTCGCGGTGGCCAGGCCGAGGCCCGAGGCGCCGCCGGTGACGATGGCGACACTGTCCTTGACGATCATGCGTGTTCCTTTCGGATCTTCTTGTATTTCAGAGTCGTTCGATGATGGTGGCGTTGGCCATGCCCGCGCCCTCGCACATGGTCTGCAGACCGTAGCGCCCACCGGTGTTTTCGAGGTGATTGACGAGTGTGGTGAGCAGGCGTGTGCCGGACGAGCCGAGTGCGTGACCGAGTGCGATGGCGCCGCCCAGCGGGTTGAGCTTGGCAGGATCGGCGCCCAGTTCGTGCGCCCATGCCAGCGGGACGGGCGCGAAGGCCTCGTTCACCTCGTACGCGTCGAGGTCGTCGATCGACAACCCGGCCCGGGCGAGCACCCTGCGCGTCGCGGGGATCGGTGCCGTGAGCATCATCAGCGGATCGTCGCCCAGCACCGCGAACGAGTGGAAGCGTGCGCGCGGAGTGAGATTCAGTTCGGCCGCAGCCTTCTCGCTCATGATGAGTACGGCGGATGCGCCGTCGGTGAGCGGCGACGAGTTGCCGGGCGTGATCTGCCAGGGCGCCTCGGGGAAGCGGGCGGCGAACTCGTCGGTGCGGAACGACGGCCTCAGTCCGGCGAGGCCGTCGGCGGTGGTGGAGGCGCGGACCGTTTCGTCGACGGTGTGCGCGTACTCGGCGCCGTCGGGCCCGGTGACCGTGATCGGCACGATCTCCCGGTCGAAGGCGCCGTTCGCGGCCGCCGCCGCGGCCCGTCGATGTGACTGGACGGCGTACGCGTCGAGACTCTCGCGGTCCAGCTTCCACTTCGCGGAGACCAGCTCGGCCGAGATGCCTTGATGGACCAGCCCTTCCGGGTACCGGGCGGCGATGCCCGGCCCGGAAGCGTCCTGGCCGATGGGGGAGGTGCCCATCGGGATTCGGCTCATCGACTCGACACCGCATGCGATGACGATGTCGTAGGCGCCGGCGATGACGCCCTGCGCGGCGAAGTGTGCGGCCTGCTGGCTCGATCCGCACTGCCGGTCGATCGTGGTGGCCGGTACCGATTCGGGGAATCCCGCAGACAGCAGCGCGGTGCGCGAGATGTTGAGGGCCTGTTCGCCGACTTGCTGGACGCAGCCGCCGATGACGTCGTCGACCCGGACGGGGTCGAGGCCGTTGCGGTCGACGATCGTGCGCAGCACGTGTGCGAGCAGCTCCGCCGGGTGGGTACCGGACAGGGCGCCGCCGGGCTTGCCCTTCCCGGACGCGAGTCGAACCGCGTCGACGATGACTGCCTCGGCCATTGGCGCAATCCCTTCCCGAGCACTGCTTACTTATCGATCGCTAAGTGAGTATCACGTGAGAACACCCGAGGTCAACGGCTGGCGAGGTCAGCGCGCGGGCGCGACCATCTTCGCCGCGATCGCCGCGTACTCGGCTGCGACGGCCTCCGGGCCGAGTTTGCCCTCGGTGTGGTACCAGCGGGGAATTGCCTGGCACATGCCCAGGACGGCCCGCGTCGTCTCGGCAGGGTCGTCGACGTCGAACGCGCCCGACGCGACGCCGTCCCGCACGATGTCGAGGACGATCGTCTCGATGCCCTTGCGGACCGTGCGGTAGCGCTCGTGGTTCTCGCCGGTCAGGTATCGGGCCTCGCCCTCGATCGCGGCGAGGCGGGCGCGGTCGGTCATGCGCAGGACGATCGCGGACACGACGTTCGTCAACCGTCGGGCAGGGTCACCGTCGCCTGCGTCGTCGGCGGCCCGGGCGCGGGCAAGGACGTCGCCCGTGCCCAGTTCGACGAGCGCGACCAGCAGGCCTTCCTTGCTGTCGTAGTGGTAGTACAGCGCGGGTACCGTGACCCCCACTCGGCGGGCGATGTCGCGTACGGATGCGCCGTGGAAACCCTTCTCGTAGAACGCATCGAGCGCTGCGGACAGGATCGGCGACAGTTCGAGGGGTTCGAGTCGCTGCCACTCCGGCCGCGACTTCTCGCCTGCGGCAGTGCCCATCGGTGGTCCCACCTGTCGATCGTCGGTCAGTGCCCGTCGAGGATACGCGCGTCCACCCGGTCGCCCCATGACAGCCGAAGGGTCCCTTCGTGCGCTGTGAACGCACGAAGGGACCCTGCAGCTGAAAGCGGTGGTTCTATGTGCCGGTGAACTTCGGTGCCCGCTTCTCGGCGAACGAGCGGGGGCCTTCCTTGGCGTCGTTGCTCTTGAAGACGGCCATGCCGATCTCGGCTTCGATCTCGAATGCGTCCTCCTCGTGCATGCCCTCGGTGACGCGGATGGTCTTCAGGATCGCCTGGACGGCGATGGGGCCGTTGGCAGCGATACGTTCGGCGATCTCGAGTGCCTTGTCGAGGGCTCGGCCGTCGGGGACGACGTGGCCGACGAGACCGATCTCCTTGGCTTCGGGGGCGGGGACGGTGCGTCCGGTGAGCAGAATCTCTGCGGCGACGGTGTAGGGGAGTTGCCGAACCAGGCGGACGGCGGATCCGCCGAGCGGGAACAGGCCGAGTTTCGCTTCGGAGACGCCGAAGCGGGCGCTCTCCCCGGCGACGCGGATATCGGTGCCCTGCAGGATCTCGGTGCCGCCGGCGATGGCCGGGCCCTCGACGGCCGCGATGAGCGGCTTGGTGAGGCGTCGGCCCTTCAGTAGCGCCGGCAGCTTCGTCACGTTCATTCCGCCCGAGAACTTGTCACCCGGTGCGTTGCGGTTCATTTCCTTGAGATCCATTCCGGCGCAGAACGTGCCGCCCGCGCCGGTGAGGATCGCGACCCGGATGTCGGGGTCGGAGTCGATCCGGTCCCAGGCCTCGACCATGATCTCCATCATCTCGCCGGAGAGTGCGTTGCGGGCCTCGGGCCGGTTCATCGTCACGATCAGGACGTGGCCACGCTTCTCGACCAGGCAGTGGGGCGATTTCGCCGAAACGTCTGTATTTTCCGCGGTTCCGGTGGACACTGGTGACTCCTGATATTTGTGTGAGCTGAGTCTCTCATTGGGTCTTGTCAGCGACAGTAACACGTTCTACTTTGATGACGTGGCCATACATATCGCAGACCTCGTAGAACACTCGATCGACCTCAACCCGGACCGCGTCGCCCTGGTGGACTCCGATCGTGAGGTGACCTTCGCGCAACTGGAGGAGAAGGCCAACCGGCTCGCCAACTACCTGCGGGATCACGGTGTTGCGCCGGGCGACAAGGTGGGCATCTACAGCCGCAACACGATCGAGGCCATCGTGTCGATGGTCGCGATCTTCAAGGCTCGCGCCATCATGGTCAACGTCAACTACCGCTACGTCGAGAACGAGTTGCAGTACATCTTCGAGAACTCGGACATGGTCGCACTCATCCACGAGCGCCGGTACTCGGACAAGGTCGCGAACGTCCTGCCGACCACCCCGCTCGTGAAGACGACCGTCGTCGTCGAGGACGGAACGGACCTGGACTACTCGTCGTACGGTGGTGTCGAGTTCGAGGGCGCCCTGTCGCAGGGATCCCCGGACCGCAACTTCGGTGAGCGCAGCCCCGACGACATCTTCATCCTCTACACCGGCGGCACCACCGGCATGCCGAAGGGTGTCATGTGGCGGCACGAGGACTGGTGGCGCGTCCTCGGTGGTGGCGTCAACTTCGTCACCGGCGAGTACGTGCAGGACGAGTGGGAGATGGCGAAGGTCGGCGCCGCGAACCCCGCGATGGTGCGGTTCCCGATTCCGCCGATGATCCACGGCGGTTCGCAGTCCGCGGTGTTCCACAGCCTGTTCGGTGGCGGCACCCTGGTCATGGTGCCGGAGTTCGACGCCCACACGGTGTGGCAGGCCATCGACCGCCACAAGATCAATCTCATCTTCATCACCGGCGACGCCATGGCGCGGCCCATGATCGACGCTCTCGTCGCAGGGAATCCGGAAACCGGTGAACCCTACGATCTTTCGTCGCTGTACGTGATCGCCAGCAGTGCGGCGCTGTTCTCCCCGGCACTCAAGGAACAGTTCCTCGAACTGCTGCCGAACCGTCTGCTCACCGATTCGATCGGCTCGTCCGAGACCGGGTTCGGTGGTCTCGCCACCATCACCAAGGGCTTCGAACACTCCGGTGGGCCGCGCGTGAAGGTCGACTCGCAGACCACCGTCCTCGACGACGAGGGCAACCCCGTCGAGCCGGGCTCCGGGAAGATCGGTGTGCTCGCCCGCAGTGGTCACATCCCCGTCGGCTACTACAAGGACGAGAAGAAGACCGCCGAAACCTTCAAGGTCCTGGGCGGGATCCGCTACTCGATCCCCGGCGACTACGCCACCATCGAGGCGGACGGCACCGTCACGATGCTCGGCCGCGGGTCGGTCTCCATCAACAGCGGCGGCGAGAAGGTCTATCCCGAAGAGGTCGAAGGTGCCGTCAAGACCCACCCCGACGTGTTCGACACGCTCGTCGTCGGGGTACCGGACGAGCGCTGGGGCAACCGGGTCGTCGCCGTCGTCGCCACCCGCGACGGCGCGCGTCCGAGCATGAACGACATCGTCGCGGCGGCCCGCAAGGAGATCGCCGGCTACAAGGTGCCGCGCAGCGTCTGGTTCGTGGACGAGATCAAGCGGTCCCCGGCCGGCAAGCCCGACTACAAGTGGGCCAAGGCCGAAACCGAGGCGCGCGACGCCGACGATCACTACACGAACGGAAACGCCTGATGCACACCGATCTCGCCGCGAAGTTCGGCATCCGGTACCCGATCTTCGCGTTCACCCCGTCCGAGCACGTGGCGGCGGCGGTCACCCGCGCCGGCGGGCTCGGCGTCCTCGGCTGTGTCCGCTTCAACGACGCCGACGAACTCGAGGCCACACTGTCGTGGATGGACGAGAACACCGACGGCAAGCCGTACGGTGTCGACGTCGTCATGCCGGCCAAGGTGCCCACCGAGGGCACGGCCGTCGACCTCGACAAGCTCATCCCCGCCGAGCACCGCGCGTTCGTCGATCGCACCCTCACCGAGCTCGGTGTGCCCCCGCTGTCCGACGACGTCGAACACGCCACGGGTGTCCTGGGCTGGCTGCACTCGGTGGCACGCGCCCAGCTCGACGTCGCGTTCAAGCACCGTCCCGCGCTCATCGCGAACGCGCTCGGCTCCCCACCGAAGGACATCATCGACGAGGCCCACGGGCACGGTGTCCCGGTGGCGGCGCTGGCCGGTGCCGTCGCACACGCCCGCAGCCACGTCGAGAACGGCGTCGACATCGTCATCGCGCAGGGCTACGAGGCCGGCGGCCACACCGGTGAGATCGCGTCGATGGTGCTCGTCCCCGAAATCGTCGACGCCGTCGGTGATTCCGCTGCGGTGCTCGCCGCCGGCGGAATCGGCAGCGGGCGGCAGATCGCTGCGGCACTCGCGCTCGGCGCGCAAGGCGTGTGGATGGGCTCGTACTGGCTCACCGCCGCCGAATACCGGCTCGGCAGTGCCGCCGACGGCACCTCCGCGATCCAGCGGGCGCTGCTCGCGGCCACGTCCGGCGACACCGTCCGGTCCCGGATCTACTCCGGCAAGCCGGCACGTCTGCTCAAGACCAAATGGACCGAGGCCTGGTCGGCGCCCGACGCCCCCGACGCCCTCCCCATGCCGCTGCAGAACCTCCTCGTCGCCGAGGCGCACCAGCGGATCTCCGCCGCCGAGAACCCCGACGTCGTCGCCATGCCGGCCGGTCAGATCGTCGGCCGCATGAACGAGATCCGGCCGGTCGCCGAGACCATGGCCGACCTGGTCGCCGAATTCGAGGAGACCGTCGCCCGGCTCGACACCCTGAAGTGATCCGACCCCACCCGACCCGGCCGAATGTCACATGCGTCCAGTTCGACCGGACGCATGTGACATTCGGTCCATCAGGCGTCGGCGGCCACGCGCTCGAGGGTCTGCGCGAGTTCCGGGGTGAGCAGCACGAAGTCGTCACTGCCGCGTTCACGCAGCCACACCGGATCGGGGCAGTGCCAGCGTTCGGCACTGAGTGACCGGGTGACGACCTTGAACGTGGCGGTGCGCGGGAACTCCGTGCACACCCGGATCAGCGTCGGCTTCTGCTTCGGGCCCAGATCGGGCTGCTCGTCGAGGAATCGGGCGAACGCCACCGGATCGAAGTCGTCGACGTCGCCGACGGGGATGACCGCGGCCATCACCCGGTCACCGATCTCACGGTCCGGAACCGCGTACACCGACACCTGGGCGAACCCCGGATACAGGGCCAGCACGCGCTCGACGGGTGCGGCGCCGATGTTCTCGCCGTCGACCCGCAGCCACCCGGAACTGCGTCCCGCGAAGTAGACGAATCCGTCGGCGTCGCGGTACGCCAGATCGCCGCTCCAGTACATCCCGTCGCGCATGCGTTCGGCGTCGGCCTCGGGATTGTTGTAGTAGCCGGTGAAACCGCCGGGGCCGGTCACGTTCACCAGCTCACCGGTGGCCTCCTCGGCATTGACGATCCGCCCGTCCGCATCGAATATTGCGGGAGGACACACCTTTCCGGTATCGGGGTGGCGGAGTTCGATCTCCGGGGGCAGGAGCCCCAGCGAGCCGGTGGGCGCGTCGGGATGCGAGCGGATCGAGATACCGTTCTCGGTCGACCCGAATCCGTCGACGACGCGGGTTCCGAAGCGGCGCGCGAACTCCCGCACCGCGGGTGCCGAACCCTCGTTGCCGTACATGAGCCGCAGCGGGTTGTCGGCGTCGTCCGAATGCTCCTCGGTGGCGAGGATGAACGACAGCGGCTTGCCGACATAGTTGGCGTACGTGACCCCGTAGGTGCGCAGGTCCGGGAGGAACCCGGACGCCGAGAACTTGCGCCGGATCGCGATCCCCGTGCGGCCGGCCAACGCGACGGACCATCCGGCGACCATCGCGTTGGAATGGAACATCGGCATCGCCATGTACACGACGTCGGACTCTCCGAGACCGAAACGGTCGGCCAGCATGATGCCGGGTTCGGTGAACTTGGCGTGTGTGCAGCGCACCGCCTTCGGATCTCCGCTCGTCCCGGACGTGAAGATCAGCATGAGTAGATCGTCGAGCTGTGCCGCCGGTTCGATCACGGGGCTGTCCGTGTACGGCATCAGCAACTCCGGCCATTCGGGGGAGTCGACGTTGATCACCCGGACCCCGTCGAGTTCGAGCCCGTCGAGCAGCTGTGCCTGGGTGTTCTCGGTGAACACGACCTGGCAGTCGGACAGGGCGATGTCCCGGGCCAGAGCGTCGCCGCGCCGGGTCGTGTTGAGCCCGGCGACGACGGCGCCGGTGAATGCGGCCGCACCCACCAACGACGAGAACTCCGGCCTGTTGTCCATCAGGATCCCGAAGTGGCGGGGACGGTCCGTGTCGAGCAGATCGTTCAGGAACGCCGCCCGGTCGTACATTCCGTGGACGTGGTCCGTCCACGGAATGTACGTGTCCTCGAAGCGGATGCCGTGCGTGTCGGTGTCGCGGAGCCGCGCGAGCAGGTCCGCGATCGTGGGAGTTGCTGCTGTCATACCCCCATCATGGCGGGTGTGACGCCCGTCATGTCCGACGGTTTCATTCTGTGGGACTGCTTGTCCCCGTTACGCTTACGCGGGTGTCGCGGCGAGTTCGGCGCCGAGCCTGCGGAGCTGGTCGGTCGCCGAACCGAGCGTGAACTCCTGTCGCTTGGCGGCGAGGAAGTAGCGGTGCACCGGATGGTCCTCGTCGAGTCCGACGCCGCCGTGGACGTGGACGACCGTGTGTGCGACGCGGTGACCGGCGTCGGCTGCCCAGAATTTCGCGGTCTCGATCTCGCCTTCGATCGGCAGGCCCTCGGCCAGCCGGAAAGCAGCCTGCCACAAGGTGAGCCGCACACCCTTGACATCGATGTATCCGTCCGCGAGACGCTGGGTGACAGCCTGGAAGCTGCCGATCGGGCGGTCGAACTGCACGCGCTCACGCGCGTATTCGGCGGTCATCTTCAGGGCCTGGTCGAGCACACCGTACTGGTAGGCGCTCGACCCGACCGCGCCGCGGTCGAGGATCCAGCCGACGACCTCGGCACCGTTGTCCACGGAGCCGAGCACGGCGTCGGGGCCGACCCGGACGTCGGACAGGTCGACGATGCCCGCGGCGCCGAAGTCCGTCGTCTGCTGACGGGTCACGGTGACGCCCGGTGTGTCCGTGGGAACCAGGAACACGACCGTGCCGGAGTCGGTGGACGCCGGCACGACGAACAGGTCCGCGATCGGTGCGGCGTCGACGACGATCTTGGTGCCGTGCAGGGTCCAGCCGTCGGTGGTTCGCTCGGCGCGGGTGACCGGTGCGGCCGGATCGTCGTTCAGCTCCTCGGAGAGTGCGGCCGCGAGGATCCTCGCGCCGACAGCGGCGGGGGCGGCCCATTCCGAACGCTGTGTGTCCGTGCCGAACTCGGCGATCGCACCGGCCGCCATCACGATCGACGACAGGTACGGCACCGGTGCCACGCCCCGGCCCAGTTCGATCAGGATGCTGCACTGTTCGAGGATGCCGAATCCGTCGCCGCCGACGGATTCCGGCAACGCCGCGCCGAGCACGCCGGACGTCGCCAGCGTGTCCCACAGGGTGCGATCGAAGCGATCGTCGGCCGAATCCAGTTCGCGTAGGCGCTCGTTCGTGACGATCTCGGTGACGATGCCGGCGGTCAGGCCGGCCAGATCGTGCTGAGCCTCGGTGAGGGAGAAGTCCATGTCGTGGTCCGTCCTTATCGCTTGGCCGGGGGCTGACCGAGTGCGGTCATCGCGATGATGTCGCGCTGCACCTCGTTGGTGCCGCCACCGAAGGTGAGGATGAGGGCCGAGCGGTGCATCCGCTCGATGCGTCCGCGCAGCAGCACGCCGGCCGAGTTCTGCCGGATCGTCGCGGACGGCCCGAGGATCTCCATCAGCAGACGGTAGGCCTCGGTCGCGAACTCGGTGCCGAACACCTTGTTGGCCGACGCCGCCTCCGGGCCGGGTGCGTGATCCTGGGCCGACGCGATCTCCCAGTTCATCAGCTTGAGGTACTCGGTCTTGGCGTGCACCCGGGCCAGGTTGATCTGCACCCACTCCTGGTCGATCACCCGGCGGCCGTCCGCGAGTTTGGTGTTCTGCGCCCACTCGCGTACTTCCTGCAGCGCAGTAATGAGCGGGCCCGCGGAGGTGAGCGCGACCCGCTCGTGGTTGAGCTGGTTGGTGACGAGCTTCCAGCCGCCGTTCTCCTCACCCACGAGCGAGGACTGCGGAACGCGGACGTCCTGGTAGTAGGTGGCGCTGGTGTCGGGGCCGGCCATCGTGTGGACGGGTGTGGAGGAGAAGCCCTCCGCAGTGGTCGGGACGATCAGCATGCTGATGCCGCGATGCTTCCGAGCGGCCGGATCGGTGCGGCACGCCAGCCACACGTAGTCGGCGTACTGGATCAGGCTCGTCCACATCTTCTGGCCGTTGATCACGTAGTCGTCGCCGTCCTTGACCGCGGACGTGCGCAGCGACGCGAGATCGGTACCCGCCCCCGGCTCGGAGTAGCCGATCGAGAAGTGCAGCTCACCTGCCGAGATCTTGGGCAGGAAGAACGCCTTCTGTTCGGGGGTGCCGAAATGCATGATCGTCGGGGCCACCGAGTTGATCGTCAGGAACGGCACGGGTGCGCCCGCGATCGCGGCCTCGTCGGTGAAGATGAGCTGATCCATCGCCGAGCGGGCCTGGCCGCCGAACTCCTCGGGCCACCCCAGTGTGAGCCAGCCGTCGCGCCCCATGTCCCGGACGACGTCCCGGTAGACGGTGCCCTCGCCGTACTCGCCCGTGGTCGCGGCCAGTGCCTCACGACGCTCGGGAGTCATCAGCTGTGCGAAATAACTGCGCAGTTCCTCCCGCAGCTCTTGCTGCTGCGGGGTGTAGGTGATGTCCACGTACCTTCTCCGTTCCTTCGGCGACCGTCGGCGCCGTATCGCCCGTACGACACGGCCGCGAGGGGAAGGGCCACGGCACGGCGGATCGTGGAGAATGCTGTGACAGCGGGCTTTCCGGCACGGGGGTCGTCGGTGCGGGCGGCGCGTCGAGGATGGTTGTCCGAATCATTGCACAGAGGTGGAACGGGTTCTAGTCTAATGGTGGAATGACGTTGCGTCACAGCCCGATGCAACGATTGCCCGGCGAGTCTTCCGAACGAATGTGAAATGAGGAACGGTCATGGAGGTCAGGGTCGACAGGGACCGATGTGAAGCCAACGGGGTGTGCGTCGGAATCGCTCCCGACATCTTCGATCTGGACGACGACGAGCAGTTGATCATCTCGTCGGCCGTCGTGCCGGCGGACCGGGAGGCCGATGTGCGCTCGGCCATCGCGCAGTGCCCGCGCGCCGCTCTCACCGAGCACTGACAGCCACCGGCTCCACCCTTGCGGCCAATGTAGAACGCGTTCTACATTGGCCGCTGTCGTCGGCATCCGCGGCGACGAGGTACCGACCGGTGGCCAGCCGGTCCGTCACGGGTACGGGAGTGCGCACATGAGTGCAGACAGCAGCCGCGAGATCGGCTTGGAGGGCAAGGTCGCCATCGTGACCGGGTCCGGATCCGGTCTCGGCCGGGCGGAGGCGATCGGTCTCGCGCAGTCCGGCGCGTCCGTCGTCGTCAACGATCTCGCCGCAGGCGACGCCGTCGAGTCGACGCTCGACGAGATCCGCACTCTCGGCGGCAAGGTCGAGTTCGTCGCCGGAGACGTCGGGGAGCGCGCCACGGCGGACGCACTGATGGCGGCGGCACAGGGCCTCGGTGGCGTCGACATCGTCGTCAACAACGCCGGTATCTGCCGCGACCGCATGCTGTTCGGGATGTCCGACGACGAGTGGGACCTCGTCCTGAAGGTGCACCTGCGAGGCCACTTCCTACTCTCCCGCAATGCGGCCGCGTACTGGCGTGACAAGTCCAAGGCCGACGGTGCGCCCGTCTACGGCCGGCTGATCAACACGTCGTCGGAGGCCGGTCTCCTCGGCCCGGCCGGGCAGCCGAACTACGGTGCCGCCAAGGCCGGCATCACCGCGCTGACCCTCTCGGCGGCCCGGGGCCTGTCCCGCTACGGCGTCCGCGCCAACGCCATCTGCCCGCGAGCACGGACCACGATGACCGAGGGTGTGTTCGCCGACGCGCCCGAGGGCGAGGTCGATCCGCTGTCGCCCGAGCACGTGTCCGCGCTGGTGTCGTACCTGGCGTCGCCGGCGGCCGACAAGGTCAACGGGCAGGTGTTCGTCGTCTACGGCCCGATGGTGGCGCTGATGGCGGCCCCGGTCGTCGAACAGCGATTCGACGCGTCCGCGGCGCAGTGGACACCCGCAATGCTCGCGGACGAGGTCGGCTCCTACTTCGACGACCGCGACCCGGAGCGCATGTTCTCGGCATCGCAGGCGTTGCGGAGTCTCGGCTAGGGCGTATCCGATGTCCCGCAGTCGCGCGGGTAACGGGCGATTGCGGGAATATCGATACATTCGGTGACGAACCCGGCAAGGATGACGGGTGCGCAGGGTGGTGGTTGGATGCGGGGGATCGCGCACCCGGTCCGGGGGCTGGGGCTGCCGGGGCGCTGTGGGGGTCGGGGGACGGGTGCTGATGCACCGAGGATGCATCTGGAACGTGTTTCAGTTTTTGAGTGCTCGATGCACATCGTATTCTCGGCGGCTCCCCATGCGCGGTTGCGGATCACCGCCTTCGAGCAGGGTGGACGGTGATCTGGACGACTGTCCGGAAAAGGATGGACGCCGGTGGGGCATCGACCTTTGACAGGTGAACACGTTCTAGTTAATATGACCTGGGTCACAGAGCGTTTGCCCTGTTCGGACGCTCTGGGGGGATGCGCCGTGTCGCGACGAACTTCGTATCCCGAACGTATGAACAACGACGAGGATTGGTGAGGAGGCAACATGGTCGACCTCCTCGAGGTGCCGTTGCGGGCCGCCGGTGGTTTCTTCGCGATGTCGGCGGACACGCTCAAGGCCGTCTTCTCACGCCCGTTCCAGCGGCGGGAGTTCGTCGATCAAGCGTGGTTCGTCGCCCGCGTGTCGATGGTGCCGACGATTCTGGTCGCGATCCCGTTCACCGTGCTGGTGAGTTTCACGATCAACATCCTGTTGCGTGAGATCGGCGCCGCCGACCTCAGTGGCGCGGGCGCCGCGCTCGGTGCGGTGACGCAGGTCGGTCCGATCGTCACGGTGCTCATCGTCGCCGGCGCCGGTGCCACCGCGATCTGTGCGGACCTCGCCGCCCGCACCATCCGGGAAGAGATCGACGCGATGCGGGTGCTCGGCATCAACCCGATGCACCGGCTGGTCGTGCCGCGAGTGCTGGCGTCCACGGTGGTCGCGCTGCTGCTCAACGGGCTGGTCTGCACCATCGGCATCCTCGGTGGCTTCCTGTTCTCGGTGTACGTGCAGGACGTCAACCCGGGATCGTTCGTCAACGGCATCACGCTGCTCACCGGATTCGGCGAGCTGATGATCTCGATGCTCAAGGCGGGACTGTTCGGCATGATCGCCGGCCTGATGGCCGCCTACCTCGGACTCAACGTCAAGGGCGGCGCCAAGAGCGTCGGTGACGCCGTCAACCAGACCGTCGTCTTCTCGTTCATGGCGCTCTTCGTGGTCAACGTGCTCGTCACCGCCATCGGCATCAAGCTGACGTCCGGGTGAGTGGCAGGGGGATGGAATAGATGGCTCTGGTCGCATCCGGGCGGTTCGTGCGCACTCGGCGCCGGATCGCTCGCACCTCGCGGTCGGTGGACCGAATCGGTGAGCAGGCGTTGTTCTTCTGGCGCGCTCTCGTGTGGGCGCCCAAGGCGCTCGTCCACTACCGGAAGGAAACCGTCCGGCTGGTCGCCGAGATCAGCATGGGCACCGGCGCGCTCGCCGTCATCGGCGGCACTGTCGTCATCGTCGGCTTCCTGACTCTCTTCACCGGTGGCACGATCGCCGTGCAGGGCTTCAGCTCGCTCGGCAACATCGGCGTCGAGGCCCTCACCGGCTTCTTCGCGGCATTCATCAACGTGCGCATCGCGGCGCCCGTGATCGCCGGAATCGGCCTGGCCGCCACCATCGGCGCCGGCTCGACCGCGCAGCTGGGCGCGATGCGGGTCTCCGAGGAGGTCGACGCGCTCGAATGCATGGCGATCCCGTCGATCCCGTACCTCGTGTCGACCCGTGTCATGGCCGGAATGATCGCGATCGTTCCGCTGTACTCGCTGGCCGTCATCGCGTCGTTCATCGCGAGCCGTTTCGCGACCGTCGTGATCAACGGGCAGTCGGGGGGCGTCTACGACCACTACTTCTCGACATTCCTGAACCCGACGGACATTCTGTGGTCGTTCGTGCAGGCGATCGTGATGGGCGTCGCCGTCATGCTCATCCACACCTACTACGGCTTCACCGCGAGCGGCGGTCCGGTGGGTGTCGGCGTGGCCGTCGGCAACGCGGTCCGCTCGTCGCTCATCGCCGTCGTCACGGTAACCCTGTTGATCTCGCTGGCCATCTACGGACAGTCCGGCAACTTCAATCTTTCCGGATAGGGCGGAGGAACGATGCCCGAAGCTAGGTGGAAGACGAAACTCGCCGCGACCGTCATGGTGTTCGGTCTGGTGGCGATCGTCGTGGTGGCGTTGACGATGTTCGTCGGCGGCTTCACGAAGAGTGAACCGGTCACGGTGACGGCCTCCCGCGCCGGCCTGGTGATGGACCCGGACGCCAAGGTCAAGCTCCGCGGCGTCGAGGTCGGCCGCGTCGCCTCGATCGACGAGGCCGACGGCCAGGCCCGCATCACCCTCGCGATGGACCCGTCGCAGATGCATCTGATCCCCGCCGACTCGACGGTCGAGATCAAGTCGACCACCGTGTTCGGCGCCAAGTACGTCAACTTCGTGGCCCCCGCGGACCCGTCGGGCAAGACGTTGCAGCCCGGGTCGGTCATCGGCGCGGACAGCGTCACCGTCGAATTCAACACGCTGTTCCAGAACCTGTCGGAGCTCCTGCAGCAGATCGAGCCGGAGAAGCTCAACGCGACGCTCGGTGCGATCTCGTCGGCACTCAACGGCCGCGGCGACGAACTCGGTCAGCTGCTCGCCGAAACGGACAGCTACCTGAAGAAGATGAATCCGACGCTGCCGCAACTGCAGCGCGACCTCGCCGCGGCGGACACCGTCACCAACACCTACGCGGACGTCACCCCCGACCTGATGACCCTGCTCGGCAACCTGACCGCGACCAGCGGCAGCATCGTCGACGAGCGGGAGAACCTGCGGATGACGCTGGAGAATGCTGTGGCACTGGCGAACACGGGCAACACCCTGCTCACCGACAACGAGGCGGACCTGACGCGCTCGCTGGCACTGCTCGAACCGACGACGGCGCTGCTGTCCGGCTACTCGCCGTCCATCTCGTGCCTGATCGTCGGCCTCAACAAGGCGCGGCCCATGGCGGAGGAGATCGAGGGCGGCGGCCAGGCCGGCTTCGCGATGAGCACCAACTTCCTGCCCGGCTTCGAGCCGTACACGGCCCCGAAGGATCTGCCGAAGGTCAACGCGACCGGTGGCCCGAACTGCTGGGGTCTCCCGGACTTCGATCCGCGCCGCGACGGCAACGCCAAGTTCGTCGTCTCCGACACCGGCACCGTCCCGTTCGTGCCGTCGACGACGGCGTCGCTCAACGTGCCGAAGCTGTTCCAGTGGCTGTACGGCGGCGTCGCACCGTCGGAGGGGCAGAACTGATGCGCGCGACCACAATCAAGTTCACGGTCTTCGCCACCGTCATGGTGCTGATCTTCGCGGGCCTCGCGGTCGTGTTCAGCCAGGCCCGGTTCAGCAGCACCGAGGACTACCACGCGGAGTTCACCGACGCGTCCGGACTGAAGTCCGGCGACAAGGTGCGCATCGCCGGTGTCCCGGTCGGCTCGGTCACCGGCGTCGAGGTCGGATCCGCGAACCTCGCCCACGTCAGCTTCGACGTGGACACGAAGTACCCACTGCTGCACAGCACCCGGGCCACCGTGCGGTACGAGAACCTCGTCGGCGACCGGTACCTGGAACTGCTCGAGGGCACCGGTGCCCCGGAGACCCTGGCGGCGGGATCGACCATTCCGCAGACGCAGACGTCCCCCGCGCTCGACCTCGACCTGCTGCTCGGCGGCTTCAAGCCGCTGTTGCGCGGGCTGAGCGCCGATCAGGTCAACGACCTCAGTGGTGCACTGCTGCAGGTGATGCAGGGGCAGGGCGGCACGCTCGTATCGCTGCTCGGCGGTACCAGCTCCTTCACCAATGCGCTGGCCGACCGGGACCAGCTGATCGGGGACGTCATCACCAACCTGAACACCACGCTGAAGACGATCAACGACAAGGGCGACCAGTTCTCGTCGACCATCGACCAGCTCCAGCAGTTGGTGACCGGCCTGGCACAGGACCGTGATCCGATCGGCGCGGCGATCCCGAAGATCGCCACCGCGACCGACGATCTGGCGGGGCTGCTGCAAGGGGCCCGCCCGGACCTGCAGGCGACCATCGCCAACGCGAACCAGCTGGCCGGCAACCTGCAGGACGGTCAGGACGACGTCAACTGGGTGCTCGAACGTCTGCCCGAGGCGTACCGGAAGCTCATCCGCACCGGCGCGTACGGCGCGTTCTTCCAGTTCTACACATGTGAGGTCGCGTTCAAGTTCTCCGGACCGGACGGTCAGGAACTGCGCGTCGACCTGCCCACGACACCGCTGCAGACGACGGGGAGGTGCGCGATCAAATGAGCAAGCGTGAACGAAATCCTGTGCGGATCGGCATCATCGGTGTCGCCGTCTCGGCCTGCCTGGTCCTCGCGGGCCTGCAGTACGACCGGCTGCCGTTCCTCTTCGGCGGCGTCCGCTACGACGCGCTGTTCGAGGACGCCGGCGGTTTGATGCCCGGCGACTTCGTCACCGTCGCCGGTGTCAACGTGGGCAAGGTCGAGAGCATCGACCTCGACGGCACCGACGTGCGTGTGCAGTTCTCGGTGAACGAGGGCATCCGGCTCGGCAACGACACCGGCGCCGACATCAAGACCAACACGATCCTCGGCCGCAAGTCGCTACAGGTCACCCCGGAGGGGTCCGACGTGCTCGCGGTCGGTGGCACGATCCCGTTGGAGCGCACCAACTCTCCGTACTCGCTCAACGACGCACTCGGTGACCTGTCGTCGACGGTCTCGGATCTCGACACCGGTCAGCTCAGTGATTCGCTCGACGCGGTGTCCGAGTCGCTGACCGACACCCCACCGGAACTGCGGGCCGCCCTCGACGGCGTGAGCAGGCTGTCCGAGAGCATCAACTCGCGTGACGAGTCGCTGAAGGACCTGCTGGCCCGCGCCGAGGACGTGACCGGGATCCTCGCCGACCGCAGCGACCAGATCAACGCGCTCATGGTCGACGGCAATCAGCTGCTCGGCGAACTGGACCGGCGCCGCAACGCGATCAGCGAACTGATCACGAACATCTCCGCGGTGTCGCGGCAGCTCACCGGCCTGGTGCAGGACAACGAGCAGCAGATGAAGCCGACCCTCGACAAGTTGAACGCGGTCGTGGCGAACCTGCAGGACAACAAAGACAACATCAGCCGGGCGCTCGACGGGCTCGGCCCGTACGCGCGGTCGTTGGGTGAGGCCGTCAGCAGCGGCCCGTTCTTCATGGCGTACGTCGCGAACTTCAGCGTCGGTGCCATGACCCAGACCCTGGTCGACCAGCTGGTGTGGCCGGAACACGTGCCGGAGGACCTGAAGCAGTTCCCGCCGCTGACCACCGAGCTCAAGGATCCGAACCGATGAGCGACGCGCAGAAGCAGTCCCGAATCCCGAAGAAGTGGCTCACGATCGGCGGTGTGGTCGTCGTGGTCCTCGCCGTACTCGCCGCCGGTGTGATCTACCTGTTCCCCGGTCTCGGCAAGACGACCGTCACGGCCCAGTTCCCGTCGACGACGGGCCTGTACGTCGGCGACGACGTCCGGGTGCTGGGTGTGAAGGTCGGTTCGATCGAGAGCATCGAGCCGAACGGCACCGACACGACCGTCGTCATGAACGTCGATCGCTCCGTGGACATTCCGGCCGATGCGAAGGCCGTGATCGTCGCCCCGAACCTGGTGTCGGCGCGGTTCGTGCAGCTGACCCCCGTGTACGCGGGCGGCGACACGATGGCCGACGGTGCCGAGATTCCCCTCGAGCGCACCGCGGTCCCGGTCGAGTGGGACGAGATCAAGACCGAGCTGACGAAACTGTCCGAGGCACTCGGCCCGCAGGTCGACGACGAGCAGGGTTCGCTCGGCACGTTCATCGACACCGTCGGCGACAACCTCGACGGCAACGGCGACTCCCTGCGCCGGACGCTGCGTGAACTGTCCGACACGATGAAGACGATGTCCGACGGGCGGACCGACCTGTTCGGCACCATCCGGAACCTGCAGACGTTCGTCACGACACTGTCGGCGAGCAACGAGCAGATCGTGCAGTTCGGTGGCCGGCTGCAATCGGTGTCGTCGCTGCTGGCGGACACCAGCGACGAACTCGGCACCGCGCTACAGGATCTCGATGTCGCGATCGGCGACGTGAACCGGTTCGTCACCGAGAACCGCTCGTCGCTCGACGAGCAGGTCGGACGCCTCGCCGATGCCACCGCCGTGCTGGTCGAGAAGCGGCCCGAGCTCGAACTGGTGCTGCACGTGGCCCCGACGGCCCTCGCCAACTTCAACAACATCTACAGCCCGCGGCAGGGTTCGCTCAACGGTGTGCTCGCCGCGAGCAACGCGAGGAACCCGATGACCATGGTGTGCGGCCTGATCGCGGGCCTCGAGAACAACGACTCGGATCGTTCGGCCGACCTGTGTGCGCAGTACCTGGCGCCGGTCCTCAACTCGATCACCACCAACTACCCGGGCATCATGTCGAACCCGGCGATCTCGCAGGCCGCCCGGCCCGACCAGATCGCCTACAGCCCGCCGAGCCTCGCCTCGCAGGTGCCCGCCCGCTCCGCTCCGACGACCGTGTCGGGACCGCTCGCCGCCATGCCGACGATCGCGGTGCCCAAGGATCTCGGCGCCCTGCTCAACCCGGGAGGTGGACGATGACCGAACGTCGCAGGCGCACCCGTGTGGTGGCGGCGTCCGCCGTCGCACTGTCGCTGACCCTGACCGTCACCGGCTGCGAATGGAACGGGCTGAACTCGGTTCCGCTGCCCGGCACCCAGGGCGGGGGAGACGGCTCGTACTCGGTGCAGATCCAGATGCCGAACGTGACGACCATGTCTCAGAACTCGCCGGTGAAGGTGAACGACGTGACGGTCGGCGCGGTCACCGGAATCGAGGTACAGGACTGGCATGCGCTGGTGACGGTGTCGCTGAACGGGGACGTGACCCTGCCGGCCAACGCCACCGCGAAGATCGGTCAGACGAGCCTGCTCGGCTCCCAACATCTCGAGCTGGCCGCCCCGACCGGTATCGCCCCCCAGGGCACGCTGCAGGACGGCGACGTGATCCCGCTCGATCGGGCGGGGTCGTTCCCGACCACCGAGCAGACGCTGTCGTCGTTGTCGGTGGTGCTCAACGGTGGTGGTCTCGCTCAGATCAACGACATCACCCGCGAACTCAACGCGGCCTTCGACGGCCGCGAGGATTCGATCCGGAATCTGCTGCCGCAGCTCGACGAACTCGTCGGCAGCCTGGACGCGCAGCGCGGAGAGATCATCTCCGCGATGGAGGGGATCGACCGGCTCGCCGGCACCGTCAACCAGCAGACCGACACGCTCACCCACGCGCTCGACGCGATCCCGCCGGCGCTCGAGGTGCTCGTGGGGCAGCGGCAGAACCTCACGAACGCGCTCGTCACGCTCGGCAACTTCAGTGACACCGCGACCCGGGTGATCGAGGAGAGCGGAGACGACCTGAAGGGGAATCTCGCGAACCTGGCACCGCTGCTCGAACAGCTCGCCGGCACCGGTCACAACCTGACCGAGGTGCTGTCGCTGATGCTGACGTTCCCGTTCACGATGAAGAACCTGGATCAGGTCTTCCAGGGCGACTACGCCAACCTGAACATGATGATCGATCTGACGAACGAACGTTTGAACGACAACTTCATGTCCGACACCGGACTCGGGGCGACACTCGGCGGCGTCGAGGGTGCGCTGGGGCGTATCGCGGGCACCGCCGGACAGGCCAACGATCCGTTGCAGATCCCGAACCCGAAGAAGCCCGACCTGATCCAGGCGGAACCGAAGCCCGCACCGAAACCCGCACAGAACAATGGGATTCCGCCACTGCAGATTCCCGGCCTTCCGCCGCTAGGAGTGCCGTCACCATGATGCTTACGAGATTCGTCCGAATCCAGTTGGTGATCTTCTCGATCCTGACGGTGATCGGACTGGTCGTGATGGCCACGCAGTACGTTCGCCTGCCCGCACTGTTCGGGATCGGGCAGAACCGGGTGACGGTGCAGCTACCGTCCACCGGTGGCCTGTACACCAACGCCAACGTCACGTTCCGCGGCACCAACATCGGCAAGGTCGACGACGTCGTGCTCACCGAGAACGGTGTCGACGCGACGGTGTCGATCAGCGACGGCTACGACATTCCCGTCGATCTGGACGCCGCGGTCCGGAGTGTGTCGGCGATCGGTGAGCAGTACGTGGACCTGATCCCGCGCACGGACGCCGGACCGTACCTCGCGGACGGCGACGTGATCCCGCTCGACCGCACGAGTGTCCCGCAGGACGTCGGTGTGATGCTCGATCAGGCCGATGCACTGGTGCAGAGTGTCTCGAACACCAAGCTGCGCACGGTCGTCGACGAATCGTTCAAGGCGTTCAACGGGGCCGGCCCGGACCTGCAGCGGCTCATCGACTCGGCGCGACTGTTCGTGCAGGAAGCCAACGCCAACTCGGACGCCACGAAGACCCTCATCGAGCAGGCCGAGGGTCTGCTCGACACTCAGGTCGTCTCGAGCGATGCCATCCGGGCATGGACGAAGAACCTGGTGACGTTCTCGAACCAGTTGCGCGCCAGCGATCCTCAGATCCGTAGCATCCTGACGAAGACCCCCGATGCGGCTGCACAGGCGAACGGCCTGTTCCAGGATCTGCAGCCGACCCTGCCGTTGCTGCTCGCCAACCTGGTGAGTGTCGGCGAGGTGACCACGATCTACCACAAGAGCATCGAGCAGGTGCTTGTGATCTACCCGCCGCTGACGTCGGCGTTGCTGACCGCGGCGATGAAGGGGCCCATCGACGACGGCGCGATCGTCAACTTCGGTCTCGAACTGAACGATCCGCCGCCGTGCACCACCGGATTCCTGCCCGCGGACCAGTGGCGGGACCCGGACGAGAAATCGATCCCGGACACCCCGTCGGATCTGTTCTGCAAGGTCGCCCCGGACGATCCGATCGCCGTACGCGGTGCCCGCAACTACCCGTGCATGGAGTTCCCGGGCCGACGTGCGGCGTCGCCGGAGGAGTGCCGGAGCGAAGCCGGATACGTTCCCGAGGGCAACAACCCGCCCAGTGGGCCGCCTCAGGATCCGTCTGTACCCTCGTACACGACGGTGCCGGCTAGCACCGGGGGGGGCGTGAACGTGCCTGCCACAGCACGCCCCTACGACCCGACGACGGGTAAGTTCACCGGCCCGGACGGCCTGTTGTATTCGCAGCCCGGGTTGGCGTCGGGAGGAACACCCAGAGAGGACACGACGTGGCAGACGATGATGACACGTCAGCAGGGCTGACGGTCGACGACGGACGGCGTCCGGCACGTCGGCGGGCGAGTCGTGGTGCCGGTCCGGCGACCGGAACTGCGGCGACCGCTGTGACCACGACGAAACCGGCGAGCTCGGACGCTCGGGTTCCCGAAACGAGTGTCGGAGCGAGTACCGAAGCGAGCGCGACGGATTCGACAGAGTTCCTGGGTACCGAGGCGTCCTCGGGTGCCGGGGAACCGAACATCGAGGAACCGAACGTCGAGGAACCGGACGCCGAGGCGGCGGCACGGAAGCGTCCGACCGGACGTTCGTTCGCTGTGATCGTGGCGGCGGTGCTCGTGCTCGCACTTCTCGGGACCGGCGGATGGCTGCTGTTCGAGAAGAAGGCCGCGCACGATCGTGACGTGCAGCGTGGCGCGTTCGAACAGACGGCCCGTCAGACCGTGCTCAACCTGACCACGATCAAGCCCGACACCGCTGCGGACGACGTGAACCGCATCCTGTCCGGTGCGAGCGGGGACTTCAAGGCCGAGTTCGACGGCCGGGTGGACCCGTTCGTGAGCATCGTGCAGGAGGCGGGCGTGACGACCGTCGGCCGGATCATCGAATCAGGAATCGAGCGGACGGACGGCGACACCGCGCAGGTGCTCGTCGCGGCCCGCGCGGACGTCAGTACTCCCGACGGAACCCAGGACGGGCCCCGTGACTTCCGTTTGCGGGTCACGGTCACCGGTGACGGGGATTCGATGTCGGCGTCGAAGGTGGAGTTCGTACCGTGAGCGATCAGCAGACCGTGACAGACCAGCCATCCGCTCCGGACGGTGGGAACAGCGCCGGGGAGCCGAACAGCGGCACCCGCACCCGCGTGTTCACGGTGATTGCCGGCGTCCTCGTCGTGGCGCTCGTCGCCGGTGTCGGCTGGCTCGGCTGGGGGTACCTGCAGGATCGGGCCACCGAGCAGGCGCGTGTCGACTCGGTCGCGGCGGCGTCCGCGCAGGCCGAGGCGATGCTGTCGTACAACTACAACGAGGTGGACCAGCAGCTCGCGGCGGCCTCGGACGGGCTGACCGGCGACTTCAGGTCCGAGTACGAGACGTTGGTGGAACAGACGATCGCGCCGGGTGCGAAGGAGAAGAAGATCACCGTGCAGGCCACGGTGCAGGCCGGCTCCGTCGTGTCCGCGACCCCGGACGACGCCGTGGTGCTGTTGTTCGTCAACCAAGTCACCACCAGCGAGGAGATGCCGGATGCCGCGACCACCGGCAGCCGGGTGCGGATGGAGATGCACAAGGACGGCGACCGCTGGCTCACCGGCCGGCTCTCCCCGGTGTAGACATACCCCTGCAACGGCCACGGGCTCCCGCCTCGAAAGGTGGGAGCCCGTGGCCGTTACGTTTGACCGGAAGCCGTTGCGCTTCGGTACTATTCGGCGTACTCGTTGTCGGCGGGCAGCAGCGCCGATCCGGCGATACCCTGTTGCCCGAGTGCGTCGAGGAACGAACGCGCCCAGCGGTCCACGTCGTGCGCGAGGACCTGCCGGCGCAGGGCGCGCATGTGGCGTCGGCCGTCCAGCGGATCCTGGTAGAGCGCGGCCTCCATCTTGTCCTTGACGTCCTCGAGGTCGTGCGGGTTGCACAGGAACGCTTGACGGAGTTCGGCTGCGGCACCGGTGAATTCGCTGAGCAACAGGGCGCCGCCGAGGTCGCTGCGGCACGCGACGTATTCCTTGGCGACCAGGTTCATGCCGTCCCGCAGTGGGGTCACCAACATGACGTCGGAGGCCGCGAAGAACGCGATCAGTTCGTCTCGGCCGATCGGCCGGTGGATGTAGTGCACGACGGGCCGGCCGACCTCGGCGTACTCGCCGTTGATGCGGCTGACGGTCTGCTCGATCGCGCCCCGCATCTGCACGTAGCTCTCGACGCGTTCGCGGCTCGGGGTGGCGAGCTGCACCATGACGGTCTCGGCCGGATCGACACGGCCTTCCTCGAGGAGTTCGTACAGGGCGTCGAGCCGGACGTCGATGCCCTTGGTGTAGTCGAGCCGGTCGACGCCCAGCATGACGTACTTCGGGTTGCCGAGTTCCTTGCGGATCTGCTTGGCGCGGTCGCGGATCGGCTTACGACGCGATATCTCGTCGAGCTTGGCGGAGTCGATGGAGATGGGGAAGGCGCCCACCCGGACGGTGCGGAAGCCGACCTGGACGACGCCGAGTTTGGAGCGGACGCCGACGGTGCCACGCGAGGTCTGCTGGCCGGCGAGTTTCCGGGCGAGGAACATGAAGTTCTGGGCACCGCCGGGCAGGTGGAAGCCGATGAGGTCGGCGCCGAGAAGTCCCTCGACGATCTCGCGGCGCCACGGCATCTGCATGAACAGTTCGACCGGGGGGAACGGGATGTGCAGGAAGAAGCCGATGGTGAGATCGGGGCGCAGCATCCGCAGCATCTTCGGCACCAGCTGCAGCTGGTAGTCCTGGATCCACACGGTGGCGCCTTCGGCGGAGGCCTTCGACGTGGCCTCGGCGAAGCGCCGATTGACCTCGACGTACGCATTCCACCATTCGCGCCGGTACTCGGGCTTGACGATGACGTCGTGGTAGAGCGGCCACAGGGTGGCGTTGGAGAAGCCCTCGTAGTAGTCGGCGACCTCCTGCGAGCTCAAGGGCACCGGGTAGAGATCGAGGCCGTCCTCGACGATGGGGTCGAGATCGACGTCGGCGACACCGGGCCACCCCACCCAGGCGCCCTTGTTGTTGCGCAGGATCGGTTCGAGCGCGGTGACGAGCCCGCCGGGGCTGCGCTTCCAGCGGGTACTGCCGTCCGGCAGTTTCTCGAGATCGACGGGGAGCCGATTGGCCACGACGACGAATCGTGAACCGCCGGAACCGGTGTGCTCACCGGATTCCGTGACGGCTGATCCCCCGGAACGTTGTGATGACTCCGAGGGCGCAGTCACGGATTCCTACTCTTCTCTCTGTCGAGGCTCTGTCGGATCGAGGGGGGTGATCGAGACGGTGGGTCAGTCGGCCTTGGCGGCGGGGCCGATGCCGAGCATAGCGAGCAGCATCCGGCACTCGTCGGCGTCGGTGGCGTAGGCGGCCACGACGCGCTGCGCCTGCCGGGCAGTTTCGTCGGCTACGGGCTCGAGGTCCTCGTCCGCGATGTCGTTCTCGGTGGTCGTCTTCGCGGCCATCATGTTCCTTCCGGGCTTGCTGCGGTTTATCCGCAGGTAGTTCCTGACAGCGACTCTATGAGAACCGCCCGGGTCAGCGCCACTCACGCCCAGGTTAGGGTGGGCTCACTTCATGGGGTTCGGGCGGTCCGGGCCGGAGACGGGGAGAGGTCGATGTCTGGTCGTGCGTCCGGTGGTGCCGCCGTCCTGCGGCGCACGCTCACCCGCAACCGGGGCCCGCTGATCGCGGGAACCGTGCTGGTGAGTCTCCATCAGTTGGCCGAGACGGCGGTACCGATCACGATCGGTGTCGTCGTCGACCGGGCCGTCGAGACGGGCGACATCACGGCGCTGCTGGTGTGGCTGGCAGTGCTGGCGGCCGTGTTCGCGGTGCTCACGTCGTCGTGGCGGATCGGTGCCCGATTCGTGGTGGCGGCGATCCAGCAGGAGGCGCATCGGCTGCGGGTGCAGGTCGCCGGCCGGATCCTCGACCCGCGTGGGGTACGCACCGAGCTGCGGGCCGGTGAACTGCTGACGGTGTCGACGTCGGACGCGGATCGGGAGGCCTGGATCCTCGACGCCGTTCCCCGCGCGGTGGCCGGGGCCACCGCGCTGGCCGCGTCGGCCGTGGCGCTGCTGTGGATCGACGTGCCGCTGGGGCTCGCGGTCCTGATCGGGACACCCGTCGTACTCGGGGCACTGCATCGGGCCGCGCCGCTGATCACCCGTCGTGCCGCCGACCGGCAGGCGGCCACGGCGCGGGCCGCGGCCACCGCCGCCGACCTGGTGGCGGGCCTGCGTCCGCTCCGCGGGATCGGGGCCGAGGCGACCGCGTCACGCCGGTACCGGGACGTCAGCCGGGACGCGTTCGCCGCGACGGTGCGGGCCGCGAAGTCGAACGCGGTGTTCGCCGGGGTGTCGACGACGGCGAGCGCGCTGCTCGCGGTGGCGGTCGCCGGCCTGGCCGGCTGGTTCGCGCTCGGCGGGCGGATCAGCGTCGGAGAACTCGTCACGGTCGTCGGACTCGCCCAGTTCCTCGTGGAACCACTGGGCATGATCACCCGGGTCCCCGGCCAGTACGCCGATGCGCGGGCGTCGGCGGACCGGTTGGCGGCCGTCCTCGACGCGCCGCCGCAGCTTCCGGATGCGGCCGCGGAACCGTCGGGCGGAATCGACGTCGAGGTGCGGTCCCTCGCGTACCGGTCGCTCACCGGTGTCACGCTGACGGTGGCGCCGGGTGAACTCGTCGGTGTCGTCGCGGATCGGCCCGAGGACGCCGAGGCGCTGGTGGAGGCGCTGTCCGGGCAGGTGCCACCGGACCGGTACGACGGTGACATCCGGGTCGGTGGCGTCGCCCTCGCGGACCTCGGACTCGCGCACACCCGCCGCACGGTGCTCGTCGAACCGCACCACACCGACCTGTTCGCCGGGACGCTCGGCTCCAACGTCACGGCCGGGGCCCCGGGCGCCGACCCGGCGTCGGTGGAGTACGCCCTCGCGGCGTCCGCGGCGGGGGACGTCGTCGACCTGCATCCTGCGGGACTCGACCACACGGTCACCGATCGGGGTGCGAGCCTGTCCGGCGGCCAGCGGCAGCGCGTCGCCCTCGCCCGTGCCCTTGCCGCCCGACCTGCGGTCCTGGTCCTGCACGACCCGACCACCGCGGTCGACGCGGTCACCGAACACGCGATCGCGGCGGGTGTCGCCGACGCACGCCGGGCCGGTGCCCGCGCGCAGTCGACGATCCTCGTCACGAGCAGCCCCGCGCTGCTCGCGGTGACCGATCGGGTGATCGTCCTGCGTGACGGCCGGGTGACGGTGGACGGCACCCACGCCGGGCTGTCCGCGACCGACGCTGCCTACCGAGAGGCGGTGCTGCGGTGAACGACGACCGGATGCTGCTGCCGGTGGCCTCCGCGGGCCGGACGTGGCGATGGCTGCACCGGGAACTCGGCCGGCGCCGTGCGGCGACGGCGTCCGCACTGGTCGTGGGTGTGATCGCCGCGGCCGCCGCGGTCGTGCCGGTGTACGTGTTCGGCGTCCTCGTCGACCGAGTCCGGGAAGGCGCGCCGACCTCGGCGATCGTCGCTGTGGTGGCGATCATCGCGGGCGCTGCGGTCGTGGCAGGAACAGCGACCGGAATCTCCCGGTACCTGATCACGCGGGTGGGGGAGAGCGCGCTGACCGGACTGCGGGAGAAGGTGGTGGCGCGGGCGCTGCGTTTGCCGGTCGGCACCGTCGAACGCGCCGGCACCGGCGATCTGCTCGCCCGCGTCGGGGACGATGTCGCGGTGATCGGCAAGGCCGTCTCCGACGTGGTCCCGAGCCTGATCTCCGCGCTGCTGCTGGTGGTGATCAGTATGGCGACGATGGCCGGAATCGACTGGCGTCTCGGCCTGGCGGGCATGGTGGCGCTGCCGCTGTACGGCGCGGCGCTGCGCTGGTATCTGCCGCGGTCGGCTCCGCTGTACGCCGCCGAACGGGTCGCGATGGGGCGACGGTCGCAGGCCCTGTTGGGCAGCATGCGCGGGGTGCGGACCGTGCGTGCATACGGGCTCGAGGATCCGCACCTCGCCGACATCGACCGGGCGTCCACCGAGGCCCGGGATCTGTCGGTCGGTGTGTTCGGTCTCTTCACCCGGTTCGCGGGCCGCGGCAACGGGGCCGAATTCGTCGGTCTCGCAACGATCCTCGCCGTCGGTTTCGTGCTCGTGCGGGCCGACGCGGTCACCGTCGGGCAGACCACGGCGGCCGCGCTGTTGTTCCACCGTTTGTTCAACCCGATCGGCACACTGCTGTTCACGTTCGACGACGTGCAGTCCGCCGGGGCGAGCCTGGCCCGGCTGGTGGGTGTACTCGAGGTCGCCGAACCCGACCGCCCCGCCGCGGCCGCCGTCCCGGAGGACACGTCCCTCGAACTGACCGGGGTCCGATACGCGTACGACGACGGCCCCGACGTGCTGCACGGTGTGACCGTGCGCGTCGCCCCGGGCGAGCGGGTGGCGCTCGTCGGGTCGACCGGGGCCGGGAAGTCGACGCTCGCCGCCCTCGCCGCCGGATCACTGACCCCGACGGCGGGCACCGTGCGGGTCGGTGGCGTGCCGGTCGGCGAACTCGGGGACGACCTGCGCCGCCACGTCGCGATCGTCAGTCAGGAGGTGCACGTGTTCGCCGGACCGCTCGCCGACGACCTGCGACTGGCGCGGCCGGACGCGACGGTCGGCGAGATCCGCGCGGCGTTGCGGACGGTGGGGGCACTGCCGTGGGTGACAGCACTCGACGACGGCGTCGACACCGTCGTCGGGGAGGGCGGGCATCCGCTCACCGCGGCACAGGCACAGCAGATCGCCTTGGCACGGTTGCTGATCGCCGACCCGGCCGTGACCGTCCTCGACGAGGCGACCGCCGAGGCCGGCAGCGCCGGCGCCCGGGATCTCGAACGGGCCGCCGACGCCGCGACCCGCGGCCGCACCACCGTCGTGGTCGCGCACCGGCTCACTCAGGCGGCGTCCGCCGACCGGGTCGTGGTTCTCGAACACGGCCGCATCGTCGAAGAGGGAACGCCCGCAGACCTGGTGGCGGCCGGCGGGCGGTACGCGCAGCTGTGGGCGGCGTGGGAAGGGTCAGACGAGCAGGCGCGCGCGTAGCGCGTCGACGGTCCGCCCGTCGACACCCAGTCCGTCGCGCACGTAGGCGTCGATGCCGCCGTACAGGTCGTCGACGCGCGCGAACGCGGCGTCCAGCCACGACTTCTCGACGGCGTCGTCGCGGCCGAGATACGTGTTGCTGGCGAGGAAATCGGCGTACACCGTCTCTCTCGGTACCCCGAGCACACTCAGCAGCACGGCCGCACCCCATCCGGTGCGATCCTTGCCCGCGCTGCAGTGGAAGACGGTGGCGCCCTCGGTGTTCCCGGCGATCGCGGTCAGCAGGTCGCCGAATGCGACGTCGGCGCCGCGGAACGTCACCATGAACGGGTAGCCGATCGCCTGGCCGAGCGCCGACCAGTCGTCGGACGAACTGCCGGCCGAGCCACCGTCGGACCCGCCGGACGAGCCGGTCGCGGCGGCGCCGAGTACGGCCCGCCCCAACGTGATCGGCACGAACTCGCGGAATCCGATGCCGTGCTCGAGGGAAACCACGTCCGCCACCCGGTAGCGGACACCGTCGGGCAGCAGGTCCGGGTCGTCGCGGCGTTCCTGCATGTTCCGCAGATCCACGTCGAGGGTGATGCCGGCCGCCGCCAGAGCGTCCCGACCCGCGTCGGTGAGCGACGACAGCTTGTTCGACCGGAACACCACGCCCGTCCGGACGTGCCGGCCGTCGACGGTCGCGTAGCCGCCGAGATCGCGAAAGTTCTTCGCGCCCTCGACTCGGACGGTGGCGGCCGGGTCGGCCGGGTCGGCTGGGGACACCGGGGCCGCCACCGCGAGCGGCGACACCGTCACCGGGGTCAGCAGGGCCGCGCCCAGGACGGCCGCTCGAACGAGTGCGGTACGGGACTGAGTCATGGGTCCTCACAGGTGACGAAGGATGCGAACGGTGCCGTACCGCACGCGGATTCGCCTGGCAGGGTAACGGTCGCGCGTCGGTGACGGTGCCGGATTCACCGCGACGGGAGGCTGCCGCGACGAAGTTCACCCGGCCTTCACCCCGGCGCCGACCGGGGAGTGCCTACTGCTCGCCCGCGCTCCCTACCTTCATTGGCCCAGACCAATTTCGGGAAGGTCTGGAATCCCAGGGAGACAAGGACTGCTCGTGAAACGTAAGACACTGGTGATCGCCGCAGTGGCTGCCGCGCTCGTCACACCGGGAGTGGCGCAGGCCGTCCCCGGCTCGGGAAGCACGGGAAGTATGGGTGCCGGGTGGGGTAGTTCCGGCAGCGGAGACAACGGTGGCGACACCGACGGTGGTGACACGGACAACGGCGCCGCGCCGGCGACCCCGACGGTGAGCGTCCCCGGTGGCCGCTACGAGGGCCCTGTCGACCTGACGTTCGACGTCGACCGCGGCGCGACGGCCCGCTACACGCTCGACGGCAGCACCCCCACCGCGGACAGCCCCGCCTTCGATCCGCGGCATCCGGTCCGGATCGACCGCGACACCAACGTCACCGTGGCCGCCTTCCGGGGCGACAAGCAGAGCGCGCCGATCTCGTTCGGCTACCTGGTCAGGACGGCCGAGAAGCCGCTCGCGCAGCTCGTCGTCATGTCCGACGTCCACATCGGCGGATACGAGTCGAACATCCGCAAGTACGAGAGCTTCTTCGACACGATCGGTTCGATCTTCCCGAAGCCGGACGCGATCATGTCCAACGGCGACATGATCAACGACAACGGGGACGGTAAGGGGCCCGACCACGAGATCGTCGCGCAGATCTTCCAGGAACAGTTGGCGCGCAAGGGCATGACCGACACCCAGGTGCTCATGTCGTTCGGCAACCACGACGCGAAGCTCGACGACGTCCGTGCCGGATACCCGCAGGAGTGGTTTCCGGATTCCGGGGGCGGATACTACGAGTCCGAGGTCGGTGGCGTGCACGTGTTCACCGTCAACACCGAGACGTACAACGGCGACACCGCGCAGCGGGACTGGCTGACGGGCCGGCTCGCCGAGCTGACCGCCGCGAACGTGACCACCCCGATCCTGGTACAGGGCCACCGCCCGACGACAGGGACCACGATGGACGGGCAGCAGGCGTCGAATCCGCGGCTGGCCGAGGACCTCGAGGCGTTCCCGCAGGCGATCTTCTTCTCCGGGCACTCGCACCTGAACAACTTCGACGACCGTGCGATCCACCAGAAGGACTTCACGTCCGTCAACGACGGCTCGATGTCGTACATCGAGTTCGACAAGGGCTATCAGATGATCACCGAGACCGGTCTGGCGAACCGGTTCGAGGCGCCCACCGCGCAGGCCCTGTTCGTCGAGGTGTACGCCGACCGCGCCGAGATCGGCCGGGTCAACATGGCCGCCGACCGGCACGACATCTACACCGGCGGGCAGTGGTCGGCGAGCTGGCAGCCGCCGTACTCGAGCGCAGGTACGCTGAGCGGGCCGAGCTGGACGGTGGCCCTCGATGGCGCCACGCCGCAGGAGATCAAGGACAACTTCCGGTACACGGCCGCGGCCCGGAACACCGTTGCTCCCGAATTTCCTTCTGCAACACCGCTGTCGACAGTTGTCGGGCCGGACGGGGCGCTCTCGCTGCGGATCGCGCAGGCCCGTGACGACCAGATGGTGTACCACTACCGCGTCGAGATCGCCGACAAGGCCACGGGCGCGAAGGTGGTCTCGTCGAAGGTGCTCTCGGACTTCGCGTTCGTGCCGCGACCCAACTACCTCGACGTCCCGATGCCTGCGGCGGCGGCCGGTGAGTACGAAGCGACGGTCGTCGCCGTCGACGCGTACGGCAACGCATCACCCGAGGTGACGCTGACGTTCACGCGCTGATAGCACGGACGGTGTCCTGGCGCAAGGGTCGCGCGGCGGATTTCCGCCGCGCGACCTCCGGCCTCCGGGCGGACGTCTCGAGGACCGATTCCGCGAAGACTCGAACACGACCGACCGTCGTCGAATCGTGCGAGGAACATCGTGAACATCCAGTCCCGACCCCGACTGCCCCGGACCCGTCTGTCACGGCGCACCTTCCTGCTCGGGCTGGCCGCCACCCCGCTCGCGCTGTCCGCGGGGTGTGCCACGAGGCAGCCGGACACGGTGCCGGTCGCGGTGTCCGACACGACGGGGCGGCGTCCGCTGCCGATCCCGCCGCTCGCCGAGTCGGTCGTCGACGCGTCCGGTGTCCGGCACTTCGCACTCACCGCGGCTGCCGGAACCACCGAGATCATCGCCGGAAAATCCACGCCGACATGGGGGTACAGCGGATCGGTGTTGGGGCCGACGATCCGGGCCCGGCGCGGCGAGACCGTCGCTTTCACGATCGACAACGCACTCCCGGAAACCACCACGGTGCACTGGCACGGCGTCCACGTCCCGGCCCGTTTCGACGGCGGCCCGCACCAGAGCATCGCGCCGGGCGGGCGGTGGGAGCCGTCGTGGACGGTGAACCAGCCGGCCGCCACCCTCTGGTACCACCCGCACCCGCACGGCTCCACCGAGAAACACGCGTACCGCGGCCTGGCCGGGATGTTCCTCGTCGACGACGACGAAACCGACGCGTCGACCCTGCCGCGCGTGTACGGCGTCGACGACATCCCGCTCGTCGTCCAGGATCGCCGCTTCACCGTCGACGGCAGCCTCGACGAATCCGATCCCACCGATGTGGGCCTGCTCGGCGACACGATCGTCACCAACGGCATCGCCGACGCATACCTGAGCGTGCGCACCGAACTGGTGCGGCTGCGGATCCTCAACGGCTCCGGTGGCCGCATGTACAACCTCGGGTTCGGCGGCGGTGAGGAATTCACGATGATCGGCAGCGACGGCGGCCTGCTCGCGGAACCGGTCCGCGCGACCCGGATCGCACTCAGCCCCGGGGAGCGGACAGAGATCGTCGTCGCGGTACGTCCCGGGACGCCGATGATGTTGCGGGCCTTCCCGTTCGACGATCGGGCCGGTGTCGCCCGCGACGAGGCCGCACAGTACGGTCTCACCGATTCCTTCGACGTGCTCGAGCTGCGGCCCGCCGCCGACCTGGAGCGGTCCGCGGCCCTACCCGCGGTCCTCGCGGCGCTGCCGCGGCCGGATGCGTCGGATGTCGTCGCCCGGCGCCGGTTCGACCTGCAGTGGTTCATGATCAACGGCGAGCGGATGGACATGAACCGCATCGACTTCACGCCCACGGTGGACACCACCGAGGTGTGGACGGTCCGCAACGCCGACAACTGGCCGCACAACTTCCACGTCCACGACACCCAGTTCCGGATCCTCGACATCGACGGCACCCCGCCGCCGCCGGTGCTGGCCGGCTGGAAGGACACCGTCTACGTCGCACCCGGCTCCGAGGTCCGGCTGGTGCTGCGGTTCACCGAGTACACCGATCCGACGTACCCGTACATGTTCCACTGCCACCTGATGCTGCACGAGGACCAGGGCATGATGGGCCAGTTCCTGGTGCTCGCGCCGGGGCAGGAACCGGCGCCCGTGACGATGGACATGGACATGGACATGGACACGGGCATGGGTGCGTCGCGGCCGGGAGCCGGTGGTCACGGCGGTCACTGACCGCCGCGTCGGACGGCGTACACCGCCAGCCGGACCCGGTTGTCGCAGCCGGTCTTGTCCATGAGGTTCGCGACGTGCGACTTGACCGTCGACACCCCGAGGTGGAGGCGGTCGGCGATCTCCTGATTGCCCAGGCCTTCGCCGACGAGGCCCAGGACGTCGGTCTCGCGGGGCGTCAGCTCCGTTGCCGCCGAGAGCTGTTCGGGAGGGGGTGTCGTTCCGGTCTCGGCGGCCCGGGCGACGAGACGGCGCAGGACATCGGGGGAGAACGGCAGGTCGCCGGCTGCCACCCGCCGGACGGCGTCCACCAGGTCGGCCGGCGCGGTGTCCTTGACGAGGAAGCCGTCGGCGCCGGCAGCGAGGGCCGGGAACAGGTGTTCGTCGTCGTCGAACGTGGTGAGTACCAGTACTTTCGGTGCCGGGCTGTGGCCCGTGATCCGGCGGGTCGCCTCGATGCCGTCCAGGCCGGGCATCCGCAGATCCATCAGGATCACGTCGGGGGACAGTTCGGCGGCGAGCCGGATCGCGTCGACCCCACTGCCGCCCTCGCCGACCACCTCGATGTCGCCGGTGGACTCGCACAGCATCCGCAGCCCGGCCCGGATCAGCCGCTGGTCGTCGACGACGATCACGCGGATCATCGCTCCCCCTCGGTTCCGGTCTCGGCGGGCAGCCAGGCGTCGACCCGCCAGTTCTCGTCGTCCACGTCGACGTCGAGGGTGCCGCCGGCGAGCGACACCCGTTCCGTCATCCCGATCAGACCGTGCCCCACCGTGTTCCGCTCGGCTCCCGTGCGGCGTCGATTGGTGACCCGCACCGCGATCCCGCCGTCGCGGCGCGTGACCGACAGGGTCACCGGGGCCGACGGATCGGCATGCCGCATCGTGTTGGTCAGCGACTCCTGCACCACCCGCAGCAGCGTGAGCCGGCCGATCGCGTCGAGCCCGGCGAGAGCGGGGTCGACGTCGGCGTCCACGGTCAGTCCGGCCGCGCGGGCGCGGGTGACGGCGGACGCGATCTCGTCCGGCACTGCGTCCGCCTCGACGAGTGCCACCTCGCCCAGCGCGGGATCGCGCAGCGCCACCAGAAGATGCCGGATGTCCGACAGTGCGCCCGACGCGGTGGCGTGGACGTCCCCCAGCACGCTCCGCACCTGCGGGTCCGCTTCCGCAACGACGTGCTGCGCGACGCCGATCCGCAGCACGATCGACGCCATGTGGTGTGCCACCAGGTCGTGCAGTTCCCGGGCGAGGGCGCTGCGCTCGTCGGCGCGGACCCGGGCGGCCTCACCGGCCCGGCGCTCCTCGGCCTCGGCGGCGCGGGCCGCGTAGGTGGCGGCGAGATCGCGTTGCGCCCGGAGATAGAGGCCGAGCAGCAGGGGCAGTCCGACGACTGCGAGTGTCTCGACGGCGGTGGCCGGCCGCCAGAACGTCGAGTACGTCTCGGACGCGAGTCCGAGCAGTACCGCACCCGTCCAGCACGCCGTCGCCACGATCACCGACACCGGTCGTCGGGTCCGCATGGCCACCTCGCCCGTCCCGACCGCGCCGAGATAGGGGACCAGGCCGGCCAGTCCCCACGCGTGTTCGGTGAACATCACGGCGGCGAGTGCCGACAGGACGAGCGAGACGGGTAACGGACGGCGGCCCCCGAGCAGGAAGACGGCCGCGGCCGTCAGCGCGGCCGCCCAGTACCAGGCCGGTACCCGGTATTCGCCGGGGAACGTGCCGGCGAGCAGCAGCAGTGGTACCAGGAGCAGGGGGAGTCCCCGCGCCCACGACAGGAGGTCGCGACGGCGGATCGACTGGGGCATGAGGCAACGGTAGTCGGAACATGCCGTCACCAGCACAGCTGTACCATCCGGACGGTAAAGTTCGGGTGGTGAACAAATGGCTCCTGCTGACCGCGGCGATCGGGCTCGAGGTGACGGCGACCCTGTCGCTGCGGGCGGCGCTCGACCATTCCGGGTGGTACGCGGTCGTGGTGGTCGGCTATCTCGGGGCGTTCGCGGCACTGTCGCTGACCCTGCGGGCCGGGATGGGGATCGGTGTCGCCTACGGCATCTGGGGTGCGAGCGGTGTCGCTCTCACCGCGGTCCTCGCGACCGTGCTGTTCGGGGATCCGCTCACCGCACTCATGGGGGTGGGTATCGCCCTCGTCATCGCGGGTGTCCTGTGCGTCGAACTCGGATCTCCTGCCCCGCACAGAGATCCGGCAAATGAGGGAAACGCGACATGATGTGGCTGCTGCTGGTGGGTGCGATCCTCGCCGAGGTCGCCGGCACCCTCGCGCTCCGCACCGCCGTGCACACCCGTCGCACCGCGTGGTACGCCGTCACGGCCGTCGGATACGTCACCGCCTTCACGTTCCTCGCGCTCGCCCTCGACCGGGGCATGGCGATCGGTGTCGCCTACGGAATCTGGTCGGCCGCCGGCGTCGCACTCATCGCGCTCGCCTCACGCGTGCTGTTCCGGGAACCGCTCACCCGGGTCATGATGCTCGGCATCGGGCTCATCATCGCCGGCGTGCTGTGCATCGAACTCGGTGCCGTCCACTGAGCGGTGAAGAGTGGCGAACTCGGCCGGAACCGCTGACCGGATCGGGTCGGTCTGCACGGTACGGTGACGTCATGCCCATCGCGACCGTCAACGGAATTCCACTGAACTACCAGGTCAAGGGCGAGGGCGACCTCGTCGTACTGATCATGGGAACGGGAAGCCCCGGCCGCGTGTGGGACCTGCACCAGGTTCCGGCGCTGGTCGCGGCGGGATACCGGGTGTGCACGTTCGACAACCGCGGTATCGCGCCGTCCGGGGAGAGCGTCGACGGCATCACGATCGAGGCGATGGTGGCCGACACGGCGGGCCTGATCGAACTGCTCGGCGGCCCCGCGCACGTCGTGGGCACGTCGATGGGGGCGCGGGTCGCGCAGGAGCTGACCCTCGCCCGCCCCGACCTGGTCCGCAAGGCCGTCTTCCTGGCCGGGCACGCCCGCATGGACCAGTTCCAGCGCACCCTCAACGAGGGCGAGCGGGCCCTCGAGGAGTCCGGGGTGACACTGCCGTCGAAGTACCGGGCCGCGGTCACCGCCGTGATGAACCTGTCGCCGGCCACTCTCGCCGACCAGCACGCGGCCCGTGACTGGCTCGACGTGTTCGAGTTCTCCACCGGCAAGGCGTCCGCCGGGGTACGCGCGCAGCTGGCGATGGACCGCAACTTCGACCGGGCCCACGCCTACCGGGCCATCACCCGGCCGTGCCTGTCCGTCGGATTCGCCGACGACCGGATGATCCCCGCCTACCTGTCCCGGGAGGTGTCCGACGCGATCCCGGGGGCGATCTACCAGGAGATCCCCGACACCGGCCACTACGGCTACCTCGAACGGCCCGAGGCCGTGAACAAGGTCGTGCTGGACTTCCTCGCCGGCTGACGAGACGCATGCGTAGCCCCAGGGACGATCGAGACCACGTGCCGGTCACGCGCGTGCCCGACGAGTCGGTCGTGGCCCTGCCGGTGACCGCGGCGCAGGCCGCGGTGCTCACCTCGGGCCGGGTGGCAGCAGCCGCCGCGACCCGGATCCTCGTCGTCGAGATCGACGGTGCGGCCGACCCCGATCGATTGGCCGACGCGGTCCGGCGGACCGTGCTGCGCGCCGAGGCCCTGCACGTGCGGCTGAGGTCCGGTGCCGACGGCACATGGCGTCAGGTCCCGGTGTCCCGGGAGTCGATGGCGACGTGGCGGCCCGCCGTCGTGGACGTCCGCGGCACCGACGACCCGGAGGCGTCCGCGCAACGCTGGATGGACGTCGACCGGGCCGTCGCCGTCGACGTCACCGGACGCGAACCACTGTTCACGCACGCCGTCCTGCGCGTCGCCGACGACCGGACCCTCTGGTACCAGCGCTACCACGAGGCGATCGTCGACGACGCGGGTGTCGCGCTGATCGTCGAGGACGTCGCGGCCCGCTACGGGGACCCGAATCTTGCGTCACCGTCGAAGGACTGGTCACTGGCGGCCCTCGTCGACGCCGACCGCGAGTATCGGGCGTCGTCGCGGTTCGCCGCCGACCGCGGCTTCTGGCTGACCGAGATCGCGGCAGCCCCGGAGTCGCCGCGGATCTGCCGGACGGCGGTGGACCCGGTTGCGCCACCGGAGACGACGACGGTGGAGATCGAGTCGGCCATCGCGGCCGCGCTCGCCGAATTCGCGGCCGCGGTGGGGATCCGCCGGGCGCGGGTTCCGATGGCACTGCTGGTGGCGTACCTGCACCACTGCACCGGGCGGCGGGACGTCACGGTGTCGGTGCCCGTCTCCGCTCGGGTCGGTGGCGCGATGCACCGCACCCCGGGGACGGTGGCGACGGTCCTGCCGGTGACCTTCCGGGTGGACCCCGACACGACCGTCGGCGACCTCGCGCACGCGATCGACGCCCGGCTCACGGAAGTGTTGCGTCACGGGCGTTTCCCCGTCGGCGCCCTCGTGCAGGAGATGGCCGCCCCCGGACGGCGCGTGTTCGGCCCGAGTATCGGTTCGATGACGATGCACCGTCCCCTCGTGTTCGGAGAACACCGCGCCCGCATCCGGGACGTGTTCACCGGGCCCGTCGACGATCTTGCGTTCACCGTCCTCGGCGGCGCGGACGGCGAACCGATCCGCATCGACCTGCGTGCCCCGGCCGGTCGGCGCCGCGACCTGCTACGGCACCAGGACCGGCTGGTGGCCTTCGTGTCCCGGTTCCTGGGGGATCCGGTGTCCACGATCGGTTCGCTCGAACTTCCTTCGGGGGAGCCGGAACTGGTGGGAACCGACGACGACACCGCGGCGTTGGCGCCCGCCCAACGGTTGCACTGGCTGCGGCACCGCGCCGCCGGTGCGTCCGCTCGGGCGGACCACGCGATCGTGTTGCGCCTGCGGGATCCGATCGACGTCGACGCGTTGGCCCGGGCCCTGGACGACGTCGTCGACCGGCACGCGCCGTTGCGTACCGTGTTCATCCCCGACGGTGGCGACGCGATCGCGTCGCCCGGGGCGCGGCCCGCTGTCGACGTGATCGAGGTCGGCGGTGAGGATCTCGACCGGCGGGCCTACGAGCTGGCGCAGCTGCGGATCGACGTGACCATGGAGGCGCCGCTGCGGGTCCACGTGGTGCGCGACGACGCCCGCCGTCAGGCCCTGCTGCTGACGATGCACCACCTGGCCGTGGACGAGGGATCGGTGGCGCCGCTGATCGGTGACCTGCTGACCGCGTACGCGGCCCGGGTGGACGGTGTCGCGCCGCGGTGGGAGCCGCTCGACGTGCAGTACGCGGACTACGCGCGCTGGCAGTCCGCGCGGCTCGGTGATTCGGGGGAGCCGTCCGGTCGGTATGCGAGCCAGCTGGCCTTCTGGCGGAAACGCTTGGCGGGCATGCCCACTCGGCTGCACCTGCCGGCCTCGGCGGGAGTGCGGGAACCACGGCGCCGAATGGTGCCGATCGAGATCGACGCCGAGGTACACGAGGGCGCCCTGCGGTTCGCGCACCGCACCGGAACCGACCTGCCCACGATCCTGCAGGCCGCGCTGGTGACCTTGCTGTCCCGGCACGGTGCCGGCAGCGACATCCCGATCGGTGTGTTCGCGGACGGACGTGGTCCGGGGGAGGTCGCAGACGTCCTGACCCCGATGGTCGGGTGTTTCGCGAACGTCGTGATCGTGCGGACGGACATTGCCGGGCATCCCGATTTCGAGGAGATCCTGGACCGGGTGCGGGTGAGCACCCTCGAGGCGTTCGAGCATGGGGACATCGGGTTCGCGGACGTCGCCGCCGAACTGCCCGGGCGGGGCTCCGAACGCCGCTTCCCGCAGGTCGTCCTGGTGCGGCACGACGCGCTGCCCGTCGACGAGTTCGCGGTTCCGGTCGAGAGCATCGCCTCGGTCCCGGTCGGGTTGCCGTCCGCGGAGTTGACGTTCGGGTACTTCGACCCGGCCGGTCCGGGACCGATCCGGGGCTACTTCGAGTTCTCCACGGGGACTCTCGACCGGGAATCCGTCGTGGGCTGGGCGCGCGGGCTGCCGGCGCTGTTGACCTCGGTGGTCCGGAGAAGTGGGGTGCCGTCCGACGCCCGACTATGACGGGCGACACTTGCGCACTGGCCGTCGTAGCCCACCCATATAAGGATAGCCTTTGCTATCTTTCGCGGTGAAGGTTGCCGGAGATCCGGTCTCCGGCCGGGGCGAGGAGGACGGATATGAGTGATGACTGACCGCCGACCAACCGGGGGCGCGGACATCGTCGACGTGGTCGGCATCGGATTCGGCCCGTCGAATCTCGCGCTCGCGATCGCGATCGAGGAACACAACACGACGTGCGCGCCGGGCGATGCGATCACCGCCCGATTCTTCGAGAAGCAGCGGGAATTCGGCTGGCATCGCGGCATGCTGCTCGACGGTGCGACGATGCAGATCGCGTTTCCCAAGGATCTCGTCACGTTCCGCAATCCCCGCAGCGCCTACACGTTCTTCTCCTACCTGCACGACCGCGGCCGACTCGTCGACTTCGTGAACCATCAGACGTTCTTCCCGACGCGTGTCGAGTTCCAGGACTACCTCGCGTGGGCCGCGGAGCGGGTGACCGCCGACGTCCGGTACGGCACCGAGGTCACCGCCGTCGAGGCCGTCGGCGACGGCGACCTGTTCGAGTCGACCCTCTCGGACGGGACGACCGTCCGCACCCGGAACGTCGTGGTCGGTGCAGGACTGCGAGAACGGTTGCCGGAGTGGGCGACTCCGTCGCCGCGGTGCTTCCACAACCACCAGTTCCTCTTCCGGATCGCGGAGATGCCGGAGCCGGTGCACGGGCGGTTCGTGGTGCTCGGTGCCGGGCAGAGCGCCGCCGAGGTGGTGCAGTACCTGCACCGGCACTTCCCGGACAGCGAGGTGCACAGCGTGTTCTCCCGATTCGGATTCAGCCCGGCCGACGACAGCCCGTACGCGAACCGGATCTTCGACCCGGACACGGTGGACGAACTGCACGCGGCCCCGGCCGCCGAGCGGGCGCGGCTCCTCGACCTGCACCGGGCCACCAACTACTCGGTGGTGGACATCGACCTGATCAACGAGCTGTACGCCACCGAATACCAGGAACGGGTGCGGGGCGGGCGGCGGCTGTTCATGCGACGCTCCTCCGAGATCGACGAGGTGCGCGAGACCGCCGACGGGATCGAGGTGGTGATCCGCAACACGCTCGACGGGCTCGACGACACCCTGATGTGCGACGCCCTGATCCTGGCGACCGGGTTCGAGGCGACCCCCCTCGAATCGCTGTTCGGGGAGTTGCCGGCCGGTATCGGGGCCGGGCGTGTCGTGGGCCGCGACTACCGGCTCGACACCGGCGTGTCGGGTCTCGCGGGCGTGTATCTGCAGGGCGGAACCGAACATACCCACGGTTTGACGGCGTCGTTGCTCTCGAATGTCGGAGTACGAGCAGAAGAGATTCTCAATTCGATTCTTGCTCATCGAGATATCGGCGGCCGCCTTGCTAGGCTGAGCGAAGACAACCCGTACGCGACAAGCGAGGTTAGATGAGCACCAACCCGTTCGACGACGAAGACGGCCGCTTCTACGTGCTGGTCAACGACGAGGACCAGCACTCGCTGTGGCCGACGTTCTCCGAGGTCCCACAGGGCTGGAAGATCGTTTTCGGTGAGGATTCGCGTCAGGCGTGCGTCGACTACGTGGAGAAGAACTGGACCGACATGCGTCCCAAGAGCCTGCGTGAGGCCATGGAGCAGGACCAGAAGAACGCCGGCCAGTAGTTCCCCGCCGGCGCTACCGGGTGTGTTCGTCCCTGGCAGCGGGCAGGGGATTGTTGAGCAACATGCTGCGCCGTCCGAATCTCGGGCGGCGCAGCGTCGTGTTCCGGCGCACCGCACCGCTCCGACGCAGCCGCGGCGGACGCCGCAGGGTTCGGGCGCCCCACTCGCCGAGCGTGACACCGGCCGCCAGCGCGCATCCGATACCGAACGCCGCCAGCAGCGCGGTCAGCCCGAGCAGCACCTCGTTGTTGAGGAGCGCGTACAGGCCGCGGTACAGCGACAGACCGGGCAGTAGCGGGGTGATACCGGCGACCGCGACCACCAGCGGCGGCGTCAGTGCACGACGAGCCATCAGGCCACCCGCGAAACCGACGACGGTGGCCGCGATGGCCGACGAGATCACCGGCCCCACCCCCACGGCCTGGGCCAGCACGAAGAACAACAGACCGGCCGCGCCGCCGAGCCCGGCAGCCGTGAGTGCCCGACGTTCCGCGTAGCAGGCCATCGCATAGAACATCGACGCCAGTGCGCCCGCGATCACCTTCGCCGGCAGCTGCGTGATGTCCGAGGGTGCGGCATTGCTGATCACCGGCAGATTCGCTCCGAGCGCCCCCGCGAGACGCAGCGATATCGCGACACCGGCGATGATGCCGCCGGTCATCATGACCACCTCGAAGAAGCGGGCCGACGCCGTGATCGGGGCGCCGGTGATCGCGTCCTGCACCGAACCGACCAGCGACAGACCCGACAGCAGCACGACGACCCCCGCCGCGATGATCAGCGACGGCCGGATCACCACTCCCAGCTGGTCCTGGACGGTGTACAGCGCGATGGCGGGGGCCGCGGCGATCAGGCCCCCGACGAACTGCTGGAAGAAGTACGGCAGACCGAGCCGGTTGAGGACCCGGTTGACACGGTCGATCACGACGGTCGTGAGGAACGCGATCGCCATGATCAGCGGGCCACCGCCGAGCAGCACCGCGACCGCCGCGGCCAGACCCGCCCAGCCCAGCGTCGCGACCCACCGGCTGTACGGGTGCGGTGCCGACACGATCGCGTCGAGCGCTGCATGTGCCTGCCCCGGCGTGATCGCCTCGAGCCGGATCCGACGCGTCAGCCGGTCGGCGGCCGCGAGCCGGGTGAAGTCCATCGACCGGTAGTGCACGATCCGCATCGTGCTCGCCGGCGGAATCAGGGGGCCGCGATGCGCGGACAGGACGATCGAGTTGTAGGTGACGTCGACGTCGCACTGCGCCAGGCCGTACGTCGCCGCCACGAACCGCACCTGCGTCGCGGTGTCCATCGCCGACGTCCCCGACGCCAGCAGCAGGTCCCCGATCCGCACCGCCAGATCCAGTACCTCCGCTACCCGCGCATCGTCGGTGAGGTCGATCGGCTGTAGCGGCGTCGGCGCCGCCGTGACCGCGTCCGCGGTCGCTCGGCGGTCCTTGACCAGACTGCCGAGTGACGCCGCGAACCGGCGCATGTCAGACGTCGGTGACGAGATCCTTCTCCGTGAGATCGGTGGCCTCCAGTGCCGATTCGAGTGTGTCGTGCCGGAAGACCGCGGTCACCTGATCGTGCACGACGCGAAACGACGTCCCCACCGTCCGCGACTCGCCCGCGGTCGACGCCCGGGACAACTGTTCTTCGACCACGACGACCCCGTCGTGCACGAACATCCGGCCGGGAACCAGGGTAAGCCCCGCCCCCGCCCCCGTGGCCGCCCACTCCCGCAGTGCCGTCAACCCCTGTGCGGCCCCCTCGGCACCGCCGATCTCGATGTCGTCGCTCGACAGTTCGAGCAGCGTCTCGATATCCGAATCGTTGAGGGCATCGTGCCACGCGAGGACAGTGGCGATCTCCGAGATACGCATGCGACAACGCTAGTCAAAACCGGCGTGCGCGGCACGGTTACACACCCGAATTCGGCTATGGATATGATGGGCGCGCCCGACTGCCTCCTTAGCTCAGTGGTAGAGCACTCGCCTTGTAAGCGAAAGGTCGTCAGTTCAATCCTGACAGGGGGCTCCGAACACACGTGTGGCCCCGCGACATTGCGGGGCCACAGTGCATTCTCGGACGGGTCAGGACCCGAGCGAACCCGACGAGCCGTTCAGTGAACCGAACAGCGTGCTCAGGGAACCGAACAGGTCCAGCGATCCCAGTGAGCCGAGGGAACTCGACTCCGGGTCCTCGAGTGCGAAGTTCGTGGTGCAACCGTTGAACGTCACCTCGTCGACGAGAGTCGAGGTCGCTGCGGCGCCCGTGCCGATACCCACGCCGTAGTGGTCGACGACGGCGTCGGGGTTCGCGGCCGCGATCGAGGCGAGCGAGACCGGCACCCGGTTCTGGGCGCCCGCGATGTTCGACGTGCTCCACCACAAGCCGTCCTCGAGTGCGGCGTTCGTGACACCGGTAGTGGCGTCGGCCCCGCCGTTGTAGGTGGCCTCCCACACCAGCGTCGTGAAGCCGTTCACGGGGTGCGTCGTGTTGTCGGTGGTGCCGGTCAGGCGCAACTGGAACGCCGCGATCGAGTTGCCGGCCCGCTTCTCGGCGAACGCGATGTCCTCGGTGATCGCGTCGGAGAGCTCGATGCCTCCGGCCTCGTGGTAACTCACGGACCGATCGGTGGGGCCGTCCACTCTCAGTTCGAGTGAGCCGTCGTCGTCGAACACGGTGTCGGCGGTGTAGAACGCGTCCTGCCCCAGCTCGTCGTCGAACGGGATGCCCCACCCGTTCGGAGTGTCCTCGGTGGACAGGGCCGAGCACGTGAACCCTCCGCTGGAGCCGGAGGATCCGCCGGACGAACCCGGATCGAGCGATCCGAGAGATCCGGGCGCGGCACCGGCCGCAGCCGGAAGGACGAGGGCTGCGGCACCGAGAAGTGCTGCAGCGGAACCGATCCGGAAAGCATTCTTCGACATACTTCGTTCACCTCGCTGGGAGAGACGGACACGGTCCGGCGTCCCGTCGGCACGTGAGCGGCCACCCGGGAAGCCGTCGAGCGTGCAGCGCCGACACTGTCGAGAAGAATCTTTTCGACGCCACCCCCTGGGGCCCCCGATGCGGACCCAGGCGTCGTCGCAGATCGAGAAGCGACGGTGACGAGGCTAGGCAATCGGGGGAACCCGGACGTGCGAAACAGTCGGTTTTCACCCGGAAAGGGTGAGAGGGCCGTCAGCGGGTGCGGTGGACCCGCACGACGGAGTCGTGGATCGTCGTCTCGTGGTCGCCGTGCATCACGGTGCGCGACGTGGCCGTGGCCGTGTCGACGGTCCATTCGGTCGAATCGAGCAGGGCCACAACCTCGTCCGGGGTGAAGAACAGTTCCGGTCGGGGCGGGCGCGGGACATCGGTGTCGAGGTCGGACGGGTGGTGCCCGACGATCAGCAGGGTGCCGCCGGGGGCGACGAGGTCGGCGAGCCGGGTGAACAGCACCTCGCGCTGCCCGGACGGCAGGTGCACGTACTGCGACGTCACCAGGTCGTAGCGGTCGGCGTCCGGTCCCCAGGCGAGGAGGTCCGCGGCCTCCCACGTGATCCGTCCGGCCAGGTCGCCGGCCTCGGCCGAGTGCTCGGCGGCCCGTTCGATCGCCACGTGCGACAGGTCGATGCCGTGCACCGTCCAGCCCTGCCGGGCGAGCCAGATCGCGTCGGCGCCCTCGCCACAGCCGACGTCGAGGGCGGTGCCGGGCGTCAGGCCCGTCACCTCGGTCACCAGGGTGGAGTTGGGGTTGCCGCTCCACAGGCGGTGGCTCGACCGGTAGCGGTCGTTCCAGAAGTTTTCGTCGAGGATCTCGGGCAGTTCGGTCATCGGTTGTCTCCCTTCGGGTTCCGGGACCGCTGGGCGGTCACGGCGAGTTCGGTGTCCTCGGTGACGAGGTCGTTGTTGATTGCGACGGCGGCGAGGGCGGCACCGGCGGTCGCGCCGATCACCTGCGCCTTGACGTCGGTGACGTTGCCGGCAGCCCACACGCCCGGCACCTTCGTCGCGCCGAACTGGTCGGCCGGAACGTACCGGCCGCCGGACACCGGTTCGAGTTCGGTGTCCAGTCCCAGCGACGTCAGGGCGTCGACGTTCGCGACGAATGTCGGCGCCACGACGAGCGCCTCGCGGTCCACGGCGGTGCCGTCGGCCAGACGCACCCCGATGAGTCGGTCGTCGGTGACGGTCAGCGACTCCACCCGGCCCGGGACGATCCGGATGCCGCGGGCCTCGAGCCGTTCGCGTTGCCAGGCGTCCGGTTCGGGCCCGGTGTGCTGCAGCAGGACGACGTCGTCGGTCCACTGTCGGAACAGGAGTGCCTGGTGCACGGACATCGGGCCGGTGGCCAGCACGCCGACCGGCCGGTCGGAGATCTCCCAGCCGTGGCAGTACGGGCAGTGCAGTACGTCCCGGCCCCAGCGGTCCCGCAGGCCGGGAACGTCGGGGAGTTCGTCGGTCAGCCCGGTCGCCACCAGCAGGCGCCGGGCCCGCACCGCCCGCCCGTCGGCGAGGGTCACGGTGAATCCGTCCCCGGTGCGGCGGGCATCGGTCACGGCGGCGTCGACGATGTGCCCGCCGTAGCGGCGCACCTCGTCGCGGCCGATCGCGGTCAGTTCGGCGGGCGGCAGGCCGTCGCGGGTCAGGAAGCCGTGGACCCCCTCGGCCGGCGCGTTGCGGGGTGCACCCGCGTCGGTCACCAGCACGGTCCGTCGGGACCGGGCCAGCATCAGGGCGCCCTCGAGTCCCGCGGCGCCACCGCCGATCACCACGACGTCGTAGTTCTCCACCGGTTCGTCGCTCATGTGTCGTCCCCTCTCTCGTCCGGTCACCCACCCTGCCGACCACCCGGGCAATTTGGCAAGGAATATTGCCGAAGTGGCAAACTGGGGTGATGGACGACACCGACAGGATTCTCGACGCGGTCGGCCCCCGACTGCGGGCCCTGCGGCAGGTGCGGAGCGTGACACTCGCGGACCTGTCCGCCGACACCGGGATCTCGGTGAGCACGCTGTCCCGGCTCGAATCGGGACAGCGCAAGCCGAACCTGGAACTACTGCTGCCGCTCGCGCGGGCGTACGGGGTGCCGCTCGACGAACTGGTCGGCGCACCACCGACGGGGGACCCGCGGATCCATCTCAAACCCGTGACGCACGGTGGCCGGACGATCGTGCCGCTCACCCGGCGCCCGGGTGGCATCCAGGCCTACAAGCAGGTACTGCCCGGTGTCACGCGGCCCCAGGTGCCGGACCTGCGGGTCCACGAGGGCTACGAGTGGCTGTACGTCCTCGACGGCCGGTTGCGGCTCGTGCTCGGTGAACGAGACCTGGTGCTGACACCCGGTGAGGTCGCCGAGTTCGACACCCGACTGCCGCACTGGTTCGGTGCCGCCGGACCGGAGCCCGTCGAATTCCTGGGGCTGTTCGGTAGGCAGGGGGAACGCGCCCACATCCGGGCGCGTTCGGCAGGGGAGTGAGGCCGGTCAGGCCGGACCGAGTGAGATGTCGGGGCCGCCGCGGCCGCCGCTCTTGAGCCAACGTCCGGGCAGGCGTCCGGCGAGATCGCCGAGCGGACCGACTGCGGCACTGAGGATTCCGACGGTCTCCTGCAGCAGGTCGACGCTCGTGCTGAGCCGCTGCAGGTTCGGGGCCACCGAGGTCAGCGTCTCGGAGAGGGCCACGATCTGGTCGAGCGGGCCGCCCTCGGCGATGAGTCGTTCGAACGCGCCGTTCTCGGCGAGCAAGGTGTCGAGGATGCCGTTCTCGGCGAGTGCCTTGTCGACGATGCCGTCCTTCGCGGTGAGCCGTTCGACGGCACCGTCCGCCGCGGTGAGCCGTTCGAGCGGCCCGTCCTCGGCAGTGAGCCGGTCCAGCAGGCCGCCGGGGGCGAGCAGCCGCTCGAGGGGTCCGTTCTCGGCGAGGACCCGGTCGAGAGGGCCGTCCTCGGCGAGGACCCGGTCGAGCGGCCCACCCGGGGCGAGAACCCGCTCGAGCGGTCCGCCCGACTCGAACAGGCGCTCGAGAGTGCCGCCCTCGGAGGTGAGCCGATCGACGACGCCACCCGGTGCGAGCAGCCGGTCCAGCGGTCCGCCCGGTGCCAGTGCCTGCCCGAGCGGACGCTCGTCGGACGCCAGTGCGGCGAGTTGCTGGACCAGTTGCAGCGGCCCCTTGGGGTTGGCCAGGGTCGCGGCGCTCACCCCGGTGACCGCACTGCTCGACAGGGCCAGCCTCGTCGTCGTCAGTGCGGTCTCGGCGACGCCCAGCGCGGTGTCGGCGACCGCGAGGCCGAAACGGATCGGAGCGGTGATCGCGAACCCCAGGTTCATTCGCTCACTGTAACCCGCGCCACACAGGTAACTGTCAGTGCAGTGCTTTCAGGCCGATCACGCAGCCCACAATGCCGAGGATCAGCAGAATCTTCACGATCGACGCACTTTCGGTGCCGGTGATCATCGCGAAGGCGACGGTCAGCGCCGCGCCGATGCCGACCCACACCGCGTACGACGTTCCTGTCGGCAGGGTGCGCATCGCGTACGCGAGACCGGCCATGCTCACCAGCAGGCCCACACCGAACACGATCGAGGGGACGGGACGGGTGAATCCAGCGGATCGGCCGAGGGCGGTGGCCCACACGGCCTCGAGGACACCGGACAGAACGAGAACGATCCAGGCCATGACGAGTCGCCTCCACTGCACCGTCTTGTCGCGGGCCGGGTACGGTGCGCTCGTCCGGGTGTCGATCGACGGGTACGAGCGTACCGGATCCGGTTTCACAGCGACCTCCCAGGCGATCCCCAGCCGGAGGTCAGGACGGTGGGAGATTCTGGTGGGGTGAACGAGAACCCGCAGGCCCGGATCCTCATCGTCGACGACGAACCGACCCTGGTGGAGTTGCTGTCGGTCAGCCTGCGGTTCCAGGGATTCGTCGTCGAGACCGCTGCCGACGGCGCCGAGGGACTCGACAAGGCCCGCGGCTTCCGGCCCGACGCGCTGATCGTCGACGTCATGATGCCCGGCATGGACGGGTTCGGGATGCTGCGCCGGTTGCGCGCCGACGGCGTCACTGCGCCGGTCCTGTTCCTCACCGCACGGGACACGGTGGAGGACAAGGTGACCGGGCTGACCATCGGTGCCGACGACTACGTCACCAAACCGTTCAGCCTCGAGGAGGTGGTGGCCCGGCTGAGGGTGATCCTGCGCCGTGCCGGCCGCGGCGACACCGACGACCGGCAGGCCCGGATACGGTTCGCGGACATCGAACTCGACGACGACACCCGTGAGGTGTGGAAGGCGGGCGAACCGGTGTCGTTGTCGCCCACCGAGTTCACGCTCCTGCGCTACTTCATGGTCAACGCCGGCACCGTGCTGAGCAAGCCCCGCATCCTCGACCACGTGTGGCGCTACGACTTCGGCGGTGAGGTCGGCGTCGTCGAGTCGTACGTCTCGTACCTGCGCCGCAAGATCGACACCACCGAGCCGCGGCTGATCCACACGCTGCGCAGTGTCGGCTACGTCATGCGCGAACCGAGGTAGGGGGCGTCGCCGATGACACGTCTGCGCCGGCTGCCGCTGCGGGTCGCACTCGTCGCGGCACTGCTGTTGCTGGCCGGGGCCGGGCTGCTCGCATCGGGCGTCGCGGTGACGTCGGCGATGGAGCGCTCGCTCCTCGACCGCACCGACCAGCAGCTGTCCGACGCCGCCCACGGATGGGCGAAGCCGCGGATCGCGGCACCGTTGGCCCCGCCCGGGCCGGGGCGTCCACCCAGCCCGTTCTTCGTCCGGATCACCGATCCGGACGGCACCGTCCGGATCGAGATCGACGACGAGAACACGTATGCCACACCGGAAATCGTGAACACACCGGGTCCGGTGACCGTCGGATCGACGGGTGGTGACGGGCCGCGCTGGCGAGAACTCACGGTCACGACCCCGGCCGGGACGACGACGGTCGCGGTCCGGCTCACCGACATCGACGAGACCGTCGATCGACTGGTCGCGCTGCAACTCGGTATCGGCGCCGTCGTGCTCGTCGTCCTGGGATTCGGTGCGTACGTCGTGGTGCGCCGCAGCCTGCGGCCGCTCCGTGAGGTCGAGGAGACTGCGGCCCGGATCGCGGCCGGCGACCTGCACCGGCGGGTCCCGGAACGCGACGAGGGCACCGAGGTGGGGCGTCTGTCGTCCGCGCTCAACGGGATGCTCACGCAGATCCAGTCGGCGTTCGCGGCGACCGCCGCCTCCGAGGAGTCGGCACGCCGATCCGAGGAACGGATGCGCCGCTTCGTCGCCGACGCCGGCCACGAACTGCGCACCCCGCTCGCCACGATCCGCGGGTTCGCCGAGCTGTACCGGCAGGGTGCGTCGACGGACACCGACATGGTGGTACGCCGGATCGAGGACCAGGCCACCCGGATGGGGCTGCTCGTCGAGGACCTGCTGCTGCTCGCCAGGATGGACGCCCAGCGGCCCCTCGATCGGGTGCCCGTCGACCTGCTGGCGATCGCAGCCGACGCCGTCCACGACGCCCGCGCGCTCGCACCGCAGCGGCGGATCACCCTGGAGTTCCTGCCGGATTCGGAGCCGGCCGAGGTGATCGGCGACGACGCCCGGCTACGGCAGGTGGTCGGCAACCTCGTCGGGAACGCGATCGAGCACACTCCCGCAGACACGGCGGTGACCGTGCGGGTGGGCACCACGGGCCCGGACGCCGTCGTCGAGGTGTCCGACACCGGGCCGGGCCTCGCCGACGCCGACGCCGCCCGCGTGTTCGAACGCTTCTACCGCACCGACGCCTCCCGGACCCGCACGTCCGGCGGGTCCGGGCTGGGGCTGTCGATCGTCGCGGCCATCGTCGCGGCGCACGGCGGCACCGTCACCGTCGACAGCGCGCCCGGCGCGGGCGCGACGTTCCGGGTGCGGCTGCCTCGGACGTGACCGGCCGGGTCAGGCGGGAACGTGCTCGCCGTCGCCGAGTTCGCGCAGCGCGGCCTTGATCTTCGACGCGGCCTCGTCGAGGGATTCCGCCGACGGGTTCGGATCGGCACCCGAGATGTCGAAGTTGCCCATGCTGTACGCCGGGAAGACGTGCATGTGCAGGTGCGGCACTTCCAGGCCCGCGATCAGGAAACCGGCGCGCGGTGCGTCGAACGCCTGCCGGACCGCGCGCGCGATCCGCCGGGAGACCGCGGTGCACTTGTCGAACAGTTCCCCGTCGACGTCCTGCCACTGGTCGACCTCCTTGCGGGGCACGACGAGCGTGTGACCCTGGGTCACCGGCGCGATGGTGAGGAAGGCGACGACGTCCTCGTCCTCCCAGACGAAGCGTCCCGGCAGGTCGCCGGCGATGATGGCGCTGAACACTGAAGGCATACGGCGAGGATAGGTGCCCGCGCGACGGTGTGACGGCCGGGCATCGGAGGTGTGCGCGGTCCCCGAGGAAAATCACGGATCGGAGGACAAGGGCGCCTCCTTCGGGTAACACTGTGTGGCGATCGCCACATTCGGTCGGGGGGACCAACGACTACCACCGAGGGAAGTGCTGTGTCCGTAATTTCGTCGCGTCGTGTCCGTGTTCTCGTATCGTCCGCCGCAGCCGCCGCGGTGGTGGGCCTCGCGCTGCCCGGTGCCGCGCACGCCGAATCGTCGCTCGACATCGTCGATGCGCTGTCGCCGACCACTCTCGTCAACGGGGCGCTGTCGATGGTCGGCGGCTGTCAGACCGCGAGCCGGGACCTGATCGTCTCGTGCACCAAGCTCGAGACGCTGACCACCCAGATCCCCGTCATGCTCGCCGTCAACCCGTTCACCACCAACATCGTCGTGCTGGGGGCCGGGCTGTTCCCCGACGGCACCATGCGTCCCGTCCTCGAATCGCGCCTGGAGGCGGCACTGCAGCTGGCACAACGCTTTCCGATCACCCCGATCGTCGTCTCCGGCGGTGTGCCGCAGTCCGGGGTCACCGAGGCCCGCGCGATGCGCGAGTGGCTCGTCGCCCGCGGCGTTCCCGCCATCCGGATCACCGAGGAGGGCACGTCCCGCTCCACCGTCGAGAACGCGGCCAACACGAGCGCGATCCTCGCGCAGCGCGGGGCGACCGGTGCCGTCGTCGTCACCAGCCCCGACCATCTGCAACGCGCGATGATCGACTTCCGGGTCGCGCTCGGCGGGAACATGCCGATCGCCGGCGTCGTCGCCCCGTACTGACAGCTGCTCGCAGCCCGGCACCGGCATACCGCCTCGACCCCGGAAGTGGGGTGCGGCTCCCCGTGGTTCCGTCGCGGGGGCCCATCCCTTCAACGCGGTCGACGGTGTCACGCTCTCCGACCTGACGCGGTGACCGGACAGATCCTCCGAACCGGGCTACCCTCGAGATGAGGCACGCCGTGGTCGTGCATGCCGAAAGCGATTGCGCACCAGTTCGTTCGGTGTGCAATCACTGCATGTCCCGACGACGTCTGCCGACGCTGCACAGTCGGCGTTTTCGAGTGACGGTTTCGAGTGACCAGGTGGTGAACGGCCGTATGGCTTTGGCGGAGGACGTGTACACGACCCGGGTCTCGGGTGCACCGCGGGTGATCGATCGCCCGGACCCGGTGTTCTGGGGAGAGGCCCGCAGTGCGGAGTACACGGATTTCGAGCGACGGGGATTCCTGCAGCGGGAAGGCGTGATCGGGGAGGCCGACATCGCGACCTGTCTCGCCGAGATCGACCGGATCCGAAAGGATCCGGCGTTGCGTGGGGACGAACGTATCGTCCGTGAGGACGGCAGCGACGAGATCCGCTCGATCTTCGACATCCTCGAACTCAGTGACGCGGTCCGTGGCGTCGTGGCGGCGTCGGGGGCCTACGACATCGCCCGCGACATCCTCGGCTCGGACGTGTACGTCCATCAGAGCCGGCTCAACTACAAGCCGGGTTTCCAGGGCGGAGCCTTCTACTGGCACTCGGATTTCGAGACGTGGCACGCGGAGGACGGGATGCCGCGGCCGCGCGCGGTGAGTGCATCGATCGCGCTCACCCGCAACACCGAATACAACGGGCCGCTCATGATCATGCCCGGGACGCAGCATCACTTCGTGCAGTGCGCCGGCGCCACCCCCGACGACTTCTACCGGGAGTCGCTGGTGACGACGATGCCGCGGATCGGGGTGCCCGACGAGGACGTCATCACCGACATGTGGCACCGGCACGGCATCGAAGTGCTCACCGGCGGTGCCGGATCGATGACGATGTTCGACTGCAACGCCCTGCACGCGTCCGGTGGCAACATCTCGCCGATGCCGCGCGCCAATGTGTTCGTGGTGTTCAACAGTGTCGAGAACGTGATCCGGGAACCGTTCGCCGGCTCCGCGCCGCGACCGGGGTTCCTGGCGAAGCGTCCACACTGACCAGGCGGGCCGTCGGGGCGCCCGGGCCGGGGCCGTTAGGCTGGCACCCGTGCGCGTACTCGTGATCGGCTCCGGAGCCCGTGAACATGCCCTCCTGTTGGCCCTCGCCCGTGACCCGGGCGTCGACAAGCTGATGTGTGCCCCCGGCAACGCCGGGATCGCCCGCATCGCCGAGACCCATGCGGTCGACGTCGCGTCCGGCGACGCCGTCGTCGAGCTCGCGAAGTCGCAGGCCGCGGACCTGGTCGTCATCGGCCCCGAGGTGCCGCTGGTGCTCGGTGTCGCCGACGCCGTCCGCGCCGCGGGCATCGCATGCTTCGGTCCGTCCGCCGCGGCCGCCCGCATCGAGGGCTCGAAGGCGTTCGCCAAGGACGTCATGGCCGCCGCCGGTGTGCGCACCGCGCACGCCGAGGTCGTCGACAACCCGGCCGACCTCGATGCCGCCCTCGACCGTTTCGGCCCCAACTGGGTCGTCAAGGACGACGGACTGGCCGCCGGTAAGGGCGTCGTCGTCACCACCGACCGGGCCGCAGCCCGCGCGCACGCCGCCGAGTGCCTCGAGATCGGGCACCCGGTGCTGCTCGAGTCGTTCCTCGACGGCCCCGAGGTGTCCCTGTTCTGCCTGGTCGACGGCGAGACCGTCGTCCCGTTGCTGCCCGCGCAGGACCACAAGCGGGTCGGCGACGGCGACACCGGCCCCAACACCGGCGGCATGGGCGCCTACACGCCGCTGCCGTGGCTGCCCGCCGACGCCGTCACCCAGATCGTCGACGAGGTGTGCAAGCCCGTCGCCGCCGAGATGGCGAAGCGGGGCTGCCCGTTCACCGGTCTGCTGTACGCGGGCCTCGCAATGGGTGCGAACGGCCCCGCCGTCGTCGAGTTCAACTGCCGTTTCGGAGACCCCGAGACGCAGGCCGTGCTGGCGCTGCTCGAGTCGCCGCTCGGCGAGGTCCTCCATGCTGCCGCGACCGGCACGCTCGCCTCGGTTCCGCCGCTGCAGTGGAAGGACGGGGCGGCGGTCACCGTCGTCCTGGCCGCCGAGAACTACCCGGCCACCCCGCGCACCGGCGATGTGATCACCGGGTCCGAGGCCGAGCGTGTCCTGCACGCCGGCACCAAGTCCCGCGAGGACGGCGCGATCGTCTCCGCCGGCGGCCGGGTCCTGAGCGTCGTCGGTGTCGGCGCCGACCTCACCGAGGCCCGCGAGGACGCGTACGCCCGCCTGGGCGAGATCACCCTGCCGGGCGGGCACTTCCGCAGCGACATCGGTCTCGCCGCGGTCGAGGGCCGGATCGGTATCCCGACAGCCGGGTAACGGCCCCATATTCTCGACGAACGGTGCGGTGTTCTCCCAGTGTGAACCGGAGAACACCGCACCGTTTCCGTATTCGGGTGCCGGTCGGGTCCGTCGACCACGCTCGTCGGTGTCCGTCGCAACGCCGACGGTCCCGGCGATTCGGCGTCTTTCGGTGAATGAAATCTCGAATTGACTAGTCGTGTGCATCTCTTCACACTGCTGCGTGCGCTTGAAGAACTTATGTTCGGATGGCGAACATCAGGTTTCACACGACCAGAGGTTTGACATGACCAGTTCCTCTCCCCGCCTGTCCCGTCGGGCTCTCATCACCGCGTCGCTCACCGTCGCGGGTGCATCCGCACTGGCCGCCTGCACCAAGAGTGATCCCGAAGTGGCCCCGGCCGCCGTTGCGGCGAGTGGGACACCGGAGATCCCGAAGACCGGGCTCGCCCTGGTGACCGTCGGCACCGCGGCCGGACCGTCGGTACGAAGCGCCCGCAACGGCATCGCGACGGCACTCGTCGTCGACGGCAACCTGTACGTCATCGACGCGGGACTGGGCGTCACCCGTGGGGTGTCGGACGCGAAGCTCCCGACGAAGGACCTCAAGGCGATCTTCCTGACCCACCTGCACTCCGATCACATCGGTGAACTGCCGGCGTTCATCATGTGGAACTGGGGGCCGCCGGTGGACGGGCCGACCGAGCCGATCCGCATCGTCGGCCCGGGATCCGCAGGTGAACTGCCGGCCGGATTCCCGACGACGATCAACCCGGCGGTACCCGGCACCCGGGCCACTGTCGACGCCATCCTCGAGGCATACGCGTACGACATCAACATCCGGGTCGTGGACGAGAACCGGCCCCCGCTGAACGAGATGCTGTTGGTCGACGAGATCACACTGCCGGAAGGTGCCTCCGCGAACGGGACGTCGGCACCCGCCATGGAGCCGTTCGAGGTGTACCGCGACGAGCACGTGCGCGTGCTCGCGACGCTGGTCGATCACCCGCCGGTCTTCCCCGCGTACGGTTTCCGGTTCGAGACGAAGTACGGCACCGTCGTCGTCTCCGGTGACACCGCGAAGACCGACAACATGGTGACCCTGTCCGAGGGGGCCGACGTCCTCGTGCACGAGTCGGTGTACCTGCCCTTCTACGAGAAGCAGAACAAGTACAGCCGCGAATTCATCAACCACCTGGCGCAGAGCCACACCACGCCGGAGGAAATCGGCGACATCGCCACCCGGGCAGGGGTGGGCCACGTGGTCCTCTCCCATCTCGCCGGTGTCGCGACCGACGAGGAATGGGCCTCCGGAGTGCGCTCCACCTACTCCGGGAAGGTGACCGTCGCCGCCGACCGTCAGGTGTTCGTGTTCTAGGAGAGCATCCGCCCGGGGCGTGGATCCGGTGGGTGCGGTCCGCCGTCCCCACCGAATTCTCGTTCCCGGGCGCCGTTGCTAGCGTCGAAGACGTGCGTACCGAATCTCAGAGATCCTCCATCCCCGGCTTCCACGTCATGGACGTGTGGAAGGCGGCCACCGAGCGGCAGCGCACCCACGGCGACGTGCTGTCCCTCGCCGCCGGTCAGCCGTCGACGCCCGCGCCGCGGCCCGTGCTGCGGGCCGCGGCAGAGGCGATCGAGGGCCACCTGCTCGGCTACACCGAGACGTTCGGGATCCGGGAACTGCGCGAGGAGATCGCCGGCTACCACAGCCGCCGCTCCGGGATCGACGTGCACGCCGACGAGGTCGTCGTCACCACCGGATCGTCGGGGGCGTTCACGCTGCTGTTCCTGGCCGCCTTCGACGCCGGCGACACCGTCGTCGTCGCACGACCCGGCTATCCGGCGTACCGCAACACATTGAAGGCGCTGGGCTGCAATGTGATCGAGATCGACTGCGGTCCGGAGACCCGGTTCCAGCCGACAGTTGCGATGCTCGAACAGCTGGATGCCCCACCGGCCGGGCTGATCGTCGCGAGCCCCGCCAACCCGACGGGCACCGTCATCGACCCCGTCGAACTCGCGGCCTTGGCCCGCTGGTGCGACGAGCGCGGCACGCTGCTGATCTCCGACGAGATCTATCACGGCATCGAGTTCAGCGCGGAGAGCGGTGACGGCCCGGCGACGGCGTGCGCGTGGGAGACATCGCGGGAGTCCGTCGTCATCGGTTCGGTGTCGAAGTACTTCTCGATGACCGGATGGCGGATGGGCTGGATGCTGGTGCCCGAACACCTGCGTCCGGCGTTGCAGCGGCTCGCGTCGAACATGACGGTGTGCCCGCCCGCGATCTCCCAGTACGCGGCCGTCGCGGCATTCGGCGACGAGTCCCGCACCGAACTAGACGGGCACGTCCAGCGGTACGCGGTGAACCGGGACCTGCTGCTCACAGGGCTGCCGAAGCTCGGCCTCGGCGACCTGGCACCCGCAGACGGCGCGTTCTACGTGTACGCGGACATCGCGCACCTGACCGACGATTCGACGTCGTGGTGTGCGCGCCTGCTCGCCGACACCGGGCTCGCACTCGCCCCGGGCATCGACTTCGACACCGTCCGCGGCGACCACACCGTGCGGCTGTCGTTCGCCGGATCGACCGCCGAGATCCAGGACGCCCTGGTCCGGCTCGAACGATGGCTGCCCACGACCCGGTGACGTTCGGCCGAACCGGTCCGGCGGGGCCGGGCCGGCTGGCACGATGACGGCATGACGTCTGCCGCGACTCCCAAGGGTGAGCGGCGTCGGCGGGCCCTCGCGGCCGCCGCAGCCGACCTGCTGGTCGAGGGCGGCTTCGACGCCGTCAGCCATCGGGCGGTGGCATCGCGGGCACGGCTGCCGCTCGCGTCCACCACCTACTACTTCGGGTCCCTCGACGAACTGGTGGTCGTCGCCGTCGAACTGGTCGGCACCCGGGAACTCGACGCGATGCGCGCCCGCATCGACGACGTCTCGCAGCGCCGTCGGGGCACGGAAGCGACCGTCGACCTCGTCGTCGACCTGCTGGTCGGGTTCGGAAACGACGACGGCGACGCCACGGATCTCGAAGCCGGACGGGAACGGCTGATCGCCCGGTACGAGCGGTTCGTGGCGTGCGCCCGTCATCCCGAGCTGCGGCAGGTGCAGCTGCGGTTGCGGGCCCAACTCGACGACCTGCTCGCCGACGTGCTGCGCCGGTCGGGGCGGATCGTGTGGCCGGATCGGTTGCGCCGCCTCGTTGCCGTCGTCGACGGGGCCGTCGTCGGCGCGCTCGCCGAGGTCGACCCCGATCCGCGGAGGATGGCCCGGGCGATGCTGCTCGACCTGATCGACGACCTGGCCCCACCGACCATGCACTGACGGAGGCGCCTCGAATCCGCCGGTAGACTGAGGTCTCGTGAGCCGCATCCCGAATGTCCTTGCCAACCGTTACGCCAGCCCCGCACTGAAGGAGCTGTGGTCGCCGGAGCACAAGATCGTGCTCGAGCGTCAGCTGTGGCTGGCGGTGCTGAAGGCGCAGGCGGAACTCGGAATCGACGTCCCCGCCGAGGCGGTCGCAGACTACGAGCGCGTCCTGCACCAGGTGGACCTCGACTCGATCGCCGACCGGGAGCGGGTCACCCGCCACGACGTCAAGGCCCGCATCGAGGAGTTCAACGCCCTCGCCGGCCACGAACACGTCCACAAGGGCATGACCAGCCGCGACCTCACCGAGAACGTCGAGCAGCTGCAGGTGCTCCGTTCGCTCGAGCACGTCCACGCGCACGGCATCGCGATCGCCGCTCGCCTCGCCGAGCGGGCCGCCGAGTACACCGGCATCGTGATGGCCGGCCGCTCCCACAACGTCGCCGCGCAGGCCACCACCCTCGGCAAGCGGTTCGCGTCCGCCGCCGACGAGATGCTCGTCGCCCTCACCCGCGTGCAGGAACTGATCGACCGCTACCCGCTGCGCGGCATCAAGGGCCCGATGGGCACCGCGCAGGACATGCTCGACCTCCTCGACGGTGACGCCGCCAAGCTCGAACAGCTCGAGGCGAAGGTCGCCGCGCACCTCGGCTTCGCGCACGTGTTCACCAGCGTCGGCCAGGTGTACCCGCGCTCCCTCGACCACGACGTGCTGTCCGCGCTCGTGCAGGTGGGTGCCGCGTCGTCGTCGATGGCGCACACCATCCGCCTCATGGCCGGCCACGAACTCGTCACCGAAGGCTTCCAGCCCGGCCAGGTCGGCAGCTCGGCGATGCCGCACAAGATGAACACCCGCTCGTGCGAGCGCGTCAACGGCCTGCAGGTGGTGCTCCGCGGCTACGCGTCGATGGCCGCCGAACTCGCCGGCGCGCAGTGGAACGAGGGCGACGTGTTCTGCTCCGTCGTCCGCCGTGTCGCGCTGCCCGACGCGTTCTTCGCGATCGACGGCCAGACCGAGACGTTCCTGACGGTGCTCGCCGAGTTCGGCGCCTACCCGGCCGTCATCGAGAACGAGCTCACCCGCTACCTGCCGTTCCTCGCCACCACCAAGGTCCTCATGGCGGCCGTCCGCGCCGGGGTCGGACGCGAGACCGCACACGAGGCCATCAAGGAGCACGCCGTCGCCGTCGCCCTCGCGATGCGCGAGGAAGGCAAGGAGCCGAACCTGCTCGACCGCCTCGCCGCCGACGACCGGCTGCCGCTCGACCGCGCCGCACTCGACGAGGCCCTCGCCGACCGGACCGCGTTCGTCGGTGCCGCCGGTGCACAGGTCGACTCCGTCGTCGCCGAGGTGCAGAAGCTCGTCGACGCCAACCCGGAGGCTGCCCGCTACACGCCGGGCGCGATCCTCTAGGGTTCACCGACCCCCGAACGGGAGTTCACGGCACGCCGCCGGACACAGGGTGTGCGGTGGACTCCCGTTCGTGATTTCGGAGGGTGGGTCAGCAGTCGTCGGAGGTGAGCTTGCCGAGGATCCGGCCGAGTTCGGCGCGATCGTGGTCGTCGAGCGGGGCGAAGAAGTCGGCGGCCTGGGCGTCGCGGGCGGCGGACATCTCGTCGAGCAGCTTGCGACCGGTATCGGTGAGCCGGACGCACACGGCCCGACGATCTACACCGTCGGCGACGCGTTCGACGAGGTCACGTTTCTGCAGGCGGTCCACGACCTCGGTTGCCGATCGGGGCGCGATGCGCAGCGCCTTCGCGACGTCGCCGAGCCGGGGGCGGCCGTCGGCCTCGCGGTCGATCACGCGCAGCGCGCGGAACTCGTGCGGGGACAGCTCCCACGGTTCCAGGGCGGTGAACCAGCGTCGGCGCAGCCCCCGCGATGTGGACATCACGAGGTCGCGCAGTTGCTCGGCCGATACCTCCGTCATGTTGTCGGAGTCTACCTCATTTGACAGCTACCTCATGTTGAGGCAACCTCAGCAATAGTCTTGCCCCGACATCGACAGAGGGGTGGCCAGTAGCTGTTGTTTTAGTTGTCTTTGACGCGCTCTAGTGCTCTATAGTGTTCATATGAACCTGAAGGAATGGGCGGCGTCCCAGGGTGTCGCGTACGTGACGGCACGCCGTCAGTACGCGGCTGGGACGTTGCCCGTTCCGACTTATCGGCTCGGTCGGCTCATCATGGTGGGTACGCCCCTGGATGCTCCTTCCGTCGAGAAGGTCGGGCAGACCGTGGTGTATGCACGGGTTTCTTCATCGGATCAGCGGGAGGATTTGGACCGCCAGGTGGCTCGGGTCACTTCGTGGGCAACTTCCCGCGGGCTGTCCGTGTCCGGTGTGGTCACCGAGGTTGGATCCGCGTTGAACGGTCACCGAGGCCGCCTGCTCGCCCTGTTGAAAGACCCCGACGTCTCCACGATCGTGGTGGAGCATCGGGATCGGTTCGCCCGGTTCGGAGCCGATTACGTGGAGGCCGCCCTGCAAGCGCAGGGTCGGGAGCTTCTGGTCATGGACCCGTCCGAGGTCGACGACGACCTGGTGCGGGACGTCACCGAGATTCTTACGTCGCTGTGCGCCCGGTTGTACGACCGCAGGTCGGCCGCACACAGGGCGCAGCGTGCAGTCCGGGCCGTGACCGAGGACAGGGACGAGACGTGATCCGCGCCTACCTGTTCGCGCTGAACCCCACCGAGTCCCAGGTGGAGCAGTTCCGGTCGCACTGCGGCGCACAACGGTTCGCCTACAACTGGGCGTTGGCACAGGTGAAAGCGAACTGGAACCAGCGCAAAGCTGAGGAGTCCTACGGGATCACCGAGACCGACCGGATCCCGTGGATCAACACCTCCGCCTACAGCCTGCGGAAAGCCTGGAACCAGGTGAAGGGCGAGGTTGCGCCGTGGTGGGTGGAGAACAGCAAGGAGGCGTATGCCTCCGGCTGCGCGAACCTGGCGACTGCGCTCGGCAACTGGCGCGACGGTCGGGCCCGGATGCCCCGGTTCAAGTCGAAACGCGACCGCCAGTCGTGCCGGTTCACCACCGGGGCGTTCGGGCTCGGCCGTGATCGTCGGCACGTGAAGCTGCCGCGGATCGGTGAGGTCTGCACCCTGGAGTCGACCCGCAAGCTCGCCCGCAAGGTTGAGGCCGGCACTGCACGGATCATGTCGGTCACCCTGTCGTATCAGCGTGGACGCTGGCATGTGTCGTTCTCTGTCGAGTTGCCCGATCCCGAGCCCGCACCGCGTTCGGGTGGCCGGGTCGTCGGTGTCGACCTGGGTATCAAGACGCTGGCAACGCTGTCGACCGGGGAACAGATTCCGAACCCTCGCCGGCTGATCGCCGCGCAGCAGCAGCTACGGCGGGCGCAGCGGGTCATGTCGCGTCGGCGAGGCCCTGACCGGCGGAGTGGACAGGTGCCGTCGAACCGGTGGCGCAAGGCGCAGGAACGGGTTGAGTGTCTGCATACGCGGGTCGCCAATCAGCGGCGGGATTACGCACACAAGTTCACCAGCAGGCTGGTCGACGAGTTCGACACGATCGCAATCGAGGATCTGCATGTCGCTGGCATGGTGCGTAACCGGCGTCTCGCACGGCATATCGCGGATGCCGGGTGGGGTGAGATCCGCCGGCAACTCGACTACAAGACTTCGGCCGCTGGTGTGCGGCTGATCGTGGCAGACCGGTGGTTTGCCTCCAGTAAGACCTGTTCCGGCTGCGGCACAGCGAAAGCCAAGCTGATGCTGTCGGAACGGACGTATGCGTGTGCGGCGTGTGGCCTGGTGTTAGACCGGGACCACAACGCCGCACTGAACCTGGCTGCGCTTGCGGCAGTCGACACCGCACAGTTGGTGCGGGAGCAGCCCGACGGAACTTGTGTCAGACCCGGCATCACGCCGGGCAGCGAGATCGCCGCGGGACGAGTCTCAGACTCAACCCCACCTCGCGAGAGAGTGGGTGCCCGGTAATGACTGCTAAAGACCCCTACCAGGCAACGGTGGTTGCATGACAAGCCCGTTCCACGGCGGACCCGGTGGGCGCCCGACGCGCGCCCGCAAGGTCGATCCCGCCGATCGTGCTCAGCTCGAGGATTCCCCGGTGAGCCTGCGCCGCATCGGTGCGCTGTTCGCGCCGTACCGGTGGCAGGTCTTCGTGGTGATGGCTCTGATCGTCGTCTCGTCCGCAGTCTCGCTGGCCAACCCGTTCCTCGTCCGAGAGGTCATCGACCGGGCGATCCCGCAGCAGAACGTGCCCGTCCTGGTGTGGTGTGTGCTCGGCATGCTCGCGGTCACCATCGCGAGCTCGGTGTTCGGGGTGATCCAGACCTGGATCTCGACGACCGTCGGGCAACGGATCATGCACGGTCTGCGCACCCGGGTGTTCACGCACCTGCAGCGGCAGTCGCTCGGGTTCTTCACCCGCACCCGCGGCGGCGAGATCCAGTCGCGGCTCACCAACGACATCGGCGGCATGCAGACCGTGGTCACGTCGACGGCGACGTCGATCGCGTCCAACGTCACGACCGTCGTCGGCACGGTGATCGCGATGGCCGTGCTCAGCTGGCGGCTGTCGTTGCTGTCGCTGATCGTGCTGCCACCAGCGATCTGGCTCACCCGCAAGGTCGCGCTGATGCGGCGCGAGATCACCGCGCAGCGGCAGAAGGCGCTGGCGGACATGCAGACCCAGATCGAGGAAGGCCTGTCGATCAGCGGCGTGCAGTTGGGCAAGACGCTCGGGGCCGGCCCGGCGATGGCGGAGCGGTTCGCCGAGACATCCACGCGGCTGGTCGATCTCGAGGTCCGCTCCCAACTGTCCGGACGGTGGCGGATGGCGACGATGAGCATCGTCTTCTCCGCCATCCCGGCACTGCTGTACCTCGCGGCCGGGCTGCCCGCGACGTCGGGCGGCATGACGATCGGCACATTGGTCGCGTTCACCGGACTGCAGACGACGCTGTTCCGGCCGCTCATGGGCCTGCTCGACGTCGGTGTGTCCGTGACCAGTTCGCTCGCGCTGTTCAGCCGCATCTTCCAGTACCTCGATCTGCCGGTGGAGATCGACGATCCCGAACGCCCCACATCAATGCCGCGCGAACGAGTCGACGGTGCGGTGCGATTCGACGGCGTCGGGTTCCGCTACGAGAACGCCGACCGGGACGCGCTCGCCGACGTCACGATCGACGTGCCCGCCGGATCGTCGCTCGCGCTGGTCGGTGAAACCGGCTCCGGCAAGACCACTCTGGCGTCGCTGGTGGCGCGTCTGCACGATCCGACGTCGGGTCGGGTGACGATCGACGGTGTGGACCTGCGCGACATCCGGCTCGCCGAGCTGTCCGAACTGGTGGGTGTCGTGTCGCAGGAGACATATCTGCTGCACGCGACGATCCGGGAGAACCTGCGGCACGCGCGCCCGGAGGCGTCGGATGTGGAGATCGAGGATGCGGCGCGGGCCGCGCAGGTGCACGAGCTGATCGCGTCGCTGCCCGACGGCTACGACACCGTCGTCGGCGCGCGCGGCCACCGGTTCTCCGGCGGTGAGAAGCAGCGCCTCGCGATCGCGCGAACCCTGCTGCGGGACCCGCGGATCCTGGTGCTCGACGAGGCGACGAGTGCGCTCGACAACGAGACCGAGCGGGCCGTGCAGGCCGCGCTCGACATTGTCAGCCGCGGCCGGACCACGATCACGATCGCGCACCGTCTCTCGACGATCCGGGACGCCGATCAGATCGCGGTCCTCGACCACGGCCGGGTCGCCGAGCGCGGCACCCACGAGGAGTTGCGCACGCTCGGCGGCCGCTACGCCGCGCTACTCGCGCGAGGCCGCGACGCCGGCCCGGCGGCCGAAGAAGGTGCCGTCACCGAGCGAGGTGCCACTGATGTAGCCCCACGAGTGCAGGCCCGACGTCGCGCGTCCGGCCGCGAAGAGGCCGGGGATCGCGTTTCCGTCGAGGTCTAGGACCCGGCCGTCGACGGTGGTGCGCAGGCCACCGATGGTGAACACCTCGGCGCCGCCACCGCCGGTGACGCCGTCGCCGTACTCCGGCGGGGCCATACCGCGCTGGACGTCGATGGCCGCGAACGGCGACTGCAGCGGCCGCAGCCAACGCGACGACTTACGGAAGTACGGGTCCTCGCCGTGCTCGGCGAACCGGTTGTACTCGCCGACCGTGTTCTGCAGGGCGCCCTCCGGCATCCCGATCTCGCGTTCGAGTTCCTCGAGGGTCTCGGCGACGAAATGCGGTTGCACACCCCACCGCTCGTCGACCGGGACCTCCTCGTAGGCCTGCTCGTCGAGGATCACCCACACCTTCAGGTTGTGCTTGAACAGTGCGGCCTGACCGACGAGGCCGGGGTAGACGTCCTCGTTGATGAAGCGCCGACCCATGCTGTCGACGATCATGCCGCGCACCATCATTGCCGGCACCAGCGAGATGCCGACCTGGCCCGCGGACATGTGCTTGACCGCCGCGCCGACGGCCTGCGCCATCACGATGCCGCGGCCGTCGTCGCCGCCGTCGCTGTTGACGCCCAGGCCCACCAGTTGCGGCGCGTGCTGCGCGAGCATTTCCTTGTTGTCGGCGAAGCCGCCGGTCGTGATGACCACGCCGCGTCGGGCCCGGTAGGTGACGGTGTCGTTGAAGTGCCGGGCCACGACGCCGACGACGCGGCCGTCCTCGACGATCAGGCGTAGTGCGGTGGTGTCGGTGTGGACGGCGATGTCGGTCTTCGCGACCTCCTCTCTCAGTACCGCCATCAGTACCTTGCCGCCGAACCCGTCCGAGGTGACACGGTGGCCGCGCGGGGCCGGCTCGGCGATCTCGTAGAACGGATAGGCGTTCTCGCCCATCCACATCAGGCCGTCGTCGGTGGGCGGCACCCACGTCGGGGAATCCCACAGCGACGGCTTGAACGGCACACCGTGATCGACGAGCCACTGGTAGTGGGCGACGCTCTCGCGGCTGTAGAGGCCCACCTTCTCCTGATCGGCGTCCGGGCCGAGCGCGGCGAGCAGGAACTTCTCCATCTCCTCGGCGGTGTCGGTGAACCCGCACGCCTCCTGGATCGGGGTGCCGCCACCGAGATACATCTCGCCCCCGGACAGCGCCGACGAACCGCCGCCACCGCTCTGCCGCTCGAGCAGGACCACGTCGGCGCCCGCGGCGTCGGCCTCGAGCGCGGCCGACGCACCGGCGCAGCCGTAGCCGATGACCAGAACGTCGGTCTCGTGGTCGAACGCGCCGACCGACGCCACATCGAGCGGGGTCGTGGGAATGGGTGTACTCATGCGGAACTCCTGTCGTCGGAACCGAATGTGGTGCCCGTCACCGTAGGAACGGGCCGGTGTCGGGGAGAAGAGGTGCGCTCGGTGGGCGGGACGATCCGTCCTCGAGCCGAACTCTGTGACCGGCCCGGCCCGGGCACTACTCTGCAGACCAGGTCGGGGAAAACGCCGAAAGGGGCGGAATGTCGTACGTGTCGGTGGAACAGCGGCGCACGGATCTGATCGCGGCGGCGATCCGGGTGATGTCGGAGGCCGGACTGGCCGCCACGAGCACCCGGGCGATCTGCGCCGAGGCCGGTATGCCGCAGAGCGTGTTCCACTACTGCTTCGCGTCCAAGGACGATCTGCTGCGCGAACTCACCCGTCAGGTGATCGCGACCCAACTGGACCGGGTGGCCGGGTATGCGATCCCGGGAGCGGACGTCGAGGACGCGGTCCGGGCCGCCCTCGTCACCATCTGGCGGCACGCGGTCGCCGAGCCGGGTCGGCAGCTCGCACTCAACGAACTGACCGTCGCCGCCGTCCGGGCCGCGGACCGCAGCGACCTCGCGGCATGGCAGTACCGTTCGTACTACGAGGCGGCCGGCACGTTCCTGAACCGGATCGCGGAGGCCGCCGAAATCGAATGGGGTGTACCGGTTCCGGTGCTCTCCCGGCTGATCATCTCGAGCCTCGACGGGCTGATCCTCGGGCACCTCGTCGACAAGCGGACCGAATCCGCGGAGGCTGCCATCGGGGCGTTCGCGAAGATGATCGCCGGCCTCGCCGTCGCACCGGTCACCGTGTCCGACATCTCGACGCCGCGACACGAACACCCCGCACAGGCCTCGAATCGGTAACGTTCCGGCATTCTCCACATAACATCTGTGCATGAGTCACTGCGTCTTCTGCGCCGTCATCGCGGGTGAGGCCGAGTCGAGTGTCGTCTACGACGACGCCCACACGATCGCCTTCATGGACATTCGTCCGTTCACCCCGGGGCATCTGCTCGTGGTGCCGAAGACGCATGCCGCGAGTCTGTCCGAGCTCGATCCGGACGACGGGGGCCGATTGTTCCGGGTGGGTCAGCAGGTGGCGGCGGCATTGCGGGACAGTGCCGTCGAGGCCGAGGGAGTCAACTTCTTCCTCGCCGACGGGGTCGCTGCCGGGCAAGAGGTCTTCCACGTCCACCTGCACGTGGTGCCCCGCACGGCGGGCGACGGATTCGGTTTGCGGGGCCGTCCCACGACACCGCCACGGGCCGATCTCGATTACCTGGCCGCGTCGATCACCGGCCGACTCGGCGGTGCCGATGCGTGATGCGCATCCGCAGCCGCCGTACCTGCATGCGCGGCTGCCGGAACTGGTGGAGACGCTGCCGCACGTCCGGCTCGGTGACGCGCCGACCCCGCTCCGTCGTCTCGACGGGCTCGGTACCCGGAACCGGCTGTGGCTCAAAGACGACGGGCAGTACGGTTCCGGCGGGTGGGGCGGCAACAAGGTTCGCAAACTCGAGTGGATCCTCCCGGACGTCCTCGCCCGCGGATCCAAGCGGATCATCACGGTGGGTGGTCTCGGCACCAACTGGGGGCTCGCAACCGCGCTGTACGCCAAGACATTCGGCATCGACACCGCGCTCGCACTGATCGACCAGCCGCTCGACGACCATGTGCGGGCACAGCTGGACCGGCTCGAACGGTCCGGGGCCACACTCCATTACACCCGCAACAAGGTGCGGACGTTCGCTGCGGCGCCGCTGCTCATGCTCCGCAACATGCGTGGCGGCAGGCTGCCCTACTATCTGCCGCCCGGTGGCTCGTCACCGATCGGCGCGCTCGGATACGTCGAGGCCGCACTGGAGATCGGCGCGCAGGTCGAGGCCGGGGTGATGCCCGAACCCGCGCAGATCGTCGCCGCCATCGGATCGGGTGGCACCGTGGCCGGGCTGCTCGTCGGATTGCGGCTCGCCGGCCTCGACACCGGTGTCGTCGGTGTCGTCGTCAACGACACCCTGCCGCTCGGCGCCCACGAGATCCGGTATCTCGCCGCCCGCGTCGAGGAATTGCTGCGCCGGCGCGGCGCACGGTTCGGCGACCTCGACCTCGGCCGCGCGAAGCTCACCGTGACCCGCGAATACCTCGGCCCCGGATACGGTTACGCCACCGCGGAAGGGCGGGCCGCGCAACGCGTCGGCTCCGAGTACCAGGTGTCCCTCGACCCGGTCTACACCGCCAAGACGTTCGCGGGACTGCTCGAGATCGACGCCAAGACCCGCGGCGGCGACCGGCCGCTCGTCATGCTGGACACGTTCGGGCCGCGGCCGGAGGACTAACGTGCGCGCCGGTCCCCGGCCCATTCGGTGATCGGCCGGCCGCCGATCAGGTGGTCGTCGACGAGACGGTCGACACGGTCGGCGGTCAGGCCCGCGTACCAGGTGTCGTCCGGGTACACCGCGACGACGGGGGCCTGCGAGCACGGAAACATGCAGCCGGTCAGCGTGATCAGGACATCGTCCTCGCCGAGGCCCCGGGCGGTGAGGGCGTCGTCGACGGCCCGCCCGGTTTCGGCGCCGCCGCGAGCCGAGCACCGCGGTCCGCGGCACACCAGCACGTGCCGGGCGAAGCCGGGAACCTCGTCCCAGGCCGGGGACGTGAGCGGTGCGGTGGTGGTCCGCGCCGGTGTCGTCGGACCACCGATCGCGGCGTCCAGCAGATCGGGGTAGGACTCGGCGTCGGTGAGCGGTCCGGCGATCCGCACGTCGGGGACGGTGGTGCCGGCGCGTTCGCGCAGCCAGTGCCCGATCACCCGGCGGAACCAGGCGTCCATCTTGCGGTCGAGCACGGTCTGCGCGCTGACGACGACCACCTCGGACGCGTCGGCGTCGGCGGCCTCGTCGAGCACCGCGGTGACCGTCGGACCGGGCCCGCCGAGCACCGCGGTGCGGAACACGGTGCCGGGATGCCGGTTCCGTAGTACGTCGAGGGCGCCGATCACCTGGTCGCCCGGATCGTCGCCGCGGTCCGTCGGTGCGGTGACGATCACCCAGCGGTGAATATCGTTCATGATCTGGAACTTTCGAGTTCGGCGCCGCGCGTGCCGCACAGCACCACCATCGGACGGCCGGTGTTCGGATGCGGCTGCACGATCGCGTCCAAGCCGTACACGTCGGCCAGCAGTCGCTCGGTGAGAACGGTGTCGGTGGGGCCCTCCGCGACCACCCGGCCGTTCTGCAGCACCACCAGGTGATCGCAGTACATCGCCGCCAGGTTCAGATCGTGCATCGCCGCGACCGTGGTCAGTCCGCGGTCGCGCACCAGGTCGAGCAGCTCCAACGACGCCGACACGTCCAGATGGTTGGTGGGTTCGTCGAGTAGCAGCACACACGGCCGCTGCGCGAACGCCCGCGCCAGCTGCGTCTTCTGCTTCTCGCCACCGGACAGGCTCTGCCACAGCCGGTTCCGTAGCCGTTCGATACCGGCCGTCGCGAGGGCGTCGTCGACGACGCCGTCCGGGACGGACGATGCGGCGCGGGCCCAGCCGCCGCGATGCGGAATCACTCCGAGTTCGACGATCTGTTCGACGGTCAGCTCGAGCGCGGTCGCCGAATGCTGTTCGAGCAGTGCGACGGTGCGGGCGAACTCGCGGCGGTGGATCGTCGTCACCGGATCGTCGCCGAGCAGGATGCGCCCGGAATCGGGGCGGGTCAGACGGGCGATCGTCGACAGCAGTGACGTCTTGCCGGAGCCGTTGGGTCCGATCAGACCGGTCACCTTGCGGGACGGGGCGCAGCACGTGACGTCGTCGAGGATCGTGGTGCCGTCCGCCGACCACGTGATGTGCTCGACGCGGACCTCGGGGGAGTGGTGGCTCATGCGCGCGCTCCCCGTCGGCGCAGCAGCAGTACGAACACCGGGACGCCGACGACCGCGGTGACCACACTGATCGGCAGTTCGCGCCCCGGGAGCACGGTGCGGGCCGCGATGTCGGCCCACACCAGCAGCACCGCACCGGTGAGAGCGACCACGGGCAGCAGGCGGGCGTGCAACGGGCCGACGAGTATCCGGGCGGCGTGCGGGACGACGAGACCGACGAAACCGATCACCCCGGCCTGCGCGACGAGCGTCGCGGTGCACAGCGACGCCACCCCGTACAGCACCCAGCGGGAGCGTTCGACGTGCGTGCCGAGGCTCGCGGCGGCCCGGTCACCGAATGCGAACGAGTCGAGTACCCGCGCGTGCGCGAGCACGACCCCGGCCGTCAGTGCGACCACCGCGAGCATCGGGCCGAGGCTCGACCAGCGGACCCCGGCCACCGAGCCGAGCGTCCACTGCAGTACCCGCTGCGCGAGGTCCCGGTCACCGAGCATGACGATCGCCGACGTGAGTGCTGCCGTGAACTGGCCGACCGCGATACCGCCGAGGATCAACCGGCCCGGCACGAGCGCGCCCGACCGGTTGGTCGCGATCACGAACACGAGCAGCAGCCCGAGGACCGCGGCCACGAACGCGGACACCGACACGGTGCTCGCACCCAGCACCCCGACGGCCCCGACCCCGCCGGCGAGCGCGAGGACCGCGCCGAGCGACGCCGCCCCCGACATGCCCAGCAGATACGGGTCGGCGAGCGGATTGCCGGTCAGGGACTGCAGCACCGCGCCGCACAGGGCCAACCCCGCCCCGGCGAGCGCGGCGGCCAGCACCCGCGGCAGCCGCAGGTCGACGACGATGTGGGTGGTGAGCAGGTCGGTGCCCGCGCCGAGACCGAGGCGTCCGGCGATCGACGACACCACCTCCCCGAACGACAGGTCCGCCGCCCCGATCACGACACCGGCCGCGCAACTGAGCGTGAGCAGCGCGGCCAGCAGCGCCGACCAACCCGCCCAGCCGGCCCGGATCCGCGTGCGTGCCCGCGCCGGTGCCCGGGACACCACACTCATTTCCGGATGCCGCCCAGCTGCTCGGCGACCGACCGGGCGCCGTCGATCAGCCGCGGTCCGGGGGTGCCCTCGGAGAACGGGATCACCACGAATGCGTCGTCCCGCACCGCCGCCAGATCACGCAGCGCCGGATCGTTCTTCAGGAACTGTTTCTTCGACTCGGCGGTGTCCCAGGACGCGTCGACGAGGACGATGACGTCCGGGTCCGCCCGCAGCACGGTCTCCCAGCTGCCGGCGCCCCACGCCCCGTTCAGATCCGCGAACACGTTGGTGGCGCCGACCGCGTCGATGATCAACTGCGGTCCGCCGGCGTTGCCGCCCACATAGGGGGTGTCGGTCTTGCTGTCGTACCAGAAGACGGACTTGCCGTTGCCGGCCTTGTTCCACCGGATCTCTTCGAGGATCGACCGCAGCTCCGTGTTCTTCCGTGCTGCGTCGCCGCTGTGGAACATCCGCCCGTAGTCGGCGATCTCGTTCTGAACCGACTCCCAGCTCACGGGGGCGCGCTGGGACTTGTCGGCGCACGCGAACGGCGACACGTACGACGCGATGCCCAGGTCGGCGAGCGAGTCCTGCGAGCCGGCGGCCTTCTCGTCGAACGCGGTCGCGTACGACGCCAGCACCAGATCCGGCTTCGTCTCGAGGACGGCTTCACGGCTCGGGTAGCCGGACTCGTTCAGGACCGGCACCTGCGCGTACGCGTCCTGCCACTGCGGGGCGATCGTGTCGTCGAGGTACGCGGTACCGACCATCTGCTCCTGCGCGCCCATGGCCAGCGCCGACTCGGTCGCCCCCTGGTTGAGGGTGACCGCGCGCTGCGCGGGCCCGTCGAGGGTGACGGTGCGGCCGCAGTTCTGCAGGGAGATCGCGGCGGTGCTGTCGCCGGAATCCGGCGACCCGCCGCACGCGGTGAGGGTGAGGGCAGCGGTGACGACCGCCACCGTGGACAGGGCTCGGCGAGAGACAAGGGTGCGCACAGCGACCCGCCTTCCATGACTCGTGGAAAACGTGCAGGTATGTGCCACGGCCGGTCTCCTGGCTCGGCAGATACGAGCGTCGTCTCCCGGCCCGGCGAGTCTTCCCGGATTTCTCCAGTGGCTCGAGGGCCGCACGTCGAGTCGACGTATCTGCTCACAGTGGCGAGTACCGCGCCGGTTTTTGCACCGGACTTCCCGTTCACCGTGGCAACGGGCCCAGGATAGTCGACGCCGTTTCTTCCGCATTTCGCGCACTTGGCGCGACTTTCCCGGGATTTTCGGCGCGACAGGTGCGCAAAACGCGGGGGGACGGGGATCGAGGGGATGGGTCGGCGGTCCGGCGGACCGATAGGGTGATCGTCGTGCGTCCTTCACTCGAGTCCTACACCCACCTGGCCGGCGGCAAGGTCCGCGATCTTTTCGTGATCGACGACGAGCATCTCCTGCTGGTCGCGAGTGACCGGATCTCGGCCTACGACCACATCCTGAGCACCCCCATCCCGGACAAGGGCCGTGTCCTCACCGCGATGAGCGTGTTCTTCTTCGAGAAGCTCGGCGGCGTCAACCACCTGGCCGGGGATCCGCTCGACGAGCGCATTCCCGAGGAGGTGCTCGGACGCGCGCTGGTGGTGCGCCGGCTGAACATGGTGCCCGTCGAGTGTGTGGCGCGTGGCTACCTGACCGGGTCCGGACTGGTCGACTACCGCAACACCGGTGCGGTGTGCGGCGTCGCCCTGCCCGAGGGGCTGGTCGAGGCGAGCGAGCTGCCCGAGCCGATCTTCACCCCGGCCAGCAAGGCCGCGATCGGTGACCACGACGAGAACATCGACTTCCAGGCCGTCGTCGACAAGGTCGGCCAGGATCTCGCGGTCAAGCTGCGCGACGACACGATCGACATCTACACGCGAGCTGCGAACTTCGCACGGGACCGGGGAATCATCCTCGCCGACACCAAGTTCGAGTTCGGTCTCGACTCCGACAACAACCTGGTGCTCGCCGACGAGGTGCTGACGCCGGACTCCTCGCGCTACTGGCCTGCCGACGGCTACGAGGTCGGCAAGGTGCAGCCCAGCTTCGACAAGCAGTTCGTCCGGAACTGGCTCACCGGCCCCGAATCCGGTTGGGACCGGAGCTCGGACACGCCGCCGCCGGCGCTGCCCCAGGAGATCGTCGACGCGACCCGCGCCCGCTACATCGAAGCGTACGAACGCATCTCGGGCCTGTCGTTCGAGGACTGGGTGGGCTGACGTGAGTACGCCGACTCCTCCTGTCGCCAAACGAGTTCCCCTCGAACGCACCCATCACGGGGACACGTTCGTCGACCCCTACGAGTGGCTGCGCGACAAGGAGAACCCCGAGGTCGTCGCGTATCTGGAGGCGGAGAACGCGTACACCGAGCAGCAGCTCGAACATCTGGAGTCGTTGCGGGAGAAGATCTTCCAGGAGATCAAATCCCGCACCCAGGAAACCGACATGTCGGTGCCGACGCGGCTGGGCGAGTGGTGGTACTACTCGCGCACCGTCGAGGGGAAACAGTACGGCGTCCACTGCCGGTGCCCGATCGCGGATCCGGACGACTGGACGCCGCCGGATCTGTCCGCGGACGCCGCGATCGCCGGCGAGCAGGTGCTGCTCGACGGCAACAGTGAGGCCGAGGGACACGAGTTCTTCGCGCTGGGTGCGTACAGCATCAGCCTCGACGGCGCCCTGCTGGCGTACGCCGTCGACGTCGTCGGGGACGAGCGGTACACGCTGCGGTTCAAGGATCTGACGACCGGGGAACTGCTGGCCGACGAGATCCCGAACACCGCGCCCGGCGCGACGTGGGCAGCCGACAACCGGCACGTCTTCTATCTCACGGTCGACGACGCGTGGCGCCCGGACACCGTGTGGCGGCACGAACTGGGCACCGACCGGTCCGCGGACGTGCAGGTGTTCCACGAGCCGGACGACCGCTACTGGGTGTCGGTCGGGTCGACGCGCAGCGAGAAGTACCTGATGATCTGGGTCGGCTCCAAGATCACCACCGAGGGGTGGATCCTCGAGTCCGCGAACCCCGAGGGCGAGTTCCGGGTGATCCTGCCGCGCCGTGAGGGCGTCGAATACTCCGCCGAGCACGCCGTGATCGCGGGTGAGGACCGGTTCCTCGTTCTGCACAACGACGTCACCGCGGACGGGGAGAAGGCCGAGAACTTCGTCCTGGCGCAGGCTCCCGTCGCGGACCCGTCCGCGCTGGAGATCCTGATCCCGCACCGCCGGGACGTGCGGCTCGAGGACATCGACACGTTCGCCGACCATCTCGTGCTCAGCTACCGGCGCGACGGACTGACCCGGCTGGCGATCTGGCCGCTCACTGCCGACGGGTACGGCGAGCTCACCGAGATGCAGTTCGACGAGGAACTGTTCTCCGTCGGCCTCGGCTCCAACCCCGAATGGGATCAGCCGACGCTGCGGATCGGTTACACGTCGTTCGTCACGCCGTCGCGGGTGTACGACTACCGGCTCGCGACGGGAGAGCTGATCCTCCGCAAGGCGCAGCCCGTTCTCGGAGACTTCGATCCGGCCGACTACGAGCAGCACCGCGAGTGGGCGGTCGCCGACGACGGCACCCGCATTCCACTGTCGGTGGTGCAGCGCAAGGGAATCGGTTCCGGTCCCGCCCCGACGCTGCTGTACGGGTACGGCTCGTACGAGTCCAGCATGGATCCGGCGTTCTCGGTGGCGCGGCTGTCGCTGCTCGACCGGGGCATGGTGTTCGTGGTCGCGCACGTGCGCGGGGGCGGTGAGATGGGCCGGCTCTGGTACGAGAACGGCAAGACTCTCACCAAGAAGAACACCTTCACCGACTTCGTCGCGTGCGCCCGCCACCTGATCGACGAGGGACGCACGACGCCGGCGCAGCTGGTCGCCGACGGCGGCAGCGCGGGCGGTCTGCTCATGGGTGCGGTCGCGAACCTGGCGCCGGAGCTGTTCGCGGGCATTCTCGCGAACGTGCCGTTCGTCGACCCGCTCACCTCGATCCTCGACCCCGACCTGCCGTTGACGGTGATCGAGTGGGACGAGTGGGGCAACCCGCTCGACGACCCGCAGGTGTACGCGTACATGCGGTCCTACAGCCCGTACGAGAACATCGAGGCCAAGGACTATCCGGCGATCCTCGCGATCACCAGTATCAACGACACCCGCGTCCTGTACGTCGAACCCGCGAAATGGGTTGCGGCCCTGAGAGCGACGAAGACCGGTGACGCGCCGCTGCTGCTCAAGACCGAGATGAGTGCCGGGCACGGCGGTGTCAGCGGACGCTACGAGAAGTGGAAGGAAGCCGCGTTCGAGTACGCGTGGCTGATCGACACCGCCGGCGCGGCCGGCTGATCGGCACTACCGGCGCGGGGTGACGGTCACGCGCGGAGGGTGGCGCCGCCGTCGACGTACACGCTCTGCATCGTGATGTGCCGGGCCCGTTCGGACAGCAGGAATTCGACGGTGTCGGCGATGTCGGCGGGGTCGGCGATGCGGCCGAGCGGGATACCGACCTTGTAGGCGGCGGGGTCTCCGGTGATCGCGCCGAGGGCTCCGTCGTCGTCGGTGGGGTCGGTCCACAGGGAGCGTTGCATCGCGGTGTCGGTGGATCCGGGGGCGACGATGTTCGCGCGGATGCCGTACTGCGCCAGCTCGAGTCCGAGGATGCGGGTCAGCATCGTCGCGGCCGCTTTCGACGAGCCGTACGCGCCCATGGACATTCGGGGTACGCCGGCGGCGTTGGAGCCGACGACCACGATCGACCCGGCCCGGCGTTCGCGCATCGTCCGGCCCACCGCGCGGACCACGTTGAGCAGTCCGAAGAGGTTGACGTCGAAAATGTTCCGCCATTGGTCGTCGTCGGAGTCCAGGATCGAACCGGTCCCGAAGACGCCCGCGACGTGGGCCAGTGCGGTGATCGGCCCGGTGGACGCTTCGATGTCGGCGACGGCCGCGGCCACGGCGTCGGCGTCGCGGATGTCGAGGGTGCGGGTCGTGACGGCTCCGTCGATCCGCCGGGCCGTCTCGGCGAGCCCGTCCGCGTCGACGTCGGCCAGGGACAGGGTGTGCCCGGACCGCGCCAGCGTGACCGCGACAGCACGGCCGATGCCCTGTCCCGCGCCGACTACGAGGGTGTGTGTCACAGCCGAACTCCCAACGCGCTCAGGACGGTTCCGAACTTCGTCACGGTCTCGCCGAGTTCGGTTCGGGGATCGGATTCGGCGACGATCCCACCACCTGCGTACGCCGTGACCCGGCGCCGGTCGCCGGAGATCTCGGCGCACCGGATCGTGACCATCCATTCGCCGTCGCCGTCGGCGGTGCACCAGCCGACCGCGCCCGCGTAGAAGCCGCGGTCGCCTTCCAGTTCGTCGATCGTGGCGTAGGCGAGGTCGGTGGGGGTGCCGCACACCGCCGGTGTCGGATGCAGTGCGAGTGCCAGATCGAGTGCGGTGGTTCCCGGGTCCCGGAGTTCGCCGCGGATCGGGGTGCCCAGATGCCACAGCTGTGGGGTGTGGGTGAGGGTGGGGGTGTCGGGGATGTCGAGGGTCCGGCAGAACGGGGCCAGCGACGCGCGCACGGATTCGACGACGAACGCGTGCTCGCGGCGGTCCTTCACGGATGCGGTGAGGGCCCGGCCGATCTCGCGGTCACGGTCGGTTCGTGGGTCGCGCGGCGCGGACCCGGCGAGCGGATGACAGCTGACCGTGCTCCCTTCCTTGCGGACGAGCACCTCAGGAGACGAGCCGACGAGGGTCCGTCCGGTGTGGGAGTCACCGGCCGCACTCAGATCGACGAGATAGCCGTTGCCGGTGGGGGTTCCGGTCACGAGCGCCGCCAGGATCGCCGCCGGCGCCGCGGGAGCGTCGGCGGTCAGCGTCAACGTCCGTGCCAGCACGACCTTGTCGAGTACGGACGTGTCGTCGCGGAGCACGTCGAGTGCGGTGCGTACCCGGTCGAGGTGTTCGCCGTCGCGTATCCCGTCGACCGTGAACCGGGGTAGGGGTGGCAGGCCGTGCGGCGGCTGCCAGGTGCCGGTGGTCCGCTCGACGGCTGCGGGCGCGATCAGTGCGCAGGGGGCGTGCCGGGCGAAGGGCAGGGCGCCGACGACGAGGTCGGTTCGGCTCGTCCGGAGTGCGGCTGCGGCGGCGTCGACGTCGTCGAACCGGGCGCGGGCACCGGTGGTGGCCACGGTCCCGTGCGGACGGGACAGGACGAAGCGATCCCGGGTGCCGTCGTCGTCCGTCGCGGCCGTGCCGGCGACGGTGGGCAGGGGAGTACCCATCACGTACCTCATTTCGCTCGTATGTAGGTTAGGCTAACGTTACTATCACGACGAGGGGTGGCTTGTGTCAACGAGATTCGCGTACCGGCGACTACCGGTCTTCTTCGAAGCGCCCGCGACACCACTGCGGACGGGAACCGTCGAGGTCACCGAATCGACCACCCCCCGGGAGCTGACGCTGCGGACGATGTTCGCGGCGAAGAAGTACACCGTGCCCGCCGGGCTGCTGCTGATCGTGCACCAACTGTGCGCCGCGCTCGTCCCCGTGATCATGGGCATCGCGATCGACCGGGCGATCAGCCCCCAGGACGGTGGCCGGCTGGTGCTGTGGGTGGCCGTCCTCGCCGTCGACTACGCGCTGGTGTCGCTGACGTTCCGATTCGGTTCCCGCATCGGCTTTCTCGGGATGCAGGCGATCCAGCACCAGGTGCGGACGAAGATCACCGACCGCATCCTCGAGGCCCGCGGGATGGGCGGTCCACCTCGGCAGCCCGGCATGCTGCTGAGTATCGCGACGTCCGACGCCCGCCAGCTCGCGTCCGCCGTCGCGATCGTCGTGTACCCGTTGGGGGAGTTCGCGGCCGTCGTGTTCTCGGCGGTGATCCTGCTGGTCGTCTGCTGGCCGCTCGGTCTGGCGATCCTGGTGGCCGCGCCGCTCATGCTGTGGCTCATGGACCGGGCGGGGTCGCCGCTGCGTCGACGCAGCATGCAGGAACAGCAGGTCGCCGGCGAGGCCGCGGGCACCGCCGCCGATCTCGTGGGCGGATTCCGGATCGTCAAGGGCCTCGGCGCCGAACCCGAGGCCGGTCGTCGCTACCTGGCCGCCAGCGAACGCGCACTGCAGGGCACACTACGGGCGAGTGTCGCCCGCGCCGGCTACCTGGGCTCGATGGAAGTGGTGTCCGGGCTGTTCATCGCCGGTGTCGCCGTCGCTGCCGGCGTCCTGGCCTTCGGCGGGGCGATGACCGTCGGGCAGCTCATCACGGTGGTCGCGGTGACCCAGTTCGTGATGGGCCCGCTGCAGGCGTTCGCCGCGAACTTCGGCGCCATCTGGGCGCAGGCACTGGCGTCGGCCGAACGCGTCCTGACGGTGCTGCAGGCGCCGCCCGCGACCGACCGCGATCCGGCCGGCCGGCCGCCGTCCGGATTCGATCTGCGGTTCGACGGCGTCGAATGCGCCGGATCGGAACCCGTCGACGTCACGATTCCCGAGGGGCAGTTCGTCGCCGTCGCGGCGGACGCGGTCACGACGGCCGCCCTCGCAGACGTCCTCGCCGGACTGGCGGTCCCGACCGCGGGCGCGGTCACGGTCGGCGGCGTCGACGTCGCCGAACTGCCGCACGACGTGCGCCGCCGGATCCTGCTCGTCGCGCCGCACGAGAGCGACCTGTTCGAGGGCACGATCACCGAGAACATCACAGCCGGCGGCGGTGAAACTGCGCCTGCCGCCGGCGGCGGTGCAACCGACGACGTCCTCGCCCGCGCGGTTCTCGCGGCGGCCTGCGACGACGTGATCGCGGCCCTGCCGAACGGACCGGACTCCGACGTCGGTGAGGCCGGACGGCTGCTGTCGGGCGGTCAGCGGCAGCGTGTCTGCCTGGCCCGCGCCCTTGCCGCCGACCCCGACATCCTGGTCCTGCTGGATCCGACGACGGCGGTCGACTCGGTGACGGAAGCGACTGTCGCCGAACGTATCGCGACCGCCCGCGCCGGACGGACCACCGTCGTGTTCACGTCGTCGCCGGCCCTGACGGCGGCGGCGTCGACGGTGCTGACGATCGGCGCCCACGATCCGGTGGACCGGAACCTCGACCCGACCCTGCTGGAGACCGCACGATGAGCGCACCGACCGTGACGACCCCGACCGCCGTCGAGGCGAGACTGCCGATCGCCGATGCCCGTTCGGTGTGGCGGGAGATCCGCCGGGCGCTGCGCGGGCAGGGCGGCCGGGTGGCGGCGGTCGTGGCGGCCATGGTGGTCGGCGCCGCGCTCGGACTGGTTCCGCCGTGGGCGCTCGGGCGCATGGTCGACGTCGTCGGGGCCGGGGACTCGGCGACGCGGATCTGGTGGCTGGGTGCGGTCATGGTGGGTGCGGCGCTGGCGTTCGCCGTATTCACCGCGCTCGGAGTCGTGTTGTCCGCGAGGCTGTTCGAGACGGTTCTGGCGCGGCTGCGCGAACGGATGTTCACGACGGGCCTGGGGTTGCCGCTCCAGCGAATCGAGCGGGCGGGCAGCGGCGATCTCGTCGCCCGTGCCACCGACGACGTCGACGAGGTGTCACGCGCGGTCGGCACCGTCGTCCCGGCCCTGACGACGTCGCTGTTCACGATCCTGCTCACCGCGGTGGGGTTGACCGCACTGGACCTGCGGTTCCTCGTCGTGCTGGTTCTGGCCGTACCGGTGTACGCGTTCGCGGTGCGCTGGTACCTGCGCAATGCGCCGCAGATCTACGCTGCGGAACGTGCCGCGATGGGGTTGCGGGCACAGCAGGTGCTGGGTGCGGTCCGCGGGCTGCGCACCGTGCATGCGTACGACATCGCGCCGCGGCTGGCCGGTCGGATCGGATCGCATTCGTGGGAGGTCGTGCGGTGGACGATGCGGGCCCGCATCGTGCAGAACCGTTTCTACGGCCGGCTCAACACCGGCCGGTTCGTGGCGATGGCGGGCCTGTTGGTCGTCGGATATCTCCTGGTGGGGGCCGACGCGCTGACGGTCGGCGCGACGACCACTGCGATGCTGTTCTTCCTGCGGATGTTCGAGCCGGTCGACGACCTGCTGCTGGTCGTCGACGAGTTGCAGTCCGCGCTGGCCTCGCTCGCCCGGATCGTCGGTGTGATCGAGGCCGGTGAGGATCCGCCCACGAGTCGGGCGGCGGCCGTGCTGCCCGAGGCGGGAGCACTCGAGGCACAGGGCGTCACGTTCGGCTACGCGCCGGGCCGTGAGGTGCTGCGCGGTGTGGACGTCGTCGTCGCACCGGGGGAGACCGTAGCTCTGGTGGGAACGTCGGGGGCCGGTAAGTCGACGCTCGCGGCCCTGCTCGCGGGGGTGCGCACACCGAGCTCGGGCCGGGTCCGCTTCGGTGGCACGGACCTGGCGGACGTTCCGGAAAACGATCGGGCACAACGGATCGTACTGGTCACGCAGGAGACGCACGTCTTCGCCGGCTCCCTCCGCGAGGATCTCGCGATGGCGGCACCGGACGTGGACGACGCGGCCATGGAGGCGGCGCTGCGGACGGTTCTGGCGGGGGACTGGTTCGATCTGCTCCCGGACGGTCTGGACACCGTGGTCGGCGATACCGGCCACCGGCTCACCCCACTGCAGGTCCAGCAGCTGGCGCTGGCACGGCTGGTCCTCGCCGACCCGCCGGTGGTGATCCTCGACGAGGCCACCGCCGACGCAGGCAGTGCCGGGGCTGCGGTCCTGGAACGGGCGGCCGCGGCGGCACTCGAGGGCCGTAGTGCGCTGATCGTGGCGCACCGACTCGACCAGGCGCGGCGGGCGGACCGAATCCTGTTGATGGACAACGGTGTGGTTGTGGAGGAGGGCACGCACGACCGTCTGGTCGCTTGCGGCGGCCGGTACGGCGCGCTGTGGGAGGCGTGGCGTCGGCACCGGCGGTGACCAGGCCGGATTCGTACACCCCCACTTTTGTAGAAGCATAGGCTAACCTAATGCCTTGTTGTAGTGGAGCTGCATCGAACTAGCGGAAGCTGGAGGGGCGCAATGGCAATACCGAAAATCTCGAGCTACACGATGCCCGGGCGCGACGAGATCCCCGGCAACATCGTCGACTGGGAACTCGACCCGGACCGTGCCGCACTGCTCGTCCACGACATGCAGAACTACTTCGTCGACGCGTACAGCGATGCGCCCGAACTGATCTCGACCGTCGTCGGCAACATCGCCGAGATAAGGGAGCAGGCCACCGCGCGGGGCATCCCCGTCGTCTACACGATGCAACCCGGCGACCAGCACCCGTCGCGGCGGGGCATCCTCGCCGACTTCTGGGGTCCGGGACTGCAGTGGGGACGCGACACCGAGATCGTCGAGCAGCTGTGTCCGCGACCCGGTGACATCGAGGTCACCAAGTGGCGCTACTCGGCGTTCCAGCGCACCGACCTGCGCGAGCTGCTCGCCCACCACGGCCGGGACCAGCTGATCGTCACCGGCGTCTACGCCCACATGGGTTGCATGCTCAGTGCCGCAGAGGCATTCATGTCCGACGTCCAGCCGTTCCTGGTGCTCGACGCGACCGCCGACTTCTCCCGTGACGAGCACATCCTGGCCGCGACGTACGCCGCCAAGCGGTGCGGCGCCGTCGTGACGACCGGCGACGTGATCGCGGCATCGGGGACGCTGAGCGGTGCGCTGACCGGCGCGGGGACCGGCCGGTGACGTCGGCGTCCGACACAGCGGTGGCCGTCGCCCCCCTGCGTCTCGACGGGGTCGTCGACTACCCGGACGAGTTCGCGGCGCGGTACCGCGCCAAGGGGTACTGGACCGGACGGACACACTCGGGGCTGCTCGCTGCCGCCGCGGCGGCACATCCGGGCCGGCTCGCGGTCGTGGACGCCCTGCGCACGCTCACGTATGCGGAGCTGGCCGACCGGGTGCAGGTCGTCGCCGGTGAGCTCGCCGCCCGCGGTGTCGGGCGGGGTGACCGGGTGATCGTGCACCTGCCCAACACGGTCGAATACGTCGAGATCGTGTTCGCGCTCTTCGAGATCGGTGCGCTGCCGGTGTTCGCGCTCGCCGCGCACCGCGCCGCCGAGATCCGCCAGTTCTGCGCCGCGACGTCGGCACGCGGCTACGTCACCCTCGACGGCTCCGGCCCGGGCACCCACGGCGACCTCGCGGCCGAGATCGCCGCCGACTTCCCGGACGTCGTCACGGTCGTGATCCCGGCCGGCGACATCTCCTGGACCTCCGCGCCACCGCTGCCGCGCGCCGACCGCTCCCTGCCGTCGGACGTCGCGTTCCTGCAACTGTCCGGCGGCACGACCGGCACCCCGAAACTGATTCCGCGCACGCACGACGACTACCTGTACTCGGTTCGCGAGAGCGCCCGGATCTGCGGTGTCGACGAGACGTCGGTGATGCTCGCGGTCCTGCCGATCTCGCACAACTTCACGATGAGCTCACCCGGCCTGCTCGGCACGGTCGCGGTCGGGGGCTGCGTCGTCATGGCCCCGGATCCCAGCCCGGACACGTGCCTGCGCCTGATCCAGGAGCATGCGGTGACGCATGCCGCGCTCGTCCCGCCCGTCCTGATGGCGTGGCTGAATTCGTCCGTGCGCGACCGGCGGGACCTGTCGTCGCTCGTGGCGGTGTGGGTCGGCGGCGCGAAGCTGCCCGAGGAGGCCGCGCGCCGGGTGACCCCCGAACTGGGCTGCGCCCTCGTCCAGGTGTTCGGCATGGCCGAGGGCCTGGTCAACTACACCCGCGCCGGTGACGACGACGAGACCGTGTACCGCACGCAGGGCCGGCCCATCTCACCCGACGACGAGGTCCGCGTCGTCGACGACCGCGGCGAGCCGGTCCCCGACGGCGTCGCAGGCCACCTGCAGACCCGCGGCCCGTACACGATCCGCGGCTACTACCGTGCCCCCGAACACAATCGGCGCTCGTTCACCGCCGACGGCTTCTACATCACCGGCGACATCGTCGTGCGGGACGCCCGCGGATACCTGACGGTGGTCGGTCGCAGCAAGGACCAGATCAACCGAGGTGGCGAGAAGATCGCGCCCGCGACGGTCGAGAACCATCTGCTGGCGCACGGCGACATCCACGACGTGTCCGTGGTCGGGATCCCGGACGATGTTCTGGGCGAACGTATCTGCGCGTACGTGATCCGGCGCGACCCCGGGGCCGCAACCCCGACCGCGGCCCAGCTGCGGGCCTTCCTCCGCACCGAACGACGCGTGGCCGCGTACACGATCCCGGATCGTTTCGAGTTCGTCACCGCATTCCCCACGACGTCGGTAGGCAAGATCGACAAGAAGAACCAGGGCGCATGACACTCACCGACGGACACCCCGCCACCACGACCATCGCGCTGCTGCCGCTCACCGGTGCGCAACTGGGCATCTGGAACGCGCAGCGCCTCGAACCGGAGTCGCCGTACTACCTCGTCGGTGAGGTCCTCGAGATCGCCGGCGCACCGGTCGATCTCACGGTACTCGCCGCGGAGATCTCGGCCACCGTCGCCGAAGCGGAGACGATGCGTACCCGGTTCACCGACACCGAGGACGGCCCCCGACAGTGGGTGACGCCGGCCGAGACCCTGTCGGTTCCCGTCGTCGACCTGCGCCGCGAGGACGACCCGCGGGCAGCCGCGGACCGCACGGTGACCCGGATCCGTTCCGACGCCGCGGCCGCGGCCCGTGACATGACCGAGCGGCAACTGTTCTCGTACACCCTGATCCGGTTGTCCGACACCGAGGTGTGGTGCGTGCAGCTGTACCACCATCTGATCGTCGACGGCTACTCGGCGGCGATGATCTCGCGTCGGCTCGCGGCCCGCTACACGTCCGCGATCACCGGAAAAACACTGCGCCCCAGCCCGTTCGGAACGATCGCCGAGCTGGTCGCCGAGGACGCCGCCTACCGGGACTCGGAGCAGTGGACCGCGGACCGCGACTACTGGACGGAGCGGCTGCGTCCGCTGCCCGAACTCCACGGCCGGGGCGCCGCCGACCTCGGTCCCGCGGTGCGCACACATTCGGCGCGTGCCGTCCTCGGCGCGGACGACACGGCCGCGTTGAAGCGGCTCGCCGACGACACCGGATGCACGTGGGCAGACGTGCTGATCGGCGCGTACGCCGGTTTCGTCGCCCGCCTGCACGCCACCGCCGACGTCGTGCTCGCGCTGCCCGTCATGGTCCGCACCACCCGCACCGCGCTGACGACACCGTCGATGGCGGTCAACGTGCTGCCGCTGCGGATTCCCGTCGCACCGACCGACGACATCACGGCCCTGGCCGCGTCGGCCGCGACCGCGCTCGGGGAACTGCGCACCCACCAGCGTTACCGCGGCGAGGACCTGGTGCGGGATCTGGCCGCCCCCGGCGCGGGCGCCGTCCTGCACGGGGTGGGCATCAACCTCAAGGCGTTCGACGTCGAACTGGACTTCGCGGGTGCCGTCGGCACGCTGCGCAACGTCGCGGGCGGGCCGCCGGAGGAACTGGGCCTGACCGTGACCCCCCTCGCGGGTGGACGGATGATGCTCGGCTTCGAGGTCGACGCCGCCGGCGTGTCCGAACCGGAGGTGACCGCGCGCATCGACGGCCTGGCCCGGCTGATCCGGGCACTGTCCGCACCGGACCGTCCCGCTTTGGGCCGGATCGCCCTGCGCGGCGGGGGACTCGACGACGCATGGCGTCCGGCCGCACTGCCGTCGGAGCCGCGACCGATCCCCGACCTGTTCGCCGCGATGACCACCGAACATTCCGGCCGGGTCGTCCTCGCCGACGCCGGAACGGAGTGGACGGCAGCCGATCTCGCCGCCCGGGTCAACCGGATCGCGCGGCTGCTCCGGGCGCGCGGTGTCGTCCCCGACGACGTCGTGGCTCTCGCGCTCCCGCGTTCGGCGGACCTCGTCGCATGCCTCTTCGCGGTGTGGGAGGCCGGCGCCGCGTACGTCGTGCTGGACCCCGCGTACCCCACCGAACGGCTCACCGGTCTCGTCGACCTGGCGCGACCGGCACTGCTGCTGTGCCACACCGGATCACCCGTCACCGACACCGCGTGCCCGGTCGTCGACCTCGCGGCACCGGACGTTGCCGACGAGATCGACGCACTGCCCGCCGACCGGCTGCAGGCCACCGAGCTGGTCCGCCCTCGGCATCCCGAGGACGCCGCCTACGTGCTGTTCACCTCGGGCTCGACGGGCACCCCGAAGGGTGTCGTCGTCCGGGCCGGGGGACTCGCGCATCTCGTGCACCGCCACCGCGGCACGCTGTACGCCGACGCCCGTGCCCGGGTCGGCGGCCGGCAGTTGCGCGTCGCGCACACCACGTCGTTCGCGTTCGACGCGTCGCTCGACCCACTGTTGTGGATCGTCGACGGCCACCGGATCCATCTGTACGACAGTGACGTCCAGCGGGACGCGGACCTGCAGATCCGGGTGTTCACCGAGGACGCGATCGACGTCGTCGACACGACTCCGTCGATGGCGGCGTTCCTCGCCGACGCCGGTCTCGTCGCCGACATCGACGACCGCCGGGGCCGGCACCGCGTCGGGACGATCGTCGTCGGCGGTGAAGCGCTCCCGCCGGCACTGGCGCAGCGGCTCGGCCGCGGGACGGCCGCCGTCTACAACATGTACGGCCCCACCGAGGCGACCGTCGACGCCCTCGCCGACCGGGTCACCGGTGGCGACGTGCACATCGGCCGGCCGCTCGCGGGCACGGCCGCCTACCTGCTCGACACGGCGCTGCAGCCCGTCCTGGACGGGCAGACCGGCGAGCTCTACCTGGCCGGCCCGCAGCTCGCCCGCGGCTACCTCGACCGGCCCGGCGCCACCGCCGACCGGTTCGTCGCCGATCCGTTCGATCCGGCCGGTGGGCGCATGTACCGCACCGGCGACCTCGCCCGGTGGCACGCCGACACCGGCTACGAGTACCGGGGCCGCACCGACGACCAGGTGAAGATCCGCGGCCACCGTGTCGAACTCCGCGAGGTGGAAACCGCTCTGGCACAGGTGTCCTCGGTGGCTGCAGCAGTGGCGACGGTCTCGGGCAGCGGCGCGTTCGCCAAGCTCGTCGGCTACGTCGTCCTCGACTCCGCTGCCGACTCCGCTGTCTCCGGGGACGATGTCCGTCGCGCACTGACGGCCACGGTGCCCGACCATCTCGTCCCGTCCACCGTGGTGGTGCTGGCCGAGCTTCCGGTGACCGTCAACGGCAAGGTCGATCGCAGCCGGCTGCCCGACCCGGCGAGCCTCACGGTGTCCGGCGGTCACGACACCGCAGACACCCGCAGCACTCGCAGCCCCGGCACCCCGGCCGAGTACGCGCTGTGCGCGGTGGTCGCGGAGGTGCTCGGGCTGGACACGGCGTCCGGCGGCGTGGACCCGGACGCCGACCTGTTCGGTCTCGGCGGCGACAGCATCGCCGCGATCGGCATCAGCAGCCGCCTGCGCCGCCACGGCCTGATCCTCACCCCGAAGGAGTTGCTGTCCGGGCGGGACCTGGCGACGCTCGCGCAGGCGGGCCGCGAGGTGACGCACGAGCCGGGCACGGACCGGGACGACACCCCGATCGGCAGCACCCCGGCGACACCGGTCATGCGCACCGTCCTCACGGTCGACGCCGTCGACACGGTGGCGTCGTACGCGCAGTGGACCGCCGTCGAACTCGACGGCCCCGTCGACCGGGACGCTCTCGCCGCGGCGGTGCGGGTGCTTCTGGACCGCCATCCGGCGCTGCGGATGATCGTCGACGATACGGAAGATGCAGTCACCGTGGAGATCCCGGAGACGGTGCCCGCGGTCGTGATCACCGAGCACGGCGGTCCGGTCACCGCGGCCGAGTTCGAGCGGGACGTCGAAGACCGGGCACGGGTATGCGCCGACGAATTGTCGCCCCGCACCGGTGATCTGGTGCGGCTGGACGTCACCGGACCGGTCGACGGAACGTCCCGGCTGCTGATCGTCGTGCATCATTTCGCGGTCGACGCCGTGTCCTGGAGCATCCTGCTGACCGATCTGTTCGACGCGTACCACGGGCGTGCCCTCGCCGCACCGGGCGGAGAATCGTGGCGGCACCGGGCGCTCGGGTTCGCCGCCCGCGGCGCCTCCCACCACTATCTCGACGAGGTTGCCGCGTGGTGCGCCGTCCTCGCGGCCGGAACCGGGGTGCTGACTGCGGCCGGCCCGCGCGCGGGCGTCGACACCCACGCGACGGCGGCCGTCACCCGCACCGCGGTGCCCGCCGTGGTGACCGCGGCCGTCGTCGACGACCTGTGCGCGGCGTACCGGGCCCGCCCCGACGAGGTCCTCCTGACCGCACTCACCGTCGCGGTACGCGCACTGCGCGGCCCGTCCGGCGACTTCCCGGTGCTGCTCGAGGGCCACGGCCGCGACGAGAACCGGGCCGCGACCGTCGGCTGGTTCACCACCGAATACCCCGTGTCCGTGCCGGGGATGCTGCTCGACGCCGACGACCGTCTCGCCGATGCACTGGGCGGCGGACCCGTCGTCGCGGACCTCCTGCACGAGGTCAAGGCCCGGCGTCGCCTCGGCCGCGACGACGGTATCGGCTACGGGATCCTGCGCCATCTCGACGACGCGGGACGCGCGCTCGCCGACCTACCCACCCCACAGATCGTGCTCAACTACCTCGGCAAGCCCGCCGGCCTGTCCGGCACCGGGTGGCGGACCGTCGCCGGTGACGCGTTCGGCGTCGTCGAACCGGCCGGCCGGACCCTGACCGAGGTCCTGGCGATCAACGCCTTCGTCCACGACGGCCCCGACGGGCCGGCCCTGTCGATCGAATGGACCGCCGCGGACGCCCTGCTCGGCGCCGACACCGTCACCGACCTGCAGCGGCACTTCCACGACGCCCTGGACGGGCTCGCCGCACACGCCGCGCTGCACCCCGGTGGGCTGAGCGCCTCGGACTGCCCGGACGTGACCGTCACACAGGATCAGATCGCGTTCCTCGAGTCCGTCACCGGGCCTCTCGCCGAGATACTGCCGCTGTCCCCGCTGCAGGAGGGCCTGCTCGCGCACGCCGCCCGCTTCACCGACCACGACCCGTACACGCTGACGGCCGTCGTCGACCTGGCCGGGGCGCTCGACACCGACCGGCTGCAGGCCGCGTTCTCGGCCGTCGTGGCCCGCCACCGCAACCTCGCCGCCGGATTCCATTTCGCCGGTGTCGACACCCCCGTCGCGACGATTCCGCGGACCGTCGACATCCCGTGGCGGGTCACCGATCTGAGCGGACTGCCGGACGGCGCGGCCGCCGTTGCCGCGGAGCGTGCCGAGCGTGCGGCCGCCGCCACCGTGTTCGACGTGCGCCGTGGACCGCTCCTCGCCGCCCACGTGCTCCGGCTCCCCGGCGCCCGCACCCGGCTGATCCTGAACGCCCATCATCTCGTCACCGACGGCTGGTCCACCCCGATCGTGTTGCGCGAGCTGGTGTATCACTACAACCACGGTCCTGCCGGGCTGCCCACCGCCGCCGACTATGCGGACTTCCTGCGCTGGCTCGCCCGCCGGGACCGCGACGAACTGCGGGCGGCGTGGCGCCGGCGGCTCGCCGGACTCGAGGACGGCACCCTCGTCGCGCGCGGCGACGGCGGCACGGCCGCAACCGTGGCGGCCGAGGTACCGCTCGACGAGACCCTCGGTGCGCGGCTGGCCGAGATCGCCCGCGCGAACGGCCTGACCGCCAACACTGTCGTGCAGGGCGCGTGGAGCGCCGTGCTGTGCGCACTCGTCGGCCGCGACGACGTCGTCTTCGGCACCACCGTGTCCGGGCGGCCCGCCGACCTCGACGGGGTCGAGGCGATGGTCGGCCTGTTCAGCAACACCGTGCCGGTGCGCATGCGCCTGGACGACCGGCCGCTGCGGGACGTGCTGCGGACCGCGCAGAACGACCAGTACGACCTCGGTGACGCCGCACACCTTCCGCTGCCGGAGATCGAGGCGTGCAGCGACATCCGCGGTGGGACCGGACTGTTCGACACCCTCGTGGTCTTCGAGAACTATCCCGCCGCGTTCGGCCCTGATCCCGGTACCGCCGATGCCACGCACATCACCGGTATCGGCAACGTCGGCGTCACCCAGTACCCGCTGTCGCTGCTCGCGCCGCCCGGCGACCGGTTCCGGCTGGTCGTGGACCACGATCCGGCGGTCGTCACCGCGGACACCGCGGCCGCGGTGGCGGCGGCACTGCCCACCGTCCTCGCCGACATGCTCGACGGACTCGACCGTCCGGCAACCGAATTCGTGCCGACCGCTGTCGCTGTGCTGCCGCCTCGAACGGTCACGGTGATCGCGCCCGGCTCCGTCGCGTCCGATCCTGCTCCGTCCGATCCCGATACGACCGCACCGGTCGACGTCGTCGACACCGTCACCGCGCAGCTGGCGCGGGTCCTCGACACCGCGCTCACCCCCGACGACGACTTCTTCGACCGTGGCGGGCATTCGCTGGCCGCGATGCGCGCCGTCAGCGGGCTGGGGCGCGCCGGACTGGTCGTCACGGTCGCCGACATCTTCGACGCCCGGACCCCGCGGGCGCTGGCGGCCCGCGCACGGAGCGCCGGGCCCGCCGCGACGTCACCCGCCGGACCGCCCGCGGTTTCGGCCGTGCCGATGCTGTCGTCGGCGCAGGAACGACTGTGGGTCGTGCAGCGACTCGATCCGCGGTCGCGGGCCCACGACGTCCCGATCGTGCTGGACCTGTCCGGGCCGGTCGACACCGACGCCCTGCGGGCGGCGTGGCGCGACGTGCTGGGGCACTTCCCGATCCTGCGCACCTGCTACCCGGCCGGCGCCGACGGCGCGCCGACCGTGCGGGTGCTGCCCGTCGACGCGGCACCCGTCCTGGCCTGCCGCGTCACCGACCTCGATCTCGCCACTGCCGTCCGAGGCGAAACCGGCGATCCCGCCGGGGCGTTCGACATCGAACGCGACGTGCCCGCACGGGCCGTCCACCTCACCACCGCGGACCGGCCGGCCCTCGTGATCGTGATCCACCACATCGCGATCGACGGCACCTCCGTGGCGATCCTCCTCGACGCGCTGTCCCTGGCCTACCGGGAGCGGGCGGCCGGACGAGTGCCCCGGCTACCGGACCCGGGCCCCGGCTTCGTCGAGTTCGCGGCCGCCGACCGGGCCCGGACCGCGTCGGACACGGCCCGGACGTCGCTGCAGTACTGGGCCGGACGGCTGGCCGGTCTGCCGACGGAGCTCGAACTGCCGACCGACCGCACCCGACCACGGCAGCCCTCGCACCGTTCGGTGTCGGCCGTCCACCGGCTCGACCCGCTCGCTGCCGAGGGTCTGCGACGTGCGGCAGCCCGCCACGGTGTCTCCCCGCTCATGCTGTTCGAGGCGGCCGTCGCGCTGACCTGGCACCGCTTCGGCGCGGGCACCGACATCCCCCTCGGCACGACCGTGTCCGACCGGGAACTGTTGGACGACGGACGCTTCCGAGGCACCGTCGGCTACCTGGTCAACACCGTCGTGCACCGTATCGACGTCACCGGGAACCCCACCCCGGCCCAGCTGCTCGACCGGGTCCGGGCCGTCGGCCTGGCCGCACTCGAGCACCAGCACGTGCCGTTCGACCGCGTCGTCGACGCCCTCGCCCCACCGCGGGCGGCGGGCCGGCACCCGCTGTTCCAGACGATGGTCGGCCACGAGGAACTCGGACCGCCGACCGTGTTCGGGGACACGGTCGCCACGCCGGTCGAGCCCGTCGACCCGCCCGCCCGGACGGACGTGGCGGTCTGGCTCCGGGAACACACCGCGCACACCGAGATCCGGGTGGGTGCGGCGGCCGACCTGTTCGACGCCGACACGGCCCGGCACCTGCTCGACGAACTGGTCGCGGTGCTCACCCACCTCGTCGAACGCCCGGACACGCCGATCGCACTGCTCGGTACCACCGGTCCGGACGACACCGTGTCCCGAGCCCGCGCCCCCCGGTCGGTGGTGGAGAAGTTCCTGGACCAGGTTCGGGAGCGGCCCGACGCGGTGGCCGTCGTCGCCGGCGGGCACGAGACGACGTATCGCGATGCCGGAGCCCGCGTGGATGCGCTGGCCCGCGACCTGGTCGCGTGCGGTGTGCGGCCCGGCTCGGCCGTCGGGGTCGCGGTCGGCCGCGACCGGGACCTGCCGCTCGCGCTGCTCGCGGTCCTGCGTTGCGGCGCCGCCTATCTGCCGCTGGACGTCGACTATCCCCGTGAACGGCTGCAGTACATGATCGACGACGCGCGCCCGGTGTGCGTCCTGGTCACCGCCGTCACGGCCGACGCCGTCGCGTGGACCGGGCTGCCGTCGGTGCGCGCCGACACCGCCGGCACCTCGGTCGCCGGCGCGGACGCTCCGCTGCCCCCGGTTCCGGGATCAGGGAACGAACTGGCCTACGTCATCCACACCTCGGGGACCACCGGAAAACCCAAGGGCGTCATGGTCACCACCGCGAACCTCGCGGCGTTCGCCGACGCCACGGCCACCCTGGGCTGGCTGCACAGCACCGACCGGATCGTCGCCGTCACCACCGTCTCGTTCGATATCGCGGTCCTGGAACTGTTGTGCCCGTTGGCGATCGGGGCATCCGTCGTGGTGGCCCCGCGGACGTCGGTGGTCGACCCCGCGGCGCTGTCGGCCCTGATCTCCGACACCGGAGTCACCACGGTGCAGGCGACGCCGTCGCTGTGGCGGCTGCTGCTGACGGCGCCGCCGAGCCGGCCCGTCCGCGCCCTCGTCGGCGGGGAGGCCGTGCCCGCGGAACTCGCCGACCGGCTGACCGCCGTCAGTGCCGACGTCTGGAACGTGTACGGCCCCACCGAGGTCACCGTGTGGGCCACCGCCGACCGGTTGACCCGCGGAGCGCCGGTCACGATCGGCGCACCGTGGACCGACGTCCACGCCCACGTCCTCGACGACCTCTTGCGGGAGGTGCCCGAGGGCGCGCACGGGGAGTTGTACCTCGGTGGCACCCAGGTCGCCCGCGGCTACCTGAACCGGCCCGACCTGACCGCGGCCCGGTTCGTCGCCGACCCGCAGCGGCCGGGGGAGCGCCTGTACCGGACCGGGGACGTGGTCCGTCGCCGCCACGGCCGCATCCACTATCTGCGGCGCGCCGACGACCAGGTGAAGGTGCGCGGGTTCCGCATCGAACTCGGCGAGGTCGAGACGGCGCTGCGGGCCCTGCCCGGCGTCACCGATGCCGCCGCCACGGTGGCGGACATCGCCGACGGCACCGCCCGACTGTTCGGCTACGTCGTCACCGGTGGGGCACCCGCCGACCCGGTGGGCATGCGGCAGGCGCTCGCGGCGGTGCTGCCGGACCAGTTCGTTCCGCAGTCGATCACCGTGGTGGACGCGCTACCGCGCACCCTCAACGGCAAACTCGACCGCGCGGCGCTCCCGGCGCCGGCGGCACCGCAGCCGTCCGGACCGGAGACAGGTGACGACCGTTCCGTCACAGCCGATCTCGTCGCCGCAGCGTCGGAGGTCCTGCAGGCCGTGATCGACCCGAAGCTGAGCTTCTTCGCGCTCGGCGGGGACAGCATCGCCGTCGTGCGCCTCGTCGCCGCCGCCACCACGCGCGGCGTTGGTATCGCCGTCGCGGACGTGTTCGAAGCCGAGACCCTGGACGAACTCGCGGCCCGGGCCGTCCGTCTCGCGCCGGCTCCCGACGAGACCGGCGAACACGCCGACCTGGTGGACGTCGACGAGATCGCCCGCACCGTGCTCGACACCAGGTACCCGGGATGGCGGCAGGTGCTGCCGCTGACACCGTTGCAGCGGGGCATGTACTTCCAGTCCGTGAGCGGTGGAAGCGGATCCGGCGACAACTACCACGTGCAGCACCGCTTCACGTTCGCTGGACCCGTCGACGTGCGGGCCCTGACCGCGGCCCTCGACACGCTCGTGCGCCGCTACCCGAATCTCGGTGCCGCCTTCACTCATTCGGTGCACGCCGACCCCGTTGCGATCGTCGCGCCGGTTTCGCTCACGGTCGAGGAACGGACGGTCACGGACCTGGACACCGTCGCGGCCGACGAGTTCGCGCGGCCCTTCGTGCTGGACCGGGCACCGTTGATCCGGGTGGTCCTGGCAACCGGCCCCGACGCGTCGCGACAGCTCGTCGTGACACAGCACCATCTCCTCACCGACGCGTGGTCGCAGGGCGTGCTGTTCACCGAACTGTTCGTGCTGTACGGGGTGGCGCGGATGCTCACCGGCCTGTACCCGGCGGACGATGCCGGGGAGGAGGCGGTGACGTCCACCCTGGACCGGGTCCTCGAACCACCCGCCGACTTCACCGACCACCTGCGGCGGTCGGTCGGCCGGGACACCACGGCCGCGACGAAGGCGTGGGCGCGGTACCTCGCGGACCTCGACGAGCCGACCCTGCTGGCACCGGCCGCCACTCCCGGCACCACGGTGCTGCCGCACGTGACGACGCGTCGGCTCGACGACCCGGTGCGCGACGCACTCGTCGCGGTCGCCGCCGAACACGGCGTCACCGTGGCCACCCTCGTGTCCCTCGCGTGGGGGCTGACGTTGCGCCGCTTCACCGGTCGCGACGACGTCGTGTTCGGCACCACCGTGTCCGGCCGCGACCCGGCGGTGCCCGCGGCCGACCGCATCGTCGGGCCGACCCTCGAAACCGTGCCCGTCCGGGTGCGGCTGCGTCCCGCCGCGTCCCTCCCGGACATGCTCCGCGACCTGTTCGCCGCGCAGGGTGGGCTGATCGCACCATCCCTCGGCTCGCGAGATCGACCGCGCCCGCCGGTGGATCGTTCGACACGCTCCTGTGTTCCGCAACATCGGGGGCGACGCGGCCCGGTTCGACGTGTTCGAGCGCGCGGGTGTCACCGCCGCCGAGGCCACCGACGCCACCCACTACGCCGTCACCGTCGACGTCGATCCCCGGACCCGGGACGGCGCGATGGCGGTGACGATCGAGAACCGGCCCGACCTCGTCGACGACGACACCGCGCACACGTTGCTGGACGTCGTGACCGGCATGCTCACCCGCATCGCCGGACTGCACGGCGGGCAGCCGATCACGGTGGCCGACACCGGACGCCGATACGACGAAATCGAGCCGACCGCACTGACCGCGGCCCCGACGGTGATCCCGCTGCCGGGCGCCCCCGAGGGCAGCATCGACACCCTGCTGTCCGAGCGGGCCGCCGCGTCTCCCGAGGCGCCCGCCCTGACCTGCGGCGCCGAGACGTTCACGGCCCGACAGTTCGACGACCGCGTCACCGCGCTGGCCCGGCACCTGGTGGCCACCGGCGTCGGGACCGGCGATCTCGTCGCACTGATGCTGCCGCGGACTGCCGACCACGTCGTCGCGATCTTCGCGGTGCTGCGGGCCGTGCGGCGTACCTGCCGCTCGACCTCGAGCATCCGGCCGCGCGGCTGCGGGAGATCGTCGCCGACAGCGGCGCCCGCACGGTCGTCACCGCCGGTGCCCGCACCGGCCGGGCCGCCGAGGTCGTCGCCGGAGCGTCCGGGAACACGGACCTCACCGTCGTAGACCTGAGGGAACCCGAAGTGGCAGAAGTTCTCTCCGGTCTACGGCCGGCGCCGGACGTGCCCGCGCACCGCATCGGCGGACCCCGGCATCCGGACCAGCCCGCGTACGTGATCTACACGTCCGGATCGACCGGCCGGCCCAAGGGCGTCCAGGTGGGGCATCGGGGACTGACCACGATGTACCACAACCATCGCGACGAGATCTTCCGCCCCACCGAGGAATCCGTGGCCGGACGTCGGCTGCGTGTCGCGCACACCGTGTCGTTCTCGTTCGACATGTCGTGGGAGGAGCTGTTCTGGCTGCTCGCCGGACACCACGTCCACGTCGTCGACGAGACCGCCCGCGTCGACCCGCACGCACTGGTGCGGCACTACCGGCAGGTCGGCATCGACGTCGTCAACGTGACCCCGTCCTACGCGCGGGAACTCGTCGCGGCCGGACTGCTCGACGACGAGCGCGCCCCGGTCCTGGTCATGCTCGGTGGCGAGGCCGTCCCGCAGGAGCTGTGGACGCAGCTGCGCGAACAGGACGGCGTCGACGGCTACGACCTGTACGGGCCCACCGAGTTCACGATCAACGCCCTGGGATCCGCGGTCGCCGACAGCACCACACCGTGCCTCGGCCGGCCCGTCCGCAACGCGTGCGCCCGCGTCCTCGACACGGGGCTGCGTCCCGTCGCGGTCGGTGCGGTCGGCGAGCTCTACCTGTCCGGTGACGGTGTCGCCCACGGCTACCGGGACCGCTGTGGGCTGACGGCGTCGACGTTCGTGGCCGACCCGTTCGCGGCGGGGGAGCGGATGTACCGCACCGGCGACCTCGTCCGGTATCTCGCCGGCGGCCGACTCGAATACCTCGGCCGCGTCGACCGGCAGGTCAAGATCCGCGGTATCCGGATCGAACTCGGCGAGGTCGAGGCGGCCCTCGAAGCGCTGCCGGGTGTCACACGGGCCGCCGCGACCGTCCGAACCTCCGGCGATGCAACGAGACTGATCGGCTACGTGGTGTCCGACACCGACACCGCCCCAGCCGACGGCGACGAGTTGCGCAGCGTGCTGCGGAACCTGGTCCCGGCGCACCTCGTCCCGGCACGGATCGTGCTGGTCGAGCACATCCCGCTCACCGTCAACGGCAAACTCGACCGGGGTGCCCTGCCGGAGCCGCCGCGCGGAACGTCGCGGACACGCTGCGCACCCCCACCGAGCGGCGGATCGCCGCCGTCTACTGCGATGTGCTCGGCGTCGACGAGATCGGCGCCGACGACGGCTTCGCGGACTGCGGCGGCGACTCGCTCGGGGCGATGCGGATCGTGTCCCGGATCCTCCGGGAGACGTCCGTCCGGATCGAGGTTCCGGAACTGCTCGAACGGCAGACCGTCGCGGCCGTGGCCGACCTCGTCGACGTCCGACGGGACGAACCGCGGACATGAGGCTCCGCCACCACCGAACACCCCCGATGAACGATCGAAAGGAACCACATTGTTCCACTCACGCTTCCGACGGCACGGGATACGCCTGTTCGCCGCGGCCGCCGCGGTGACCCTCGGTCTCACAGGCTGCAGCACCAGCGACGCCTCCGAGGGAGACTCCGCGACCTCGGCGGCCGACGCGACGCGCGTGGTCCAGACTGCGCAGGGCGACGTCACCGTACCCGCCGAGCCGCAGCGCATCGCAGTGCTCACCGCCGGCCTGGCCGGGCTGCTGTACACCCTCGACGCGCCGATCGCGATCACCGACACCCGCCTGCTCGGCGTCACCAACCTCGACGGTGGTTTCCCGCCGCAGTGGGCGGAGAAGGCGAAGGCACAGGGCACCAAGGAGCTTCCGGCCGGCGAGGAATTGAACATCGAGGCCATCGCGCAGGCACAGCCCGACCTGATCATCGGCGGCGGACAGGGATTCACCGCGATCCTCGCCGAGAAGGCGTACGACCAGCTGTCGGCGATCGCGCCGACCGTCCTCGTCCCGTCCACCGTCAACACGTGGCAGGAACAGCTCGCCGAGGTCGCCGACATCGCCGGGGAGAGCGACAAGGTCGACGGCCTGATGCAGGCGTACGAGGACAAGGTCGCCGAGGTGAAGGATGCGATCACCGTGCCCGGCGCGCCCGTGTCCTATCTGCTGTCGCTGGGCACGAACGAGCCCGCGTTCATCCCGCAGACCGCCGCCCTGCCCACCCTGCTGGAGTCGGTCGGGTTCCGGCCCGACGACGTGCTCACCAAGGCGAACGATCCGGCACTGTACGGGTCCGGTGACTCGTTCATCATCAGCAGCGAACTGCTCGGACGGGTCGGCGACGCGCCCGTGATGTTCGTGGTGCCGGTCGCGGGCCGCAGCCTCGCCGAACTGAAGCAGGATCCGCTGTACACCGCCCTGCCCGCGTTCACGAGCGGCACGGTGTACGAACTCCCCGCCACCAGCTACCGCCCCGACTACGACGGCGTCATGGCGACCCTGGACCAGATCCGGGAGATGTTCGCCGGACGGTAGTCGCTCCCGGCACCGAGAAGTGCCGAACCATGCAGTTCGAGATCGGAAAGGACCACACTGTGCTCACCCGCGAGGCCGTCGTATCGGACATCGCCACCGCCCTGGACCGGTCGCCGGAGTCGATCGGCGACGAGCTGAATCTGCTCGACGAAGGACTGGACTCCATCCGGATCATGGGACTCGTGGAACGATGGCGGTCCGCGGGGGCACCGGACGTCGACTTCCCGACACTCGCCGCCGATCCGACCGTGGCGCACTGGGTTTCCGTCGCGCTCGGCGAATACTGATTCCACGAGAGAGAGGACGCTCATGGCTGCGACCGCCCGTGAGGTCGAGGTTTTTCCGATCTGCATCCGCGAGGTCGAGGTCCTGCGGGTCGAGGACGTCACCCCCGGCATGCGCCGGGTGATCGTCGGCGGCCCGGCGATGGACGGCCACGTCCGCGACGGTGTCGCGCTGCCGCCGGTGCGCACCACCGGATTCGACGACGACGTCAAACTCCTGCCCGCCGACCCGCGCACCGGCACACTGCCGTTCGAGATGCCGCGCAACGCCGGCGACGGCACCGTCGACTGGCCGGCCGGCTCGTTCCAGTACAGCCGGACGTACACGGTGCGCCGCTTCGACCCGGACACCCGCGAGATGGCCATCGACTTCGCCGCGCACGAGGGTGGGCTGGCATCGGACTGGGCGGCACGCGTGCAACCGGGGGAGACGATCCTCATGGCCGGGCCCAAGCATTCGTCGAGCCTGCCGCGGGACGTCGAATGGATGCTGATCGCCGGCGACGAGACGGCACTGCCCGCGATCGCGCACTGCCTCGAGCAGTTGCCGTCCGACCTGCCCGCGACGGTGGTGATCGAGGTCGCCGAACCCGCACACCGGCAGGAACTGAAATCCGATGCACCGGTGGACGTCACCTGGCTCTACCGGTCCGAGAACGGCGGCGAGTCGCGGCTGGCCGACGCCGTGCGGGGCGCCCCGTGGCGTCCCGGCCGGCCGTACCTGTGGGTCGCGGGCGAGGCCACGACGATCAAGCCGCTGCGCCGGTGGGCGAAACAGGACCGGGAACTCGACAAACAGTACGTCGAGATCACCGGCTACTGGCGCCACCGCGAGGCCGCCGGCCCGGTCGCCGCGGTCGTCGCAGCGCAGGAGAGCCCCGACGCGGTGCTGCACGAGATGTCGGAACTGTTGCCGCCGTTCGCGATCCGCACCGCTGTGACGGTCGGGATGTTCGCGGCGATCGACGGTGGGGCCGGCACAGCCGCGGCGGTCGCCGCCGAATGCGGCACCCATCCCGGTGCGACGGCGAAGCTGCTGCGACATCTCGCGCTCATGGATCTGGTGGCGGTGGACGACGGCGAGCTCACGCTCACCGACATGGGATCGATTCTGGCCGACCAGGACACGTTCGCGAGCCAGGCACTGCACTTCGACAAGATCCACACCCGGCTCGACACCGCATTCCTGGGACTGCTCGACACGGTCCGCACCGGAGTACCCGCCTCCGGTCACGGTTTCGCCGACAAGCAGGCCGAACCCGGTTTCGCCGACGACTTCCACGAGGAGGCCGCGTTCGGGGCCGTGTACCGGGCGCCGGCACTGCCGGACGCGGTCGACCTCGACGGCGTGCGGACGGTCGCGATCTACGGGGAAGGCGCCGGCGTCTACGCCGACACCCTCGCCCGGCTGCGACCGGACCTCGACATCACGCTCGTCGGGTTGCCGGCGCTGGTGGGCCGCAACCTCGCCGACGTCGCGGAGACCCGCCGCGACCGCATCGGACGGATCGACGGCAGCGAGTTCACCGCACTCGCCGACCCCGTCGACCTGATCGTCGCGGTCGAGGTGATCGACCGGCATCCCGACGCCGACGCCCGACTGCTCCTGGACGTGCTCGGTGCGTCCGCCCGCCGGGTCGTGCTCGTCACCGACCTGCTCGACCCCGACACCACCGACGACCACGACACCGAAGCCGACCTGCTCGCCCTGTGCCTGTACGGCTCCGGTGTGCGCACCGAAACGGAACTGGCCGCACTGATCACCGAAGCAGGCTGCGGAACGCCACGATTCGGATCACTCGGCTGGGGATCGACGGTCGTGGAATTCACCGGGACGCGCTGACCGGACGTCACCGCCCGGCCGCCACCCAGGTGTATCGCACCTGGGGGCGGCCGGCCCGGCCGTATTCGGTGTGGCGGGCGAGCACACCGTCGTCGGCGAGACGCTCGAGATACCGCCACGCGGTGACGCGTGAAACCCCCACGGCGGACGCCACTTCCGCCGCCGTCAGAGCGCGGCCCGTGTCCCGCACGCACGATGCGATCCGGTCGACCGTCTGTGGGGCGACCCCCTTCGGTGTGGTCGCCCGCTCGTCCGCGGTACGCAACACCGCCATCGCCCGATCGATCTCGCGCTGACTCGCTGCCGTCCCACCCGTCGGCAGTGCCGCCCGGAATTCCCGATAGTGCTCGAGCTTGTCGCGCAACGCCGCGAACGTGAACGGCTTGAGTAGATACAGCACCACCCCGCGGGCCACCGCCGTCCGCACCACGTCCAGATCCCGCGCCGACGTCACCGCGATGATCCCCGGTGCGGGATGCAGATTCGACAGCGCCGCAGCCAGATCGAGCCCGCTCGCATCCGGCAGGCCGATATCGAGCAGCACCAGATCGATCGGCGTCTCAGCCACCGCGGCCTCGGTGACGACCCGGATCGCGTCCCGCGCCGTGTGCACCACCGCGGCGACAGCGAACCCGTCGACCCGCTCCACATACGTGCGGTGCGCCGCCGCGATCAGCGGCTCGTCCTCCACGACCAGCACCCGGATCATCGGGCACCACCTGCGCTGCGGTCCGGGGACAACGGAATCTCGACCACCAGCATGCCCGCCAACGACGGCTCGGTCCGCAACCGGCCGCCGTGGCGGGTCACGACCTGCGCCACCAGCGCCAGACCCAGACCGCGCTGAAGGGCGGGCCGGCCGTTCACCGGTTTCGTCGAATAGCCGCGGTTCAACGCCCGGCTCAGTGTCTCCGGACCCATTCCGGGGCCACTGTCCGCCACCCGCAGCACCAGCTGTGAATTCTCCTCCGTCGCAGTTACTTCCACCCACGGAGTCTCATCGTTCGTGGCCGCCGCTCGGGCCGCGTCGATCGCATTGTCGATCAGGTTGCCCGTCACCGTCACCAACTCCAGCGGACTCAACGGGCCCGCCGACCCCAGGGCCGTGTCCTCGGTGACCGTCAACTCGACGCCCTGCTGCGCGGCCTCGCTCACCTTCCCCAACAGCAGCGCCGCCAGCGCCGGCTCGTGCACCGCCGCCATCAGCCTGTCGATCAACTGCTGCGACGTCGACAACTCCGCGGTCGTGAACGCGACCGCCTCGTCGTGCCGGCCCAACTCGACCAGTGTCACGATCGTGTGCAGCCGGTTCGCGTACTCGTGGGCCTGTGCCCGGAGCGTCTCGGCGACACTGCGTGTCGAATCGAGCTCCCCGAGCGCTGTCTGCAACTCGGTGTGATCCCGGATCGTGACGACGGTGCCGATGCGCCGTCCGTCCCACAGCACGGGGGAGCGGCCCACCACCAGTACCCGGTCCGCCGTCACGTGCACCTCGTCCTGCTCGCCGGCGTCGTCCGGGCCGTCCGGCCGTAGCGTCTTCGGCAACTGGTCGACCGTGATCGGCCCCTCGGGCAGCCACAGCAGCCGCCGGGCCTCCTCGTTGACGACGTCGACCCGCACCCGGCCGCCCCGGCGGCGCCCGAACACGATCAGGCCCTCACCGATCGACCCCAGCACCGCCTCGTGGTGTTCGTACAGCCGCCGCAACTGGTCCGGGTCCAGACCGAGCGTCTGCCGGCGCAGCCTCCGGTTCACGACCGCCGCCCCCAGGGCGGCCAGCACCGCCGCGACCGCCACCACCCCCAACAGCGACGGCAGCCCCTCCGTGAACTGCTCACCGACCCGCTCCCGCGTCACCCCCACCGACACCATGCCCAGCAGGCGGCCGTCGTCGAGGATCGGGACCACCGCGCGGATCGACGGGCCCAACGACCCCGTGTACGTCTCGGTGGACGTCTCACCCGCCAGCGCCCGCTCGACATGCCCCTCGAACGGTTTACCGATCAGCGCCGGATCCGGATGCGTGAACCGGGTGCGGTCCGGGGCCATGACCACGATGAAGTCGGTGCCCGTCGCCGCCCGGATCTTCTCGACCTCCGGCTGCAGCACCGCCGACGGATCGGGGCCGCGCAACGCGGCGACCGTCGACTCCGACAGCGCGAGCGTCTCTGCGATGCTCGTCACCGTCCGGCGTGTCGCCTCGTCCGAGTCGCGGCGCTCGTCGAACACCGCCAGCCCCGCCACCGCCGCCGTGACCAGCGCCAACACGATCAGCTGCAGCACCAGCAGCTGACGGGCGACACTCAGCGGTCGATGCGGACGGGTGTAGGGCACGGTGATCCTCTCGTGAAAACAATGAACACAATCTTCACCGTCGCCCCGAACGATACGACGATCACCGACGGGCCTCGTGACCTCGATCACTCGACGATCGGGGACGTCGGCCCCACGAGTATCCGTCCGATCAAGGGAACACCGATGAGCACGAGTGCACCGGGGAAGCTGAGCGCCGCGCAACCGACACTGCAACCCGCCGACCCCGGTAGGAAGCGGGACCGCACCCACTGGCTGTACATCGGTGTGATCGTCGCCGTCGTGGGCGGCATCCTCGTCGGCTGGCTCGCCCCCGACACCGGAAAATCGTTCGGTGTCCTCGGCACGATGTTCGTCGACCTCATCAAAATGATGATCAGCCCGGTCATCTTCTGCACCATCGTCCTCGGCATCGGATCGGTCCGCGCCGCCGCCAGCGTCGGCAAGATCGGCGGCCTCGCCCTCACCTACTTCCTCGGCATGTCGACCGTCGCGCTCGGCGTCGGCCTGCTCGTCGGCAACCTCATCAGCCCCGGCGGCGGCCTCGACATCGCCGGCACCTCCGGAGCCGGAGCCGTGTACGCCGAGAAGGCCCACGCCGCCGGCGGCACCATGGACTTCATCGCGTCGATCATCCCGACGTCGCTGCTGTCCGCGCTCACCGAGGGCAGCGTCCTGCAGACGCTGTTCGTGGCGCTGCTCGTCGGCTTCGGCCTGCAGGCCCTCGGCAAGCAGGGCGAACCGATCCTCCGCGGTGTCGGCTACGCCCAGAAGCTCGTCTTCAAGATCCTCACCATGATCCTGTGGCTCGCCCCCGTCGGCGCGTTCGGTGCGATGGCGAACGTCGTCGGGCAGACCGGCCTGTCCGCCGTCGTCCAGCTCGCCGCCCTCATGCTCGGCTTCTACCTGACCTGCCTGATCTTCGTGTTCGGTGTGCTCGGCAGCCTGCTGCGCGTCTTCGCCGGCGTCTCCGTCTTCAAGCTCGTGCGCTACCTGGCCCGCGAATACCTGCTCATCTTCGCGACGTCGTCCTCCGAGTCCGCGCTGCCGCGCCTCATCGCGAAGATGGAACACGCCGGCGTCGAACGCACCACCGTCGGCATCGTCGTCCCCACCGGCTACTCGTTCAACCTCGACGGCACCGCGATCTACCTCACCATGGCGTCCATCTTCATCGCCGACGCCATGCACCAGCCGCTGTCGTTGACCGAACAGCTGTCCCTGCTGGTGTTCATGATCGTCGCCTCGAAGGGTGCCGCGGGCGTCACCGGTGCCGGATTGGCCACTCTCGCAGGCGGTTTGCAGAGCCATCGCCCCGAACTCCTCGACGGTGTCGGCCTCATCGTCGGCATCGACCGGTTCATGTCCGAGGCCCGCGCGCTCACCAACTTCTCCGGCAACGCCGTCGCCACCCTCCTCGTCGGCACGTGGACCAAGTCCGTCGACGCCGCCCGCGTCCGCGACGTCCTCGACGGCAAGCTGCCGTTCGACGAGTCGACGATGCTCGACGCCGACGACACGGCCGACACCGACGGCACAGGGGTGGGCGCCGATCCGACCCCTGCACAGCCGACGCCCGTCCGGGACGAGCGGAAACTGGCCAGCGCCTGACCCCGTCCGTCCCTCGAAGCGGGGTGTGAGCCGGTACTGCCGAGCCACACCCCGCATCGGCGTCTTTCCGGGGCCGGGTCGGCGGCACCGCGCTGACCTGGCCGGACGTTCAGGTTCGGGATGCAGGTCACATATTGACACCCGGAATGGCCTAGGTCACACTATCGGCTAATAACTGATCCGTCAGTCAGTATGGGAGCCGAAACGTGACCTCAGTGAAAAGGAGAGCCGGCCTCGGCATCGGGCTCGTCGCCCTGATGGCCGCGTCGGCCTGTGGCGGTACCACCGACCCGTCGAAGACGCTCACCGTCACGATGTGGGGCGGAGCCGCCCAGCGGGTACACCTCCAGAGCTACGTCAACCCCTGGGCCAAGGGCGCCGGTGTCACCGTCCTCGAGGACTCGCCGACCGACTACGCGAAGATCGGCGCACAGGTGCAGAGCGGCCGCGTCACCTGGGGTGTCGTCGAAGTGGAACCGAACTACGCCGAAACCGCCTGCGCCGAAGGAACCCTCACCCCGCTCGCCGACGAGGTCGTCGCCGCGGCCGCAGCCGCCGGAATCGACCCGACGTTCCTGGGGAAGTGCTCGATACCGAACCTGCTGTACTCCTTCACGATCGCCTACAACACCAAGAAGTTCGCCGACCGTCACCCCACCACGTGGGCCGAGTTCTTCGACACCGAACGCTTCCCCGGCAAACGTGGCTTCTGGAACTACGCCACCGGCGGCATGTTCGAAGCCGCACTCCTCGCCGACGGCGTCGCACCCGACCGGCTCTACCCCCTCGACATCGACCGCGCCTTCCGCAAACTCGACACCATCAAGAAGGACATCGTCTTCTACGACACCGGCGACGAACAGGCACAACTCGTCGCCAGCGGCGAGGCCCCGCTCGTCCAGGCCTGGAGCGGACGCATCGACCAGGCCGCGATGGAAGGCCAGCCGATCGCCAACGAGTGGGGACAGAACCTCGTCTCCTACGACCAGGTCGCCGTCCCCACGGATACCCGAACACCGACCTCGACCATCGCCATGGACTGGATGGCGCACTTCCTCGGTGACGTCGACGGACAGGCCCGCGACGCCGAACGCAGCCTGTTCGCCCCCGTCAACCCGGCCGCACTCGACAAGGTGCCCTCCGACGTCGCCGAACGACTGTCCACCGATCCCGCGAACGTCGCGAAGTCCGCCGGCACCATCGACTACCGCTACTGGGCCGAGCACTACAACGAGGTCACCGAACGACTGAATGCATGGGTGCTGTCGTGACCCGGATCCTCGATACGGCGCCCGCGCCGGACTCCCCACCCCTGCCCGAGACGACATCCGGCCGCCGTCGACGTCCCCGGCGGCCGAAGTTCGAATTCAACGGCTGGGCACTGCTGCTCGTGCCGCTGCTCGTGTTCCTCGCCGTCGTGTTCGTGATCCCCCTGATCCTGATGTTCTCCAAGAGCTTCACCGATCCCACGATCGGGCTCGGGAACTACCGGGCCATCTGGGAGAACCCGCTCTACCTGAAGGTCCTCGGCAACACCTTCCTCGTCGCCGGCGCGACCACCGTGGTGACGGTGCTCCTCGCCTTCCCCTACGCCTACCTCATGACGCTCGCAACCCCGTTCTGGCGCACGATCATGCTCGTCGCCGTCCTCGTCCCGTTCTGGACGAGCCTGCTGGTCCGGAGCTTCGCACTGGTGCTCGTGCTGCGCGACACCGGCGCCCTCAACATCGGACTGGAATCGATCGGCCTGATCGACGAGCCGCTGCCGCTGCTCCGTCACCTGTGGGGAGTCCTGTTCGGCATGGTGCAGATCACGCTGCCGTTCGCGGTGCTCCCGCTGTACGCCACGATGCGCGGCATCGATCGACGACTGTTGCTCGCGGCCGAAAGCCTCGGCGCCCGACCGTCTCTCGCGTTCGTGCGAGTGTTCGTCCCACTGACCCTGCCCGGCCTGTTCGCCGGTATCGTGCTGGTGTTCATCCAGGCACTCGGTTACTACATCACCCCCGCACTGCTCGGCGGCCCGCAGAACACCATGATCGGCGAACTCATCGTCCAACAGATCAGCACCGTCCTGCGGTTCGGTTTCGCCGCCGCACTCGGTGTGGTCCTGAGCTCGCGAGCACCCTGATCCTGCTCGGTATCGCCGGCCGGTTCGTGGACATGAAGAAATACCTGATGGGGCAATCATGACTCGACTACTCACCCGCGCCGGCCTGATACTGCTCGTCACCTCACCGTCGCCTACCTGATCCTCCCGGTCCTCGTCGTCATCCCGATGTCCTTCGCGGACAGCGCTTTTCTGACCTTCCCGCCCAAAGCGTTCTCCACCCGCTGGTACCAGCAGTTGCTCGACGACCCCACCTGGATCGCCTCGGCCCTCGTCAGCCTCCGGGTCGCAGTCCTGTCCACGATCTGCGCGGTGATCCTCGGCGTGCTCGCGGCACTGGGGCTCGTCCGCGGCAGGTACCCGCTGCGCGGCCCGATCGCCGCGTTGCTCCTGGCGCCGATCATCGTCCCGTACGTGATCGTCGGCCTCGCTGTGTACATCGTGTTCCTGAAAATCGGGCTCACCGAGACCACCCTCGGGTTCGTCCTCGTCCACACCGCGCTCGCCGTGCCGTACGTGACGATCAACGTCGCCTCCAGCCTGGTGAGCTTCGACCGCGGCCTCGAACGCGCCGCACAGTCGCTCGGATCCGGGCCCGTCTCCACGTTCTTCCGCATCACCTTCCCGAACATCGCGGCGGTGTCTTCGCCGGCGCCCTGTTCGCCTTCATCACCTCGTGGGACGAGGTCGTCAGCGCGATCTTCCTCTCCGGACCGCAGATGACCACCCTGCCGGTGCGCATCTGGTCCGGCGTGAAGGTCTCGGTGGATCCCACCGTCGCCGCCATCTCCGGACTGACCCTGTTCGTCATCATCGGATCGTTCGTCCTCTTCGGAGCAATGAAGCTGACCCGCAAGGCCGTTCGCACATTCAAGTACCGCGATTCCGTCAAAGTGATCGGAGCACTCCCGTGAGCATCTCGACCCCGACCGCCCCGCGTGCGACGACCGTGACCGGTGCGCCGATCACCGTCACCGGGATCAGCAAGACCTACGGTGCCACCACCGTGCTCGACAACCTCGACCTCGAGATCCGCGGCGGCGAATTCCTCACCCTCCTCGGTGCCAGCGGCTCCGGAAAATCCACCCTGCTGGGCATCATCTCGGGCTTCATCAAGCCGACAGCCGGCACCGTCGAGGTCGCCGGACGCACCCTGAACCGGGTGCCGCCGCACAAGCGCGGATTCGGCGTCGTCTTCCAGAACTACTCGCTGTTCCCGCACATGAGCATCGCCGACAACGTCGCTTTCCCCCTCGCCCGGCACGGCTGGCCCAAGAGCGAGATCGGACGCAGTGTCGCCGAAGCACTCGACCTCGTCCAACTGGGACACCTCGCAGCACGCATGCCGTCGGAACTCTCCGGTGGACAGCAGCAACGCGTCGCCCTCGCCCGCGCCATCGTGTTCCGCCCGCCGGTACTGCTGATGGACGAACCGCTCGGCGCCCTCGACAAACTCCTCCGCGAACAACTGCAACTCGAAATCCGGCGCCTGCACCAGGAACTCGGCATCACCTTCGTGTTCGTCACCCACGACCAGGACGAGGCCCTCGCCATGTCGGACCGGATCGCATTGCTGCGGGGCGGCTCCATAGTGCAGGTCGGCACTCCCGAAGAACTCTACGAACGCCCCAACTGCCGATACGCCGCCGAATTCGTCGGTGCCTCCAACATCTTCCGCGGAACCATCGACACCGCCGGCTTCACCGAAGACGGCACCGCACACCGGTTCCGCGTCCCGGAATCCCCGGAAATCGCAGCCCGCACCGGCGGAGCACATTCGGTGATGCTGCGGCCCGAACGCATCGGCGTGGTCGGTGCGGGGGAGCACGTGCCCGGTGGGCGCGACGGCCTCGACGGCGTCGTCGAGGACACTGTCTACTTCGGCACCAACCGCCAGGTCCAGGTACGTACCCCCGACGGCCGGCTCGTCCTCGCCCGCACCCCCGTGCCCCACACCGCGGACGGAGTCGTCCCCGGTGCCGCGGTACGCATGCACTGGGGTGTCGAGGACGTCGTCGTCCTCGGCTCCTGACCCGGCGGATTCCCGACCCCGATGTCGACCCGCACCGAACAGTCCGGCGCACAGGTCCTTTCGGGCGCCACACCGCACATCGCCGTCGCCTGGGCGTGTGGCTTCGCATCCGTGATCGTCTACGGACTGACCCCCACCGTCGCGGCACTGTCGTACGACACCGGACTGACCCCGACCGTGCTGGTGGCATTGCGGAGCCTGTGCGGGGCGATCCTGATCCTGGCGTTCGCCGCCGCCACGGTGGCGGACATCGCCGACGGCACCGCCCGACTGTTCGGCTACGTCGTCACCGGTGGGGCACCCGCCGACCCGGTGGGCATGCGGCAGGCGCTCGCGGCGGTGCTGCCGGACCAGTTCGTTCCGCAGTCGATCACCGTGGTGGACGCGCTACCGCGCACCCTCAACGGCAAACTCGACCGCGCGGCGCTCCCGGCGCCGGCGGCACCGCAGCCGTCCGGACCGGAGACAGGTGACGACCGTTCCGTCACAGCCGATCTCGTCGCCGCAGCGTCGGAGGTCCTGCAGGCCGTGATCGACCCGAAGCTGAGCTTCTTCGCGCTCGGCGGGGACAGCATCGCCGTCGTGCGCCTCGTCGCCGCCGCCACCACGCGCGGCGTTGGTATCGCCGTCGCGGACGTGTTCGAAGCCGAGACCCTGGACGAACTCGCGGCCCGGGCCGTCCGTCTCGCGCCGGCTCCCGACGAGACCGGCGAACACGCCGACCTGGTGGACGTCGACGAGATCGCCCGCACCGTGCTCGACACCAGGTACCCGGGATGGCGGCAGGTGCTGCCGCTGACACCGTTGCAGCGGGGCATGTACTTCCAGTCCGTGAGCGGTGGAAGCGGATCCGGCGACAACTACCACGTGCAGCACCGCTTCACGTTCGCTGGACCCGTCGACGTGCGGGCCCTGACCGCGGCCCTCGACACGCTCGTGCGCCGCTACCCGAATCTCGGTGCCGCCTTCACTCATTCGGTGCACGCCGACCCCGTTGCGATCGTCGCGCCGGTTTCGCTCACGGTCGAGGAACGGACGGTCACGGACCTGGACACCGTCGCGGCCGACGAGTTCGCGCGGCCCTTCGTGCTGGACCGGGCACCGTTGATCCGGGTGGTCCTGGCAACCGGCCCCGACGCGTCGCGACAGCTCGTCGTGACACAGCACCATCTCCTCACCGACGCGTGGTCGCAGGGCGTGCTGTTCACCGAACTGTTCGTGCTGTACGGGGTGGCGCGGATGCTCACCGGCCTGTACCCGGCGGACGATGCCGGGGAGGAGGCGGTGACGTCCACCCTGGACCGGGTCCTCGAACCACCCGCCGACTTCACCGACCACCTGCGGCGGTCGGTCGGCCGGGACACCACGGCCGCGACGAAGGCGTGGGCGCGGTACCTCGCGGACCTCGACGAGCCGACCCTGCTGGCACCGGCCGCCACTCCCGGCACCACGGTGCTGCCGCACGTGACGACGCGTCGGCTCGACGACCCGGTGCGCGACGCACTCGTCGCGGTCGCCGCCGAACACGGCGTCACCGTGGCCACCCTCGTGTCCCTCGCGTGGGGGCTGACGTTGCGCCGCTTCACCGGTCGCGACGACGTCGTGTTCGGCACCACCGTGTCCGGCCGCGACCCGGCGGTGCCCGCGGCCGACCGCATCGTCGGGCCGACCCTCGAAACCGTGCCCGTCCGGGTGCGGCTGCGTCCCGCCGCGTCCCTCCCGGACATGCTCCGCGACCTGTTCGCCGCGCAGGGTGGGCTGATCGAGCACCAGCACCTCGGGCTCGGCGAGATCAGCCGCGCCGCCGGAGTCGGCATCCTGTTCGACACGCTCCTGGTGTTCCGCAACATCGGGGGCGACGCGGCCCGGTTCGACGTGTTCGAGCGCGCGGGTGTCACCGCCGCCGAGGCCACCGACGCCACCCACTACGCCGTCACCGTCGACGTCGATCCCCGGACCCGGGACGGCGCGATGGCGGTGACGATCGAGAACCGGCCCGACCTCGTCGACGACGACACCGCGCACACGTTGCTGGACGTCGTGACCGGCATGCTCACCCGCATCGCCGGACTGCACGGCGGGCAGCCGATCACGGTGGCCGACACCGGACGCCGATACGACGAAATCGAGCCGACCGCACTGACCGCGGCCCCGACGGTGATCCCGCTGCCGGGCGCCCCCGAGGGCAGCATCGACACCCTGCTGTCCGAGCGGGCCGCCGCGTCTCCCGAGGCGCCCGCCCTGACCTGCGGCGCCGAGACGTTCACGGCCCGACAGTTCGACGACCGCGTCACCGCGCTGGCCCGGCACCTGGTGGCCACCGGCGTCGGGACCGGCGATCTCGTCGCACTGATGCTGCCGCGGACTGCCGACCACGTCGTCGCGATCTTCGCGGTGCTGCGGGCCGGTGCGGCGTACCTGCCGCTCGACCTCGAGCATCCGGCCGCGCGGCTGCGGGAGATCGTCGCCGACAGCGGCGCCCGCACGGTCGTCACCGCCGGTGCCCGCACCGGCCGGGCCGCCGAGGTCGTCGCCGGAGCGTCCGGGAACACGGACCTCACCGTCGTAGACCTGAGGGAACCCGAAGTGGCAGAAGTTCTCTCCGGTCTACGGCCGGCGCCGGACGTGCCCGCGCACCGCATCGGCGGACCCCGGCATCCGGACCAGCCCGCGTACGTGATCTACACGTCCGGATCGACCGGCCGGCCCAAGGGCGTCCAGGTGGGGCATCGGGGACTGACCACGATGTACCACAACCATCGCGACGAGATCTTCCGCCCCACCGAGGAATCCGTGGCCGGACGTCGGCTGCGTGTCGCGCACACCGTGTCGTTCTCGTTCGACATGTCGTGGGAGGAGCTGTTCTGGCTGCTCGCCGGACACCACGTCCACGTCGTCGACGAGACCGCCCGCGTCGACCCGCACGCACTGGTGCGGCACTACCGGCAGGTCGGCATCGACGTCGTCAACGTGACCCCGTCCTACGCGCGGGAACTCGTCGCGGCCGGACTGCTCGACGACGAGCGCGCCCCGGTCCTGGTCATGCTCGGTGGCGAGGCCGTCCCGCAGGAGCTGTGGACGCAGCTGCGCGAACAGGACGGCGTCGACGGCTACGACCTGTACGGGCCCACCGAGTTCACGATCAACGCCCTGGGATCCGCGGTCGCCGACAGCACCACACCGTGCCTCGGCCGGCCCGTCCGCAACGCGTGCGCCCGCGTCCTCGACACGGGGCTGCGTCCCGTCGCGGTCGGTGCGGTCGGCGAGCTCTACCTGTCCGGTGACGGTGTCGCCCACGGCTACCGGGACCGCTGTGGGCTGACGGCGTCGACGTTCGTGGCCGACCCGTTCGCGGCGGGGGAGCGGATGTACCGCACCGGCGACCTCGTCCGGTATCTCGCCGGCGGCCGACTCGAATACCTCGGCCGCGTCGACCGGCAGGTCAAGATCCGCGGTATCCGGATCGAACTCGGCGAGGTCGAGGCGGCCCTCGAAGCGCTGCCGGGTGTCACACGGGCCGCCGCGACCGTCCGAACCTCCGGCGATGCAACGAGACTGATCGGCTACGTGGTGTCCGACACCGACACCGCCCCAGCCGACGGCGACGAGTTGCGCAGCGTGCTGCGGAACCTGGTCCCGGCGCACCTCGTCCCGGCACGGATCGTGCTGGTCGAGCACATCCCGCTCACCGTCAACGGCAAACTCGACCGGGGTGCCCTGCCGGAGCCGCCGCGCCGGAACGTCGCGGACACGCTGCGCACCCCCACCGAGCGGCGGATCGCCGCCGTCTACTGCGATGTGCTCGGCGTCGACGAGATCGGCGCCGACGACGGCTTCGCGGACTGCGGCGGCGACTCGCTCGGGGCGATGCGGATCGTGTCCCGGATCCTCCGGGAGACGTCCGTCCGGATCGAGGTTCCGGAACTGCTCGAACGGCAGACCGTCGCGGCCGTGGCCGACCTCGTCGACGTCCGACGGGACGAACCGCGGACATGAGGCTCCGCCACCACCGAACACCCCCGATGAACGATCGAAAGGAACCACATTGTTCCACTCACGCTTCCGACGGCACGGGATACGCCTGTTCGCCGCGGCCGCCGCGGTGACCCTCGGTCTCACAGGCTGCAGCACCAGCGACGCCTCCGAGGGAGACTCCGCGACCTCGGCGGCCGACGCGACGCGCGTGGTCCAGACTGCGCAGGGCGACGTCACCGTACCCGCCGAGCCGCAGCGCATCGCAGTGCTCACCGCCGGCCTGGCCGGGCTGCTGTACACCCTCGACGCGCCGATCGCGATCACCGACACCCGCCTGCTCGGCGTCGCACCAACCTCGACGGTGGTTTCCCGCCGCAGTGGGCGGAGAAGGCGAAGGCACAGGGCACCAAGGAGCTTCCGGCCGGCGAGGAATTGAACATCGAGGCCATCGCGCAGGCACAGCCCGACCTGATCATCGGCGGCGGACAGGGATTCACCGCGATCCTCGCCGAGAAGGCGTACGACCAGCTGTCGGCGATCGCGCCGACCGTCCTCGTCCCGTCCACCGTCAACACGTGGCAGGAACAGCTCGCCGAGGTCGCCGACATCGCCGGGGAGAGCGACAAGGTCGACGGCCTGATGCAGGCGTACGAGGACAAGGTCGCCGAGGTGAAGGATGCGATCACCGTGCCCGGCGCGCCCGTGTCCTATCTGCTGTCGCTGGGCACGAACGAGCCCGCGTTCATCCCGCAGACCGCCGCCCTGCCCACCCTGCTGGAGTCGGTCGGGTTCCGGCCCGACGACGTGCTCACCAAGGCGAACGATCCGGCACTGTACGGGTCCGGTGACTCGTTCATCATCAGCAGCGAACTGCTCGGACGGGTCGGCGACGCGCCCGTGATGTTCGTGGTGCCGGTCGCGGGCCGCAGCCTCGCCGAACTGAAGCAGGATCCGCTGTACACCGCCCTGCCCGCGTTCACGAGCGGCACGGTGTACGAACTCCCCGCCACCAGCTACCGCCCCGACTACGACGGCGTCATGGCGACCCTGGACCAGATCCGGGAGATGTTCGCCGGACGGTAGTCGCTCCCGGCACCGAGAAGTGCCGAACCATGCAGTTCGAGATCGGAAAGGACCACACTGTGCTCACCCGCGAGGCCGTCGTATCGGACATCGCCACCGCCCTGGACCGGTCGCCGGAGTCGATCGGCGACGAGCTGAATCTGCTCGACGAAGGACTGGACTCCATCCGGATCATGGGACTCGTGGAACGATGGCGGTCCGCGGGGGCACCGGACGTCGACTTCCCGACACTCGCCGCCGATCCGACCGTGGCGCACTGGGTTTCCGTCGCGCTCGGCGAATACTGATTCCACGAGAGAGAGGACGCTCATGGCTGCGACCGCCCGTGAGGTCGAGGTTTTTCCGATCTGCATCCGCGAGGTCGAGGTCCTGCGGGTCGAGGACGTCACCCCCGGCATGCGCCGGGTGATCGTCGGCGGCCCGGCGATGGACGGCCACGTCCGCGACGGTGTCGCGCTGCCGCCGGTGCGCACCACCGGATTCGACGACGACGTCAAACTCCTGCCCGCCGACCCGCGCACCGGCACACTGCCGTTCGAGATGCCGCGCAACGCCGGCGACGGCACCGTCGACTGGCCGGCCGGCTCGTTCCAGTACAGCCGGACGTACACGGTGCGCCGCTTCGACCCGGACACCCGCGAGATGGCCATCGACTTCGCCGCGCACGAGGGTGGGCTGGCATCGGACTGGGCGGCACGCGTGCAACCGGGGGAGACGATCCTCATGGCCGGGCCCAAGCATTCGTCGAGCCTGCCGCGGGACGTCGAATGGATGCTGATCGCCGGCGACGAGACGGCACTGCCCGCGATCGCGCACTGCCTCGAGCAGTTGCCGTCCGACCTGCCCGCGACGGTGGTGATCGAGGTCGCCGAACCCGCACACCGGCAGGAACTGAAATCCGATGCACCGGTGGACGTCACCTGGCTCTACCGGTCCGAGAACGGCGGCGAGTCGCGGCTGGCCGACGCCGTGCGGGGCGCCCCGTGGCGTCCCGGCCGGCCGTACCTGTGGGTCGCGGGCGAGGCCACGACGATCAAGCCGCTGCGCCGGTGGGCGAAACAGGACCGGGAACTCGACAAACAGTACGTCGAGATCACCGGCTACTGGCGCCACCGCGAGGCCGCCGGCCCGGTCGCCGCGGTCGTCGCAGCGCAGGAGAGCCCCGACGCGGTGCTGCACGAGATGTCGGAACTGTTGCCGCCGTTCGCGATCCGCACCGCTGTGACGGTCGGGATGTTCGCGGCGATCGACGGTGGGGCCGGCACAGCCGCGGCGGTCGCCGCCGAATGCGGCACCCATCCCGGTGCGACGGCGAAGCTGCTGCGACATCTCGCGCTCATGGATCTGGTGGCGGTGGACGACGGCGAGCTCACGCTCACCGACATGGGATCGATTCTGGCCGACCAGGACACGTTCGCGAGCCAGGCACTGCACTTCGACAAGATCCACACCCGGCTCGACACCGCATTCCTGGGACTGCTCGACACGGTCCGCACCGGAGTACCCGCCTCCGGTCACGGTTTCGCCGACAAGCAGGCCGAACCCGGTTTCGCCGACGACTTCCACGAGGAGGCCGCGTTCGGGGCCGTGTACCGGGCGCCGGCACTGCCGGACGCGGTCGACCTCGACGGCGTGCGGACGGTCGCGATCTACGGGGAAGGCGCCGGCGTCTACGCCGACACCCTCGCCCGGCTGCGACCGGACCTCGACATCACGCTCGTCGGGTTGCCGGCGCTGGTGGGCCGCAACCTCGCCGACGTCGCGGAGACCCGCCGCGACCGCATCGGACGGATCGACGGCAGCGAGTTCACCGCACTCGCCGACCCCGTCGACCTGATCGTCGCGGTCGAGGTGATCGACCGGCATCCCGACGCCGACGCCCGACTGCTCCTGGACGTGCTCGGTGCGTCCGCCCGCCGGGTCGTGCTCGTCACCGACCTGCTCGACCCCGACACCACCGACGACCACGACACCGAAGCCGACCTGCTCGCCCTGTGCCTGTACGGCTCCGGTGTGCGCACCGAAACGGAACTGGCCGCACTGATCACCGAAGCAGGCTGCGGAACGCCACGATTCGGATCACTCGGCTGGGGATCGACGGTCGTGGAATTCACCGGGACGCGCTGACCGGACGTCACCGCCCGGCCGCCACCCAGGTGTATCGCACCTGGGGGCGGCCGGCCCGGCCGTATTCGGTGTGGCGGGCGAGCACACCGTCGTCGGCGAGACGCTCGAGATACCGCCACGCGGTGACGCGTGAAACCCCCACGGCGGACGCCACTTCCGCCGCCGTCAGAGCGCGGCCCGTGTCCCGCACGCACGATGCGATCCGGTCGACCGTCTGTGGGGCGACCCCCTTCGGTGTGGTCGCCCGCTCGTCCGCGGTACGCAACACCGCCATCGCCCGATCGATCTCGCGCTGACTCGCTGCCGTCCCACCCGTCGGCAGTGCCGCCCGGAATTCCCGATAGTGCTCGAGCTTGTCGCGCAACGCCGCGAACGTGAACGGCTTGAGTAGATACAGCACCACCCCGCGGGCCACCGCCGTCCGCACCACGTCCAGATCCCGCGCCGACGTCACCGCGATGATCCCCGGTGCGGGATGCAGATTCGACAGCGCCGCAGCCAGATCGAGCCCGCTCGCATCCGGCAGGCCGATATCGAGCAGCACCAGATCGATCGGCGTCTCAGCCACCGCGGCCTCGGTGACGACCCGGATCGCGTCCCGCGCCGTGTGCACCACCGCGGCGACAGCGAACCCGTCGACCCGCTCCACATACGTGCGGTGCGCCGCCGCGATCAGCGGCTCGTCCTCCACGACCAGCACCCGGATCATCGGGCACCACCTGCGCTGCGGTCCGGGGACAACGGAATCTCGACCACCAGCATGCCCGCCAACGACGGCTCGGTCCGCAACCGGCCGCCGTGGCGGGTCACGACCTGCGCCACCAGCGCCAGACCCAGACCGCGCTGAAGGGCGGGCCGGCCGTTCACCGGTTTCGTCGAATAGCCGCGGTTCAACGCCCGGCTCAGTGTCTCCGGACCCATTCCGGGGCCACTGTCCGCCACCCGCAGCACCAGCTGTGAATTCTCCTCCGTCGCAGTTACTTCCACCCACGGAGTCTCATCGTTCGTGGCCGCCGCTCGGGCCGCGTCGATCGCATTGTCGATCAGGTTGCCCGTCACCGTCACCAACTCCAGCGGACTCAACGGGCCCGCCGACCCCAGGGCCGTGTCCTCGGTGACCGTCAACTCGACGCCCTGCTGCGCGGCCTCGCTCACCTTCCCCAACAGCAGCGCCGCCAGCGCCGGCTCGTGCACCGCCGCCATCAGCCTGTCGATCAACTGCTGCGACGTCGACAACTCCGCGGTCGTGAACGCGACCGCCTCGTCGTGCCGGCCCAACTCGACCAGTGTCACGATCGTGTGCAGCCGGTTCGCGTACTCGTGGGCCTGTGCCCGGAGCGTCTCGGCGACACTGCGTGTCGAATCGAGCTCCCCGAGCGCTGTCTGCAACTCGGTGTGATCCCGGATCGTGACGACGGTGCCGATGCGCCGTCCGTCCCACAGCACGGGGGAGCGGCCCACCACCAGTACCCGGTCCGCCGTCACGTGCACCTCGTCCTGCTCGCCGGCGTCGTCCGGGCCGTCCGGCCGTAGCGTCTTCGGCAACTGGTCGACCGTGATCGGCCCCTCGGGCAGCCACAGCAGCCGCCGGGCCTCCTCGTTGACGACGTCGACCCGCACCCGGCCGCCCCGGCGGCGCCCGAACACGATCAGGCCCTCACCGATCGACCCCAGCACCGCCTCGTGGTGTTCGTACAGCCGCCGCAACTGGTCCGGGTCCAGACCGAGCGTCTGCCGGCGCAGCCTCCGGTTCACGACCGCCGCCCCCAGGGCGGCCAGCACCGCCGCGACCGCCACCACCCCCAACAGCGACGGCAGCCCCTCCGTGAACTGCTCACCGACCCGCTCCCGCGTCACCCCCACCGACACCATGCCCAGCAGGCGGCCGTCGTCGAGGATCGGGACCACCGCGCGGATCGACGGGCCCAACGACCCCGTGTACGTCTCGGTGGACGTCTCACCCGCCAGCGCCCGCTCGACATGCCCCTCGAACGGTTTACCGATCAGCGCCGGATCCGGATGCGTGAACCGGGTGCGGTCCGGGGCCATGACCACGATGAAGTCGGTGCCCGTCGCCGCCCGGATCTTCTCGACCTCCGGCTGCAGCACCGCCGACGGATCGGGGCCGCGCAACGCGGCGACCGTCGACTCCGACAGCGCGAGCGTCTCTGCGATGCTCGTCACCGTCCGGCGTGTCGCCTCGTCCGAGTCGCGGCGCTCGTCGAACACCGCCAGCCCCGCCACCGCCGCCGTGACCAGCGCCAACACGATCAGCTGCAGCACCAGCAGCTGACGGGCGACACTCAGCGGTCGATGCGGACGGGTGTAGGGCACGGTGATCCTCTCGTGAAAACAATGAACACAATCTTCACCGTCGCCCCGAACGATACGACGATCACCGACGGGCCTCGTGACCTCGATCACTCGACGATCGGGGACGTCGGCCCCACGAGTATCCGTCCGATCAAGGGAACACCGATGAGCACGAGTGCACCGGGGAAGCTGAGCGCCGCGCAACCGACACTGCAACCCGCCGACCCCGGTAGGAAGCGGGACCGCACCCACTGGCTGTACATCGGTGTGATCGTCGCCGTCGTGGGCGGCATCCTCGTCGGCTGGCTCGCCCCCGACACCGGAAAATCGTTCGGTGTCCTCGGCACGATGTTCGTCGACCTCATCAAAATGATGATCAGCCCGGTCATCTTCTGCACCATCGTCCTCGGCATCGGATCGGTCCGCGCCGCCGCCAGCGTCGGCAAGATCGGCGGCCTCGCCCTCACCTACTTCCTCGGCATGTCGACCGTCGCGCTCGGCGTCGGCCTGCTCGTCGGCAACCTCATCAGCCCCGGCGGCGGCCTCGACATCGCCGGCACCTCCGGAGCCGGAGCCGTGTACGCCGAGAAGGCCCACGCCGCCGGCGGCACCATGGACTTCATCGCGTCGATCATCCCGACGTCGCTGCTGTCCGCGCTCACCGAGGGCAGCGTCCTGCAGACGCTGTTCGTGGCGCTGCTCGTCGGCTTCGGCCTGCAGGCCCTCGGCAAGCAGGGCGAACCGATCCTCCGCGGTGTCGGCTACGCCCAGAAGCTCGTCTTCAAGATCCTCACCATGATCCTGTGGCTCGCCCCCGTCGGCGCGTTCGGTGCGATGGCGAACGTCGTCGGGCAGACCGGCCTGTCCGCCGTCGTCCAGCTCGCCGCCCTCATGCTCGGCTTCTACCTGACCTGCCTGATCTTCGTGTTCGGTGTGCTCGGCAGCCTGCTGCGCGTCTTCGCCGGCGTCTCCGTCTTCAAGCTCGTGCGCTACCTGGCCCGCGAATACCTGCTCATCTTCGCGACGTCGTCCTCCGAGTCCGCGCTGCCGCGCCTCATCGCGAAGATGGAACACGCCGGCGTCGAACGCACCACCGTCGGCATCGTCGTCCCCACCGGCTACTCGTTCAACCTCGACGGCACCGCGATCTACCTCACCATGGCGTCCATCTTCATCGCCGACGCCATGCACCAGCCGCTGTCGTTGACCGAACAGCTGTCCCTGCTGGTGTTCATGATCGTCGCCTCGAAGGGTGCCGCGGGCGTCACCGGTGCCGGATTGGCCACTCTCGCAGGCGGTTTGCAGAGCCATCGCCCCGAACTCCTCGACGGTGTCGGCCTCATCGTCGGCATCGACCGGTTCATGTCCGAGGCCCGCGCGCTCACCAACTTCTCCGGCAACGCCGTCGCCACCCTCCTCGTCGGCACGTGGACCAAGTCCGTCGACGCCGCCCGCGTCCGCGACGTCCTCGACGGCAAGCTGCCGTTCGACGAGTCGACGATGCTCGACGCCGACGACACGGCCGACACCGACGGCACAGGGGTGGGCGCCGATCCGACCCCTGCACAGCCGACGCCCGTCCGGGACGAGCGGAAACTGGCCAGCGCCTGACCCCGTCCGTCCCTCGAAGCGGGGTGTGAGCCGGTACTGCCGAGCCACACCCCGCATCGGCGTCTTTCCGGGGCCGGGTCGGCGGCACCGCGCTGACCTGGCCGGACGTTCAGGTTCGGGATGCAGGTCACATATTGACACCCGGAATGGCCTAGGTCACACTATCGGCTAATAACTGATCCGTCAGTCAGTATGGGAGCCGAAACGTGACCTCAGTGAAAAGGAGAGCCGGCCTCGGCATCGGGCTCGTCGCCCTGATGGCCGCGTCGGCCTGTGGCGGTACCACCGACCCGTCGAAGACGCTCACCGTCACGATGTGGGGCGGAGCCGCCCAGCGGGTACACCTCCAGAGCTACGTCAACCCCTGGGCCAAGGGCGCCGGTGTCACCGTCCTCGAGGACTCGCCGACCGACTACGCGAAGATCGGCGCACAGGTGCAGAGCGGCCGCGTCACCTGGGGTGTCGTCGAAGTGGAACCGAACTACGCCGAAACCGCCTGCGCCGAAGGAACCCTCACCCCGCTCGCCGACGAGGTCGTCGCCGCGGCCGCAGCCGCCGGAATCGACCCGACGTTCCTGGGGAAGTGCTCGATACCGAACCTGCTGTACTCCTTCACGATCGCCTACAACACCAAGAAGTTCGCCGACCGTCACCCCACCACGTGGGCCGAGTTCTTCGACACCGAACGCTTCCCCGGCAAACGTGGCTTCTGGAACTACGCCACCGGCGGCATGTTCGAAGCCGCACTCCTCGCCGACGGCGTCGCACCCGACCGGCTCTACCCCCTCGACATCGACCGCGCCTTCCGCAAACTCGACACCATCAAGAAGGACATCGTCTTCTACGACACCGGCGACGAACAGGCACAACTCGTCGCCAGCGGCGAGGCCCCGCTCGTCCAGGCCTGGAGCGGACGCATCGACCAGGCCGCGATGGAAGGCCAGCCGATCGCCAACGAGTGGGGACAGAACCTCGTCTCCTACGACCAGGTCGCCGTCCCCACCGGATACCCGAACACCGACCTCGCCATGGACTGGATGGCGCACTTCCTCGGTGACGTCGACGGACAGGCCCGCGACGCCGAACGCAGCCTGTTCGCCCCCGTCAACCCGGCCGCACTCGACAAGGTGCCCTCCGACGTCGCCGAACGACTGTCCACCGATCCCGCGAACGTCGCGAAGTCCGCCGGCACCATCGACTACCGCTACTGGGCCGAGCACTACAACGAGGTCACCGAACGACTGAATGCATGGGTGCTGTCGTGACCCGGATCCTCGATACGGCGCCCGCGCCGGACTCCCCACCCCTGCCCGAGACGACATCCGGCCGCCGTCGACGTCCCCGGCGGCCGAAGTTCGAATTCAACGGCTGGGCACTGCTGCTCGTGCCGCTGCTCGTGTTCCTCGCCGTCGTGTTCGTGATCCCCCTGATCCTGATGTTCTCCAAGAGCTTCACCGATCCCACGATCGGGCTCGGGAACTACCGGGCCATCTGGGAGAACCCGCTCTACCTGAAGGTCCTCGGCAACACCTTCCTCGTCGCCGGCGCGACCACCGTGGTGACGGTGCTCCTCGCCTTCCCCTACGCCTACCTCATGACGCTCGCAACCCCGTTCTGGCGCACGATCATGCTCGTCGCCGTCCTCGTCCCGTTCTGGACGAGCCTGCTGGTCCGGAGCTTCGCACTGGTGCTCGTGCTGCGCGACACCGGCGCCCTCAACATCGGACTGGAATCGATCGGCCTGATCGACGAGCCGCTGCCGCTGCTCCGTCACCTGTGGGGAGTCCTGTTCGGCATGGTGCAGATCACGCTGCCGTTCGCGGTGCTCCCGCTGTACGCCACGATGCGCGGCATCGATCGACGACTGTTGCTCGCGGCCGAAAGCCTCGGCGCCCGACCGTCTCTCGCGTTCGTGCGAGTGTTCGTCCCACTGACCCTGCCCGGCCTGTTCGCCGGTATCGTGCTGGTGTTCATCCAGGCACTCGGTTACTACATCACCCCCGCACTGCTCGGCGGCCCGCAGAACACCATGATCGGCGAACTCATCGTCCAACAGATCAGCACCGTCCTGCGGTTCGGTTTCGCCGCCGCACTCGGTGTGGTCCTGCTCGCGAGCACCCTGATCCTGCTCGGTATCGCCGGCCGGTTCGTGGACATGAAGAAATACCTGATGGGGCAATCATGACTCGACTACTCACCCGCGCCGGCCTGATACTGCTCGTCACCCTCACCGTCGCCTACCTGATCCTCCCGGTCCTCGTCGTCATCCCGATGTCCTTCGCGGACAGCGCTTTTCTGACCTTCCCGCCCAAAGCGTTCTCCACCCGCTGGTACCAGCAGTTGCTCGACGACCCCACCTGGATCGCCTCGGCCCTCGTCAGCCTCCGGGTCGCAGTCCTGTCCACGATCTGCGCGGTGATCCTCGGCGTGCTCGCGGCACTGGGGCTCGTCCGCGGCAGGTACCCGCTGCGCGGCCCGATCGCCGCGTTGCTCCTGGCGCCGATCATCGTCCCGTACGTGATCGTCGGCCTCGCTGTGTACATCGTGTTCCTGAAAATCGGGCTCACCGAGACCACCCTCGGGTTCGTCCTCGTCCACACCGCGCTCGCCGTGCCGTACGTGACGATCAACGTCGCCTCCAGCCTGGTGAGCTTCGACCGCGGCCTCGAACGCGCCGCACAGTCGCTCGGATCCGGGCCCGTCTCCACGTTCTTCCGCATCACCTTCCCGAACATCGCGGCCGGTGTCTTCGCCGGCGCCCTGTTCGCCTTCATCACCTCGTGGGACGAGGTCGTCAGCGCGATCTTCCTCTCCGGACCGCAGATGACCACCCTGCCGGTGCGCATCTGGTCCGGCGTGAAGGTCTCGGTGGATCCCACCGTCGCCGCCATCTCCGGACTGACCCTGTTCGTCATCATCGGATCGTTCGTCCTCTTCGGAGCAATGAAGCTGACCCGCAAGGCCGTTCGCACATTCAAGTACCGCGATTCCGTCAAAGTGATCGGAGCACTCCCGTGAGCATCTCGACCCCGACCGCCCCGCGTGCGACGACCGTGACCGGTGCGCCGATCACCGTCACCGGGATCAGCAAGACCTACGGTGCCACCACCGTGCTCGACAACCTCGACCTCGAGATCCGCGGCGGCGAATTCCTCACCCTCCTCGGTGCCAGCGGCTCCGGAAAATCCACCCTGCTGGGCATCATCTCGGGCTTCATCAAGCCGACAGCCGGCACCGTCGAGGTCGCCGGACGCACCCTGAACCGGGTGCCGCCGCACAAGCGCGGATTCGGCGTCGTCTTCCAGAACTACTCGCTGTTCCCGCACATGAGCATCGCCGACAACGTCGCTTTCCCCCTCGCCCGGCACGGCTGGCCCAAGAGCGAGATCGGACGCAGTGTCGCCGAAGCACTCGACCTCGTCCAACTGGGACACCTCGCAGCACGCATGCCGTCGGAACTCTCCGGTGGACAGCAGCAACGCGTCGCCCTCGCCCGCGCCATCGTGTTCCGCCCGCCGGTACTGCTGATGGACGAACCGCTCGGCGCCCTCGACAAACTCCTCCGCGAACAACTGCAACTCGAAATCCGGCGCCTGCACCAGGAACTCGGCATCACCTTCGTGTTCGTCACCCACGACCAGGACGAGGCCCTCGCCATGTCGGACCGGATCGCATTGCTGCGGGGCGGCTCCATAGTGCAGGTCGGCACTCCCGAAGAACTCTACGAACGCCCCAACTGCCGATACGCCGCCGAATTCGTCGGTGCCTCCAACATCTTCCGCGGAACCATCGACACCGCCGGCTTCACCGAAGACGGCACCGCACACCGGTTCCGCGTCCCGGAATCCCCGGAAATCGCAGCCCGCACCGGCGGAGCACATTCGGTGATGCTGCGGCCCGAACGCATCGGCGTGGTCGGTGCGGGGGAGCACGTGCCCGGTGGGCGCGACGGCCTCGACGGCGTCGTCGAGGACACTGTCTACTTCGGCACCAACCGCCAGGTCCAGGTACGTACCCCCGACGGCCGGCTCGTCCTCGCCCGCACCCCCGTGCCCCACACCGCGGACGGAGTCGTCCCCGGTGCCGCGGTACGCATGCACTGGGGTGTCGAGGACGTCGTCGTCCTCGGCTCCTGACCCGGCGGATTCCCGACCCCGATGTCGACCCGCACCGAACAGTCCGGCGCACAGGTCCTTTCGGGCGCCACACCGCACATCGCCGTCGCCTGGGCGTGTGGCTTCGCATCCGTGATCGTCTACGGACTGACCCCCACCGTCGCGGCACTGTCGTACGACACCGGACTGACCCCGACCGTGCTGGTGGCATTGCGGAGCCTGTGCGGGGCGATCCTGATCCTGGCGTTCGCCGCCGCCACCGGGCGGATCCGGCGTGTACCCGTGCGCGCCGCGCTCGGGCTGGCGCTGGTGTGCGGACCCCTGTTCGGACTCCAGGTGATCTGCTACTTCGCCGCCGTCCGGTCGACCGGCGCCCAGGTGTCGGTGGTCGTCGTGCACGTCTACCCGGTGTTCGTGCTGCTCTTCGTGTGGCTCACCACCCGCCGTCGGCAGAACCCCGCCGTGATCGCGCTGTGCCTGACGATGATCGGCGGCATCGCCCTGGTCGGCGGATCCGGGGGCGCGGCCGTCGCCCCCGCCGGCGTGGGACTCGCCGTGACGAGCGCCGTCGGATACGCCCTCTACCTGGTGCTCGGCGAACGCTGGGTCCGCGAGGCGGGCGCAGTCCTGTCCAGCGGCCTCGTCATCGTCGGCGCCGCCGTCACCGCCGCCCTCGTCGCGGTGGCCACCGCACAACCGATGTCCTTCACCGCGACCGGATGGATGTCGGTGATCGCGCAGGGCGCGTTCATGATTCCGATCGGCGTCGGCTGCGCCTTCTACGCGGTGCGCCGCCTGGGATCCGTCTCACTGAGCCTGCTCGGGCTCCTCGAACCGGTCGTCGGAGTCCTCGCGGCCCGCGTCGTGCTGGGAGAACGACTGCAGCCGATGCAGTGGGCGGGGATGCTCGTCGTCCTGGTGGCATGCGCGGCACTGCCGTGCGTGTCCACTGCACGGAAAGCCTCGGTGGGCACCGACGGCGCAGCCCACTAGGTTGGGCCGCATGACAACTCCTCTGCAGGACATCACGATCGACACCCTCGGTGGCGTCCCCACCAACCTCGGCGAATACGGCGGCCGCGTGGTCCTCGTGGTCAACGTCGCCTCCAAGTGCGGCCTGACCCCGCAGTACACGGCCCTCGAGAAACTGGCCTCCGAGTACGCCGAACGCGGCCTCACCGTCATCGGCGTCCCCTGCAACCAGTTCATGGGACAGGAACCCGGCACCCCCGAGGAAATCCAGACCTTCTGCTCCACCACCTACGGCGTCACCTTCCCCCTCACGGAGAAGATCGAGGTCAACGGCGACAACCGGCACCCCCTGTACGCCGAACTCACCAAGACCCCCGACGCCGACGGCGAAGCCGGCGACATCCAGTGGAACTTCGAGAAGTTCCTCATCGCCCGCGACGGCACCGTCACCAACCGCTTCCGCCCCCGCACCGAACCCGACGCCCCCGAAGTTCTCGCCGCGATCGACGCGCTGCTCTAGGCGGAACTTCCTTCGTGCCCCTTTCCGGTAGCCGGAACTACCGGAAAGGGGCACAGGCGTGTAAGCGCCCGTTCACTTTCGGCTGCCATTCTGGAGTGCATGACCGGGCAACTGATCGTGTCGGTGTCGGGAATCAGGGACGAGACCTGCGACGGGGTCGCCGAGTTCGCTGCCGAAATGGATCGGCGGTCCGTTCCGCTGTCGCTGTTGGTCGCGCCGCGACTCAAGGACAAATACCGTCTCGTCACCGATACGGCCACCCAGGACTGGCTGCGTGGACGCCGGGACCGCGGCGACGCGATCGTTCTGCACGGCTACGACCAGGCTGCCACGAAACGGCGGCGAGCCGAGTTCGCCGTCCTACCCGAGCACGAGGCCCGGCTGCGGCTCCTTGCCGCGGACCGGGTCCTCGAGGAGACCGGGTTGCGGACGCGACTGTTCGCGGCACCCCGCTGGGTCGCTTCACCGGGCGCGGTGTCGGTGCTGCCCGGCACCGGGTTCCGGCTGCTCGCCGGTCTGACCGCGATCCGCGACCTCGCCCACGGCACCACTGTCCGCAGCTCGGTCCTCGGGCTCGGCGACGGCTTCCGCGCCGAACCGTGGCGCTGCCGCACCCTGGTGCTCGGCGCCGCCCGGGCTGCCCGCCGTGGCCGGATCGTCCGGCTCGCGATCACCGGGAAGCAACTCGGCAAACCAGGTCCCCGGCAGGCCCTGCTCGATGCCGTCGACCTCGCCCTGCACCACGACGCCACCCCGGCCGTCTACCACTGGCCGCTGTCGGGAGGCGTCAGCGAGGTGGCGTGACGCCGCCGATCAGCGACTGCAACGCGTCCAGCACCCGCTCGAGCCCGAACGCCCGGGCAGCGTCGGGGCTGTACGGCGTGTTCATCGCTGCACCCGCGGCCGCGCCGACCCGCTGCGCCAGCGGATGCTCGTCGCCGAGATAGCCGGCGAGCCGCCGCTGCCACGACGCCCACACCTCGGCCATGTCCGCGGCGTGTGGGTCCGGCCGGCGTGCTCGGGCGGCAGCCCGGGCGAAATCCAGCACGAACGTCAGCGCGGCATCCCGATCGACGTCGGTCAGCGGGGTGCCGTCGAACGCGTGCAGCTGACGGTCGTACGTCGCGATCGTCCCGGGCCCGAACGACGTGCGCTGATCGGTGACGTCCAGCAGCCACCAGTGCGCGGCGTGCAGGGCCGTCTCCTCGTCGGCGACCTGCCGGACCCGATCACGCCAGTCGTCGCTCACGTAGGGCGGACGGCCGCTGCGGGCACGGACCGTGTCGGCCATGAGGACGAGCAGATCGTCGCGGGAGCCGACGTGCGTGTAGAGCGCCATCGCGGAGACGCCCAGATCGCCGGCGAGGCGACGGACGGTGACGGCGTCCGGTCCTTCGGCGTCGGCGAGCGTGATCGCGGCGTCCACGGCCTGCGAGGTGGTGACTTTCGCGCGCGGGCCGCGGCTGCCGCCGCTCGGCGCCCCGGGGTGGTCACGCCACAGCAGGTCGATCAGGTCGCGGGCCATCGGTCCTCTTCGTGGTGGGAACATCTCGACGAATCCACTACTCTATACAATGTAGAAGGTTTCTCGATTCGTGGAGGTCACATGAAGATCACCGGTACCGCGTTGTCGCTGAACGTCGCCGACACCGACGCGTCGGCCGAATTCGCCAAGACCCACTTCGGATTCACCGAAGCCATGGCGGACGACGGCTTCGTCTCCCTCTCCCACCCCGACGCCGGCGTCAACCTCGTGTTCCTGCGCACCGGGCTCGGCACTTTCACGCCCGCGTCGATCGCCGGGCCCGCCGGACAGGGGCTGCTGATCGCATTCGTCGTCGACGACCTCGACGCCGAGTACGCCCGCATCGCCGCCACCGGGGCCACCGTCGTCACCGAACCCGAGACCGAACCGTGGGGCGAAAGGTACTGCCAGTTCTCCGACCCCAACGGCATCGTGTGGCAACTCGTGCAGTGGGTATAGAGCAGGGGGTGCGGGTCAGGACACCTCGACGCCCGACTCCTCGGGAAGCACCCGCAACTCGGTGCCACCGGGAGCCATCTCGGTGAGCCGGCCGTAATAGATACCGCGGGCGTCCTTCGCGACCACACCCTGGTGGATCGGTACCGCCACCCGCGGATGCACGGCCCGCAGATAGTCCACGGCCTCGGAGATCTTCAGCCACGGCGCCGCCGCCGGGATCGCCAGCACGTCCACCTGCTGCTCGGGGACGAACAGCGAATCCCCCGGATGCATCAACTTCGCCGGGTTCTCCGCGTCCCCGAGCAGATAGGCCGTGTTGTCGATCAACGGAATCTCCGGATGGATCACCGCGTGCGTGCCACCGGTCCCGGTCACCTGCACCTCGCCGACGTTGAACACGTCACCCGGATACACCGCCGTCCACGTCTCGCCCAGCAGCGCCGACGTCTCCGGATCGGCGTACAGGCCCGCCCCCGGATTCGCGTCGACCAGCGCCGGCAGCCGTTCGGGATCGGCATGATCGGGATGCTGATGCGTGATCAGAATCGCGTCGAGGTCCGTGATCCCCTCGAATCCGTGCGAGAAATTACCCGGATCGAACAGGATCTTGGCGCCGTCGAGCTCCACCAGGACACAGGAATGGCCGAAGTGCGTCAGTCGCATGGAACGAGTATGCGGGATCACACTCGTGAGCGCGGCGACCTCGCACGATCACTCGATGCCGAGGACCGTTCACCTGACCGGTAAACTTCTGCACGCCCGGTGCGATCCCGGGCAGAAACCAGCCATAGCGAGGAGCAGCACGTGGCCCGTGTCGTTGTCGATGTCATGCCCAAGGCCGAAATTCTCGACCCGCAGGGGCAGGCCATTGCCGGGGCGCTGTCCCGGCTCGGTCATGCCGGCGTGTCGGAAGTCCGCCAGGGTAAGCGGTTCGAACTCGAAGTCGACGACAGCGTCAGCGACGACGAGCTCGCCACCATCGCCGAGTCGCTGCTCGCGAACACGGTGATCGAGGACTGGAAGGTCACGCGAGTCCAGTGAGTGCACGCATCGGAGTCATCACGTTCCCGGGCACGCTCGACGACGTCGACGCCGCCCGCGCCGTGAAGCTGGCCGGCGGCGAGGCCGTCAGCCTGTGGCACGGCGACGCCGACCTCAAGGGCGTCGACGCAGTCATCGTTCCCGGTGGTTTCTCGTACGGCGACTACCTGCGCTGCGGTGCCATCGCCCGTTTCGCTCCCGTCATGGGCGAGGTCGTCAAGGCCGCCGAGGGTGGCATGCCGGTCCTCGGCATCTGCAACGGCTTCCAGGTGCTGTGCGAGGCCGGTCTGCTGCCGGGCGCCCTCACCCGCAACGCCGGCCTGCACTTCGTGTGCCGCGACCAGTGGCTGAAGGTCGAGTCCAACTCCACGGCCTGGACGTCCCGCTACGAAGCCGGCGCCGAGATCCTCGTCCCGCTCAAGTCCGGCGAAGGCCGCTACCAGGCGTCCGAGCAGGTGCTCGACGAGCTCGAAGGTGAGGGCCGCGTCGTGTTCCGCTACGCCGGCGACAACCCCAACGGCTCGCAGCGCGGCATCGCCGGCATCGCGTCCGCCAACGGCCGCGTCGTCGGCCTCATGCCGCACCCCGAGCACGCCACCGAGGCCCTCACCGGCCCCAGCGACGACGGACTGGGCATGTTCTACTCCGCACTCGAGAGTGTGCTGACCGCCTGAGCCGTCGGCGCGGTACCGCGCCCACCTCCGGGTCCACAGCTGAAGGGACCCTTCAGTCGCCCACAGCGACCGAAGGGTCCCTTCAGCTGTTCTGAAGTGGCCACACTCGGTGGCGAGGTTCGCTAGCGTCCCGCGCATGATCACCACCGTCGTCTGGGGTACCGGCAACGTCGGCCGCGCGGCGATCCGCGCCGTGCACGCCAACCCGCACCTGGAACTGTCCGCGGTCGTCGTGCACGATCCGGCGAAGGTCGGCCGCGACGCCGGCGATCTCGGGGACGTCGGCGTCGACACCGGAGTGTCGGCCACCGACGACGTCGACGCCGTTCTCGCCACCCGTCCCGGCGCGGTCGTGTACGCGGCGTCCGGCGAGATCCGCCCCGACGACGCGGTCGCCGACATCGTGCGGATCCTTCGCACCGGGGCGGTGGTGGTGACGCCGTCGGTGTACGCCCTCTACGACCACCGCAGTGCACCCCCGGAGCTCCGTGACCCGATCGTCGACGCGATCGCGGCGGCCGGCGGGTCGCTGTTCGTGTCGGGTGTCGACCCGGGTTGGGGCAACGACGTCCTGCCGCTGCTGATCAGCGGGCTCGGCTCCACCGTCGACACGATCCGCTGCCAGGAGATCTTCGACTACGCGGACTACGACCAGCCCGACTCGGTGCGCTACCTCGTCGGGATGGGGCAGCCGATGGACTACGAGCCGCCGATGATCGCGCCGTCCGTGCCGACGATGGTGTGGGGCGGGCAGATCCGGTTGATGGCGCGGGCACTCGGCGTCGAACTCGACGAGATCCGCGAGACCGTGCAGCGGCGGCCCCTCGAATCGGACGTCACCACCGCGACCATGGGCGACTTCGCCGCGGGAACCCAGGGCGCACTGCGCTTCGAGGTGCAGGGCATCGTCGGGGGAGTGCCGCGGATCGTCGTCGAGCACGTCACCCGCATCCATCCGTCGTGCGCGCCGGACTGGCCGACGCCACCCGACGGCGGCGCCGGCGCACACCGCGTGATCATCGAGGGGCGGCCGCGGATCGAGGTCACCGTCGAGGCCACCGACGAGGGCGGTAGTCGGGCCGCGGGCGGCAACGCCACCGCCGTCGGACGCCTCGTGGGCGCGATCGACTGGCTCGTCGCCGCCGAACCCGGCCTGTACGACGCCCTCGACGTGCCGCTGCGACCGTCGCCGTCGATGCTGCCGCGCAGCTGAGGGCTGTCCCGAGCGGGCACCGTCGACGGGTGAGTGAGAATCGGCGCCACACGGCGGCCTCGGCGGAGCACACTGGGCGCCATGAACATAGACATCCCAGAGGGTAAGGATCCGGTCGGTTACGTGTGGGGCGAGATGGTCCCCGAGATCGGGGTCGCCGCCTCGAAGTTCTCCCTGTCGGTGTACGCGAACTCGACACTGGACCTGCGCGAGTTCGAGGCCGCCCGGTTGCGGATCGCGCAGATCAACGGCTGCATCGTCTGCATGGACTGGCGCACCGAACGCGACGGACAGAAGGTCGAGGACGACTTCTTCGAGTCCGTCGAGAACTGGCGCACCACCGACGCGTTCGACGACCGGGTCCGGCTGGCTGCCGAGTACGCCGAACGGTACGCGCTCGATCACCACAACCTCGACGACGAGTTCTGGGCGCGGATGAGCGCTCGCTACAGCCAGGCCGAGATCGTCGAACTGTCGATGTGCCTCGGCTCCTGGATCGCGTTCGGCCGCCTCAACCACGTGCTGGGGTTGGACACCGTCTGCGCATTGCCCGGCAGCTGAGCCGTCAGGCGGTCGAGGACGGCGGCAGCGCCTCGAGGAAGCCCTCGCCGGCCGCGAAGAACAGCGAACCGGTGACCGCGACGGAGAAGTCCGGCACCCGAATGTCGGTGCCGCGCGCTACCGTCCGGCCATGACGCTGACACTCGGCATGATCACATTCGATTCGACGGATCCCGGGCCGCTCGCGCGCTGGTGGGCGGACCTGACCGGCGGCACGATCGAGCAGGAGAACGACGGCTGGTTCTACATGGTCGGGATTCCCGGCTGGGGACAGAAGTTGGGCTTCCAGAAGGTAGAGGATCCGACGCCCGGCAAGAACCGTCAACACCTGGACCTGGGGGCGGCCGACCTGGACGCCGAGGTCGAGCGGGTCCTCGCGGCCGGCGCCACCGAGGTGCACCGCGAGAACCTGGACGGCTTCCGCTGGGTCGTGTTCGCCGATCCGCAGGGCAACCAGTTCTGTGTGTCGGGAGCACACTGAGCCCGGTGCTGCATGATGGTCGGTATGCCAGCGAAGACCCGCGCCGATGCCCAGGGATTGTGTTCGTTCGTCGATGCCTCGCCGTCGCCGTTCCACGTGTGTGCGACGGTCGCAGCCGAGTTGTCCGACAACGGATTCACCGAACTGCGTGAGACGGACGCGTGGCCGGAGACGCCGGGCCGCTACTACCTGATCCGGGGCGGTTCGCTGATCGCGTGGAGCACCGAGGGCGTCCCGAGCGGCGGTCCATCGTCGCCGTTCCGGATCGTCGGCGGGCACACCGACAGTCCCAACCTGCGGGTCAAGCAGCATCCGGATCTCGTCTCGGCGGGCTGGCAGTTGGTCGGCCTCGAGCCGTACGGCGGGGCATGGCTCAACTCGTGGCTCGACCGTGATCTCGGTATCTCCGGTCGGATCGGGGTCCGTGACGGCGACACGGTCCGGGACGTGCTGGTGCGCATCGACCGCCCGATCCTGCGGGTGCCGCAGCTGGCGATCCACCTGTCGGAGGACCGCAAGGGTGTGCAACTCGACCCGCAGCGGAACGTCAACGCGGTGTGGGGGATCGGCGACGAGCCACGCTCGTTCCTCGGTTTCGTCGCCGGGGAAGCGGGCGTCGACCCGGCCGCGGTTCTCGGATGGGAACTCATGACCCACGACCTCGCCCCGTCCGCCGTGGTGGGGGAGGACGCGTCGCTGGTGAGCGCGCCGCGGCTCGACAACCAGGGCACGTGCTACGCGGGGCTGCAGGCCCTGCTCGCCGCGGTCGCCGAGCCCGGCCACGGTATCCCGGTACTGGCCCTGTTCGATCACGAGGAGGTCGGCAGCATGTCCGACCGCGGCGCCTTCTCCGACCTGCTGAACTCGGTCCTCGAACGGATCGTGCTGCTCCGCGGCGGCGGCCGCGAGGACTTCCTACGGGCACTGTCCGGGTCGGTGTGCGCGTCCGGCGACATGGCGCACGCCACCCACCCGAACTACCCGGACCGGCACGAGCCCGCACATCGCATCCGCGTCAATGCCGGCCCCGTACTCAAGGTCAACCAGAACCTGCGCTACGCGTCCGACACCACCGGGGCCGCCGAGTTCGCGCTGGCCTGCGACCGGGCCGGTGTTCCGCTGCAGCGCTACGTGCACCGCGCCGACCTGCCGTGCGGGTCCACGATCGGGCCGATCACCGCGTCCCGCACCGGGGTGTCGACGGTCGACGTGGGCGCCCCGCAGTTGGCGATGCACTCGGCGCGGGAACTGATGGGCGCCGATGACGTCCGGATGTATGCGGACGCGCTGGCGGCGTTCCTGACGCCGGTGCGGTAGGGGGCTTTTCTCCGTTCTCCTGCGAAACTGGACGCCGGTCCAGTAGAAAGAGGCACGGCTGTAATCGAGTCGGCCCGCAACGGGTCGGCAGGGGCTGCTTCTGCGCTGACTGCGGGGATGTTCGGCACGGTGGTGGCCCTCGTCAACCGAATGGAGATCTGGATGTCCCGCACCCCGATGCGCCGCCTCGCGGCCGCAACCGCCTCTCTGGCAGTTCTCGCCGGAGGTATCACCGTCGGACTCGGAGCCTCCGTGGCGCAGGCCGCGCCCGCATGTGCGCTCAGCCAGTCGGTCACCGAAAAGTGGGCCGGTTCCCTCGGGACGCCGTACACCGTGAGCAAGGAGATCGTCGGTGACGGCACCGTCGCACCGGGCGGCACTGTCACGTACCTCACGAAGGTGTCCGGTTCGGGGGCGCTCGTCAACGAGATCCGCGACTTCCATCCGGCGGGCTTCCAGCTCGTGAAGGCCCGTCTGAACGTCAAGTGGGTTCTCGGTGGTCAGCAGTGGGAGGACGTCACCGGCACCGTCGTGACCGGCAACAACTCCGTCAAGGCCACGGGCACCGGTTGGACCACGGCGGGCGGCGCAGTCATCGCCCTGGAAACCACCTACAAGGTCCCGGACAACGCGGTGGTCGGCACCAAGATCGACAGTGGCGCCGGCACCAAGATCGTGCTCGCAGGCGGCGACTGGAACATCGATCCGATGGGCGTGTGTGTCACCGTTCGTCAGCCGAACCCGGTCGAGGCCGGCGCGGGCAGCCTCGAGGACCTGGGCTTCGGCTCGGTGAACTCCGGATCGGGCCAGGTCTTCGGATCCGTCACCGACCCGCAGGGCTCCATGACCAATGTGATCAGCGGAGTCCTGGGCAACGTGCTCGGCAACATGAGCTGATTCGGCTCGTCGCCAGGATCCTGCGGAACGGCAGCCATGCGCTGAGCGGAGGTTCCGAATCGCTCCCGGAAGCAGTGCTTCCGGGAGCGATTTCCGTTTCGGAACGCGGTCGGCCGGGTTTCGCGAAGCGGATCGGGAGAACCGGCACGTAGTGGGTGCGCGGTGTGTCGGTACGCCCGGCTAGACTTCGACCTGGCAGTGCGCCGCCCGCCCTGCCGATTCGATCCCAGAGGGAAGGGACCACACGCCCCGTGTCTCCGCAGGTAGATACCGTCACCAACGCTTCCGCGACTCCCGACGTCGCTCAGCCGTTCAAGGAACTGGGCCTCAAGGACGACGAGTACGCCCGCATCAAGGAGATTCTGGGCCGCCGTCCCACCGACGCCGAACTCGCGATGTACTCGGTCATGTGGTCCGAGCACTGCTCCTACAAGTCGTCGAAGGTGCACCTGAAGTACTTCGGTGAGACCACCACCGACGAGATGAAGGCCTCGATGCTCGCGGGCATCGGCGAGAACGCCGGCGTCGTCGACATCGGCGACGGCTGGGCGGTCACCTTCAAGGTCGAGTCGCACAACCATCCGTCGTACATCGAGCCCTACCAGGGCGCGGCCACCGGCGTCGGCGGCATCGTCCGCGACATCATGGCGATGGGTGCCCGCCCGATCGCGGTCATGGACCAGCTGCGTTTCGGTGCCGCCGACCACCCGGACACCCGCCGCGTCGTCGACGGCGTGGTCCGCGGTATCGGCGGCTACGGCAACTCGCTCGGCCTGCCCAACATCGGTGGCGAGACCGTGTTCGACGCCTCCTACCAGGGCAACCCGCTCGTCAACGCGCTGTGCGCGGGCGCGATGCGCGTCGAGGACCTGCACCTGGCGTTCGCGTCCGGTGCCGGCAACAAGATCATCCTGTTCGGTGCGCGCACCGGCCTCGACGGTATCGGCGGCGTGTCCGTCCTCGCGTCGGAGACGTTCGACGAGTCCTCGGGCGGACGCCCCAAGAAGCTCCCCGCCGTCCAGGTGGGTGATCCGTTCACCGAGAAGGTGCTCATCGAGTGCTGCCTCGACCTGTACCGCGAGAAGCTCGTCGTCGGTATCCAGGACCTCGGCGGCGCCGGCCTGTCCTGCGCCACCTCGGAGCTGGCGGCGGCCGGCGACGGCGGCATGCACATCGACCTCGACCTGGTCCCGACACGGGCCACGGGCATGACGCCCGCCGAGGTGCTCTCCAGCGAGTCGCAGGAGCGCATGTGCGCGGTCGTCGCCCCCGAGAACGTCGACGCCTTCATGGCGGTCTGCAAGAAGTGGGACGTCCTGGCCACCGTCATCGGTGAGGTCACCGACGGCGAGCACCTCGTCATCGACTGGCACGGCGAGACCGTCGTCGACGCCCCCGCGAACACCATCGCCCACGAGGGCCCGGTCTACGAGCGTCCCGTGCAGCGCCCGGATTCGCAGGACGCGTTGATCGCGAACACCACCGCGGGCCTGACGCGTCCGCAGACCGCGGACGAGCTGAAGGCCACGACGCTGAAGATGCTGGCGTCGCCGGCACTGTGCAGCCGCAAGTGGATCACCGAACAGTACGACCGCTACGTGCGCGGCAACACGGTGCTCGCGGAGAACGCGGACGGCGGCGTCGTCCGTATCGACGAGGAGACCGGACGCGGCATCGCGCTCGCCACCGATGCGTCGGGCCGCTACACGATGCTCGACCCGTACGCGGGTGCGCAGCTGGCGTTGGCCGAGGCGTACCGCAACGTCGCCGTCACCGGTGCCACCCCGAAGGCCGTCTCCAACTGCCTCAACTTCGGTTCGCCGGAGGACCCGGGTGTCATGTGGCAGTTCCAGCAGGCCGTCCGCGGCCTCGCCGACGGCTGCGCGCAGCTCGGCATTCCGGTCACCGGCGGTAACGTCAGCTTCTACAACCAGACCGGTGCCACCGCGATCCTGCCGACGCCGGTCGTCGCGGTCCTCGGTGTGATCGACGATGTGCACCGTCGCATCCCCACCGGTCTCGGCCTCGAGCCCGGCGAGACGCTGATCCTGCTGGGCGAGACTCGTGACGAGTTCGACGGCTCCATCTGGGCGCAGGTCGAGCACGGCCACCTCGGTGGCGTCCCGCCGAGGGTCGACCTCGAGCGGGAGCGACTGCTCGCCGACATTCTGCTCGCCGGTTCGCGTGACGGCCTGATCTCGGCCGCGCACGACCTGTCCGAGGGTGGCCTGATGCAGGCTGTCGTCGAGGCCGCGCTGGCCGGAGAGACCGGCTGCCGGATTCTGCTGCCCGAGGGCGAGGATCCGTTCGTGACCCTGTTCTCCGAGTCCACCGGACGCGTGCTCGTCGCGGTCCCGCGCACCGAGGAGACCCGATTCACCGGCATGTGCACGGCCCGTAACCTGCCGTGGACGCGGATCGGTGTGGTCGACGAGGGCTCCGATTCGATCGAGGTTCAGGGTCAGTTCTCGGTCACGATGGCCGAACTGCGTCAGACGCACGAAGCAACCCTGCCGGCGCTGTTCGGGTGATGCGTGACGGACTCGGGGGTCGAACGGGAGGTGGTCGCCGAGCTGCGGGAGAACCCGCAGCCGGTGACCCCTGCCGCCGACCCCCGGTTCGATCAACGACATCCGTTCGTCGTCTGGGCGTGGGGCCTGCTGCGCCTGGACTTCACGGGCATCGCGTTCGGCACCCTGTTCTTCTGCTGGTCGCTGACGCCGTCGCTGCTGCCGCGTGACTGGCTCTTCCAAGGGCTGATCGGCGGCATCAACGCCGCGTTCGGATATGCGGTGGGCACGGCGCTCGGCTGGGTCGTCTACGAGTTCGGGCTCGCGCGCCGGTCGTGGTGGCCGCTGCCGGACCAGTACATGCGGGCGATCAAGGTCGCGGTGCCGGCGCTGTCCGCGCTGGCCGCGGTCATCATGCTGGTGTACGCGGCCGGGTGGCAGCGGGAACTGTCGGCGCTCATGAACGCCGAGGGCACCACCACCACCGGCTACATCCGCACCGGCGGGCTGAGCCTGCTCGTGGCGGCCGCCCTCATCTCGCTGTGGCGGGTGATGCGCGACCTCGTCCGATGGGTCGCCCGGCAGCTCAACAAGTGGCTGAAGATCCCGCGTCCCGCCGCGTCGGCGGCCGGTTTCGCCGTCGTGCTCGTGCTCGTGTTCATGCTCGTCGACGGCATCCTGCTGCGCGTCGGCTACGCGGCCGTCAACTCGGCATTCAGTCTGCAGAACAACGAGACCCGTCCCGGCGCGGTGCAGCCGATCCTGCCCGAGAAGTCGGGCAGCCCGGCGTCCGTGGCGCCGTGGGACACCCTCGGTTTCGAGGGCCGCAACTTCGTCTCCGGCGGTATCCACGCCGACGAACTGACCGCCGCCAACGGCAAGCCCGCCAAGGAACCGATCCGGGTGTACGCGGGCCTCGAGACCGCCGACGACACCGCCGCCCGAATGAACGTCGTGCTGGACGAACTGGAGCGGACCAAGGCCTTCGAACGCAAGACGCTCGTCATCATCCCGACCACCGGCACCGGCTGGGTCAATCCCACCGCCGCGCAGGCGATCGAGCTCGTCGAGAACGGTGACAGCGCGCTCGTCGCGGCCCAATACTCGTACCTGCCGAGCTGGATCTCGTTCGTCGCCGACCGCGGCCGGGCCGCGGTCGCCGGCGACGCGCTGATCAATGCCGTCCACGACCGCTGGCTCACCAAGCCGGAGGCCACCCGGCCCAAGCTGTACGTGTACGGCGAGAGCCTCGGCACCCAGGCCGGCGAGGGCGCCTTCGACGGACTCGCCGACATCCGGGAGACCGTCGACGGTGTGCTGTGGGTGGGGCCGCCCAACTCGAACCCGTTGTGGAGTGCGCTCACCGAGCGGCGCGACCCCGGCACCCCCGAGGTGCAGCCGGTGTACGCGGACGGCCTGGTGGTGCGGTTCGCCGACGACGCGGACGCGATCCCGGGTGGCCCCGGGCCGTGGCTCGAACCACGGGTGCTCTACATCCAGCATCCGTCGGACCCGGTCGTGTGGTGGTCGCCGGATCTGGCGTTCACTCGGCCCGACTGGCTGTCGGAGCCACCGGGTTTCGATCGGCTGCCGTCGATGAAGTGGTTCCCGTTCGTCACCTTCTGGCAGGTGAGCGCAGACCTCGCGAACGCGGCCGGCGTGCCGGACGGACACGGCCACAACTACGGCACCGTCATCCTCGACGGCTGGGTCACCGTCACGCAGCCACCCGGGTGGACGCCCGCCGACACCGAACGGACCCGGGTCGTGCTCGAGGCGTTGCGCGGCCACGACGGGCCCGAGAAGTGAGGCGAGCCCTCGCAGTCGGTGTCGCCGCGGCGCTGGTGGCGTGGAACAACGGTGTGCTGCCCGCGCTGCGGTTGTCGTCGCGGGGCCGGGCGACCGCCGGAACGAGCGTGGCGCTCGGGACGGTGGGTGTCGCCGTCGCGGGTGGGCTGCGCCGTGACGAACTGGGATTCGGGCATGTCCGGTCCGGGGCGGTGTGGGGGAGTGCCGCGGCGGCGGTGCCGCTCGCCGGGTACGCGGTCGCGTGGGCGACACCGGCGCTGCACACCCGGTTCACGGTGCCCGACGAGGTGCGGCACGATTTCGCCGAATGGGTCGGTGCGCACATTCCGTTCGGCACGGTCGTCACCGAGGAACTGCTGTTCCGGGGCGTACTGACGGCGCTGACCGATCGGGCGTTCGCGCCCGCGACGGCGAGGGCCGTCCGGGCCGCGGCATTCGGGTTGTGGCACGTGCATCCGGCGCACATCGCCGGCGACTCGGTGCCCGGCACGATCGCGGTCACCGCGGCGGCGTCGCTCGTGTTCGACGGCCTGCGCGCCCGCAGCGGCAGCGTCCTGGCGCCGGCCCTGCTGCACCTGGTGGTGAACGCCGGGGGTGCCCTGGTGCTGCGTCGTATCCAGGTGACCACCGGAACCCGTGAGGTCCCGTTGCCGCCGGTGTGATCCGGCGGCAACGGGACCTCGTCGGTGGTGGGACGTCAGCGCCCGCTGAGATTTTCGAAGATAGTGGCGTTGGCCATGCCGCCACCCTCGCACATCGTCTGCAGGCCGTACCGGAGGCCGTTCGCGCTCAGGTGGTGCACGAGCGTGGTGGCCAGGCGGGCACCCGAACCACCCAGCGGGTGCCCGATCGCGATGGCACCGCCGCTCACGTTCACCCGGTCCTCCGGGGCGCCGGTCGCCCGCAGCCAGGCGCCGACGACACTCGCGAACGCCTCGTTGACCTCGAAGGCGTCGATGTCGCCCAGACTCAGGCCCGCCCGCTGCAGTACCCGCTCGGTGGCCGGGATCGGGCCGGCGAGCATGGTGATCGGGTCGTCGCCGACGACGGTCGCGGTGTGGATCCGTGCCAGCGGGGTCAGACCCAGTTGCCGTGCGCGTTCGCTGGTCATCACCAGCAGGGCCGATGCGCCGTCCGAGATCTGGGAGGCGTTGCCGGCCGTGACCCGGCCGTCCTCGGCGAACGGTGTCGGCAGCTGGCCGAGCTTGTCGAGCGTCGAATCCCGCCGCACCCCCTCGTCGGTGGTGAATTTGCTGCCGTCGGCGAGCAGCACCGGCGCGATCTCGGCATCGAAACGCCCCTCGTCGATCGCTTGCGCGGCCCGCTGGTGGGACCGGAGGCTGTACTCGTCCAGCCAGGCCCGGCCGAGGTCGTACCGGTCGGCGAGGATCTCCGCGCCGCGGCCCTGGTTGAACTCGTGGCCGTCGTAGCGGTTCTTGAGCGCGTCGCTGTTGGGGTCGCCGAGACCGACGCGCCGGGCCGAGCCCATCGGGATCCGGGTCATCGACTCGACACCGCCGGCGACGGCGACGTCGTACTGGCCCGCGATCACCCCGGCCGCGGCGAAATGCAGTGCCTGCTGGCTCGATCCGCACTGCCGTTCGACGGTGGTGCCGGGCACCTGCTCCGGCCAGCCCGCGGCCAGCACGGTGTTGCGGGCGATGTTGCCGGCCTGTTCACCGACCTGGCCGACGCAGCCCCAGACGACGTCGTCGACGACGTCCGGTGCCAGCCCGACCCGCTCGATCAGTGAGTTCAGCACCGTCGCCGACAGGTCGACGGGGTGGATGTCGGCGAGGCTGCCTTTCCGGCGCCCGATCGGCGTCCGGACGGCCTCCACCACTACTGCGTCACGCATGGTTCTCTCCTTGTCGCTGGGTCCGGGCGGTCACGACGCCGTCCAGACCGGGGTACGGCGCTCGGCGAACGCGGTCGCGCCCTCGCGCGCGTCGTTCGTGGCGAAGATCGGCATCACGATCTCGCGGGCGCGGGCGAACGCCTGGTCCGGCGCCCAGGACGCCGATTCGTCGACGACGCGCTTGCTCGCCCGGACCGCGAGCGGGCCGTTGGCCGCGATCTCCGTGGCCAGTTCCAGCGCGGCGTCGAGTGCTTGCCCGTCCGGCACCACACGGTTGACCAGCCCGTGGTGGTGCAATTCCGTTGCGGTGGCGTTTCTTCCGGTCAGCACCAGTTCGAGGGCGACGGCCCGCGGCACCCGCGCGGGCAGCCGAGTGAGCCCGCCGGCGGCGGCGGCCAGGCCGCGACGCACCTCGGGAAGGCCGAAGACCGCGTTCGACGACGCCACGATCAGGTCGGCGGCGAGCGCCATCTCGAAGCCGCCGGCCAGGGCGGGACCGTCGACCGCGGCGATCAGGGGTTTGCCGGGCGGGGCCTCGGTGAGCCCGGCGAAGCCGCGGCCCTCGATCCGGGGGCTCTCGCCGCGCAGGAACGCCTTGAGGTCCATGCCGGCGCTGAAGTAGCCGCCCGCGCCGGTCACGATGCCGACGTACAGGTCCGGATCGGTCTCGAGCAGGTCGATCGCTGCCGCAACGGCCTGGGACACCGCCTGGTTCACGGCGTTGCGGGCCTGCGGCCGATCCAGCGTGATGACCAGGATCGGGCCGCGACGCTCGACCCGGACCGGTGACTGCTCGTCGGTGGTCATCGGGGTGCCATCCGGATCGCGCCGTCGAGCCGGATCGTCTCGCCGTTGAGCATCCCGTTCTCGATGATGTGCGTTGCGAGCGAAGCGAACTCGATCGGTTCACCGAGCCGCTGCGGATGCGGGACCGACGCGGCCAGCGCGTCGCGGATGTCGTCGCGGGCGTTCAGCAGCAACGGTGTGGCGAAGACACCGGGGGCGATGGTGCAGACCCGGATGCCGACGCCGGCGAGGTCGCGGGCGGCGGGCAAGGTCATGCCCACCACACCGGCCTTCGAGGTGGCGTAGTTGATCTGCCCGATCTGGCCCTCGTAGGCGGCAACCGAGGCCGTCAGGACGCAGACACCTCGGTCGCCGTCGCGGATATCGTTGGCGGCCATCGTCTCGGCCGCGTACCGGAGCACGTTGAAGGTGCCGATGACGTTGAGCCGGATGACGGACTCGAACGGCTCGAGGTCCGCGGCCCTGCCGTCCTTGGTGAGGATGCGCATGGGCCGTCCGCGGCCGGCGCAGTGGACCACGGCCCGCACCGGTCCGTGTTCGGCGGCGGAGACGAAAGCCGCTGCCACGGCGTCGGAGTCGGTCACGTCGGTCGGCACGAACCGTGCGGCGGGGCCGAGTGCCTCGGCCTGCTCGGCGCCCGCCGAGTTCGGTAGGTCGAGAAGGGTGACGGTGGCACCGGATTCGACGAGTCGCGTGGCGGTGGCCAGGCCGAGTCCGGAGGCGCCGCCGGTGACGACGGCGTTGATGTCCTTGATCTGCATGGGGGTGGATCCTTCGCTGCGTTTCGGGTGGGTTGCTCAGATTCCCAACGACTTCGAGATCACGCTCTTCATGACCTCGCTGGTGCCGCCGTAGATCCGGGTGACGCGGGCGTCGGTGTACAGGCGGGCGATCGGGTACTCGGTCATGTAGCCGTACCCGCCGTGCAGTTGCAGGCACTTGTCGATGACGCGGGCCTGCATCTCGGTGCTGAACAGCTTCACCTTCGCGGCGTCGGCCGGGGTGAGGGTGCGTGCGTCCAGGGCGGCCAGTGCCTGGTCGATCATCGACTGCGCGGCCTGCAGTTCGGTCGCGCACTCGGCGAGCACGAACTTGGTGTTCTGGAAGCTGGACAGCGGCTTGCCGAACACCTGGCGCTCCCGGGCGTAGTCGAGGGCGAGGTTCACCGCGGCGGTGGCGGTGGCCTGTGCGGTGATCGCGATCGACAGCCGCTCCTGCGGCAGGTTGTGGCCGAGCATCGCGAACGCGCCACCCTCCTCGCCGAGCAGGTTGGCCGCGGGCACGCGGACGTTGTCGAAGGTGAGTTCCGCGGTGTCGGACGACTTGATCCCGATCTTGTGCAGGTTCCGGCCGCGGATGAACCCGGGCATGCCGGACTCGACGACCAACAGCGACAGGCCGTTACGGCGGTTCTCGTCGTCCTTGGAGGTACGCGCCACCACGATCACCAGGTCGGCACCGATGCCGCCGGTGATGAACGTCTTGTTGCCGTTGAGGATGTAGTCGTCGCCGTCGCGGACCGCGGTGGTGGCGACGCCGGCGAGGTCGGAGCCGATGCCGGGTTCGGTCATCGCAATCGAGCTCACCAGGCTGCCGTCGGCGAAACCGGGGAACCAGCGCTCGCGCTGCTCCTCGTCGGCATACTCGAGGAAGTAGGGCAGCACGGTGTTCAGGTGCACCTGGAAGCCGCCGAGAGAGGCTGCGGCGTAACCGATCTCCTCGTAGACGACGGTGTTGAACAGGAAGCTTTCGATCCCGCCGCCGCCGTACTGCTCTGGCACCTGGAGGCCGTTGATGCCGATCTCCGCGGTCTTGTAGTAGAAGTCACGGGGGATGCAGCCCGCCTCCTCCCACTCGGGCATGTTCGGGGTGATCTCCTTGGCGATGAACTGGCGGACCGAGTCGCGGAAGGCGTCGTGGTCCTCGGTGAAGATGGTGCGCTGCATGGTGTTTCCTTCGAACGAGAATGAGGGGGAAGAAGGTCGGCGGGCGTCAGCGTGCGAGGCCGACGACACGGCCGGCCGCGAGATCGCGGATCGTCTCGGGGGAGTAGTCGAGTTCGCGCAGGATCTCGGTGGTGTGCTGGCCGAGGGCCGGTGCACCCGCCGACGAGGTCTTCGGGATGCTCGCCAGATGCCACGGGGTGCCGAGCGCGGTGGTGCTGACCCCGTCCGGGCGGCTGACCTCGATGAAGAGCCCGGAGGCCTCGACGTCGGGGCTGCGCATCGCCTCCGGGTACGTGTTGATCCGTCCCGCGACGACCCCGTTCCCGGTGAGCATCTCCATCGCCTCGGCGCTGGTCATCGTGGCGAATGCGCTGTGCAGTTCGGCCAGCAGCGCGGGCCGGTTCCGTACCCGCGCAGGGTTGTCCGCGAACCGGGGATCGTCGGCGAGTTCCGGTCGCCCGAGCAGTCCGCACAGCCGCCGGAAGTGGACCTCGGAGTACGCGGACACCACGATGCTGCCGTCGCTGGTGGGCATGATGTCCGCGGCGGGGGCCACCGTGGGCTGGCCGTTGCCCATCCGGACCGGTTCGACGCCGGTGGCGAGGTAGGCGCCCCAGTTCGGGGCCTGCAGGTGGAGCGCGACGTCCAGCAGCGACACCTCGATCGTGTCGCCCTCGCCGGTGCGCAGGCGCCGGATGTAGGCCGCGAGGATGGCCTGGGCGCACACGTATGCGGTTGCGGCGTCGACGATCTGGGCGCCGATCTTCTGTGGTTCCCCGCCGGCCTCGCCGGTGACCCACATGAGGCCGCTCTCCGCCTGCGCCGCGATGTCGAGGCCGGCGCGGGTGCGGGACGGGCCGTGCAGTCCGAAGCCGCTGACGGTGGCGTACACCAGGTGGGGGTGCTCGTCGCGGATCCGGTCCGCGCCCAGGCACAGGGAGTCCATGACCCCCGGTCGCAGGTTCTGCACGACGATATCGGCGCGGGCGATCAGTTCGCGGGCGATCCGCCGGCCTCGCGGGTCCTTGAGGTCGAGCGCGATCGCGCGCTTGCCGCGGTTGTAGTTCTCGACCATCGCCTCGCCGTGCGGCCCGATGCCGCGTGCGGATTCGCCGTGCAGTGGTTCGATCTTGACGACGTCGGCGCCGAGGTCGACGAGGATCTGTGCGGCGGCCGGGGCGGCGATGAACTGTCCGAAGTCGACGACGCGGACGCCGTCCAGGGGCTTGTCGATCATGAGATTCCTTCGGTGCGACGGCGGATGACGGCGATGTCGCGTTCGGGGTTGACGAGGAAGACCGCGACGACGGCGCCGACGATCATCAGGGCGCCGCTGGACTGGAAGCCGATCGCGTAGCCGGTGATCTTGTCGACGGACGAGCCGACGGCGAAGCCGAGGACGAGCGGCGCCACCATTCCGGAGATACTCGCGACCGCCGAGAGCATGCCGAGCACCATGCCGCGTTTCTTGGCCGCGACGACGTCGGCGATTGCCGAGAGTGCGACACCGAAGGCTGCGGTGTTCAGCGAGAAGGCGAGTGTGATGAGGACCAGTTGAAGTCCGCCCTGGGGCAGCAGCGTGAAGCCGGCCATCGAGATTCCGGCGCCGGCGACGAGCGCCGCACTGAAGTAGCCGCGGGCGCCCCGGCGGGAGACGCCCCGCGAGATCAGACGGCCGGAGATCCAGCCCGCCCCGATGGCGCCGACGGCGGCGAGCCCGTACGGCAGCATCATGAGCCGGCCGGTGGTGGCGGTGTCGTAACCCAGGCCTTCCTGGAGGTAGACGGGCAGCCAGGCGATCTTCAGGGTGGTGGACCAGTACGAGCTGAACATCAGTACCGCGATGCCGACCACGGTGCCGGTCTTCAGGATCGTCCTGTACGGGGCGTCGACGGTCTCGACCACGACCGTGGAGACCGGAGCCGCGCTGCTGTCACCCGCGCTGCGGCCGAGCAGCAGCCAGGCCGCCGCCCACAGGATGCCCATCGCGATGAGCACGTAGAACGCGGCGTGCCAGTCCCACCGGGCGATGATGAAGGTGAGTGTGGGTGCTGCGATCAGGGTGCCGATCGAGGCGCCGGCGGAGACGAAGCCTCCCGCCATCGCCCGCTTCTCCGGCGGGAACCAGGAGTGTGCGGCGTGGTTGGCCAGTGCGAACGCGGGGCCCTCGGCGAACCCGAGGATCACTCGGCAGGCGATGAGGACGCCGAAGCTGACCGTGCCGAGTAGCGGAACCATCGTTGCGACCCAGGTCAGCATCAGGCCGGCGAGCAACCATCGGAGGCTCACTCGCGAGGAGAGCCAGCCGAAGAACAGCGCGCCCGCCGCGAACAGCCAGAAGAAACTGCTCTGCAGGAGCCCGAACTGCTGCGAGCTCAACCCCAGATCCTTCTGGATCTGCACGCCCGCGAAGGCGATGACGGACTTGTCCGCATGGTTGATCAGCATGAAGAGGACGAGCAGGCCGATGATGATCCAGGCTCGCCTCGTGCTCGTCGGTTTCGAGGGAGCGACCGACGGTGCTGCCGCCGGCAGTGTGGTCTCTGACATGTGTGCCCCTTTCGGGGACGATCGGAACGGCTCACAGTGCGCACTGGCCGGGTCGTGCGAGGCGGTCGCGGTCCGACCTCGCTGCCGACCTCAGATGTGACGGCCATTGCTTGCAGTGCGGCATGTGACTTACTGCACATGATTCAAAGCCGCTGGATCAATAGAGTCAAAGACGAAAAAGGTAGGAAATGTACTGCAATTGCCTATGAGTCGAGTGTGTCCCGTCGACAGTTCTCCTCGCGCATCGCGGCGTCGCTCTCGTCGCGGGTCGATCTGGCGGCCTCGACCAGCGACATCCCCTCCGCCATGTGGGCGGCGATCGACTGCGCGAAATCCTCGAAAGACGCTCGGGCGCAAGCGAGGAACTCCGTCGCAGCCCGCGTCGTCCGCCCGGATCGACGGATCACGCCCATCTGCCGGGTCATCGGCGGGGACAACTCGCGCACCACACCACCGCGCAGCAGGGCGTCGAGTCCACTGCGCAACGGGACGATCGACACCCCGCCGCCCGCAAGGACGATCGGCAGCACTGCGCCGCGCTGACGCACCTCCACTGCGACCTCGGGTTCGACGCCGTTCGAGCGGAGGGATCGCTCGATGAAGTCGCGTGTCGCCGTGCCCCGCTCACCCAGCACGAACGGGACACCGGACAACCGCGCGACAGGGACGTGCTCGGGCCACTGTGCGTCGGTGCCGGGCGGGCACACCAGGACCAGGCGCTGCTCGATGAGGGCCTCGCCTTCGACGTCCTCGGTCGGCAGCGGCAGCGAGAGGATGCCGAGTTCGCATGCGCCGGATTTGACGAGTGCCACGACGTCGGCGGTCGCGTCGCGTTCCTCGATGTGGAAACGGATGTCCGGATAGAGGCGGCGGAACTTGGCCACCCACACGGACAGGGGGTCCGACGACAGGTCCGAGAGCGACGCGATGTCGATCCGGCCCCCGCGCATGGCAGCTACGTCGCGTACCGCGTTCTCGGCGGCCTGGACCTCCCGCAGGATTGCGCGCGCCGGGCCGACCAGGGCCTCCCCGGCGGGGGAGAGGACCAGTCCGCGCCCGACGCGGTGGAAGAGTTCGGTGTCGAGGTCTTTCTCGAGCTTGCGCACCGCTTGTGACAGAGAGGGCTGTGCGACATGCAGCCGTTCCGCTGCCCGGGTCACCCCACCGCAGTCGACGACGGCGAGGAAGTACTCCATCTGGCGCAGGTCCATGCGAAGAATGTAGGCCGCCTCACAATCGTGGGCCCGTGGACGGATCGTGCGGGGACGGCGCCGACGTCGGTGGTTTCCGCTAGATTCCGTGCCCATGCCGCCCCGTCGTGCCGTCGACCCCGCCGAACTCCGTGCCGCCCTGCTCGCAGTGGGGCCGTGGCTGCGGGGGGAGGTCGACGAGAAGCCGGCCCGGGCCGAACTGGCCGCCGCGGTCCGGTCGAGTGCCCGCACCCTCGAGCAGATCGCGCCGGGGTCGAGCGTCGAGGTGCGGGTGCCGCCGTTCGTCGCGGTGCAGTGCATCGAGGGTCCCCGGCACACGCGTGGGACGCCGCCGAACGTCGTCGAGACCGACCCCTTCACCTGGCTGCTGCTGGTGACCGGGCTCCTCGGATTCGACGACGCTGTCGCCGCCGGAAGTCTCGACGCGTCGGGTGGCCGGGCCGGGGAGATCGGTCGTTGGCTGCCGCTGCTACGCCTGTGATCTGCGTGTGACGGTCGTCGCATCGGGGTGATCGGACGTACCGAAGGTCGATCGATGTGATCGCGGTCGTTAGAATGGGGCACGCCCCCCCACACCGAATCCCCTAAGGGAGCGCCTGCCGTGACTCGTGCCGATCTGTCGGTCAACAGTCGGAATCTTCTCGCAACGACCGCCCCGGACGAGGACGAGAACGAACCTCGTGAGGAGTGTGGCGTCTTCGGCGTCTGGGCGCCGGACGAGGACGTCGCCAAGCTCACCTACTACGGGCTCTACGCCCTCCAGCACCGTGGCCAGGAAGCGGCCGGTATCGCCGTCGCGGACGGCTCGCAGGTGCTGGTGTTCAAGGATCTCGGCCTGGTCAGTCAGGTGTTCGACGAGCAGACCCTCGGCGCGATGCCCGGGCACGTCGCCATCGGCCACTGCCGTTACTCCACGACCGGTTCGACGACGTGGGAGAACGCACAGCCGATCTTCCGCACCACCGCCGCCGGCACCGGTGTGGCGCTCGGCCACAACGGCAACCTGGTCAACACTGCGGAGCTTGCACAGCGGGCCCGTGAGGCCGGTCTGATCAACGACAAGCGTCCCGGTGCCGCGACGTCGGACTCCGACATCGTCGGTGCGCTGCTCGCGCACGCCGCCGCCGACAGCACCCTCGAGCAGGCCGCGATGACGCTGCTGCCGACGCTGCGCGGCGCGTTCTGCCTGACGTTCATGGACGAGCACACGCTGTACGCGGCGCGGGACCCGTGGGGTATCCGCCCGCTGTGCCTGGGCCGCCTGGATCGCGGCTGGGTCGTCGCGTCGGAGACCGCCGCGCTCGACATCGTCGGTGCGTCGTTCGTCCGCGAGATCGAGCCCGGTGAGCTGCTCGCGATCGATGCGGACGGTGTCCGGTCGTCGCGGTTCGCGAACCCGGAGCCGAAGGGCTGCGTGTTCGAGTTCGTGTACCTGGCGCGCCCGGACAGCGTCATCTCGGGGCGGTCGGTGCATTCGACGCGTGTCGAGATCGGCCGCCGTCTCGCGAAGGAACATCCCGCCGACGGCGACCTGGTGATCCCGGTGCCGGAGTCCGGCACCCCGGCCGCGGTCGGGTACGCGCAGGGTTCGGGTATCCCGTACGGCCAGGGTCTGATGAAGAACGCCTACGTGGGCCGCACCTTCATCCAGCCGTCGCAGACCATTCGCCAGCTCGGTATCCGGCTCAAGCTGAACCCGCTGCGTGAGGTGATCCGCGGCAAGCGTCTCGTCGTCGTCGACGACTCGATCGTGCGCGGCAACACGCAGCGCGCCCTGATCCGGATGCTGCGCGAGGCCGGCGCCCTGGAGATCCATGTGCGGATCGCCTCCCCGCCGGTGAAGTGGCCGTGCTTCTACGGCATCGACTTCGCGTCGCCCGCCGAGTTGATCGCGAACGGTGCCGAGGGCAGCGGTATCAACGACACGTTCGAGGAGATGCTCGAGGGGGTGCGCCGGTCGATCGGTGCCGATTCGCTCGGCTACATCTCGATCGACGGCATGGTCGCGGCGACGGAGCAGCCGACGAGCCGGCTGTGCAAGGCGTGCTTCGACGGTGACTACCCGATCGCGCTGCCGACCGCCGGTGTGGGCAAGAACGTCCTCGAGGGGATGTTGGAGTCCGCCGCGGCCGCCGATGCCGGAGCGGTCCCGCACGGCAACGACAACGCGGACGCATTGTCCCGCCCCTAGAGCGCACGATTGCTACCGGAGCCCGTGACGGACTCCGGTAGCGTAGGAGCGCAATCGAGCTGATTGCGCGTGTACACGTATGCGCGGCTGCCGTGAGTTGCGGCAGTCGAGACGTTCCCTGAAATCAAGGCTGGAGCCAGAAACCGATGACCGAGGACAGTACCCGCACGCAGGGCGCTTCGTACGCCGCCGCCGGAGTCGACATCGAAGCGGGCGACCGGGCAGTCGAGCTGTTCGCCCCGCTTGCGAAGAAGGCCAGCCGCCCGGAGGTCATGGGCGGCCTCGGCGGGTTCGCCGGACTGTTCTCGCTCAAGGGCGGCTACAAGGAGCCGCTGCTGGCCGCGTCCACCGACGGTGTCGGCACCAAGCTGGCTGTTGCGCAGGCGATGGACAAGCACGACACGGTCGGTCTCGACCTGGTCGCGATGGTCGTCGACGATCTCGTGGTGTGCGGCGCGGAGCCGCTGTTCCTGCAGGACTACATCGCGGTCGGCAAGGTTGTGCCGGAGCGGGTCGCGGAGATCGTCGGTGGTATCGCCGAGGGCTGCATCCAGGCCGGCTGTGCGCTGCTCGGTGGTGAGACGGCGGAGCATCCCGGTGTGATGGCGGACGGTGACTACGACATCTCGGCGACGGGTGTCGGTGTCGTCGAGGCCGACCAGGTGCTCGGCCCGGACCGGGTCCGCCCGGGTGACGTCGTCATCGGCATGGGGGCGTCGGGTCTGCACTCGAACGGCTACTCGCTGGCCCGCAACGTGCTGCTCGAGATCGGCCGTATGCCGCTGACCGGGCATGTCGACGAGTTCGGTCGCACCCTCGGCGAGGAGCTGCTCGAGCCGACCAAGATCTACGCCAAGGACTGCCTGGCGCTCGCCGCCGAGACCGATGTGCGCACCTTCTGCCACGTCACCGGTGGCGGTCTGGCGAACAACCTCGCCCGCGTCATGCCGAAGGGCCTCGTCGCCGAGCTCGATCGCGGCACGTGGAGCCCGGCCCCGATCTTCACGATGATCGCGCAGCGTGGTCGCGTGGAGCGCGCCGAGATGGAGGCGACGTTCAACATGGGCGTCGGCATGGTCGCGATCGTCGCGCCCGAGGACGTCGATCGGGCGCTCGCGGTCCTCACCGCCCGCCACATCGACTGCTGGACGCTCGGCACCGTCAAGAAGGCGTCGGATGCCGAGGCGGCGCGTGCTCTGCTGCTGGGTGATCACCCGCGCTTCTGAGTCGACCGAAACGAAACGTCCCCGGCCCTCTGCGGAGGGCTGGGGACGTTTCGTGTTTCACGGATGCCGACGAACCGTCTGCCCGGATTCGGGGGGACGCCCCGGATGCAATCCGGCATACCACTGTTGAGGGGGAGCCGCGATTGGCTCCCCCTCACAGGGTGTGTTTCAGACTTATCGGTTCGACGCTCAGCGACGCCAGTCGTCGTAGTCGTCGTCCTCCCAATGGGAGCGACTCTCCGTATCGGAGCGCTGATCTGCGAGGACGCCGTTTCGCGACGAGTTGCCCGAGAGCTCTCGTTGCAGGCTGTCGAAATCCGTGGACGGAGAACTGTACTTGAGTTCCCGTGCAACCTTGGTCTGCTTTGCCTTAGCCCGGCCGCGGCCCATGGCTGACCCCCTCGCGCTTTTCGCGGGGCGGCCTGGGGAAAAGGTGGCGGCCCCGCGTGAGTGTTGAATGTTGTCCTGCCCAACACTCTAGCGTGGAAAAGTCTGTTCCGCTCCCACGTGGCGCCCCCGGCAGTGTCTGTTTTGTCTCAGAGGGGGTGTGAACTGGTGCTATCCGGGCTTTCTGCAGACTGGAACACATCGGGAACGGCGCGTACGGTGCCGACCCTGGCCCCGCCGCCGAACACCGGTTGCGATGCGAGCGCCGCACGGTCCTCGGTCCACGTCACGCCGAGACGGTGCAGGAGCGCCGCGGTCAGCGGGAGCCGGGCCCGCTCGTGGCCGTCGTCGATCTTGAGAGCGAACGCGGTGCCGTCGGGCAGGGCGCCGGCGTGGACGCCGTCGGCGCCGGTCTTGCACAGCAGTCCCGGCACTGCGGGCATCAGGCGGGCGTCGTCCCGCCCGGTCCCCGAGACCAGCCGAGGATGGGCCCGGATCGCGTCCGCCACGGCCCGCTCCGGGGATCCGGGTGCGGCGGTCACGAGCGTCGTGTAGGCGCGGGCGAGGGCGGCCAGCGGCAGTGGGACGATCGGCAGCCCGCAGCCGTCGATGCCCAGTTCGGTGTCGGTGTCGCCGTCGACCCCGGAGACAGCGTCGACGATCGTCTGCTGCAGCGGGTGCGTGGGGTCGAGGTACGAGTCGAGCGGCCAGCCGTTGACGACGCACGTGGCGAGCAGTGCGGCATGGTTGCCGGAGCAGTTCATGGCGATCGCCCGCGGTGGCCCACCGGCCGCGACGACCGCGGCGCGGGCGGTCTCGTTGCCGGGCAGCTCGGGTGGGCACCGCAGGGCGGACTCGTCGAGACCGTGGCGGTGCAGCAACTGCTCGACGAGCACGATGTGCTCGGGTTCGCCGTCGTGCGACGCGCACGCGATCGCCAGTTCGGCGTCCGAGGCGGGCTCGAAGCCGTGGCGGAGCATCGTGACGGCCTGCAGCGGCTTGTTCGTCGACCGCGGGTAGATCGGGGTGTGCACCTCGCCGAGCGCGAAAAGTGGCGTGCCGTCCGGGGCCAGGGCGACCAGCGAGCCACGGTGCACGCACTCGCGGAAACCGGATCGGACGACCTCCACCAGTTCGACGCTCACGACGCCACCTCCGTTCCGGACGAGTTGCCCGCTGCCCGCTGACCCCTGCCCGCTACCTGCGCCCGCGCAGTCGTTCGACGGCTTCCCGCCCCGCCTGGACCTCGTCGTGCAGCGGCATCGAGTCGGCGTCGATCGACGCGGCGCACGGGCCGGCGGTCAGGTCGGTGTCGGCGGGCACCGATCGTTTGACGAGGGCCAGCGCGATCGGACCCCACTCGTAATGGTCGACGACGGTGCCGAGCCGGCCGACGGCGCGCCCGCCGGCGGTCACCGGTTCGCCGGTCTCGGGCCGGCCGTCGGCGGAGCCGTCGAGGTGCAGCATCACCAGGTGCCGGGGCGGCTTGCCGAGGTTGTGGACGCGGGCGACGGTCTCCTGGCCGCGGTAGCAGCCCTTGTCGAGGTGGACGGCGCCGTGTTCGTCGGGGCCGCCGATCCAGCCGGCCTCGTGCGGGATGGTGCGCTCGTCGGTGTCGACGCCGATCCGCGGCCGGTAGGCGGCCACCCGCAGTGCCTCGAACGCCCACGATCCGGCCGGGCGGGCACCGGCGGCGGTGAGGGCCGTCCACCGGCTCACCAGTTCGGTGCGCGGGATCAGCAGGTCGAACGAGTCGGCCGTCGGCCACGGCATGCGTCGCACGAATCCGCCGCCGGGCAGTGCGACGGCCCGGTAGGTGTCCGGCAGTGCGTCGATGCCGAGGGCGCCTCGGATCGTGAGGGACGACGCGTCGGGGCCGAGCAGGCTCAGGACGGCCATCTCGTTGCCGTCGCGAGGTTCGGCCTTCGCCCAGAACACCATTTTCTGCAGGAACGCCAGCAGGTCGGGGCCGCGCTCGGCCTCGGTGTCGAGCCACGTGACGCCGCCGCGGTCGGTCTGCACCCAGTGGTGCTCGACGCGGCCGTTGACGTCCAGGCTCAGGTTTTCGGCGCTCGCCCCGTCCGGGAGGGACGCGACGTGCTGGCTGGAGACGGTGTGCAGCCACGTCAGTCGTTCGTCGCCGGCGATCGCGGCGACGAACCGGTGGGAGCGGTCGACGACGGCGACGGCCCCGGTGGCGGCGCGCTGCTCGGCGAACGGATCGCCGTAGTGCCAGGCGACCCCGGTGTCCGGGGACCCCTCGGGCGGCGGCACGGCACCGGGCGTGGTGAGAAGTGGACTGGATGCAACGAGCGGAGTGTCGGCCACGCCCCCCATTCTAGGAGCGGAAACCGGTCGTGTCGGGGCCGTGTCGCCGGACCGGTCGGTTCGACGGTCCTCGATAGGGTGGTGCGCATGGCAGAGCAGGTGCTGGTGACGCTGGACGGACAGGTGCGGGACGCCGACGCGCCGCTGCTGACCGTGGACGATCTCGCCGTCGTGCGGGGTGACGGCGTGTTCGAGACACTGCTGGTCCGTGACGGCCGCGTGTGTAAACCGGCCCTGCACCTGGATCGTCTGGAGTCGTCGGCGCGGGCGCTCGAGTTGCCGTGGCCGGGCCGGGGCCTGTGGGTGCGGGCGATCGAGGCGGCGTCCCGCGAGTGGGGGAGCGACCGGGAGGGCTGGATGCGGTTGGTGCTCAGCCGGGGCCGTGAGGGTGGTGGGGCGCCGACGGCGTTCGTCACCGTGGGGCCTGTCGCCGAGCGGGTCCTGCAGGCCCGCCGGGACGGCGTCGCGGCGATCACGTTGCCGCGTGGCTACTCCGTCGACCTGTCGGCGACCGCACCGTGGCAGCTGGTGGGGGCGAAGACGCTGTCGTATGCGACGAACATGGCGGCCCTGCGACACGCGCGGGCGCAGGGGGCGGACGATGTCGTCTTCACGAGCAGTGAGGGACGGATTCTCGAGGGCCCGCGGTCGTCTGTCGTCATTGCTCGCGGTAAGACGTTGATCACTCCGCCGCCGGGGCAGTCGATCCTTGCCGGCACCACGCAGAAGGCCCTGTTCGAGGTGGCGCCGGACAAGGGTTACACGTGCGAGTACGCCCCCCTTCTTCCGTCCGATCTCATTGCAGCGGAAGGTATTTGGCTCATCTCGAGTGTCACCTTGGCGGCGCGGGTGCATACCCTCGACGGGCTGGCGTTGCGCCCGTCGCCGGCCGCGGAGGACGTGGCGTCGCTCGTCGAACTGGCGGTGGAGACGGTCGGGCTCGGCTGACCCCGGATGGTTTCGATCCGCTTTGTCTACTACATTGCGTAGTAGCGAACTGCTGCGAGGAAGACCGACCCCGCAGTAGCTTGTGACCAGGGATCGGGTGGATACCCACGCCTCGACCCCGATGCCTGTCCTGCGGGTCGACTTTTCGGAGTAGCCATGGATGTCTTGGACGTCTCTCGGTGGCAGTTCGGTATCACCACCGTTTATCACTTCATCTTCGTTCCACTCACGATCGGATTGGCACCGCTGATCGCGATCATGCAGACCATGTGGGTGGTCACGAAGAAGGACCACTGGTATCGCCTCACCAAGTTCTTCGGCAAGTTCTTCCTCATCAACTTCGCGATCGGTGTCGCAACCGGCATCGTCCAGGAATTCCAGTTCGGCATGAACTGGAGCGAATACTCCCGCTTCGTCGGTGACGTGTTCGGTGCGCCGCTCGCCCTCGAAGGCCTGATCGCGTTCTTCCTCGAGTCGACGTTCCTGGGCCTGTGGATCTTCGGTTGGACGAGGCTGCCGAAACTCGTGCACCTCGCGACCATCTGGTTGGTCGCGATCGGTGTGAACGCGTCGGCGTACTTCATCATCGCCGCAAACTCGTTCATGCAGCACCCCGTCGGCGCGCGCTACAACCCGGAGACCGGGCGTGCCGAACTCGAGAGCATCTGGGCGCTGCTCACCAACAACACCGCGATCGCGGCATTCGCGCACGCCGTCGCCGGCGCGTTCCTCACCGCCGCGACGTTCATTGTCGGCATCGCCGGTTGGTGGATGGTGCGCAACATGCGCAAGTCCAAGACCGCGGCCCCGGCCGAGTCCGAGACGATGGTGCGCGACGCCCGCGAGATGTTCCGTCCCGCTGCACGGCTCGGCATGATCGTGATGCTGGTGTCCGGTATCGGACTCATCGCGACCGGCGACATCCAGGGCAAGCTGATGTTCGAGCAGCAGCCGATGAAGATGGCGTCCGCGGAATCGTTGTGCCGCACCGAGACCGATCCGGACTTCTCGATCCTCACCGTCGGCACGCACAACAACTGCGACAGCGTCACGCACGTGCTGAAGGTTCCCGGCATCCTGCCGTTCCTCGCCGAGGGCAAGTTCGAGGGCGTCACGTTGCAGGGCATCGAGGATCTGCAGGCGCAGTACGAGGATCAGTTCGGTCCCGGCAACTACCGGCCCAACCTGTTCGTCACGTACTGGTCGTTCCGCGCGATGATCGGCCTCGGCGTCGGCTCCCTCGCGCTCGCACTGGCCGGGCTGTGGGTCACCCGCCGCGGCCGCATCCCCGACCAGAAATGGTTCAAGTGGCTGTGCCTCGTCGCGATCCCGACACCGTTCCTCGCGAACAGCGCCGGCTGGATCTTCACCGAGATGGGCCGCCAGCCGTGGGTGGTGCACCCCAACCCGACCGGCGTCGACCAGATCCGGCTGATGGTCGACCAGGGCGTCTCCGATCATGCGGTGGGCACGGTGCTGACGTCGCTGATCGTGTTCACGCTGCTGTACGGGGCGCTCGGCGTCGTCTGGTTCTACCTGATCCGGCGCTACACCATCGCGGGACCGTCCGAGCACGACGTGCACCCGCCGGGCACCGGCCCGAAGCCCGGCGGACCGGACGATTCCGAGTCCGAAGACCAACTGTCGTTCGCGTACTAGGAGAGCGTCATGGGACTGCAGGAATTCTGGTTCGTTCTCATCGCGGTGCTCTTCACCGGTTACTTCGTGCTCGAGGGCTTCGACTTCGGTGTCGGCATGCTGCTGCGGGTACTCGGGAGAACCGACACCCGACGTCGCGTACTGCTCAACACCATCGGCCCCGTGTGGGACGGCAACGAGGTGTGGCTCATCACCGCCGGCGGCGCGATGTTCGCGGCGTTCCCGGAGTGGTACGCGACGTTGTTCTCCGGCTTCTACCTGCCGCTGCTGCTGATCCTGGTGGCGCTGATCCTGCGGATCGTCGCGATCGAATGGCGCGGCAAGATCGACGACGACCGCTGGCGCAGCCGCGCCGACCTGGGCATCATGATCGGCTCCTGGGTCCCGGCCGTCCTGTGGGGTGTGGCGTTCGCGAACATCGTCCGCGGCGTCGCGATCGACGAGAACAAGAAGGTCACCTCGAGCCTGTTCGATCTGCTCAACCCGTACGCGCTGCTCGGCGGCATCACCATCGCCCTCGTGTTCGCGCTGCACGGTGCCGTGTTCATCGCCCTCAAGACCGCCGACGACGTCCACGTCGACGCCGCCGACCTGGCGAAGAAGCTCGCGATCCCCACGGTGCCCATCGCCGGCGGATTCGTACTGTGGACGCAGTTGGCGTACGGCAAGAGCTGGACGTGGATCCTGGTGGCGCTCGCGGCGATCGCCGTCGTCGCGGTCGTGTTCCTGACCCGTGTCGAACGCGAGGGCTGGGCATTCGTGTTCACCACCGTGGCGATCGTCGCGACGAGCGTGCTGCTGTTCGCGTCGCTGTTCCCGAACGTGATGCCGTCGACGACCGATGCGGCGTTCAGTCTCACGATCGACAACGCGTCGTCCAGCCCGTACACGCTGAAGGTGATGAGCTGGGCCGCGGTGATCCTCACCCCGATCGTCCTGATCTACCAGGGATGGACGTACTGGGTGTTCCGGAAGCGCATCTCCACCAAGCACATTCCGCCGTCGATCGGTCTCCCGGTCGGGAAGTGAGATGAGCACTGCCACCGACCGGCCCGTCCCGGCCCCGCGCCGGGCGGGGCCGGTCGACCCCCGGATCTGGAAGTACTCGGCATCGGCGCGCGGCTACCTGACCCTCACCGTCGTGCTGTCGACGGTGAACGTCGCGATGGTGATCGTCTCGGCGGTACTCATCGGACGGATTCTCGCCGGCGTCATCACATCCGATCGCCGGCAGCTCGCCGACTGGCGCACCGACCTGGTGTGGCTCGCGGTGGCCGTCGCGGTCCGGGTGGTGGCGGCGTGGCTGCACGCCCGCTACGCGCACCGCTCGTCCAACCGTGTCGTCGCCGAACTCGAGACGGAGGTGCTGCGGGCCGCGACCGCGATGTCGCCGCGCGACCTGGACCCTCGGCGCGACGAGATCGCCACCCTCCTCACCCGCGGTGTGCGGGCCCTCGCCCCGTACCTGACCGGCTACCTGCCGGCACTCGTCCTGGCCGCCACACTGACCCCGGCCACGTTCGTCGTCATCCTCCTCCAGGACACCACGTCGGCCCTGATCGTGGTCGTCACACTGCCCCTGATCCCGGTGTTCATGATCCTCATCGGGCTGCTGACGAAGGGAAAAGCGGACCGGACCCTCACCGCACTGACCCGGCTGTCGGCGCAACTGCTCGACCTTATCGCCGGCCTGCCCACCCTGCGGGCCCTCGGCCGCGAACACGGGCCGGCTGCCCGCGTCCGGGAACTCGGTGACGCCCACCGGAAGACGACGATGTCGTCGCTGCGGGTGGCGTTCCTGTCGTCGATGGTGCTCGAGATGCTCGCGACGCTGTCCGTGGCGCTCATCGCCGTCAGCATCGGCCTGCGCCTGGTGTTCGGGAACATGGAACTCGAACCCGGCATCATCGCACTCGTCCTCGCCCCCGAGGTGTATCTACCGCTGCGCATGGTCGGCGCCCAGTTCCATGCCGCCGAAGACGGACTCGCAGCCGCCACCAAGGCGTTCGGGGTGCTCGACGAGTCCCCACGAGAGCGGCGGTCCGGAACCGCCACGGTCGACGCCGACGGCGCCGTGATCGACCTCGACGGGGTGAGTGTCGACTCCCGCTCCGGGGCGGCCCCGCACCGACTCGACGCGTCCTGCCGCCCGGGTACCGTCACCGTGCTGACCGGAGCCAACGGATCCGGCAAAACCACTGCGCTGCACACGATCCTCGGGCTCACCGTGCCCGACAGCGGCACCGTCCGCGTCGCCGGCATCGACGTCGACGAACTCGACCCGGACCGCTGGTGGGCGCAGATCTCCTGGCTGCCACAGCATCCCGTGATCGTCCCGGGCACCCTGGTGGAGAACCTCGCCCTCACCGGCGACACCGACCTGGACTCCGGCGCCGTCCGGGACGCCTGCCGAGCCACCGGATTCGACACCGTCCTGGACGAACTGCCCGACGGCTGGAGCACCGTCGTCGGCGTCGGCGGGCTGGGCCTGTCGCTCGGGCAACGGCAGCGGCTCGCCCTGACCCGGCTGCTCGTGTCACCCCGGCCCGTGCTGCTGCTCGACGAACCCACCGCCCACCTCGACGACGGCACCGAACGCGCCGTGCTCGCATCGCTGCACGCACTTGCAGACGCCGGACGGACCGTCGTCGTGGTCGGTCACCGGCCCACCGTGCTGGCGGCCGGTGACCGCGTGATCGAGGTCCGGGCACGGCATTCCGGAGAGACGACCGATGAACCGTGACCTGCTGCGGGCGATCCGCCTGCTCGAACTCGAACCACGCCGCGTCCTCGCAGCGATCACGGCGGGCGTAGCAACCCTCGGCAGTGCGCTCGCGCTCGCGGCCCTGTCGGCATGGCTCATCACCAGGGCCTGGCAGATGCCGCCCGTCCTCGATCTCACCGTCGCAGTCGTCGCGGTGCGCGCACTGGGCATCTCCCGCGGCATCTTCCGCTACCTCGAACGACTCGCGACACACGACGCCGCACTGCGCGGGACCACGTCGGCACGCACCCTGATCTACCGCCGCCTCGCCGACGGCGACCCGGCTGCTGCAGCCGGCCTGCGACGCGGAGACCTGTTGTCGCGCACCGGCACCGACATCGACACTCTCGGCGACGTAGTGGTGCGTGCACTGATTCCGATCGCGGTCGGCGCAATCCTGGCGGTGAGCGCGGTGGCGCTGCTGGCGTTCGTCTCCCCGGCCGCGGCCGTCGTGCTGGCGGTTGCGCTCGCCGTGTCGGGGGTGCTGGCGCCGTGGTTGTCGGCGCGAGCCGCGCACCTCGCCGAGGACGAGAGCGCCGGTGCCGCAGCTCAGTTCAGCGAGACCGCGGTGACCGCGCTCGACCACGCGGCGGAACTGCGCGTCGCGGGCCGACTCGACGACGTCCTCGCCGATGCGGAGACCGTGAACCGGGACGCGGTGGAGGCCACCGACCGGGCGGCGCTGCCGGCCGCGTTCGCGGCCGCCGCGACCCCGCTGGCGATCGGGGCGAGCGTGCTGGGGTCGCTGCTCATCGGTATCGGTCTCTACGGACCGGACGGCGGCGCCCCCGGCGGTATGACGCCGATGTCGCTGGCGATTCTCGTGCTGGTTCCCCTGGCCGCGTTCGAGGCGACCTCGGCGCTCCCCGCGGCGGCGCTGGCGCTGACCCGGGCGCGGATCGCGGCGAGGCGCATCATGGCGCTCGTGGACCGGGCCGGGGAGCCGGCGGTCGACGGAACCGAAACCCTGTCCGACCCGGTCGGTCTCGTTGCCCGCGACGTGCGCTGTGGCTGGCCGGGCAGTGAGCGGGTGACGGCGCCGCTGGATCTCGACGTGTCACCGGGTGCCCGGATCGCGATCGTCGGGGCGAGCGGTGCGGGCAAGACGACACTGCTCATGACCCTGGCCGGGCTGTTGCCGCCGCGCGCCGGCGAGGTGACCGTCGACGGCACACCGCTCGACCGGTTCCGGGCCGACGAGTTGCGCAGGGCCGTCGGCTTCTTCGCGGAGGACGCGCACGTGTTCGACACGTCGGTGCTCGAGAATCTGCGGGTGTCCCGCGGGGACCTCACGGCGGACGAGGCCCGGGACGCGCTGCACACGGTGGGGTTGGGGGAGTGGGTGACCCGGTTGCCGCGGGGCGTACACACTCCGCTCGCCGGTGGGGCGCGCGCGATCTCGGGCGGGCAGCGGAGGCGACTGCTGCTGGCTCGGGCGCTGGTGTCGCCGGCGCGGGTGCTGCTGCTCGACGAACCGACCGAGCATCTCGACGCCGCCGACGGCGACGCGATCCTGACGGCGCTGCTCGACCGCCGGTCCACGCTGGTCGACGAGGGGCGCACAGTGGTTCTCGTCACGCACCAGTTGCCGGCGGGAACCCGGGCCGACCGGGTGGTGGCGGTCTGCAGTGGCGGTTCCCCGATCGCAGACGAGGGCGGGAACGTGCAGGTCGGTCGGTTCTGACGCGGCGGACGACTCGGCGTCGACCTTGAAACGTGTTCCAATTTTGCCGACGATCGTCGCGTGACGAGGCGGTGTTACGGGTTCCGGGGGCGAAAAAGTGCCTCTCATCTGCGGTGGCACAACTTGAACGAACGTTCGGCAGCGTGTCATGATGTGACGGCATTCGCCTGTATGTGCGGTTCGGTGAACGCAGACCTGAAACGTGTTCTACGCATCTTGATTCCCCCTCGTCAGGACGACCGAAGGAGCTTTTCATGACCCGACCCCTGACTCGCCGCATCGCAGCCTCCGCTGCCGCCGCAGCCATCGTCGCCGGAGGACTCACCTTCGGTACCGGCGTCGCTTCGGCCGCGCCGGCCGAGTGCGGTACCCAGGCATCGCAGGTCTTCGCCGGCCCCGCCGGTCTGGTGAAGATCAAGCTGACCAAGCAGGTCATCGGCGACGGCACTGTTGCCCCGGGTGGCACCGTGAGCTACAAGATCACGGTCGGTAAGGAGTCGGGTGCTGCGACGCTGCTGCGTACCATGACCGACTACTTCCCGGCGGGCTTCACCCTCCAATCGGCCACGGTCAACGGCAAGGACGTCAAGACCAACAACGACTACACGGCGAACAGCGTGTCCACGACCTCGGCCTTGGGATGGGCGATCGACGGTAGCCCGGCAGAGTTCGTCACCACGTACAAGGTTCCGGCGGATGCCAAGGTCGGCACGGTCTACGACAGTGGCGCGTCGGCGAAGCCGGATGCGTGGGGCGAGAAGAAGGCCGACCCGATGGGTGTGTGCGTGACGGTTCGCGCCGCCAACCCGGGTGAGATCGTGACCGGCAGCCTCGATTCGTCGGGCTTCGGTTCGTCGGGCCCGGTTGCGAGCGGTTCGGCGGCGTCGTCGATCATCAACGACCCGGCCGGTTTCATCGGTGACATCATCGGCAATGTACTGAAGAGCGCCAGCTAGTTTCCCCGACAGCAGCCCCGTCCCGGATCCGTCCGGGGCGGGGCTTCGCTGTGGGCGGACGAAAAATCCGTTGCAGAGTCCGCGGATCCGGGCGTACCTTCGGCTCTACACGAGGAAGGAGGTGGTCTGGAGTTGAATGACAAACGGACACGTGAGGTGGCTGTCCGCTAGCCACGATGCTCTCGGAATTCACTGACCGCGTCAGGCCGGCGAATCCCAGGCAGCTACCCGATCCCCGAGCCCCCCCGACCGTGTCCAGGTCGGGACGCCACGAAAGACGAAACCCCCGGGCTTCGTCCGCAGTGGACGGGCCCGGGGATCGCTGCTGTTCCGGGGTTGTTCTAGCCGGCGTAGCGCTGTAGTCGCGCCGAGAAACGCGGCTCGAGGGGGCCGTCGGCGATGACGCGTTCCTCGACGTAGGCGAGGTCACCGCCTTCGACGATGCCGTACAGGCGCTTGGCGCCACCGATCAGTTCACCGGATTCGGAGCGGATCACGACATCGGTGCCGAGTTCCCACGACGACTGCGTCAACGCCTGGCCGTAGAACAGTTCGACGACACCGGAGGCGTGGGTGAGCAGCAGTTCGATGACTTCCTCGTTGGTGCTGCCCGGGATGCCGTCGCCGGCGACACGCCAGTAACCGCTCTCGCGCTGGTCGGGGGCCGCATAGTTACCGTCGGCGTCCAGGCGCCACGACCGCGACTCCCAGGTCAGGTAGTTCTCACCGTCGTGGGAGACGACGATCTGCTGGCCGAAACGGTAGTCGCCGTCGGCGTCACGACCCTCGCCCTCACCGCGCCACACGCCGACGAGCGGGATCAGCGCGAGCATGCCCGGATTGAGGTCCGGGCCGAAGCGAAGATTCGCGGTGTCGTCGGGTAGCGGCAGACCCGGCAGGTTCGCGATGTTGCGTCCCGCCGTGTCCTCGGCACGAACCACGGCATCCTCGACAGCCTGGTTACCGCTACCGCGCACTACCTGCGGCTCGGACGCCTCGGGCTGCTCGGACGCCGAATCGGCGCCGGCTTCCGGATCCTGACTCACGGCTGGTCGGTGACCAGGCGGTACACCGTGTACACGGAGAACCAGGTGATCAGGATGGCGGCAAGGACAAGAAGAACCTCGAAGAAGATGACCACGTCGCTCATCCTAGACCTCTGCGCGGGAACGTTCGAAATCGGTGGTTCGTTCCCGTGTTCGCGGGCAGAGGCTCACGGGTGTGCGCGATCCCAGCCGTCGCGGCGGCACACCTCGTCGAAAGCTTCTCGGAGCGGTCGACGCTTCCGCTCGAGTCTGGCGTCGTTCACCACGTCGCCGCACGGTCGCCGATCGGCGGCATCCCACGGTTCGGCGCCCTCCACGGGTTCATCTGCCGCTATTCCGCATCCGACGAACACTGCACCGGGGCCGGCGCGAGGAACAGTGTGCACACGTAGGTCACGGCGGCGCACACTGCCGAGACCGCCACGAACCACGCCCCGCCGGACGGGCTCGCACCCGTCGTCGACACACCCCACACGAAGAACACGGCGACGAACAGGAACACCGCGCCCGCCGACCAGGTCGCGAACCGGTGCCGCCGGCACCGCGCCGAATGCGGTGGCCACGCCTGCGCCGATCGCAGCGCCAGGGAGCCGCCTACCACCGACACGGATCCGACCACCACTCCGGCGAACACCCCCACCGCCAGCGCCACCGGCATCGATCCGAGGCTGCCGGACCGGATCGTCTCGACCGCCGCCACCGCGGCACCGACCCCGGACGCAACACCGATCTCTCTCGCGATCCACCCCATACGTGCAGCCAAGCACATCCGCTAGCGTCGGGCCCGCATCGTTTCGAGGGGGGAGAGCCGAGATGGACCGCAACAACCCGACCGTGCCGCTGATCTTCGACATCCAGGTGCTGGTCATCGTCGGGCTCACCGTCGCCGCACTGGTCTCGATCTTCCGGACCCGTCACGACCGCGCCGGGTCGAAGTTCTGGTGGTCGGTGCTCACCGTCGTCCTGCCCGTCATCGGGCCGGCCGCCTGGTTCCTGTTCGGGGCGCCGCCGCTGCGTAAGCGAATCCATTGACGGGCCCCTGCCGACACGCCACAGGGGCGCCGCTCCGTCACGGAACGACGCCCCTGCCGGGTTCTCGGTGACCTACTTGGTGACGGTCACGTCCACGCTGTGCACGCCGGGGGCGGACGGGCTGATGCGCACGTCGCCGTTGCCGGCGGCGGAGAGGGCGCGGACCTTCCAGTCGCCGGGGGCGGCGAAGAAGCGGAAGTCGCCGGTCGCGGAGGCGACGACCTCGGCGGTGAACTCGTCGGTGCTGTCGAGGAGGCGGACGAACGCGCCACCGACCGGCTGGCCGGCGGTGTCGAGGACGCGGCCGGTGATGACCGTTTCCGTCTCGACGTTGACGCCTGCGGGCAGGGTCTGGGTCTGAACAGGTGCTCCGCACATAACTCTTATGCTCCCAACTCGATCGGTGCGCCGACCAGCGAGCCGTACTCGACCCAGCTGCCGTCGTAGTTCTTCACGTTCTGCTTACCGAGGATCTCCTGCAGCACGAACCAGGTGTGGCTCGAGCGCTCGCCGATACGGCAGTAGGCGATGGTTTCCTTGGAGTCGTCGAAGCCCTTGTCCGCGTACAGCTTCGCGAGGTCTTCGTCGGACTTGAAGGTGCCGTCCTCGTTGGCGGTGGTGCTCCACGGGATGTTGATGGCGCCGGGGACGTGGCCACGCTGCTGTGCCTGTTCCTGCGGCAGGTGCGCCGGCGCGAGGATCTTGCCCGAGTACTCGTCGGGGGAGCGGACGTCCACCAGGTTCGCGGAACCGATCGCGGCGATCACGTCGTCGCGGAAGGCGCGGATCGAGGTGTCGGGCGCTGCGGCCTTGTACTCGGTGGCCGGGCGGGTGACGGTCTCCTTCGACAGCGGACGGCCGTCGAGCTCCCACTTCTTGCGGCCACCGTCGATCAGCTTGACGTCCTGGTGGCCGTACAGCTTGAAGTACCAGTACGCGTACGCGGCGAACCAGTTGTTGTTGCCGCCGTAGAGGACCACGGTGTCGTCGTTCGCGACGCCCTTCGCGGACAGCAGCGCAGAGAACTGTTCCTGGTTCAGGAAGTCGCGGCGGACCGCGTCCTGCAGATCCTTGCGCCAGTCGAGCTTGATCGCGCCCTCGATGTGGCCGCCGTCGTAGGCGGAGGTGTCCTCGTCGACCTCGACGAAGACGGTCTTGGGTGCGGTCAGATTCTGCTCGGCCCAGTCTGCGGAGACCAGGACGTCGGAGCGAGCCATAGGTGGTCCTTTCGGGTTCGGAACGACGAGTGGAGAATTCGAGAAAACTGTGGGGTCAGGCCAGGTTTCGGGTGTTGCCGCGCAGGCGTGCGACCAGTGGGTAGATCTGGCAGCCCAGGCAGACCCCGAAAGCGGCGTTGAGGAGCGCGGCGAACAGTGCGAACCCGGTCGCGACGGCCCCGACGAGCCCGGCGCCGGCGAGGAAACCGACGGTGCCGACGGCCGCGAAGACGAGACCGACGAGCTGTGCGAACCGCAGCGGTGCGACGGGCTCACGTTCGGTGACCGGCCCCAGCCGTGGGGAGACGACGGCCGCGAACAGTCGGCCGTACGGGCTGCGGCGCGGCCCGGCCAGGGCGCCGATCGCGAAGACGACGGCCTGCGCGGCCAGCAGGATGCCGGCGACCAGCGGCGACACCGTCGACACGATCAGGACGATCACCAGGACGGCGGTGGTGACCCAGGCGGCGAAACGTGGACCGCGGACGTCGACCTGCTGTGCGGTGAGGGTGGGAGTGGACATGCGGAGTGCTCCTGCGGGATACCGAGTGCTGAGATGCCGGCGCGTGGCGGCGGGCTTTTCGGATGCACCGATCACGGGTGGGTTCGTCGGACAGCGACGACACGCTGGGCCGGAAAGAGGCGTCGACCTGCCGTGATCAACAGCAGGGACAGCAACAACCACCGAGGCGGCACAGGTCGACTGCGCGGCGTCGGGTGAGCATCAGCTCGTGGTTGGAGTACACGAGGTGCAGCGTACCCAATTTTTCGCGATGTGGGTCACTCGGTTTCGAGGAGTGGGACCAGGGCCGCTTCGAGGTCGGCCGCCGACGGCACCCCGGAGATGCGGAAACGTTCGGTCAGATCGCCGTCGAGGATGAACGTGGTGGGAAGCGACAGGACGCCGAGAGTCTTTGCCAGGGCGGGGTTTTCGTCGATGTCGAGTTCGATGTCGAGAGCGGCCGGACCGTCGGTGCGGGATGCGTCGAGCTTGGCGAGAACGTTCCCGACGACGCGACGGACCGCCGCGCACGGGCCGCACCAGTCGGCGGAGAAATGGAGGACGACGGGGTGTCCGGTCGCAGTCACCCCGGCCTCGGTGAGGAGCACGGTCCGCTCGTCGCCGGCCGTCGCGGCAGGTTCCGACGCGCGCACCCTCCCGGCTCGCGCCCGCAGCGCGAGACCGACGGCGAGGGTGGCGGCGACCGCGATCAGTAGAACGACGACAGCGGTCATGCGGCCTCCTGGAGACGATCGAGATCGATGACGAGATCGTCGCCGATGCCCTCGACGACGATCTGCGATCCCTCGGCGTACACGTCGGTGGGCATGATGCCGAACGGGAGTGCCTGCGGGTCGATGGTCTTGGTGAACAGGTCGAGCACTCCCTGGCGCAGCGGATTCGGGACGGAGAAGTCCGCCTCGCCCTCGGGGCCGTAGTAGAAGTCGGTGGCCACGATCATCAACTGCTCACCGCGCAGCACCAGGTCGGCCTGCACGCTCACCGATGTCTGCAGCGGGCCCACCGGGACGGTGCCGGTGAACACGATGCCGCCGGTGGTCGGCGACCCGGATCCGCCGGATCCTCCGGTGCCGTCCGACTTGTCCGCCGGCGGCGCCGACACCTGCAGATCGGGGATGCCGAGGAATTTCCCCAGGTCGGTGGCGTCGATCATCATCCGGCCCTCCAGATGGTCGACGGGCACCTGGGACACGGAACCGTCGAGGATCGTGGACGCCGGTACGGACACCCCGTTCAGGGTCGCCTCGATCGTCACGTCGCCGATCATGTCCCGGTGCACCTGCTGGGCGCGGATCTCGACGTCGTCGTACTTGCCGCGCCACGCCTGGGTGAGGAACGGGAAGCCGTGGATGGTGACCTCGGGGTCGGCGGTGAGCGAGCCGCCCTCACGTAGCGCCCGGGACACCCGGTACTCGGAGTAGGCGGCGGCGCCGAAGTCGACGACGACGGCGATTCCGACGAGGCACACCAGCCCGATGATCAGTTTCCGCACAATCCCATTGTTACTGTTCGCCTCGGGTGCCGGTGCGGCGGTCCGGTGTCGGCTCGCGCTAGTCTGTGCGCGAAAACTTGTCGGACCACTCGGTGTCGGCCCTCCGCCGGCGTTCGCGGCGACAGAGAGGGAGGCCTGAGTGGAGCTTCTGCTTCTGACCTCCGACCCCGATCCGGAGACGGTGCTGCCGTCGTTGGCCCTGCTGTCGCACACGGTGCGGCCGGCTCCGGCCGACGTGTCGTCACTTCTCGAGGCGGGTGCGGCGGACGTCGCGCTCGTCGATGCCCGCACCGATCTGGCCGCGGCGCGCGGCCTGTGCCGGTTGCTGGGGACGACGGGCTCGGCGATCCCGGTCGTGGCCGTCCTGACCGAGGGCGGACTCGTCGCCGTCAACGCGGAATGGGGTCTCGACGACATCCTGCTCCCGACGACCGGGCCGGCGGAACTCGATGCGAGACTGCGGTTGCTCGTCGGCCGCAACGGGGGTGTGACCGCGCCCGAAGCGACCGGCAAGATCACGCTCGGTGAGCTGGTGATCGACGAGGGGACGTACACCGCACGACTGCGGGGTCGTCCCCTCGATCTGACTTACAAGGAGTTCGAGCTCCTCAAATATCTCGCGCAGCACGCGGGCCGGGTGTTCACCCGCGCGCAGTTGCTGCAGGAGGTGTGGGGGTACGACTTCTTCGGCGGCACCCGCACCGTCGACGTCCATGTCCGACGGCTGCGTGCCAAACTCGGCTCGGACTACGAGTCCCTCATCGGGACCGTCCGCAACGTCGGCTACAAGGCGGTGCGTCCGCCGTCCCGGCCCGGCCCGGCGCCGACCGACCCGGCCCCCGACGACGATCCGGCTCCGGACGGACCGGACTCCAGCCCTGCCCCTACCCAAGGATCGGCATATCGATGAACACTCTGCAGCTCGACTGGATCGATTCACCGCCGGCCGCGGAGATCCGGGACCTCGTCGCCCGCGCCACGACGGCCGACGGCACCGCGCCCGTGTCGGAGCAGGCGCTGCACGCACTCACCGGCCCCGGTGCGGCCCGGCACCTGACGGCGACGGTCGACGGCCGCGTCGTCGGTTACGCGCAGCTCGAGCCCGGGCACGGGGACCATCCGGCGATGGCGGAGGTCGTCGTCGATCCCGACGGCCGCGGGGCCGGGACCGGGCGCCGGCTCGTCGCGGAGGCGCTGCGTTCCGGAGGGGCGGGCACCCGGGTGTGGGCGCACGGCAACCTGCCGGCCGCCGTCGCCGTCGCCGGCCGGCTCGACCTGATCGGGGCGCGGGAACTGCTGCAGCTGCGCCGGTCGCTGACCGAGCCGCTGCCCGACGTCGTCGTGCCGGACGATGTCACGCTGCGCACGTACCGGGGCCCGGAGGACGACGCGGAGCTCCTGCGGGTCAATGCCGCCGCGTTCGCGTGGCATCCGGAGCAGGGCACGTGGACGCAGCGCGACATCGACGAACGCCGCAGCGAACCGTGGTTCGATCCTGCCGGACTGTTCCTGGCGTTCCCCGCAGAGCACGGCGACGGCGCCCCGGACCGTCTGCTGGGCTTCCACTGGACCAAGGTGCACGCGCCGGAGAACGACACCCCCGCACTCGGGGAGGTGTACGTCGTCGGAATCGACCCCGACGCGCAGGGCCGCGGCCTGGGCCGGGTGCTCACGCTGGCGGGCCTGCACCATCTGCGGGCCCGCGGTCTCGGCACCGTCCTGCTGTACGTCGAAGGGGACAACACCGCAGCTCTGCACACGTACGAGCGGCTCGGATTCGAGCGGTTCCACGTCGACGTCGCGTACACCGCGCGGGGCTGATCTTCCGCACGAATCCGGCGTGTGACGAAGTTCTCGGGCAGATTCCGGCGGGAGTTCACCTTCCGTTCACCGAACCGGGTCCCGATGGCTACCGGGCACCCTTACCTTTCTGGCCTGGGTGGCGGATCGCCACCCGGTGCGGTCCCGTGCGGACCGACATCTTCCACGCCGCCCGACGACGGGCGGAACGCCAGGACAGCGGAGGATCCAGGGTGAAGCTCGAGCGTAACGGCGCAGTGTTCGGAGCAGTGGTGTTCGGTGCTGTCGCGGCCATGACGCTGACGGCGTGCGGCAGCGACAACAACGCCGCCTCCTCGACGGTCGACACGTCCGCGTCCACGGCACTGTGTGACGGCAAGGACAAGCTGTCCGGGGCCGGGTCGTCGGCGCAGAAGAACGCGATGGACGAGTTCACCTCCACCTACATCGCGGCCTGCCAGAACAAGGGCAAGTCCGTCAACGTCGCCTACAACCCGAGCGGTTCCGGCGACGGCCGCACCCAGTTCATTGCGAACCAGATCGACTTCGCGGGCTCGGACTCGGCGATCAAGGGGGAGCAGGCCGAGCAGGCCAAGCAGCGCTGCAACGGCAACGACGCGTGGAACCTGCCGCTCGTGTTCGGCCCGGTCGCGCTCGCCTACAACCTCGACGGCGTCGACGACCTGGTCCTCAGCGGCGAGGTCGTCGCCAAGATCTTCAACGGCACCGTCACCACGTGGAACGATCCGGCGATCGCCGCCCTCAACTCGGGCACCGAGCTCCCGGACGAGAAGATCAACCCGATCTTCCGCTCCGACTCCTCGGGCACCAGCGACAACTTCCAGCAGTACCTCGAGGCGTCGTCCAAGGGCGCCTGGACGGTCGGCGCGGGCTCCGACTTCAAGGGTGGCGTCGGTGAGGGTGCCAAGGGTTCGGCGGGTGTCGCGCAGGCCGTCGCGTCGGCTCCCGGATCGATCACGTACGTCGAGAAGTCGTTCGCGGATCAGCAGAAGCTGGCGATCGCGCAGATCGACAACGGCTCCGGCCCGGTGGAGCTGACGCAGGACACCGCCGGCAAGGCGATCGCGAACGCCGCGTTCAAGGGTTCGGGCACCGGTGACCTCACCCTCGACCTGAAGTCGATCTACGGCAGCACCGAGGCCGGCACCTACCCGCTGATCCTGGCCACCTACGAGATCGTGTGCTCGGCCGGGTACCCCGCGGACACCTCCGCCGCCGTGAAGTCGTTCCTGACGAGTGCCGCGAACGAGGGCCAGCAGACGCTCGCCGACCAGGGCTACGTCCCGCTGCCGGAGTCGTTCCGCGCCAAGATCAACGAGTCGATCGCGGCCATCGGCTGATCGGGACGCACCGCATCCGGACTGCCCATCTATATTCGACGGAGAATGTGAGCGCAGATGACTGACGCGAGCACACGGTCAACACCACGCGCCTCCGGCCCCGCGGACGGCGGGGCCGGGGTGGGCGGTCCGAACGGTACCCCGGAGGCCCCGATCACTTCCTCACCGGAAACGAAGAACAAGGCTGTCACCCGGCCCGGAGACCGGATCTTCGGTTCCTTCGCCTCGGGTTCGGCAGTTTTCATCACACTCCTCGTCGCGGCCGTCGGCATCTTCCTGATCTGGCGGGCGGTGCCCGCGTTGCAGCGCAACGAGGTCAACTTCCTCACCAGCCGGGTATGGGACACGGTCGACATCGACGCGATGGCGTTCGGTGTGCTCGACCTGTTCATCACCACCGTCAAGGTGTCGGTGTTCGCACTGATCCTGGCGATGCCGATCGCACTCGGCATCGCGATCTTCCTCACCGAATACGCGCCGAAACGCCTCGCCGGCCCCCTCGCGTACATGATCGACCTGCTGGCGGCGGTGCCGTCGATCGTCTACGGCCTGTGGGGGCTGCTGGTGTTCGCGCCGGCCGTCGCACCGGTCGCGATGTGGCTCAACGAGCACCTCGGCTGGATCCCGTTCTTCGCGGACGGCACCGGCTCGATCCGCGGCGGCGGCACCGTCTTCACCGCCGGCATCGTGCTCGCGGTGATGATCCTGCCGGTCATCACGGCCGTGACCCGCGAGGTGTTCGCCCAGACCCCCAAGGCGCACATCGAGGCGGCCCTCGCGCTCGGCGCGACCCGGTGGGAAGTGGTGCGCACCACCGTCATCCCGTTCGGCAAGTCCGGCTACATCAGCGGATCCATGCTCGGCCTGGGCCGCGCCCTCGGCGAGACCATGGCCCTCTACATGATCCTGCGGACCACGTCCGCGCCGGCATCGTGGCTCGGCCTCAACGACTCCGGCTCGACGATCGCGTCCAAGATCGCGCTCGGATACGCCGAGTTCAACAACGACATCCAGGCGGGCGCCTACATCGCCGCCGGCCTCGTCCTCTTCGTGCTCACCTTCGTGGTCAACGCGGCCGCACGCGCCGTGATCTCCGGAAAGCGGGACTGACCGATGACCAGCGTTCTCGACAAGCCGATCAAGGCACCCGCCTTCCAAGGGGTGGGCCTGCGCCGCCGCATCACCGATCACACCGCCACCGTGCTGGTCACCCTGTCCGTGCTGATCGCGCTCGTGCCGCTCGTGTGGGTGCTGTGGACGGTGATCGTCAAGGGCCTGCCGGCCGTCACGTCGCAGACGTGGTTCACGCACTCGTTCAGCGGCCTGTCCGCGTCCGCACAGGGCGGCGGCATCTACCACGCTCTCGTCGGCACTCTCCTGCAAGGCCTGTTCTGCGCGATCCTGGCGGTGCCGCTCGGCCTGTTCGTCGCCGTCTACCTCGTCGAATACGCGGGTACCTCGAAGCTCGGCAAGCTCACGACGTTCATGGTCGACATCCTCTCGGGCATCCCGTCGATCGTCGCCGCCCTGTTCATCTACGCGCTGTGGGTCGCCACGTTCGGCTTCCCCAAGTCGGCGCTGGCCGTGTCGCTCGCCCTGGTGCTGCTGATGGTCCCGGTCGTGGTCCGCAGCACCGAGGAAATGCTGCGGATCGTGCCGAACGACCTGCGGGAGGCGTCGTACGCGCTGGGCGTCCCCAAATGGAAGACGATCATGCGGATCGTCGTCCCGACCGCGCTGCCCGGCACCATCACCGGCGTCATGCTCGCCCTCGCCCGCGTCCTCGGCGAGAGCGCGCCGCTGCTGATCCTGGTCGGCTACGCACCGTTCATCAACTTCAACCTGTTCGGCGGCGAGATGGGCACCCTGCCCGGCGTGATGGTCGCCGAGATGAACAACCCGACCGACGCCGGCTCCAACCGGATCTGGGGTGCCGCACTGACCCTGATCCTCGTCATCGCGATCCTCAACGTCGTCGCCAAGGTGATCGGCCGCTTCACCGCCGTCCGCGGCAAGTGAGCACCGGTTTCGTGACGGACACCGCGATCACCGCCACCACCGAACCTCGTCAGTACATACTCGAGCAGAAGCTCACACCAGTAGGGAGCCGATGAATGGCCAAGCGTCTGGATCTCAAGGACGTCAACATCTACTACGGCAAGTTCCATGCCGTCGCCGATGTGGGGCTGTCGGTACCGCCGCGCAGCGTCACCGCGTTCATCGGCCCGTCCGGCTGCGGCAAGTCGACGGTGCTGCGCTCCCTCAACCGCATGCACGAGGTGACGCCCGGCGCCCGCGTCGAGGGCTCCGTCCTTCTCGACGGTGAGGACATCTACGGTTCCACCGTCGACCCCGTCGGTGTCCGCAAGACCATCGGCATGGTGTTCCAGCGGCCCAACCCGTTCCCCACCATGTCGATCCGCGACAACGTCGTCGCCGGCCTCAAGTTGCAGGGCGTGCGGAACAAGAAGGAACTCGACGAGGTCGCCGAGAAGTCGCTGCGCGGCGCCAACCTGTGGAACGAGGTCAAGGACCGGCTCGACAAGCCCGGCGGTGGCCTGTCCGGTGGACAGCAGCAGCGTCTGTGCATCGCCCGCGCGATCGCCGTCTCCCCGGACGTGCTGCTCATGGACGAGCCCTGCTCGGCACTCGACCCGATCTCGACGCTCGCGATCGAGGACCTCATCACCGAACTCAAGCAGGACTTCACGATCGTCATCGTCACCCACAACATGCAGCAGGCCGCCCGCGTGAGCGACCAGACCGCATTCTTCAACCTCGAGGCCACCGGCAAGCCGGGCAAACTCATCGAGATCGACGACACCGAGAAGATCTTCTCCAACCCCACCCAGAAGGCCACCGAGGACTACATCTCGGGCCGCTTCGGCTGAGCCTCGCGGCTGCACCCGAGGGGCGGTCCGGTCACGAACCGTCGGTGCTCAGGCCGACGTCGGCCACCAGGCCGTGATGATCGGATCCGGCGATGTCGATGCGTTCGAGGCTCGTCACCACCGCCCCCTTCGTGACGACGCGGTCGATGCCGGTGACAGCGGGATACCACCGGGACGCCGGCATGGTCGGCACCAGCCCGGCACCCACCTGATCGGCGGCGTCGGCATAGCCGTCGGTGAGCAGCGCCCGGTACTGCGGCTGGGTGTAGTCGGCGTTGAAGTCGCCGCTGACGACGACGTTGTCGCGCCCCGCGACGGCGAGCATCTCGTCGTGGATGCCGCGCAGCTCCGCCGCCCACAGCTGCGCCGGGAACAGGTAGGCCGGTGCCGGGTGAACCATCAACAGTGCCAGCGGTTCCCGCAGCCCCACCTCTATGTCGGCGGCGAGGTTGGCGGAGAGGAAGCCCGGCAGGTTGCGTGTGTTCGCCAACGGGAACCGGCTGTAGATCCCGCCGCCCTGTCCACCCGGCCCGTACGACACCACGAACCGATGCGGAAGCACGTCGTCCAGACCGGCGACGTCCAGCGCCTCGATCGATTCGTCGGTCAGTTCCTGCACGGTCAGGACGTCCACGCCGCGATCCCGGACCGTGTGGACGAGCGCTTCCGGATCGGCCTGCCCCACTTTGACGTTGGCCTGCATCACGCGAACGGTCGGGCCGGTGGCAGTGGGGGAGATGCCGCCGGCACCCGGGAGGTACAGCGGGGCGAGCAGCCACACGCCCAGCGTGCAGACCACGAGACACGCGGCGGCCGCGAGCCAGCGGCGGCCGAGCGTGGCGACGACGGCGCCGAAGAGTGCCATCAGGAGCAGCGACGGCGTCCGGCCGGCCAGCAGGACGACGAACCGGTTCTCCACGGGGACGGTCGATGCGAGCAGTCCCGCCGCCCCGTACAGCGCGCACAGGGCGCCGACCGTTCCGGTGGCTCGTCCGATGTGTCGCGGCAGGTGCACGTGTCGATCATGCCCGCGGTCGGCTCTCGTGCGGTGCGGCCGGGAGACGCGAAACGCCCGCCGGATGTCCGGCGGGCGTTTCGCTGCGGTCTCGCTACAGTTCGGGGTACGAGGCGATGTCGTCGAAGTCCTTGCTGGGCTCGACGGGCATCTTGCCGGTGACGAGGAAGATCACCCGGCGCGCGACCTCGACGGTGTGGTCGGCGAAGCGCTCGTAGAAGCGGCCCAGGAGGGTGACGTCGACGGCGGCGGCGACACCGTGCTGCCATTCGCGGTCCATGAGAACACTGAACAGGTGGCGATGGAGGTCGTCCATCGCGTCGTCCTCTTCACTCATCTTCGCGGCGCGTTCGGGGTCGCGGGTCTCGAGGACTTCCTTGGCGCCCGCACCGAGGGCGACGGCGATCCGACCCATCTCGGCGAAGTATCCGTTGACCTCCTCGGGGAGGACGTGGTTGGGGTGCCGGCGACGCGTGATCTTGGCGACGTGCAGTGCGAGCGCGCCCATGCGGTCGATGTCGGCGACGATCTGGATGCCGCTCACCACCGACCGGAGATCGCCGGCCACCGGGGCCTGCAGGGCGAGGAGCGCGAACGCCCGCTCCTCGGCGATCACGCTCAGTTCGGTGATCTTCTCGTGCTCACCGATGACCTGCTCGGCGAGCCCGAGGTCCGCCTGCAGAAGTGCCTGGGTTGCCTTCTCCATGGCCGCTCCGGCCAAACCCGCCATCTCGCCGAGGGTGTCGGCGAGCTCGGTCATCTGTTCGTTGTAAGCGACGCGCATGAGGTCACAGCCTACGGCGTGTCGGAAACCAAGTCACCACGGTCAGGTGAACGTCGGGTGAATGTGCACGCTGCCGATTCGGTCAGGCGCACGGGTTGTCGGTCGCGTTCGTCACGGCCAGGTCGGCGGGCAGTTCGACCTCCTCGGACTCGGCGATCCGGGTGGGGGGCGAGGAGACGGACTCCCCGGCCTCCGCCGGGGCGGTCAGGGTGCGGTCGAACGCCGTCCCCAGCACGACCTCGACGATTGCGCCGAGCCCGGACGCCTGCTCGAGTACTGCACCGGGAATCGACGACGCCACCGTCGCCGCCTCGGCCTCGTTGCCGGCGGAGAACCGAACCAGGGTCTGGGTACTCGAATCCGTGTAGTTGCCGACGCTGTAGATCTGGAACCCGTACGCGGCGAGCCGGTCGGCGGTGGACGCGGCCAGCCCGGACACCCCGGAACCGTTCGACACCTGCAGGCTCACCTCGTTGGGGGCGACGGCGAGCTGGGTCGGTGCCGGGGCCGGTGTGTGGGCCGAATCGGTGTCGGATTTCTCGGCGTCCCGCTTCTCACCGGGCAACGGCTCGTCGTCGATGATCGCCTGGAAGATGTCCTTGATGTCGTCGAGACGGGGGATCTCGTTGCCCCAGTCGTTGGTTCCGGCGGTCGGGACGGTGATGAACGTGACCGCGCCGGCGTCGACGTTGCGCAGCGACTGCCCGAGGGTGAGCAGCGACTTGGTGTCCATGTTCTCGACGAACGTGGCGCGAGTGAACGCGTTGATGAACCCGTTGAGCTTGCCCGGATCGAACAGCACCTTGCTCGACATCGCCTCCCGCAGGAGCGCCGACAGGAACAGCTGCTGTCGTTTGATCCGGCCGTAGTCGCCGTTGCCCTCGGCGTCGACGTGGCGGGCCCGGACGTAGTCGAGGGCCTTGCGGCCGTCGAGGGTCTGGTTGCCGGCGACGGGCAGGACGGTGCCGAGTTCGCCGTCGATCAGGGGTTGCGGCACGCAGACCTGCACGCCGCCGACCTCGTCGACCATGCTCTCGAAGCCGGCGAAGTCCATGCCGACGAAGTGCCGGATCTTCACCCCCGAGAGTTTCTGGATCACTTTCACCAGGCACTTCGGCCCGCCCAACGCGTAGGTGGCGTTGAGTTTGTCGCCGTCCGCCGCCGGGTACATCTCGCCGGTGTACGTGCCGGTGTTGTTGTCCCAGCCCTCGCAGACGGGCCGTTCCACGTCCAGGTCGCGGGGGAAGGACACGGCGACGACGCGGCTACGGTCGGCCGGGACGTGTACGAGCATGACGGTGTCCGATCGGGCGCCCTCGGCGTCTTCGACGGTGCCGGCGCCGACCTGGCCGGCCGCACCCGCCCGGGTGTCGGTGCCGACGATCAGATAGGTCTCGTCGCCGGTCTGTCCGCCCGGATCCACGATGTCGGACGAGTCGGTGTCGAGCCGAGATCTGGGCGAACCGTCCCTCGGTGGACTGCAGGTAGCCCCAGATGACACCGGTCGCGCGAGCAGTGTCAGTACCGCGACGAACGCGACGGCGGACCGCCCTGCGACGAGCAGTCTGCGGCGTTTGCGGTCGCGGTTCGCGGCGAGACGGGTGCGGTTGGGGGAGCCGACGGCGCGGGGTGCGGCGGTGGTGACGGCGTCGGCGACCCACGACGGTTCCGGTTCGGGTTCCGGTGGGGGCGGCGGCGCGGCCGAGGTGATCGCCGGAATGACCTCGGTGTCGGGGTCGGGGTCGGGCGGGGGTGTGGCGTGACCCATCTTCGCCATCAGGTCGGCGACGGAGAGCTGGTCGCCGGAGTCCGGATCGTCGATCCCCCTGCGGCCACGGCGTCGGTCGGCCAGTGGACGTTCCCAGGGGGCACGGCCTTCCCGTGCGTCACGACCGGGATTGTGCTCGTCACCCACCTGCGCGCCCTGACCTCTCCGCCTCCAAACAAGTACCGTCGCTCGACGACGCCGCAATGATACTGATCGATTGCGAGTTCGACAGGGGCGCGCGGCAGACCTGGCGGTCTTATCCGCCGGAGTGCATGATGTCGGCGCCGGCCGGTACCAGGGTGTCCTCGGGGTCGTCGAGCCATCCGTCCGGGAGGGCCACGGTGCCGGGGGAGCCCTGTCGGCCGCGCGGTCCTTCCGCGTCCTTGGGGAACGGCACCGTCGGATCGAGCTGCCCGAGGAAGCCCTCGAGTTCGGCCAGCGACGACACCCGGGCCATTCCGTTGCGCAGCTCGGAGCCGGCCGGGAATCCGCGCATGTACCAGGCGATGTGCTTGCGCATCTCGCGCATGCCCCTGTCCTCACCGTGATGGTCGGCGAGGAGGCGTCCGTGCCGCATCATGATCGCGGCGACCTCGCCGAGATTCGGCGGTACGGGCATCTCGGTGCCGTTGAGTGCGGCGCTGAGTTCCGCGAACAGCCACGGCCGACCGAGGCAGCCGCGTCCGACGACGACGCCGTCGCAGCCGGTCTCGGCCATCATCTTCTCGGCGTCCTCGGCGGCGAAGATGTCGCCGTTGCCGAGGACCGGGACGTCGGTGACGTGCTCCTTGAGCCGGGCGATCTCCGACCAGTCGGCCTGTCCGGAGTAGCGCTGGGCGGCGGTGCGGCCGTGCAGCGCGACGGCGGCGGCACCTTCGGCGGCGGCGATGCGTCCGGCGTCGAGGTGGGTGTGGTGTTCGGCGTCGATACCGACCCGCATCTTGACGGTGACGGGGATGTCGGTGCCCTCGGTGGCCTTCACGGCGGCGGCGACGATCTGCCCGAACAGGCGGCGCTTGTAGGGCAGGGCGGAGCCGCCGCCCTTGCGGGTGACCTTGGGGACGGGGCAGCCGAAGTTCATGTCGATGTGGTCGGCGAGGTTCTCGTCGACGATCATCTTCGCGGCGGCGTACGTGATCTCGGGGTCGACGGTGTACAGCTGCAGCGACCGCGGGGTCTCGGTGGGCCCGAACGTGGTCATGTGCATCGTCACCGGATGGCGTTCGACGAGGGCGCGGGCCGTCACCATCTCGCACACGTACAGGCCGGCGGTGCTGCCGGCGCGTTCGATCTCGAGTTCTCGGCACAGCGTCCGGAATGCGACGTTCGTGATTCCTGCCATGGGGGCGAGGACGACGGGGCTGCCCAGTTCGAGCGAACCGATGCGAAGGGGGGACCGGGAAGAAGACATGCGACCTCGGGAGGAGCGTTTCGGGGAAAAGGTGTGCCCGGTACCGAATCCGGTACCGGGCACAGGATAGCCGCAACGGGCCAGGTGGGGGCCTGTCAGGACGCCTTTTCCGCGCGGGCGGCGTCACGCGCGAGGGAACGGTCGCGCATCTCCTCGAACCGCACCGCCTGCTGTTCGAGGCCTTCGAGGAAGGCGGCGAGTTCCTCGCGGGTGTCCTCGCCGCGGGCGGTGAAGTCGGTGCGCTCGAACACCTTCCACTTCCGCAGCACCGGCTGCACGACCTCCTCGAGGTGCTGACGCAGGTCGTAGATGCCGTGCTTGGCCATGAGCACGCCGTTGCGCCGGAAGTTCGGCATGCCGGCGCCCGGCATCTCGAAGTTCTTGATGATGTCGGTCACGGCCCGCAGCGTCTGGTCGGGGGCGAGGTCCATCGCGGCACCACAGATGTTGCGGTAGAAGATCATGTGCAGGTTCTCGTCGGCGGCGATGCGCTGCAGCATCCGGTCGGCGATCGGATCCTGGCAGGCCTTGCCGGTGTTCCGGTGCGAGACCCGCGTCGCGAGTTCCTGGAACGTCACGTACGAGACCGAGTGCAGCAGGCCCACGCTGTCGCCGGCGGGGGAGTTGTACCCGTTCGTCATGTGGATCATCCGGGCGTTCTCGAGCTCGACCGGGTCGACTCCGCGGGTGACGACGAGGTAGTCGCGCATCACGATGCCGTGCCGGTTCTCCTCGGCCGTCCACCGGCCCACCCAGGTGCCCCAGGCGCCGTCCTGCGAGAAGTTCTCGGCGATCTCGCGGTGGTACGACGGCAGGTTGTCCTCGGTGAGGAGGTTGGTGATCATCGCGGCCTTCGCGACGTCGTCGAGCCGGGACTGTTCGGGATCCCAGTCGTCGCCGCCCATCGCCGCGAAGTTGCGGCCCTCGTCCCACGGAACGTAGTCGTGAGGGTGCCAGTCCTTGGCCATCGAGAGATGTCGGTTGACGTTCTCTTCTGCGACGGGCTGCAGTTCCTGCAGCAACTCGAGCTGGGTGAGGTCCCTCGACATCAGTTCTGCCTCCATGAAAGTCGTTGACACGTAAAGACGTCGGCGTCTTCTGCAGGTGTCTTTCGCTGGCGTGCGCCGTCGGCGTGGTCGTCGGGCGGGTCGCAAACCTACGGTAGCGTAGGTTTGTCCGCGGAAGTGGGGTCCAAAGCGGTCATCTGGTTGCCGAAAGTCCTGTCCCCCCTGGTCGCAGGTTTCGGCCGTCCCGACATATACCGAATCGGGTGTGGCGGACGTTACACGTCGGTGACCTTCTCGGGTGCGGTTTCCGTGGGTTCGCCGACATCGACGGGCGCGTGTGCCCGCACCGTGAACTCGAGGAACCGGGACGCCGCCGGGGCGAGGGGGCGGCCGGACGCCCACACCACCCCGATGTCTCGACCGGCCCCGCGCAGAGGAACGAGTGTCACGCCGTCGGGCCACGTGTGCGGCTCCTGCCACGGCATCACCGCCACGCCCAGGGACGCGGCCACCAGTCCGCCGATGGTGGCCAGTTCGCTCGACTCGAAAACGACGTTCGGGACGAAACCGGCGGCAGCGCACAGGTCGTCGAGAATGCGGCGCATCCCGTAGTCCTCGTGCATGCCGATGAACGATTCGCCCGCCGCGGCGGTCAGGTCCACCGTCGTGTACTCCCCGAGCGGGTGGCCGGCCGGGACCGCGAGCGCGAGCCGCTGATGCGTGATCGGGGTCCAGTGCACCAGGGTGCTGCGGGGCCGAGGGGAGACGAAGGCGAGATCGTCGCGGCCCGCGACGACGCGGTCGACGAGCGTCGTGGCGGCGTCCTGGTAGAGAGCGAACGACACCCGCGGGCTCCGCTGCCGGTAGTCGCGCAGTACCCCGGGGACGAGCCACGTCCCGAACGAGTGCAGGAATCCCAGCCGGACCGTCCCGCGGTCGGGGCTGTCGAACGCCGCGATCTCCTGCCGGGCGGCGGTGAGTTCCGCCGAGGCGCGCCGGGCGTGTTCGAGCAGGATGCGACCGCGGTCGTTGAGTTCGAGTCGCCGACCGTGCCGCTCGAACAACTCGCCGCCGAGGTCGCGTTCGAGCCGGGCCAGCCGCCGCGACAGGGTCGGCTGGGAGATACGCAGCATGTCCGACGCCGCAGTGACCTGTTCGGTCTCCGCGAGAGCGATGAACCAGCGCAGACCGTCGAGCAGTTCCACGACCACCAGCTTATGCATCGAACGCATCAGCATGGGCGAAAGAATGCATTTCCTTTCGGTCGGGGGGTTTCGTGAGGATGGTCCTCGGAGGTGGGCACGTGAGCCGGGCGACACGGGAAACGCAACTCGACGGGGCGACGCGCGTCGCCGATCCGGTCGAGCGCGGGTCGCGCCGCTACCGGGCGATCACCGTCGCCCTGTTCGCCGCCGGGCTGACGACGTTCGTGTCCATGTACTCGGCGCAGGCCCTGCTCCCCGCCCTCACCGACGACTTCGCGGTGCCGCCGGGAGTGGCCGCTCTCGCGGTGTCGGTGACCACCGGGTTGGTCGCGCTCGCGATCGTTCCCGCGAGCGTGCTGTCGGAGCGGTTCGGGCGCACCCGCGTCATGGTGGTGTCCGCGACGGTGTCGAGCGTCGTCGGTGTCCTCGCGCCGCTGAGCCCGAACATGGCCGTCCTCCTCACTGCCCGCGCCCTGCAGGGCATCGCCCTCGCCGGGATTCCCGCGGTCGCGATGGCCTACCTGGCGGAGGAGGTCCACGGACGCGACCTCGGCTCCGCGATGGGCCGCTACATCGCGGGCACCACGATCGGAGGACTGCTCGGCCGGCTGGTCCCGGCGGCCGTGCTCGACGTCGCATCGTGGCGGTGGGCGATGGAGGTCGCGGCTCTGACGGCACTGGCCCTGGCCGTCGTGATGACCCGGACACTGCCGGCGTCGCACAGGTTCCGCCCGCAGCGGGTGCACCCGCGGATCGTCGTGGCCAACATCGCCGCACACGTCCGCGAACCCGCACTCTGCACGCTGTTCGCGCTGGGCTTCCTGCTCATGGGCGGATTCGTGTCGGCCTACAACTTTCTCGGGTTCCGACTGCTCGCCGCGCCGTTCTCGCTGCCCGCCGCGGCGGTGGGGCTGGTGTTCCTGCTGTACCTGGCGGGCACGTGGACGTCGACCGCAGCCGGTTCGGCGGCCGACCGGTTCGGGCGCCCCCGAGTCCTGCTCGGTGCGATCGTCGTGATGGCGGTGGGGCTGATGGTCACGCTGATCCCGGTGCTGCCCGTCGTGCTGGTCGGCATGCTGCTGTTCACCGGCGGTTTCTTCGCCGCTCACGCCGTGGCCAGCGGGTGGGTGGGGCTGCTCGCGACCGAGCACCGGGCCGAGGCGTCGTCGATGTATCTGTTCGCGTACTACCTCGGTTCCAGCATCGCCGGGGCGTGCGCCGGACTCGCGTACGCGGCGGGCGGATGGCCCGCGACCGTCGTGTTCGTCGGTGCCCTCCTCGTGGCCGCAGCAGCATCCGCGGCGACACTCCGCCGGTAGGTGTTGCGGCACCGACCACGGTGAGCACACAATTTCGCCAGGGTCGCGCTCGCGGACGGCGGCACCTTCTACGACGGGAGGACGAGCGTGAACGACATATCGGCTCCATCCGGTGATCCGGCCACCACCACGAAGCCGGGAATGCCGGCCTGGGCGAAGAAGACGATCTGGGTGGCGGTGATCGTCGCGGCACTCGTGATCGCCTACTTCGTTCTGGCCGCGTTCCTGCCGCGCTGGTGGTCACAGCGCGTCGCATCGCTCGCGGACGGAAGCTTCGGCCGAGGTATCGCCTGGGGACTGCTGTACGGGGTGGTGTGCACCGCGGTGCCACTGCTGCTCTTCGCCCTCGCCTGGCGGTCCCGGCGACGGACACACGCCAAGATATGGGTGCTCGCGAGCCTGGTCCTCGGTGTCGTCGTCGCGATTCCGAACCTCCTCACCCTGACCGTGGTCCTCGGCGGCAGCAGCGCGGCACACGCCGGTGAACGCACCCTCGACGTATCGGCACCCGGCTTCCGCGGCGCGTCCCTGTGGGGCGCGATCATCGGCGTCGCCCTGTTCGCGGTGGCCGTCTTCCTGCAACGCCGCTACCGCAAACGCGGAGAGGAAGTGACGCGACTGCGCAACGACCTGCACCAGCGCGAACCCGAGTCGCCCGGCGAGTCACCCGCACCGGAGATCTGACCCGACCACCGCGAACACGCCTGACGGGGGCGTGGTTTCCGTGCGCGAACCGATCCCACTAGACTGCTCGCCGCACGTACTTCTCGCCCCTATAGCTCAGTTGGTAGAGCTACGGACTTTTAATCCGCAGGTCGTAGGTTCGAGCCCTACTGGGGGCACGTGCAGGCGGTGGATTCCGCCGCAGCGCAGCGGCCCGCTCCGAATTCGGAGCGGGCCGCTGTCGTTCGTCCGGTGTGAGGATTTTCCTACGAGCCGAAGCGGGGGCCCAGGGAGCCGGTGGACGATCCCGCGGCCGACCCGGTGGCCGGACGCCACGGCCCGCGGATCGCGAGGGTGATGCCGGGTGACTGGATGTTGGCGTAGAGGGTGGTGCCGTCGGCGCTGAACGCGGGTCCGCAGAATTCGCTGTCGTTCAGTTCGTTCCGGGCGACGGAGAACGGTTCGCCGCTCTCGGTCACACCGATCAGGTGGCTGATGCCGTCGCCGTCCTCGGCGAGGATCAGGCCGCCGTGCGGTGACACGGTGATGTTGTCGGGGCCGTCGTAGTTGCCGGTGTCCACGGACGGGTCCGGGTTCACGCCGAACAGGGTTTTCAGTTCGACGGTCTCGGTGGCCGGGTCGTAGAACCACACCTGCCCGTCGTGTTCGGCCACGCTGCCGTCGCTGGTACGGGCGAAGCTGGCGACGAAGTATGCGCCGCCGTCGCCCCACCACTGGCCTTCGAGTTTGCGGCTGCGGGTGACCTGGTCGTTCGTGAACTGCTTGCGCACCGAGGTGGTCTTGGCGTCGCGGTCGGGGACGTCGATCCACTGCACGGTGTACGTGACCCCCGGTGTGGCGGCCTGGGCGAGATCGGGCACGTGGGTGCCGTCCTGGAAGCACGTCATCGCCTGCAGGCTGCCGGCGGTGTCGCCGCCCGGCGACTGCGCGAGCGCGTGGAACGCCCCCGGGCCGCCGACGAAGCCCTGCGGCGGCGTCCACCGGTAGAACAGGCCGTTGGGGCTACCGGCGTCCTCGGTGAGGTAGACGACGCTCGACGCCGGGTCGACGGCGACCGCTTCGTGTGCGTAGCGGCCGAGGAACTTCAGCGGGATCGGGCTCTTGTCGATGTTGGCGGCCGGGCCGGCGGGGTCGACTTCGAAGACGTAGCCGTGATCGAGGGCGAATCCTTTCGAGCCGGCTCGGGCCTCGGTCTCCTCGCACGTGAGCCAGGTGCCCCACGGAGTGATGCCGCCGGCGCAGTTGTTGACGGTGCCGGCGACGCTCACGTACTGCTCCCGGCGGGTGCCGTCCGGGCCGATCGTGGTCGTGGTGGTGCCGCCGCGGGCACCCGGATCGTAGGTGAGGCCGTCGACGACCGGGACGCCGAACGGTTCGTCGCCGCCGACCTCGTGGTTGGTGACGAGTGCGGTGCCGGCGGCGGTCGCGAACACACCGTTCGCGTCGGGGTCGCTGGGGAACGCCGCGCCGCCGTCGAGTGTGGTTTCGCCGGAACGGGATACGACGGTGTACGAGAAGCCTGCCGGCAGGGCGAGGAGTCCGGCGGGGTCGGGAACGAGGGGCCCGTAGCCGACGGTGCCGGCCGGCGCGGCGGACGCGGGGCCGGTCCGGAACAGGGTGCCGACGCTGCCGGCGAGGGTGACTCCGAGGCCCACGAGGGCGGTGCGGCCGATGAAGGCGCGGCGGTCGAACGGTGTGCTGGTCACGGTAGCGGTACCTCCGGTGGACGGGTGAGGACGCGAGGACGGTAGGCCGGGAACCGCAACGCGGCGACGACGCCGGATGGCCGGTCCGTGAAGTGGACACGAAGTTCACGCGTCGCTGCCGGATCGGCGGGTGTGAACCATGATCGGACGGGTGAGCGATGTGACGAAGCAGGGGAGCGGCCCTTCCGGCGAGGTGGCCCCCGCCGCGACGGTCGCCCGACCTGCGTGTGCTCGCGCCACTGCTCGGGGGCACGGTGGAGGTGCATCCTCTGGCGATCGAGAATGCCGCGGAGGGCAGTACCCGGCCCCGGCTGGTGCGCTATCGCGATCACAGCCTGCTGCAGGCGCGGGCGGTCCGGATCGACCGGGCGAGTGGGGAACTCGCGTCGACGCGGGTGGAGACGTTCATCCTGGACCGAGCGTTGATCACGATTCGCTCCGACGACGGGTTTCCGCTCGATCCGTTGCTCGAGGACTGGGACGATCTCGGCACGCTCGGCGAGCACGGCATCGGGTTGCTCGTGCACACGTTGCTGGACCGGTTGGTCGACGGCTTCTTCGAGGTTCTCGACGACCGCATCCAGGACCTCGAGGACGCGTTGTTCGAGGAGTCCGCGCCGACCCGGAACGCACGCGGCGTACGCCGAGATCGTGCCGTACTACCAGGACGTGTACGACCACGCGTTGCGGGCGACGGAGCGGATCGACGGACTGCGGGACACGATCGAGTCGATCCTGGCGACGAGCCTCGCGATGCAGGGCAATGCGTTGAACGAGATCATGAAGAAGCTCACCGCGTGGGCGGCGATCATCGCCATCCCGACGGGGGTGACCGGGTATTTCGGGCAGAACGTGCCGTTTCCCGGTTTTTCTCAGCCGTCGGGTTTCTGGTTGAGCGCGATCGTCCTGGTGGGGCTCGCGTGCGGATTGTGGATCGGCTTCCGGCGTCGTGGCTGGATCTGAGCGGGTGCTGCACGGGAATGGGTGGCTCGGGTGTGCACCCCCCTGTGGTACACCCGAGCCGCCGCAAAGAATACCACTCGGTGTGTTTCGGTGGGGCGGGTCGGAGAGCCCTCGTGGTGACGTTTCGGGTGACCGGACAAGCGGACTAGTCTGATTGTCGAGCGGGGAGTCGGCCGAGACCATCGGCCGGAATCACGGCTTTCGGAGGCGATCAGCGCAATGGCACGTCAACAAGAGCGTGCGCGGCGAACCCGCGCCGCGATCGTGGAAGCGGCCGCAGTGGAGTTCGGTAAGCACGGATATGCGGCAGCGTCGGTGAATGCGATCCTCGAGGGCTCGCACGCAACCAAGGGTGCGATGTACTTCCACTTCGAGTCGAAGGAGGAACTCGGGCGTGCGGTGCTCGTCGCGGCGCTCGAGAAATTCAGAGCGGTCGCCGATCGGTGGATCGACCGCAGCGACCTCGACGCATTCCAGATCCTGCACGGTCTCGTCGACGAGGTGGCGCAGATGTTCCTGACCGATCCGATCGTGCAGGCCGAGTTCCGGCTCATCATCGAGCCCGAGTTCTACCCGGACGTGCAGAACGGTGGCGCGCAGGTGTGGGGGACGTCGGCGCGGGATCTGGTGCATCGGGCCGTGCAGGACGGGTTGGTGCGCGACGGTGTCGACGCCGACAAGGTGACCAGGGTGCTGGCGGCGAGTCTCGCCGGTCAGCGGTACATGGCCGATCTCACCGCGAAGCAGGTCGATCTGCGGGCCCGGTTCGAGGAGTCTCTCGAGGTGCTCCTCGCGGGTGTCGCCACCGACGAGTGGCTCGAGGCGTGGCGGCGGGACGGCTGGCCGGAGGAGCCCTCGGAAGCCGCGGAATCCGTGGAGGCGGAGTCGGCCGGCGGCGAGTAGGGGTACTACTGCGGAAATATGAGTGCTGAACTGCCGATTTGTGGTTTCCGAAAGAGGTGCCCTAAGCTATCCACGCTCCCAACGGAACGCCGTTGAGGGTACTGGCTGGAGTGATCCGGCGGGCCCCCTTCGTCTAGCGGCCTAGGACGCCGCCCTTTCAAGGCGGTAGCGCGGGTTCGAATCCCGTAGGGGGTACGCTTCTCTCGCGAGAAGCGAACGTACAGTTGAATAGCAGTACAGTATGGCCCTGTGGCGCAGTTGGTTAGCGCGCCGCCCTGTCACGGCGGAGGTCGCGGGTTCGAGTCCCGTCAGGGTCGCTCAGCTTCACCGGAAACGGTGTGGCGCGATAGGCATTCGGTTCGGGTGCCGCCCGGCCAGGTAGCTCAGTTGGTACGAGCGTCCGCCTGAAAAGCGGAAGGTCGCCGGTTCGATCCCGGCCCTGGCCACCACGGGAAGCCTTCGGGTTTCCGTGAGAGCAATACAGTTTCACGAGCAGTACGGTTCCACAAGCAGTACCCAGTTTCATGCAGTACAGCATGGCCCTGTGGCGCAGTTGGTTAGCGCGCCGCCCTGTCACGGCGGAGGTCGCGGGTTCGAGTCCCGTCAGGGTCGCTCTATCGTTCCGGAAACGGGACGATGCGACGACATTCGGTTCGGGTTTTTCCGGCCAGGTAGCTCAGTTGGTACGAGCGTCCGCCTGAAAAGCGGAAGGTCGCCGGTTCGATCCCGGCCCTGGCCACCACTTTTCCGCGGTTCTCACATCTTCTTCCTGCGCCCGTCCGGCGTCATCGTCCGTCCAGTCGGGACGAGATCATCTTCGTGGCCGTGGCAATCATCGGAAGCGTGCCGCGCAGTCGCGCGATCGGGACCCGGCCGCGCAGCGACAGGCAACTGAACTGGACGTGATCGTCCTCGCCCGAGCACAGGGCCGCTGCCGTCGACCCGACACCCCGCGAATCCGTCTCCCACGTCCGGCCGCTGCGGGTTCGGATCTGTGCGAGCTGCGCATGCAGCCGAGCGAGCGCGTCCGCGGACAGCACACCGCTGTACAGGGCGTCGACCTGCTCGGGGGGCTGCAGTGCCAGCATGGCCCTGCCCTCGGTGGACAGATCGGCGCGGGAACGCCCGCCGACTCGCGTGGCGATCGTGTCGGCGCAGCGACCGCCGACCTTGTCCAGCCACACGACGTCGCGTCCGTCGAGAACGGACAAGTGCGCGATCAGCCGGGTGCGCAGATGCATCTGGTGCAGGTGTGGTGCGGCGGCCTCGCGGAGTTCGTCTCGTTCGTTGCTGCTACCCAGCGCGATCGATCGGCGGCCGAGGCGGTATCCGGACCTGCTGTGGCGCAGCCAGTCGAGTTCGGTGAGCTGATCGAGAATTCGATGGGTCGACGACCGGGGGATCCGGGTGAGCTGCACCAGGTCCTCGGCGGTGAGGCGGGTGCCGGCACCGTCGAACTGATCGAGGATCAGGGTGATGCGCTCGGCCATGGACGGGGGCGCGGTGGTGTCGTTCACGACTTCGTGGTTGTCGATGACGGTCACCGGGCCTCCTGTCTCGGTACGGTCATGGCCGTTCCTCAAGATTTATACCTACGGTGCCGTCGCCACGACAACTGCCGGCGGGCGGTTTCGGCGGGCCGTTCGCCCCACCGTCGGTGACCGCCGCGGATTCGGGCGTGGTAATGGAACAGATTCCACAACTGGGAAGATCGCATACCGTTCCTGTATCTACTGGTGGAAGCGTTGTCTGAGAGTCTTTCCTTCGACGTGATCGACAAAATCTGTACCCTGTTCTAGTCTCGGATCGTTCATGATCGTGCGGCCGCGGAACTGCTCCTGGCTGGGATAGGGGGCCTTCATGCGGAATCGTCGGGTATCGGACGTGCACGACGCTGTCGAGGCACTGCTTCCCGAACTGCGGGGACGTGCCCGCGACACCGAGGACGCCCGGCAGGTGGCGCCCGAGACGATGCGGGCCCTCACCGAGACGGGTCTGTTCACGCTGCTGCAGCCGCACCGGTACGGCGGCCTCGAGGCCGACCCGGTCGACTTCTATGCCGCTGCCCGCCGGCTCGCGAGCGCGTGCGGGTCCACCGGATGGGTGGCGTCGGTTCTGGGCGTCCACCCGTGGCATCTTGCGTTGTTCGACGACCGGGCGCAGCAGGACGTGTGGGGTGAGGATCCGGGCACCCTGCTGTCGTCGGCGTACGCGCCTATGGGGCGGGCCGTCGCCTCGGACGGCGGCTATTTCTTCTCCGGCCGGTGGAGTTACTCGTCGGGGGTCGCACACGTCGGATGGGTGCTGGTCGGGGGATTCGTCGTCGACGACGCCGGCGACCCGATCGACTTCCGTACGTTCCTGATCCCGGCCCGCGACTATCGGGTCGACGACGTGTGGGACACCGTCGGCCTGCGTGGTACCGGCAGCAACGACGTCGTCGTCGAGGACGCGTTCGTGCCCGAGCACCGCACACTCAGTTTTGCCGCGACGGTCCAGTGCCGGTGCCCCGGCAAGCAGATCAATTCGTCTGCGCTGTACCGGCTCCCGTTCTCCGCGGTGTTCTCGACTGCGATCGCGACTCCGCTCGTCGGGATGGCAGACGGCGCGTACACGGCCTTCGTCGACCAGCAGGCGGCCCGGCGGGAGTCGAATGCGCTGCGCGTTCCCGACGATCCGTTCATGCATGCGGCGCTCGCCGAGTCCGCGCGCGACATCGATCTCGCCTGGATGCAGCTCCGCGCGAACCTCGATGCGCTACGGGAGACGGCGGAGACCGGGGAGCGGATTCCACTGTCGCTGCGGATCAGGACGCGCCGCGACCAGGTGGGGGCGTCCGGTCTGGCGGTCGCGGCGATCGACCGCCTGTTCGATTTCGCGGGCGGTGCAGGTTTGCGCAGCAACGCACCGCTGCAACGATTCTGGCGGGACGCTCATGCGGGCCGCGCCCACGTGATCAACGACCCGCACCAGGCGCTCACCCTGTCCGGTCGCAGTGCGCTCGGCTACGACGTCCGCGACGCATGGGTGTGACGGTCCATCGCTGGCCCCTCGACGAGGAGACGAGAACATGAAGCCGCACAACGAGATCGAACACTGGGACGGCGAGGCGGACGTCGTGGTCGTCGGCTTCGGTGCGGCCGGTGCCAGTGCCGCGATCGAGGCGGCGGACCGGGGCGCGCAGGTACTCGTCGTCGAACGTTTCGACGGGGGCGGTGCCACCGCGATCAGTGGCGGCATCTACTACGCGGGCGGGGGGACGGCGCAGCAGAAGGAAGCGGGGATCGACTACGACACCCCGCGGGCGATGTTCGACTACCTGAAGCTCGAGACGAACGGTGTGGTGTCCGACGAACTCCTCGACGACTTCTGCGCGCGCAGTATCGAGAACCTGCAGTGGCTCGAGTCGCTGGGGGTGCCGTTCGAGGGCAGCATGGCGCCGCGCAAGACGTCGTATCCCACCAACGACTACTACCTGTACTACTCGGGCAACGAGCTGGCGCCGCCGTACAAGGACGCGGCGAAGCCGGCGCCGCGCGGGCACCGCACGAAGGGGCGGGGGACCTCGGGCAAGGTGTTCTTCGCCGCGCTCGAGAAGGCGGCCGCGAAGCGTCGGATCGACGTGCGCCGGCAGACCACCGTGACGTCGCTGATCACCGACGATGCGGGCGCCGTGATCGGAATCGAGTGCCGCGAGGTGGATCCGCGGGCGATCGTGCTGCGCCGGCTGCACCGCGTGCTGGGGTCGGCCAACCGCAAGTTCAACCTCTACTATCGGCCGATCGGCCGCCTCATGGACGGGCCGATCCGGCGCATCGAGGACGGGCATACGGTGGTGCGCCGGTACCGGGCCCGCAAGGGCGTCGTCCTGGCGGCCGGTGGTTTCGTGTTCGACCGGCAGATGCTCGCCGAGCACGCCCCCCGCTACCTGAACGGCACCGGGCTCGGCACGATCGGCGACGACGGCAGCGGAATCCGCTTGGGGCAGTCCGTCGGTGGCGCCACCGACCGCATGGACCGGGTGTCGGCGTGGCGTTTCTTCAACCCGCCCATCGTGATGACCGAGGGTGTGCTCGTCAACAAGCAGGGTGCCCGCATCTGCAACGAGACGTTGTACGGCGCGAAGATCGGCGAGCACATCGCCGACCAGACCGACGTGGCCGCGTACCTGGTCATCGATTCACGGATGCTCGCCGACGCGAAACGGCAAGTACCCGAACAGACCCTGTGGTTCCAGCGACTGCAGACCACCTACCTGTTCAGCGTCGGACACAAGAAGGGCGCGACCGCCGAGGAACTGGCCCGCCGCACGGGTATCGACCCGGCGGGCCTGGCCCGGACACTCGAGCAGTACAACGCGGACCGGCGGGACGGCCGCCCCGATGCCATGGGCAAGGACCCCGCGCACGTCACCCCGCTCGTCGACGGCCCGTTCTATGCGATCGACTGCTCCATCAAGATCCAGGCCGGGTTCCCGTGCCCGGTGCTCACCCTCGGTGGCCTCACCGTCGACGAGTGGACCGGTGCGGTCACCGATCCCGGTGGTGCCGCGGTGCCGGGACTGTACGCGGCCGGACGCAACGCCGTCGGAATCTGCTCGGAGTCGTACGTCAGCGGGCTGTCGATCGCGGACTGTGTCTATTCGGGGCGCCGGGCGGGGGCCGTCGTCGCGGAGGCCGACGACGTCGCGTAGCCTCCGGACATGTGTCTGGTCATTACGAATCCACCCGTCGCCGTCTGACTGCCAAGCAGGCGGAGACGGTGTCCCGGCTCACCCACTGTGCGGTCGAGGTACTCCGGGAGAAGGGGTTCGCCGGGCTGACCGTGCGTCTCGTCGCGGCGCAGGCGGGAGTGGCGTCCGCGACGGCGTACACCTATTTTTCGTCGAAGGAGCACCTCGTCGCCGAGGTGTTCTGGCGCCGGTTGTCGGCGATGCCGGAAGACACTCGGACCGGGGAGGACCGCACCACCTGTGTGGTGACCGTGCTGCGCAGTGTCGCCCTGCTGGTGTCGGACGAGCCGCAGCTCGCGTCCGCGGTCACGACCGCACTGCTCGGTCGTGACCCCGACGTCGAGCATCTGCGGATGCGGATCGGTATCGAGATCCGCAAGCGTCTCATCACGGCGCTGGGAACGGTGTCCGAGGACGATCAGGATCTGCTCGAGGGGCTCGAGATGTTGTACGCGGGCGCGTTGCTGCGCGCCGGGATGGGGTACGACTCGTACTTGACCATCGCGGACCGGCTCGAGTCGGCTGCGCGGCTGATGCTGGCGTGAGCTGGGGCGTCAGACGGTGTAGCCGCCGTCGACGTTCAGTTTCTGCCCGGTGACGAAGCCGGCCTTGTCGCTCGCCAGGAAGCACACGGCTTCGGCGATGTCGACGGCGGTGCCGAAGCGCCGCAACGGAATCCGGCTCATCGTGACGTCCAGTGCCTGCTGGTCGAGTTCCTGGGAGTCGATCAGGCGTTCGGCCATACCGTCGGTGAGCATGCCCGGACCGACCGCGTTGAACCGCACCCCGAACCGGCCCTCCTCGGCGGCGAATCCACGCACCAGTGCCTCCACGGCGCCCTTGGTTCCGGCGGACAGGCCGTCCCGGACCGGGTAACGGTCGGTGGCCGCGGTCGTCACGGCGACGACCGACCCGGACGCGGCCCGCAGTGCCGGGAGACACGCGTGCACGAGGGTGAAGAACGCTGTCGCCTCGTCGTTCAACTGCCGTGCGTACGTGGACGGTTCGACCCGGGACAGGTGCACCATCGGGACGTGCGGGCCGGCGGCGTGCACGAGCACCGACAGGCCGCCGAAGTCGCGGACGGTGGCAGCTGCGAGCGCGGCCGTCGCCTCGGGGTCGCACAGGTCCACCGCGTGCGCCGCGCCGCGCACCCCGGTCTCCTCGATCTCGGCGACCAGTTTCGTGGCGGCCGCGGCATTCGATCGGTAGGTCAGCACCACGTCGTGGCCCTGCGCGGCGAGTTGCCGCACGATCGCGGCACCGATGCCGCCGGTCCCGCCGGTGACGAGGGCGGTGGACGGCGTCGGGTTCTGAGACGGACTGCTCATGCTGTACTCCCATGGGCGATCGAGGATTTCGTCGAAACCTAGCAGTTGCTTGGTCGATGCGACAGGGGTCGGTTCACCCAGCGGGAGGAGGCGTCAGCCGTCGCCGGCTCTCGAACCGGCGGTGCTCGCCGGTGAACGGGTCGTCGAACGCGATGCTGCGGGCGAGCAGTTGCAGCGGCGCTCGGTAGTCGTCGGGTGCGACGTCGCGGACGACGGGGTAGAAGTTGTCCCCGAGGATCGGGACGCCCAGCGAACTCATGTGCAGCCGCAGCTGGTGCGTCTTGCCGGTGCGTGGCGAGAGCCGGTAGCGGCCGATGGTGCCGTCGATCGTCTCGAGAAGCTCGATCCGGCTCTCCGCATTGGGTTCTCCTGATACCTCGCGGGCCTGTAGGACGCCGCGCTCCTTGACGATGCGGCTGCGGACCGTGCGCGGGAGCGACAGTGTCGGATCGTGTGGTGCGAGGGCCTCGTACACCTTGGTGACGAGTCGGGCGTCGAACAGGGACTGGTAGGCGCGGCGGACCGGCGGGCGGACGGTGAAGATCAGCACGCCCGCGGTCACCCGGTCCAGCCGGTGCGCGGGCACCAGCTCGGGGAGGTCGAGGTCGCGTCGCAACCGCACCAGCGCCGATTCGGCGACGTACGCGCCGCGCGGCGTGGTCGCGAGGAAGTGCGGCTTGTCGACGACGAGGAGATTCTCGTCGCGGTACAGGACGTCGATCTCGAACGGCACCCGCTTCTCCACCGGCGGATCCCGGTACAGGTACAGGAAGCCGTGCGGCCGGAACGGGGACGTGGCGTCGATCGGGGTGCCGTGTTCGTCGACGACCTCACCGCTCTCGACCTTCTCGCGCAGTCGGACGGTGTCGGTGGGGAAGCGGTCGAGAAGGTAGGCGAGTGCGGTGGGCCACATCCCGGCCCGGGGGAGGCGCAGCCGGGTGGGGTTGAGTCCGTCACGGACGGGCAGCGGGGCGGTGGGCACGGTTCGACGGTACCGGGCCGTCCTGTCCCGAATCGTGCTGGTCCGCGGCATCCGGCCCGGGTAGCACGAAAATAGTGAAAATGCGGAATTCCTCATAGAACTCTCATGATCGAATATCTCGAGACATTCGACACACCTTTGTCGGCTAACGCTCGACGTGGAGTCCGAGATGACACCGGTGATCGTTTTGTCCGAAGCGCAGTCGGCGCGTTCCATGAGGAATGGGAAGAAATCTCGATGGAGTTCGTACGGGAAGGGTGGGGGAAGAACAGGGGGGTCGTGGCGCGGGTGCTGGTGACCGTGCTGACGGTGCTGATCACGCTGGTCGCGGCGCCGCTCGCCGCTGCCGAGGCACCGGGAACGCGGGCCGTCCCGCGCGGTGGCTACGACGAGTTGTGGGTGCCGTCGTCGATGGGGGACATCAAGGTGCAGGTCCAGTGGGCGTCGCGCGGCGGCAGCGCATCGCTGTATCTGCTCGACGGAATGCGTGCCCGCAACGACCGTAATGCGTGGAGTTTCGAGACGAATGCCATGCAGCAGTTCGCGCTCGACAACGTCACACTGGTGATGCCGGTCGGTGGGGAATCGAGTTTCTATTCCGACTGGTACAACCCCAGTAATTTCAATGCGCAGCCGTACACGTACAAATGGGAGACGTTCCTGACCCGCGACCTACCGGACCACCTGTCGCGGTACGGCGTGGACCGGACGAACACCGGCGTCGTGGGTATCTCGATGGGCGGTACCGCGGCCATGACCCTCGCCGCGTACCACCGCGACCAGTTCCGGTTCGCCGGATCGTTCTCCGGCTATCTGCACACCACCGCGCCCGGTATGCGTACCGCGATCCGGCTCGCGATGCTCGACGCGGGCCGCTACAACGCCGACTCGATGTGGGGTTTCCCATGGGATCCGGCGTGGCTGCGCAACGATCCGTTCGTGTCGGCGCCGCAACTGCAGGGGATGTCGCTGTACGTGTCGTCCGGCAACGGGCTTCCCGGCATGTACGACCGTCCGAACGACGTCACCGGGTACTGGAACACGGCGATGGGGATGGGGCTCGAATTCCTGTCGATGGTGACGTCGCGGGCGTTCCAGGTCCGGGCCGCGACGCTCGGCCTGCCCGTCACGTTCCGGTTCAACGGCAGCGGAATCCATTCGTGGCCGTACTGGTCCGGGGAACTGTGGCAGGCCCGCCCGCAGATCCTCGACGCCCTGAACGCGTGGTGACGCCGCCTCTGTGACGATCTCTGCTCTGCGACACGGGTTTTCCGTAGTGTTGTGGTCATGACCACATGGACGGCAGGGGACATCGTCGATCAACAGGGCCGTACGTTCGTCGTGACCGGCGCCAACAGCGGTCTCGGGGCCGAGGCGGCGACGGCACTCGTACGGGCCGGGGCCCACGTGATCCTCGCGTGCCGCGACGTCGGCAAGGGCCGGGACGTCGCGGCACGACTGGGGGAGCGCGCCGAGGTGCGCCGCCTCGATCTCGCGGATCTCGCGTCGGTGCGGGAGTTCGCGGACTCCGTCGACGCGGTCGACGTGCTCGTCGACAACGCCGGCGTCATGGCGGTTCCGTTGCGGCGCACCGTCGACGGCTTCGAGATGCAGATCGGTACCAACCACCTGGGCCACTTCGCGCTCACCGGTCTGCTGCTCGGGAAGATCCGCGACCGGGTCGTGACGATGTCGAGTGCGATGCACCAGATCGGCACCATCGATCTCGCCGACCTGAACTGGCAGCACCGACGCTACGGGCGCTGGCGGGCCTACGGACAGTCGAAGCTCGCGAACCTGCTGTTCGCGTACGAGTTGCAGCGTCGGCTGACGGCGGCAGGCTCGGCGGTTCGGTCCCTCGCCGCCCATCCCGGATACGCGTCGACCAACCTGCAGTCGCACACCGAATCGATCTCCAGCCGGATCATGGCGCTCGCCAACCCGGTCATCGCGCAGTCGGCGGAGATGGGTGCCCTGCCGATGTTGTACGCCGCCACCGTCCCCGACGTCACCGGCGGCAGCTACTACGGGCCGGCGTCCCTGTTCGGCACCCGCGGCTATCCGACGCGGGTGTCGTCGAACCGGAAGTCGCACGACGACACCGTTGCGCGAGAATTGTGGGCGTTGTCGGAACGACTCACCGGCATCACCTACGACTTCGGAGGCTGACCGCCTTGGCGATCGAGCGACTCAACCACGCCGTCCTGTTCGTGTCCGACCTGCAGCGCAGTCTGGCGTTCTACCAGGATGTGCTCGGGTTCAAGGCATTGCCGGGCGGATTCCCGGGTGCGGCGTTCCTGCAGGCGCCGGATTCGGCGAACGACCACGACCTGGGCCTGTTCCAGAGCCCGAACCCGACCAGTCGGGTGACGCCGGGCAACGTCGGGCTCTACCACCTGGCCTGGGAGGTCGACACGCTCGGCGCGCTCGCCGACATGCGGGATCGGCTCGTCGCGGCGAACGCGCTGACCGGCGCGAGCAACCACTGCTCCACCAAGGCGCTGTACGGGGCCGACCCGGACGGCATCGAGTTCGAGGTGTGCTGGCTGGTGCCGGATGCCCTCGCGATCGACGAGCTCGTGCCCGCGCAGCCGCCGACGCGTCCGCTCGACATCGCGGCGGAGATCGCCCGCTACGGCGCCGACACCCACGGTGGTCCGCGTACCGACCGGCATCTGTGGGAGCGGGTGCACGCGGCCCGCGCACAGCTCCGCGGCTGACCGTCCCTGCACCTGTACCTCCCCCTCGCGTCCGGGGGTGCCCCTCGAATCTCCCCGGGCACCTTCGGGTGTGACGACCATCACCATCGAGGGTCGGGAATTGAATCTCCTCCAGGCATGTTCCATGAGTCAGTAAGACTCAACTTTGGAGGAGGCTGCGAATGCCGGCATTCTTCGGGCCCGAGGGGCCCGGGCGCATCGATATCACCCGTCTCATGAGCAACGACACACAGCAGCTCATGGCGGAGGCCGCGCAGTTCGCGGCCGGCCGGGGTGACACGGGCCTGGACGCACTGCACATCCTGCACGTGGCCGCGGTCAAGGACCCGGTGCGCGACATGGTCAAGCGAGTGGGCGGGGACCCGGAGGCGATCTCGAGGGACGCGGAGGCGCACCTGCCCCGTGGGCGGGAGGCCGTCTCGACCTCTCCGACGGTCACGGCCGCCGGACGTCGGGCGTTGCTCGACGCGCATCAGATCGCGCGAGCACTCGGTTCGACGTACATCGACCCCGAACACATTTTCCTGTCGCTGGTCTCGAACGGGGACTCGACGACCGGCCGCATCCTCGCTTCCGCCGGCGTCACCCCGGAGTCGATGCAGTCCGCGGTCAACGCGAGCCCTGTGGAGCCGCAGCAGGAGTCGGCCACACCGACACTCGACAAGTACGGCACGGACCTGACCGAACGGGCCCGCTCCGGCGGCGTCGACCCGGTCATCGGACGCGGCGACGAGATCGAGCAGGCCATCGAGATCCTGGCCCGCCGCACCAAGAACAATCCGGTGCTGGTCGGTGAAGCCGGCGTCGGCAAGACCGCCGTCGTCGAAGGCCTGGCGCAGCGCATCGTGGACGGAGACGTCCCGGATGTGCTGGCGGACAAGAAGATCGTCCAGCTGGACCTGGCCGGAATGCTGTCCGGAACCCGCTACCGCGGCGACTTCGAGGAACGGCTGACCAAGGCGGTCGACGAGATCGTCGCGCAGGACGGCCGGCTCATCGTGTTCATCGACGAACTGCACACCATCGTGGGTGCGGGCGCCGGAGGCGAGGGTGCGATGGATGCCGGAAACATCCTCAAGCCCAAGCTGGCTCGCGGCGACCTGCGGATCGTGGGGGCGACCACGCTCGACGAGTACCGCAAGCACATCGAGAAGGACCCTGCGCTGGAGCGGCGGTTCCAGCCGGTGACCGTGAACGAGCCGAGCCAGGAGGACGCCAAGGCGATCCTGTCCGGTCTGCGCGAGCGGTACGAGGATCACCACCGCGTCAGCTACACCGACGCGGCGATCGCGGCTGCCGTCGAACTGTCGTCGCGGTACATCGCCGATCGGTACCTGCCGGACAAGGCGATCGACCTGCTCGACCAGGCAGGTGCGCGGAAGCGCTTGCAGCTCGGGGCATCCGATCCGGACGCCAAGGCGCTGCAACAGCGGATCGCACGGCTCGAGAAGTTCAAGGAAGACGCCGTGTCCGCCGAGGACTACGAGCGGGCATCGCAGCTGCGCGACGAGATCGCGGGAGCCGAGAAGCGGCTCGCCGAGGCTCGCGCGGGCAAGCCTGCGGCAGTCGAGACGCCGGCGGTGACCGCCGAGGACATCGCGGAGATCGTCGCGCGGTCCACGGGGATTCCGGCCAGTCAGATGACGCAGAAGGACAAGGAGCGTCTGCGCCGTCTGGAGGGCGAACTGCACCAGCGGGTCGTCGGCCAGGAGGACGCGGTGAAGGCGATCGCACGAGCAGTGCGGCGCAGCCGGACCGGCATGGGTGACCCCCGTCGTCCGGTCGGCAGCTTCCTGTTCCTCGGTCCGACCGGTGTCGGTAAGACGGAACTGGCGAAGGCGTTGGCGCAGTCGCTGTTCGGCGACGAGAGCAAGATGCTGCGGCTCGACATGAGCGAGTTCGGCGAGCGGCACACCGCGAGCCGGCTGGTCGGGGCGCCTCCGGGTTACGTCGGCTACGGCGAGGCCGGTCAGCTCACCGAACAGGTGCGCCGGAACCCGTACTCGGTGATCCTGCTCGACGAGATCGAGAAGGCGCACCCGGACGTGTTCAACGTGCTGCTGCAGGTGCTCGACGACGGACGGCTGACCGACGGTCAGGGTCGGACGGTGGACTTCAAGAACACCGTCCTGATCATGACCAGCAACCTCGGTTCGGACATCATCTCGAGCAAGGGTGGTGCGCTCGGCTTCACCACCGGTGACGCCGCCGCGGCGGAGAAGCCGTTGCGCGAGAAGGTGATGGGCCGCCTGCGGGAGTCGTTCCGGCCGGAGTTCCTCAACCGGATCGACGAGATCGTGATCTTCCGCAAGCTCGAGACCGAGCAACTGCACCGGATCACCGATCTGCTGCTGGGCGAGAGCCGGGACCGGCTGCGGGCACAGGACATCGACATCGAGTTCACACCCGATGCGGTGGACTGGATCGCCGAGCACGGGCACGAGCCCGAGTTCGGGGCTCGGCCGCTGCGCCGGACCATCGCGCGCGAGGTCGACGACCGGATCGCCGATCTGCTGCTCGACGACGTCCTCGACGCCGGCGGACGGATCACCGTGAAGGTCACCGACGACGAGCTGGATCTCGTCGTCAGCTGACCCAGCCGATACGAAGGGCGGGGCAGGCGAACACGATTCGCCTGCCCCGCCCTTCGACGTGTGCGGTCAGCGCACGCGGAGACCGTCGATGAAGATCGAGGTGATCTCGCGGGCGAAGTCGGAGTTCGACCTGTTCGGTGTTGCCGTGAACCATCGGTTCGTCATCCACACCGCGTCGCGCATGAGCTGGTAGAAGGTGGCGGGATCGACGTCCGAGCGCAGGATCCCGGCGTCGCGCGCCTCGGTGATGCACTGCAGCCACAGGACCGCTGCGAAGTCGCCCTTCTCGGCGAGGCTGGCCTCGTCCATGACGGTGCGCATGTAGCCGGTCTCGATCTGCCAGATCGCGGTGGCGTGCGGATGGTGCTCGGCGGCGTCGATCGCGACCTGCACGAGTGCCTCGAGTCGTTCGATCGGCGGCAGGTTTCGTGCGACGACTTCGGAGCATCGTTCGTGCAGTTCATCCACGTAGACGCGGATGATCTCCGCGACGATCGCGTCCTTGGACGGGAAGTAGTGGTAGAGCGTGCCGGAGTAGACGCCGCACGCCTCGGCGATCTCACGGACCGTGGCCGCGGGTATGCCCTTGGTCGCGAAGATCTCCCCGGAACGCTCGAGGATCTGTTGCCGTCGTTCCTGCGGGTCCATGTGGGTTCTTCCTGTGTCGGAGCCGGATTCGTGGGCGGCCGGATTCGGGGGCGCCTCATGGTACCGATCCCGGCATGCCGCGTGCGGTTTGCCCGATTCTACATTGATTGATCGCTTGCTCAATCACGTGTCCCGGATCACAATGATCCGGATCGGATGTGAATCGAGGAGAGGCGGAAAGCGGCATGGGTGTACTCGACGGGGACGTGGCCCTGGTCACGGGGGCCGGCCAGGGCATCGGGCGCGGAATCGCGCTGGCTCTGGCTGCGGAGGGGGCGCGAGTCGCCGTCGTCGGCCGGACACTGTCCACGGTGTCCGACACCGCTGCCGAGATCGTGCGACGCGGTGGTGAGGCTCTCGCGCTGCGCTGTGACGTGACTGATGCGCGGCAGATCGAGGAGACGGTGTCGGAGGTCGTTTCGGTCTACGGCGGGCTCTCGATCCTGGTCAACAACGCCCAGATACCGGCCCACGGCACACTTCTCGACGTCGGCGAGAGTGCCTATCGCGACGGAATGGATTCGGGCCCGCTCGCCGCCTGGCGGCTCATGCGTACCTGTCATCCGCATCTGAAGGGCCACGGCGCGATCGTGAACCTGGGTTCCGCGGCCGGCATGCGGTCGGACCTGTCCGGGTCGGGCGTCTACGCGGCGGCGAAGGAGGCGGTGCGCGTACTCACCCGGACCGCGGCGTGCGAGTGGGGCGGAGACGGCATCCGTGTCAACGCGATCCTGCCGCTGGCGTCGTCGCCCGCGATGGACGAGTGGGCGGAACTCGACCCACAGGCGCACGACGAGTACCTGCGGAGTATTCCGCTCGGCCGGCTGGGCGATGCCGAGACCGACATCGGGCCGGCCGTGGTGTTCCTGTGCAGCCCGGCCGCCCGGTACATCACCGGACACGCGTTGCCGGTCGACGGAGGCCAGGCTCACCTACGCTGATGCCGGGCGGAAATCTTTACCGCTCAACGGAAATCATGTTCCGCTGAGAGTGGGAGGCTTCCTACGCTGGAGGAATCGACGACAGCGGAAGAGGTGTGCAGTGCAACCTGTCGAATGTGGAATGTGCGGTAACCGGGTACTCGTCGAGAAGTACAGTCCGACGCACATCAGTACCCAGTGGCTCGACGACGCGACGACCGCATGCGCAGAGTTCCGGCGCCTGTCCGCGGCGGGGACACCCATCGATCGGCTGCGGTCGTGCGGCGCGCTCGACGCGAGCATCGACACGGCCGTCGTAGAGGGACGAATCACGGAGTCGCACAGGACGGTCCCGGTGTCCGGCTCGACGCACGAGGTGCGTGCGTACACGTGATCGTGCGGAACGCGGAGCCGTTCCGAGGACACTCGTGCCGCCGCGCACTGCGGCGGCGCTCACTACCAGCAAGGAGACACGATGACCGAGATCGTCGAGGACGTCGAGGTTCGGGAGATCGAGGCGGGGGCCAATCCCGAGAGGTTCGCGCGGGGCTGGCACTGCATCGGCCGGCTCGGTGACTTCCGGGACGGAAAGCCGCACCAGGTAAAGATTTTCGGCACCGACCTGGTGGTGTTCGAGGACAGCAAGGGGCAGCTGAACGTCCTCGACGCGTACTGCCGGCACATGGGCGGCAATCTCGCGATGGGCGAGATCAAGGGGGACAGCATCGCGTGCCCGTTCCACGACTGGCGCTGGAACGGCAAGGGCAAGTGCACCGACATTCCCTACGCCCGCCGGGTACCGCCGGTCGCCAAGACCCGGTCCTGGACGACGCTCGAACGCAACGGGCTGCTGTTCGTGTGGAACGATCCGCAGGGCAATCCGCCGCCCGCGGACGTCACGATCCCGGAGATCGACGGGTACGAGGACGGCGAGTGGAGCGAGTGGAGCTGGAACACCTACTACGTCGAGGGCTCGCACTGCCGGGAGATCGTCGACAACGTGGTCGACATGGCGCACTTCTTCTACGTGCACTTCCAGATCCCGACCTACTTCAAGAACATCTTCGAGGGACACGTCGCGACGCAGGTGATGCGCTCGGGTGGTCGTGACGACATCCAGACCGGCGTCCAGCTGGGTATGGCCGAGGCCGAGACGATCTCGGACGCCTCGTACTACGGTCCGTCCTTCATGCTCGACACCGTCTACACGGTCGCCGGCGACGTCAAGGTCGAGACCAAGTTGGCGAACTGTCACTACCCGATCACGAACAACTCCTTCCTGCTGCAGTGGGGCACCGTCGTCAAGCGGACCGAGGGTCTGTCGGACGAGGAGGCCAAGGCGATGGCGGAGCAGTTCACCGAGGGCGTCGAGCACCAGTTCAAGCAGGACATCGCGATCTGGCAGCACAAGAGCCGGATCGAGAACCCGCTGCTGACCGAGGAGGACGGCCCGGTCTACCAGCTGCGCCGCTGGTACCAGCAGTTCTACGTCGACGTCGAGGACGTCACCGAGGACATGACCCGGCGCTTCGAGTTCGAGGTCGACACCACTCGCGCCCAGCAGAATTGGCGTGCCGAGGTGGCGCAGAACGTTGCCGAGGGGGTCATCCCGGACGAGCTCGTCGCCGACGTCTGATCGAACACGTGACGAAAAGCGGGTGCCCCCACCGAATCCGGTGGGGGCACCCGCTTTTTCGTGACGTCGATCAAGCCGGAACGGGGCGGCGCACACGGTTGCCCGTCAGATGCCGCCAGGTGGCGTGGGCTGCCATCCGGACCGGTGTGGTGAGGGCGGAGGTGTTGATGCTCGCCGTCGGCCCGCACACCGAGATCGCGCCGACCGTGTGCCGGGAGTCTCCGATGGCTGCCGCGACACACGACACCCCGATCGCCGTCTCGTCCCGGTCGTGCGCGATGTTCTGCTCACGGACCCGGGCGAGCTCGGCGCGGAGCCGGTCGGCGTCGTTGATCGAGTGCGGAGTCGGCCCGGTGACCGGTTCCGGCAGGATCGTGTGGGGGTCGATCCGTGAGTGGGCGAGGAGCGCCTTGCCGATCGCGGTGCGGTGGGCGGGCTGCCGGCCACCGACCCGGGAAGGTACCGCCAGGGTGAACCGGCCGCCGAGCTTCTCCAGGTAGAGCACGTCCGTGCCGTCGAGCACCGCGAGGTGGACGACGAGCCCGGTGGTGTTGTGCAGGTCGTGGAGAACGGGCAGGGCGGCTCGATGGACACGATCGTGGTGCTGGGCGAGGGAGCCGAGCTCGAGCATCTTCATGCCCAGCTCGTACGTGTGCCCGTGCCGGCGCACCCACCCGAGCCGCACCAGCTGGACCAGCATCCGGTGCGTCGACGACCGGGGGAGCCCCGACCGCCTGGACAACTCGGACAGTGTCAGACGGTCGGCGTTACGGAATGCGTCGAGCAGGACGGCCACGCGGTCGATGACTGCGCTCGGGGACTGGGCTTCTCTCGTCGTCATGCCGATCAGAACCTCCGTACGGTGCACATTCGCCCACTCATTGAGCAAGCGTTCAATCAAATGCTGAGACTGTAGCAGTGTGAGACGCGTCTCTCCAGTGCTGTCTCGATGTGCACCGGCGGTTCCCCACCGGGTTCGAGGGTTCAGGCCCCCACCGACCGTTGCGGGACGCCGGAGTATTCGCTGAGCGGGCGGATCAGGGCGTTGGACTCGCCCTGTTCGATGATGTGTGCGGTCCAGCCGGTGATCCGGCTCATCACGAAGATGGGCGTGAAGACCTCGATGTCGAAGCCCATCAGGTAGTACGCCGGCCCGGTCGGGAAGTCGAGGTTCGGTTCGATCCCGGTGGCCTCGTTCATGGTGCGCTCGAGGATCTCGTACATCCGGACCCACTTGCCGCCGTCGGTCTTCGCGGCGACGTCGAAGAACGCCTTGCGCATCGTCGGGACGCGGGAGTCGCCGTTCTTGTAGACCCGGTGGCCGAAGCCCATCACCTTGTCCCTGCGGGCCAGCTTGCCGCGCACCCACGCCTCGGCGCGTTCGGGATCGCCGATCTCGAGCATGTCGTGCATGACGGCCTCGTTGGCACCGCCGTGCAGCGGGCCCTTGAGGGTGCCGATCGCGGCGGTGACAGCGCTGTAGATGTCGGACAGCGTCGAGGTCACCACCCGGGCGGCGAAGGTGGAGGCATTGAAGCTGTGCTCCGCGTACAGGATCAGCGACACCTCGAACGCCTTGACGATCTCCGCATCCGGGATCTCGCCGAAGCACATGCCCAGGAAGTTCTCGGCGAACCCGAGATGGCTGTGCGGGGTGATCGGATCGAGGCCGCGGCGCCGGCGATGATCGGCCGCCACGATCGTGGGCAGCACCGCCATCATGCGAAGGGCCTTCTCTCGGTTGGCCTTCGGAGAGTTGTCGTCCTCCTCGGGATCCTCGGCACCGAGATAGCTGATCGCCGTGCGGACCACGTCCATCGGATGGCAGTTGTCCGGCATCTTCGCCACCAGCGAGAGCAGTGACCGGTCGGCCCGTCGATTCGCGCGCTCGCGCTGGCAGAACAGCTCCAGCTGGGCGTCCGAGGGCAGCTCGCCGTTCCACAGCAGATAGGCGACCTGCTCGAAGCTGCAGTTCGCGGCCAGGTCCTGGACCGCGTAGCCGCGGTAGGTCAGCGAGTTGGTCTCGGGCACGACCTTGGAGATCGCGGTGGTGTCGACGACGACGCCGGCCAGGCCTTTGTAGATCGTCGGGACTGCACTTGTCATTGGTTCCCTCCGAGCGTGAAGTCGAAGACTCCGGAATCGAACTCGTTGTAGCGCTCGTACTCGAGCAGTTCGTACAACCGCGACCGGGTCTGCATCTGATCGAGCTGCCCCTCCTGCGTGCCGGTCGCGTGGATCTCGCGTAGGCCCCGCTCGATGGCGCCCATCGCCAGCCGCAGCGTGGTGACCGGGTAGATCACCGCGTTGTAGCCGATGTCCTCGAGCGTCTGCGCAGGGATCAGTCGGGACTTGCCGAACTCCGTCATGTTCGCCAGCAGCGGGATATCCACTGCAGCACGGAAATTCGCGAAGTCTGCCTCGGTGTGCAGAGCCTCGGTGAAGATCATGTCGGCGCCGGCGTCCGCGTAGGCCTTGGCCCGGTCGATGGCGGCATCGATGCCGTCGATACCGGCGGCGTCGGTACGGGCGCAGATCACGAAGTTCGGATCGCGCCGAGCCGTGACCGCAGCGCGCAGACGGCGGACCATCTCGTCGATGGGCACGATCGCCTTGCCGTCGAGGTGCCCGCAACGCTTGGGGTTCACCTGATCCTCGAGGTGCAGGCCGGCGATGCCCGCGTCCTCGGCGGCCAGGACGGTCCGGGCCGCGGACATGGGCTCGCCGAAACCGGTGTCGGCATCGATGAGCACCGGCAGATCGGTGACACCGGCGATCTGCCGGCTGTGCGCGACGACCTCGGTGAGCGTGGTCAGCCCGATGTCGGGGAGACCGAGCCCGGCGGAGAAAGCGCCACCGGAGACGTACACGCCCTCGAAGCCGATCTCCTGGATCAGCTTGGCGGTCAACGGATTGATCGCACCGGGCAGGCGCTGAATCCGGCCGGAGGAGAGCCCGGCGCGGAACGTGATGCGCTTGTCGGCTGCGGAGGTGGAGGCGGCGATGAGGCCGGGCATGTCAGAACAGTCCCTTCGGCAACTCGGGGGAGCGGGCGAGAACGTCGTCCGAGACGGTGAACGTGAGCTGGTGCAGCTCGCCGGCTTTCAGCTCCGGGGTGCGCTGCGCGGCGTCGAGGAAGCGATCCTGCTCGGCCGGATCGACGACACCCTCGGCGAGCGTGCGGAACTTCGCGATGTACTGGTCGCGCGAGAAGGGCCGGGCGCCGAGCGGGTGCGCGTCGGCGATCGCGAGCTCGTCGACGATCACCTCACCGCTCTTCAGCGTCACCTCGGCGCGGGCGCCGAACGCTTTCTCGTCCGGATCGGTCGAGTGGTAGCGGCGGGTCCACTCCGGATCCTCGGCGGTGGAGATCTTGCGCCACAGTTCGATCGTGTCGGGGCGCTGCGCGCGCTCGGGTGCGTACGAGCGTTCGTGGTGCCACGTGCCGTCTTGCAGCGCGACGGCGAAGATGTACATCACCGAGTGGTCGAGGGTCTCGCGGCTCGCGGTCGGATCGAACTTCTGTGGATCGTTGGAGCCGGTGCCGATCACGACGTGGGTGTGGTGGCTGGTGTGCAGCACGATCGACGCGATCTGGCCCAGGTCGCCGATCTGCTCGCGCATCCGGCGGGCCAGATCGATCGGGGCCTGGCTCTGGTACTCGGCCGAGTGTTCCTTGGTATACGTGTCGAGGATCGCGCGCTTGGCCTCGCCCGAACTGGGCAGCGGCACAGCATATTCTGTGCTCGGGCCGCCGAGCAGCCACGCGATCACGCCGTCCTCGCCCTCCCAGATCGGGGACGGTGCGCCCTCGCCGCGCATCGCCCGGTCGACGGCCTCGACGGCCATCTTGCCGGCGAACGCCGGCGCGTAGGCTTTCCAGCTCGAGATCTCGCCCTTGCGGGACTGACGGGTCGCCGTGGTGGTGTGCAGGGCCTGCCCGATCGCCTGGTAGACGGTCTCGATGTCGAGGCCGAGGAGGGTGCCGATGCCGGCGGCCGCGGAGGGGCCGAGGTGCGCGACGTGGTCGATCTTGTGCTCGTGCAGGCAGATCGACCGCACCAGGTCCACCTGGACTTCGTAGCCGGTGGCCAGGGCGCGGATCAGGTCGTTGCCGTCGCGGCCGGTGTGCTGCGCGACCGCCAGGATCGACGGAATGTTGTCGCCCGGATGCGAGTACTCGGCGGCCAGGAACGTGTCGTGGAAGTCGAGCTCACGGACGGCGACGCCGTTGGCCCACGCCGCCCATTCGGGTGAGAAGGTACCGCCGACACCGAACACCGTCGAACCGGGCCGGTACGGGTGGGACAGGGCCTGGGCGCGGGCGTTCGCGACCGGGCGGCGGGTGACGGATGCGGCCGCGACGGCGGCGTTGTCGATGATCCGGTTGACGATCATCTCGGAGGTGTCGGCCGGCACCTCGACCGGATCGGTGGCCACCTCGGCGATCTTCCACGCCAGGTGTTCGCTCTTGGGGAAGTCCTCGGCGGAGCGACGGGTGCGAACGGAGTACGTCTTCAACGTGGTGTGTCCTTCGATGGGAACTGGTGGACCTGCTGCGACTGCCCCGTGGAGCCGGGGTGTACGAAGCGTCGGTAGTTGCAGCGTATGCACGAGTGATCCGGCCGGAAAGTGACTGAACATGCGTATTTTCGTGGTGTGGATCGGGTGGATTTGCGAATGGTGCGAATCCCGGTGACCGTGTTTGAGTGGACAGCGAACGGAGGGGAGCGCCGGGCGAAGGGACGCGAAGATGCAGAAGATCTACGGTGGACCGAGGCTGCGGCGGTTGCGGGAGGAACGGGGCCTGACCCAGCTGGAATTGGCCCGGGTACTCGACCTGTCCGCGAGCTACGTCAACCAACTGGAGAACGATCAGCGGCCGCTGACGGTGCCGGTCCTGCTCAAACTCAACACGACGTTCAACCTCGATGCGCAGTTCTTCGCCGCGGAGGAGGACGCCCGGCTGGCAGCGGACCTGCAGGACGTCCTGACGGCGATCGGGCCGGCGGTACCGAGTCCGACGGTCGTCGAGGAGTTCGTGGCGAGGATGCCGGATGTCGGCCACGCCCTCGTCGCTGTACACCGTCGGCTGCTGGCGGCGACGGAGCAGCTCGAGCAGTACAGCGCCCACCTCGAGGCGCCGGAGGTCGATTCCGTGCGACCGATGCCGTTCGAGGAGGTACGAGACTTCTTCTACGACCGGCACAACCACATCGCGGAGCTCGACGACGCCGCCGAACGACTGTTCGTCGAGAACGGTCTGCGCATCGGCTCGCTCGACACGCAGCTGACGGCGCTGCTCGAGTCCGAGCACGGCATCGGTGTCCGGCTGCGCACGGATCCGCCGGACCGTCCCGGTCCGAAACGGGTGTACGACGCGGCCGACCGGATCCTGACGCTGTCGCGGCAGCTGTCGCCGGGACAGCGGGCATTCCAGATCGCCACACAGTTGGCGTTCCTCACCCGGTCCGCGGCGATCGACGATCTGGTGGATGCCGCGGTGGGGTTGGGCGCGAACGCCCGGGAACTTGCCAAGATCGGTCTGGCGAACTACTTCGCCGGGGCGTTGTTGTTGCCGTACAACGAGTTTCTCGATGCCGCAGAACTCCTGCACTACGACATCGAGATGCTCGCCTCGCAGTTCGAGGTGGGTTTCGAGACGGTGTGTCATCGACTGTCGACGCTGCAGCGGCCGACCCGTCGCGGTGTCCCGTTCTTCTTCGTCCGCACCGACAGGGCAGGGAACATCTCGAAGCGTCAGTCCGCCACTGCGTTCCACTTCTCGAGGGTCGGCGGCAGCTGCCCGCTGTGGGTGGTGCACGACGCCTTCGGCACGCCGGGACGCATCCTGACCCAGGTGGCGCAGATGCCCGACGGCCGCACCTATCTGTGGATCGCCCGTACCACCGACGACGGTGCCAGACCGTACGGTACGCCCGCGCGCAGTTTCGCGGTGGGCCTCGGCTGCGACATCACGCATGCCGGACGTCTCGTCTACTCGCGGGGGCTGCGGCTCGACGAGCAGATGTCGCCGGTTCCGATCGGTGCCGGCTGCAAGATCTGCGAGCGCACGGACTGCGCGCAGCGGGCCTTCCCGCAGATCGGCCGCCCTGTACGGGTCGACGTGGATTCCAGTAGCCGGTTGCCGTACCCGCCTGCGGTCTGACCTGGCATTTCGTGCCTCCGGGAGGGTGGGCGCGGCCCCGACTCGGACCGGTCGAATCGGGCGTCGTGCTACGGTGCAAGACGCCGACCGCGCGAATCGTCCTGGCGTGCTGAATGATCCACACACAGGTCGATCGGCGCCGGGTCCGGTGCGTGCCTTCGCATCGGCGATTCGACTCGGGATGTGCTGGGGCCGTACACGTCATCACGTGGCAGCCTTCGGTGCAGTGCCCCGTGCGCGTCGGCGGGAACGTCCTGAATCGACGTCCATAACGAACAATCGGATATCCGTGTGCCGAGCTCCGCGCGCATCCGTCCCGGCAAGGGGCGACGACTGCCTGCCGGGCCCGGACCGCGGCAGTCGCCGGGTGCGCTCACGTGCGTGCCGACTGTGTGCTGCCCGCGTGACGGACCTGATGCGAAGGAGTGGTACATCTTTGGACGAAATGGTCAAGCTCGGTGCGCCGACGATCGTGCTGTTGCTGCTGGTGTTCTACGGCGGCACGCTGTTCGTCTCGATGCGGATCGGCAAGAAACAGGAAAACGCCGACAGCTACATGACGGCGGGCAACAGGGTCGGATTCGGTATCGCGGCCGCGAGCATGACGGCCACGTGGATCTGGGCGTCGTCGCTGTACGCGTCCGCGACCTCCGGCTACACGTACGGCATCTCGGGGCCCATCCACTACGGGCTCTGGGGTGCGCTGATGATTCTGTTCATCTACCCGTTCGGTAAGCGGATCCGGAAGGTCGCCCCCAAGGCGCACACGCTCGCCGAGGTCATGTACGCCCGGCACGGCCGTTCGAGCCAGCTCATGCTGGCCGGCTCGAACGTCGTGGGCAGCGTCATCAGCCTGATGTCGAACTTCATCGCCGGTGGTGTCCTCATCTCGATGCTGTCGCCGTTCACATTCGTCCAGGGTGTGCTGTTCGTGGCACTCGGAGTGCTCGCATACACGCTGTGGTCCGGGTTCCGGGCGTCGGTGCTGACCGACTTCATGCAGGTCGTTGCGATGCTCGGTGCGGTCGTCGTACTGATCCCCGTCGTGTTCTTCGCCGCCGGGTTCCCGGCCTCGTTCGAGACCGGTTCCGCGAATCTCACTGCGGAGCAGGGCAACTTCTTCTCCAGCGAGGCGTTCCTGAACCAGGGAGCCCCCTATATCGCGGCAGTGCTGGCGTACGCGATCGGTAACCAGACCATCGCGCAGCGTCTGTTCGCGGTTCGTGAGGATCTCATCAAGCCGACGTTCGTCACCGCCACCGTCGGATACGGTGCCACCGTCATCGGTGTCGGCATGTTCGGGGTGCTCGCGCTCTATCTCGGAATCGATCCAGTGGACGGCGACGTCAACAACATCGTTCCGCAGATGGCCGCGACCTATCTGCCTGCGATCCTGATCGTGTTGTTCTTCGTGATGATCATCGGATCGCTGTCGTCGACTGCGGATTCGGATCTGGCGGCGCTCGCGTCGATCGTGATGACCGACGTCTACGGGCAGAACATCGCCGGCCGCGGCAAGGTGGATCCGCGCCGCATGCTGCTGGTCGGCCGCATCACGATGGTCGTTGCCACGGCCCTGGCGATCGCGTTCGCGAGCATGCGACTCAACATCCTCGACCTGCTCGTGTTCGTCGGCGCCCTGTGGGGTGCGCTCGTGTTCCCGGTGATCGCGAGCTTCTACTGGGGCAAGGTCACCAACCGTGCGTTCACGACGTCGGTGCTGGTGGCACTGGCCGTGTTCATTCCGGTGCGGTTCGGCTGGTTCTCGGTCGACGGTGCTGTCGGATGGCTCGTCGACGTCGTCGCGATCGTCGGTGTCGGAGTGATCGCCGGTCTCATGGCGTTCGGGTTCTTCGGTCTGAAGGTGGCCAAGATCGTGGGCGTGGTCGCGGCGGTCGTCTGTGCTCCGTTCGCGCTCGGGTCGATCCACGACTACGCCACCCTGACGGCGTCGCTCGTCGCCTACTCGGTGAGCACGGTCGTGTGCTGGGCGATGTCCGTCGGGAACCGTGACGACTTCGACTTCGACACGATCAAGGACCGGGTCGGCGACTTCGACGACTCCGACGACGCCGACCGCGACGACCCCCGTGAACTCGACCTGCAACACTGACAGGAGCACGATATGTCCACTGCCGCATTGACTTTCTACGTATTGATCTGGCCGGTCCTGGTGGCCGGAGTGCTGTTCACCCTCACCCGCGCGTTCTTCCGGGAATGGGCGGAGGCCCGGCGTACCGGCGAAGACCTGGTCTGACCCGACCTGATCCGGTTCGGCCGCCCCGCGCACATGCTGCGCGGGGCGGCCGAACTCGTTTCCGGGACACCGCTGTATTTTCTCCGGTCTCGCCACAGCCATGGACATACCCTACCCCCCTAGGGTAACAATCGTAGAGTGGTCGACGCTCGGTCGATCCGAGAACGATTGGAGGAGAGCATGTCCGGTTTCGATTCCCCGCCCACATCACGACGGTGGCTGGGTCTCGCGGTCATCGCGGCCGCACAGTTCATAGTCATCATGGACACGTCGATCATCGGGGTGGCCCTGCCACAGATGGGTGACGACCTGGGCTTCTCCCAGGAGAACCTGTCGTGGGTGTTCAACGCCTATGTCGTTGCATTCGGCGGGCTCCTGCTGCTGGGTGGCAAGCTGTCGGACCTGTTCGGGGCCCGCCGGATCTTCACGGCCGGCTGGATCGTGCTGATCGCGGGCTCGGCCGCTGCGGGAATGGCGTCCACCGTCGGTGTCGAACTCGCCGGACGCGCCGTCCAGGGCGCCGGCGCCGCGCTGATTGCACCGTCGGCGCTGACATTGCTGATGATGCTGTTCGGCGGCAACCCGCGCGAACTCACCAAGGCGTTCGCGCTGTACGGTGCGGCCGCCCCCGCCGGAGGTACGGCCGGGGTGTTCTTCGGGGGTCTGATCACGGAGTACGCCGACTGGCCCTGGGTGTTCTACATCAACATCCCCATCGCGCTCGTCATCCTGGCGGTCACCCCCGCACTCATGCCGGCCGGCAGTCCCGCCGCACGGAGTCGGACAGACCTGCTCGGCGCCGTCACCGTCACCGGCGGCCTGGCCGCGCTCGTCTACGGGATCGTCGAGGCGCCCGAAGTGGGCTGGGGTGCCCTGCAAACCTGGCTCGTCCTCGCCGGTGCGGCCGCACTTCTGGTGGCCTTCGTCGTATCGCAGGCGGTCCGGCGCGAACCGCTGGTGCGGCTCGACATCTTCCGGACGCCGAACCTCGGCGCCGCGAACCTCGCACAGCTGCTGCTGGGAGGGGCATGGATCCCCATGTGGTTCTTCCTCAACCTGTACCTGCAGCAGGTCCTGGGCTACACGGCGTTCCCCAGTGGGGCGGCACTGGTGCCCATGACGGGCCTCGTCATGATCGTCATGATCGTGGTTGCGCCTCGAGCGCTGGGTCGGTTCGGTATCAAGGCCGTCACGGTCACCGGATTCCTGCTCCTCGCCGCCGGTATGGGCTGGTTGTCCCTCATCCGGCCGGACGGCTCGTTCGTCACCGACGTCCTGCCGGCATCGCTCGTGGTAGCACTGGGCATGTCCTTGGCGTTCATTCCGACCCTCGGGACCGCGATCTCCTCCGCGCGACCCGAGGAGGGCGGCCTGGCGTCCGGCATCGTCAACACGAGCTACCAGGTCGGCTCGGCGGTAGGCCTGGCCGTGATGACCGCGATCGCAGCCGCCTACGGTGCCGGCCGGATCGGTGAGCCGGTAGCCCTGACCGACGGTTTTTCGGCGGCGTTCCTGGGCGCCGCGATCGTCGCCGTGATCGGTGCCGCCGCTGCCGCGGCGTTCCTCAGGAATCCCGAGAAGGAAACGGCGGCAGGAGAACCCGCCTCGATGTCGGGGTAGTTCCTGTCGTACCGGCGGTGTGCCGCGGACCGGTGGTCTGTTACGGGCCAGAGGTCCGCGGCATGTTCGGTCAGAGCTCGCCGCGCACCGATCGTGCCGCCGCAACCAGGTGCCGCAGCGACGCCTCGACCTCGGCCCGGCCCCGCGTCTTCAGCCCGCAGTCCGGGTTGACCCACAGCCTTTCCGCGGGAACAGCTTTCAGCGCCACCCGCAGCGACCCGGCGATCTCGTCGACCGACGGCACCCGCGGCGAGTGGATGTCGTACACGCCCGGGCCGACACCCAGGTCGAAGCCGACGGCGCGCAGGTCGTCGAGCACCTCCATGTGCGAGCGGGCCGCCTCGATCGACGTGACGTCCGCGTCGAGCCCCGCGATCGCCCCGATGACCTCACCGAACTCGGAGTAACACAGGTGGGTGTGGATCGCGGTGGCGTCGGCGACACCCGCCGTCGCGAGACGGAACGCGCCGACCGACCAGTCCAGGTAGGCCGGCTGCTCGGCGGCCCGCAGCGGCAACAGTTCGCGCAGCGCGGGCTCGTCCACCTGGATCACCGCCGCACCGGACTTCTCGAGGTCCACGGTCTCGTCGCGGATCGCGAGCGCCACCTGGTCGGCGGTGTCGGCGAGCGGCTGGTCGTCCCGCACGAACGACCACGCCAGGATCGTGACGGGGCCGGTGAGCATGCCCTTGACCGGCTTGGTGGTCAGCGACTGCGCGTACGCGATCCAGTCGACGGTCATCGCCTGCGGGCGCCGCACGTCACCGAACAGAATCGGAGGGCGGACACAGCGGCTGCCGTACGACTGCACCCAGCCGTTCGCGGTCGCCGCGAAACCGTCGAGCTGTTCGGCGAAGTACTGCACCATGTCGTTGCGCTCGGGCTCGCCGTGCACCAGCACATCCAGCCCCAGATCCTCCTGCAGCGCAATCACATCGGCGATCTCCTCCCGCATACGACGCTCGTATTCGGCCCGGTCGACGGCGCCGGTGCGCAGGGCCGCGCGGGCCACCCGGATCTCGGTGGTCTGCGGGTACGAGCCGATCGTCGTGGTCGGCAGCGGCGGCAACGGCAGTGCGGCCGCCTGCACGGTGCGCCGCGCGGCGGCCGCGGCCCGGGTGCGGTCCGACGCGGTCAGCGCGGCGAGGCGGCCGCGGATCGCGTCGTCGTGCAGGCGCGGGTCGGCGGAGCGGGTGGCCACGGCCGCACGCGACTCGGTCAGCTCGTCGGCGATCGCGTCACGGCCCGACCGCAGCGCGGTCGCGAGGGCCGAGACCTCCCGGATCTTCTCGGTGCCGAACGCCAGCCACGACCGCAGCGCACGATCGAGACCGTCCTCACCGTCGAGGGTGTAGGGCACGTGCAGCAGCGAGCACGACGTGGACACCGCCACCGAACCGGCCCGTTCCCGCAGGGCGTCGAGAGTGTCGAGGGCACGGTCCAGGTCGGTGCGCCACACGTTGCGGCCGTCGACGACACCGGCGACGACGTGCTTGCGGTCGATGCCCTCGGCTGCGGCGACGGTAGCGAGGGATCCGGCGACGAGGTCGACGGCGATGCCCTCGACCTCGGTGTCGAGGAGGGCCGGCAACGCGTCCCCGAGGTCGCCGAAGTACGACGCCACCAGGATCGCCGGCCGTCGATCGAGCGCCGAGAGCAGTCGGTACACCGAGCGCACCGCGGCCAGTTCCGCGTCGGTGCGGTCGGCGACCAGCGCCGGCTCGTCGATCTGCACCCACTCGGCACCGGCGTCCGCGAGCCGTTCCAGCAGGTCGGCGTACAGCGCGACGACGTCGTCGAGACGGTCCAGCGGCTCGAGGTCCTCGAACTTCGACAGCAGCAGGAACGTGATCGGTCCGACGACGACGGGCCGCGCCGGCACACCGAGCGCGCGGGCTTCGGCGATCTCGCCGAGGATCTTCTCCGGGTGCAGCGAGAACGTCGTCGCCGCGGTGATCTCGGGGACCAGGTAGTGGTAGTTGGTGTCGAACCACTTCGTCATCTCGAGCGGCGGCACGGTGTCGGTGCCGCGGGCGGCCGCGAAGTAGCGGTCCAGATCGTTCTCGATCCCCGCGACCCGCTCCGGCAGTGCACCGAGCAGGACGGCGGTGTCGAGCATCTGGTCGTAGTACGAAAACGTGTTGACCGGAACGGAATCGATACCGGCGTCGGCCAGTTCGGTCCACGTCTGCCGGCGCAGATCCGCACCGACCGAGGAGAGTGCGGCGGCGTCGAGCTTCCCGGCCCAGTAGGACTCGACGGCCTTCTTCAGTTCGCGATGCGGTCCGATGCGGGGCGATCCCAGGACCGTTGCGGTGAAAGCGATGGTCACGATGTTCTCCAATTGCTCACAGCGTGGACGGTCACCGCCGGTAGACGAGAAGAACGAGCCCCTGAGGTGCCTGCCAGCGGGCAGCACGAAGTCCGAGCCGATCTACTCGCCTTTTCCTCGAGGCGGTGGACCGCCGGGCACGGCGTGCCCGGCACAGTCGGCAGGTCTTCGGACTCGCGGGCGCTCGGGTACACCCCGAACCTACTGGCCGTCGCTTCCCGGACCTGACGGTCCAGTGCGTGATGACGGCGGTCGTTCCCACTCACCGCTGCGGGACAGTCCCGGACTTCCACCGGGTTCCCTCTCACGTCCGACGGCCTCACGACCGGGGACGCTTCGACGCCGACGACGGTCTTCGGGGCTCCTCACGACCGCGCCGGCGAACCAGCTGCACCGTCCAGCATAGGCCGCCCGGGCCGAGGGAAGCGCGGTCGCCTCAGATCAGTGCCGCGTGCACCTGCTGCGCGGCCTCGCACACCGCACGGCCGAAGAACTCGAACTTGTCCGGCGTCATGCGGCTGCTGGGGCCGGACACCGACACCGAACCGATCGGTTCGCCTCGGGGGCCGAGGATGGCGGCGCCGAGCGCAGTGATCCCGGTGCTCAGTCCCTGTTCGTTCACCGAATAGCCTTGGCGCCGAATCTTTTCGACGGTCGAATGCAGAACGTCCGGGTCGGTGATCGTGTTCGGGGTGCGGGCCAGCAGCGCCGTGGCCCCGTAGCTTTCGACGAACTCGTCACTGCTCGCCGCCAGGAACGCCAGCCCGGTTGCCGAGGCGTGGAGCGGGATCCGGGTGCCCAGTGGAAGGAATGCACGCAACTGGTGCGGGGTGTCGAGGCGCTCGATGAGGATCAGTTCGTCGCCGTCGGGCACCGTCAGGTGGATCGTCTCGGTGGTGGCCAACTGCAGGTCGCTCAGGAACGGGAGTGCCGTGTCGCGGAACGTGTCCTGGTCGGCGGCCTGGGTCCCGACCGAGAACGCCCGATAGGTCAGCTTCCAGCGGGTGGGCTGTGTGTTCGTCGGGCGGAGCCAGCCGATGTCGTGCAGCGTGAGCAGGCAACGCTGGACCGTGCTCTTGGGTAGTTCGACGGCGCGAGCCAGCTCCGACAGGCCCACCGGTTGCATCCGGGCGACCTCCTCGAGCACGCGGAACGCCGAGACCACGCTGGTGGTGGACATGGTTCTTCCTCTCCGTTGACCGGCACGCCGGTGTGAGCTAGCTTACTCCGAACTGGTTCAGTAGGTAGACCAGTGTGCCACACAGTGGACCGATTGGAAAAGTTGACCCCAGAACCGAACGACGTGTCGGAGGCGAACGGATGGCAATTCAATGGGTGGCGCTGGCGATCTTCGTCGGCGTCTTCGTGGTAGGGACGCTGCGGAAGATCAACATCGGCGTGCTGATGTTCGCCGCGGCGAGCCTCGTCGGGATCGGGCTGGCGGGCATGCCGCTCGACGAGGTCGTCGGCGGGTTCCCAGTCGGCATCCTCGTGCTGCTGGTGGGCGTGACCTACTTCTTCGGGATCGCGCACGTCAACGGGACGATCGACCGGATCGTGGAATCGTCCCTCGCGAAGGTCGGCGATCGGACGGCCGTGCTCCCCACGGTGTTCTTTGTCCTGAGCGCGGGTCTCGCGTCGATGGGAGCGCCGTTGGGGGCGCTGGTGCTGTTCCCGGTGGGCATGGTGGTCGCCGACAAGCGGGGCATCGATCCGATGCTGATGGCCCTGGCGATGGGCACGGGCCTGAGCGCCGGCGCGTTCGCGCCGACCAGCCTGTTCGGCATCGTCGCCTACGGGACGGCCCAGGAGGCCGGGATTGCACTGAGTCCGCTGGTGCTCTTCGCGGTGGCCCTCGGAATCAACATCGTGCTGTTCGCGTGCGCGTACGTGCTCTTCGGTCGACGTCGAGTGCTCCGTGCCGATACGGAGCAGCGGGCGCGGGCGCGCAGTCTGGCCACGGTCGGCGGCGGTCTCGTGGACGGCGGATCGGCCGACGAACCGCCGAGCCCCGGCGGCAGCGACCATTCCGGCGAGCGGGCAGCGTCCCCGTCCTTCACACCGGTGCAGATCATGACGGTGCTGTGCATGATCGGGCTCGTCGGCACCGTGGTGGTGCTGTCGCTCGTCGGCGCCGATCCCGAGATCGGTGTGCTCGGATTCGCGTTCGGCGCTGTGCTGACGCTGCTCGACCCGGACGCCGGACGCAAGGCGGTCGGTCGTATCGACTGGCAGACGGTGCTCCTCGTCGGCGGCATCATCACCTTCGTCGGCGTCCTCGACCACATCGGGGCCATCGACATGCTCGGTGAACTCGCCACCGACATCGGCTCCCCGCTCCTCGCGGCCCTGTTCCTGTGCTTCGTCGCGGCACTGGTGTCCGCGTTCGCGTCCACGACCGGGATGCTCGCGGCGCTCGTCCCGCTGACCCTGCCGCTCGTGGCATCGGGCAGCGTGCCCGGCTGGGCGTTGATCTGTGCGCTCGCGGTGTGCGCGTCCATCGTCGACGTGTCACCGTTCTCCACCGTCGGCGCGACGTGCGTGGCGAGCACGGTGGACGAGGCGCAGCGTCCGCGCATGACCCGGTTGCTGACGCGGTGGGGCCTGTCTCTCGTCGTGCTCGGCCCGCTCGTCCTCGTAGGTGTGCTGGTGCTGCCCGGGATCGCGCTGTGACCCGGCCTCCGGGAGCGGGCGGCGACACCACCTCAGCCGGTGCGGTGACCGTCGAAGTGCACGACCGTATCGCCGTGGTGACGCTCGACAATCCGCGCACCCACAACTCGATCACGCGGTTCATGCGCCACAGGCTCGACGAGGTCTTCACCGACATCGCGGACTCGGACGTCGCGGCCGTCGTGCTCACCGGCCGCGGTCGCAGCTTCAGTTCCGGTATGGACATCGGTGAGATCACTCCGGACGGCGCGCACCGGGTTGCCGACGAACTGGTCGCGGTAGAGCGCCGGATCGCCGAGGCGGCCGTGCCCACGATCGCCGCCGTCGACGGGAACTGTGTCGGTGGCGGTGCCCAGTTGGCGTTCGCGTGCGACCTGCGGGTCGCGGCCGAACGGTCGTCGTTCGCTATCACCCCGGCGAAGTTGGGCATCGTCTACCCCGCGGCGTCGGTGATCCGGCTGGTCCGGGTGGTGGGCCCCGCGGTGGCGAAGCTGTTGCTGTTCACCGCCGACCCCGTCGACGCCCGGTCCGCGCTCCGGTACGGGATGGTCCACCAGGTCGTCCGCCACGACGACGTCCGGTCGACGGCGCTCGGACTGGCGCGCACGATCGCCGGCCGCTCGGCGGTGTCGGTGCGCGCCGCGAAATCCGTCGTGGACGCGGCCACCGTGTCCGCCGACGCCGCCGTAGACGCGCAGGAGCGGTGGCGGCGGATGGACAACCCCGATATCGCCGACGCGCTGAGCGCCTTCGGCCGCAAGGACTTCCGGACACCGGCCTCGGCCCCGTAAGCATCGATCGCACACGTTGTATCAGGAGATGGACATGACCTCGTTCCTCACGGCTATCGACCCCGGCACCACCATCCGCGACCACGCGGACGCCGTCACGATCGGAGGCGAACAGTTCTCCCGGGAGCAGTTGGCGGTCCGTGCCGCGGACATCGCGGCCGGGCTACCCGACCAAGGTCCGGTCGCGGTGCTGGCCGAGCCGACGATCGACGCGCTCGCCGCGATCGTGGCCTGTATCGTGAAAGGTGTTCCGGTGGTACCCGTTCCGGTGGACTCGGGGCCCCGGGAGATCGACTACTTCCTCCGCGACAGCCGGGCCACGCACTGGATCGGCCCAGTGCCGCACGGCGTGACCCCGCCGTCGGCCGCTGGCCCGGGGGCGGGCCCGGACCGGTCGGCGGCGATGATCTTCTACACCTCGGGGACCACGGGCGCGCCCAAGGGCGTCCGCCTCTCGGCGACGGCACTCGCGTCCGGTATCGATGCCCTCGCGTCCGCGTGGCAGTGGAGTGCGGACGACACCGTCGTCCACGGTCTGCCGCTGTTCCATCTGCACGGCCTGGTGCTGGGGGTCCTCGCTTCGCTGCGCATCGGCTCGAAGGTCCACCACACCGGGTCGGCCCGGCCGGCCGCCTACGCAGCGGCCCGCGGCACGATGTACTTCGCGGTTCCGACGATCTGGTCCCGGATGGTTGCGGACGAGGCGTCTGCCCGGCAGTTGTCCCATGCGCGCCTGCTCGTGTCGGGGAGCGCGCCGCTGCCTGTCCCGGTGTTCTCGGCGCTGTCCGCGCTCGCCGGAATCGAACCGATCGAGCGCTACGGCATGAGCGAAACGCTCATCACGCTCAGCACCCGACCGGACGGCGACCGGCGGCCCGGCTGGGTGGGCACCCCGCTCGACGGTGTCGAGACCCGGTTGCGGACCGAGGCCGGTGAGCTTCTCGACGCGGGCAGCGACGAGGTCGGTCGGCTCGAGGTCCGCGGCCCCATGCTGTTCGACGGCTACCTGGGCCGCCCCGACGCGACCGCGCAAGCCTGGACCGCAGACGGCTGGTTCGTCACCGGCGACCTGGCGGTCCGTGACCGGGACGGCATGCACCGCATCGTGGGCCGGGAATCGGTCGACCTCATCAAATCGGGCGGGTACCGGATCGGCGCCGGCGAGATCGAGACGGCACTGCTCGACCATCCGGGTGTTGCCGAATCGGCGGTCGTCGGGGTTCCCGACAGCGACCTCGGTCAGCGCATCGTCGCGTACGTCGTGCGCGCCGAGGACGCGTCGGCCCTCGACGAGCAGACACTCATCGGTCACGCGTCGCAGGTGCTGTCGAAGCACAAGCGTCCCCGGGAGGTCGTCTTCGTGTCCGGGTTGCCCCGCAACGCGATGGGGAAGGTTCAGAAGAAGCTGCTGCTGTAGGCCCACCGGTCACAACCAGCCGTTGCCGCCCGACACCGCGGCGGGGCCGGGGCCGTTGTCGACGATCTCCACCTGACGGGCATCGACGGTGACGGCGCACCGCGTCGCCCCGCTGTGCCGGACGACGTTGGTGACGGTCTCTCGAATCGTCCACGCGAACAATTCCCGCAGCCGCGTCGGGACGGTGTCGGTGCTCCCCGGCAGATCGGCGTCGATCCCGGCGGCGCGCAATGCTTCCCGTGCCCGTGCCCGTGCCCGTGCCCGGTCGGCGTCGGCGTCGAGCAGACGGTTGGCGAGCTGTGCATTGACGGTGACGACGGTGAGCGAATGCCCCAGGATGTCGTGCAGGTCGCGGGCCACGCGCGCCCGTCACGACCTCCCCGTGACAAATGTCAGGGGGTGTGATCGTCGTCTCCTTCGAGGGGGAGGTGCTGCGCACCCGACGAACCCGGGCTACTCTCGATCTCGTGTCAGCGACCTATTTCTGGTTTAGCAGGCCGGCCCCGGGTGGGTCGGTCGGCGTAACCACGCGCTGACAATCCACCCCAGAGCCGGATGACAGACCGGCTCACTGGGATTCTTCCAAGTCTTCGAGGGTCGGCCTGAGAACAGGAACGAACCGAAGATGACCGCTATCGCCAACGACCAGCGTCTCGACGAGCAGCGCACCGTGCAGATCAGCCCGCTGCTGGCCCCGTCCGCCGTGCGCGCCGAGCACACCCCCGACGATGTCGCCGCCGCCACCGTGCGGTCCGGCCGTGCCGAGACCGTCGCCATCCTCAGCGGCACCGACGACCGTCTCGTCGTGGTGGTCGGCCCGTGCTCCGTGCACGATCCCGACGCCGCGATCGACTACGCCCGCAGGCTCGCCGCCAAGGCCGGGGAACTGCGCGACGACCTGCAGATCGTGATGCGGGTCTACTTCGAGAAGCCGCGCACCACGCTCGGCTGGAAGGGTCTGCTCAACGACCCGCACCTCGACGGCACGTACGACATCAACACCGGTCTCGGTATCGGCCGCAAGCTGCTGCTCGACATCTCCCGGCTGGGCCTGCCGGTGGGCTGCGAGTTCCTCGACCCGATCCTGCCGCAGTACATCGCCGACCTCGTCACGTACGGCGCGATCGGTGCCCGCACCGCCGCCAGCCAGGTGCACCGTCAGCTGTGCAGCGCGCTGTCGATGCCGGTGGGCATCAAGAACTCCACCGAGGGTGACGTCCAGGTCGCCGTCGACGGTGTCCGGGCGGCCGCCGCGAGTCACGTCTTCCCCGGCGCCGACCTCGACGGTCAGGTCGCGCTCGTCCACACCGTCGGCAACCCGGACTGCCACGTCATCCTGCGCGGCGGCACCGACGGCCCCAACTACGACGCCGAAACCGTCGCCGACACCCTGGCACGGCTGAACAAGGCGGGTCTGGCCGAGCGGGTCGTGATCGACGCGAGCCACGGCAACAGCCGCAAGGACCACAACAAGCAGGTCGACGTCGCCGCCGACGTCGCCGACCGGATCGCCGCCGGTGACCGTGGCATCGTCGGCATCATGCTCGAGAGCTTCATCGAGGCCGGCCGCCAGGATCTGACGCTCGGCAAGGCCGACGAGCTCACCTACGGGCAGTCGATCACCGACGCGTGCATCGACTGGGACACCACCGCGGCGACCCTCGACCGGCTCGCCGCCGCCGTCGCCGAGCGTCGCGCCGGCAAGTGACGGTACGGACGTGACAAGTGTGGTGCCCCACTCCGCCGGAGTGGGGCACCACACTTGTCGGGCAGGCGATCTCAGAGGCTGCGGGAGATGATCAGCCGCATGATGTCCGAGGTGCCCTCCTCGATCTCCTCGAGCTTGACGTCACGCATCCACTGCTCCACCGGGTACTCCCGCGAGTAGCCCCAGCCGCCGAGGGTCTGGATCGCGGCGTGCGTGACGAACATGGCCGTCTCCGACGCCGTCAGCTTCGCCATCGCGGCCAGCGCGGTGGAGTCGTAGCCGGCGTCGATCGACCGGGCGGAGTGCAGGACCAGCAGCCGCGCCGACGCGATCCGGTTCGCCATGTCCGCCAACCGGAATGCGACCGCCTGGTGCTCGATGATCGGCTTGCCGAACTGCGTGCGGGTCCGCGCGTAGTCGAGCGCGTACTCGTACGCGGCGCGGGCGGCACCGACCGCCGCGGCACCGAGGACGGTGCGGGAGATGTCGAACGTCTTCATCAGACCGTAGAAGCCCTGGCCCTCGTCGCCGAGACGGTTCTCCTCGGGGACGAAGACGTTGTCGAAGAACAGTTCCCGGCACACGATCGCGCGCTGGCCCATCTTCTTCATCGGCTCACCCCACGTGAAGCCCTCGGTGTCCTTGGTGAGGAGGAACGCGGTGACACCCTTGGACCGCTCGTTGCGATCGGTCTTGGCGAACACGACGTACTGGTCGGCGGCACCGGCGTTGGAGATCCACGCCTTCTGGCCGTTGAGCCGGTAGCCGCCCTCGACCTTCTCGGCGTAGGTGACGATGGAGGCGGCGTCCGAACCGGAACCCGGCTCGGTGGTGGCGAGGGCGGTCATCAGCGGCGAGGTGCCGGTCAGCGGCCGCAGCCACTTCTCCTTCTGCTCCTCGGTGCCCAGGGCCAACAGCGGATCGGAGAAGAAACCGTTGGAGCACATCAGGTTTCCGATGCCGGGATCACCCCAGCACAGCTCCTCCTGCACGAGGCACTGCGTGAAGACGTCGGTGAAGCCGCCGCCACCGAACTCCTCGGGAATCATGAAGTCGGTGATACCGACCTGCGCGGCCTTGGCGAAGATGTCGACCGGGGTGACGACGTCGGCCTCGTCCACCTCGCGGCCACGCGGCCGGATCTCCTTCTCGGCGAAATCACGGCACAGCTTGACGATCTCGCGCTGCTCGGTGGTGAGGGTCCAGGGCTCGAAGGTGTCGGTCATTGCTCAGTCCTTTCTCGACTGATCGGGCGGTGGGGAATCAGATGTAGGGGCGGTGTGGTGGGGGATCAGTGCGTCATACCTGCACCGCCGTCCACTCGATGCACTCGTCGAATCCGACCGAGCCCAGTTCCCGGCCCAGCCCGGAGGCCTTCCACCCGCCGAACGGGGCGAGCGGATTGAACGGGGCACCGTTGACGTCCACCTGGCCGGTGTCCATCCGCAGCGCCACGTCGACCGCGCGGTCCTCGTCGCCCGACCACACCGCGCCGGCCAGCCCGTACTCGGTGGCGTTGGCGAGCCGGACGGCGTCGTCGTCCCCGTCGTGCGGTTCGACGACCAGCACCGGCCCGAACACCTCGTCGCGGGTGATCGGATCATCACGGTCGAGGTCGGCGAGCACTGTCGGGCGGTGGTAGAAGCCCTCCCCGAGACCGGGAATCGGCGCGGTGCCCCCGGCCGCGACCCGGGCACCGCGTGCGACCGCGGCGTCCACCATGGCGCGGACCGTCGACAGCTGGGCCTCCGACACGAGCGGCCCGAGATCGGTGTCCCGGGACGTCGGATCCCCGACGACGAGCGCGTCGGCGCACTCCGCGGCCAACGCCACCGCCTCCTCGTACCGGTCCCGGGGGACCAGCAGCCGGGTCCAGGCGCTGCACGTCTGGCCGCTGTTGAGCATCGCCGACGACACCGTCCCGGTCACGGCCGCCCGCAGGTCCGCGTCGTCGAGCACGACGGACGCCGACTTGCCGCCGAGCTCCAGGCAGGCCCGCTTGATCAGCCGGCCGGCCTGCGCGCCGACCAGGCGACCGACGGCCGTCGACCCCGTGAACGACACCACGGCCACGTCGGGGTGCTCGATCAGGGCCGGCCCGAGGACCGACCCGCGTCCGGGCACCAGGTTCACCGCGCCCGCCGGCAGATCCGTCTCCAGGACGGCATCGCAGAACAGGTACGTGCCGAGCGGGGTCAGCTCGGCCGGCTTGACCACGACGGTGCAGCCGGCCGCGAGCGCCGCACCGACCTTGGCGGCGAGCTGGTAGACGGGGTAGTTCCACGGCGTGATGCACGCGACGACACCGGCCGGGCGGCGCACCGTCGTCGTGTGGCCCACCCGTTCCCGCAGCGGTGTCGACGCGGCGATCCGCGCGAACGAGTCGATGATCTCGATCGCCAGATCGATGTGGGACTCCTCGGCGACGACCACCGGCGCGCCGACCTCCGCGACGGTGGCCGCGACCAGGTCGTCGCGGCGGGCCCGCAACCGGTCCGCCAGCTGTGCGAGCGTGGCCGACCGTTCCTGCGCCGAGCTGCGGCCCCAGACCCGGCCCGCCTCGACCGCTGCCGCAACGGCGGCGTCCGCGTCGTCGGGTGTCGCGACCCCGGCCCGGCCGACGACCCGGCCGGTCGCGGGATTCGCGACGTCGGAGGTTCGGGTGCATTTGATCCATCGCCCGCCGATCAGGGCGGTCGAACGCCACAGGGTCTGTGTCGTGGTCATGCGATGTCCTCCTCGAGGTGTGGACGGATGGGTGACGACCCCGGTCACTGCCCGGATTCCGGGTCGGTGTAGATCGCCTTGCCGAGCCACTGGCCGCCGTCGACGACGAGCACCTCCCCGGTGACGTAGGCCGCGCGATCGGAGAGCAGGAACGCGGCCGACTCGGCGACCTCGTCGGGTGTGGTGAACCGGGCGGCGGGGACGCTCGCGAGGACCCGGGCACGGGCCTCGTCGTTCGGCCACAACGCGGCTCCCGCACCCTCGGTCTCGGTGGGGCCGGGGGCGATGCAGTTCAGGCGGACGCCGCGGGCCGCCCACTCGACGGCGAGGGTGCGGGTCATCGCGACGACACCGGCCTTGGCCGCCGCGCTGTGCACGGTGCCCGGGTGGCCGTGCCACGCATAGGTGGCGATGGTGTTGAGGATCGCGCCGCGGCCGGCGGCGAGCATGTGCTTCGACGCGGCGCGGGTGCCGTGGAAGGTGCCGTTCAGGACGATGTCGATGACGGCCTTCCAGCCGTTCGGTGACAGATTCTCGCCGGGCACGACGAAGTTGCCGGCGGCGTTGTTGACGAGCACGTCCAGGCGACCGAACCGGTCGACGACACCGTCGACGACGTCCTCGACGGCGGCCGCGTCCCGGACGTCGCACGTCAGGGCCACGCCCTTGCCGCCCGCGGCCTCGACGAGGCGGACGGTCTCCGCGAGCGGCTCCTCGCGGCGGCCGACGACGGCGACGGTGCCGCCCGCGGCCGCGTACCGGACCGCGATCGACCGGCCGATACCGGAGCCCCCGCCGGTGACGACGGCGACACGGTCGGCGAACTCGTTGCGGATGTCAGGTGCGGTCATGGTGATTGTTCTCCTTGTGTGGCAGCAGGTTTCGGGTTCGACTGCGGCGGGCGGCCGCTAGCGGGGGATCACCAGGGCGTCGACGGCGAGCACCCCGTCCGGCCCTACCCGCAGGGGATTGATCTCCACCTCGGCGACGTCGGGTGCCGACACCGCGCGCTCGGACACCGCGACGATCAGGTCGACGAGCGCGTCGACGTCGACGGCGGGGCGTCCCCGCCAGCCGAGCAGCAGGGGACGGCTGACGAGCCGGCGCAGCATGGCGTGCGCGGTGTCGGGATCCACCGGGGCCATCTCGATCGTGACGTCGCGGTACAGCTCGGCCTCGGTGCCGCCCGCGCCGACCAGGACGACCGGGCCCATGTCGGGGTCCCGCCGGACGCCGAGGATCACTTCGACGACGTCGGGCCGTCCGTCCATCTCCTCGACGACGTAGTCGCCGTCGCCGAGCCGGGCGTGCATGTCGGCGAAGGCGTCGTGCACCGCACCGGCGTCCGCGAGGCGGATCTGCACGCCACCGGCCTCGCTCTTGTGCTCGAGCCAGGACGCCTTGAGCACGTAGGGCGGGGTGAGTTCGGTCAGGGCCGCCGTGAGCTCGACCTCGGACCGCACCGTCCGGCCGGCCGGGAACCGTACTCCCGAGGGACGCAGGAACTCTTGCGCCGCACGGTATCCGGAGCCGAGGAGCGCGACATCCGACGCGGGCGGGACCGTGAGCGGGCGGGGCGGCGTCGCGAGCCGGGTGGCCGCCGCGATCGAGTCCACCGCGGTCTCGATGCTCGGGTAGGCGGGCAGGCCGTGCTCGCGCATCGCCTCGATGGTGGACCCGGCCGCGACCATCGAATGGACGAGCAGCGGCTTGCGGGCCGCGCGGGCCGCTGCCGCCATCTGCCCGACCAGGGCGGCCTCGTGTCCGGCGAGTCCCGGATTGTCGACCGCGTAGCTGCCGAAATAGCCTGTGAGCAGGACGGAGTCGGTCTCGTCGGATGCGAGCAGCTCCGACACGAGCGTCAGATAGTTCGTGAGGTCCTGCTCGCCGGCACCCGCCAGATCGACCGGGTTGGCGCACGCGGCACCGGCGGGCAGGAGCCCGGCGAGCCGGGACACCGTCGGCGCCGAGAACTCGACGACGTCGAGGCCCGCGCGGGATGCCACGTCGGCGGCGATACCGGTCTGCCCGCCGCTGTCCCCGACGATCGCGAGGCGCGGCCCGGTGGGGAGGGCGGACGACGTGAGCAGCCGGGCGACCTGCACGATCTGGGCGGGCGTGTGGACCCGGATCGCGCCCGCGGCCCGCGCCGCGGCGTCGACGACGTCGAGGGCCGACGTCATCGACCCGGTGTGCGAGCGGGCGAGCCGCGTGCTGGCGGCCGAGTCGCCGACGGTGAGCAGCAGCGTGAACTTGCCGGCCTCGCGTAGCCGGGTCACGGCACGGATCAGGTCGGTGCCCCCGGCGAAGCTCTCGAGGTAGAGGGCCACGACCCGGGTCCGGTCGTCGTCGACGAGGACGTCGAGCAGTTCCGCGGCGGTCACGTCGGTCTGGTTGCCGATCGAGACGAACCGCGAGACCCCCATTCCGGCCCGCGCCGCCAGGCCTGCGATCTCGGAGCCGAGCTGGCCGCTCTGCGAGACGATCGCGATGTGGCCGGCCGTGAAGTTGCCCCAGGCCAGTTGCAGGTCGGTGGAGGTGTCGACGAGTCCGAGGCTGTTCATGCCGACCAGGCGGGCACCCGCCGCCCGGATCCGGTCGGCGATCGCGGCCTCGTCGGGAACCCCGGCGGTGATGCCGAGGAATCCGCGCACACCCAGGGCGAGCGCCTCGTCGACGACCGCCTCGACGGCGGCGGGCGGCACGCACAGGGCGACGAGTTCGGGCACTGCGGGCAGCTCGGTCAGGGACCGGTGCGCGGGGGCGTCCTGCAGGGTGCCGCCGGCCCGGTTGACGAGGTACACGTCGCGCCGGTCGCGTCCGGTCAACGCGCCCCGGGCGAGCCAGTATCCCCATTTTCCGGGATCCGCGCTCGCGCCGACGACGGCGACCGAGGCGGGATCACGGAACACGTCCGGACGCGGTGCGCGGGTCGGGTGCGGGTGCTCGACAGGGGCGGCGAGCGGGGGACTCTGAGTCATGGCGTCCTGTCCTTCATTGACTGCCTAATTAGTCAGTTTCGAGCCGACGGGTGGACCCGGTCCGTCAGACGGCGGCGGGTTCCCGCACATGGATGAGGGTCGGCCGGTCCGCGGCGAGCGCGTCCCGCACCGCGGGACCGACCGCCGCGTAGGAGTCGGCCGCCACCCCGTGGCATCCGAGCGCCCGGGCCAGCGCGGGGAAATCGGGGGTGAGGAGGTCGACGGCGTGGACGCGACCGTCCCGATCGACCATCTCGTTGCGGATCTCGCCGTAGCCGCCGTTGTCGACGATCACGACCGGCAGGGCCAGTCCCGCCTCGGCGGCCGATGCGAGCTCGGCCACCGTGAACATCACGCCGCCGTCCCCGAGGACCGCCACGACGGGCCGCTCCGGTGCCCCGAGCTTGGCGCCGATCGCCGCCGGCAGCCCGTACCCGAGCGTGCCCAGGCCCGCCGGGTAGAGGAACGAACGCGGCTGGTGCAGTGGAAGATTCGACAGCAGGCCGTAGTAGCAGGCCATCGCGCTGTCCGCCGCGATCACGGCGTCCCGGCCCAGGACCGCGGCCAGTGACTCGCACAGCCCGAGATACCGGGCTCCCTCCGCGCGGGCGTCGTCGCCCAGCCGGACCCGCCACTGCGCGGTCCGCTCGGCACCCGTTCCGGCCGGTGCCGGCAGGCGTTTGGTCAGGGTCGCGAGCACGTCGGCGGAGTCGCCGACGATGCCCACCGTGGGCTGCGCGTTCGTCGCGATCGACAGCGGGTCGACGTCGATCCGGATCAGCGTCGACTCCGGAATCGGGCCCCACCACCAGTCGGCCGGCGACAGCTCGGTGCCGACGGCGACCACGACGTCGCACTCCCGCACGAGCTCGAGCAGCGACCGGTGCTGCACGCCGGCGCCCAGCGACAGCGCGTGGTCCTCGGGGAGGACGCCCTTGCCGTTCGTCGACGTGACGACGGGCGACCCGAGTGCCTCGGCGAACGCGCGCAGCTCGTCGGCGGCGGCACTGCAGCCGCCCCCGGCGATCACGAGCGGCCGCTGCGCCGTACGGAGCAGTTCCGCGGCCGCGTCCAGCTGGGACGTCGCGGGCGTCACCGTCGCCGGTACGACGGGACGTTCGATCACGACCGCGGCCTCGTGGTCGAGCAGATCCAGTGGGATCTCGAGGTACGCGGGACGCGGTCGCCCGCTCGTCATGGCCGCGAAGCACTGGGCGACGGCGTGCGGGATCTCCGCGACGCTGGCGACGCGCTGCGCGTGCCCGACGACGGCGCTCATCGCGTCGAACTGGCTCTTCACCTCGTGCAGCAGCCCGTTGTAGCCGCCCGGATGTCCCAGCGGCATGCCCGGTGCGACGAACAGCACGGGGATCGAGTCGGAGTAGGCCTGCGCGGCCGCCGTCGCCGCGTTGAGGATCGCGGGGCCGGTGGTGGTCACGCACACGCCGGGCCGGCCGCTCACCCGCGCGTACCCGTCGGCCGCGTAGCCGCCGCCCTGCTCGTGGCGGGGCGAGACGTGCCGGATGCTCGAGTCCTTCAACGCCGAATAGATCGCGAGGTTGTGCGTTCCGGGGATACCGAAGATCGTGTCGACATCGTGGGCGGCCAATGCGTCGACGAGCGCCTGTCCACCGTTGACGAGTGGTCGGGACATCATTCACTTCACTTTCTCAGGGGCGGGTGTTCTCGGGTGGCGGAGACCCGGGGCGGATCAGTAGGTCGGGAACGTGGCGGTGATGGTGTTCAGGCGCTGCGAGGCGAGAGCGAACGCGGCCTCGCGCAGACTGCCGCCCGTCTCGTCGGCGCGGTCGAACATCTCGCGGCTCAGCGCCTGCATGCGGTCGGCGATCTTGCGGAACGACTGCTGCGGGGTGCCGTCGACGTCGCCGAAGAACACCCACCACCACCAGGCGTTGGTCGCCGAGTTGGCGACGAAGTCGGGGGACACCTCGACACCGCGGGCGGTCAGCAGGGCCTCCGCCTCGGGGGTGACGGGCATGTTGGCGGCCTCGGCGATGATCTGGGCGCGGATCTGTGCCTGGTTCTCGGCGGTGATGCAGTAGGAGATGGCTGCGGGCACGAGCACGTCGGCGTCGAGTCCCAGCCAGTCGGACGACGGCAGCTGCGTGTCCTCGGGGCGCAGGGCGGCGCGGTCGACGTTGCCCTTGGCGCTGCGGGTGCGCAGCAGCTCCTCGACGTCGAGGCCCTGCTCGTTGAACACCACACCCTCGACGTCGACGATGCCGACGATGCGGACGCCGGCCTCGGCGAGATAGCGGGCGGTCGCGCCGCCCATCGACCCGAATCCTTGGATCACCGCACTCGACTCGGACGGGACCAGCCCGCGTCGCTGCATCGCGGCGAGTGCCGACTGCGCCACGCCGTACCCGCCGACGAGTTCGTCGAGCCGGACGCCACCGACCTCGCTCGAGAACGCGGTCTTCATGCGCAGTTCCGCAGCCTCGGGATCCGTCACCACCTGGTAGGCGGCCTGGATCGAGCTGTCGATGCCGAGCTCCGGGAGGAGCCGATCGACGGTGGTCTGCTGGACACCGAAGTCCTCGCCCATCGTCCAGCGCTTCTCGATCATCGGGCCCATTGCGGCGAGGAAGCGGGCGAGCACGCCGTCGGCATCGGGGTGGTAGGGGTCGAAGTCGATGCCGCCCTTGGCGCCACCGAGCGGGACGTACGCGGCGCCGGGCTCGTAGTGGATCGCTTCCTTGAGGGTCATGCCGCGGGCGAGACCGCGCACCTCGTCGAGCGTGCAACCGGCGCGCATGCGCAGTCCGCCGGACGAGACGCCGCGCACGAGCCGGTCGATGACGAGGTAGCCGGTCGCGTCGCTCTCGGTGTCCCGCCAGACGGCCTCGTAGAAGGCGCCGTCGTCCTGCTGGTCGCCGCTTGCGCCGATCGCGTTCGGGAGGGTCATCGACATGGGAGCTCCTGACTTCCGTCTCTTACTGAGTGCTCAGTCAGTATGGCGTGGATCACTCACCCGGTCAAGAGTTCCGTCGAACTGCCTGACCGTGGCAGGTGCGGGCCGGCGGCCGGTGGGTCAGATGCCGAGCTCGCGGGACAGGGTCAGTTCCATCCAGTCGGCCACCTGTTCGGAGGTGACGGCGTCGTCGAACACGACCTGCTGGACGGTCAGCCCGTCGAGCAGGGACGTTATCCGCCAGGCTGCCGCGGCCGGGTCGGGGCAGTGGAACTCGCCGGTTCGGGTGCCCTCCTCGATGAGGTCGATCAGTACGTCGCGCCAGCCGGTGTCGAGAGTCTGGACGACCTTGCGCAGCTCCGGGTTGCGCAGGCTCGCCGACCAGGACTCGATCCACAGTCGCCAGCCGAAGGCCGTGCCGGTGGGGCCGTACTCGTGCAGGACCGCGCGCAGACGGGTCGCGGAGTCGCCGTCGGTGGACTCGAGCACGGCCCGGAGGTGGTCCATGTCGCGACTCGCGCCGAAGCGGAATGCCGAGACGATCAGGTTCTCGAGATTGTCGAAGTGATAGAAGATCAGCCCCGTGCTCACGCCGACGCGCTTGGCGAGATCGGCGCCCCGGATCCGGTCGATGCCCTGGTCTTCGATCGCGGCGAGGGTCGCGTTGAGGATGTCCTCACGCCGGATCGCTGCATCCTTCTTCACACGTGACACGGCAGTGATCGTACTTGTGACCTCCGGTATCGGAGGCATGTGACATAGGTTGAGGCTTGACAAGAATGTGATGCACACCGCACTCTGATGAAGCTGACTGAGCGGCTAGTCAGTTGCCCGCGTGGTTCCACTCGCGCCGAGAGCAGCGACCGATGCCGAAGCCACGAATCATCGAGGAGCGTCCACCGTGAGCGATGCAATGACCACTGATTCCCCAGCCGAGTTACCTGCCGTGAGCATCACCGACGACGGTCCCGAACCCGCCTGTCTGAAACGGGTGATGACCAGCCGGCACCTGTTCATGATCACCCTCGCCGGCGTGATCGGTACCGGACTGTTCCTCGGCACCGGTCAGGTGATCGGCCAGGCCGGACCCGGCGGCACCATCGTCGCCTACCTCGTCGGCGGCTTCCTGCTCTACCTGACGATGGTCTGCCTCGGAGAACTCTCCGTCGTCATGCCGGTGTCCGGATCGTTCCAGGCCCACGCGACCAGGTACATCGGTCCGGGAACCGGATTCACCATCGGCTGGATCTACTGGATCAGCTGGGCCAGCTTCATCGGACTGGAATTCCTGTCCGCCGGCATCGTCATGCGGTACTGGTTCCCGGACACGCCGACGTGGATCTGGTCCGCCGTGTTCATCGTCGTGCTGTTCCTCGTCAACTGCTTCACTGCCCGCTCCTTCGCGGAGACCGAATACGTGCTCGCCGGCATCAAGGTGCTGGCCGTGACCCTGTTCATCGTCCTCGGCGGCCTGGCCATGTTCGGAATCATCGGCATGGACGGCGAATCCGCGCCGATGCTGTCGAACTTCACCGCCGACGGCGGATTCTTTCCCACCAGCATCGGGGCCGTGTGCGCCGCGATGATGACCGTCGTCTACACGTTCATGGGCTCGGAGGTCATGGGCGTCGCCGCCGGCGAGACCAAGGACCCCGGCAAGGCCGTCCCGCGTGCCGTCAAGACCGTCGTGTTCCGGCTCGTGTTCCTGTACCTCGGCGCGATCGTCATCCTCGTCGGCCTGATTCCGTGGGACGCGGTGGGCCTGGACCAGAGCCCGTTCGTCACCGTGTTCGACGCCATCGGCATCCCGTACTCGGCGAGCCTGATGAACTTCGTCGTCCTCGTCGCGATCCTCTCGGTCGGCAACACCGGCCTGTACATGTGCACCCGCATCCTGTGGTCGCTCTCGAAGGAACAGTCCGCGCCGAAGGCCTTCGGGCAGACCACGAAGCGGGGCATTCCGCTCGTCGCACTGATCGTCACCCTCGCCTTCGGGCTCTTCTCCCTGCTGTCGAGCGTCGTCGCCGCGGACACCCTGTTCGTCTTCCTCATCTCCGTCAGCGGCATCGGCGGGGCCCTCAGCTGGATGACGATCGCCTGGTCGCAGTACCGCTTCCGGCGTCAGTACGTCCGCGACGGCGGGAACGTGTCCGACCTGCCGTACTCGGCCCCGATGTTCCCGATCACCCCCGTCCTCGTCATCGTCATGAACATCGCGGTGTTCGTCGCGATGGCCTTCGATTCGACGCAGCGGCTGTCGCTGATCCTCGGCCTGGGCATGGTGCCCGTCTGCTACGTCGTCCACCGCGTCGTGGCCGGTCGTCGGCAGGCGGTCCGATGACGGCACCGCGCCGGGTCGGCGTCGTCGGGGCCGGCGTGGTCGGCCTCTCCACCGCCTGGTTCCTGCAGGAGTGCGGCGTCGAGGTCACGGTGCTCGACCGGACCGGTCCGGGCGCCGGCGCCTCGTGGGGCAACGCCGGCTGGATCACCCCCACCCTGAGCACCCCGCTGCCCGAACCCTCGATGCTCGCCCACGGCCTCCGTCAGCTGTTCCGGCCGTCGTCGCCGCTGTACGTGCCGCTCGCCGCCGACGTGGACCTGACCCGATTCCTGATCCGGTTCGCGCGCAACAGCACTCGCGGTCGATGGCAAGCCGGAATGCGGAAACTGGTCGGTATCAACCGACTCGCCCTCGACGCGTTCGACGCCCTGGTCGACGGCGGTGTCGACGCGGTCGTCCGCGAGGCCGATCCGTTCGTCGTCGGCTACACCGACCCCGACGCGCCGCAGGCCCTGCTCGCCGAGGGCCGCGAACTCGCCGCCACGGGGCAGCCCGTGACGATCGAACCACTGACCGTGGCACAGGCGCGGGAGACGGCCCCGATCCTGTCCGAGAACATCCGGGCCGCACTGCACCTCGGCGGACAGCGGTACCTCGATCCGCCGGCGTTCGTCGCGGCCCTCGCCGAGTCCGTCGCCGAGCGCGGCGGACTGGTGAAGGGCGGCGCCGAGATCGCTGCGGTCCGGGACCGTGCGGATCGCGTCGCGGTCGTCGGCGACGGCTTCGACGAGGAGTTCGATGCGGTCGTGCTCGCGAACGGTGCGACCCTGACCTCGCTGGCCGCGGCATTCGGCGTCCGGGCGCAGGTGCGTGCCGGCCGCGGCTACAGCTTCGCCGTCCCGGCCGACCCGATGCCGTCCGGGCCGCTGTACTTCCCGTCCGGATCGGTGGTCTGCACACCCCTGGGCGGCCACCTGCGGATCGCCGGGATGATGGAGTTCCGCCCCCACGATGCACCTCTGGACCCGCGCCGGATCGAGGCCGTCGTCGCATCCGTCCGCCCGTACCTCCGGGACGTGGACCTGGACGACCGCCGCGACGAATGGGTGGGATCCCGGCCCTGCACCGCGGACGGCCTGCCACTGATCGGCCGGACGATGTCGCCGCGCGTGTTCGTCGCCGGCGGCCACGGCATGGAAGGCATGACACTCGGCCCCGCCACCGGCCGACTGCTGGCGCAGGAAATATGCACCGGCGCCGTGCCGTACGAGCTCGCGGGATTCGATCCGCTGCGGTGACGAAAGGTGCCCGGCGCCGGCCTTTTCCGTAATTGCGGGCAGTCGGAAGATGTACGAACACGGTGGCCCCGGAGACGGCAGGTTCGCCGGGCTCGCTCGACCCCGCCGGATCGCTCGGGTCGTCCGGCTCGCACGGCAGCCGCCCCGATCTTGTCGGTGGGGCGTCGTAGCGTCGGCCCATGGGATACGACATTCAGATCACCATCGACTCGAACGATCCGCACCGGCAGGCCGCCTGGTGGGCGCAGACCCTGGGCTGGCGGGTGGAACCCAGCGACGAACAGTTCATCCGCGGTCTCGTCGCGGCCGGGCACGCCAGGGAGGAGGACACGACGATGTTCGACGGCGTCCTGGTGTGGCGCGAGGGTGCGGCGATCAGCGACCCCGACCGCCCGGAGCGGCCGCGGGTGCTGTTCCAGCTCGTTCCGGAGGGCAAGACGGTGAAGAACCGCCTGCACTTCGACATCCGGGTCGGCGACCGCCGCGAGGAGGTGGCCGACGAACTGGTTCGCTCCGGGGCGGCGATCCTGCACCGCGGCCAGGTGGGGCCGAGCACGTGGATCACGATGACCGACCCCGAGGGCAACGAATTCTGTGTGTCCTGACGGCCCGGCCGGCGCGACGGTCGCGGTCTAGCGGTACGTCCCGGGAGTCGCGCCGGTCCATCGTTTGAACGCGCGCCGGAATGCGCTGGGCTCGGAGAAACCCAGCCGGGCCGAGAGCTCGTCCACGGGTTCGCCGCGGCGCAGTGCGGCGACCGCGGCATCGCTCAGCACCTCCTCGCGCAGATGCCCCAGAGAAGTGCCCTCCTGGCGCAGCAGACGCCGGAGGTGCGCGGCACTGATCGACAGCATCTCGGCGATCTCGTCGGCGGTACTGGTGCGTCCGCGCACCCCCGCCTCCAGGATCCGACGGACCTGCGATGTCGCCGTGCTGTCGTAATCACGTTCGGACAGCAGAAGGTTCGGTGATTCGCGGAGATAGTCGGCGAGGCTGTCCTCGTCCTGGACGAGCGGCGCGCGCAGGATCGCGTTCTCGAACTCCAGGGAGGCCACCGGCGCACCGAACGTGACCGGCACCCCGAAGATGGCGTCGTAGTGCTTCGCGACCCGGCGATCCGGCTCCGGATAGGGCATCGACACCGACCTCGGTTTCACGCGGCGGCCGACGAGCCACGCGGCGAACCGGTGCAGCAGGAGCAATTCGAAGTCGGTGACGAGCCGGAACGCCTCGTCGGCGAACTCGGGCGAGTGATCGTCGCCGCGCACGTCGGCCCGCACCTCGAGCCGCACCGACGTGTCACCGGGGACGAGGGTGAGCGGAGGGACCGGCAGGACACGCGTCACGTCCGCCATCCGTTCGAGGGCACTCCCGAGATCCGGACAGTGGATCAGTGTCAGGCAGATCAGCCGGAACGTGCCCCGCGGCACCGGATCCGCACCCAGCCCGAACAGTTCGTCACCGGTGCGCTGCCACACGGCCTGCACGAACGACGTGACCTGGTTCGTGGTCAGCCGGCCGCGCGGGTCGTCGAGCGCCGCGGCGTCGATGCCCGACGCCACCAGGACGGACGTCGGATCGATACCGGCCGCCTCTGCGAGATGCCGTGCCCGCCTCAGGAAATCCGACGGGATCGTCGCCGAACTCATCCCGACGCCCCGAGCCGCCGCAACCGCCGAGCCGCCTCGTCGAGCACCGCGTCACGCTTGCAGAACGCGAAGCGCACCAGATGATTCCACTGCCCCGGACGATCGGTGAACACGCTGACCGGCACAGCGGCCACCCCGATCCGCTCGGGGAGCGTCCGGCAGAACGCCACGCCGTCGGAGGTGCCGAGTGTCGTGATGTCGGCGCACAGGAAGTACGTTCCGCCACCGGAATACACCCCGAAACCGGCGTCGCGCAGAGCATCGGCAAGCAGATCCCGCTTGCGCTGCAACGCGTTGCGCATGCCGAGCACCCAGTCCTGCTCGTGCTCGAGCGCATGGGCGACCGCGGGCTGGAACGGGCCACCGGCCACGAACGACATGAACTGCTTCGCCGCCCGGACCGCATCGACGAGATCCGCGGGACCGCACGCCCATCCGGTCTTCCACCCCGTCACATTGAACGTCTTGGCGGCACTCGACACGGTCACGGTGCGCTCGTACATGCCCGGCAACGACGCCATCGGTGTGTGGGTGCGGCCGTCGAACAGCAGATGCTCGTACACCTCGTCGCTGAGCACCAGCAGATCCCGCTCGCACGCCAACTCGGCCACCGCCCGCAGTTCCGCATCGGTGAAGACCGTGCCCGTCGGATTGTGCGGCGAGTTCACCACGAGCATCCGGGTCCGCGGCGTGACCGCGGCCCGCAGTGCATCGAGATCGAGCGCGTACCGGTCGCCGTCCCGCACCAGCGGCACCGACCGGCGCACCGCGCCGGCGAGCGCGACGGATGCCGCGTACGAGTCGTAGTAGGGCTCGACCAGCACCACCTCGTCACCCGGCTCCACCAGCCCGAGGATCGCGGCACTGATCGCCTCCGTCGCCCCCACGGTCACCAGCACCTCACGGTCGGGATCGTGGACGATCCCGTACCGCCGCGCCCGATCGGCCGCGATCGCCCGACGCAGCACCGGCATCCCCGGCCCGGGCGGATACTGGTTGAGGCCGTCGGCGATCGCATGCTGCGCCACCTCGAGCATCGACGCCGGCCCGTCGGTGTCGGGAAAACCCTGACCCAGATTGATCGCGTCGTGCTCGGTGGCGAGCGCCGTCATCTCGGCGAAGATCGTGGACGTGAACGGCCGCAGCCGCGAGACGGTCCGGGAGCGCGAATCGTGGGGCATTTGTCCAGCGTAGCGACGGCATCCGGGTCGCGGGAACCGGGCCGTGTCACGTTCCCGGGCCCTGCGTCGTCCACAGGACAGACGGCGCGCGACCGGCGCGCCGACACCGGACGGAGGACGTCATGGCTCGTATCCACGCAGTTGCACCGCACGAGGCCGGCCCCCTGATCAAAGCCGCCTACCGGTACACCGAACGGCAGTACGGTGAGGTGCCCGAACCGTTCGCGGTCCTCGCCAACCACCGGAAACTGTTCCTCGTGTCCGCCGGCCACGAGATGGGCGCCCAGAAGGCGTCGACGGTGCTGCCGCCGAACGTCCGTGACATCGCCGTCTACCGGGTCGCATGGACCGTCGGCTGCTCGTGGTGCGTCGACTTCGGCACCATGCTGCAACGGCTCGAGGGCCTCGACATCGATCGACTGCAGCACATCGGCGAGTACGAGACCTCGGAGCTGTACAGCGACGACGAACGCGCCGCGATCGCCTACGCCGACGCGATGACCGAGACCCCCACCGCCGCGACCGACGACCAGGTCGCCGACCTCGAACGCCGATTCGGCCGCGACGGTGTCGTCGAACTGACCTACCAGATCGGCCTCGAGAACATGCGCGCCCGGATGAACTCGGCGCTCGGCATCCACGGCCAGGGATTCAACTCCGGTGATGCGTGCCGCGTGCCCTGGGCTACGGAGGAGGAGGCGCGGAAACCCTGACACCGCCGAGCTTTTCGGGATTCACGATGTCGTAGGCGGCCCACACGCGGCCGTCGCGGACGGTGAAGGCGGTGACCCGCCGCGGAAAACCGGGGTGGGTACCGTCGCCGGGGGAACCGTCACCGAGGAACCCGAGTCGGCCGTTGACGAGTACCGGGGTGGCCGACAGCAGAGCGTCGAGTCCGTACTTGCGGGCCAGGCCGATGAAGAACCGGGCCGAACGGTCGGCGCCGGTGACGACGTTGACGGCGGTCCGGGCGGTGCCGTTCGCGTCGCCGATCGTCACCGCATCCGGATGCAGCGCCGCGACCACGGCGTCGAGGTCGCCGCTCGCGAGTGCCGCCATCAACCGGCCCACGGCCTCGTCGTGCTCGGCCTCCGACGTCGGCGGGGGAGCGTCGGCCACGGCCCGGCGGGCCCGCGACGCGAGCTGCCGGGCGGCCGGGACGCTCAGGTCCAGGATCTCGGCGATCTCCCCGAACGGCACCGAGAAGCCGTCGTGCAGAACGAACGCCACCCGCTGGTCGGGGGTGAGCGTGTCCAGCACCACCATCGCCGCCATGCGGCTGTCCTCTTGCAGAACAACGAAATCCAGTGGATCCGGGGTGCGGGACGGCGTCAGGTCCGTGACGATCGGCTCGGGCAGCCACTGCCCGACGTACGTCTCCCGGCGCGCTGTGGCGGACCGCAGCCGGTCCAGGCAGATCCGTCCGACGACCGTCGTCAGCCACGCCCGCAGATCACGGATTGCGGTGGTGTCGGTGTCGGCGAGTCGCAACCACGCCTCCTGCACAGCGTCCTCGGCGTCGGACACGCTGCCGGTGAGCCGGTAGGCGGCCGACAGGAGATGCCGCCGGTGTTCCTCGAACGAGTCCACGAGCGTCGCCGTTCCCATGACGCGATCCTACGACCGGCCCGGCAGGGGAGGGGGTGCCGAATGGACGTTTGTTCCCTTTGTTACGCTGCTCACATTGATGTGATTCGCGGTAACGGACAGTGCTGACCGGCCGCCCGGACATCGGCAGGACGGAGACCCGGCGGCGTGAACATGGTGTCCAAGCTGGCCAAGTGGCAGCTCGTGGCCTTCCTGATCCTCGGCATCGTCAGTGTCGTGTTCGTCGGGGCACGCTACGCCCGGCTCGACCACCTCATGGGGTTCGGCCACTACCGCGTCTACGTCGACCTGGCCGCGTCCGGCGGCATCTTCTCCAATGCCGAGGTCACCTACCGGGGTGTGCCGGTGGGACGGGTCGGCGACCTGGAACTGACCGCCGACGGCGTCCGAGTGGAACTACTGCTCGACGACGACGCACCCCGCGTCCCGGCATCGGCGGCCGCAGTGGTCGCCAACCGGTCCGCGATCGGCGAACAGTACGTGGACCTGCAGCCCCCGACGGGGGACACCGGCGACGGCCCCCACCTCGTCGACGGCGCCGTGATCGACCGCGACGACACCGCCGTTCCGACGCCCGTCGAAGACCTGATCGCATCGGTCGACGCCCTCGCCCGGTCGGTACCGACCGACGACCTGCACACCGCCGTCACCGAACTCGGTGCGGCCTTCGACGGTCAGGGCGACAATCTGCGGATCGTCGTCGACTCGCTCGGCGCCCTCACCCGCGACGCCGCGGACGCGTTGCCGCAGACCCTCGACCTGATCTCCGACGGTCGCACCGTCCTCGACAGTCAGTCCGGGCAGTCGTCGGCGATCCGATCGTTCAGCGCCGACCTCGACACGCTCGCCGCACAGCTGCGGTCGAGCGACCCGGACGTGCGCCGGCTGATCGGCACCGGCGGGGACACGACCGACGCGGTCGGTGCGCTCGTACGCGACAGCGGCGCCGACCTCACGACAGTCCTGACGAACGTGCGGCAGTTGACGTCGCTCGCCCCGGGGCGAGAAGCGTTCCTGCAGACCGGATTGCAGCTGCTGCCTGCGCTTCCGGTGGCGGCGCGCGCCGTTGCCCCCGGTGACGGCACCATCCACTTCGGTCTCGTCCTGGAAACCAACAATCCCGCGCCGTGCACGATCGGCTACGAGAGCACGTACCGCACGCTCGACGAAATGCGCAGGAACAACCCGGATTTCGACGACAGTCGTGACGACTTTCCGTTCTCCACCGACGTCCGCTGCCTCGCCCCGCAGGGCAGCCCCACCGGAGTGCGCAGCGCCGAACGCGCCGTCCTCGCCGACCCGTCGATCCCGCAGCCGTGGGACGACACCCCCAAGCGGGCGCCGGATTCGTTGAACCTCAACCCGATTGCAACGCAACTCGCGGCGCTGATGGGTGTCGTCCCGCCGGCGTGACCCGGCGATCGCGACACAGCGGTCGATGCGGGCGCAGTTCGGCGGTTTCCTGCGAAATCGGCGCGACTGCGCGAGACTGGGACGACCCCTATGACAGGAGGTCACCCATGGAACTCCGTGCGACCGGGTCGAAGCCCCTGAGCTTGCTGCTCTGGTGGGTCACACTGATGGTCATGGCAGCGGCGGTGCCGGCGTTCGCGGCATTCGTACTCATGGGCTCGGCGAGCCTCGCGGTGACGATCGGATTGATCACCGCAGGTGGTGTCGGCCTCGCGGCAGTGCTGATCTGACCGGTTCCGTCAGCGGAGCTCGCCGGGCAACTCGGACGGGTCGAGGAGCACGAACTGCTGGTCCGCTGTGCGCACCTGCTCCGATGTCGCGATCTTCTTTTTCAGCAGGGCCCACTCGACGTCACCGATCTGCGCCGTGGCCTTCGTGAGAACCGTGCTGTCACGGGTACCCCACGAGATCGGCATGAAACTCACCATCTGCCAGGTCTCACCGTTGGACCGGGACGTGCGGTCCCCCAGCACCGCCACCGACGGAACCTTGGCACCGACCCGGTACGCCTTGCCCGGGAGCGCCCGCACCGCCCTCGTCGCCAGCGCGTAACGCGGGCCGCCCGCGTCGGACTTGGCGATGTCGACCAGGGCGAGCAGCGTGTAGCCGCGTGGGCGGACCTCCGCGACGACGGCCGGGACCAGATCGCCCTGTGCGTACAGGTCCTCGAGGCTCCCCACCTTGCGGGGCGTCCACACGACCATGAACAGCGACGTCAGCGCGCACACCGCGAGCACCACGCCGAGGATGTACGACCACGGCTGCCCCAGGACGAACAGCCACGCCGCACCGCCGCCGAGGAGAACGGCCATCAGGCCCGCCGACCACTGCAGCCGGCGGATGTCGGAGAACGTCTCGTTGACGGATTTGGCGTGGTGCTTGTCGACGGGGAACTCGAAACGTCGCACGGGTGAGATGTCCTATCCGATGGTCGGACCGAGCAGGTCGTCGGCGTCCGTGATCCGGTACGCGTAGCCCTGCTCGGCGAGGAAGCGTTGACGGTGGGCGGCGTACTCGGCGTCGAGCGTGTCCCGAGCGACCACCGAATAGAAGTGTGCCTGACCGCCGTCGTGCTTGGGACGCAGGAGTCGGCCCAACCGCTGCGCCTCCTCCTGCCGGGACCCGAACGTGCCCGACACCTGCACCGCCACCGACGCCTCCGGCAGGTCGATCGAGAAGTTCGCGACCTTGCTCACCACGAGTGTTCGGATCTCCCCGGACCGGAACCGGTCGAACAGGGCCTCACGTTCCTTGTTCCGCGTGGAACCCTGGATCACCGGCGCGTCCAGCTCGGCCCCCAGCTCCTCGAGTTGATCGAGGTAGGCGCCGATCACCAGCGTCGGAGCGTCCGGATGCCTGTCGAGGATCGACTTCACCACGGCGTGCTTGGTGCGCGCCGTCGAGCACAGCTTGTAGCGTTCGTCCGGCTCGGCCGTCGCGTACGCCATCCGCTCGGCGTCGGTGAGCGTCACCCGCACCTCGACACAGTCGGCGGGCGCGATCCAGCCCTGCGCCTCGATGTCCTTCCACGGCGCGTCGTACCGCTTGGGCCCGATCAGCGAGAACACGTCGCCCTCACGGCCGTCCTCCCGGACCAGCGTCGCGGTCAGACCGAGGCGGCGCCGGGACTGCAGGTCGGCGGTCATCCGGAACACCGGCGCGGGCAGCAGGTGCACCTCGTCGTAGATCACCAGGCCCCAGTCGCGGGAATCGAACAGCTCGAGGTGCTTGTACTCGCCCTTCGACTTGCGGGTGATCACCTGATAGGTGGCGATGGTGACCGGGCGGATCTCCTTCTTCTCGCCCGAGTACTCGCCGATCTCCTCCTCGGTGAGCGAGGTGCGGGCGATCAGCTCCCGCTTCCACTGCCGGCCGGCGACGGTGTTGGTGACCAGGATCAGCGTCGTCGCCTTCGCCTTGGCCATCGCCGCGGCGCCCACCATCGTCTTGCCGGCGCCACACGGCAGCACGACGACACCGGAGCCGCCGGCCCAGAACGAGTCGGCCGCCATCTCCTGATAGTCGCGCAGCTGCCAGTGGCCCTCCTCGAACGCGAGGTCGATGGGGTGGGCCTCGCCGTCGACGTAGCCGGCGAGATCCTCGGCCGGCCAGCCGATCTTGAGCAGCATCTGCTTGAGGTGCCCGCGCTCGGACGGGTGCACGATCACGGTGTCGTCGTCGATCTTCGCGCCCAGCATCGGGGCGATCTTCTTGTGGCGCATCACCTCGGTGAGCACCGCACGATCCAGGCTCACCAGTGTCAGCCCGTGCACCGGGCTCTTCACCAGCTGCAGCCGGCCGTACCGGGCCATCGTGTCGACGATGTCGACCAACAGCGGCTGCGGCACCGCGAAGCGGGAGAAGTTCACCAGCGCATCGACCACCTGCTCGGCGTCGTGCCCGGCGGCGCGCGCATTCCACAGCGCGAGCGGGGTGATCCGATACGTGTGCACGTGTTCCGGGGCGCGCTCCAGTTCCGCGAACGGTGCGATCGCCTGCCGTGCGTCGTTCGCACGCTCGTGATCCACCTCGAGCAGCAAAGTCTTGTCGGACTGGACGATCAACGGGCCGTCGGTCACGTGTGCCTCCTCGCAGACGGTAACCAGACCATTGTCCAGACCGCGGCGAGGTACCGCCACGTGGCGTCGCCGACGGTCACCACGGCCCGGGCGTGGTGGAACGACCGTGAAGGATCCCCGTACGTGGCGGACGGGGATCCTTCACGATCGAGTCAGCGGGGGGCGAGGGACTTCTTGGTGTCCATCACCTGCATCAGCGCCTCGGAAATTCCGGCGCGATAACCGACTTCCCGTTCGGTGAGTCCAACGGTGGTGTCGAGTTCGTTTTCCAGTCTCGCCTGAATTCGGTCCAGTGCGAGCAGGGTCCTCTTCACAGTCGGGTCCTTGTCATTTTGTTCGGTTCTTTTATTTTCGGTCGGCGCCGATCGGAATTCCCGAATGTTGTGCCCGTTCGTCGAGGACGAAGAGCCGCGCCGAGGCGATGCCGGATCTGAAGCCGTCCGACCCGGGTTCCGGCAGGTTCGCGCCGGGGAGCAGGTTCTCCAGCTTCCGGTGCAGCCGGTCCAGGATGTCGGGGGTGGCGTGAGAGATGGACTTGTGCGTCATGGGGCGTCCGCTCAGCTGCGCTTGCGCTTCTTGACGAGTTCGCCCACGTCTACGGCACGTTCCCTTTTTTCCGCGCGCTTTTCCTTGATCGACTGCGCAGATTTTTTGAGACTCTTACCCGGTTTTCTCTCGGCCATTGTCGCTCCTGAAGTCGAAGTGGCAATCACTCGATCGAGACCATATCCTATTTCCCAAAAAATGCCAGTCGCGCAGTTCAGTCCACGAGTGCGACGGACGTGATCCGGTGCAGGGTGTACTGCCGGATCTCGCCCGTGTCGGGGTCGCGGGCGTCGAGTCGGCCGCCGCCGACGGACACGGGTGCCACGATGCGCTGTGACGCGATGCCCTGCGCGTCGACGTACCCGATCGTGACGGTCCGGCCCACCTGGGTGGCGGTCTGCAACAGCGTCATCGTCGCGGCGAGGGACGCGCGACTGCCGTCGCTGCGCAGCCTGGCCCCGGTGGACGCGGCGGCCCGGTCCCCGGAGCGCAGCGACCGCACGAGCGTCGTGAGTTGTTCGTCGGTGGGGACGGCCGGCACCCGCACTCGGGAGACACGGGCGGCGGGGACGCGGGCGCCGCGCGGGCGCAGGTCCACGAGCGCGCCGCTGGAATCTTCTCCGGCGGGCGCGAAACCGGCGGCCCGCAGCTCGGCCAGTACCTCGGAGAGGGGAGCCTGCGAGACGGCGACGGTGGGGGCGAGGGCCCGGAGCGCGAGTTGCTCGGCGATCGGCGACGACAGCACCTCGGTGAGCAGTGCCGGATCCTCGCAGCGGACGAACGATGCTGCGATCCCGGCCCGCAGCCGGCCGTGGCGTCGGGCGACGTCGTCGATCAGATAGGTCAGCGACTGCGGGACCGGCGTCTTCGACCGGGTCGCGAACAGGGTGTGCAGGTCGGAGGCGCCGAGTCCGGCGTCGAGGGCCCGCCGGATGCTCGCCTCCCCGATCCGGTACATCGATGCCGCACCCGCGGATTCGATGTCGGCGACGAGGGTGATCTGCTCGAGCAGATCGGGGACGAGGGGCCCCGGTGCGACGACGGTGAGGTCGGCCTGCACCAGCACGTAGTCGATCGGCTCGGGCAGTGCCGCATCCATCTCGGCTTCGGGGTCGCCGCCGTGCAGCAGCGCCTTGCCCGGAGACGACAGAGCGCCGTGCGCGACCAACCCGAGCGCCGTCGCCTCGGCGAGGGTGCGTTCGACGACGTGCGGTCCGAGCCGGCCCGCCCAGCGGGGACGACGCCATGCGAGGAGCCGGGCCGCGTCGGTGGCGGTGACGTCCCGGCCGCCGGCGTCGGCGAGCAGGTCGAGCAGCAGTCGCCGCTCGTGTGGGGAACCGGGGGAGCGGACCTCGTCGGACAGTGCCGAGATCGGCTTGTCGGCGGCGTCGCGGTGCCCGATCAGCCACGGCCGTCGCGGCAGCGTCGACCAGGCCCCGGCCAGAGTGGCCCACCGCCGGGCGGTCCCCGAGTTGGACCAGCCGTCGACGGCGGCCGTCGGCGCCCAGTACTCGTCCACGTCGGTGGCCGGTGCGGGGTCGGGGAGGCCGGACGCGATCAGTCCGGCGCCTGCGAGCAGTTCGAGCAACAGCCCGATCCGGGTCTCGTCGATACCGGTGCTCTTCGCCAGCCGGCGCAGTTCCCGAACCCCCAGACCGCCGGCCTTGAGCGTCGGCGCCGGTGCGTCGCCGAGCACGGCGATCAGGTCCTCGCAGTGCCGCACCAGTTCCAGCGCCTCGCCGGCGGCGGCCGCGTTGATCTCCGCCGGTTCACGGACACGGCCCGTCAGCGACGGTGGTGTCGGCGCGGTGGGGTCGTGGACGACCTCGCCGCGCAGCACCTGCCCCACGGACGTCGGCAACTCCACGGTCTCGGCGTCGATCCAGTGCAGCAGACCTCGGGCGAGGAGCCGCTGCACCGGCCGCTCGGGGGACGTGCCGGGGGCAGCGTCGCGGGTGCGTCCGACGGGTGACGACCGCGCGAGCGTCGACAACAGTTCCCGTTCGGCCGGCTCGATGTCGTCGAGGGCGGCCCGGATCTCGTCCTCGCCGAGGGCGTCCGACGCCGTCTCCGCCCGCCCGACACGCCACGGGATCGCCTCGGCAGCGGCCGGAACGATCCGCAGGTGCTCGTCGTCACCCCACACCAGCGCGAGCGCCCGCAGCCGGGTGAGGGCCTTGTCGACGGACCGCTTCGGGGCGCGGCCGGTGAACGCGCCGGACACCGTCGTCCGCGGCACCGGCGTCCGGTCGGCGTGCGCGAGCGTGAGCACCTCGAGAACCCCGAACTCGAGGGTGTCGAGGGTGTCGGCGGCGCGCAGTACCGACGCCCGCTGCTCGGCCCGCCCGGCCAGCACCGCGCACGTCGCCGGCGGGGGTACCGCCAGGTCGGGTCGCAGCCGCAGCAGCGTGGCGAGGTCGGCGTCCTTGCGGCCGGTGAGCCAGTCGGTGAGGGTCGCGGTCACCGCGGGTCCGGTGGTGTCGGGAGTGTCCGCTGTGCCATGAGGAGAGATCATCGCCTATGAGATTAGTGACCTGGGCTGTACCACGGCGCCGGCTCCTGCCAAGATGGGCGACGTGGCTAACAATTCGAAGAAGCACTATGTCGATCCAGGGTGGCCGGACGTTGCGGACGGTGACCACGCGGTGACCGAACTGTCGTCCAGCCGTGCAGGCAACCTCTCGCCGTTCGGTGAGGAGACGGAGTTCCCGCTGCCGGTGGAATCCCTGCCTTACGTGCATCCGCACACCGTGATCAACCGCTGACGCGCACACGACGCGAAGAGGGCCCCTCACCTTTCGGTGAGGGGCCCTCTTCCACGTCTGACGTGGTGGTCTAGCTCTGCGAGGTGCCGGCGACGGGGCCCGCGATGTTCTGCAGGTCCAGTGCGCCGAGGTCGAACGACTTCGCGGCGTCGTACGCGTCGAGAACGTTCTGGTCGACGGCGATGCCCTGGGCCTTCGCGGCGTCGAGCAGCGAATCGATCTGGTCGAAGACGCCCTGCGCGGGATGCGTGGGGGCGGGGGCCTGCACGGGTGCCGGGGTGGTGACGGCCTTCGGCGCCGGGGTGGCGGCCGGGGCGGTGCGCTGCGTCGCCGCGCTGTTCAGGCCGAGCTTGGCCGAGCAGGACGGCCATGCGCCCCAGCCCTGGTTGGCGAGCACTCGCTCGGCGACGACGATCTGCTGCTCCCGGCTGGCGTTGTTCGCGGTGGCCGCGAACTCTCCGCCGCCGTGCGCGGTCCACGTGCTCGGCGAGAACTGCAGGCCGCCCTGGTAGCCGTTGCCGGTGTTGATGCCCCAGTTGCCGCCGGCCTCGCACTGGGCCAGACGGTCCCAGTCGGAATCGGGGGCCGCGTTGGCCGTGCCGGCGAGGGCCACGCCGCTCACGCCCATGATGGCGCCGGTGACGGCGACCTTGGCGACGGTGCGGCCGGTGGTGGTCGGCTTGCGATGGCGTCCGCTCATGTCGGTCGGTTCCTCTCCGTACGCGCCTGCGAGGTCAGCTGTCGGGTTCGGGCTGAGAGGTCGCCCGGCCTCGCCGCTCATGGCTGGAGCGGGTCTGGCTTCACCCCCAGGGAGATCGCTCTCCCGTGGCCCTGCGGGGCAGTCCCTGACGGGACTGTGTTCCCCGGAGGACCGGTTGGGTCCCCCGTCCCCGTCCATGGATGGTTCGTGGGTTGTCCGGGCCCGCTGGACGGGGTTTGGCGCGGTGGGCCCGGAGGTGGCCGTGGTGCCGGCCGGAGACGACGGTACGACGAGCGAGGGCCGAACGTCACTAGTTGGTAACGCGGCGTGCCTGGGACCGGTCATGGGACGAATCGGGCGTCGGCGGCGTTGGCCCTGCTAGTCGGGCCGTCCGAGGGGCGATCCCATTTCGCCGCCCCGTCGTTATCGATGCGTTATGTGGTAGAGATCACAGGGCGATGTCGCGGCGATCGACGTCGACGATGTCCTTGCCGAGTGGCATCAGCGAGATCGGGATCATCTTCAGGTTCGCGATCGCGAGGGGGATACCGATGATCGTGATCGCCATCGCGATCGCCGACACGATGTGCCCGATCGCGAGCCAGATCCCCGCCAGGATCAACCAGATCACGTTGCCGATCAGTGAGCCGACACCGGCGGTGGGCTTGTCGACGACGGTCTTCCCGAACGGCCACAGCGCGTAGACGCCGATCCGGAACGAGGCGATCCCGAACGGAATCGTGACGATCAGGATGCACATCAGTACGCCGGCCACGAAATAGCCCAGTGCCAGCCACAGCCCGCCGAAGATCAGCCAGATGATGTTGAGCAGGATTCGCACGGATGTTCCTTTCGGAAGCGGCTCGTCGGCTCCGGTGTCTCAGTGACTCCGGCGTCCGGACCGGAGCGCGTAGGCGACGGCCAGGACGAAGCCGAGCGGGCACGCGAGGGTGAGGAGGTAGAGGGCGAGGCCGGGATCGCCCTCGGACAGCGAATGCACGAAGAACACCGTGACGATTGCCGCGATACCGACGAAGAAGCAGGCGAGGGCGGCGTAGAACAGGCCCTTGCCGGTGTTGTCGGAGTCGTTGCGCTGCGATTCGTTCGTCACGGTGTCAACGGTAGGCCACGGACGGTGAACGGGCGGTTGCCGGGCACGGCACTCGGCCGATGCCCGGGCAACCGCCCGTTCGGGGTGCGGTCAGGGCAGGGATTGTTCGAGGCGGACCGTGATGTCGTCGAAGTTCGCCGAATCGGACTGGGCGACCTTCCCGGAGGTCTGCGGATCGAACGTGAAACTGGCGGTCACGTCGACGGTCTTGCCGTCGTAGCTCCGGTCCAGGACGGCCGGGACCGGAGTCCCGTCGATCTGCGCGGTCACCTGCGGCTGCAGCCTCCCGGTCAGCTGCCCACCACTGGTGAACACGATGTCGTCGACGGTGAGGAGGGCCTTCGTATAGGTGCCGGTGAGCGTGATCCGATAGCTGCCCGAGTAGGTGAGGACGTCACCCGGGACGATCCGGAACGACGCGATGTCGATCGGCCCGTTCCGGTCCTTCCAGGCGGGGGTGGTGACCTCGGTGATCGACCCCGAACCGCCGCCCCCCGGCGTGGTCGTCGGCGGGACGGTCGTGGTCGGCGGGGCCGTCGAGGTGGAGCCGCCGCTGCTGCCTGCGCTCCCACTGCCGAGGCTGCCGAAGTCGCATGCGGTCAGCGTCAGGGTGGAGCCCAGTGCCAGTGCGGCGACCGCGACCTTGAAGGTCCTGGGGTGTGTCGTCATTCGGTGTGTCTTCCGTTCCCTTCGAGCGACATGCCTCGATGTCGACGATGTCATTCGGTCAGGGCAGAGTCGGCGGTCGGCGCGGTGCCGTCCGGCGTGGTGTCGGCCGGTGTGGTGTCGTCCGACGCGGCCTCTCCGGACGGTGTGTCGACGGCGGTCTTCGTCCACGACGAACCCGCCACCCGGTACCGCTTTCCGCCGTCCGTGATCCACAACGTGTCGGACGACTCGTCCCACTCGTACGTCGCCGAAGCGGACACGGAAATACGCTGCAGCTCATCACCGCTCGCGTCCACGATCGCGATCGCGGTCTCCGAGTCGGGGGACTGCACCAGCATCGCCGTGTAGCCGGACGGAGACTTCTGCGCGGTGCCGAGCGGAGTCTCGGACAGAGTGGTCGACGGGGCCGTCGTGGTGGTGGTCGACGGGGCCGTCGTGGTGGTGGTCGACGGGGCCGTCGTGGTGGTGGTCGACGGGGCCGTGGTGGTGGTCGACGACGGGGTGGTCGTGGTCGAGGTTGTGGTCTCGGCGGACGTCGTCGTTTTCGCGGTTGTCGGTACTGGGTCCGGGCTCGACGGTGTGACATTTTCAGGTGTCACGGCCGACGGTTGGTCGGCGGACCTCAGCAGATTGCTGTCGCTACCTGCGGCCAGCACGTTGCCGGTAACTGCGCTTTGACACCAGACATTCCACGTTGCGCCGCCACGTCGTGCGCGGTATCCGCGCCAGCCTTCGGACTTCTCGTTGGTGTAGCGGTTGACGGTGTGAACCTGTGCGATGTAGTCCTGGGTTCCGCCGTACTGGGTGTCGTCGCTGGTCACGGCACTGAGGATCTGCCCGCCGGTGGCAAATCCGACACCGGGATCCTTGTCCCACCCGGTGTACGGCGTGCTACTGCCTTCCTTGTAGACGTCGACGCGGTATTTGTATGCGGGCCCCAGATGGTTCCATCTCAGCTGGGCGTCCTGGCTGCCGGTGCCGACACCGATCGTTGTGCAGTCGACTTTGGCTACTTCCGGCAGCACGTTCCCCGCCACGGTCAGCGCACCACTGGTCGCCTGCGCGGTGTCCTGGAAGGCGGCGCTGGTCGGGCTGGCCTGGGAGAGCCCGAACACCGACAGTGCGACGGCACTTGCGGCGAGGGCGGGGCGGGTGGCCTTCCAGGTGAGGTGCCGTGACCGTCGTGGCTGTTCGGGTTCGGGTGAGAGCGGAGTGGTCACGGCGTCTGGGTCCTTCCCCCATGCGGAATGTCGTTGTCCGGGGCGGTGTTCGGTGGATCGTCGTCGCGGCGCCCGGACGGCTTCGCGACGAGCATGAGCAGCACCCCGACGAAGACGCCGCCGAGGAACACGGCCGTCGAACTCGACAACCATGCGGCGACGTAGCCGAGGCGGGGAACGCTCCAGAAGACGCGGTCCGCCTCGGTGATCGCATACGGTTCGACGTCCGGGGCGTTGTTGGCGTCGCCCTTCAACACGACCGTGACGGCATCGCCACCGGCCGGCTGAATGTCGTACACGCGATGCGTGATTCGGGTGCCGTACGCGTTTTCCACGCTGATCACATCGCCGACCGACAGGTCGTCGGCCGGTACGGTCCTCGCGAGCGCGAGTGATCCGGTGGTGATCTCCGGTGCCATCGACCCCGACCGGAAGATCAGCGGTTCGACGTGGAACAGCAGCCCTGCGACCGTCGCCACGATGCAGATCAGTCCCGCGATCGCCCCGACGGTCAGGGCGGTCTCGCGGACCCGGTGTGCGCCGGACGATCGGGTCTTCGGGGCGGTCATGGTGGGTGCCACGTCCGATCGACTACTGCGAGGTGGCGGTGACGGTGAACGTCACGCCGATCGACTTGCCCTGCATGGCCTTCGTCAAACTGTTTCCGGCGGTGGCGCGCACGCAGAGGGTGTCGGTTGCGCCGGCCTCGACGGGCCCACGATCGGTGACGACCGTCCGTGTCGCAGAGAGATCGCCACTGCCGAGGGCGGGGCCCGTGCACGTGCTGCCCGCATACACGCCGACCGTGATCTGACCGGCCACACCGGCGTCGCCGCTCGCCTGCGCCGTCATTCCGTAGGCGAAGGCCATGTCGCCGGTGTTCTGCACCGGCAGAACGGCATCCACGAAGGATCCCGGGAGCAGTCCGCTCTTGGTCAGGTCGCTGAACGGGAAGTTCTTGCTCGCCTGCCCGGACGGTCCGAGCTGCACCTCGATCGCGGTGGTGCGGAACGTCCCGGACGTCGCGGTGACGCTGGTGCTCCACGAGGCCATCGTGCCCACCGATCCGAGGCCGAGGACGATACCGAGAGACAGGGCGGCCCGGACCCGGCCACCACCGAGGACCCGGCGCACGCGTGTGCCGACACGCGGAGGGGAGGTCGAGATCTCGTCGCGAGACATGAAGGGGTCCTTCTTACTTCGAAGTTGTCGAGGAATCGGCGTCGATCACGGGAAACACGTCCGTGGCGTCGTCGTCCGATGAGGTCTGCGTGCGGCGCTGCCGACGCTTGTCCTGGCCGGACCCGACGAACATCGTCACCGCATAGATCACGAGCCCGCCGACGACCACCATGAGGAGGGTCGAACGCTGCTGACCGGAAATGATGTTGTTGACATACCCGACGTACGGCACCGCGTACCAGACCTTGCCGCGGACCTGCTCGGGAACGACAGGCCGCTCGTCGGGGGCCGGGTTGGCGTCACCCTGGGTGGTGAACCGCAGCTCGCCCTTCGCCGAATACTGCACCGCGGTGATGCGGTGCGTGACGACGTCGACCTTGCCGGACTCCCACTGGAACGTGACGACATCGCCGACCCCGAGCGTCCCGGCGTCCACCGGTTCGACGACGACGAGCGTGCCCGGCGGATACGTCGGCTCCATCGACCCGGTCAGCACCGTGTACGGCGTCGAACCCGTCAGGCGCGGAACGACGATCGTCGCCGCCAGGAACCCCACCATCGCGATGAGCAGAACCCACGACACGACCGACTTGACCCACCACCATGCGGTGGTCGGCTCGTCGGTGGGGGTGGTGGTACGACGCACGTCAGACCTGTGATGCGTCGAACGTGAACGTGGTGGTCGAGGCGAGACCGCCACCGGCCCCGGTACCGACCGTGCCACGCAGGCACAGCACCGTCGACGCTCCGGCCTGCAGCGCGGGCCGCAGCTCGGTGCTCGCACCGATCATGTTCCCGTCGTAGAGCTGGGTCGCCGCGCCTGTCGGATCCCCGGAAGCCGGACAGGCCGACTCGTTCGCGACCTCCCACACCGTCAACGTCAACGGCAACGCGGCATCGGACTGCGTCACGTTCGTCAACCGGTACCGCGTCGGCACGTCACCGGTGTTCTTCACCGTCAACGGCGTCTGCGAATACCCGCCCACGGCAAGCCCGGTCTGCCCGAACGAGCCGAGCGTGAAGGACCCGGCACCGACGCCGATATCCAAGGTGCCGGCGGTGATCGTCGCGCCGGGAAGTGTCTCGGTGTCACTCCACAGGGCGCCGGTCTGCTGGGCAGAAAAGAGAATCAGCCCAACAGCCGGCACCGCTGCGAGAGCCCACCAGCGGTGGTTCTTCGACAAGGTTCTAGCTGGTCGTCTGCTGGAGGTTCAGCGAGATGTCGCCCAGCACAGCCGAGGCGCCCTGATCCGTCAGCCCGGTGACATCCTTGAACTTCACCGGAACCGTGACCGTGAGCGTCTGACCGTCGGCGGCGGTCGTGATCGCCCCGGCAGTGACACCGGTACCGGAAACGGCAACCGTGCCGATTTCGAGGCTGTCCGAGAGGTCTCCGGTTGCGGTGGGCGCGGTTGCGGTGATCGTGGCAGTGAGGTTGTCGCCCTTGACGAGAACCTTCGGGGACACCGTGTAGGTCAGCGTCTCGCCCGGAACGATGCGGTAGTCGTCGATGCTGCCGATCGGGCCGGCCGCGTTGGACCAGGTGCCGGCCGCGGTGGTGCCGTCGAACTTGAGTTCGCCCGCGGTGATCGTGCCACCGGTAACGGTCGCGGTGTCGTTCCAGGCGGCAAACGTGCCGGCGCCTCCGGCGAGGAGGAGTGCTGCTGCGCCGGCGGCGATGGCGCCCTTGGTCTTCTTGTTCATGCGTCGTTCTCGCATTCTTGGGGCCCTGTGGAGGGGGCGCGATGAGGGGGTGCGTCGGACGTGGATCCGTCGGGCACCGGAGAGGGTGACTCTGCTGTCGGCGCAGCCCCCGCGCTTCGCCGCGTACTTTGTAGCACCCGCGAGGATTGTCCGGTGGAGAAACTGGTCAATTGTCCAGAAGAATTTTCGACCCGGATCGGTTCAGCTGCCGTGGTTGTCCGGGTAGGGACTTTCGCCAGGTCTCCTGGTTGCCGAAAACGTTGCAGCCTCGGGTGGTCCACGGCGGGTACACTGGCCGCATCACGCGTCCCGCCCACTGTGCGGGGCGCGTTGTCTATATCCACGTATGTGCTCGGGTGTCGGGTGCAGCAGTCAGATGAGCGGGTGAACACGGTGCCTACCGGCAAGGTGAAGTGGTACGACGTCGAGAAGGGGTTCGGATTCCTCTCCCAGGACGACGGGGAGGACGTGTACGTTCGGGCGTCCGCGCTGCCGGCCGGTGTCGAGGGGCTCAAGGCCGGTCAGCGGGTCGAGTTCGGGATGGCGGCAGGCCGTCGTGGTCCGCAGGCGTTGAGTGTCACCGTGTTGGACCCGGCGCCGTCGGTGCGTCAGGGGCAGGGTGGGGGGCGCCGTGAAGCGGGCGCACCCCGCAAGCATTCGCCGGACGAGCTGCACGGCATGGTCGAGGACATGATCACGCTGCTCGAGGCGAAGATTCAGCCGGATCTGCGCAAGGGCCGCTACCCGGACCGTAAGACGGCGCAGCGGATCTCCGAGGTGGTGCGGGCCGTGGCCCGCGAGCTCGACAGCTGACGCGACCCACCGCGACCCACAGACACGAGAGGAGCCCACCGGCGGCAGCGCCGGTGGGCTCCTCTCGTTCGTGCGGGGGGTTACTGCGCGGGGGCGATGACGCCGCCACCGGGCATCGGCATGGTCTGGAACGCCCACACCTGGGCGAGGCCGTTGCGGGCCGGGAGCTGGATGATCGCGCTGATCAGCTGTTCGCCCTCGTTGCCGGGGACCGTCACGGCGTACGCCTCGCCGGGCGTGTAGTCGCGGTAGCCCTCGAAGATCTCACCGGTCTTCGGGTTGCCGATCTGCACGTTGAGACGCCAGTCGGAGTCGGCGATCTCGCGGGGCAGCGACAGCTGCAGCGGGTAGCCCTCGGGGACGTGGAGTTCGGCGATCTCGAGTCCGACGCAATTGAGTTGCTCGTCGCAGGCACCGCCGGCGACGTCCACCGAGTCGCCGTGCGAGTAGGCGGTGACGACGGGCAGCGACTCGGGTGCGTTGCGGACGAGGAGTGTCACCACCGTGCCCAGCCCGGCCGCGGCCACCAGCACCACCGCCGCGATCAGCGCAAGAATCTGTTTCGTCCGGGCTTGCATCATGGGTTCCGTTTCTCGTTCGGCGGGTCAGTCGGCACGGGGGCTGTGGCCGACAGGGGACTGGGGTTCGGTCAGTGGGCCGACGTGTTCGGGTCGTCTGCCGCCGAGTCCGGGCAGCAGGGTCGCCCCGCGGTACGTCAAGATCGTCTGGACCAGTCCGATGGTAAGTACCACGGACACGACCGTGAAACCGATCCACAGATCGGTGGGCAGTAGGACGCCGAGGGTGCCGCCGAGAACCCAGCTGAGCTGCAGCACCGTCTCGGACCGTCCGAAGCCGGACGCGATGGATTCCTCGGGCAGATCCTGCTGCAGCGACGCGTCCAGCGACACCTTCGCCAGCGCGCTCGCCCCGGATGCGACGAGTGCGGCCAGCGCGGCCGTGAGCAGGTTGCCGGTGAGGGCGACGAGGACCGCGACGACGGTGACGGCGATCGTGCAGCGCAGCACCATCATCGCGGGCCGGCCCAGTTCGAGTCGGGCGCCGGCGGCGTTGCCGGCGAAGTTGCCGATACCGGCGGCGGCACCGACCAGGCCGAGGGTGAGCGCCTGCATCATCGGCTCGTGGTCGGTGTTGGCCTTCGCGACGAATGCGATGTACAGGGTGAGGAAACCGGTGAGGACCCGGATGGTGCCGTTGCCCCACAGCCCGGTCACGACGACCCGGCCCAGCGGCTGCCGTTGCTTTCCGGGCCGGCCGGACGTTCCGGGCATCGCCGTGGTGGGTGTGCCGTTGCGGTCGATCACCCGGGTGGGGGAGTCGTCGCCGTGGAACGCCAGGGTGGCCGGGACCTCGCCCTCGGTGACCTCGACCCATGCCGGAATCCGCATGCTCAGGTACGCACCGAACCCGGTGATGACCACGGTCAGCCACAGCACCCCGGTCGACCCGGTCACGAACGCCAACGCGCCGGCCAGCGCACCCGCCCCGATCGTGCCGCCGACCAGGCCGAACACGGTGAGCCGTGAGTTCACCCGGACCAGGTCTATCTCCGGTGGCAGCACGCGGGGCGTCACCGCACTCTTGAGCACCGAGAACGATTTGCTGAGCACCATCATGCCCAGCGCGCACGGATACAGCGCCCAACTGTCGAAGTTGAAGACCAGCAGCACCGCCAGCGCGGTGCGCAGCGCGAACGACGAGGCCAGCGCGATCCGCCGGCCCCGCTGCAGCCGGTCCAGTGCGGGACCGATCAGCGGTGCGATCACCGCGAACGGCGCGATCGTGATCAGCAGGTACAGCGCGACCTTCGTCTTGTCCTCGCCGGTGGCCGCCGAGAAGAACAGTGTGTTGGCGAGCGCGACGGCGATCGTGGCGTCGGTCGCGAAGTTCGCCATCACCGCGTACATCAGCGCGGTCAGTCCCGACTTGTCGGCGCCGTCGGCGGTCGCGGCGCGGCGGAACGTCGCGATGCCCTTGTTGGTCAGTTCCTTGCTGCGCATCGCCGCGACTCGCGTCACCGTCAGCTTCCGCGGCATCGGCGGTGGTTCGGGGGCACTGTCGGCAGGGGGATCGTGCGGCGGCTGTTCCGGTCGCGGCAGCGGCCGGGTCGACGGTGGATGCAGTGGCGGAAGCGGGGACCGCCGGGCGGCCGGGCGCCGCTGCGGCGGGGGAGGCGGCGGGTAGTTGCCGTATCCGGGATGCTGCCGGGGCTCCCGATCGCGCGGCGCCTGCTCGCGCCCGGGGGCGTCTCGAGGTTCGCGGGGTTCGGTCACCCCCCAATTCTGTCCTAGCACCCGGTCATTGCACGAGACGGGCGTCCCGTGTCCTGTTCGCCCGACGTGTCGGCCACGGTCACGCGACGAACCGGACCTCGAACATGCGCGGCCACAGCTTCCCGGTGACGAGGAACCGGTCGGTGCCGGGGATCTGGGCGATCCCGTTGAGGACGTCGACGTCGCCGCGCCCGTCCGACGGCAGTGCATCCGTCAGGTTCGACGCGTCGATCCGAGCCACCACCACCCCGGTCGCCGGATCGATCTTCACGATCCGGTCCGTCTGCCACACGTTCGCGTACACGAACCCGTCGTCGGCGCAGTCGAGTTCGTTGAGCCGGTCCAGGGGCTGTCCGTCGAGGGTGACGTCGACGGTGCCGACGGCGTCGAACGTGGCCGGATCCCGGAACGTCAACGTGTCCGAGCCGTCGCTCATCACCAGCCGGCCGGGCTGCGTGCACAGCCCCCAGCCCTCGCCGTCGTAGCCGACCTGCCGGCGCGGGGCGAGAGTGCCGGGGTCGCGTCCGATCGCGACCCCGTCCGTCCACGTGATCTGCCACAGGGTGTCCCCGGCGACCGTGATGCCCTCCCCGAACAGGGGGCGGGCCAGGTCGGTGCGGGCCAGTTCGGTGCCGGACGCGAGGTCGGTGGCCCGCACCCACGACCGGCCCACCAGGCCCGTGCTCTCGTAGAGGACGCCGTCGGAGATCTCGAGGCCCTGCGTGAACGCGTCGGCGTCGTGCGGCAGCTCGCGCACGATCTCCGGGCGCCACTGTTCGGCGGTGACCGCGCCCGCCGGTGGGGTGTCGACCGTGCATCCCGCGGCCGATCCGGCGACCAGAGCGGTGAGGGCGAGTGCGAGGGACGGTGCGGGACGACGCCGGTTCACCCGCCCAGCATGACAGGCCGGGACGGGCGCCGACGGCCCGGACGCGCGCAGACCGGACTGGGTGCGGCAAGATGGACGCTGTGAGTGTTGCGTCGTCTCCCGAGAGCACTACCGTGCGCCCCGTCCTCGCTCGAGCTGTCGATCGCGCCCGTGCGGCGCTGGTCGATCTGAACGAGGGTGCGGTCGGACGTCACCTCGGTGTCACCGCCGAGGACGAGTGCGCCGCCACCCACCGTTTCGTGGCGGAGTTGCCCGGTTATCACGGCTGGCAGTGGGCGGTCGTCGTGGCCGCGGTGCCCGGCACGGACCACGTCACGATCAGTGAGCTCGCGCTGCTGCCCGGCCCGGACGCGCTCCTCGCACCCGAATGGCTGCCCTGGGATCAGCGGGTCCGTCCCGGGGACCTGTCGCCGGGGGATCTGCTGGCGCCGCCGAAGGACGATCCGCGGCTCGTGCCCGGTTACGTCGCGACCGGGGACCCGGAGATCGACGAGGTCGCGTTCGAGGTGGGGCTCGGGCGCAAGCAGGTGATGAGCCGTGAGGGCCGTCTGGACTGCGCGCAGCGTTGGTACGACGGCGACCACGGCCCGGAGTCGGAGATGGCGAAGGCTGCGCCGTCGACGTGCGAACTGTGCGGGTTCTACCTGCCGCTCGCGGGATCGCTGCACGCCGCATTCGGGGTGTGCGGCAACGAGATGGCCGCCGACGGGCACGTCGTGACCGCCACCTACGGCTGCGGCGCCCACTCCGACACCATGCTGCCCACCGGTGCCGGATCGCCGCGCTACGACGCGTACGACGATGCGGCTGTCGAGATCGTCGACCTGCCGTCCCCCGAGATGCCCGACACCGCACCGGAACCCGAGACGGCTGTCGAGGCCGTCACCGACTCCGAGGGCGAGCACTGACCGATCCCTTCGGCACCGCTGCACTGCGCGACGGCACGCTCGTCGCGTGGCGGAGTTCGCCGACCCGCCTGCGGGAGGACGCGGCGGCCGAGGCCGATCTGGTGCGGGCCGGCTACCGGGACCGGCTCCTGACCGAGCTCGCCCAGAATGCGGCCGACGCCGCCGTGAAGGCCGGTGTGCCCGGCGCACTCCGGGTGACGCTGCACGACGGCGTGCTGCACGTCGCGAACACCGGTGCACCCCTGGACGTCGACGGTGCTGCGGCGCTCGTCGCGCTGCGGGCGTCCGGTAAGACCACCGGGGTCGGTCGGTTCGGGGTCGGCTTCACCGCGGTACTCGCCGTTGCCGACGACATCGAATTGCGTTCGACCACTGGATCACTGGTGTTCTCGGTGGAACGGACCCGCGCCGCGATCGCCGATGCCGGACTCGACGCCCCGACGGTGGGGGTGCCCGCGCTGCGACTCGCCTGGCCCTCCGACACGCCGCCGGCCACCGGGTTCGACACCGAGGTGGTGCTGCGGCTGCGCCCCGACCTGCACGGGCCGGCGGCCGCTGCGCTCCTGGACGTGTGCGCGGCCGAGGCCGTGGACCTGCTGCTGGAACTGCCGGCCCTCACCTCGATCGAGGTCGACGGCACGATGCTGTACCGCACCGAACGAGCACTCGGCGACGGACTCACCGAGATCACGATCGGGGAGCGGACGTGGTGGCAGTATCGGACGGCGTCCGCGCGCTGGCTGGTGCCGGTCGACGATGGTCGCCTGCGCCCCGTCACCGGGGACGTCCTGCGCGCCCCGACCCGCTCCGACGAGGAACTGTCGCTACCGGCGCTGCTGATCGCCGATGTCCCCATGCAACCGGACCGTCGCCGCCTGCTGCCCGGCGCACCGCTGGCCGGTGTCGCGTCCGGCTATGCGGAGTTCGTGGCGGCGGTGCCGCCCGAGCAGCGTCCCGGGCTGGTCCCGGTGCCGGGTTTCGCACGCAGCGAGGCCGACACCGTGCTGCGCGAGGCGATTCTGCGGGACCTGCGCACGTCACCGTGGCTGCCGGCCGCAGACCGGTCCGACCTCGTGCCCACCCGCGCCACCGTCGTCGCCGGGCTCACCCCGGAACTGGCCGACGCCCTCGCCGACGTCGTCCCGGGCCTCGTCGATCCACGACTGTCCGGGCCGCGGCACGCCCCGGCGCTCGCAGCCGTCGACGTGCACCGGATCGGGCTCGCGCGTATCGCGGAACTGCTGGCCGGGCACGAGCGCCCGCCGTCGTGGTGGCATGCCCTGTACGCGGCGCTCGAACCGCTCGTCGTCGACGCGGTCACCGCGGAAGAGCTTGCCGCCGTTCCCGTTCCACTCGTGGACGGTCGTACCGTGACCGGCCCGCGCACCACCGTCACCGGTGTCGACCTGGGGACGGATCTGGGGGACGCCGCGGCGGCCCTGGACTGGGTGCGGCTCGTCCACCCCGACGCGGCGCATCCGCTGCTGAACCGGCTCGGCGCCGAGCCGGCCACCGCCGCGGACCTGCTCGACGATCCGGCACTGCACGCCCGGATCGAGGACGTCGACTACGACGACCTCGACACCGCAACGGAATTGGCGTCCGTCGTGCTCGCGCTCGCCGCTCACCTCGATGCCGAGGCGCGGCCGGACCGGCTCGGTGAGCTGCCCCTTCCCGACACGGCCGGAGACCTCGTGCCCGCCGACGAACTGTTGCTGCCGGGTGCCCCGCTCGCGGACGTCCTCGTCGCAGATTCCCCGTTCGGCACCGTCGATCCCGCGCTCGTGGACCGGGTGGGGGCGGACACGTTGCGGGTCGTCGGCGTCGGCTGGGGATTCACGGTGCTGCGCGCCGACCTTCCCACCGGCCCCGACCACGACCTCGACGACGAGGACACGTGGTGGAACACCCTCGTCGACGACCCGGAAACCCTGATCGCGGTCCGCGACCTGGACCTCGTCGACCCGGACCGCTGGCCTCGGGCCCTCACCCTGCTCGCCGCCGACCCGGACACGGCCGCCGCGCTGGCCGACCGCGACGGTTACACCGCCTGGTGGCTGCGCCGGCACGCCGAGATCGACGGACATCCGCTGGGCATGCTGCGCGCCCCCGACGACGACACGTTCGCGGGCCTGCTCGACGTCCTCGACCATCCGGCCGCCGCGGCCCTGGCGCCCGCACTGGCTTCGGCCACCGTCGACGGCACCGGGCCGGCCGCCGTGCTCCTCGACCGGCTCGCCGACCCGGCACGCACCCCCACCCCGGCCGTCGTCACCCGCACGTACCGAATGCTCGCGGCCGCCGCCGACCGCGGCGTGCTCGACGTCGACGACCTGGACCTGCCCGCCCGGGTGCGTGTCCTGACCGGTGCCGTCGTCGACGCCGACGAGGCGCTCGTGCTCGATCGCCCGCACCTGGCGGCCGTCGTCCCACCCGCCCGGACCGTGCTCGGCGCAGTCGATACGGCGACCGCGCTCGCCGACCTGCTGGACCTGCCGCTCGCGTCGGCGGCCGTCCACGCCGAGGTCGTGGGGGCGGGGGAGACGAGTTCGTGGGATCGGGAACCAGGCGCGATCCTCGCCGCCGCCGCTCTCGGCCGGGACCTGCCGTCCGGCACGGTGACCGTCCACGACGACCTCGTCGTCCGGGTGTCGGGGGCGGTCACCGGCGACGTCGCGGTGCCGTGGTGGGTGGACGACGCCGGGCGCCCCCACATCCGGCGCACGTGGGGAACCACGTGAGTGTCGACCGGTCGGTACTGCAGTGGATGGTCGACCATCGCACCCCGCTGTCGACGGACGTCGTGACCGCCGTCACCCACACGGGCGGCACGATCGCGGTGTTCACGGTCACTGCCGTCGTGTCCCTCGTTCTCCTCGCCCGCCGACGCACCACCGACGCGGTACTCGTCGCCGGAGCGATGCTGTCCGGGTGGGCGCTGATGGCCGGACTCAAACAAGTGTTCGGCCGGGTGCGGCCACCGGTGCCGGACCGCCTCGTGCTCCTCGACTCGTACGCGTTCCCGTCCGGGCACGCCATGATGACGGCGATCCTCGCGTGTGTCCTCGGCGCCGTCGTCGTCCGTGTCGTGGCCGCGGGCGTCCGCCGCAGCGTTCTGCTCGCCGTACTCGCGTCGTACACCCTCGCCGTCGGCCTGTCCCGCGTGTACCTCGCCGCGCACTGGCTCACCGACGTTCTCGCCGGGTGGGCGATCGGCGCCGCCTGGGCGGCAGTGTGGATCGGGGCGACGTACCGGTGGGCGAGGCGCAGCGCCACCGCGGCGACACGCCCACCCCGCATGTGAGATGCCGCACGCGCCGAAGTGTCGGTGCCGGGTCGGCCCGCGGTGTCAGTCGAGTCCGCGTTGTGCGCCGCGTCTGCCGGCGCGCGCGGCCCGCCGCTGCACGAGGAACAGGACGAAACCTACGGCGCCGAAGGCCGTTCCGGCACAACAGACGGGGAGCGCGTCGGACCAGCGGTCGCCTCCGAGCGCGACGACGACGGTGGCCACGATCCAGGCCGCGGTGCCGGCGGCGAGCACCGGACGGGGATCGGACATCCGCTCGACGAGCGGCGACGTGCTATGGATTTCGGTCACAGGATTAAGCTACCTGCCCGTCGGTGACCTACTCTGCCAGGTGCGAAACCCCACTTCCCGGCGATTGGACCGAAATACGACATGGCGGTTACCGACCAGAATCCCAGCCCGAAGCCTTCGGCGCCCTCGCGCCTGCTCGACGCCTATTTCAAGATCACGGAGCGGGGATCGACGATCAGCCGGGAAGTTCGTGGCGGTCTGGTCACGTTCGTGGCCATGGCGTACATCGTGGTCCTCAACCCGCTGATCCTCGGTAGTTTCTCCGCCGACGACGCGGCCGCCAAGACCGACGTCCTCGGCAACATCCTGCCGGTGAGCCAGGTTGCCGCCGTCACCGCGCTCGCCGCCGGTCTGATGAGCATCGTCTTCGGCATCGTCGCCAACTATCCGTTCGGTATCGCCGCGGGCCTGGGCATCAACAGCCTGCTCGCGGTGTCGATCGCCCCGCAGGTCACGTGGCCGGAGGCGATGGGTCTCGTCGTGATCGACGGCATCATCATCGTCGCGCTCGCCGCGTCCGGGTTCCGCACCGCCGTGTTCAACGCGATCCCGCGGGAACTCAAGGCGGCGATCGCCGCCGGCATCGGCATGTTCATCGCGTTCCTCGGTCTCGTCGACGCCGGATTCGTGCGCCGCATCCCCGACGCCGCCGGCACGTCGGTGCCCGTCGGTCTCGGTATCAACGGCTCGATCTCCGCATGGCCGACGGTCGTGTTCGTGTTCGGTGTCCTCCTCATGGGTGTGCTCGTGGTCCGCAAGGTGCGTGGCGGCCTGCTGATCGGCATCGTCACCACCACCGTGCTCGCCGCGATCGTCGAGGCGGTCTTCGACGTCGGAGCCTCGAAGGGTGTCGACCCCAAGGGCTGGAACCTGTCGGTGCCGGTGCTGCCGGACGTGGTCGCACAGCTGCCGGATCTGAGCCTGGTCGGTGACGTCAACCTCTTCGGTGCGTTCACCCGTATCGGTGTGCTCGCCGCGAGCCTGCTCGTGTTCACCCTCGTGCTCGCCAACTTCTTCGACGCGATGGGCACCATGACCGGTCTCGGTGCCGAAGCCGGACTCGTCGACAAGGACGACAACCTCCCCGGTATCGGCAAGGCGCTGGTCGTGGAGGGCACCGGTGCCATCGTCGGTGGCGCCTCGTCCGCGTCGTCGAACACCGTGTTCGTCGAATCCGCGTCCGGTATCGCCGAGGGCGCCCGCACCGGCCTCGCCAACGTCGTCACCGGCCTGCTGTTCCTGGCCGCGATGTTCCTCACCCCGCTGTACTCGGTGGTGCCGATCGAGGCGGCCGCACCGGCCCTGGTCGTGGTGGGCGCGTTGATGATCGGGCAGGTGCGCGACATCGACTTCGGCAAGTTCTCCATCGCGCTGCCGGCGTTCCTGACGATCGTCACGATGCCGTTCACGTACTCGATCGCCAACGGTATCGGCGTCGGCTTCATCACCTACGTGGTCCTGGCGGCCGCGGGTGGCAACGCCAGGAAGGTGCATCCGCTGATGTGGGTCGTCGCGGCACTGTTCGTGGCCTACTTCGCCGTCGGACCCATCACCGACGCCGTTACGTGAGGAACGGGGCGCGGGTTCCCGTATTGTTTGCATCTGTGACATCGGATATCCGCGCCCTGGCCAGCGATCTGTCTCTCGCAGTGGTGCGTCTGACGCGCCACCTGCGGGGTCGGCGGAGTGAGGCCAAGGTGTCGCTGACGCAGTTGTCGGCACTCGCCTCGTTGAGTGCCGAGGGTTCCATGTCCCCGGGCGCGCTCGCGGCCCGGGAGAAGGTGCAGCCGCCGTCGATGACGCGGGTCATCGCGTCCCTCGCCGATCTCGGACTCGTCGACCGCGCACCGCATCCCACCGACGGACGGCAGATCGTGGTGTCGTTGTCGGACGCCGGACGCGACCTCATGGTCAGCGAGACGCAGGCCCGTGAGGCGTGGATGACCGAGAAGCTGTCGCACCTGACGGACGCCGATCTCGCGACCCTGCGGGACGCCGTCACCATCATCACCGGGCTCGTCGAGAACGACTGACCCACACCGGATCCGGTCACCGGGACCGGTGACCGCGAGGAAACCTGTTCCGCGCCACTATCTGTGTATGTCCACCGATGTCGCGCCGTCGATGTTCGCGGCCCTGCGGTCGCGGAACTACCGCTACTGGGCGTCCGGCCAGATCGTGTCCCTCGTCGGCACGTGGATGCAGCGGATCGCGCAGGACTGGCTGGTCCTGACCCTGTCCGGCGGTGACGGTTTCGCGGTCGGTGTCGTCATGGCCCTGCAGTTCGGGCCCACTCTCGTGCTGTCGATGTACGGCGGTGTCCTCGCCGACCGGTACGACAAGCGACGCATCCTCATGGCCTCGCTGGTCGCGATGGCCGTGTTCGGGCTGATCCTCGGTGTGCTCGACGTCGGTGGCGTCGTGCAGTTGTGGCACGTCTACGTGTTGGCCCTGGCGCTCGGATGTGTGAGTGCCCTCGAGACGCCGGTGCGGCAGTCGTTCACCATCGAGATGGTCGGCCCCGAACGGCTGGCGAACGCGATCGCGTTGAACTCCATGATGTTCAATGCGGCACGCATCGTCGGCCCGGCGATCTCCGGTGTCCTCATCACCTGGATCGGCACCGGACCGGTGTTCCTCGTCAACACGGTGTCGTTCGCGGCGGTGTTCGTGTCGCTGCTGTGCATGCGCACCGGGGAACTCACCCGGTCGGAGCCGGCCCCACGCGCGAAAGGCCAGGTGCGGGAGGGCTTCCGGTACGTGCGCCGCCGCCCCGACCTCACCGTTGTACTCCTGGTGGTGTTCGCCGTCTCCACGTTCGGCCTGAACTTCTCCCTGACACTGGCGGTCCTGGCGCGCAACACGTTCGGCAAGGACGCGGACGCGTTCGGGCTGCTGTCGACGATGCTCGCGGTCGGCATGCTCGCCGGGGCGTCGTTCGCGGCCCGCGCCGGGACCGCGCCCACACTGCGGCGGTGTCTCGGCGCGGCGATCGCATTCGGTGTGCTCGAGATCGGACTCGGGCTGCTGTCGTCGTACCTGGCGGTCGCGATCCTGCTGGTGCCGATCGGGGCCCTCGTGCTCACGTTCTCGACGTCCGCGATGAGCATTCTGCAACTGTCGGTTCCCACCGGCCTGCGCGGCCGCGTCATGGGCATGTACATGCTCGCGTTCCTCGGCGGCACCCCGCTGGGCAGTCCGCTGCTGGGCTGGCTCGCCGATGCGGTGGATCCGCGCGCCCCGCTCGTCGTGGGCGGGGCGGTGTCCCTCGTCGCGGGCCTGGCCGCCGCACTCTACGTGCGGCGCTCGACCGCCTTCGCCCGTGCCGGGAACACCGTGTAGCTCAGGGCGACGACGCCCCAGATCCCGAGCACGACGGTGAGGTTGTCGATCCAGCCGGACAGGGCCGCGGTGCGGGTCGGGTCGTCCACCATCGTGATCGCGGCGAGCAGCAGGCCGCACGCGATGCCCCACGCAATCACGGCCTTGCCGAACTCGCGCCATTCGCGGATCGCCCGGCCGGCACCGTGCCGCGGCGGCTTCACCGGGGCGGGCCCGCCGGCGAACCGGTGCGCGAACCGGGCGTCGGCCCAGCGGATGATGCTGTGCCCGAAGGCGACCGAGAAACCGATGTATGCGGCGGCCAGGCCGTGACTCGCCGTCGCCTCGGCGCCGCCGCGCAGGTCGATCGTGGTGGCAACCAGTAGGACGACGTCGACCAGGGGCGCGCCGACGAGCAGTGCGGCACCCAGGGTGGGGCGGCGCAGCAGGTAGCGGGCCGTCAGCCCGGCTCCGAGGAACACCCAGAAGAGGATCTCGCACACGACGATCAGGTGCACGATCATGGTCGACCCCATTTCTAGTACGACTGTGTTAGTCGTTTAGAAGCTAGCACAGCCGTGTTAGTTTTGCGATGTGGTGAAGAGACCGAGCCCCGAGGCCAGACGCGAGGAGATCGCCGACGCCGTGCTGCGCGTGATCCGACGCGACGGCATCGCCGCTGCCAGCGTTCGGGCCGTCGCCGGCGAGGCCGGGATGTCCACCGGGTCGCTCCGGCACTTCTTCGGCACCCAGTCCGAACTGCTGCTGTTCGCGATGGAACTGGTCACCGCACGTGTCTACGACCGCATCGCCGGGATCGAGTTCAGTGGGGATCTGCGGGCCGACGTGCGCGTTCTGGCCGAGCAGTTCGTACCCCTCGACGACGACCGTCGCGGCGAGATGGAGGTGTGGCAGGCATTCACCGTCGCCGCGCAGGCCGACCCCACACTCGCCGAGGTGCGCGAACGTTCCGATCTCGCGGTGTACGAGGGCTTCCTCGGGGCGGCGCAGGAGTTGGCTGCGGCCGGGACGATCGCGGAATCCGCAGTCGAGGTGGAGGCGATGCGGATGCACGCCCTGGTGGACGGTCTCGCGGCGCACGGCCTCAACCATCCCCACCGGATCGGGCCCGAACAGATCCACGCCGTCCTCGACGCACACTTCGACGCCCTGTTCGAGGCGGACGGGAGCACCCGGTAGCCGTCGACCGCCCGTGCGGCACGATGGACCGGTGGTTCACGTCATCGACATCGCAGATCCCGCCGACCCCCGGCTCGACGACTACCGCGATCTCAGCTCGTCCGACCGCCGGCCCGACCTGCCCGGCGGCAAGGGGCTCGTGATCGCGGAGGGTGTGCTCGTGGCGCAGCGGATGCTGACGTCCCGGTTCGCGCCGATCAGCCTGCTCGGGGTGGATCGCCGGCTCACCGAGCTGTCCACCGACCTCGACGGCGTCGACGTGCCGTTCTACCGGACCACCGCCGACGTGATGGCGCAGGTCGTGGGCTTCCACCTCAACCGCGGTGTGCTCGCCGCGGCGTACCGGCCGCCGGCCCTCGACCCCGAGGACGTGCTGCGCGACGCCCGCACCGTCGCGGTCCTCGAAGGCGTCAACGATCACGAGAACATCGGCTCGATGTTCCGCAACGCCGCCGGACTCGGTGTGGATGCGATCCTGTTCGGCGGCGCGTGCGCCGACCCGCTCTACCGTCGCGCGGTGCGGGTGTCGATGGGGCACGCGCTGCGGGTACCGTTCGCGCAGGTCCCGGACTGGCCGCGAGGCTTGAACATCCTGCGGGACCGCGGTTTCCAGCTCATCTCCCTCACCCCGAACCTGGCGGCGGTACCGCTCGCGCAGGCGATGACGGGGGAGAAGGTGGCCGTGCTCCTCGGGGCGGAGGGACCGGGACTGACCGAGGACGCGATGCGCGCCACCGACGTCCGAGCCCGCATCCCCATGGCGCCGGGAACGGACTCCCTCAACGTCGCGACCGCCGCCGCGATGGCGTTCTACGAGCGGATCCGAGCGGGGGCGTGACCACCCGCATGCCCACCCACCTGCCCACCCCGTGGGCCACGGGCCTGCTCGTCGGCGCATTCGCAGCGCTCGTCACGATCGTCGGTGTCGTCGCGTTCGGGACGGCACTCGCCGACATCCACCCGTTGCTCGCGATCGGCTTCAACATCGTCGCCGTCGGCGGCGCGGCACCGACCGTGTGGCGGTGGCGCTGGATTCCGGTGTGGCGCTGGGTGGTCTACGGCGTCGGTGCGGGCGTCGTGCTCGGCTGGATCGGCGTGGTCCTCGCGGTGTTCTGACGTGTCACCGGCGCAGCAGCCGCGCCAGCAGTGAACGCCGTCGCGGCTGCTCCTGCGGCGCGGGTGGTTCCTGCGGCACCGGTTCCTGCTGCCCGGGCTCCTGCGGCACCGGGTGGATCGTGAAGCGGGAGACGGGAATCGACGACGGATCCAGTCCGTCCAGCCAGGCCCGCAGGGCGGCCTGCGCGAACTCGGCAGGATCGAACGGCAACGTCTGCGGGTCGGGGAGAACGTCCAGGCTCGGCGGTGCCGGGTGCTCACCCGACCAGAACGGGCGTTCCCACGGCTGCGGGAGGCCGACGTCCTCGACGATGTGCACCGGCGTCGCACTGAACGACCGCTCGAGCGTCGCGCCGTCCCAGTGCGCGAACGCACCCCACGAACCGGCCGGCATCGACGCACTCGACGAACACAGGTACGTGTGCCGGGCCCCCGTCGGACGAATCCAGTGCTCGACGAGCGACGACGGTACCGGTGGCAGCGACTCGGTCGTGCGGACGACTGCGACGCCGGGAAAATATCCGACGACGATCTCGCCGTCCGCCAGAACCGATGTCGTGGACAGGAACTCGTCACCGAGCGGGAACATCTCGAGGCCGTGGTGCAGGCTGGTGGCCAGCCCGTGTGCGCCGTCGCGGTCGTTCTCGGCGTCCCGTAGTACGGCAACGGGATCGTCGACGTCGACGTACCAGAGTGTGGAAGCGTTGACTCCCGCCACCGGTGTCAGCCGCGCCCGTTGCTCCGAACGCCCAGCAGGACGTCGTCCCACGACGGCAGGGCCGGCTTGCCGCGCTTGTCCTTGCCCGGGCTGGTCTGCGGGGCGACCCGGGGTTCGGCGCCGCCGTCCGGCGTCACGATCTCGGCCACGTCACCGGCGATGTCGTCGAACTCGTTGTCCGCCAGCATGATCGACGCGTCGTCGGTGCTGTCCTGATCGGACTCCACATCGGCCGGACCGTACACGCCCTCACTGGGAACCGGGGTCAGGCTGCGCAGCGGCCGCCCGAAATCCGGATCGACGAGCTGCGTCGCAGTGTCGTCGAGTGCCGTGACGATGCCGCCGTGCGCATCCGGCTGGAACCGCCAGTGCGCCGCGTTGGTGGTGCACCCGGCCTGCCACTGCAGCTGCGCGACCCAGCACCCTTCCTCGTCCTTCCACGCGTCCCACGTCGCGACGTCGAGATCGTGGCCACGGGTGCGGAACGCGAGAGCGACGATCTCGGCGAGCGTCATGACCGCCGGGCCGTCCGGACGCACCGGGTGGCCGGCCTGCGCCATCTCTGCGGCGCGGGACCGTTCGAGCAGCACCGGGTACGCGAAGCGTTCCACCTTGGGCCGGGGGACACCCGCCTCCTCGGCGACCTGGTCGACGGAGGCGCCGCCGCGGATCCGGGCCTGGATCTCCTTGGGGCGCATCTGGCAGTCGGTCTCGATCTCGATCTGGCCGAGCCGGGCGATGTCGCCGCGGGCCGCGGCCCGCAGTCGATCGTCGGCGGGGATGCGGAATTTCTCCCCGGAATCCGGGTCCGAACACACCACGTGCGCGCCGCCTGGTTCGAGACCGATCACTCGCAGCTCTCGCACGTTCGTCCTCCTGATCGCGTCGACTCGCGATTGCACGAACTCGACTGTAATTCATCCGTGACAGGCACGCCGGGAAAGACACGCGAGCCGTATATCACCGAAGGGGCGGGGGCGCGTGTGCGCCGCCCGCCCCTTCTCGGGAACGAACTATCCGAGCTGGGAGACGACCCAGTCGATGCTCTTGGTGAGCTGCGAGACGTCCTCGGGATCGATCGCCGGGAACATGCCGATGCGCAGCTGGTTACGGCCCAGCTTGCGGTACGGCTCGGTGTCGACGATGCCGTTGGCGCGCAGGATCTTCGCGACCTCGGCCGCGTCGACCGAGTCGGCGAAGTCGATCGTGCCGACGACCTGCGAGCGGTTGGCCGGATCGGCGACGAACGGCGTCGCGTACTCGGAGGCCTCGGCCCACGAGTACAGGCGATCCGACGAATCCTTGGTGCGCGCGGTGGTCCAGTCCAGGCCGCCGTTGGAGTTCATCCACGCGATCTGGTTCTCGAACATCAGCAGCGTCGCGAGCGCCGGGGTGTTGTACGTCTGATCCTTGGTGGAGTTGTCGACCGCGATCGGCAGCGACAGGAACTCCGGGGTCCAGCGGCCCGACGCCTTGATCTCGGCGACGCGCTCGAGCGCCGCCGGGCTCATCAGCGCGATCCACAGGCCACCGTCGGCGGCGAAGCACTTCTGCGGCGCGAAGTAGTAGACGTCGGCGTCGGCGACGTCGACCGGCAGGCCGCCGGCGCCCGAGGTGGCGTCGATCGCGATGAGCGCGTTCTCCGAGCCCGCCGGGCGCGACACCGGCACGGCCACACCGGTCGAGGTCTCGTTGTGGGCCCAGCCGATGAGGTCGACAGAACCGTCGGCGACGATCGCCGGCGCGGTGCCCGGATCGGACGACACGACGATCGGATCGCCGATGAACGGGTTGCCCTTGGCGACCGACGCGAACTTCGACGAGAACTCGCCGTACGTGAAGTGCTGCGAGCGCTCACGGATCAGACCGAAGGCGGCCGCGTCCCAGAACGCGGTGGAGCCGCCGTTGCCGAGGACGACCTCGTAGCCCTCGGGCAGCGAGAACAGGTCGCGCAGACCCGAACGGACCCGTCCGACGACGTCCTTGACGGGCTTCTGCCGGTGGCTGGTGCCGAACACCGACGCACCGACGTCGACCAGGGACTGCAGCTGCTCGGGGCGAACCTTCGACGGTCCGCAACCGAAGCGGCCGTCGACGGGCTTGAGGTCGGCGGGGATGATCGGGGTGCTCATCGGTGCGAGTTGTCCTTCTCCGTTGTGGTGGTGGCGCAGCCGGTCTAGCTGTGCGAGATCTGATCCCAGCCCTCGACGGTGTCGGGGGTGCGGGGTGCCGGGCCGGTGTAGATGGCGGCGGGGCGGACGAGCTTGCCCAGGCGCTTCTGCTCCAGGATGTGCGCGCACCAGCCGGCGGTGCGTCCGCACGTGAACATGGCGGGCATCATGTGGGCCGGGACCTCGGCGAAGTCGAGGATCACCGCCGCCCAGAATTCGACGTTGGTCTCGATCGCGCGGTCGGGTCGACGTTCGCGCAGTTCGGCGAGCGCGGCCTGCTCCAGCGCGGCGGCCACCTCGTAGCGGGGTGCGTCCAGGCGCTTGGCGGTATCCCGCAGCACCCGGGCGCGGGGGTCCTCGGCCCGGTACACCCGGTGACCGAAGCCCATCAGCTTCTCCTTGCGGTCGAGGATGCCCTTGACCAGTGCGCGGGCGTCACCGGTGCGCTCGGTCTCCTCGATCATCGGCAGCACGCGGGCCGGGGCGCCGCCGTGCAGCGGGCCCGACATCGCGCCGATCGCACCGGACAGCGATGCGGCCACGTCGGCGCCGGTGGAGGCGATGACACGGGCGGTGAAGGTGGAGGCGTTCATGCCGTGCTCGGCGGCCGAGACCCAGTACGCGTCGATGGCCTCGGTGTGCCGCGGATCCGGATCGCCCTTCCATCGCGTCATGAAACGTGCTGTGACGGTGGGGCATTCGTCGATGATCTTCTGCGGAACGGCCGGCTGGTAGATGCCGCGGGCCGACTGCGCGACGTACGACAGCGCCATCACCGAGGCGCGGGCGAGGTTCTCGCGAGCCGTCTCGTCGTCGATGTCGAGCAGTGGCTGGTAGCCCCAGATCGGGGCCAGCATCGCGAGACCGGCCTGCACGTCGACCCGGACGTCACCGGTGTGGATGGGCAGCGGAAACGGCTCGGCAGGGGGCAGGCCCTGGCCGAACTTGCCGTCGACCAGCAACGCCCACACGTTGCCGAACGTGACGCGGCGGCCGACGAGATCCTCGATGTCGACGCCGCGGTACCGCAGTGAGCCGCCGTCCTTGTCGGGTTCGGCGATGTCGCTGGTGAAGGCCACGACGCCCTCGAGGCCGCTGACGAAATCCTCGGGTACTACAGCGCTGGGTGCCATTGCTCCTGGACTCTCCTCATCCGAGTGCTGCCCGTCGGAGCCGCACTACCTTGCACTGACTGGGGTCTTCGACTGCTCGGTCCTCACCGAAACTCTAGCCGGTCGGACCGCCGGTCCGGTCGCCGCGTACCGGTAGCGTCTGCTGCTGTGTCGTCAGAATCGCAGCCGTCGGACTCGCCGCGACGAGGCTCCAGGAAATCCGATCTCTCCGCCATGCGGGTGAGCTACGGAGAGATCGGGCCGCAGCGTCCCGTCGTGGAACCGGACCTCGAGCCGTCGTGGCTGGACGAGGGATGGGCGGCGCTGGCGCGGCGGTGGGTGGAGGAGGCCGTCGACGCCGGGCTGCCGGAACCGAACGCAATGGTGCTCGGCACCGTCGACACCGATGGGCATCCGCGGACCCGGACCGTCCTGTGCAAGGCGCTCGACGCCGACGGCGTGCAGTTCTTCACCAACTACGACTCCGACAAGGGCCGGCAGCTCGCGGCCGTCCCGTACGCGTCGGCGACGTTCACGTGGGTGCCGCTGGCCCACCAGATGACGGTGCGCGGCCCTGTGCAGAAGACCGGCGAGGACGTCACCACGGAGTACTGGAACAGCCGCCCGCGTGGCTCCCGGCTCGGGGCGTGGGCGTCGGACCAGTCCCGACCGATCGCGTCCCGCGCCGACCTCGACGCACGGCTCGTCGAGACCGGTGCCCGGTTCCCCGTCGACACCGACATTCCCGTCCCCGAACACTGGGGCGGCTACCGTATCCGGCCCGAGGCGGTCGAGTTCTGGCAGGGCCGGCCCAACCGCATGCACAACCGGATCCGGGCCCGCCTGGTCGACGGCGCCTGGATCGTGGAACGGCTGCAGCCGTGATGAGGTCCCTGCTCGCCGACGTCACCCCGCTCCGCAACCCCGACTACCGGCGCCTGTGGACGAGCGGCATCGTCACGGTCATCGGTGCGCAACTCACCGTCGTCGCGGTGCCGCTGCAGATCTTCGCGATCACCCAGAACTCCGCGTATGTGGGACTCGCCGGCCTGTTCGGTCTGGTGCCGCTCGTCATCTTCGGGCTGTGGGGTGGCGCGCTCGCGGACGTCATGGACCGCCGCAAGCTCATCATCGTCACGACGCTCGGGTTGATCGGCACGTCGCTGCTGTTGTGGGCGCAGGCCGCCGCGCACGTGGACAACGTGTGGCTGCTGCTGTGCCTGTTCTCGCTGCAACAGGTGTTCTTCGCGGTGAACTCGCCGACCCGCAGCGCGATCATCCCGCGACTGTTGCCGCTGAAGCATCTGCCGGCCGCGAACTCGCTCAACATGACGGTGTTCCAGTTCGGGGCCATCGCCGGCCCGCTCCTCGCGGGGGTCCTCATCCCGGTGGCGGGGCTCGCGACCGTCTACCTGATCGACTCGATCGCCCTGCTCGCGACGTTGTGGGCGGTGATCCGGCTGCCCGCGCTGCCGCCGACCGGACCCGCCCGACGCGCCGGGCTGCGGGTCGTGGGGGAGGGCTTCGCGTACCTCGCGACGCAGAAGGTGCTGCTGGCGTCGTTCGTCGTCGACATCGTCGCGATGGTGTTCGGCATGCCGCGCGCCCTGTTCCCGCAGATCGCACACGAGTCGTTCGGTGACCCCCTCGACGGCGGCATCGCCCTCGGCCTGTTGTTCGCGGCCATGTCGGCGGGCGCGGTGCTCGGCGGCGTGTTCTCCGGGTGGCTGCCGCGCATCCGCTATCAGGGGCGGGCCGTCGTCGCCTGCATCGCACTGTGGGGCGTCGCGATGATCGGGTTCGGTGTCGTCGTCGGGATGTCGACGCCGAGCAGTCCGGCGTTGCTGCTGTGGGTGGCGCTCGCGTTCCTCGCGTTCGGCGGCGCCGTCGACATGATCTCGGCCGCGCTGCGGTCCACGATGCTCCAGCAGGTCGCCACCGACGACATGCGCGGACGCCTGCAGGGCGTGTTCACGGTCGTCGTGGCGGGGGGTCCACGGATCGGCGACGTCCTGCACGGCGCCGCCGCGTACTACGTGGGTACCGCCGTCGCGTCCGCCGGCGGCGGGCTGCTGGTCGTGATCGGTGTCGTCATCTCGATGCTGGTCTTCCCGATGTTCCTGCGGTACCGGGTGGGTGCGTCCGGGCGGCCCGTGGACGTGTGATCCGCGCGGTGGCGATCACCGTTTCGCGGCCCGGGCGGACCCTCCGTGGGCGACCGCGCCCACGGGCGGCTAGTTTCTACTTGAATGTTACGAAGTTACTCACTGGTCTGAGTTTGAGAGGGATCCTTCCGTGCCCGCTGAGAATGACAACAAGCCGACACTCAGCTACCCCGGTGGCGAGCACACGATGTCCATCGCCAAGGCGACTGAAGGGAACGACGGCATCGAGCTGGGCAAGCTCCTTGCCGACACGGGTTACACGACGCTCGACCCGGGCTTCGTGAACACCGCGTCCACGAGTTCCGCTATCACCTATATCGACGGCGACAAGGGCATCCTGCGCTACCGCGGGTACCCGATCGAGGAGCTCGCTGAGCGCTCCACGTTCATCGAGGTCAGCTACCTGCTGATCTACGGCGAGCTGCCCACCCAGGCCCAGCTGGACGTGTTCACCGACAAGATCCGTCGGCACACGCTGCTGCACGAGGACCTCAAGCGGTTCTTCGACGGCTTCCCGCGCAACGCGCACCCGATGCCGGTCCTGTCGAGCGCCGTCAACGCGCTGTCCGCCTACTACCAGGACTCGCTGGACCCGGACGATCCGGAGCAGGTCGAGCTGTCCACGACCCGTCTGCTCGCGAAGCTGCCGACCATCGCGGCGTACGCGTACAAGAAGTCGGTCGGCCAGCCGTTCCTGTACCCGGACAACTCGCTGAGCCTGGTCGAGAACTTCCTGCGCATGACGTTCGGCTTCCCGGCCGAGCCGTACGAGGTCGACCCCGAGGTCTCCAAGGCTCTCGACATGCTGCTGATCCTGCACGCCGACCACGAGCAGAACTGCTCGACGTCGACGGTCCGGATGGTCGGCTCGTCGGACGCCAACCTGTTCACGTCGGTGTCCGCCGGCATAAACGCCCTGTGGGGTCCGCTGCACGGCGGCGCCAACCAGGCCGTGCTCGAGATGCTCGACGAGATCAAGGCCAGCGGCGGCGACGTCACGGAGTTCGTCCGCAAGGTCAAGAACAAGGAAGACGGCGTGAAGCTCATGGGCTTCGGGCACCGCGTCTACCGCAACTACGATCCGCGTGCGGCGATCGCGAAGAAGGCGGCGGACACCATCCTCGCCAAGCTGGGCGGCGACGACGAACTCCTCCAGATCGCGAAGGCGCTCGAGGAGGCTGCGCTCACCGACGAGTACTTCATCGCGCGCAAGCTGTACCCGAACGTGGACTTCTACACGGGCCTGATCTACCGCGCGATGGGCTTCCCGACGCGCATGTTCACGGTCCTGTTCGCGCTCGGCCGCCTGCCCGGCTGGATCGCGCACTGGCGTGAGATGCACGAGGATCCGGCCACCAAGATCGGCCGCCCGCGTCAGATCTACACCGGCTACACCCAGCGTGACTACGTGGACCTGTCGGGCCGCTGAGCAGCGCTGACCAGACTGCCCGACTCCAACAGATCGGACACCCCAACATGAGCACCAAGCCCGAGATCGAGTTCCAGGAGGGCCCCGCGCCCACCGAACTCGTCATCAAGGACATCGTCGTCGGTGACGGCCCCGAGGCCACCCCCGGCGCCAAGGTCGAGGTCCACTACGTCGGTGTCGAGTTCGACTCCGGCGAGGAGTTCGACTCGTCGTGGAGCCGCGGCGAATCCATCACCTTCCCGCTGCAGGGCCTCATCGCCGGCTGGCAGGAGGGCATCCCGGGGATGAAGGTCGGCGGACGTCGTCAGCTGACCATCCCGCCGGAGCTCGCGTACGGTCCGGCCGGTGGCGGTCACCAGCTGTCCGGCAAGACGCTGGTGTTCGTCATCGATCTGCTCGACGTCGTCGTGCCGCCGGAGCCGCCGGTCATCGAGCCCTCCGAGGGCCCGGCCCCGGCCGAGCTCGTGATCGAGGACATCACCGTCGGTGACGGCGCCGAGGCGCAGCCGGGTGCGGTCGTGGACGTCCACTACCACGGTGTCGAGTACGACTCGAACCAGGTGTTCGACTCGTCGTTCCTGCGTGGCGACTCCGTCGTGTTCCCGCTGAACCGGCTCATCCCCGGCTGGCAGGAGGGCATCCCCGGCATGAAGGTCGGCGGACGCCGCAAGCTCACGGTTCCGCCGGAGCTCGCGTACGGTCCGGCCGGCAGCGGTCACCAGCTGTCCGGCAAGACCCTGGTGTTCATCATCGACCTGCTCGGCACCCGGTAGCCGGTAGAACGAAAAGAACTCGGGCCCCGCACCTTTCGGTGCGGGGCCCGAGTCGTTCAGCGGGTGCGGTTACTGCGGGAGACCCGTCTCGGGGATGCCCATCGACTGGGAGAGCATCGGCCACGAGTCGCGCAGGTCGTCACGCCAGTAGCCCCACGAGTGGGTGCCGGCCGGCTTGAACACGAACTGGGCCTGGTCCTGCATGCCGGCACGGTTGACGGCGTCGGCGAGGCGGTGCGTGCACTCGTTGGTCGCGGCCTCGATGATGCCGCCGACGACCACCTGGTTGGCCAGGGTCGCCATGTTGCCGTTGATGCCCTGGCTGTCGAGGGTGTCGTGCGGGCCCGGCAGGCCGGACGCGTTGGACACGTACAGCTTGGGGCCGCCCTTGAGCTGATCGATGTTGATGATCGGATCGTGCGCGATCCAGTCGTCGCTGCCGATCGGGCCCCACATCTTCTCGACGTCGGCGTCGCCGCGGGCGGCGATGACGATCTGGATGTAGGTCTGGCCCACCGGGGTGGCGGTGTCGGCGCAGCCGCTGTACGCGCCGACGGACTTGTACAGGTCCTTGTTGGCGAGCGCGAGGTTGAACACCGACGTGCCCGAGGTGGAGATGCCGGCGAGCGAGTTGACCTCGGTGGTGTTCAGGGCCTTGTCGATGACCGGGGGGAGTTCCTGGGTCAGGAACGTCTCCCACTTGTTGATGCCGTGCAGTGCGTCCTCGGCCTGCTGCCAGTCGGTGTAGTACGTGAACGCGCCCTCCATCGGGGTGACGACGTTGACGTGCTTGTCCTTGAAGAACTCACCGATGTTGGCCTGACGCTGCCACGACGCGGAGTCCTCGCCGCCGCCGGCACCGTTGAGCAGGTACAGGGTGGGAGCCGGCTTGGACGTGTCGGCCGGGCGGACGACGTCGAGCGGGATGTTGCGGTTCATCGACTCGGAGTGGACGACGAGGCGCAGCTTGTTGGTGCCGGTCGACGTCGCGGACACCAGCGTGGTGCCACCGTTCGACGCCTTGGTGGCATTGACCTGGGTGGCATCGGCTGCGTCCGCAGAAGCCACACCGGCCCCCATGAAGACGGGCAGTGCGGCGACCGTCGCCGTCGTGGCGCCGATCAACGCTGTGAGCCGGCGGGACTTCTTGGTAACGCGCATGCTTTCTCACCTTCGGGCGGTCGGCCGGGGGACGCGGCCGCGCCCCCCGGAGTCGATCGTGTGTATATCACTTCAGCTATCGGGTGTACGTCTCGTTTTGCTACCGGTTGGCCGAAAATTCTCGAGACGTTCCCGAATTATCGGTCATAAACCGTCAGACCATGTCGTTTTTCTGTAACCAGCGCAAAGTCGGCCACCCGCAGAACACGGGCAGCCAGCATGTGAGCACCCGGTAGAGCAGCACCGACGGTACCGCGATGCCCACGGGCAGCCCGAACGCGGTCAGGCCGCCGATGAGGGCGGCTTCGACGGCGCCGACGCCGCCGGGGGTGGGGGCGGCGGAGGCGAGGGTGCCGCCGATCATCGTCACGATGGTCACGGTCACGAACGTGGTGCCGCCGCCGAACGCTTCGACGCTCGCCCACAGGGCCAGGGCGGCGCCGAGGGTGGTGCCGGCGCTGCCGAGCACGATCAGCAGGAAGCGGCCGGGGCTGCGGGCCAGCTGGGCCAGGGACGCCATCACCTCGGTCAGCTGTGGCCGTACCTCGGTGCGCAGCCAGCGGCGGGCCTTGGGAATGAACATGAACGTGCCGACGGCGCCGAGGGCGATACCGGCGATGAGGTAGAGCATCGTGCCGCGGGGCACGAAGTGCGACAGGTCGGCGTCGCGGCCGGCGGCGACGCTGAAGAAGACCAGCAGTGCGATGTGGGTGACCACCTGCACCGTCTGCTGCAGGGCGACGGCTGCCGTCGCCCGGACCGTGCCGAGTCCGCCCTTCTGCAGGAACCGCACGCTCAGTGCGAGGCCGCCGACGCCGGCCGGGGTGGTGGTGGCCGCGAACGTGTTGGCCACCTGCATCACCACCAGGTGCCGGTAGCGGACGAGTTCGGACGCGCACGCCCACAGGGCGGCCGCGGCCCCGACATAGGTGAGGGCGGAGACGATCAGACCGGCCAGCGCCCACCACCAGTTGGCGCTCTTCAATTCGGTGAGGAAGGTCGGTACCTGGCTGATGAACGGGTAGGCGACGTACACCAGGCCGATGAGCAGGACGAGCTGGATGATCTGGTTACGGGTGAACCGGGTGACCTGTTCGGGGGCGATCTTGTCGATGTCGGTGCGGCGGCTCACCTCGTCACGGATCCGGCCCAGCAGGGCGGCGGAGTCGGGGATCGGTTTGCGCAGCCGCGCCGGCATCGCGGACTTCGTCAGCCGGCCGGACGCCGCCAGGATCCGGTCGCGTCCGCGGGCGGCGAGGGCCGCGTCCACGGCCGGTTCGACACCGAACAGGGCCGCCGTCGTGAGCAGGAGTTGCGCGGTGTCGGACTGGATCTGGGCCTCGGATCCGCCGAGTTCGGCGTACGCGAAGCCGTCGAACAGGGCCCGATCGTCGTCGATCCGGATCTCCGACGCGCAGAGGTTGCCGTGCGTGATCTGGCGGTCGTGGAGATCGTCGAGCGCCGCCCACAACATCACGAGCAGGCGTTCGCGGGGCTCGGGGTCGGCGGGGGCGAGGGCGGTGATCGGGACGCCGCGGGAGACGGGGCGCACGATCAGCTGCCAGCCGCGGTCGAGTGCGCTGACCGCGATCGGTTTGGACGCGGCACGGTGGGCGTCGGCGACGGCGATCCCCATCAGGGCCCGGTGCTCGACGGCACGGGCGAAGGACGCGTGTGCGGGGGTGCTCTCACTGCTGCGCAGCGTCAGCCAGTTCGCGAACTGGCGGAGCGCGCCGCGGCTGCGCTGGTTCTGGCCGTACAACTCGACGATCGTCTCGGGTTCGCCGTCGCGGTCGGCGCCGAGGACGAGGGGACCGCTGCCGGCGGGGGCGATCACCCGGAAGGCGGTGACACGATGCCCCAGCCGTTGCAGGGCCTCGACCGCGGAGTCGAGCGGCACCTCGAGGGCCGGGGTGCCCACGACGAGGACGATGACCGCACCCACGAGGTAGCCGACGGCCAGGCCCAGCATCGACCGGGCCGGCACGATCGAGCTGACCACCAGGTGGATCGGTGCGAACAGCAGCAGCAGCGCCCACCACAGTCGTCGCCAGCGTTTCGGCAGCCACGGCCCCGACACGGTCAGGACGGCGGCGAGCATCGCGATCCAGCGGGGGTCGTCGAGGAACTGCGACAGGAACGTGTCGACGCGGTCGGACACGTCGAGATGCCATTGCGGGGCGGCGAACCCGGACCCGCTGATCGACAGGGCGATCCCGGCGATGAGTGCGGCGGCCGCGTAGCCGGCGAGCAGTTTCCATCGGCGTCCGACGACGAGCTGGATGAGGATCGCGAACGGCAGTGCCAGGATCGCGATGCCGTACAGCAGGTACACGGTGTCCGAGACGCCCGGGGACAGGATGCCGACGATGTCGGACACCGAGGTTTCGAGGGCGTCCCATTCGCTGCGGGTGATCACCGATCCGCCGATGACCGCGCCGAGACACACGAGCGCGAACACCACCCGCAGGATGTCGCTGGTGCGTCGGGCCAGCGGCTGCAGCAGGCTTCCGGTGACCGGGATGTCCCGTCCGTCAACTTTCAAGGGTCACCACCAACCGCGCGCCGCCGAGCGGGCTGGTCTCGAAGCGGGCCCTGCCACCGTGCAGGTGGGCCTGCTGCGCCACCAGGGCGAGCCCCAGCCCGGATCCGGTGCGGGCGGCACCGCTGCCGCGCCGGAAGCGTTCGAACACGTCGGCGCGTTCGTGCTCGGGGATGCCGACGCCGTCGTCGTCGACGGTCACGGTGACGACGCCGTCCCTGCCGCGGTGGGCGCCGATCGCGACGGTGTGGGCGCGGCCGTGCCGGACGGCGTTGGTGATCGCGTTGTCGATCGCGAGCCGCAGCCCGGCCGGTAGGCCGCGGACCGTCGTCCCGGGTGGGGCGTCGACGGTCACCGACAGCCCGGGGTGGAGGCGTTGTGCGTCGGCCGCCGCCAGGTCGCACAGGTCCGACAGGTCGACGTCGACGTGGTCGCTCTCGCTCGACAGTTCCCCGGACGCCAGTCGTTCGAGCGCAGTGAGGGTGGCCTCGAGCCGGCCCTGGGTGCGGGCGATGTCGGTGAGGATCTCGCGGCGCTGCTCGTCGGACAGGTCGAGGGTGGTGACGACCTCGAGGTCGGTGCGCATCGCGGTCAGCGGGGTGCGCAGTTCGTGCGCGGACGCCGCCGCGAAGTCGCGGGCCGTCTCGAGGGCGGCGGCGGTGCGGGCCTGGGCGTCGGAGACGTCCTGCAGCATCGCCTCGACGGCGCCGGCGAGCGCGTCGGCCTCCCGGACCCCGGAGGCGGCGGGGGCCAGATCGCGGTCGCGGCGGGTGACCCGCCGGGTCAGCTCGACGAGGGGACGGACCGCGTGACCGCCGAAGATCCAGCCGAGGCCACTGGCCGCGACGATCGCGAGGACGCCGACGAGCGCGACCTGCTGCTGTTGGTCGACGGTGGGGTCCTTGGCCTCCGCGAGCGGCACCGCCACCGACAGCAGTTGCGACGACCCCGGCGCGACGGGGGCGGTGAACGCGCGGAACGGGGTGCCGGCCACGTCGACGGTGTGGGATCCGGTGTCGAGGTCGGGGAGCCGGCTCGACGTACTGGCGACGACGTCGTCGCCGGAGCGGATCGTCACGGCGAACGCACCCGCGTCCCCGAGGACGTTGAGGAACGGTGCTGCTGCGCCGGCATTGACGATCAGGACGCGGGATGCGGTCTCGAGTCGCTGGTCGAGCTGCTGGAGGTTGTTGCGGGCGATCGCGAGGGCCAGGTAGACGCCGACCGCGGCGACGACGATGGTGGCGCCGAGCGCGGTCGCGGCGGCGACCCGGGCCCGCAGCGAGTGTGGTCGCATCATGTGGGTTCCCGCACGACGAAACCCACACCGCGGACGGTGTGCACGAGGCGGGGGGTGCCGTCGGCCTCGAACTTGCGGCGCAGGTAGCCGACGAACACGTCGACGACGTTGGTGTCGGCGGCGAAGTCGTACCCCCACACCAGTTCCAGGAGGCGTTCTCGGCTCAGCACCACGCCGGCGTTGCGGGCCAGGACCTCGACGAGCTCGAATTCCCTTTTGGTGAGGCCGATTTCGGTGCCGCCGAGGTGGACTCGACGGCCGGCGACGTCGATGGACAGCGGGCCGACCACGATCTGCTCACCGGTCGCGGCGGGTGTGGTGTCCGGTGTCGAGCGGCGGCGCAGCATCGCTCGGATCCGGGCCACGAGTTCGGCGAGGACGAACGGTTTGACGAGGTAGTCGTCGGCGCCGGATTCGAGGCCGGCGATGCGGTCGTCGACCGAGCTGCGCGCACTGAGCACGCAGATCGGGATCTCGTTGCCCCGTTCCCGGAGCGCGGTGACCACCCCGGTCCCGTCGAGGACGGGCATGTTCATGTCGAGCACCACGACGTCGGGTGCGGCGGCGTCGACGACCTGGAGGGCGGCCGCGCCGTCACCCGCGGTGAGCACGTCGAACCCGGACAGTCGGAGTCCGCGCTCGAGGGAGGCGAGCACATCCGGATCGTCGTCCACGACGAGAACGGTCGCGATGGCGGTCACCCGAGCATTGTGCCCGTCGGCGGGCGCGGTTCCGCGCATCTTCTCAGTTCTCCGTCCGCGGGTGCTCGGAACGCGCGATCGGAACGTCGGCTGCGTCGTAGTGGGCAGGGCAATCGGGCACTACGGCGATATTAGTCTCGCGATCGACGACGGCTGCCATCTACACCTGCTCGCCGGTCGACCGGAGCGCAGGTGACCGGCGCGATATCGGAGAACGAACCTCGCTCCGAAACTTGACGTGTGATTCGGAAGGGCCTGTACTGGCGACATGTCCCGATCGACCGGTCCCCGCGCGGACGAGATCCACCTGCAGCTGCGTGCAGCTCCAGGACCGGCGATCGCAGGAGCCGCCGCGTGATCGGTCTGGGTGACCTCGAGAGCGCAGTGATGAACGTGCTGTGGAACCTCGACGACCCCGCTCGCGTGCGGGACGTGATGGACCGGCTGGAGCCACCGCGGCCGTTGGCGTACACCACCGTGATGACGGTGCTCGACAACCTGCACACCAAGGGCATGGTCTCGCGGGAACGCGTCGGCCGCGCCTACCGGTACCGGGCGGCCCGCAGCCGTGAGGAGACCGCGGCCGAACTGGTACGTCAGGTACTCGACGCCAGCGGTGACGCCGAACAGGTCATGTTGCACTTCGCGAGTTCCGCCTCGGACGACGAGTCGCGGATCCTGCGCCGCGCCGCGCGCCGAGCCCAGCGTCGCCGGGACGAAGCCCGATGATCGCGGGTCTGGCACTGGCGGTCGCCGCCGCCGTTCTCGCCGTGATCGCACCACGATGGCTCGGTCGCCTCGCGGCACCGCATCGGCATCCACGCATCGCGCTCGCTGCCTGGGTGACCTCGCAGTGCGTGTTCGTCGGCGTCGTCGCCGCGATTCCCGTTGTGCTCTGGGTGCGCCCCGGCGGACGATGGCACGTGTTACCGGCGGCGACGCTGACGTGCATGCAATCACTGCGGGAAACCGGAGCCCTGCCCTGGCTTGCCGCAGTCGAGGCGGTGCTGTGCACGGTCGGCCTGGCGGTAACGGCGCGGACAGTGCTCGTCGTCGCGCGGAGATTGCTGCGGCATCGTCGGCTCACCGAATCGCACGCCTCGGCGTTGCGCCTGATTGCAGGTCCGTCCGCGACAGACGGGGAAGGTGTGTTCCGCCTCGGCGGAGCGGACTTCGCCGCCTACAGCATCGGTGGCCGGAGTCCGGCGATCGTGCTGGGGACGGCGGTGGCGGCGCTCGACCCGGATGCGCGCGCCGCGGTCCTGGCACACGAACGCGCACATCTGACGGGCCGGCACCATCTGCTCGTCGCCTGGTCCGACGCGCTGCGCGCAGCGCTCCCGGGGGTGCCGTTGGCGTACCGGGGCGCGACGTGGACTCGTGTGCTCGTCGAATTGTCGGCGGATCGGCAGGCTGCGGTGTCGTGCGGATCGGGCGCGGTGTGTGCTGCACTCGGGCACAGCGCGGCCGCAGGCCGTGATGCGCGTCCCGCCGCGCTGTCGGTGTCGGGGACCGGACTGGCCGCAGATCGGATGGCGTGGTTGTCGGCGGTGCAGGTTCCTCGTTCCGGTGCGCAGGCCCTGCACTACCCGGTTGCGGTCACCGTGTCCGTGCTGCCGGTACTGGCGTCGACCTCGGTCGTCGTCGCGGCGCTGGCCCTCTTCTGCGCCGTGTTCGGCGGCTGAGTCGTCGTCGCGTCCGGTGCGGGCGCAGCACAGGCGGGCCCGCACAGGCTCCGCCGTCGCCGCAGGATCAGCGCGGTCGTCAACAGTGCGAGCGATCCCACCGCGATGATCGGCTGGAGCGGTGCCCAGAAACCGAGGGCTCCGCTCGTGCCGATCGTCAGCAGGACGATCTTGTTGCACACCGGGCAGCCGACCGCGAACACGGCGAGCGTGACCGCGGCCATCGGGCCGGTCGGCCGATCGGTCGGGGAGTCGACCCGGATGCCGAACCACAGCGCCGTGAGAATCGCGGTTGCGGCGAGAACCGGATACTCCCACCAGCGCACCGGAATTTCGCGACCGAACCACGGCGTGTCGATGACGTCCGTCGGTACACCCACCACGATCAGGGTGACCAGGCCGGCTGCCAGGGCGCGTACCGAGGTGCTCCTCCACCGGGGCGTGTCGGTCATCGAGGGGACTCCCGTCCTGTCGGTGCGGATCAACTACTAAGGAAGATAGTAGTTGTATGTACTATCGCGGATGGCAATAGAGGCGGATCGGACACCTTCGGGAGTTGGAGGACGTATGGCAGCGCGCGGCAAGGTGCTCGGAGTCGGACGCGATGTATGGCTGTTGGGTGTCCTCGGGGCAGTCGCGCTGTTGTTGGTGGGCTATCTCGTGATGGACCGGGTGCGTTCCGAGGATCGTCCGCCGGAAGCCGCTGCCGCGGCCGAGGGCAGTGCGCCCGGTTTCGGTCCGGTCGGTGATCTGTCCCGACGGATCGACGGCGACCCGCTGGCCCGCGGCGCGGTCGACGCGCCCGTCACCATGGTGGTGTTCTCCGACTACCGCTGCCCGTTCTGTGCGAAGTTCAGCCGCGACACCGAACCGCAGCTCGTCGAGCGGTACGTGGACTCGGGGCAACTGCGGATCGAGTGGCGTGACCTACCGCTGTTCGGGGACCAGTCGCGGGCCGCCGCGGTCGCCGGCCGTGCGGCCGCCGCGCAAGGCAAGTTCTGGGAGTTCAACTCCGCTCTGTACGCCGCGGCCCCCGACCGGGGGCATCCCGAGTTCGACGCCGCGGCCCTGCGCGGTTTCGCGGAGCAGGCGGGTGTCCCGGATCTGGAGCGTTTCGATCGGGACGCCGCCGGCGCCGACTTCGACCGGGCCGTCGGTTCGGACCTGCTCGAAGCGAAGATGCTGGGCGTGTCGAGCACTCCGGCGTTCGTGATCAACGGGTACCCGGTGCTGGGTGCACAGCCGCTCGACGTGTTCGTCGACACGATCGAGACGGCAGCCGGGCGGTAACCGTGACCGACATCGGACTGCTCGGGGCGCTCCTGGGTGGGTTGCTCTCGCTGGTGAGTCCGTGCTCGGCGTTGCTGCTGCCGTCGTTCTTCGCGTACGCGTTCGACGGCGCGGGTCGGCTCGCCGCGCGCACCGCCGTGTTCTACGGCGGACTCGCGACCGTGCTCGTGCCACTCGGTGCCGGGCTCGGAGCGATGGGATCGCTGCTGACGCAATACCGTTCGACGGTGACGACCGTCAGTGGGCTCGTGATCGTGGCGCTCGGTGTCGCGACGGTGTTCGGTCGCGGGTTCACGTTCGCGCCCGCGCAGCGGGCCACCGGATCGATCCGGATCTCCGGCTCCCTGTCGGTGTTCGCGCTCGGCGCGGTGTACGGGTTCGCCGGTTTCTGTTCGGGCCCGCTCCTCGGCAGTGTCCTGACCATCGCGATCGCCGGCGGCGGCGCCGCGTACGGCGGCGTGCTCATGGCCGTGTACGCGCTGGGCATGACGATTCCGCTGTTCCTGCTGGCGCTGCTGTGGGACCGCTTCGACCTGGGGAGCCGTCGGTGGCTGCGGGGTCGGGAGATCACCCTCGGCCGGGTGCGCACCCACACCACGTCGCTGGTGTCGGGTCTGCTGTTCGTCGCGATCGGTGTGCTGTTCCTGGTCACCGACGGCACCGCGAATCTCGGTGGTGCGATGGGCGTCGACGATCAGTTCTCCCTCCAGGTCACGTTGGGGGAGTGGGCGCGGACGTTGTCCGACGCCACGGTGCTGCTGTCCCTGGTGCTGGTGGCGTTCGTCGTGGTGGCGGTGCGAGTCGTGCGCCGCCGGAACACGGGCAACACAGACAGCGCAGACACTGCGGACGACGCCGTGGAGCAGTAGGGCGCGGGTTTATCCGGACCCGGTTCCGGGTAGTTCGGGCACAGCCGCAGAGAAGGGAGTGCCCGGTGACACGTGATGTCGAGAAACGGTGGTCGGACCCGCGCGGGTTCCGGGCTGCGGTGGTGGCGGTGGCCGGTGTGATCGCCGTGGCGGCGGTGATCCTGGTCGTCCTGCTGGCGGTGGGGGCGAGCCACGTCGCGATCGTGATCGCCCCGTCCGCGGTGCTCCTACTCGGCGGCATCGGGTTGTTCGTGCAGGCGTATCGGGCGTGGCGGCGGGGCGGCGTCTGGCCGATCTGGCAGGGCGCCGGTTGGTTCGTCTTCGTGTTCGCTCTGGTCTATCTGGGTATCTCGGTGCAGTCGGCCGCGGACTGAGTGCCGTCCCACTTCGTGGGCCGGACACTTCCGATGCCAGTGGCATCGGTATAGCCTCGGGCATTCTTCGACGGAAAGGATGCCCGGTGTCCCAGACTCCTCCCGATGTGTTCGCCCCGGCCCAGCTCGGCCCGATCACGTTGCGCAACCGCATCATCAAGTCCGCGACGTTCGAGGGGCGCACCCCGGACGCGCTCGTCACCGACGACCTGATCGAGTTTCATCGCCGCCCCGCCGCCGGCGGAGTGGGGATGACGACGGTCGCGTACTGCGCGGTCCAGCCCGAGGGGCGCACGGAGCGCGGCCAGCTGTGGATGCGCCCCGAGGTGGTGCCCGGGCTCCGCAAGCTCACCGACGCGATCCACGCCGAGGGCGCGGCGGCGTCCGCGCAGATCGGGCATGCAGGTCCCGTCGCGAACGAGAAGTCGAACCGGCTGCCGGCCCTGGCGCCGTCGACGTCGTTCAGCCCGCTCAGCATGAAGAAGATCCATGCGGCCACGGCGTCCGACATCGCGCGGATCACGCAGGCGCATGCCGACGCTGCCCGGTTCGCGATCGAGGGCGGCTTCGACGCCGTCGAGATCCATTTCGGGCACAACTATTTTGCGAGCTCGTTCCTGAGCCCCAAGCTGAACAAGCGCAAGGACAACTACGGCGGATCGCTGGAGAACCGGGCGCGGATCGTGCGGGAGACGGCGCGCGCCGTCCGTGAGGCCGTCGGCGACCGGATCGCGATCCTCGCCAAACTCAACATGGACGACGGTGTGCCCGGCGGCTTCTGGCTGGACGAGGCGATCCAGGTGGCGCAGTGGCTCGAGGCCGACGGCAGCCTCGACGCCCTCGAGTTGACGATGGGCAGTTCGCTGCTCAACCCCATGTATCTGTTCAAGGGGGACGCCCCTGTTCGTGACTTCGCGAACGCGATGCCGCAGCCGGTCAAACTCGGCGTGCAGATGGTGGGGAAGGCGTTCATCAAGGCCTACCCGTACGAGCCGCTGTTCATGCTCGAGCAGGCCCGGCAGATCCGTGCGGCCGTGAAGATGCCGCTGGTGCTGCTCGGCGGCGTCACCGACAAGGCCGGCATGGACACCGCGATGGCGGAGGGGTTCGAGTTCGTCGCGATGGCGCGGGCGCTGCTGCGCGAACCCGATCTGGTCGACCGGATCCGGGACGAGTCCCGCACCAGGTCGCTGTGCATCCACTGCAACAAGTGCATGCCGACGATCTTCTCGGGTGCCCGCTGCGTCCTGGTCGATCCGCTTCCGGTGCGGGTCTGACGAATCAGATGCAGTCCCAGGCGAATTCGACCGCGGACCGGACATCGTCGGACCACTGCGCCCACACCGATTCGCCGGTGAGCAGTCCGGCGGTCGCGCACAGGGAATCGGTGGCGGCTCGGATGAGGTCGAGCACGAGGTGGAACTGGTAGCCACCGATCGTGGCGAGGTGGTCGTAGCCGGCGGCGCCGGGACCGTGCAGTGACAGCACGCCGAACGGTCCGCCGTCACGGCACGTGGCGGCGCCGACCGCGACGAGGTCGATCAGTGCCGCGGCCTCGGCGAGCTGGTCGTCGGGGCGCGTCGGCGCCTGCGGAATCTGCTGCGCGGCAGGGGAGTCCGACGGAACGAAGGCATCCGGAAGCTCGAGGTCGAGGTAGTCGTCCGATGCGGCGGCGGTCAGCCGATTCCGGGCCCGGGCCGATGCGAGGGCCACCTGGCGGGCGGTCTCGGGGCCGTCCGGCGATTCGAGGTCGAGCAGGATGCGCAGTCGCTCGGCGGCGGACCCGAGCAGGGTCCACGTCGTGGTGGTGCGGCCGTGTTCGAGCATGCCGGCGATGTCGAGCAGCGTCTCGAGCAGTTCGTCGTACTGCGCGATCGCCGCGGTCAGGCGCAGGCCGGGGCCGTCCGCCCAGAACAGGTCCTCCGCGCGGGCGTCGCGTTCGGCGGTGCGGGTGGCGTCCAGGTCCGCCGCCAGGCAGGCCTGCACCGTGACGACGACCTCCCGCATGAGGGCCGCCTGGTTCGACAGTTCGATGCCCTCGGGGTCGTGGAGGTAGTGGCGGCGTTCGCTGTTCGCGACGAGATCACGGATCAGGGCGTGCGCGGACGGGGTGGCGACGGCGGACAATTCTCCCCCTCGGGATGCTGTGAAGAAATGAGACCGAATTGTGGAACTGTTGACTCTTCGGCGGTCTGCAGATGGTATTCGGCTGGTGTTCTGTTCACGTCCCGCTGACGTGCTGCCGTGAACATACCGTGACCGTGCTGTGACAGTCAACGTCGAAAATGTCGTTGACCAGCAGGTATGTCCGTTTAAATTAATTGGGCGTTTGGGAAAATTCGGCGAAATATCAGTTTTGTGGATATCGTCCGGAATGCGAAAGACCCCGCATCGTTCGGATGCGGGGTCTTTACGTATCGGGAGGTTCGACTCAGCCGCGCATGACCTTCTCGAGATCGTCGAGGACCGACGGGTCCTCGATCGTCGACGGCACCGTGTACTCGTCGTTGTCGGCGATCTGGCGCATCGTCTTGCGCAGGATCTTGCCCGAGCGGGTCTTCGGCAGCGCTTGGACGACGGTGACGTCGCGGAACGTGGCGACCGCGCCGATCTGCTCACGGACCATCGCGATCAATTCCTTGCGGAGCGTGTCCTCGTCGATGTCGGTGCCGGCCTTGAGGACCACGTAGCCGCTGGGCCGCTGGCCCTTGAGGGCGTCGTGGATACCGATCACCGCGCACTCGGCGACCGCCGGATGCGATGCCACGATCGCCTCCATGCTGCCCGTCGACAGCCGGTGCCCGGCCACGTTGATGACGTCGTCGCTGCGGCCCAGGACGAACACGTAGCCGTCCTCGTCGATGTAGCCGGAGTCGCCGGTGAGGTAGTAGCCGTCGAACGTCGACAGGTAGGAACGCACGTAGCGTTCCTCGTCGCGCCACAGGCCGGCCAGGGTGCCGGGAGGCAACGGCAGGCCGATCACGATGTTGCCCTCGGTGCCCGCCGGAACTCGGGCGCCCTCGGCGTCGACGATGTCGACGCGGTAGCCGGGGACGGCGACGGTGGGGGATCCGGGCTTGACCGGCATCGGATCGAGTCCGCGCAGGTTGGCGCAGATCGCCCAGCCGGTCTCGGTCTGCCACCAGTGGTCGATCACCGGGACACCGAGCTTCTCCGACGCCCACACGTACGTGTCGGGGTCGAGGCGCTCACCGGCGGCGAACAGGGTCACCATCGACGAGATGTCGTACTTGTCGAGTTCGGCGGCCTCCGGGTCGGCCTTGCGGATCGCGCGGATCGCGGTCGGGGCCGTGAACAGGGCGGAGACGTTGTGTTCCTGGATGATCCGCCAGAACGCGCCCGCGTCCGGGGTGCCGACCGGCTTGCCCTCGTACATGACGGTGGTCGCCCCGACGAACAACGGTGCGTACACGATGTACGAGTGGCCCACGACCCAGCCGACGTCCGACGCCGTCCACCACACCCGGTCGGGGCCGATGTCGTAGATGTTGCGCATCGACCACGTCAGCGCGACGGCGTGGCCGCCGTTGTCACGGACGACGCCCTTGGGTTTCCCGGTGGTGCCCGAGGTGTACAGGATGTACAGCGGATCGGTGGCGGCCACCGGCACCGGGGCGGCGTCGGAGGCGTCGGCCGCCAGCTCGTCCCAGTCGAACCACGCCGACCCGCGGTCGCGGTAGTCGGCGGCGCTGCCGGGCACCGCGTCGCGGTTCTTCACGATCACCGTGTGCGGCGGATGCGCCGACATGCCCAGGGCCTGATCGACCATCGGCAGGTACTCGATCGTGCGCCCCGGCTCGAGACCACCCGAGGTGGTCACCAGCACCACCGGCTGCGCGTCGTCGATGCGGGTGGCGAGTTCCTTCGCGGCGAAACCACCGAACACCACCGAGTGCACCGCACCGATCCGGGCGCACGCGAGCATCGCGATCGCGGCCTCCGGGATCATCGGCATGTAGATCACCACCCGGTCCCCGGCGACGACACCCTGCTCGGCGAGCACGCCCGCGAACCGGGCGACCTCGGCGAGCAACTCCGCGTACGTGTACGTCCGCTTACCGGGAACCATCGCCGAATCCCAGATCAGCGCCGCCTGATCGCCGCGCCCGTCGCGCACGTGCCGATCGAGCGCGTTGACACACGTGTTGAGTCGAGCGTCCGGGAACCACCGGTACATCGGGGCGTTCGAGTCGTCGAGGGCACGCGTCGGCGCGGTGTCCCACTCGACGGACTCGGCGGCCGCGAGCCAGAAGGCGTCCGGGTCCTCCACGCTCTCCCGGAAAGCGGCGGCGTATGCGCTGGTCGACTGCTCGGCGGTGCTCATCGATTCGTGTCCTCTCGGGTGCTTACCGCGCATCTGTGATGCACCTGACACCCTAGGGGACGTGGGGTCCGCCACACCCGAGGTGCAGTCCGGGCGCGCGGATTCTGCGCCCGACGGCATCGAACGGTCGACGAACGGACACCCGGAAGTTACCGGGCAGTCACTACGACGGCAGCCCCAGTGTCCGGTACCGCGCGAGCCGAGCACCGAGACGGTCGTCCCCGGGCAGGGGACGCAGCGCGGCCAGTTCCCGCCCGATCGCGGCGCCGACCCGGCGCGAGAAATCGACCGGCTCGACAGCCGCGTCGGGGTGCTCGGGGATGACGGCGTCGACGATGCCGTCGCGCAGCAGATCGGCCGACCGGATGCCCTGCGCCGCCGCCATCTGCGGGGCGTGCGCGGTGTCACGGTGCACGATCGCGCTGGCGCCCTCCGGCGGCAACGGTGCCAGCCAGCCGTTCTGTGCGGCCAGGACCCGGTCGGCGGGCAGCAGTGCGAGCGCGCCGCCCCCGGTGCCCTGTCCGAGCAGCACCGACACCGTCGGGGTGCGCAGCGTCACCAGATCCGAGATGCAGCGCGCGATCTCGGGTGCCATGCCGCGCTCCTCGGCCTCCTGCGACAGGGCCGCACCGAGCGTGTCGATCACCAGCACGAGCGGCAGCCGCAACTCGGCGGCCATCCGCATACCCCGCCGGGCCTCGCGCAGCGCGCCCGGACCCATCGTCGTCTGCGCGGACTGTCCGGCCCGGTCCTGGCCGAACAGCACACACGGCTGACCGCCGAACCTGGTGAGCGACAACAGAACCGTCGAATCGACCTCCCCCTGACCGGTGCCGCTCAGTGGAACGGCGGTGGACGCGGCGTGCCGCACCAGTTCCCGCACGCCGGGTCGGTCCTCGTGCCGTGACACCATCACCGACTGCCATGCCGGGACGTCCGGGACGTCGTCCGCACTGTCCGCGGGGGCCGGCGCGGAATCGTCGGCGGGATCGACGAGGACGTGCAGGGCCCGGTCGACGAGATTGCGGAGCTGGTCGACGGACGCGACCCCGTCGATGACCCCGTTGCGGTACAGGTTCTCCGAGGTCTGCACACCGGCCGGGAACTCCACGCCGTACAGCGCCCGGTAGACGCGTGGGCCGAGGAAACCGACGAGCGCGCCCGGTTCGGCGATCGTCACGTGCCCCAGCGACCCCCACGACGCGAACACGCCGCCGGTCGTGGGATCCCGCAGGTACACCAGGTACGGCAGGTGCGCCGCCTTGTGCGCGGCCACCGCTGCGGCGATCTTCACCATCTGCACGAACGCGACGGTGCCCTCCTGCATGCGGGTGCCACCGGACGTCGGTGACGCCAGCAGCGGCAGTCCCTCCGCGGTGGCCCGCTCGATCGCGGCGGTGATCCGTTCGGCGGCGGCGACACCGATCGAGCCGGCGAGGAACGCGAACTCGCATGCGATCACCGCGACCGGGCGACCGCCGAGCAGCGCGGTGCCGGTGACGACGGACTCGTCGGCCCCCGACTTCGCGGCCGCCGCGTCGAGTTCGGCGCGGTACCGCTCGTCGGGGCCGACGTCGACCGGTGCGGCGTCCCACGAGACGAAACTGCCGGTGTCGAACACTCTCGAGATCAGGTCCCGAGCCGAAATCCTGGTGCGGGGCATGATGTTTCCTTCCTCTCGTGGGTCGCCGATGCTACCTGTCTCGGATTACCGGGACAGCGCCTCGCGCCACGACACGGTCTTGCCGATCCGCAGGATCGACCGCTGGTAGATGCGGGCTGCGATCGCCGACATGCCTCCGGTGACGACGATCATCAGGACGATGGTTCCGGCGATCTGCGCTCCGCTCGCGACCCCCGCGGCGATCCGCAGCGGCATGAGGATCGCGGAGAACGGCGGAATCCAGCTGAGCACGTTCGACAGGGTGCCGTCCGGGCTCTGCACCGCACTGAACGACGCGAAGAACATCGCCATGATCAGGATGGTCAGCGGCATCGCGGTGGAGTTCACGTCCTCCTGGCGCGACACCATCGATCCGGTGGCCGCGTAGAGCACCGCGAAGAATGCGAACCCGAGGACGAACCAGCCGAGGGTTCCGGCGAGCGTGCCCCACGCGGTACCGCCCAACGTGAGGACGCCGGTCGCGACACCGGTGCCGACCCCGACGACACCGTATGCCGTCAACTGGGCCAAGCCGACCGCACCGATCCCGATCACCTTGCCCCACAACAGCTGCAGCGGGCGCAGCGTCGAGAGCAGCAACTCCACCACACGGGACGACTTCTCCTCGACGACACCCATCGCGACGTACATGCCGAACGCCAGGATCTGCATGTACAGCAGCACCACGACGGCCATGGACAGTGCGATCCGCTGCCCCTTCTCGGGGTCCGGCGGATCGATCGGGTCGACGGTGACGACGGCCGTGGAGGTGTCCGCGGCCAGCTGCCCGGCGTCGACGCCCTGCTCGGCGAGCGCGGTGGTCTGTGCCTGCGCCGCGACGGCGCCGTCGAGTACCACCCGCAGCCCGGTCCCGATGTCCGACTTCGTGATCGCGGTGGCGCTGCCGTCCGTGCCCGGCACCAGCGCGACGTCGAGATCGCCGTCCTCGACACGGGTGCGGGCGGTCTGCTCGTCGGCGATCTCGACGACCTCGACGGGGTTGCCGGCAGCGTCCCCGGTGGCGACGAGTGCCGCACTCAGCGTCTGGTCGCCGACCAGGCCCACCGTCGACCGGGATTCGTCGTCGCTGCCGGAGAAGATCGACGCGGCGACGAGACCGCCGACGATCGCGATCAGCACGATCGCGTTGCTGATCAGGAAACTCTTCTTGCGCACCTGGGTCAGGAATTCGCGGCGCGCGACGAGGGCGATCGCGCGGGCCGGGCTCAGGCCGGTCCGGTCGTTCATGCGGACACCACCTCTCGGAACAGTTCGGTCAGGGACGGTTTGCGGACCGCGAACTCGTGGACGGGTCCGGTCTTCAGTGCGGCGTGCAGCACGGCCTGGTCGTCGGCGCCGTCGCCGAGCGACAGCACCGTGCGGCCGGCGTCGTGGCTGAGAACCGTCACCCCGAACAGGTGGTCGGCCCACCCCGACGGTGCGGCGGGGGCGTGTACCTCGAGCAGGACGGCGCCGCCGCCACGGAGCTCGTCGACGGTGCCGATCGAGGTCATCCGGCCCTTCGCGATGATGCCGACACGATCGCACAGCCGCTGCACCAGATCCAGTTGGTGACTCGAGAAGATCACGGGCACACCGGTGTTCGCCTTCTCCACGAGAACCTCGCTCATGACGTCGACGGCCACCGGGTCGAGTCCGGAGAACGGCTCGTCGAGGATGAGGACCGCGGGATCGTGCACCAGCGCGGCCGCGAGCTGCACCCGCTGCTGGTTGCCCAGGCTCAGGGCGTCGACGGTGTCCTTCACCCGATCGGCGATGCCGAGGCGCTCCGTCCATCGCCGGGTGGCGTCGGCGGCCTCACGGCGGGGCAGCCCGTGCAGCTCGGCGAAATAGGTGAGCTGATCACCCACCTTCATCTTCGGGTACAGGCCGCGTTCCTCGGGCATGTAGCCGATCGAGCGGCGCACCTCGAGATCGACGGGCCGGCCACCGAGTCGCACCTCACCGCTGTCGGCGGCAAGCACACCGAGCGCGATCCGCATCGTCGTCGTCTTGCCGGCGCCGTTGCTGCCGACGAAGCCGAAGATCTCGCCGGGGCGGACTTCGAAACTCAGGCTCTCGAGCGCGACGACGTCACCGTAGCGTTTCGCGATGCCGTCGAATGTGAGGGTTTGACCGGTCATTCCGTCTCCTGTCGGTCGTCTGTTTCGGGGTCGGGGCGAGTCCAGGCGAGGATCATCGCGGGTGTGCAGGCGCCGACGATGAGGGTGGTGAGGACGAAAAGCCCTGCAGCGTAGAGGAACCTGGTGTCCACGACCGCACCGACGCGGCTGCCCGTGACTACCAGGACCGCCGCGGGCAGGAACGTCAGCACCTGGGTGACGGTCAACCCGATCGACCGGGCGCTGTCGCGTTGCTGGAGTTCCCACTCGTCGAGGGCGTCACGGGGCGCATCGCCCTGCCGGCCGGACACGATCTGCAACGTCGTCCACGTGACGAGGAACACCGCGACGGCGGGCACCCACAGCAGTGCGCCGGCGGTCATGTCCACCAGGCACACCCCGCCCACGGCGGCCATGCACGTCAGGATCACCGCGAGCACCACGACGAGCAGGCGCCGTCGTCGCCGGGTCCGCCAGCGTGGCAGCCAGTGCCGGTACCGCTCCTCGTTGCGGAGGAAGCGTCGGGTGCGGAAGTTCTGGTACCGCTCGAGAACTGTGGTGTCGGGCACGGTCGTCACCTCGTCGGGTCGCGGTCGGATCGGTACAGCTCGGTGCTCAGCGGCCCGAACTCGGTGCGGGCGAACACCGCCTCGACGGGCAGGTCGAAGACGGCGCAGATCCGCAATGCGAGATCGAGGCTGGGGTAGTGGTCGCCGCGTTCGAGGGCGCCGACGGTCTGGGGGTTCACCCCGACCAGTTCGGCGAGCCGGGCGCGGCTCATCTTCCGTTCCGCGCGCAGCACGGCGATGCGATTGAAGATGGGGAGATCGGGCCCCCGGCGCACCGGACTCATATATCGAAGTGTTGGGAAAACCCAACAAAATGTCAATTCGTCCGACGGTCCGGGACGGTCGGCGACATGTGCATACGACGCCCTGTAGTAACCTCTGGTCATGCGGTCCGCCCCAGGTGAGGAGCTTGCACGACACGTGCGTGGCCTCGCCGTCGGCGGATCCGTCGTCGCCCTCGGAATCGGGGCACACGGACTGGCCGGCGGTGGCCTCCCGCACGGGGCGACGCTGCTGATGCTCGGCGGAGTCGCCGCGGTGCTCGCCGCGGTCGTCGCCGTCGTCCCCGCACTCACCACCCGCCCCGCCGCGCTCGTCCCGGTCCTGGCCGTCGGCCAGGTGCTCTCGCACGCCGTCCTCGCGCTCGGTGAATCACACGGCGCACACACCGGATCGCACACGAGCACTCCGATGCTGCTCGCGCACGGTGTCGCCGTCGTCGTGTGCGCGACGCTCATCGCCGTCACCGAACGGATCGGGCCGCACGCCCTCGCCGCACTGCACCGCATCCTCCCGCGACTGTTCGCGGCCCTTCCGGTCCGGCTCGAGCCGGACCGGCCGCACGTGGTCACGGACGTGCGCCCGCACGTCGCCGTCGTCGCCGTCGACTCGATCGCGCGCCGCGGCCCGCCCGTCACCGCCTGAAACCTGCTTCCCTCACGCCGCGTCCGGCCCCGATGCCGTCGACGCGCGTCCCTTCCTGCCTCGAAAGGCAACACACATGGCCACGCACAGCACACTGTTCACCCGTACCCGCGTCCTCGCCGTCGGCGCCGCAGCCGCCGCAGCCGTTCTCGCTCTCACCGGCTGCAGCAGCGACACCGACCCCGCCGCCACCGACACGTCGTCGATCTCGTTGCAGGACTCGTGGGTCAAGGCCGCCGACGGCGGCGTCACCGCGATGTTCGGCACCATCGTCAACGACTCCGACGACGCCGTCACTCTCACCTCGGTGACCACGACCGCGTCGCCGCGCGTCGAACTGCACGAGATGGCCCCCGACGGCACCGGCCAGATGAAGATGCGGGAGAAGGACGGCGGTGTCACCGTCGCCGCCCACGACAGCTACGAACTCGCGCCCGGCGGCGACCACATCATGCTGTTCGACCTGCCCGCACCCGTGCAGGCCGGTACCGACGTGACGTTCACGTTCGAGTTCGCCGACGGCGCCACCACCGAGTTCACCTCTCAGGTCCGCGACTTCACCGGTGCCCGCGAGGACTACGGCACGCACGGCGAGTCGCACGATGGCTGACCTGAGCCGTCGTCAACTGTTCGGGTTCGGCGCCGCCGCGGTCGGCGGCGCCGGGCTCGGCCTCGGCGCCGGGGTGCTCTCCGGGCGCACCGCCCAGGCCGAGCCGGTGCCCGAGACCGTCCCGTTCCACGGGGAACATCAGGCGGGGATCGCGACGCCGCCGCCCGCGCACACCACGTTCGTCGGCCTCGACCTGCGGCCCGGTGTCGATCGGGCCGCGCTCGTCCGGCTCATGCGGGTGTGGACCGACGACGCCGCCCGCCTCACCGCGGGCCGGGGTGCGCTCGCCGACACCGAACCGGACCTGGCCGTCGTGCCCGCCCGGCTCACCGTCACCGTCGGATTCGGGCCCGGTGTGTTCCGGGTCGCCGGGATCGAGGACCGGCGGCCGTCGTGGTGCGCCCCGCTGCCGCCGTTCGAGATCGACCGGCTCGAACCCCGTTGGAGCGACGGCGACCTCCTGCTGCAGGTCGGCTCCGACGACCCCGTCACGATCGCGCACACCCTGCGGGTGCTGCTCAAGGCGTCCCACGGGACCGCCACCGTCCGCTGGCTGCAGCGCGGCTTCCGGCGGGCCCACGGCAGCGAGCCCGCCGGCACCACGATGCGCAACCTCATGGGGCAGGTCGACGGCACGATCAACCCGGAAGCCGGGACCGACGACTTCGACCGGGTCGTGTGGAACGACGGCGCCGAACAGCCCTGGATGGCCGGCGGCACGTCGATCGTGATCCGCCGTATCCACCTCGACCTCGACGGCTGGGACGAACTCGACACCCCCGTTCGCGACGAGGTCATGGGCCGCCGCCAGTCCACCGGTGCGCCACTCACCGGCGAATCCGAGTTCGACGCACCGGATTTCGGTGCCGTCAACGCCGGCGGGTTGCCGATCATCCCCGAGTTCTCGCACATCGCACGGGCCCGGCCCATGGCCGTGGACGAGCGGTTCCTGCGTCGCGGCTACAACTACGACGAACATCCCGACGGCACCGGTATCTCCGACTCCGGCCTGATCTTCACCACCTACCAGGCCGACGTCACCCGCCAGTACCTGCCGGTGCAGCAGCGACTCGCCGACGGCGACATGTTCAACCGCTGGTCCACCCCCATCGGCTCGGCCGTGTTCGCGATTCCACCCGGAGTCCGTGCCGGCGAGTACGTGGGGCAGGGGGTGCTGGGGTAGTCGGCTGTGCGCCTTTTCGGTGGCAGCAGCTACCGAAAAGGCTCACAGGCAGTGCAGCTGCCCGTCCTCCATCTGCCAGTGCCGGGTGTGGCGCATGGTGCCCAGCATGCGGCGGTCGTGGGTGACGAGCAGCAGGGTGCCGGTGAACGACTCCATGGCCTGCTCGAGCTGTTCGATGGCCGGCAGGTCGAGATGGTTGGTGGGCTCGTCGAGGACGAGGAGGTTGACGCCGCGGGCCTGCAACAGGGCGAGGGCGGCGCGGGTGCGTTCGCCGGGGGACAGGGACGATGCGGGCCGCAGCACGTGGTGGCCCTTGAGTCCGTACTTGGCGAGCAGGGTGCGGACGTCGGCGTCGGGCCAGTCGGGGACCTGCGCGGCGAACGCATCGGCGAGGATCTCGTCGCCTTCGAAAAGCCCACGCGCCTGATCGATCTCACCGACGGCGACACCCGATCCGAGGGTCGCGGTGCCCGTGTCGGGGGTGATCTTGCCGAGGAGGACCTTCAGCAGGGTGGACTTCCCGGAGCCGTTGGGTCCGGTGACGAGGATCCGGTCGCCCCAGTCGATCTGGGCGCTCACCGGGCCGAACGTGAACGAATCACGATGCACCACAGCACCGCTCAGGGTGGCGACGACAGATCCGCTGCGGGGTGCGGGAGCGATCTCCATACGCAGTTCCCACTCCTTGCGCGGTTCCTCGACCACCTCGAGCCGTTCGATGCGGCGCTGCGTCTGGCGGGCCTTCGCGGCCTGCTTCTCGGTGGATTCGGCGCGGGCCTTGCGTCCCATCTTGTCCGAGTCGCCGCCCTTGGCTTTGCGGCGGACGTTGCGGACGCCGTGCTCGAGCCAGTTGCGTTGCATCTGAGCGCGATCCTGCAGGGCGGACAGGTTCCCGGCGTACTCGTCGTACTCCTCGCGGGCGTGCCGACGGGCCACCTCCCGTTCGACGAGATAGGCCTCGTAGCCGCCGTCGTACACGGCGATCTGCTGCTGCGCGATGTCGAGTTCCACGATCCCGGTCACGGTGCGGGCCAGGAACTCCCGGTCGTGGCTCACCACGACGAGGGCGGTGCGGGTGTCGTCGACGAACTGTTCGAGCTGTTCGAGGCCGGGCAGGTCGAGGTCGTTGGTGGGTTCGTCGAGTAGCAGCACGTCGTAGCGGGACAGCAGTAGCGACGCCAGCCCGGCGCGGGCCGCCTGCCCGCCGGACAGGTCCGTCATCAATGCGTCGCCGGTGACGTCCAGACCGAGGTCGGCGAGGACCTGTGCGGCACGTTCGGTGAGGTCGGCGCCACCGAGAGCGAGCCACCGGTCGAGGGCGGGGGAGTAGAGGTCCTCGCCGCCGTCGGCGAGGGATTCGGCGGCCGCGTTCATCGACTCCTCCGCGGCCGCGACACCGGTGCGCCGACCGAGGAACCCGAGGACGGTTTCGCCGGGGATCCGGTCGGGTTCCTGCGCGAGATAGCCGACGGTCGCATCCGGTGGGCTGAGCGTGACGGTGCCGTCGATGTCGGCGTCACCGCTGCCCGCGAGGGCGGTGAGCAGTGTCGACTTGCCGGCCCCGTTCGCGCCGACCAGTCCGATCACGTCGCCGGGGGCGACCGTCAGGTCGAGATCGGAGAAGAGGGTGCGGTCGCCGCGGGACGCGGAGAGGCCGGAGATTCGCAGGGTGGCAGTCACCTGCCGATTATCCCCACTGTCCGGGACGGGCGAACACGCCGTGTCGCTTGCCGTGTAATGATCGGGAACCCGATCCGGGTCTGCCGCGACCGGCGGCCGCCGACGGAAGGGGAACGATCGTGAAGGTGGACGTCCAACTCGACGGGCGGCCGGAGCATGCCGCACAGCGGGCACAGGAACTTGCCGCGCTCGGCGTGGACGGACTGTTCACGTTCGAGGGCGCGCACGACGTGTTCCTGCCGCTGGTGTCTGCCGCCGCGACGACCGACGTCGACCTGATGACGAACGTCGCGATCGCGTTGCCGCGCAGCCCGATGCATCTCGCGCACACCGCCTACGATCTGCAGACCCTGAGTCGGGGCCGGTTCCGGCTGGGGCTGGGCTCCCAGATCCGTCCGCACATCGAGAAACGGTACGGGGCGCAGTGGTCGCGGCCGGCGGCGCGGATGCGGGAGACCGTACTGGCGGTCAAGGCGATCTTCGATGCGTGGGAAGGCGGATCGCGTCTGCGGTTCGAGGGCGAGTTCACGACGCACACGTTGCTGCCGCCGACGTTCGACCCCGGTCCCAACCCGTACGGGCCACCACCGGTCCTCCTGGGTGCCCTCGGTCCGGTCATGACCCGGACGGCCGCCGAGGTGGCCGACGGGCTGCTCGTGATGCCGTTCAACAGCGTCCGGCACTTCCGGGAACGGACACTGCCGGCGATCGAGGACGGACTCGACCGCGCCGGCCGGACGGCCGCGGACCTGACGATCCACCCCCAGGTGATCGTCGGTGTCGGACGTACCGCCGAGGAACTCGACGCGGCGTCGCGCGGGGTGCGCGCGCTCCTCGCGTTCTACGGGTCGACGCCCGCCTACCGGCCCGTCCTCGAGGTCGAGGGGTGGGAAGGTCTGCAGCCGGAACTGAACGTCCTGTCCAAACAGGGGCAGGTCGCGGCGATGACGGAGCTGATCGACGACACGATGCTCGCCACCCTGGCGGTGCACGGCACCCCCGAGGAGTGCGCGGCCGAGATCGTCGCCCGGTTCGGTTCCCACGCCGACCGGGTGTGCTGCTATTTCCCCGGATATCCGGTGCGGGAGAAGCACATCGCGGAGCTCGTGGCGTCCGTGAAGGCGCTCGCGTCGTGACACCGGTGCGGCTCGAGATCGCCGACGGCGTCGCGGTCCTCACCCTCGACCGACCCCGGCAGCGCAACGCGTTCACAGGCGAGACGGGACGCCGGCTCGGGGAGCTCTACCGGCAGCTCGACGAGGACGACGACGTCCGGGTCCTGGTGCTCACCGGCACCCCGCCGGCCTTCTGCGCCGGAGCCGACCTCACGGCGGGCGCCGACGCGTTCGCGGCGCCCACGGACACGGAGTTCTCGGCATCGCCGGTGAATCCGCCCGCGTTCGATCTGCGCAAGCCGGTGATCGCGGCGGTGAACGGTCACGCGATCGGTATCGGACTGACCTTGGCGATGCAGGCCGACATCCGCATCGTGGCGGCCGACGCCAAGTATGCGATTCCACAGGTACGTCGGGGTGTCGTCCCGGATGCCCTGTCGCACTGGACCGTTCCGCAAGCGACAGGTAGCGCGGCGGCCGCCGACATCCTCCTCACCGGCCGTACGTTCGACGGTGCCGAGGCGGTGCGCCTGGGTATCGCGAGCCGCTGCCTGCCGGCCGACGAGGTGCTGCCCGCGGCGCTGGCCACGGCGCGGGACATCGCGGTCCACACCGCCCCGATGTCGGTGGCGCTGAGCAAGCGGTTGCTGTGGGCCACGCTCCGGCACGGGTTCACCCCGGAACAGGTCGGTGACCACGAGACCGAACTGCACCACCGCGTCATGGGGACGGCCGATGCGGCCGAGGGGGTGCGAGCGTTCGTCGACCGCCGCGACCCGCGGTGGGCGGCACGGATATCGACAGATTGGAGAGAGCTTCCATGGGAGTGAACGACTTCGGGCCCGAGACGACGGCCTCCGACGTGCTGGACGGCGTCGACCTGGCCGGTCGGACCGCGCTGGTGACCGGGGTGACCAGCGGACTCGGTGGCGAGACCGCCCGCGCTCTCGCCGCAGCCGGCGCGACGGTGATCCTCGCGGCCCGTGACGAGACAGCGGCCGCCGCGGTCGCGGAGCGGATCCGTGGGGAGATCCCGGACGCCGCACCGACGACCGTCGCCCTCGATCTGGCCGACCTGTCGAGCATCCGGGATGCAGCCGAGCGGCTCGGGACCCGCCCCGTCGACCTGCAGATCAACAACGCAGGCGTGATGTACACGCCGTTCGCCCGCACCGCAGACGGGTTCGAGCTGCAGTTCGGCACCAACCACCTCGGGCACTTCCTGCTCACCACCCTGCTGCTACCGAACCTGCAGGCGGCAGCGGACCGGTCCGGGACGGCGTCCCGGGTGGTGGCGGTATCGTCGGACGCGCATCGTGCGCACGCCGTCGACCTGGCCGACCCGAACTTCCTGAACCGCCCCTACGACAAGTTCGTCGCGTACGCGCAGTCCAAGTCGGCCAACGTCCTGGCGACGGACGAGCTGCGGAACCGCTACGACAGCAAGGGAATCCATGCCTTCGCGGTGCATCCTGGAGTGTGCGCGACCGGCCTGTCCCGGCACATGAGCCGGGACGACTTCGCCGAGATGAAGCGGATGAGTGCCGGCAAACCGGGACTGTTGACCGATCTGAAGTCGATCCCGCAGGCCGCCGCCACCTCGGTGTGGGCGGCCACCGCGCCGGAACTCGCGGCCCGGAGCGGCGCCTACCTCGCGGACTGTCGGATCGATCGGGCCGCCGAGCACGCCGTCGACCCGGAGACCGCGGCCGCGTTGTGGGAACTGTCGGAGGCCTTCGTGGGGCGATGAGTACTTCTCGATCACTCGCGGACGAGGCGAAAGAATCTCGGTTTCGCGCTCGCGAGTACGCCCGGCGCACTCGAGACGTTCATGGGCTCGTCACCGACGACGGTCCATCCGCCGAGGGACCGCTCGATATCGGCCCGCGACGCGCCCCGGGGTAGTGGGCCGCGGAAACCGGGCGAGAACGCGAACATCAGCAACCGAGCGCCGGGCACGGTTACCTCGGTCAGGCCGCTGCCGTACGCCGTGCGCTGCTCGTCGCCGAGTCCGTGGAAGCAGCCGATATCGAGCGCCAGTGTGTACCCGCTGTCCACGTATGCGGGCAGGTTCGTGACATCGCCCAGCACGAAGGTCACGTCCGCGCCGGCGGCCGGTAGCTTTGCCCGAGCCTGCTCGATCGCGAGTGGGACGGAATCGACGGCGGTGACGGACCATCCGCGGGCCGCCAGTTCGAACGCATGATCGCCGGTGCCGCAGCCGAGATCGACGGCCTTCGCCGTACCCGAATCGCCGGGTGGCGGAGCGGCGTCGAGCAGGTGCTTCAATTGGTCGCCGAAGACGCTGCGCCCGGCACTCTCCCATGGTGTGAAGCCGAATCGATACGCCAGCCGGTATCCGAGGTTCATTGCTCACCCCTTCCGGAGATCAGACCGCCTGGATAGAACTTAGGCCCGACCACGACGGCGACACAACGGAGTCGACGGTGGTCGCCGGACCGGCGGGTGGAGGCGCTGTCAGCGGGCGTATGCGTTGAATCCGCCGTCTCCTCGCAGCGCACCGTGTCGGTGACATCGACCTCGAAGGCCCGGCCGATGCCGCTCGCCGCGCCGGTGCCGACGATCGTCCTGTCCGAAGGTCGGTTCATTTCCCGCCTCATTCTCTCGCGATCGATCCGGAAGCGATCAGCGCGCTGTTCTCCGGCACCTGCAAGATCAACCGCCAGTTGTACCCGGCCGGTGACCGGGCGGCAGGCACCAACACCGAGAAGCCGGCCAACGTTGTTCAATCGGCGCCGTCGGCCGCCGGGATCGTTGCCGAACTCAACCCGATTCCGATCGCGCAGAGCGAACCGCGATACATCGTGGGTGACTTCCGATCGTCGGTGGCGAACACCTTCAGCCCGAAGCTCGACCCCGCCGAGACGGTCGACTACTTCCTGACCGGCCCCTACAGTCTGGCCGACGGCAATACACAGATCGCGGGACTGGCTGTGAAAGCCTCGAGTCCGATCCTGCCGCAGGAGAAGAGGACACCGTTGTACAACCAGATCTGCAACCAGACCAACGCGACCGTCTCCACCGCGAAGGTGACCGGCACCGAGGACATGCCCTGGATGAATCTCGGCATCTTCGACCTCCGCCACGTGGACATGACGAAATAGTGAAAGGTTGTCTTCCATGACCGAGTCCGAATTCGACGAACGTGGTGTGCCGGTCGACCTTTCTCCGGAGCGGCGCGCCTACCACGATTTCCGTGGTCGGGTCGGCAGGACCATCGCCGATTCCGAGTCCTACTGGCCGCCGCGACCGTCCGCGCAGGGAGCGCCGAACATCGTCGTGATTCTGTGCGACGACCTCGGCTACTCCGACATCGGGTGCTTCGGTTCGGAGATCCCGACACCGAACATCGACCGGTTGGCCGACGAGGGGCTGAGGTACACCAATTTCCATGTCACCCCCATGTGTTCGCCCACGCGGGCCGCGCTCCTGACCGGCCGGAACGCGCATGCCGCCGGTGTCGGATACGTCGCCCATGCGGATCCTGGCTTCCCTTCCCTGGCAATGGAGTTGGCGGACGATGTGCCGACGGTCGCGGAGACGCTGCGTGGTGCCGGCTACGCGACGATGGCGGTCGGAAAGTGGCACCTCTGCAAGGACAACGACGACCATGACGCGGCGTCCATGGATTCGTGGCCACTGCAGCGCGGCTTCGAACGGTTCTACGGTTTCCTCGGCGGGATGACGGACCTGCACAACCCGCCGGCGATCCTGCGTGGCAACGAACAGATCTCGCCGGACAGCTATCCGCCCGGCTACTACTTCACCGACGACATCACCGACGAGGCCGTTCGGATGGTGAAGTCGGTGAAGGCCGCCGACCCGGCCAAGCCGGTCTTCCTCTACGTCGCACACGGCGCCGTCCACGCGCCGCTGCACGCCAAGCCCGAGGACATCGACCGGCACCGTGGGGCGTACTCGGGTGGCTGGGACAATTTGCGAGAGAACCGCTTCCGCCGCCAGCAGGAGTTGGGCATCGTCCGTCCCGATACCGCCTTGTCCCCGCGCAACGTCGAGGCGGGGGATTCGGTGCCGTCGTGGGACAGCCTCGACCCGGACCGGCAGGCGGTGTTCGCCCGCTACATGGAGGTTTATGCCGCGATGGTCGACAGCGTCGACCAGAGCCTGGGCCGGGTGCGCGCAGTGTTCGAGGACCTCGGCGAGTGGGACAACACCATCGTCCTGTTCACGTCGGACAACGGCGCCTCACGTGAGGGCGAGGAGGACGGGACGATGCAGTACTTCGATGCCCTGCGCCGCTTCCACGACAAGGGCAGCCGCGCCGACGGCTTCGCGCGTGACCTCGAAACGATCGACCTCGTCGGGACGGCCAGGTCCATGCCGCACTACCCGCGGGGATGGGCGATGGCGTCGAACACGCCGTTCCGTCTCTACAAGGTGAATACGCACGCCGGCGGGCACACGGTTCCGACGGTCCTGTCGTGGCCCCGCCGACTCTCCGGATATGGCGGTCAGATCCGTCGGCAGTACGTCCACGCCGTGGATCTCTATCCGACCCTGCTCGAGCTGGCCGGTGTCCCGGACGTCGACCACCGGCAGGGTGTTCCGCTGAAGCCGTTGGACGGCAGCAGCTTTGCCGGGACGATGGCGTCGGGCGACGCTCCACACGACCGTGGCGGTCAGCACTACGAGATGTTCGGGCACCGCGGCTACCACGAGGACGGTTGGGAGATCGTCAGCCGCCACGTCACGGGAAACCCCTTCGACGACAGCGAATACGAACTGTACGACCTGCGTTCCGATCCGACCGAGACGACGGACCTGGCCGACGTGTACCCGGACAAGGTCGCCGAGCTGTCGAAGCGGTGGGAACGGGCCGCGTGGGAGAACCAGGTGTTCCCGCTCGACGAGGGCAGTGGACTCAAACGCGCGCTCCGGCCGGCCCGCGAGTCGGCGATGTCGCAGCCGGTGCGCATACTCCCCGGTACACCGACGCTCGAACGCTATCGCTCGGCCCAGTTGGTGGCGTTGCGGTCGTATCGCATCACCGTCGACGTGGATCTCGCGGTCGGTGACAGGGGGACGCTGGTCGCGCACGGCGGACAGTACAGCGGGTACGGCCTCTACATCGACGACGACGGACTCCGCTACGTTCACAACGCGTACGGAACCGTGGACGAGATCCGGTACCGGAGCCTCACGCCCGGCCGTCAGGAGATCGTGCTGGATGTGCACGCCCACGACGCCTCCACGCTGACGGTTGGTCTCGAAGTCGGTGGGCGGCGTGTGGCGGAGCTGTCCCGGGTCTCCTCGATGGCGGGGCAGGCGCTCTTCCAGGGGATCGACGTCGGGATCGACCGGCGCTCCCCGGTGTCGTGGGACAACTTCCTCGCCCATGGCGCCTTCCCGTTCACCGGTCGACTCGTCGCCGTCGGGTACGAACCGGGTGCTCGGCTCGCCGACGTGGGACCGGCGGCCGTCGAGCGATTGCGGGCTCTGGCGCTGAAGCAGGAGTAGCCCGCCGACACGGGTGCCCCATGTTCCCGGGTGTCCACGTTGTGAGACACCCGGGAACATGTGGAGGCGTCGCGGTGGTTGCCCGAACATGACCTCCATCAGTTCCGTTCCCGCCGTCGAACTGAACGACGGCAACTCGATCCCACAACTCGGCTTCGGCGTGTTCCAGGTGCCCGACGATCAGGCGTACGACGCCGTCACCGAGGCTCTGAAAGTCGGGTACCGCAGCATCGACACCGCCCGGATCTACGACAACGAGTCCGGGACCGGCCGGGCGATCGCCGACTCCGGGGTAGCCCGGGAAGACCTGTTCGTGACCACGAAACTGTGGAACGACGACCAGGGCTACGACGAGACCCTGCGGGCGTTCGACGCGAGCCTGGACCGTCTCGGACTCGACTACCTCGACCTCTATCTCGTCCACTGGCCGGTCGCCGCGAAGGGCCGATACCTCGACTCGTTCCGGGCGTTCCAGCAGTTGAAGCGGGACGGCCGGGTCCGCTCGATCGGCGTCTCCAACTTCACGGCCGACAACCTGACCCGGCTCGTGGACGCGGTGGGGGAGACGCCCGTGCTCAATCAGATCGAACTGCATCCCGGCTTCTCGCAGGCCCACCTGCGTGCGGTCCACGCCGATCTGGGCATCGTCACCGAGGCGTGGAGCCCGCTGGGGCAGGGCACGATGCTCGCGAACGAGACGATCCGCGCTGTCGCCGACGCTCACGGCCGTACACCCGCGCAGGTGATCCTGCGATGGCATGTGCAGCTCGGCAACGTCGTGATCCCGAAGTCGGTGACGCCGGAGCGGATCGCGTCGAACATCGACGTGTTCGACTTCGCTCTCACCGCCGACGACATGGCCGCACTCGCATCGCTCGACCGGACCGACGGCCGGATCGGCCCGGATCCCGACACGTTCGGGTGATCGCCCCGCGGCCGTGTCCCTCGTCACATGCGGTGAACGGCATTGCCCGGGTCCGCGCGCCACTCGTATATTCCACTCCGAATATTCGATACGGAAGGTGGGGTGACGGTGCTGCCCCGGTCGGTCACGGCGCTCGGCGTCTCGGTCCTCGCCCTGCTCTTCGAACGTCCGATGCATCCGTACGAGATGTGGCAGGTACTGGGCACCCGCCTCAGGGACCGGCTGGTCAAGGTGCGTCCCGGCTCGCTGTATCACGCGGTCGAACGACTCGAACGGGACGAACTCGTCACCGCCACGGGTGTCGACCGTCAGGGGAACCGGCCGGAGCGCACCACGTACGAGATCACCGACGCCGGCCGTGATGCCGTCCGACAGTGGGTTGCGGACACCGTGCGCGTTCCGGCGCCCGAATATCCGCGCTTCCCGCTCGGACTGTCCGAACTGCACAACCTCTCGTCCGCCGAGGCCCTGACCCTGCTGGACGAGCGCATCGCCGCACTGGACGCGCAACTCGTCGATCTGGACGTTCTCGCCGACACGGCCCGGGACGTCCCGGAACTGTTCACCGTTCCGTTCGCGTACACCCGGGCCATGATCCGGGCGGAGCTGGACTGGCTGCGCGCGTTCGTCGGACGCGTCCGCGCCGGCGACGTGCCGTGGGTGACCGACGCACACCTCTCATCACTGAAGCTCACCGACTTGAAGGGCAACCGATGACTACCGTAAGCAGGCCCTGGCCGGCCCTGTGGGCCCTGTGTCTGGGCTTCTTCATGATCCTCGTCGACAGCACGATCGTCGCCGTCGCGAACCCGGTCATCACCGCCGAGTTGGGTGCCGACGTCAACGCGGTCATCTGGGTGACGAGCGCCTACCTGCTCGCCTACGCGGTCCCGTTGCTCGTCACCGGACGACTCGGTGACCGGTTCGGGCCGAAGAACATGTATCTGATCGGCCTGACGGTGTTCACGCTGGCGTCGCTGTGGTGCGGCCTGGCCGGCGGCATCGAGATGCTGATCATCGCGCGCGTCTTCCAAGGCCTCGGCGCGGCCATGATGACGCCGCAGACGATGGCCGTCATCACCCGGATCTTCCCGCCGGACAAGCGTGGAGCCGCGATGGGCCTGTGGGGTTCGGTGGCCGGCGTCGCGACACTGGTCGGGCCGATCCTCGGTGGTGTCCTCGTCGACAACCTCGGCTGGGAGTGGATCTTCATCGTCAACGTCCCGGTCGGTGTCGTCGCGTTCGTGCTCGCGTGGCGGCTGGTTCCGGTGCTGCCGACCAACAACCACAAGTTCGACCTGGTCGGTGTGGCGCTCAGCGCGGTCGGTCTGTTCTGCATCGTCTTCGGCCTGCAGGAAGGCAACTCGTACGACTGGGACGCGCGCACCTGGGGGCTGATCGGCGTCGGTGTCGTGTTCATGATCGCGTTCGTGTGGTGGCAGAAGGTCAACCGCAACGAACCTCTGGTCCCGCTCGGCCTGTTCAAGGACCGGAACTTCTCGGTCGCCAACCTCGGCATCATGACGATGGGCTTCTCCATCACCGCGGTCATGCTCCCGTTCATGTACTACGCGCAGAGCGTCACCGGCCTGTCGCCGACTCGATCGGCCCTGCTGATGGCGCCGATGGCGATCGTCACCGGCATCCTCGCCCCGTTCGTCGGGCGGCTCGTCGACAGGGCCCACCCACGGTTCATCGCGGGACCGGGTTTCCTCGTGTTCGCCCTCGCCACCGCCTGGCTGGCGACACGACTGACCCCGACCACCCCGATCTGGCAGATCCTGCTGCCGATGGCCGTCATCGGCGCATCCAACGCGTTCATCTGGGCGCCGGTCTCCGCGACGGCGACCCGGAACCTCCCCATGGCACACGTCGGCGCCGGTTCGGGTGTCTACAACACCACCCGCCAGGTCGGTGCCGTCCTCGGCAGCGCGGCAATGGGCGCGCTCATGACGTCCCGGATCACCGCCGAGCTGTCCACGGTGGGCGTCGCCGGCGGCGCCTCGGCAGGGGAGGGCCACTTCATGGGCGGCCAGTTGCCCGAGATGGTCCGCGAACCCTTCGCGACCGCAATGGCGCAGTCCGCGATGCTGCCCGCGGCCGTGCTGATGCTCGGTTTCGCGGTGGTGATGTTCTTCGTGAATCCGCGCAAGGAGACCGGCCCGTCCGGACAGGTTCCGGTGGCGTCCGGCGGCGACCCGGAATCGGTGCCGGCTCGCGGCTGAGTACGCGCACGGGTCGTCACGCGGCCGGGAGACGGACTGTCACGAACAGGCCGCCGCCCGGCCGCGGCCGTATCTGCAGATCGCCGTCGTGGACCTCCACGATGCGCGCGACGAGAGCGAGCCCCAGCCCGTACCCGCGGTGATGTGGGCGGGCGGCCGTGTCGCGTGCGGACGGACCGATCCGACCTCGGCCGCGGAGGAACGGTTCGTGCAGTCGGGACGCCTGCTCGGGTGTGAAGGCGTCACCGTCGTTCTCGGTCTCCAGCACCACCGTCCCACCGTCTTCGGGGCCGGTCCGGACGGCCAGCTCTCCGCCCGCGACGTTGTGGCGCACGGCGTTCTGGACGAGGTTGGCGACGAGCTGTGTGAGCAGTGCGCGGTTCCCGACGGTGCGTGCCGGACGCAGCTCGGTTCGGATCCGCAGCGACCGACCGGCCGATTCCTCCGAGTGGTCGGCGAGCTCGTCCGCGACCGTGGACGCCAGATCGACGGTGTCGGCGACGGCCGTCGCGGTGCCCACGTCCGCCAGCTCGAGCAACGCCTCGGTCAGCCCCACCGCGCGGGCGTTGGTCACCGTGAGCCGGTCGACGAGCGTGGGATAGTCCTGTGACTCCGGATGCCGGCGGGCGACGTCGAGCATCGTGGCCGTGACCGCCAGCGGGGTGCGCAGCTCGTGTGACGCGTTGGCCGCGAACCTCTGGCGTGCCGCGAATTCCTCGCCGAGCCGGTCCAGCATGTGATCGAAAGTATCTGCCAGCTGCCGGAATTCGTCGTTCCGACCGGTGAGGTGGATGCGGTGATCGAGACGCCCGGTGGCGGCGATGCGCGCCGCATCGTTGATCCGCCGCAGCGGTCGCAGCACCCACCCGGCAAGGAACCAGCCGCCGGTGATGCCGACGAGCGCGAGGCCGGCGAGAAGTACCCCGGACAGCCGCAGCAGCGCATCGAGGATCTCCTGGCGCGACGCCACCGCGACGTCGCTCTCTCTCGGATTCGCCGCCGTCAGTGGATAGTTCGGAACGTAGCGCAGAACGATGTACACGCCGGCGAGGACGGTCGCCCCGGCCGCGACCAGGAAGGCCGCATAGCTCAACGCAAGCCGTAGCTGGGCGCTCCGGCGTCGACGGGGCCGGGCGCCGCGGTCAGTCACGACCGGCCTCCGGATCGGCGAGCCGATAACCGGCGCCCGGAACCGTCCGGACGAGGTCCGGGTCGCCGAGCGCCTTCCGCAGCGTCGAGACGGTCACCCGCGGTGCCGTCGTGAACGGGTCGGCATTCTCGTCCCACGCCTTCTCGAGCAGCGTCTCGGCGCTGACGACGCCACTGTCGGCGCGCATCAGCAACTCGAGCACCGCGAACTGCTTACGAGTGAGCTTGACGAACCGGCCGCCCCGGTATACCTCGCGTCGGAACGGATCGAGCCGCAGATCGGCGAACCCGAGCACCGGTGTCGACGCCGCGGGCGGACGCCGAGCCAGTGCGTGCAGGCGGGCGATCAACTCTTCGAGGTCGAACGGCTTGGTCAGGTAGTCGTCGGCTCCGAGCCGGAATCCGTCGACCTTGTCCGCGAGTCGCGCGGCGGCCGTCAGCATCAGCACCCGGGTCGCCGGGTGGTCACGCGTGATCGCGGCGCACACGTCGTCCCCGTGCACTCCGGGGAGGTCGCGGTCGAGTACCACCACGTCGTAGTCGTTGACGCCGACCCGTTCGAGCGCCTCGTCGCCGTCGAGTGCGATGTCCGCCGCGATCGCGTCGTGCCGCAGCCCGTCGCGCAGCGCCTCGGCCAGGAACAGTTCGTCCTCGACGATCAAGACCCGCATTCGTATCTCCCGTGCCCGACAGCGCCGACGGTACCGCCGGCGTCTTGTCAGTCTAGGGAGGAGCCGTGTTGCGGAAATGTGTGGAAAACGGCCTACGCCCACGCAACACCGAACGCGATGGAGTGTTCGCGACAGGCCCGAGCAGCGGGCCGACTACCGGAAGAGGACTCCATGTGGATCTCGGAGCGGTCGATCCTCGTTCGTACTCTCACGGCGGCGCTCGCGGGTGGCACGTTGCTGGCTGTATCGGGGTGCTCCACCCTCCGTAGCGATGCGAAGGCACTGATGGACTTCGGTGATCGGCACGGCGAGTCGACGGTGTTCCGGGGACTGGGGGAGTCCGACGGATACCTCCCGTCGGGCACCTCGCTCTCACCGTTCGACGCTGTCCACCCGGCGCTCACAAACCTGGATCCGGCCCTGCGCGCGGCGCTGCGATCGGCGGCGGCGGACGCGCAGGAGGACGGCATCCGGATGGTGGTGACCAGCGGTTGGCGCAGTGCCCCCTATCAGAAGTCGTTGCTGGACAACGCCGTCCGGACGTATGCGAGCGAGGATGAGGCGCGTCGGTGGGTGAACACCCCGGAGCGGTCGACGCACGTCTCGGGGGACGCCGTCGATATCGGGCCCACCGATGCCGACAGTTGGCTCGCCCAACACGGCGAACGGTACGGGCTGTGCCAGACCTATGCGAACGAGATGTGGCACTTCGAGTTGGCGACGGTTCCCGGCGGTAGTTGTCCGGCCCAGATCGACGACGCGTCCGTGGGGTGAGGAACACGGCAGGTGCCAGGCCGCGGGACGTTCGCCGACGATGACCGGGGCCGTCGGTGGACATCGAGGCCGCTGCGTGCCTGCGTGCCGACGTCAGTACGGCTCGGGTGCGGGCATCGGGTAGTCCTGGCCCTCGAGCCGGAAGTCGGCGAAGTCGAAGCCGGGCACGACGATGCAGCTCACGAGGGTGGCGTCGTCGTCGATCGGGCGGGCCCGCTGCCACGTGCACGGCGGGACGACGACCTGGGGGGTCTGCCCGGCGGCCACGTCCGTGCCCAGAATGTGTCGGGTGACGTCGCCGGGGGAATTGCCGGCGCCGCCGAGTTCGAGGAGCAGGGGGCTGCCGCGGTGGTACAGCCACAGTTCGGTGCCGCGGACCGCATGCCAGGTCGACTGCCGGCCGGCCTCGAGCAGGAACAGGATCGCCGTCCCGGCGGCGCGGGCGCCCGCGAACATGTTGGGCAGCGCGACGGTCGGCAGCTCGATGTCGCTGCGCCACGTCTCGCGATACCAGCCCCCCTCGGGGTGCGGTGCGAGGTCCAGCGGTTCGGCCCACTCCGGAATGCCTGCCACGAGACCATGATGGCGGCAAACTGTGTGTATCGCGAGCGGAGCGCCGGAGGTGATGGTGAAATGGTCCACATGACCCACCCGAGTGGAGATTCGGAAGTTGGTGCGGATTCGGTCGAAAGCACCGAATCGCTTGCCGGGGCGCGTGTTTACGACCTCGGTGTCGGTCCCATGATGCTCGACGACCCGGACATGTCCGGTGAGGACATCGTGGTGCACTGCGCCGACGCGTGGACCGACGACGTCACCTACCTGGACCGGCACGTTCGACGCCGGTACCTGCTGGTTCCCCCGGGCTGGCCGGGCGAGCTGCCGGCCGACGCCGTCGCGGTGCACTGCTCCACCCGCATCGTGTCGATCATGAAGGCGGTCAGCTGAATCGGTGCCGTCACCGGCCGAGGAACAGGCTCAGCTCACGGGCTGCTGCGCGCCCGGCCCGGTTCGCGCCGATCGTCGACGCGGACGGCCCGTACCCCACCAGATGCACTCGCGGGTCCGCCGCGACCTGGGTGGCGAGCCGGCCCGTCATGGTGATGCCGCCGCCGGGGCCGCGCAACCGCAGTGGGGCGAGATGATCGAGCGACGACCGGAAACCCGTGCACCACAGGATGACGTCGGCGCGCTGCTCGGTGCCGTCGGCCCATCGGACACCGGTCGCGGTGATCTCGGAGAACATCGGTAACCGGTGCAGGACGCCGCGCTGCCGGGCAGCCCGGATCGCGGGAGTCACCGGCAGCCCCGTCACCGACACCACCGACCCGGGTGGGAGTCCGCGGCGCACCCGATCCTCGACGAGCGCCACTGCATCCCGGCCGATTTCGGGTGTGAACGGTTCCTCCCGGAACTGGGGTTCGCGGCGGGTCACCCACGTGGTGGTCGTGACGGTGGAGATCTCGTCGAGCAACTGCACCGCCGAGATGCCGCCGCCGACGACGATCACGTGCGCTCCCTCGAACTCGCGTGCCGACCGGTAGTCGCGGGTGTGCAGTTGCCTGCCCTCGAACAGTTCGGCACCGGGCACGGACGGCACGAACGGGCGCTCCCAGGTGCCGGTCGCATTGACCAGGCCGCGGGTCAGATACGTGCCGCCCGGGGTTTCCACCGCGAGCCGCTCACCCCGGTCGCACACGACCGTCGCGTGCACCGGTCGGTGTACGGGCAGTTCGAACCGTTTCTCGTAGAGCCCGTAGTAGTGCGGGACGGCCGCAGCAGCCGGGACGGCCTCGACGTCGGGTCCGAGGGTGTCCGAGAACGGCATCCCCGGGAGGTCGTGGACGCCGTTGACGGTCTGCAGGGTCAGGGACGGCCACCGGAACTGCCATGCCCCGCCGGGCCCGGGCGCGTGGTCGAGGACCACGAACTCCCGTTCGGGCACCAGGCCGGTGCGGCGCAGGTGATACGCGGTGGACAGGCCGGCCTGCCCGGCGCCGATCACCACGACGTCGAGTTCGGTATCGGTGGTCATGCGTGGGGCAACAGCGCAGGCAGCGGTGTTGTTCCGGGACGTCGGCCTGCCTGTGCAGGGTGCGTCACAGGTACTGTGGCAGCGCACCGCCGCGGATCGTCCGTCCGGGACGACCCGCCCACCGAGAAAGCGAGTGAGTCGGATGATCGGGACCAGCCGTGACGGCCACGTGGTCACTCTCGAACTGCAGCGCCCGGAGCGGCGCAACGCCCTGAGTGCCGCGCTGTGCATCGCGTTACGGGAGGCACTCGAGCAGGCTGTCGCGGACGAGGCGCGGGTGATCGTGCTGACCGGGCAGGGCACCGCGTTCTGTGCGGGTGCCGACCTGTCCGGTGACGTGTACGCCGAGGGTTTCACCGACCACCTGCTCGAGATGCTGCACACGATCGACTCGATCCCGGTCCCGGTGATCGCCGCGGTCAACGGGCCCGCGGTCGGCGCCGGTACCCAGTTGGCGTTGGCGTCGGATCTGCGGGTCGTCGCCCCCGAGGCGCGGTTCGGGATTCCCGCCGCGAAACTCGGTATCACCGTCGACAAGTGGACGGTGCGGCGACTGGTGTCGCTCGTCGGTGGGGGACCGGCGCGCACGATGCTGCTCGGCGCCGAAATGCTGTCGGCGGACGAGGCTTTCGCGCGTGGGCTCGCCAACAGGATCGGGGACCTCGCGGTCGCACAGGAATGGGCGCACGCCATCGCGGAGCTGGCGCCGCTGTCGCTGCGGCATCTCAAACTCGTCTTCAACGACGACGGCACCACCGAACCCCAGACCGAGGAACAGTTGGCGGCGCTGTTCGCGGCGTGGGGCAGCGACGACGCGCAGGAGGCCCGGGCCGCGCGGGCCGAGAAGCGGGCACCGCAGTTCCGGGGCCGATGATGATCGGAAAGACACTGCTGGCCGCGGCGGCAGCCGTCGGCGCCGGCTGCGTGGCCCGCGCCGCATGGGGGGTGCTCCCGTCGATCGGCGCATCCCGGTCCGCGATCCGTCCGTATGCGGCGGCGTCACCGCGCTACCGCGACAACCGATTCCACAATTCCGATCCCGGCTCGTCGCTGCCGGACGGATCCCAGTCCGGTCTCGCCAAGGCGTTCCTCACCCGAGGCACGGTCGGGACGCCCCCTCGGCAGATCCCGCTCGCGACCCCGCTCGCGCCGACGACGGCGGGGGAACTCGCCGTGACGTGGCTGGGACATGCGAGCGTGCTGATCGAGATCGACGGCCGCCGGGTGCTCACCGACCCGGTGTGGAGCGAGCGGGTGTCGCCGTCGGACGTCGTCGGCCCGGCCCGCATGCATCCGATGCCGATGGCACTCGCGGATCTGCCGCACATCGACGCGGTCGTCGTCTCCCACGACCACTACGACCACCTCGACCGGGCCACGATCACCGCCCTCGCCCGGAACCGCTCCACGACGTTCGTCGTCCCTCTCGGGGTGGGTGCGCACCTGCGACGCTGGCACGTCCCCGCCGACCGGATCGTCGAACTCGACTGGGACGAGAGCACCGACGTCGTCGGGCTGACCCTCACGTGCACGGAGGCACGGCACTTCTCGGGCCGCGGCCTGGCCCGGGACACGACGCTGTGGGCGTCGTGGGTGATCGCGGGGGAGAACCGGAGGGTGTTCTTCGGTGGCGACTCCGGGTATACGGCGCGTTTCGCCGACGTCGGCCGCCGGTACGGCCCGTTCGACGTGACGCTGCTGCCGATCGGCGCGTACGACGAGCGGTGGCCCGACATCCACATGACCCCCGAGGAGGCGGTCCGCGTGCACCGCGACGTCGGCGGTGGCGTGCTGGTTCCGGTCCACTGGGCCACGTTCAACCTCGCGTTCCATCCGTGGGGTGAACCGGTCGAGCGGTTGCTCGACGCGGCGGGGCAGGCCGGGGTCCGGGTGGCGGTGCCGATGGTCGGTCAACGGATCGACGGTCTGCACCCACCGGAGACGACGCAGTGGTGGCGGTGACGTCCGGTTTCGTCGCGCCGCCTTATTCTTGCTGACATGGCAACGGACGAGCCGATCGACGGCGGTGGCGGAGCAGTCGGCACCCTGGACACCGATCCCCGGCACATCGAGAACGGCCTGACCGCCGATCAGGTGGCGCAGCGGGTTGCCGACGGGCGGACCAACGACGTCCCCGACCGAGCGAGCCGCTCGGTCAAGGACATCGTCCGGGCGAACGTGTTCACCCGGATCAACGCGATCCTCGGTGTGCTGCTGATCATCGTGTTGTCGACAGGGTCGATCGTCGACGGCATGTTCGGTCTGCTGATCATCGCGAACAGCGGGATCGGCATCATCCAGGAGATCCGCGCCAAACGAACCCTCGATCAGCTGGCGATCGTCAGCCAGGCCAAGCCGGTGGTGCGCCGCGACCGTACCGCCGCGCCCGTCGCACCCAAGGACGTGGTGCTCGACGACATCATCGAGCTCGGCCCCGGCGACCAGATCGTGGTCGACGGCATCGTGGTGGAGGCGTCGGCGCTCGAGGTGGACGAGTCGCTGCTCACCGGTGAGGCCGACGCCGTGCACAAGCCGGTCGGCGCGCAGGTGCTGTCGGGCAGCTATGTCGTCGCCGGCAGCGGTGCCTACCGGGCGACCAAGGTGGGCCGTGAGGCGTACGCCGCCAAGCTCGCCGAGGAGGCCAGCAAGTTCACGCTGGTGCACTCGGAGCTGCGCTCCGGTATCGACAAGATCCTCAAGTTCATCACCTATCTGATGATCCCGGCGGGTCTGCTCATCATCTACAACCAGCTGTTCTCGAGCGGCCAGGCGCTTGGGCCCGCCCTCAACGGCATGGTGGCCGCGCTGGTCCCGATGGTCCCCGAGGGACTGGTGCTCATGACGTCGATCGCGTTCGCGGTCGGGGTCGTCCGGTTGGGGCAGCGCAAGTGTCTGGTGCAGGAGTTGCCCGCGATCGAGGGCCTGGCCCGCGTCGACGTCGTGTGCGCCGACAAGACCGGCACCCTCACCGAGAACGGCATGAAGCTCGCCGAACTGCGCACCGCCGAGTCCGACGACGCGGCAGCGGCGAAGGCGCTGGCCGCGCTGGCCGCCGACGATCCGCGCCCCAACGCGAGCATGTTGGCGATCCGGGACGCCCTCACCGACGCGCCGGGCTGGACGGCCACCGCGGTGGCCCCGTTCTCGTCGGCCAAGAAGTGGAGCGGCCAGTCGTACGGGGAGCACGGCAACTGGCTGCTCGGCGCCCCCGACGTCCTGCTCGACACGGGCAGCGACATGGCCCGGCAGGCGGAGGAGATCGGCGCACAGGGGCTGCGCGTGCTGCTGCTCGGCAGCAGCGACCGCCCTGTCGACGCGGCCGACGCCCCCGGTGTCGTGACGCCGCGGGCACTGGTGATCCTGGATCAGAAGGTGCGCCCCGACGCCCGCGAAACCCTCGAATATTTCGCGAGCCAGAAGGTCGACGTCAAGGTCATCTCGGGGGACAACGCGGTGTCGGTCGGCGCGGTCGCGACCTCGCTGGGCCTGCCCGGTGGCGACAACGCGATCGACGCCCGGCAGCTGCCGGAGGACCCCGAGAAGCTGGCCGACACCCTCGACACCGCCACCACGTTCGGTCGGGTCCGCCCCGATCAGAAGCGGGCGATGGTCGGTGCGCTGCAGTCCCGCGGCCACACGGTCGCGATGACCGGCGACGGCGTCAACGACGTGCTCGCGCTCAAGGACGCCGACATCGGGGTCGCGATGGGCTCGGGTAGCCCCGCGACCCGGGCGGTGGCGCAGATCGTGCTGCTGGACAACAAGTTCGCGACTCTGCCGTACGTGGTCGGTGAGGGCCGACGGGTGATCGGCAACATCGAACGCGTCTCGAACCTGTTCCTGACGAAGACCGTGTACTCGGTGCTGCTGGCGTTCCTCATCGGTGTCTCCGGGGTGGCGGCGCAGCTCTTCGACTTCGATCCGCTGCCGTACCCGTTCCTGCCGCGGCACGTGACGATCGCGGCGTGGTTCACGATCGGTATCCCGGCGTTCATCCTGTCGCTCGCCCCCAACAACGAGCGCGCCCGCTCCGGGTTCGTCGCCCGCGTGATGCGGCTGGCGATCCCGTCCGGTGTCATCATCGGCGTTGCGACGTACGTGTCGTACCTGCTCGCGTACGCGGGTCCGGACGCCACCGAACAGCAGGTGGAGCAGGCCGGGACGACGGCGCTGATCACGCTCATCATGATCGCGCTGTGGGTGCTCGCGGTCGTCGCGCGCCCGTACGTGTGGTGGAAGCTCGTGCTGCTGGCGGGCTCGGTCCTCGGCTATGTGGTGCTGTTCTCGATTCCGCTGAGTCGCGAGTTCTTCAAGCTCGACCCGTCGAACGTGGCGGCCACGACCGCCGCGTTCGTGATCGGCGGCGTCGGTGTGGTGCTGGTCGAGGTCGCATGGTGGGTCACCGGCCGCATCCACGGTGAGCACCGCCGGCTGTTCGCGTCGAGCGAGGACCTGCCCGGAGTGCACTGACGGCACCCCGGTCCCTCCTCTGTAATCTGCAGAAAACGTGCATCGTGCACATCGAGCAGGTAGTGGGAGATAAGCGTGTCGGAGTCGGTGCAGGGTTCGGTCCAGGACCAGCAGAGCCTCTACGTCCAGGAGGACGTTTCGGACGAGGAGATCGCCCACGAGGCCGAGCTCTACGGGGGGCTCACCGGAACGGTCCGGGACCTGGTCGGGCTCGCTCTCGCCACCGAATCGGACGACGACGACGTGCGCCGCGCGATCGAGCATCTCGAGGCGGCGAAGGAACTGCTGGCCCGCCGCACCCGCCCCCGCCCGTACGGGGTGCGGTGGAACGCGTCCGGTGGACGGCGCGCGTGGGGCAACGCGGCGGTCGGTCTGCGCAACGCAGTGGCCCCGCCGCTGGACATTCATCGGGAGGACGACGGCCGGGTGTGGACGGACGTCGACCTCGGTATGCAGTACGAGGGCCCGGCCGGTCTGACCCACGGCGGGATCTCGGCGCTGCTGCTCGACCAGGTGCTCGGTGAGGCCGCCGAGCATGCGGGTGCGCCCGGCATGACCGGGACGTTGACGCTGCGGTACCGCCGGCCCACCCCGCTCGGGAAGCTGCACCTCGAGGCGTGCCTCGACCGCGTCGAGGGCGTCAAGACGTTCGTCACCGGTCACCTCTCGGGTCCGGACGGTGTGTGCGTCGAAGCGGAGGGCGTGTTCATCCTGCCGCGGTGGGCGCGTGGCGCGATGGACGGGGCCGCGGCCACCGAGGCCGCCGGTCGCTGATTCCCGTCCCGGTGGGGGACAATGTCCGCATGGGTTTCATGGACAACATCAAGGGTCTCGTCGACAAGGGGCAGGAACTCGCTGCCGAGCATGCCGACAAGGTCGAGGACGTCATCGACAAGGCCGCGGACATCGCGGACGAGAAGACCGGCGGCAAGTACAGCGGGCACATCGACAAGGCTGCCGAGGCTGCGAAGAAGGTTGTGCCGCCCAAAGAATAATTTGTGTGAGCAGTACGGACAGCGTGAGCGATGACGGTGTGAGCGACACGATCGGGGCGTGAACCTCACCCCGTACCGCTCGTCGCGTTCGGGTCCGCGGGATCGTTCGTTCCGGGATGTCGCGGCCGAGCAGCGGGTGCTGCAGTGGCAGGACAGCTCATCAAGACATTATGACGTTATAATGTCTTGATGACTCTGTACGCGCAGGTGGAAGCGGCTCTCGCCGACGAGATCGGGACCCACTGGCAGGTCGGTGACCGACTGCCCAGCGAGGAGGACCTGATCCGGCGTTTCGGGGTCAGCAGGATCACCGTGCGCCGGGCCGTCCAGAACCTCGCCGGCCGGGGACTGGTCGAGATCCGGCGCGGGGTGGGCACGTTCGTGGCCGCGCCGAGGATCACGCAACCACTGACGGCACTGACCGGCTTCGTCGAGGACATGCATGCGCTGGGACTCGAAGCCGACGCCGAGGTCGTGAGCATCCGGACACAGCCGGCGTCCCGGAGCGTCGCGGATGCGCTCGCGGTGCCGCTGGGATCGGACGTGACGTTCGTCGAACGTGTCCGGCGCGCCGACGGGCGGGCGCTGTCGTTCGATCAGACGTACCTGATTCCCGAGGTGGGTCGGCGGATCGCCGAGGACGATCTCGAGAGCACTCCGATCTTCACCCTGCTCGAACGCACGTACGGTGTTCCGCTCGTGGAGGCGACGTACCGGCTCAGTGCCTGCCTGGCGGACGCCGATGTCGCGGCCGCACTGGACGTACAGGTCGGCGACGCCGTATTCCGGATCGAGCGGACCACGTTCACGACGGACGACCGTCCCGTCGACTACGAGATCCTGCACTACCGGGGTGACGCCGTGACGTTCGAAACCCGACTCCATCGCCGACCGGACACGCAGTGACGGCGGGCACGATGCTGATCGTCCTGGCCGGCGCGTTCGTCGCGGCCGGGCTGGGAAGTGCGCTCGGGATGGCCGGCGGAATCTTCCTCGTGCCGCTTCTGACGATCGTCACCCGAATGCCCTTCGAGTCGGCGGTCGCGGTCGGCCTGGTGTCCGTGGTGGCGTGTTCCTGTGCGAGCTCACCGACATTGATCGTGCAGCGGCTGACCAACATTCGCCTCGCGATCGTGCTGGGGCTCGCGTCGGCGCTGGGTGCGCTCGTCGGGCTGTCGATGGTCGGGGCGGTCCCCGAACGGGTGCTGTACGGATTGTTCGCCGCGGTGCTGGTGGTCTCCGCGATCCAGATGCTGCAGCTCCGGCGTCCTCGGCCCTCGCCGATGCCGGTTGCCGGACGACCGGATCGGGCGGCGGATCTCCGGCTGCACTCGACCGCCCCGGGCGCCGACGGTGTGGAGATCCCCTACCGGGTCGGGTCGCTCGGAGCGGGAACGATCGCAATGTTCGGTGCCGGCACCTTGGCCACGCTCCTCGGTATCGGCAGCGGGGTGCTCAAGATCCCGGCGATGGACATGGCGCTCCGGCTGCCGCTCAAGGTGTCCTCCGCGACCGCGAACCTGATGATCGGAATCACGACGGCCGGTGCCGCGGTAGCCGTGCTGATCGGAGGGAAGCTCGACGTCGACATCGCGGCAGCGGCCGTCGTCGGATCCGTCGCAGGTTCCCTGCTCGGTGCACGAGTGCTGGTGTGGGCGAACCCCGCCCATCTTCGGGTCGTGTTCGTCGTGGTCCTCGTGCTGCTCGCGATCCCCATGACGTCCACTGCCGTCGGGACCGGCGGGGTGGTCGGATGACGAGCGTGCATGCCCGACTCGCCGTCCTGCTGCGGCGGGGAACGGCGGTCGCCGTCACGGTCACCGCACTCGGGATGGTGGCCGGGGTGGTGGAGTCGACGCGCGCGGCAGCATCCGTCGTCACGGTGTGCGGTCTGCTGATGTTCGCACTGCTTCCCGTCGCGGGACTGCTCGTCGCGACCCACCACTTCGTGCGACAGCGAGATCGGACGTATGTCGCATTGACGACCGGTGTGCTCCTGCTCGTCGCCGCCAACGTCGTAGTCGGAGTCGTGAGCTGACGGCGAGTTGTCCGGGGCGCGATTGGGATCTCGTAAACGTCTTGGGTGCAACAGTTTCGGAGCAGGTAGCAGAATTTTCCGGGTTCCGGTTGTGAGATCGGGCGCAGGTGGATCGGTGCTACGCTCGGCTCCAGGCGAGCTGTGAAAGGACTGCCGTATGAGTGATGTATCGGAATTGTTGTCCGGCAAGGTAGTTCTCGTGACGGGTGGAGCCCGTGGTCTCGGTGCCGAGTTCGCTCGGCAGATCGTGGCGGGTGGCGGAAAGGTGGTCGTCGCCGACGTTCTCGACGACGAGGGGCGTTCCACCGCAAGTGATCTGGGTGACGCGGCGCGCTACGTGCACCTCGACGTCACCGATGCCGATGACTGGCGTGCCGCCGTCGAGTTCACACTCGCCGAGTTCGGGACGTTGACCGGTCTGGTGAACAATGCGGGTGTGTCGACGGGGCAGTACCTCGAACACGAGCCGCTCGAGCACTTCCGCCGGGTTCTCGACATCAACCTGGTCGGGGTGTTCAACGGAATCCAGGCGGTCATCGCGCCGCTCCGCGCGGCCGGCGGCGGTTCGATCGTGAACATCTCGTCCGCGGCAGGTCTGATGGGCCTGGCGCTCACGGCGGGCTACGGCGCCTCGAAGTGGGGGGTCCGCGGGCTGAGCAAGGTTGCGGCCGTCGAACTCGGCACCGACCGGATCCGTGTCAACTCCGTCCATCCGGGCATGACCTACACGCCGATGACCGCGGAAGTGGGCATCCAGCAGGGAGAGGGGAACTACCCCAACACCCCGATGGGGCGTGTCGGCGAGGCCGGCGAGATCGCCGGTGCCGTCACCTACCTGCTCTCGGACGCCGCGTCGTACGTCACCGGCGCGGAGATCGCGGTCGACGGCGGCTGGACGGCCGGTCCGACAGTGAAATATGTGATGGGACAATAGGTTCCTCCGTAATCTCCTCGGCCCGAGTCGGTTGCCCGGCTCGGGCCGAGGTCGTCTCGTCTCCTACCAGACGCCGTCGCCGCGGAGGACTGCGTCGGCCCCGCCGTCGACGAAGACGACCTGGCCGGTGACGTGCGAATTCTGTTCGGACACCAGCCACGACAGGAGGGGAGCGACCTGTTCGGGGCGAGCGTGCCCGTTCAGGGGCATGGGGACGGCACTGTCGACGACGGCGCGGGTTTCGTCGCTGTCGAGCATCGCCTGGATCATCGGGGTGACGATGGTCCCGGGGGCGATGGCGTTGAGCGGGATGCCGGCGCCGGCCCACTCCGGTGTGATCGCGGTCCGCCGGACCCAGTGGGCGATCGCAGCCTTCGACGACGCGTACACGAGCGCACCGTCGCCGCGCTGCACGGCGGCCTGCGCGGCCGCGGTGGCAGCGTCCTCGTCGCCGGTGAGGGCGGCGTCGACGATCGCCGGATCGTTCGGATGCAGGGAGGCGACCGACGAGATCACCACGGCGCGTGGGGCGTCCGATCCGGCGAGCAGCGGACGCAGCCCGTCGAGGGTGGCGACTGCACCGAAGTAGTTGACCTTGATCGTGAGGGGGTCGAACAGGGCGATGCCGGCGCAGGCGATGACGCCGTCGATCGATCCGCCGGACAGGCCACGGGTCTGCTCGACCAGCGCCGCGCGGCCGGCGGCGGTGGCAAGGTCGACGGTGATGTCGGCGTCACGCAGGTCTGCGCCGATGACGCGGGCGCCCTGGCCGCGGAGATGCGCTGCGGTGGCGGCACCGATGCCGGAGGCGCTGCCGGTGACGAGATAGGTGCGGGTCATGGTCGATCCTTTCAGAGGACAGCGGGCTGGGATCGGACGGTAGACAGCGGGAGCGTGGAAAAGAACCACCTTTTCCCGCCCAGCGGGTATCCCGGTCGGATGCGCACGGTCCCCGCGAGCAGGCACAATCGAGCCGTGACCCGATCCCGGACCGCATTCGTCCTGCTCGCCGCCGCGGTGCTCGCGGCCGGCTGCGGTGGCCCGGCCGCTCCGTCGGCCACTCCCGACACGACGGTGCCGTACAGCACGGCGCCGCCTGCCGGAACCGTTTCGGCGGCACCGTTGCCGAATCCGGCCGAGCGCGGTCAGGTCACGGCATCGGAACCGTTCACCGGCACCGACGGTCTGGTGGGACAGAAGATCCTGTACCGGTCGACGTCCGGTATCGACGGCCGCGGCACCGAGGTGTCGGGCACGGTGTTCGCCCCCGCCGGGACCCCTCCGCCGGGCGGGTGGCCGGTGGTGACCGTCGGCCATCCGACGACGGGACTGCTCGACGAGTGCGCGCCGTCACGCCACCCGAATCTACTGGGGGAGGCCGGGCCGGTGCGGGATCTGCTGGGCCGCGGATTCGTCGTCGCCGTCACCGACTACGAGGGCCTCGGGACCGACGGTCCGCACCCGTATCTCGAGCCGATCACCGCCGCCTACAACGTGATCGACGCGGTACGTGCCGCCCGATTCCTGATCCCGGACGTCTCGCCGCGCTGGGCCGCGATCGGGGTGTCGCAGGGCGGACAGGCCGCGTGGGCGGCCGCGGAACGGGCCGCCGAGTACGGTGACGGGCTCGAGTTCGTGGGGTCGGCGGCACTGTCCCCGCCCGCGGACCTGAGCCCCATCGTCTCCGACGGGCCACCCAACCTGGATCTGCCGCAACAAATGTTCCTGCCGATGCTGCTCGACGGCCTGTCGGTGTCGCATCCCGAACTCGACCCGAGCGCCTACATCCGGGGGCCGCTCACCGAGAACCGGGACGTACTGCGCGCGTGCACCGGGCCGCTCAAGTCCCGGAAACTGTCGGTGGCACTGAGCCTCACCCCGGCCGACACGTTGCCGCGCAGCGACGACGACGTGGCCCGGATGCGGGAGTGGCTGGCCCGCGACGCGCTGCCGCAGCGTCCGGCATCGGGGCCGATGCTCGTCGTGATCGCCGGGCGCGACAACCTCATTCGCGCCGACTGGACGATCGCGGCGGTCGGCCGGGCGTGCGGCATCGGGGACGTGATCGAGATGCGGTACCGCGCCGACGACGTCCACGCCGACGCGCGGGCGATGCCCGGTGCGTTCGACTGGCTGTCGGGCCGGTTCACCGGGGCACCCGTCGTGGACACGTGCGCGGGCGGCGGGCCGACGTCGTGACCGCGATCGTGTGGGGCGTCCTGATCGTGGTGGTCGCGGTGGTGGTGCTCGTCGTCGTGCGGACCCGCCGGGTCCTCACCACCCCCGCCGAACGCGCCGTCCACGACACACTGCACACCGCGTCGCTCGCGGCCCGACCGCTGCGGGGCGGCCTCGACGAGGAGTCGGCGGTCGAGGCGGCACCGCACCTGAAACTGCTGACCGGGGCGCAGGCCCTCGCGATCCTCGGCCCGGACGGTGTCGTGCTGGCCTGGACCGGCCCGCACGAGGCGCTGTCGGAGCAGGTGTCGGAGGCGGCGGTGCGGGCGATCGACGGCCGCCGTCGTGTGCTCGTGGCGCACGGAGACCTCGAGCGGGGCCCCGCCGACCAGGTGGTGCGGGCCGTCGTCGCGCAGCCGCTGCTCGTCGACGACACCGACGTCGTCGGGGTGCTCGCGGTGGTGACGACGAGCGAACCGGGGCCGGCGACGCTCGGTGCGCTCACCGAGGTGGCCCGGTACGTGTGCGGGCAGCTCGAGCTGGCCGAACTGGACGCCTCCCGCGCCCGGCTGGACCGCGCCGAGGTGCGGGCCCTGCGCGCCCAGATCAGCCCGCACTTCATCTACAACGCGCTCGGCACGATCGCGTCGTTCGTGCGGACCGACCCGGACCGGGCCCGTGAACTGGTGCTCGAGTTCGCCGACTTCACCCGCTACTCGTTCCGGGCGGCCGGTGAGTACACGGTCCTCGCCGACGAACTGCGCAACATCGACCGATACCTCACCCTCGAACGGGCCCGGTTCGGAGATCAGCTCGAGGTGCGGCTGCAGGTGGCACCCGAGGTGCTCAGCGTGGCGCTGCCGTTCCTGGCGCTGCAACCGCTCGTCGAGAACGCCGTCCGGCACGGGCTGTCCGGGAAGCCGGGCGGCGGCACCGTCACGATCGTCGCGACCGACGCCGGCCCGGATGCCGTCATCAGCGTCGAGGACGACGGCGTCGGAATGGACCCGGAACTGCTGCGATCCGGGGAACTGGACGCGGTGGTGCCGGGGGCGTCGGGGCGGCCCGGCTCGGGCACTTCGGAGGCCGCGCACGTGGGTTTGGCGAACGTCGACGACCGGCTGCGAGCCGCGTTCGGCAACGATTACGGGCTGGTCGTCGACACGGCTCCCGGCGCCGGCACGAAGGTGAGCATGCGGGTACCGAAGTTCCGGCCGGGTGTCCGGGCGTGACCGCCCCGGCGCCGACGGCGGACATGGCACGATGGATCCGCTGTGAAAAAGACAAGTGACGGGCCCGCGGACGGCCCCCTGACGGTGCTGGCGGTCGACGACGAGCGGCCCGCTCTCGACGAGCTCGCCTTCCTGCTGCGTGCCCGCGGCGAGATCGGGGAGACCCGCACCGCCGGCGACGCGACGACCGCGCTGCGGATCCTGCGCGACGGCGGTATCGACGCGGTCTTCCTCGACATCAACATGCCCGGGCTCGACGGTCTCGAACTGGCCGGGATCCTCGGCCGGTTCGCCGATCCGCCGTCGGTGGTGTTCGTGACCGCGCACGAGGACCGGGCCGTCGCCGCATTCGATCTGGGCGCCGTCGACTACCTGCTCAAACCGCTGCGGGAGGAACGTCTCGCGGAGGCGGTGCGGCGCATCGTCGAACGTCGTCGCCGTGCCCGGGAGGAGAGCGGGGACGACGCGTCGTCCGACGAGGTGATCCCCGTCGAACTCGGTGGCGTCACCACGCTGGTGCCGCGGTCGACCGTCAAATGGGTGGAGGCCGACGGCGACTACGCGCGCCTGCACACCGCCACCGGATCGCACCTGGTGCGGATCCCGATCTCGTCGCTCGAGAACCGCTGGGCCGACGCCGGTTTCCTGCGGGTGCACCGCTCCTACCTGGTGTCGCTCGGCGAGGTCACCGGTATCCGCAGCGTCGGCTCCGGGCTGGTGGTGTGCCTGCGCCCGCAGGGTGACGCGCCCGCCGTGGAACTGCCCGTCAGCCGGCGACACACCCGCGAACTCAAGGACCGGCTCATCCGTGGGCCCCGGCAGGCCTGGACGTCGAGATGACGACACCGCGCCCGGCTCCGCCGCCGCGCGAGCGGGTGGTGCTAGCGAACCGGCGCGGCGCCCGCATGGTCCGCACCCGCGTCGAGGTGCTCGAGCAGACGGAGGTCGGTGACGCGCTGATCCGTGGCCTGGTCCGGGCCCAACTCGGGCTCGCGGTGCGGGTCGCGGCAGTCGTCGTCCTCATGTTCGGTGCGGTGCCGCTCCTGGGGATCGCGTTCCCCGGTTTCGCGGAACTGTCGGTCGCCGGCATCCGGTTGCCGTGGCTGCTCACCGTGGTCCTGGCGGTCCCGGTCCTCACCGGTGCCGGCTGGCTGTACGTGCGCGCCGCCGAACGCAACGAGCAGGACTTCACCGACCTGGTCGACGACTGAGACCTGCGGAGACACGATCGATGCTCGGACAACCCCTTCCCGTGATGACGCTGCTGGCGCTGGTGGCCGCGGCCGTCGCGACCGTCGGCATCGGGTTCTACGGGGTGCGGATGGCGCGCACCACCTCCGACTTCCTCGTCGCGTCCCGCAGCGTCGGCCCCGGCTGGAACGCCGCCGCCATCTCCGGTGAATACCTTTCCGCAGCATCGTTTCTCGGTGTCGCCGGACTGATCGCCAAGTACGGGGCGGATGCCCTGTGGTATCCGATCGGTTTCACCGCCGGCTATCTGGGGCTGCTGCTGTTCGTCGCGGCCCCACTGCGCCGGTCCGGGGCGTACACGGTGCCGGACTTCGCCGAGTTCCGGCTCGGCTCGGTCCCGGTCCGACGCCTGTCGATGGTGGTCGTCGCCCTCGTGTGCACGCTGTACATGGTGCCGCAGTTCCAGGGTGCCGGACTGACCCTGAACATTCTGCTCGGTGTGCCCGGCTGGGTCGGTGTCGTCGTGGTCGGCGGCATCGTCATCGGCAACGTCGTCGGCGGCGGCATGCGGTCGATCACGTTCGTGCAGGCGTTCCAGTACTGGCTCAAGCTGTCCGCGGTCGCGATCCCGGCACTCGTCCTCACGTTCCACTACGCCGCCGACCGTCAGCCCGTCGGCCAGCCCGCACCCCCGACCGTTGCCGAACAGACCACCGTCGACGTCACCACCGACGTCGTCGTGCAGGTCTCCACCCCGACCGCCGTGACCGTCGACGGCACCCTCGACGGCCGGCCCACGATCGGGGCTGTGCACCTGGGCACCGGACGCCACGAACTCGGCTCCGGCACCACCCTCGTCCTGCCGGCCGGCGCGCACGTCCCCGTCGTCGCGGGCGCCCCCGCCGACGGCGCCGAGTGGCTGCTGCCCGGCGGCGGATTCGGCGACCCGCACCCCCGCTACCAGGTGTATTCGCTGATCCTGGCGACGTTCCTCGGCGCGATGGGGCTACCGCACGTGCTGGTCCGCTTCTACACCAACCCGGACGGACGGGCCGCACGGATGACGTCGCTCGTCGTGATCGCCCTCGTCGGCGGGTTCTATCTGTTCCCCGTGCTGCTCGGGGTGTTCGCCCGCATGTATGTGCCGCAACTGCTCATCACCGGTACCTCCGACGCCGCGGTCCTGCTGTTGCCCGGTTCGGTGCTGTCCGGGTGGGCGGGCCAACTGCTCGCCGGGGTGGTCGCCGCCGGTGCGATCGCCGCGTTCCTGTCGACGTCCTCGGGGCTGCTGGTGAGCATCGCCGGTGTCCTGAGCACCGACGTCCTGCGCGGCCGGGTCCGCGACTTCCGGATCGCGGTGCTGCTCGCGAGCATCGTGCCGATGACCCTCGCGCTCGCGGCGTCGTCGTTCGACCTGTCCCGCTCGGTGGGTCTGGTCCTCGCGGTCGCCGCGTCCACGCTGTGCCCACTGCTGGTGCTCGGCATCTGGTGGCGCGGTCTCACCCCGGCCGGGGCGGCGGCCGGTCTGGCCGCCGGGATCGTCGGGGCGGGCGGGGCCGCACTGCTCGCGGTCGCCGACGTCGTGCCCGTCGACGCATGGCACGGCTGGCCCGCGGTGCTTCTCGGCTATCCGGCGGCGGTGAGCGTGCCACTCGCGTTCGCGACGATGATCGTCGTCAGTCTTCTCACCCGCCGGCAGGTGCCGCGCGACGTGGGCCGTATCTTCACCCGCATGCACGCCCCCGAACGGCTCGGCATGGGCCGCGACCGGGAACGCGACCTGCGGTCGACCTGACGGATCCGCTTCCACCGAAGGAGAACTCGTGACCGAATGGCAGTGTGTCGGGGCCGCCGCCGACTTCCGGGACGGCGCCGCGCACGCGGTCCGTGCGTTCGACACCGACCTCGTCGCGTTCGCCGACCGGGCCGGCGCCATCCACATCTTCGACGCCCGCTGCCCGCACATGGGCGCCGACCTGAGCAAGGGGCGTGTCGTCGGCGACCACCTCGACTGTCCGGCACACCAGTGGCGGTGGAACGGCGCCGGAAAGTGCGTCGGCGGTTCCCCGAAACCGACACCGCTGCGGGTGTGGCCCACCGAGGAACGCGACGGACAGGTGTACGTGCGTGTTCCCGAGGCCCGGGCCTACGGGCGCTCCACCCGACCCGGCCCGGCCGAATGGTTCGGTGGGGTGCCGGCGCCGGCAGGGGAGCGGCGGTGACCTCGAAGGGTTCGGGGGCTGCGGGGGTTTCGGACCGCTGAACCACTGTCAGGGAACACGATCGGTCCAGACGATCGTGACGTCCTCAGCGACCTCGACCTCCGACAGATGGAGATACTCGAGGACCATCTCGCGGGCGGCGTCGAGACTCCTGGTCCCGTAGGTCTGTGTGGTGCCGTGACCGTCGATGTCGAGTACGAGACCTCTGATCCACCGTCGTCGTTGCCACCACGGTGCACGAGTCTCCCACCGGGTCACTGCCACTCGAATCTCATCCATTCCGGCCAGCATCTCACGGCAGGCAGGGCGGCAGCGTTGTGGGCACGACTCCACACCGACGTCATGAACTCGTACAGCCGGCAACGACCTGAAGCGTGAAGGGTTCCCGGACGATAGTCTGCGATCATGACCACCTCGGGGCCGATCGAGGAATCCGAATCGTTGATGCTGGCGCGGCAGTTCCTCGGCCGAACAGTCGATCTCACCATCGACAGACCCTACGGAAGCCGCCACCCGTCCTTCGGATTCCTCTACCTGGCCAACTACGGTTACGTCCCTGGCACGCTTGCCCCCGACGGCGAAGAACTCGACGCCTACTACCTGGGCCCGCCCGAACCGATGACCTCAGCACACGGCACCTGCATCGGGATCATTCACCGACTCGACGACGATGACGACAAGCTCATCGTCGTTCCCGGTGACAGCGCCACCCTCGACGACAATGCCGTCGCGGCCGCTGTCGAGTTCCAGGAGATCGCGGGAAACTACGTCGTCATCAGGACCTGACCCTCGAGCCTCCGCCTGTAGATCGGCTGTTTCGTTGATCGCGGTGCGGTAGAACATCAGCGAATCGGTGAGTGCGAGTAGATCTTCGACGTGGGTATGCGAGTTCGGCAGCCGGTGTGCGGTTCGGGTATCGCTCACGACTCTGCCGGAGTCCTGAAGGTTCAGGACAGGGAAGTCTGGCGGGGCAGGGTTGTCATCCAGGGCACCTGCTCGGGAGGGCTGTCGGGGACGGGAGGTGGGGTGGGTGTGGTGAACCGGGTGATCGACGCCGGTGTTCCCAACTCGGCACGGAGTGCGGGATCGAAGGCGTAGGCGCGTAGGTCGGTGAGCATTGTTTCCGGGGCTACCGGGATCAGAGGCCCGACGAGCCGGAATCCGCCCGCCCGCCGGATCGGGTCACGTGCGATCCCGAACGGGATCGCCAGGACCACTCCCACCGCCATCGCCACCGAGCCGGGGCCGACGAGGATCGCGAGAAATTGGTTCATCTCCATCTCCCCGAACATCACCGGCTGTCCGGCGAGCAACTGCCGGACTATGAACCATCCCATCCCGCCGAATACTGCTGCCCCGCCGAGCATGACGAGCGTGATGCTGACCGAGGTCCGGATCACCGTTTCGGTCCCGTAGACCACGACCAGGTCACGGTCCCAGGGCAGCAGCCGGCTCAGCTCCCGGTGGTGGATCATCGACCAGATCACCGGCGTCGCGCCGGCAACTATCAGTCCGACCCCGACGTAGGTGCCGCTGATCACGAAGTACAGCCCGACCGGTCCGGCGAGGAGTGCTGTCCCCCAGCGGGTTGCGATCGAACGCCGGTTGAACGCCGACGCCCACTGCGGCACCGCACGACTCGAAGCCCGATTCACCGACACTGCTCTCACTTCGCTGCCTCTCGTGCTGCTACGCCGGCCTGATGGCCGATCCACTGAGCTGCCACTGCTCCGGAGGCAGCGCCGGCATCGCCACCGCGCTACGGCATCATGGTCGTGATTCACATCGGCCGATCGAGCTACTTCACACCATCTGACATGCAATTACACGACTTCGCCGAAGCCCTGCACTAACTAATTGACATTCCGGACCCGCCGATGCCCGAGTCGTGCTGGTCACCGTGCGATACGCACAGTGCGCCGCTAGGATCTCGGGCAAGGAGGTTGGTTGTGACAGCAGCGATGTCGTGCGCTTCGACACCGCCGCTCCGGGTGAACGACACCGAGAAGTAAACGGCGTCGCCGTCGATGCGGTACCGCTGAGCGTGAACCTGCATTTCGCCTCCGCCCTCGAGGAGGATGGCGAATGTCGCGAGCGGCCCATCGGGAATGCCCCAAATTTGTTGAGGATCGTCAAGCAGCGCTCCACCCTCCAGAAGGTAAGGCTGGTAGTCGACCTCTGGGTAGTTGTCGAAGCCCCCTCGCTGCACGATGCTCGTCGGAACGGTCGCCGTGTCGAAGATAACTCCCGGCTGCCCTTCCAAAAGAACCGAGAACAAGATCAGTTCCGACTTCTCGACCACCTCGAAAGAATCGGACAGAACCCGGATCCTTCCAGGCCTGTTCAGAACAGGCGTTGCAGAGTCAGCCTTCATCATCTGCGGCGTATCCCAACTCTGGCGAGAGTCGATCACTTCGTAAATCCTAGAAACTTATTGCCCTTCTCGATGGCGTTCTTAAATCGGGAAGATCCACTTTCCTGGCTCTACGCGAAATATGGAGGTTGGTTGCCCCGTTGCGTGGATTCGCGGTCCTTGTAATGAGGTTTGGAGTATCGGTTGATTCGGGGCGGCGGTGTTCCGCGGCAGCGCGGTGGCCAATACGAGTAACGTGACGCGAATCCCGGCTCCCGGCGCCCATCGGGCCCCTTTCTGGAAACAAGTGATGTCCACCAAAACGCGAAGAACCACGATACGAGCCAGGTGAGGACCGCGACAATGGCCGCCGTTTTGATGGTGGGCATGCCGAGAGCGAACAGCACACTGCTGACGGCTGACGCGGTCCAGTAGAGGTGTGGACCGTACTTCCGATTCGGGCAGAGCATCGCGACATTGAATGCTACGAACCCTAGCAGGATGAAGATCACTTCCTTGAAGGCCTTAGACTGCTATCGATTGGGGAGGCCGGTACATCGATTTCCGCGGCATGAGCAGTACTGCGATCGCTGCGATGCTTCCGAAAACGGCACTTAGGCGCCAACTCTCGTCGGTTGTTGACAACCAAACTACAAGGGTTGCCGCTAGGAGAGGAACGATGAGAAGAACCCCTCCCGGGTGAACCGCGACAACGCCAGATTCGGCACCGGATTCGCCGACAATTCCGTCGCCGACACCCCCCAGCACCCACCCGTCGTCGGTCGTCTTCGAGTCCGACTTCGACTCCAACGCAACCGGATTCGCGACCGCCGCAACCGACCCCGCGACCACGCACCCGCCCGCGACCGCTGCGACGACGACAGACTTCTTCCACCACGACACCAGCACAGAAACTCCCCACCGTGACCACGCGTGTAACCCCGCAGCCGGAACCTTACCGACCGTCTAGTCTCAAATTAACGCACACTTGGAAACGGACCAAGCCGGCAATCGTGTGACTCGCGACGCGTCGCCCCGGGCCGGTCCGTCGTACTACGACCGGACCGGACGGGTCCCGCAGCCACACTTCGCCTTCACGGACATCCCCAGCCGCCCACTATGTTCGAGAAGTGTCGCGTGAGGGTGGGGTTCGTCGACGAGTTGGCGTCGGTAGCGATCTTCAGTCCCGAACCGATCTACCGATACACACCTGCCGACACTCCTGGGGGATCGACATGAAGAGCAAGCTCGTCGTCGCTGCCGCGGCGATCTTGGTTTCGTTCGGCGTGACCGCGTGCGGATCGGGAAACGGCCCGGCCGATCCGGTAACCACCACACCAACGACCACCCCTGCTGCTGTCACGAGCACAACCACCACGTCGCCGACTCCGACGACTGTCGAAGTCGCGCCGATCACCTTCGACTGTGGTGACCTGTCGATCTATCAGTCCGGGACCGCCCTGTACTCCGACGGCACCACCGGCTACGAACCCTCGTGCGATACCTACGTGCCGTCGACGACAGCCGAAGCCCCGGCGAAGATTCTGAGGTACTGCGACTATCCAGGGACCGCCGTCTACACCGACGGCACGTACTCCACGACCGACCCGGCCTGCGCTCGGATGCGTGCCGAGACCGACACGAACACCGACCCGAACCCTGGCGGGGGTTACCCGTACGACCCCGAGGAGGACCGTGACGGCGACGGCGTCGTCCATGGATACGAACGCTGCGGTGTCCGCTGCGGCAAGGCGCCGACCAGCGGCGACATCCAGACACAGCACGGCTGCGAACAGGGGTACATCACCGGCCGCCTCTGCGATCCGTACACCGGCTGACGACGATCGGCTTCCGCCGCACCGCCCGACGTCGTCGTTATCGTGTGTCGTGATGGTTGATGAATCTGCGTTCACGCGTGTCGCGCGACTTCGTCTGGGTCTGCACGTTCTCGTTGTCGTTCTGGCGCTGATCGTCCTGCTGCGGGCGGTGCTGCTGTCCGAGGCATCGGCGGGATGGATCGGTGCCTTGACTGCGCTGTTCGTTGTCGTTCACATCGTGGGCGCCTGCTCGTTGAACGCTCCGGTTGCGCGCTTCGCTTGGCTGGGATCGCTGTGCGCGGTGTGGGTGGCGATGGCGCTCCTGGGCGCCGACGCGGCCTACGTATCGTTCGGGCTCATCCTGCTTTTCATGACCGAGGTGTCGTTGGTCCCCGCGGTGTCGGTGGTGGCGGTGATCACTGTTGTCAACGTGCTGATCGGTGTCCATACTCGCGGCCAGTGGGGCGGAGCGCTGGTCGGGTCGTTGCTCGGGGCTGTGGTCGGTGTCGTTGTGGGACTGGGTTTTCGAGTGCTGTTCCACGAGACGGAGCGCCGGCAGCAACTGATCGAGGATCTGCATCGCACTCGCGCAGAGCTGGCGGAAACGGAGCGCTCCGCCGGTGAACTGGCCGAACGTGAGCGGTTGGCCCGAGAGATCCACGACACCGTCGCCCAGGGGCTGAGCAGCATCCAGATGCTGTTGCACGCCGCCGAGGCCGAAAACCTGCCCCCGGGCGCTGCAGACAAGATCGTCATGGCTCGGCGGACCGCGTCGGCAGGATTGGCGGACGCCAGACGGCTGATCGCGGCCCTCTCGCCCGCCGATCTGGCGGGAAGCTCACTCGTCGACGCGTTGGGCAGGGTGTGCGAGCGCGCCGCCGCCGGGAGGTGTGACGTGCATCTTCTTGTGGAGGGACAGGCCCTGTCTCTACCGATGCCGGTGGAGTCGGCCCTGGTGCGCCTTGCCCAGGGGGCTGTGTCGAACGTCGTGCGGCATGCCGATGCCCGCCACGCCGTCGTCACTCTCGGCTACGGTGCTGACGCCGTCCGTCTGGACGTGGTCGACGACGGTCACGGATTCGACGTCGGGATCCTCGACGATCCTTCCGCGCACAACTTCGGCCTCAACGCCATGCGGACCCGTGTCGAGCAGCTCGACGGGCGGTGGTCCATCGAATCGGAGCCCGGCCACACCGCGATCTCGGTGACGTTTCCGCTCGCACAGTCAGGGGAGGAGCCGCGATGATTCGGCTGATGCTCGCGGACGATCATGCGATCGTCCGCGCCGGACTACGAGCACTGCTCGAACGGCACGCGGACGAAATCGAGATCGTCGCCGAGGCCTCCACCGGTGAAGAGGCCGTTGCGCTGTGCCGTGACGAGTCGATCGATCTCGTCCTCATGGATCTGCGGTTCGGGACCGGACTGAGCGGCGTGGAGGCGACCAGAGAGATCCGCTCCCTGCCGAGCGCTCCGCAGGTCCTGGTGGTGACGAACTACGACACCGATGCCGAAATTCTGCGCGCGATCGAGGCCGGTGCCAGCGGCTATCTCCTCAAGGACACCGCGCCGGCCGAACTCTTCACGGCAATCGTCGCGGCCGCCGGGGGTGCGAGCGCGTTGTCACCCGCGGTGGCCTCGAAACTGATGGCGCAGATGCGTGATCCGGGGCCGACCCTCACCCCCCGTGAGATTCAGGTGTTGGAGGCTGTCGCCGCAGGATTCTCCAACCGGGAGATCGCGCGCCGGATGTTCCTCAGCGAGGGCACCGTCAAGACGCACCTGACGAACACGTTCGGCAAATTGGGTGTGCGATCCCGGACTGCAGCTGTTGCGCAGGCACGTTCGCGGGGGATCATCGACGGCACCATCGACTAGCTCTACCGCCGAGTTCGACGGGTCTCTATCCAAAGTCGTAGACGAATCTCACCGTTCTTCCGATGTGCCGGGCTCCGGATTTCGGTCGGATGGAAGGTGTGAAGATACTTGTCAATTCCGCGTTCGGTTACGCCGTTGCGGGTCTGGCGTCCGGCCTGTACTACCGGGAGCTGACCAAGGCCCAGGACTTCGACGGACCGACTCAACTTTCCGTCGTGCACACCCATTTCCTGGTTCTCGGTGTGCTGTTCCTACTGATCGTCGCGATCTTCGAGCGCCTGTTCGTGCTGTCGGCCAACCCCCTCTACCGGTGGTTCTCCGTCACCTTCCACGCCGGCCTGATCCTCACTGTGTCGATGCAACTCGTCCACGGGACCATGCAGGTCTTCGGTAAGGAAGCATCGGCCGCGATCTCGGGGATCGCCGGGATAGGCCATGTCCTGCTGACTGTTGCCTTCGTGGTCTTCTTCCTCACGCTCCGCTCGGCCGTCGCGCGTGATCCGGAACATGCTCGATCCTTCGAGAAGGAAAGCGTGCCAACGAGTCCGGAGGGTGCCGCATGACCGACCGGCAGCCATATCCGGTGGAGCACTCGAATGCCCGCATTCTGGTGCGAGCCTTCCGTGTCGTTGCAACGCTGGAAGCGGTGACCTGGCTCGGGTTGCTGATCGGCATGTACCTGAAGTGGATCGCGAAGAGCACCGAGGTCGGCGTCCGGATCTTCGGGTCCCTGCACGGGGCGGTGTTCGTGATATTCGTCGTGCTCTCGATCGCGATGTACGTCAAGCTCGGCTGGCGCCTGCGGACCCTGCTGTTGGCGTTGGTGTCCTCGCTGCCTCCGTTCGCCACGATCGCGTTCGAGGTATGGGCTGCCCGCACCGGACGCTTCGTCCCGGGCGCGGACCGCTACTCCGACTTTCCATCCCGCTATCCGACATCGGTGCGATGAACGCATTCCCGTCGGGATCGGACGTCACGATATGAAGTCACGCTTTATGAACACTCTCTTCGGGTCCCGGCGTCGGGCCGGCATCGTCGTGCTGCTGTGGATCGTCCTCGTGGGTGCCCTCGCAAGTATCGCGCCCGCCTTGGAGGACGTCGAAAACAACGCGGGCGCAAACGATCCGCCCGCCTCATCGGAATCTGTGCAAGCCGCCGAACTCGCGGCCCGCGAGTTCCCTCGTAACGAGGGCACCCCCGCGATCGTCGTCGTACGCGGCGCCGACAGGGCCGAGACCTCGGCGGCAGTGGACCGGATCACCGCGAGCATCGACGGTGCGAGAGTCGACAATCCCTCGATCGCCGCGGTGGTCACCGCCGACAGCCCTGGCGGCGTCGACCTGCGCACCGCCGACGACGACAGCGAGATGGTCGTCGTTTCGCTGACCGGTGATCCGACGGACGAATCGTTCCAGGACACGGTCGGCACGCTTCGCGACCTGGTCGGCGAGGCCGCCGGACCTGCAGACGCGGCCGTCACCGGACCGGCCGGGATCGCCACCGACACCGTGAAGGTGTTCAGCAGCGGCGACAAGATCCTGCTTCTCGGGACGATCCTGCTGGTCGCGATCATCCTGCTGGTCATCTACCGGTCGCCGGTCCTGGTGGTCGTGGCGCTGGCCGGTGTCGGTGTCGCGATGCGGCTCGCCGAGACGGTGGGCGCGATGATGGCCGACGCAGGCTGGTTCGACGTCAGTTCACAGACCGCGTCGATCATGACCGTGCTGCTGTTCGGCGTCGGTACCGACTACGCACTGATCGTCACCGCCCGCTACCGCGAGGCCCTCGCCGAGGAACCGGACCGCTCCGCCGCCATGATGCGGGCGCTGCGGGGAGTGTCCGAGGCGATCCTGTCGAGTGTCTCGACGATCGTCCTGGCCATGCTGGCTCTGCTGGCGGCGATCTCTCCCGCCTTGCGCGGCTTCGGCCCGTATCTCGCGCTGGGTGTCGCCTCGATGGGGCTGGTCGCCTTCACCTTCACCCCTGCGCTGATGCTGCTCTTCGGAGGAAAACTCTTCTGGCCGTCCACCACCCGAGCAGCATCGAGCCGCGTCGGCGGCAAGGTCTGGGAACGAGTCGCGGATCTGGTCGACCGCTCGCCGAAAACCGTACTGGTATCCACACTCCTCGGGTTGCTCGTGATGACCGCGGGCCTGGCCGGCTACCGCGAAAGCTTCGATTTCATCAGCGGATTCCGCATCGACACCCAATCCGAGTCCGGCCAGAACATGATCGCCGACGCCTTCGGGCCGGGGGAGATCGCGCCGTCCACCGTCTACGTCACCACCCCGCCCGGGACGCCGCCGCCCGACTGGAACCAGATCACCAGCCGCCTGTCGGACGTGGACGGGGTGGCCCGAGTGGGTGAGCGCCCGGAGGTCGGCGCGGGCGGGACGACGGCAGCATTCCAGATCGTCTTCACCGACAACCCCTACAGCCCGGAGGCATTGGACCGCGTCGACACTCTCGCTGCCGCAGCGCAGTCCGCCGCAGCCGATGCGGGGATCGCTGACGCGCAGGTCCTCGTCGGAGGCGAGAGCGCACACGCCGCCGATATCCGGTCAGCACTCGATCGCGACAACTGGGTGGTTGCCGCGCTGGTCCTCGTGATCGTCGCTGCCGTCCTGGCGCTGCTGCTGCGGTCGGTACTCGCACCGCTGTACCTGATCGGGACGTTGGTGCTGTCGTTCACCGCGACACTGGGGCTCACGACCTTCGTCACCGTCACGGTGCTCGGGGACGCCGGAATCGGGAACCGGGTCGCGGTCTACATATTCGTGTTCCTGGTCGCCCTGGGCGTCGACTACACCATCTTCCTGATGAGCCGCTACCGGCAGGAACTGTCGACGCATCCACCGCGGGCCGCGCTGCGGGTGGCCCTCACCCGATCGGGCGGGGTGATCTCGTCCGCAGGGCTCATCCTGGCGGCCACCTTCGCGGTCCTGACCACCCAACCGATCCGGGAACTGTTCCAGTTCGGACTGGCGATGGCCATCGGAATCCTGCTCGACACCTTCGTCGTCCGGCCGCTGCTCGTTCCCGCGATCATGCGGCTGCTCGGAGACAGAGCACTGTGGCCGAGCGTGGTCGAGACGCGGGCGAAGCCGGTGATGGCGCCGTCCCACGTCTGAGGTGACCGGCGCGTGCCACCGTCCCGGGACGGTGGCACGCGCCGACCGGTCGTCGTTCCCGTACGCTGTCCCTCTCTTCCAGTCGACTTGAACTCGAGGGAGGATCGGATGCCTGCGGCAACTGATCTGTTGACGATCGGCCAGGTCGCCGAGCGGGTGGGGATCGCGACGTCGGCGATCCGGTTCTACGAGGATCAGGGGCTGATCGAGTCGGAACGCACGTCCGGTAATCAGCGCCGCTATCGGCGGCACGTGTTGCGGCGGCTGTCGCTCATCCTCGTTGCGAAGCGGCTCGGTATCCCCCTGTCGGAGGTCTCGGACGTGTTCGCCGATCTGCCGCACGACCGGATGCCCGGCCAGCAGGACTGGGAACGGATCTCCCGGCGGTGGGTCGCGCATCTCGAGGCGCGGCGGCGTGAACTCGAACAGCTCGAACGGGAGATCACCGGTTGCATCGGCTGTGGCTGCCTGTCGCTGCAGCGGTGCGCGGTTCTCAATCCGGGTGACCGGCTCGGCGCGGACGGGCCCGGTCCGCGCCGGCTGCCACACGAGGGCTGACGCCCGACCGTTCGTCGCCGCCGGGCGACCGTTCGGCGCATGTCCGGACACTTCACCGTGTGACCGTCGGCACACCCTTCGGTTGTGACCTGGCTCTCACTAACGTCGCATCGCAACCACCGCACCAGCGTTCGCGATGCGGTCGCCACGTCCCAGGAGCCGACCATGACCACCACCGACCTCGGTTCGGGGGTACCGCCGCAGCGCAGTGCCCCCGACGCGCAGGCCTTCCTCGACATGCAGGCCAGCCCGCAATTCCAGGAGTTGCGACACCGCTTGCGGCACTTCGTGTTCCCGATGACCGCGTTCTTCCTCGCGTGGTACGCGATCTACGTGCTGCTCGCCACGTACGCACCCGGCTTCATGGCCACCGAGGTGATCGGACACGTCAACCTCGGGATCGTCCTCGGGTTCGGGCAGTTCGTGTCGACGTTCGTGATCACCGCGCTGTACGTGAAGTTCGCGAACCGTGAACTCGATCCCCGCGCCGCGGCGATCCGCGACGAGCTGGAAGGGCCGGTCAAGTGACGACGATTCTCGCGGCAGAGAGCTCCCAGGTCGGTAACCCGGTCCTCAACATCGCCATCTTCGTGGCGTTCGTGGTGATCACGATGGGCATCGTGATCCGGGCGAGCCGCACCACCAAGAAGGCGTCCGACTTCTACACCGGAGGCGGCCAGTTCTCCGGCCCGCAGAACGGTTTCGCGATCGCCGGCGACTACCTGTCGGCGGCATCGTTCCTCGGCATCGCCGGCGCCATCGCCGTCTACGGCTACGACGGCTTCCTGTACTCGATCGGCTTCCTCGTCGCCTGGCTCGTCGCACTGCTGCTGGTGGCCGAACTCCTGCGCAACACAGGACGATTCACGATGGCCGACGTCCTCAGCTTCCGGCTGAAGCAGCGTCCGGTCCGGATGGCCGCCGCACTGTCCACGCTCGTCGTGTCGCTGTTCTACCTGCTCGCCCAGATGGCCGGTGCCGGTGGCCTCGTCGCACTGCTGCTCGACATCCACGACAAGGCCGGTCAGGCGATCGTCGTCGCCGTCGTCGGTGTCCTGATGATCGTGTACGTCCTCGTCGGCGGCATGAAGGGCACCACGTACGTGCAGATGGTCAAGGCGGTTCTGCTGATCGCCGGCGCCGCCATCATGTTCGTGCTCGTGCTGTTCGCCGTCCGCGGCAACTTCTCGCAGCTCCTCGCCGACGCGCAGAACATGGTCACCGACTCGACCAACGAGGCGGTCGCCGGCCGCGACGTCCTCGCTCCGGGCGCGAAGTACGGCATCAGCTCGATGTCCCGGCTGGACTTCATCTCCCTCGGCATCGCCTTGGTGCTCGGGACCGCGGGCCTGCCGCACGTGCTGATGCGCTTCTACACCGTGCCCACCGCGAAGGAGGCCCGCCGCTCGGTGACGTGGGCGATCGGACTGATCGGTGCCTTCTACCTGTTCACCCTGGTCCTCGGCTACGGCGCCGCCCGAATGGTCGGCCCCGACAAGATCCTCGACGCCCCCGGCAAGGAGAACGCGGCCGCCCCGCTGCTCGCGTTCGAACTCGGCGGCACCCTGTTCCTGTCGATCATCTCCGCGGTCGCGTTCGCCACGATCCTCGCGGTCGTCGCCGGCCTCGCGATCACCGCGTCGGCGTCGTTCGCCCACGACATCTACGCCAGTGTCATCAAGCGTGGCAAGGCATCCGAGGAAGAGCAGGTGCGGGTTTCCCGCATCACCGTCGTCGTGATCGGGTTGGCGTCGATCGTCCTCGGGATCCTGGCGATGGGCCAGAACATCGCGTTCCTCGTCGCCCTCGCGTTCGCGGTCGCCGCATCCGCGAACCTGCCGACCCTGCTGTACTCGCTGTTCTGGAAGAAGTTCAACACCACCGGCGCCCTGTGGAGCATCTACGGCGGCCTGCTCAGCTGCCTGGTGCTGATCGTGTTCTCGCCGGCCGTGTCCGGGGCCAAGAGCTCGATGTTCCCGAACGCCGACTTCTCCTGGTTCCCGCTGTCCAATCCGGGCATCGTGTCCATCCCGCTGGCATTCGTCCTCGGCATCGTCGGCACCCACGTCGGACGCCGGAAGCCGGAGGATCCTGCGAAACAGGCCGAGATGGAGGTCCGCTCGCTCACCGGTGTCGGCGTCGAGAAGGCCGTCGCGCACTAGAAAACCCTGCACTGCTGCGTCCCGCGTCGACCGATGCGGGACGCAGCAGTGTCTCGTCCGGGTCCTATACGTCACGTTTCCTGTTGGCTACGATCCGACGATGGCCAAGCTGAAGGTGTCCGTCGACGTCCCGATGAGTCCCGACGACGCGTGGAACAGGGCGTCGGATCTGACGGGGTTCGACGAGTGGCTCAGCATCCACGAGGCGTGGCGCAGCGAACTGCCCGACGAACTACGAGCCGGCACCACCGTCAGCTCGATCGTGTCGGTCAAGGGCCTGCGCAACCGTGTCGCCTGGACCCTGAAGAAATACGATCCGCCGCGCAGCCTGGTGCTGAAGGGCGACGGCAAGGGCGGCGTCAAGCTCGGCCTGGTCCTCGGCGTCGAACCGGTGGACGTGGGCGCAAGAGTCGTCCTCGACATCGAACTGGGCGGGGCACCGCTGTTCGGGCCGATCGGATCCGGTGTCGCGCGGGCCCTGCGCGGCGACATCGAGAGTTCCCTGCAGAAGTTCGTCACGCTCTACACCTGAATCGGGGAGGTCCCGGAACGATGCCCGGACGTCACAGTGCGCCGCGTGCGGGCGCGTCGGCCGTCACCTACGGTGCGATCGGACTGGCGGTCGTCGCGCTCGCCGGTACCGGCGCCTATCTGCTCGTCGACCGCGCCGGCGGCTGCGACACGGTGAGCGAACACCGGGTGATGGCGGACCCGGCGATCGCACCGGTTCTCACCGAGATCACCGCGTCGGCGTCGGCCGAGGACCTCGGCTGCCGATCGTTCACGATCACCGCGGCGCCCGGCGCCGACGGACTCGGGGCGGCCGGTGACCCGAGCCGGCCCGACCTGTGGATCCCGGATTCGACGCAGTGGGTCGCGAAGGCGGCCGACAGCGCCGGTATCGGCTTCGACGTCGCTGCCCCGTCGATCGCGGCCACCCCGGTCGTGATCGCGGGCCGCGCCGGCGAGACACAGTCGTTCGCGACGTGGCTCGACGCGCTGCGACTGCACGGACTGCGGATCGGTGACCCGCTCACCAGCAGTATCTCGAATGCACCGATCGTCGGGGCCCTCGCCGAGGCGGACGCGGGAACGGTGGCCGCCGACGCCGTCCCGGCCGCACTGGTGCCGCTCGCGCAGGCGCAGGCGGCCAACCTGCACCAGACCGACGCCGCGCAGCGTCTCGCCGCGGTCGACTCCGACGGCGGGATCGCGATCGTCACCGAGCAGCAGGTCGTCGGCGACGCCGGCGCGGCCACGACGGTGCCGGCCACCGGTGCGGTGTTCCTCGACTATCCGGTGGTGGTCACCGCTCCCGACACCGACCGCGCGGCCGCGACGGACGCCGGTGTCGCACTCGCCGAGGCGGTGGCGTCCGATGCCGGCCGCAGTGCACTGTCCCGCGCCGGTTTCCGTGGACCGGATCGGGCACCGCTCGACGGTGGCCGCGGCGTCGGCGACGTGTCGGTGCTGACGCCGTCGGATCCGGCCGCGGCCGCGCAGGTCCTGAAACGGTATGCGGTGCTCGCGCTGCCGTCGCGGGCACTCGTCGTCGAGGACGTGTCCGGGTCGATGGCGGAGAACGCCGGCCCGGCCACCCGGATCGCGCTGACGGTGCAGGCCAGCGAGACCGGGGCGAAACTGTTCCCGGACAACGCGCAGCTCGGCCTGTGGGCGTTCTCGATCGGGCTCGGGGGCGGCGGCAAGGACTACCGCGAACTCGTCCCGATCCGGCGGCTCGACGAGACCGTCGACGGCGCCACCCAGCGGCAGAAACTCACCGACGCGGTCCGCACCCTCCCGACGCTCGTCCAGGGCGGCACCGGCCTGTACGACACGACGCTCGCCGCGTTCCGGAAGGTCAAGGAGGGCTACGACCCCGGCGCCGTCAACAGCGTCATCCTGCTCACCGACGGCGCCAACGAGGATCCGTCGAGCATCACACTCGACAACCTGCTCGCCACGCTGACGCGGGAACAGGACCCGGCCCGCCCGGTCATCGTCGTCACGATCGGTGTCACCGAGGACGCCGACGCCGCAGTGCTACAGAAGATTTCCGCCGCCACCGGCGGAACCAGCCACATCGCCCGCACTCCCGCGGAGATCCCCGGTGTGTTCGTCGACGCGATGCGCAGTCGCGCCACCGGCTGAGACGACGGGGCCCCGAGACGAGCAGTGAAGGATTTCCGCCGGTATCCGGCGGAAATCCTTCACGAGTGCCCTCGGCAGGATTCGAACCTGCGACACCGGCTTTAGGAGAGCCGTGCTCTATCCCCTGAGCTACGAGGGCTGGGCGCAGTCAGTGAGTGTAGCGGTCCGCGGGGCCCGGCGATGAATCGGCCGAGGTCGTGGCGGCGAGGTTCGGATCGCCGAAAATAAAGAACCGGTAACGCTAGCCACGACCTATATGAATTTGTTACCTTGGCCCGGCAGCAAGATCGAGAGTGCAGCCGACGACACGATTGACGAGGTAGTAACTGTGGGACGCCATCGCCTTGAAACTCCGGGCCCCAGCGCGGGTGTCAAGGCCGCTACCGTCGCCGCCGCTACCGGCGCATTCCTGACCGTGGGCGCCCAGATGGGTGCCGGTACGGCCGCCGCCGACACGATTCCCGGCACTCAGATCCAGCTGCCCGAGCTGCCGCAGCTGCAGCTGCCGGAACTGCCGCAGCTGCCCGTCTCGCCGACGGCACAGCAGATCGTCGATACGGTCAAGGCTGCACCGGTGCCCGCCGATCTGCCGCAGGTGCAGGACGCGATCCGCGCCGCCGTCGACGCCGCCGAGGCGCACCTGGGATCCACCGGTTCCACCGGCAGCCTCGCCCCGCGCGCAGTCAAGCCCGTCTCGGGCACACTCACATCCGATTTCGGCCCGCGCTGGGGTGTCCGGCACAGCGGACTCGACATCGCCGCCCCCATCGGTACCCCCGTGTACGCCGCGGCCGACGGTGTCGTCGTCGACGCCGGACCGGCGTCGGGCTTCGGTCTGTGGGTGCGGGTCCTGCACGACGACGGCACCACCACCGTCTACGGGCACATCAACGACTACCAGGTGAGCAGCGGCCAGCGGGTGAGCGCGGGCCAGCAGATCGCCACCGTCGGCAACCGCGGCCAGTCCACCGGCCCGCACCTGCACTTCGAGGTGTGGGACGCGTCCGGCGCCAAGGCCGACCCGTCGTCGTGGCTCGAGGAGCGCGGTGTCGCGGTCACGTGGCGCGGCGCCTCCACCACCATGTGATCTTCCGATACGACAGAAGTCCCCGCCCGGATGCCGACATCCGGGCGGGGACTTCGTCTTTCGGGGGAGCCGCTGTCAGCCGCGAGCCAGTGCGACCGACGCCTCCGACGTGTAGTTGAGGAACGTCAGCGACTCCTGGAAGTACAGTTCGACCGTCTCCGAATCGTGCGACAGGTAGCCGATCGACAGGTCCTGCCCGATCTGCAGATCGAAGTCGCCGCCGCGGGTGCTGAGCACGAACGCCCCGTCGATCGCGGGCGCCCAGATGATGTCGCCGTCGATGAGCCGGCGAATGTGCTCCCGGATCGGATAGCCGTGGTCGGACGTCTCACTGACCTCGGTGTAGGCGTCGGCGCTGAGCAGCACCGAGTACGGGCCGTCGACACCGGCGAGCCGTAGTTCCGACAGAGCCTGACTGATCGCCTCCGGTACGTCGCGGACGTCGTCGGGCAGCCGCAGCGGCGGATTCGACGACGCCGCCCGGATGCCCTCGATCCCGGCGGCTGCGTACCCCTCGAAGATCGCCCGGTCCTCGGCGAACGCGATCTTCTTCGCGGCCTCCTTCACCGCGTCCCAGTCGGCGTCCTGAGCGCCGCGTTCGACGTTGTCGATCTCCTCCCGGGACAGTGTGAACGGAACCCGTAGCTCCACGAGCGGGGCCACCTTCCGCTGCCGGGCCAGCACCCCCGACGCGGGCGCGTCGATGACGGTGGTGCGGCCCAGACCGACTGCGGAGAAGTCGGTGCCGTGCGGGCCGGAGACGTCGACCACGGTGCGACCGGCGATGTGCCGCTTGAAGGTTCGGGTCGCCTCCTCCTCGATCGACGCCCAGGCGACGTCGGTGACGGGGGCGAGACCGCGATAGAGATTGTTCATCGTGTGGAACTCCTTCTCAGACTGCCAATTCCGAGTGATCCGTCAGCGGCGGGGGACGGGCTCGTGTCGTCGGTGTCGGGGGCCCGGACGCTCGGCGCAGGTGGGAGGGCGTCCAGGAATCCGAGTGCGGGGGAGAAGAACAGGCCGCCGGTGACGGCGGTGGAGAAGTCGAGGATGCGGTCGGTGTTGCCCTCGGGCTTGCCGACGAACATGTTGCGCAGCATCTCCTCGGTGACGGCCGGGTCGGCCGCATACCCGATGAAGTAGGTTCCGAACTCGTCGTCGCCGAAGCTGCCGAACGGCATGTTGACGCGCAAGATCTCGCGTTCGGTGCCGTCCGGTTCGGTGATCGTGGTCAGGGCGACATGGGAATTCGACGGTTTGACGTCGTCGTCCATCTCGATGTCGTCGAGCTTGGTGCGTCCGATGACGCGTTCCTGCTCCTCGGTGGAGATCGCGTTCCAGGCGTCCATGTCGTGCAGGTACTTCTGCACGATCACGTAGCTGCCACCGGTGAACTCGGGATCCTCGTCCCCGACGAGAGCGGCCTCGGCGGCCTCGACGTCCTCGGGATTCTCGGTGCCGTCGACGAACCCGAGCAGGTCCCGCTGCTCGAAGTACCGGAATCCGTGCGTCTCGTCGACGACCGTGGCCGCGCCGCGCAACCGGCCCACGATCTTCGATGCGAGCTCGAAGCACAGGTCCATCGACACCGCACGGATGTGGAACAGCAGGTCGCCGGGAGTCGACGGGGCGCGGTGACGGCCGCCGTCGAGTTCGACGAACTCGTGCAACTGTGCCGGGCGGGGGCCGTCGAACAGGCGGTCCCACGCAGCCGATCCGATCGAGGTGACACACACCAATCTGGATCCGGCGACACGAAAACCGACGGCCTTGCGCAGGCCGTCGACGTCGGCCAGCAGGTCGCGGACGGCGGTTTCACCACCCTCGTCGACGGTGAACACGAGAAAGATCGCCGCGGGTGTCAGCGGCGTCAGGATCAACTGAGATCGGGCCACACCTCACCGTAGATCACGGGGGCTCAGGATGCCGGAAAGCCACGAACACCGGCGACGTGGTGTCGCCGACGGTCGTGGTATCCGTAGCAGGAGGGCCCGAGTGGGACCTACGCGCTCGCGCCGGCCCAGCTGTCCGGACCGAACACCTCGTAGTGGATGTTCTCGGCGGGGACGTTGCGGGCGATGAGCGACTCCTTCATTGCGAGCATGAACGGCAGTGGGCCGCACAGGAACGCGCGGGTACCGGGCTCGATGACGATGTCGGACAGGTCCGCGCGGCCCAGCCGGGTCCCGGCGAACGCCTCGCGCGCACCCAGGTCCTCGTACCAGCGGTGCACGACACCGGCCGGCAGTCGGTCGACGAGCTCGGCGAGCTCGGCGCGGTGCGCGTGCTGCGCCGCGCTGCGGTCCGCGTGCAGCACCGAGACGGCACGCTTGTCGTCGGTCGACGCGAGGTGCTCGAGCATGCCGATCATCGGGGTGCAGCCGATACCGGCGGAGATCAGCAGCAGTGGGGCGTCGTCCTCCGGCAGGGTCAGGTCGCCGAACGGCAGCGACACCTTCAGTTCGTCGCCCTCGAAGAGGTTGTCGTACAGGAAGTTCGACACCTCGCCGGCCGGGGCGACGGAGCCGTCGGCCTGAGACAGGGCGCCGATCCGCTTGACGGTGATCCGCCACTCGGCGTCCGTCGGTTCGCACGCCAGGCTGTACTGGCGGATCTGGTGTGCGCCGTCCGGCAGGGCCACCTGTACCGAGATGTACTGGCCGGGAGCGAAGCTCGGCAGCGCCGAGCCGTCGAGCGACGCCAGCGTGAACGACACGGTGTCCGCGGACTGGTGCACCCGCTTGGTCACCTTCACCGTGCGCCACACGTCACCGGCGTCGACACCGGCCTGCTCGTACAGGCCCTTCTCCATCGCGATGAGCGTGTTGGCCATGAGCCAGTACACCTCGTCCCACGCGGACGCGACCTCCGGTGTCACGGCCTCGCCGAGGACCTCGACGATCGCCTCGAACAGATGCTTGTGGACGACCCAGTACTGGTCGGCGGTGATGCCCAGCGAGGCGTGCTTGTGCGCGATGCGCGACAGGATGGTCTGCACACGCTCCTCGTCGGGGTCGAGCTGCAGCGTCGCGAACGCCGCGATGGCGCCGGCGAGCGCCTTCTGCTGCTCGCCCTGCTTCTGGTTGCCGCGGTTGAACAGGTCGCGCTCGAGTTCGGGATGTGCCGCGAACAGCTTGCGGTAGAACAGCGTCGTGATGTCGCCGATCGCCGCACCCACGGCGGGCAGGGTGGCGCGGACGGTTTCCTTCGAGGCCTCCGAGAGCATCGGAATCTCCTGTTCGGTCGGTTGTGGTGGGGTTCTACTTCGCTGCCGGCACGGTGAGTGCCGACAGCAGGTTCTCGGTCGACGATCCGGTCGCGGCGAGGTCGCGGACCGTCAGGGTGTCCAGGGCGTCGTAGAACGCGTTCTGGGCGTCACGCAGGGCGGATCGTAGTCGACAATCGCGCCGAAACGGGCACGGATTGTCTCCTTCGCACGTCACGACCTCGGCGTCTCCCTCGAGCTGCCGGGTCAGCCACCCGAGGGGCGCGCTCCGCCCCAGGTCGGTGATCGCGAGGCCTCCGCCGCGCCCTCTGCGGGTGGTGAGGACTCCGAGTTCGCTCAGCCGGGCAACCACTTTCGTGGCATGGCTGTACGACACCGAGAGTTGCTGTGCGATCACACGAGTGCCGGGCTCGGACGGTGCGTCGGCGACCGGTTCGGCTGCCAGGCGCATCACGATCCGCAAGCCCAGATCGGTGAACTGCGTCAACTGCATGACTCGACCGTAGAAAATTGTCATGTCAGATGACAATTAAATGTGACGTGCATCGCGGTCCCCACGGCGAGGTTCCGACTTTCGCCCGTACCGGGCGGGACTTTGGTCCCGAACATCCGGAGGCTCAGGGATCCACGCGTGAACCCGCCCGAGTGACTAACGTCGGACCCGACACCGATTCGTAGCAACGGAAGTGGGTGAGCGGGATGACCGCCGGAGAAACTCGATACGACACCGACGAGCCGTCGGTGGCTCGGGACGCGAACTCGGTGGTGGTGGGAGTCGACGGATCGGACGCCGCGCACGACGCCGTCGTGTGGGCCACCCGCATGTGCGCCGCCCGGAACCTGACACTGCGACTCGTCCACGCACTGAACTTCTCGCCGTACACGTACGGCGCCCCGTACCTCGACGTCGCCGGCATCTACGACTGGATGGAGGTGCAGGGCAAGGACATTCTCACCGCGGCGGCGGAGACGGCGCGCCGGGTGTCCGCCGACGTCCGGATCTCCACCGAGATCTCCACGATGGGCGGAGCCCGCTGGCTGGTGTCGCTGTCGGAGGACTCGCGGGCACTCGTGCTCGGCGCGTCCGGCAGCGGGGCGGCCGGTGGTATCGGGTCGACGGCGGTGGGGGCGGCCAGCCACGGCGTGTGCCCGGTCGTGGTGGTGCACCGACGCGACGGCGAGGTGCCCGACAGCGGTCCGGTGGTCGTCGGTATCGACGGCAGCCCCACCAGCGAGCGGGCCACCGCCGTCGCGTTCGAGGAGGCCGCGCTGCGCGGCGTCCCGCTCGTCGCGATCCACGCGTGGAGCGACACCCCGCACGGCACCCTCGCCGGCGGCCGCAACGCGATCCGCGACCCGCGCGCGTTCGAGGACGCCGAACACGAGGTGCTGTCCGAGCGCCTCGCCGGCTGGTGCGAGCGCTACCCGGACGTCGAGGTCCGGCGGGAGCTCTACATCGACGGGCCGCGCACCCACCTGATCGCGTGGTCGCAGAAGGCGCAGCTGGTGGTGGTCGGCAGCCGGGGCCGCGGCGGATTCCGCGGGCTGCTGCTCGGTTCCACCAGCAACGAGCTGGTGCAGAAAGCACAGTGCCCGGTGATGGTGGTTCGTCCCGAGCGGTCGTAGAGTCCCGTACCGTCGTAACGTCCGTCACAGTAATCACGGAAGTGGGGTCGCCGATGCGTATCGGTATGGGCTTGAACTACAGCGGTGGATTCACCGAGACCGCCGACGAGGTCGCCGACCTGGAACGGGCGGGCCTGGACATCGTGTTCGTCCCCGAGGCGTACTCGTTCGACGCGGTGAGCCAGATCGGTTACCTCGCCGCGAAGACGTCGACGGTGGAACTCGCGTCCGGCATCTTCCAGATCTACACCCGCACCCCGAGTCTCACGGCGATGACGGCGGCCGGGCTGGACTTCGTCTCGAACGGCCGCTTCGTCATGGGCATCGGCGCGTCCGGCCCGCAGGTGATCGAGGGCTTCCACGGCGTCAAGTACGACGCCCCGCTCGGCCGCACCCGCGAACTCGTCGACATCTGCCGTCAGGTGTGGCGCCGCGAGAAGGTCGAACACCAGGGCAAGTACTATCAGATCCCGCTGCCCGCAGAGCAGGGCACGGGACTGGGTAAGCCGCTCAAGCTCATCAATCATCCGGTGCGCGAACGCATCCCGATCGTCATCGCGTCCCTGGGACCCAAGAACGTCGCGATGACCGCGGAGATCGCCGAGGGCTGGGAACCGATCTTCTTCCACCCCGAGAAGGCGGACGCGGTGTGGGGCGAGGCGCTCGCCGCGGGCAAGGCGAAGCGTGATCCGAGCCTCGGTGACCTGCAGGTCTACGCGAGCCCCACCCTCGCGATCGGCGACGACGTCGAACCGATGCTGCAGTGGATCAAACCGCACCTGGCGCTGTACATCGGCGGCATGGGCGCCAAGGGCAAGAACTTCTACAACGACCTCGCCTGCCGGTACGGCTACGAGGCGGAGGCCGAGAAGATCCAGGACCTCTACCTCGCGGGCAAGAAGGACGAGGCGGCCGCCGCCGTCCCCGACGAACTCGTGCGGGCCGTCTCGCTCATCGGCACCGAGGACTTCGTCAAGGAACGGGTCGCCGCGTTCGCGGCCGCCGGGGTCACCACCCTCAACGTGACACCGCTCGCCGCCGACCGGGCGGGCCGTGTCGCACAGATCGAGAAGCTGCGCGCGATCACCGGCTGACGGCCGCGAACGGAGAAGGGAACGAGTACATGAACGCAACCGAGGCGATCGTCGTCGCTGTCGACGGATCCGAATCGGCGTCGAACGCGGTGGTGTGGGCGGCCCGCGCCGCCGCCTTCCACCGGCGCCGCCTGCACATCGTCACCGCCGTCCACATCCCGGCGTTCTACTACTCCGAGCCCTACCTGGCGCGCAGCTTCCAGGACGAACTGCGTGACACCGCGAAGGCCCGTCTCGACTCCGCGCACGTGCTGGCCCGGCAGTCCGCGGAGCCGATCGGCTCGATCGACGTCACCACCGATGCCGTCGACGGGCGCCCCGCGCCGACCCTGATCGAGATGTCGGCGACCGCGTCGATGCTCGTCCTCGGCTCGCACGGGCACGGTGAGATCACCGGGCTGATCGTCGGTTCCGTCACCGCGGCCGTCGCCGCCCACGCCGAGTGCCCGGTCGTCGTGGTCCGCGGCCGCACTCTCGACGGGCTCCCGCCGACCGAGGGGCCGATCGTGGTGGGTGTCGACGGCTCCGAATCGTGCCGGCCCGCGGTCGAGGCCGCGTTCGTGGAGGCGTCGGCGCGTGGTGCGGGACTCGTCGCCGTCAACGTGTGGAGCGACGTGAGCGTTCAGCCGTCCCTCGGCGCCACCCCCGACGACCCGCACTGGAGCCGCATCCAGGCCGGTGAGGAAGTGGTGCTCGCCGAGCGACTCGCCGGCTGCCGGGAACAGTACCCGGACGTCGACGTCGAACGTGTCGTCGCCCGGGACCGGCCGGTGCGGGTGCTCAGCGAGTACGCCGAACAGGCACAGCTGATCGTGGTCGGCACCCGCGGACGGGGCGGCTTCCGCGGCATGCTGCTCGGGTCGACGAGCCGCGCGATGCTGCACACCGCGGACTGCCCGGTGATGATCGTGCCGTCGAACACCTGACCGGACACACGATGGCGACCGCGGGCCCCACGTGGCCCGCGGTCGCTCACACCGGTGCCGTACTGCCCACCGCCGCATCCAGGTGCAGCGCGGGCCAGTCGTCGACGTCGCGGAGCAGCTGCCGGTCGTGGGTGGAGAGGACAACCGCCGCCAGGGTCGCGCCGAGAGCCTCGGTCAGTTCGTCGACGAGAGCGATCGACAGGTGGTTGGTGGGCTCGTCCAGCAGGAGCACGTGCGGTGCCGCCGCGAGCAGCAGCGCCAGATCGAGGCGGCGCTGCTGACCCGTCGACAGCTCACCGATCCGCTTGCCCGACTCGCGGGCCCGCAGAAGACCGAGCTGGGACAGCCCGGCCACGCCCGATTCCGGTAGCACCCCCGCCGCCCGGAGCGCGTCGACGCGGGCGGCATAGACCTCGCTCGCCCGCCGGTGCAACGGCAACGAGGTCTCCTGACGGAGGACGCCCACGCGGGACCCCTGAGGCGTCCACACCGAGCCCGTGTCCGGTTGCAGCTCCCGCGCGAGCACCCGCAGCAGGGTCGACTTCCCGGCCCCGTTCGGCCCGGTCACGACCAGGCGTCCGCGGTGCTCGAGCGTGAGCGAGACCGGGCCGGCCAGACGGGCCGTCACGCCGACCCGATCGGCGCGCAGCAGTACCGCACCGGTTCTCGTCGGCAGCTCGGGGAAGCGGAGTTGCTGCGGCGGCTCCGGCACGGTCACCGCGTGGGCGTCGAGCTGTTCCTGCCGGCGGTGCACGCTCTGCACCAGCCCGCCCGCGCGGGTCGCGCGCCCGTGTTTGTCCGTCCCCTTCTCCGGACGCCACCCGGACACCAGCCGATTCCGGGCCGCGGCGAGACTCTCCGCCAGCCGGGCGTGTTCGGCCTGCTGACGGTCGTACTCCTGCTCCCAGCGCAGACGTTCGGCCGTCCGGCCCTCGCGATAACCGGCGTAACCGTTGCCGTACACGCGCGGCCGACCGTCGGGTGACGGATCGAGATCGACGACGGTCTCCGCGACGTCCGACAGCAGGGCACGATCGTGCGTGACGACGACCACGCCACTGCGACGCGACCGGAGCTGCGCCGTCAGGAACTCGAGCCCACTGTGGTCGAGATGGTTGGTGGGCTCGTCGAGCAGCAGGAAGTCGTCGCCGCCGCCCAGCAGACACGCGAGACGCACGCGATACCGCTGTCCCACCGAGAGTTCCCGCAGCAGCCGGTCCGGGTCGGTTTCCGCGTCGAGTGCCTCGAGTGCGATCTGCACCCGCCGCTCGGCGTCCCAGGCGTCCTGTGCCTCGGCATCCTCGAGTGCGACCGCATACCGCTGCGCGGCACCGGCACTCCCGTCCGCGAGTGCGTGTGCGGCCGCGTCGAGCGCCGTCAGCGCCGCGAGCGGTGCGGCGATGGCCTCCGCCACGGCACGGCCCACGGTGCGATCGTCGGCCACCGGCATTTCCTGTTCCGCGACACCCAGCGTCCCGATGCGGTGCACCGTGCCGGTGTCCGGGGTGAGGGTGCCGTCGAGCACGTGGAGCAGGGTCGACTTGCCCCGCCCGTTCTCACCCACGATCGCGATACGCGACGTCGGCGTGACGGTGAGATCGACCTGGTTCAGGACGGAGATCGCCCCACGCGTCACGGAGACGTCGGAGACGGTGAGCTGCGCGTTGGCACGCGCCGGTCGATGAGCAGAGGTACGCATTCGAATCCTTCGAGACGACGCACCACGAGCCCCGAGCTGGTGGGGGGAAGGGTGCGCAGATGACGGCGACCACGAGGGCCGGGAACGAGGAGGCCGCCGCGGACTCGGGTTGCTCGACGAGTGCGGTGGGCCTGGCTCAGCCGTCAGAGGAAGTACAAATGCACACCCGCACGGTACCGGGCGACCGATGGCGGTTGCAATCGGTTTTCGGTCACCGTGCGACGGCGCCCGCGGAAACCGTGTTCCGCGGGCGCCGTTCCCGTACTGCAGTGCTACACGGTGCGGGCCAGCCGGTTCGCGAGCAGCTTCGCGAAATGCGCCGGATCCTCGAGCTCTCCACCTTCTGCGAGAAGCGCTGTGCCGTACAGCAGTTCGGCGGTCTCGGCGAGACTCGGATCGTCGCTGCGCTCGGTGTGCGCGGCCCGCAGTCCCGCCACCAGCGGATGCTCCGGGTTGAGTTCCAGGATCCGCTTGAAGTGCGGAACCTGCTGTCCCGACGCCCGGTACATGCGCTCGAGCGCCGGTGTCATGCCGAATTCGTCGCCGACGATGCACGCCGGTGAATCCGTCAACCGCGTCGACAGCCGCACCTGTTTGACGTGGTCGTCGAGCGTCTCGGTGAGGTAGGTGAGCAGGTCCGCGAACTCCTTGTCGCGTTCCTCCCGCTCGGCCTCGGCGGCCTTCTTCTCCTCCTCGGTGCCGAGCTCCACCTCGCCCTGCGCGATCGACTGCAGCGGTGTGCCGTCGAACTCGGGAACCGACGTCACCCACACCTCGTCGACCGGATCGGTCAGCAGCAGCACCTCGAGCCCGCGGGCCCGGAACGCCTCCATGTGCGGCGACGACTCGAGCTGCTGCCGGGACTCGCCGGTGAGGAAGTAGATCTGGTCCTGGCCCTCGGGCATGCGGGCGACGTACTGCGCGAGCGTGGTCTGCTCGTCCTCGCTGTGCGTCGACGGGAACGACGAGATCCCCAGCAGCAGTTCACGATTGTCGACGTCCGACAGCAGGCCCTCCTTGAGGACCCGGCCGAACTGCGACCACAGCGTGGTGTACTTGGCCCGGGTCTGCTCGTCGTCGGACGTCTGCAGGTCCCGGATCGTGGTGAGCACCTTCTTGGTGAGCCGGCGGCGGATCGCCCGGATCTGCCGGTCCTGCTGCAGGATTTCGCGGGACACGTTGAGCGACAGGTCCTGCGCATCGACGACACCGGTGACGAACCGCAGGTACTCGGGCATGAGTTCCTCGCAGTCGTCCATGATGAACACCCGCTTGACGTACAGGTGGATCCCGGCCCGGTGCTCGCGTGCGAACAGGTCGAACGGCGCGTGCGACGGCACGAACAGCAGCGCCTGGTACTCGAACGTGCCCTCCGCCTTCATCGGAATGATCTCGAGCGGGTCGTCCCACGAATGGCTGACGTGCTTGTAGAACTCGTTGTACTCGTCGTCGGTGACCTCGCTGCGCGGTCGTGTCCACAGCGCCTTCATCGAGTTCAGCGTCTCGGCGGTGTCCTCGACCTGCAGCCGCACCGGGTAGGAGATGAAATCGGAGTAGCGCTTCACGATGTCGCGCAGGACGCGGTCGGACGTGTAGTCGTGCATGTGGTCGTCGGTGTCGACGTCCTTGAGGTGCAGCGTCACCGACGTGCCCTGCGGGGCGTCGTCGACGGTCTCGATCGTGTAGGTGGCGTCGCCGGTGGACTCCCAGCGCGTGGCGTGCTTCTCGCCGGCCTTGCGGGTCAGCAGAGTGACCTTGTCGGCCACCATGAACGTCGAATAGAAGCCGATGCCGAACTGGCCGATCAGTGCTTCGGAGGCAGCAGCATCCTGTGCTTCGCGCAGCTTGCGTCGCAGTTCGCCGGTGCCGGACTTCGCGAGCGTGCCGATCAGGTCGATCACCTCGTCGCGGGACATGCCGATTCCGTTGTCACGCACCGTGAGTGTGCGGGCGTCGGCGTCCGGCACCAGTTCGATGTGCAGGTCCGAGACGTCGGCGTCGAGGTCCTTGTCGCGGAACGCCTCGAGCTTGAGTTTGTCGAGTGCGTCGGACGAGTTGGAAACCAGCTCGCGCAGGAAGGTGTCCTTGTTGGAGTACACCGAATGAATCATCAAGTCCAGAATCTGACGAGTCTCCGTCTGGAACTCGTGCTGTTCGATACCCGTGGTCATGCAGAAATCGTAGGACACCCCGCCGTGAGCAGTGACGCACCGACGGTGACGAAACTGTGCCGCAGTGCCGTCACGATCCGCTGCCCGCGCTCGGGGTCGAACCAGCGGTCCACGTGCGCCCAGTGGTAGGGGTGTGTCATGTACGGGCCGGTCAGTCCGTCGAGGGTCGCGTACTCCTGCTCCCACACATGGGTCCACCGGGCGTCTCCGACCGGGTCGCCGGCCGGCGCGCACTGAGCCGGGCCGATCGACGGGATGTAGTGCGGCATCGCTGCGGTCTCGGACTCGAACCGGCGCACCAGCTCCGGGTCGGCGGCCGGATCGACCGCCACCAGCAGGGTGCGGAAGATCGTCGGCGTGCCGCCGCGCGACGGGCACACCCGGCCGGTGTGGACGACCCCGTCGACGTGGGCGACCGCGGCCGAACCGAGAGCGTCCGATACGCCGGCCTCGATTGCCTGCCAACCTGTTTCGTCGGCAAAACGAATACGTGCCACCGCGTCGGTCCCGCCGATGCCGCCCGGCAGGACCGGTTCGGCCAGTGCCGCGACCGCGGTCGGTGCGACCGCCGCGCGTACCCCGTCCAGGACCGCGTGCCGGGCCGTGTCGTCGGCGCCGTCGGCGAACCGGATCAGCCGCGTCACCTCAAACATCGGTCACCGCCGCGAGAGCGTCGGCTGCGCACGCCGTCGTCCGCTCCCGACGCACCAGTTCGGTGTCCGCCCACGCCCACCACGCGGCGACGTCGGGGTCGCGTCCGGCCGCCCACCGCTGCCGCCACCACGCGTCCGTACCGGGCGCCGTCCACGTGACCGTGACCGTGTTCGACCCGTCGTCGAGCCACACCGGCGGAGCGACCAGGATCCGGTCGAGGACCAGACCGCGGTCCCGGGCACCGGGCGCGTACCGCTCCAGATAGGCGTCCAGGAAGGCCCGGCCCCGCCCCGGCGCCGCCACCATCTCGTCGACGACGAACACCGTCGAGAGCAGATCCGCGACCATCGCAACCCCTTTCGTGCACCCGCCCCGGACGGTAGAACCGGTGTCCGCGCGGCGCCTACCGCCGATTCCATGCAGCGGGAGAGACCGGGGCCGACCGGCCGGAACAGGCACGGTAGCGTTTTCGCCGAGAGTGCCGAGCGTTCACGGAAGGTGGCACCGATGACACGGGTCTTTCTGGTCGACGACCACGAGATCGTCCGACGGGGGCTGATCGACCTCCTGGGCAGTGCCCCCGACCTCACGGTGGTCGGGGAAGCCGCGTCGGTGGGGGAGGCGATGGCCCGCATCCCGGCCACCGGTGTCGACGTCGCCGTCCTCGACGTCCGGCTGCCCGACGGCAACGGCGTCGAACTGTGCCGCGACCTGCGAACCGTCCTGCCCGACCTGCGCTGCCTCATGCTCACGTCGTACGCCGACGACGAAGCTCTGTTCGACGCCGTCATGGCCGGTGCCTCCGGTTTCGTACTCAAACAGATCCTCGGCACCGACCTGATCTCCGCCGTCCGCACCGTCGGCACCGGCGGCTCGCTCCTCGACAGCCGCGCCACCGCCGCCCTCATGCAGCGCATCCGCTCCGAACGCACCGCCGACCCCCTCGCCGACCTGTCCGACCAGGAACGCGCCGTCTTCGACCTCATCGGCGAAGGCCTCACCAACCGAGAAATCGCCGAACGCCTCTTCCTCGCGGAGAAGACCATCAAGAACTACGTCTCCCGCCTGCTCGCCAAACTCGGCATGCAACGCCGCACCCAGGCCGCTGTCCTCGCGACGGAGTTGCGGAACAGCAAGCGCGGCTAGGTCTGTCGGCGCACGGCCCGCGCCGTCACCACGGAATGTGATGCAAGTCGCATTCGGTCCCGGTGGTCGGGACGGTGGCCTCGCCTGAATTGTGATGCTCGTTACGTTCCGTTCGGCAACAGCGCCGAACGGAAGGGGAATCAATGCCCGGACGGGTATCAGGAAAAGTGGCTTTCGTCACCGGTGCGGCACGCGGCCAGGGGCGCAGTCACGCGCTTCGCCTCGCGGAGGAGGGGGCGGACATCATCGCCCTCGACCTGGTCGACGGCATCGACACGGTGACCCGTTTCTACCCGGCTTCCACCGAGGACGATCTCGCCGACACGGTGCGGGGTGTCGAGCGACTCGGACGCCGCATCGTCGCGGGGAAGGTCGACGTCCGCGACTTCGACGCCGTGCGTGAACTGCTCGACCGCGGTGTCGCCGAACTCGGTCGCGTCGACATCGTCGTGGCGAACGCCGGCATCTTCATCAGCGGCCAACCGGCTCATCGCATCACCGAGGCCGAATGGGACGACGTCCTCGACGTCAACCTCAAGGGGGTGTGGCACACGTGCAAGGCCGCGGTTCCGCACCTGATCGAGCAGGGCGACGGCGGATCGATCATCCTCACCAGTTCCACGGCGGGGATCAAGGGCACACCGAAAGCGGCCGCATACGCGGCCAGCAAGCATGCGGTGGTCGGGCTGATGCGGACCCTCGTCGGTGAACTCGGCGAACACCGTATCCGGGCGAACACCGTCCACCCGGGCGCGACCGACACGGACATGATCATCAACGATCGTTGCTTCGGGCTGTTCGTGCCCGGTGTCGAGAATCCGACCAAGGAGCAGGTGGCCCCGATCTTCGCCGGAACGAACGCCCTCCCGGTCCCGTGGGTGGATCCGGTCGACGTCTCCCACGCGGTGCTGTTCCTGGCGTCGGACGAAGCCCGCTACGTCACCGGCACCGAACTGAAGGTCGACGCCGGGTTCACCGCACGCTGACAACCACGGAGGAGTGGACATGACAATGCAATTGGATTCCCCTTCGGCCGGTGTGGTGTCGGCCACCGAGACCGCGCAGCGCTGGCTGTCGAGCTTCGCGGACCTGCTCCGCTCGGGGAGTGGCGCCGAGGACGTCCTGCACCCCGACCTGTGGTGGCGGGACCTGCTCGCGTTCACCGGCGACCTGCGAAGCCTGCACGGCGCCGCGCAGATCGACGCGCTGCTCGCCTCCGCGGTCGATCAGCAGGTCCGCGGTGAGACCCTGGATCCGGCCTCGGCTCCGGCGGTCGTGCCGGCATCGTCGGGTACACCCACGATCCAGCTGCTGTTCCGATTCGACACGCGGACCGGTCACGTGCGTGGTGTCGCTCGGCTGATTTTCGAGGACGGTGTGTGGCGGGCGCGGAACGTGCTGACCGCGCTCGACGCTCTCGCGGGTCACGAACCGGCGATCGGTGAGCTGCGGCCCGACGGCTCGGAGCCGGACGGCGACCGGAAAGAGTACTGGTCGGCGCAGCGGGCCCGTGAACTCGACTGTCACGACACCGATCCCGACGTTCTGGTGATCGGTGCGGGGCACTCGGGGCTGGCGCTCGCCGCTCGACTCGGCGTGCTCGGGGTCCGGACCGTGCTGATCGACCGTGAGGATCGGGTCGGTGACAATTGGCGGGACCGGTACGACTCCCTGGTACTGCACGACGCGGTCTGGTCGAACCATCTGCCGTTGATGCCGTTCCCGTCGTCCTGGCCGGTGTTCACACCGAAGGACAAGATGGGGGACTGGCTCGAAATCTACTCCCGGGCAATGGATCTGAACGTATGGACGCGATCGGAGGTCGTGGAGTCCACGTTCGATCCCGGCGAGCGGGTCTGGACCGTCGTGGTCGACCGTGACGGGACCCGCCGTACGCTGCGCCCACGGCACGTGGTGCTCGCGACCGGACTCAGCGGTACCGAGCCGGCCGTGCCGGACCTCGCCGGCGCCGAGAGCTTCGCCGGCGAACTGCTGCATTCGAGCCGTTACCGGACCGACCCGGCCCGCCGGGGCGCCCGCACCGTCGTGATCGGCACCGGGAACAGTGGTCACGACATCGCACAGGACCTGTACGAGTCCGGTGCCCGGGTCACCGTGGTCCAGCGTGGTCCCACCCATGTGGTGAGTGGACGCACCCTGTCCGCGCGTGGCCGGATGCGTTACGGCGAGAACACGGACACCGAGGTGGCCGACCTGCTCGACGCTTCCACGGCGCGACTCGATCCGCAGTTCACGGCAGGCCTGCAGGCGGGTGTGGCCGCGCTCGCCGAATCCGATCGGGAGCTGCTGGATGCGCTCGCGGACAAGGGATTCGCACTGTCCGACGGTGTGGACGGTACCGGGGTGATGATGCTCTTCCTGACCCGCAACGGCGGCTACTACATCGACGTCGGTGCGGCCCCCCTGATCGCCGACGGCCGGATCGGGCTGGTCTCCGGTGCGACGATCGAACGCCTGGACGCGGACGGTCTGGTCATGTCGGACGGCACACACGTCCCCGCCGACACCATCGTGTGCGCCACCGGCTTCCGCGGCATCCTCGACACGGTGCGGCGTGTTCTCGGCGACACCGTCGCCGACGTCTGTCATCCGGTCTGGGATCTCGACGACGAGGGCGAGCTGCGGTCGGTGTGGCGCCGTTCCGGACACGACCGGTTCTGGATCCACGGCGGGAACTTCATGCTGGTGCGCAACTACAGCAAATACCTTGCGTTGCAGATCAAGGCGGACCTGGCCGGCATCGCCCTGCCCGACGTCCGCTGACGCGTCGACGTGGCGGGTGCCGCCCCTGCCTCACCCCAACGGCACCCGCCACGTCAGGTCCGTGCCGCCGCCGTCGGCGGGGAGGACGGTGAAGCTGCCACCGCACTGTTCTGCGCGGCGGGCGAGATTCGCCAGTCCGCTGCGGCGTGGGCTGTCGGGGACCCCGCCGATGCCGTCGTCGCCGATACGGATCGTGAGATGGTCGTCGGCGTCGATCACGACGGTGATCGTCGTGGCGCCGGCGTGCCGCAGCGCATTGCTCAGGCCCTCCCGCAACACGGCCTCGGCGTGCGGATGGATCCGCGTCGGCACCAGCGTGTCGATCGCGCCCGTGAACTGCACGTTCGGGGTCAGGGTCGAGCGGGTCGTCAGATCGCCGATCGCGTCGAGCAGGCGGCGGCGCAGACTGGTCGACGCCTCCTCGCCCGCCGTGTGCAGATCGAAGATCGTCGTGCGGATCTCGCTGATCGTCCGATCCAGCTGGGTGACGGTCTGCCGGAGTGTGGCGGCGGCGGACTCCGGGACCGGGCAGGACTCGTCGAGCAGCAGGCTCTGCAGGCTCATCCCGGTCGCGAACAACTGCTGGATGACGTTGTCGTGCAGGTCGCGACCGATCCGGTCCCGGTCGGCGAGCACGTCGAGTTGGCGTCGGCGGTGCTGCTGGTCGGCGAACTCCACCGCGAGGGCCGCCGAATCCGCCATCGAGCCGAGCCGGGTGAGATCGTCCGGTGTCCAGCAGGTGCCGGTGCGCGTCACCACCAGCAGTCCCGCGACCCCCGACGTCGTCGACAACGGCAGTGCGGCGATCCGGACGGGTCCGGCCGCGTCGAACGGGGACACCCGGTCCTGTTCGGTGAGCAGGGTGGGTCGTCGTCCCCGCACCACCGGCAGCAGATCCGAGTCCGACACGTCGACGACGCTGCCGACGTGCGGGCCGGACGAGGAGGCGGCGGCCTCGACGACCGCCTCGTCCCCGTCGACGACCATGACGTACGCGCCGTCCGCACCGCACAGGTCCCGGGTCCGGGTCACCAGCAGGTCGAGGGCCTCGTCGATCGACCCGCCGGACAGCAGCCGGGCGTTGAACCCGGCGAGCGCGGTGAGCCAGCGTTCCCGGGTGCGTGACTCCTCGAACAGGTGCGCGTTGTCGATCGCGACACCGGCGGAGGTGGCGAGAGCGTCGAGGATCGTCTCGTCCTCGTCGGTGAACTCGGGACCGGACCGTTTCTCGGTGAGATAGATGCTGCCGAACACCTGGCCGCGCACGATGATCGGCATGCCGAGGAAACTGTCCATCGGCGGATGATTCGCCGGGAACCCCACCGACGCCGGATGCCGGCCCAGATGCGCGACACGAACCGGCCGCGGATGCTCGATGAGCAGCCCCAGCAGGCCGTGGCCCTCCGGCAGATGATCCATCCGGTCGCGTTCGGCCTGCGTGATGCCCTCGTACACGAACTCGGACAGGCCACCGTCCGGGTTGCGCACCCCGAGCGCACCGTAACGGGCGTCGAGCAGCGTCGTCGCCGCCTGCACGATTCGCTGCAGGACCGAATCGAGTTCCAGACCGGCCCCGACGACGAGAACCGCCTCGAGCAACTCCTGCAATCGGGCCGGGGTCGCGACACTGTCGACGAGAGGCCCCCGCATGTCCGCGAGGATTTCCTCGAGATTCTCGACGTCCCGGTAGCCCCGCTGCGCGCCCTCCACCATGAGGGCAGCATAGGTGCCGAAAAAAATTCCGAGGATTCGGTTCTGTTTCGGTGTAACGCGTTGCATTGCCCCGTCGATGTAGGGGTGACGTGGTCGTGAGCGGGGTCGTGGTGGCCTGCTCCGACCCGCGCCGGTCCGGTGTCGAACCTCGGGGGAGGGGATCGACACCGGACCTCCCTTAGACTTCGTCCGGTGAAGCCGACAGCACAGGATCTCAGCACCACCGCGATCCACGATCGCATTCTCGACGCCGCGGCGGCCTGCCTCGTCGAATCCGGGTACGGGACGCGGCTGCACGCGGTCATCGCCGAACGTGCCGGACTGTCCCGCCCGACCGTCTACAAGTACGTCGGCGACCAGGCGGAGATCGTCGCCGCACTGTTCCAGCGGGAGGTCACCCGGTTCTTCGCGCACCTCGAACCGATCCTCCTCGCCCACGACCGGATCCACGACGGCTTTGTCGAATGCGTCGTGTTCTCGGTCGGGTACGCGCGCCGGCACCGGGTCCTGCAGACCGGACTGCAGGACGAACCGGCCGTCGTACTGCCGGGCTTCACCGTCCATGCGCGGCCGATGATCGACCGCGGCGCCGAATTCCTCGTCCCGCACTTCGAACGGATGGTGGCCGCGGAACCGTCGTCGACGATCGATCCGCACATCGCGAGCGAATGGGCGTTCCGGCTCGTCGCATCACTGGTCACCACCGGCCGCCGCGACGCCGGGGACCTCGCCGACGACGACGCGGTCCGCGCCTTCGTGTCGGGACTGCTGGCGATCGGCACACCGCAGCCGGTGTGACGACTGCCCGGCAACTACTTGGCGACGGTGAGCAGGAACGCGACGTCCTCGAGCGCTTCGACGCTGTGCCGGGCCGCCGGCACGATCAGCAGGTCGCCCGTCGAACCCTTCCACGAATCCTCACCGCACACCAGCGCCAACTTCCCGGACAGAACCAGGATCGTCGCCTCGCCCGGACCGTCGTGTTCGGCGAGACCGTTCCCGGCCGCCAGCGCCACGACGGTCTGCCGCAGGTGGCGCTGATGGCCACCGAAGACGGTCTGCGAACTGCGGCCGCTCGACGACGTCGACGCCAGCTTGAGCTGTTGACGGGCCAGCGCAGTCAACGAGGTCTTGTCCATCACGAGCCACTCCGATACGTCGGGAACGAACAGGTCGTCGAACGGGTCACCTCCTCCGCAGTATGACGCATGACGGGCGTCGCTGTCCGACGATGCGGACGACGGTTCGGAGTAGCCGCCCCCGCAGGTTTCGATCGGTCCGGGAACGGGCATTCCGACAGGGCTGCACTGCCGGACCGAGGAGTCGAAATGGATACCACCACAGTCGTCTGGATCATCGTTGCGGTCGTGATCGTCCTGCTCGTGCTCGTCGTCGCTGCAGTGGTGATGCGGGGGCGCACCGAGCAGCGCCGGACCGAGGCCGCGGGCATCCGGGGTCAGGCTCGGGACGAGTCGCACCGGGTGGGGCAGCAGGAAGCATTTGCGGAAGAGACGGCTGCGAAAGCCCGTGCCGCCGCAGCGGAAGCGGACGCGAAGAGGGCCGAAGCCGAACGCCTGGAACACCGGGCCGGTGCCCACAGCCACGAGGCCGCATCCGCGCGCGAGGAACTCGACAAGAAGTTCGAGCGGGCCGACGAGATCGACCCCGACCGGAAAACGGGTGACGGAGAGAAGTCATGAGACTCGTGACGTTGCTCGTCCTGGTCTGGCTGATCATCGGTGCCGTCGCGGCGGGACAACGCGGCTACTACGGCAACGATGCGGCCACCAGCTGTGCGAGCGTGGGAACGATCGTGGTCACCGTCGTCGCCGGCCCGTTGAACTACGTCGGGGTCAATCCGAAGATCGAGAACTGCACGGTGCCGCAACCGACGGAATGACCGCCGGCCCGCCGTAGGTCGGCAGCCGACGGTCGGCGTCAGGCGCGGACGTACGTCCGGAACCGGTAGCGCAGACCGGACGGCTCCGAGATGTGCCAGTCGCCGTCGTCGCCGACCACCCAGCCGTCATCGATCGCCGGCGCGTACGCATCTCCGTCGATATCGGCGTCGATATCGGTGACGACCAGAAGATCCGCGAACGGCAGTGCGGCCGTGTAGATCTGGCTTCCGCCCATGACCCAGGCGGTGTCCCCGGCGAGTTCGAGAGCCGGTTCGATCCCACCAGCCGTCTCGGCGCCGTCGGCGACCCAGCCGTCCTGCCTCGTGATCACGATGTTGCGGCGTCCCGGCAGCGGCCGGAACCGTGGCGGCAGCGACTCCCATGTGCGCCGCCCCATGACGACCGGACGTCCGGCGGTCGTCTCACGGAAGTGGGCCATGTCCTCGGGGATCCGCCACGGAATGGCATTGTCGCGGCCGATGACGCCGCCGAGCGTCTGCGCCCAGATCAGGCCGATCATCAGATGGCCACCGGTGCCTTGATCGCCGGATGGTGCCGGTAGTCGACGATCTCGACGTCCGCGAAGGTGTAGTCGAAGATCGAGTCGCGCTTGTTCAGCTTCAACGTCGGATAGGGGAGCGGCTCCCGCGAGAGCTGCTCGGTGACCTGGTCGACATGGTTGTCGTAGATGTGGCAGTCGCCGCCGGTCCAGACGAAATCGCCCACCTCGAGCCCGGTCTGCTGCGCCACCATGTGCGTGAGCAGCGCATAGCTGGCGATGTTGAACGGCACCCCCAGGAACAGGTCGGCGCTGCGCTGGTACAGCTGGCAGGACAGCTTGCCGTCCGCGACGTAGAACTGGAAGAACGCGTGGCACGGCTGCAACGCCATGTCGTCGAGGTCGGCCACGTTCCACGCCGAGACGATGATCCGACGCGAGTCCGGGTCGGTCTTCAGTGTCTCGATCACCTTGGTGATCTGGTCGATGTGCTCACCCGACGGCGTCGGCCACGACCGCCACTGCACCCCGTACACCGGGCCCAGCTCGCCGTCCGCGTCCGCCCACTCGTCCCAGATGGTGACGCCGTGCTCCTGCAGCCACTTGACGTTCGACTCGCCGCGCAGGAACCACAGCAGCTCGTAGACGATGGATTTGAGGTGCACCTTCTTGGTGGTGACCAGCGGGAAGCCCTCGGCGAGATCCCAGCGCATCTGGTGCCCGAAGATGCTGCGCGTCCCGGTTCCGGTGCGGTCGGCCTTCGGTGTTCCGGTGTCCATGACGAGGCGCAGGAGATCTTCATACGGGGAGTGCACGAACTCGAGTCTAGGTGGGATCCCTGTGGGCCGATCGGCGTGGGCCGACCGGCTCCGGGACAATTGCCCCATGCGTGAGCTTCTTGTGATCGGCATCGGTGCCGGCGACCCCGACCAGGTGACGATCCAGGCCGTCAAGGCGATGAACCGGGCCGACGTGTTCTTCGTCATCGGCAAGGGCGACGAGAAGCAGGAACTCGTCGATCTGCGGACCACGATCCTCACCGCACACATGGACCGCGACTACCGGATCGTCGACATCGTCGACCCGCCCCGGGACCGCACCCCCAGCGACTACGGCGCCGTCGTCGACGACTGGCACGACCGGCGTGCCCAGGTGTTCGAGGAGAAGTTCGCCGCCGAGGACGGGGTCGGCGCGATCCTGGTGTGGGGCGATCCCTCCCTGTACGACAGCACGCTGCGGATCGTCGAACGCGTTCTGGCTCGCGGCCACGAGGCCTTCGACTACACGGTGATCCCCGGCGTCACCAGCATCCAGTCCCTCGCCGCGCAACACCGCATCGTCCTCAACCGGATCGGCGAACCTGTTCACGTCACCACCGGCCGCAAGCTCCGCGACGGTCTGCCCGACGGTGTCGGCACCGCCGTCGTGATGCTCGACGCCGAGTGCAGCTTCACCCACGTGCCCGGCGAGGACGCCGAGATCTGGTGGGGCGCCTACCTGGGCCTGCCGGACGAGGTCCTCATCTCCGGCCGGCTGCGCGAGGTGGAGGACGAGATCGTCCGCGTGCGCACCGAACTGCGCGAACGTAAGGGCTGGATCATGGACATCTATCTGATCCGGCGCTGATTCGGAACGGCGTTTCCGCCTGCGGCCGCCGGGGTCCGCGCCTACGCTGACCCCATGCCCGAACTGCCCGAGGTGGAGGCCCTGGCACAGTTCCTGCGCGACCACGCGGTCGGCGCGGTGGTGGGACGCGTCGACGTGGCCGCGCTGAGCGTGCTCGAGACGTTCGATCCGCCGATCAGCGCGCTGCAGGGCCGCAACGTCACCGGGGCACGCCGGTTCGGTAAGCATCTCGCGATGGACTGCGACGGGCTGTGGTTGATCGCGCACCTGTCCCGCGGCGGGTGGCTGCGCTGGATCGACAATCCCGGCCCCGCACCGCCCAAACTGGGCAAGGGGCCGCTGGCGTTGCGTGTGCACTTCTTCACCCCGGACGCGGACACGCCCGCGTTCGATCTCACCGAGGCCGGCACCAGGAAACGGCTCGCGGTGTGGGTGGTGGCCGATCCGCAGCAGGTGCCGGGGATTGCGCGGCTCGGGCCGGACGCGCTCGAGGTGACCCGTCCGCAGTTCGGCGAGATCCTCGCCGGCACCACTGCCCGGATCAAGGCCGCGCTCGTGAACCAGTCGCTGCTCGCCGGCGTCGGCAACGCCTACTCCGACGAGATCCTGCACGCCGCCCGCCTGTCACCGTTCGCGACGACGTCCAAGCTGACGCCGGACGAGGTGGACCGACTGTACGACGCGATGCGTGCCGAACTGTCCGACGCCGTCGAACGTTCGGTGGGGCAGGAGGCGGCCCGGCTCAAGGGGGAGAAGCGGGCCGGGATGACGGTGCACGCACGGACCGGGCTGCCGTGCCCGGTGTGCGGGGACACGGTGCGGGAGGTGGCATACGCCGAGCGGTCGTTCCAGTACTGCCCGACCTGTCAGACGGGTGGGAGGGTGCTCGCCGACCGGCGGATGTCACGACTCCTGAAGTGACGGCCGCGGCCGCCCGAACACCCAGCCGCGCAGGGCCAGGAACCGTAGCCCGCCGACGACCGCGCTGACCGCGATCACCAGGGAGATCGACAGGAGCCCGGACGCGTCCGGAAAGAAGAAACGCACCAGCGCCAGCGTGCACGAGGACGCGATCAGGCCGAGCAGTGCGAGCGCCCCGCCCTCCCACTGGGCTGCGAACCAGGGCACCCGGTCGGCGGCCCGGAACGTGCGCCGGCGGTGCAGTTCGTTGGCGAGGGCGGTGCTGGTGACGACGCCGATCGCGTTCGCCAGGAACGGGCCGTAGGCGTCGAGCACGACGAATGCCAGGGCGTACAGCACATTGCTCGACCCGCCGACGAGGGCGAACCGGGTGAGCTGGGCGGCCCAACCGTCGCCGCCCAGGCGCAGGTCGAGTATCGACATCGGGTCTCCCACGGCCTCACATTTGGTTGCAGATTGCAACGGTAGCCCACGGGGTCCGTCCTGCTCGCACCCGGTCAGGGCAGCGGGTCGGCAGTGACGGTTCCGTCCGGCACGCCGGCGTAGCCGCGGTATCCCGCCCACGCGAGACGGCGGGCCCGTCCCGGATCCCGCTCGACCCGGGTGGGGACGTCGAAGATCAGGGTGCGGCGCACGTCGGCGTCGTACCGCGGCCACCACGGGGCGGGGACGCCGTCGCGGGCGAAGGAGATCCAGTTCTCCTGCACCCGGTCGGTGACCGCACGCAGTCCACGGCGCCCGCCGGGCACCGTCAGGGCTCGACCCACCAGGGACTCCCCGTACCCGAACACCGCGAACATCTCGAGGCCGTGGGTGGCGCCGAGGCCGGCCCAGTGCAGCAGGCGCGGTGCGTAGTCGAACCGGTAGCAGTAGGTGGGGGCGTGGGCCGCGTGCGCATCGGCGATGTCGACCGACGGTTTCCAGAACGTCACGTCGCCGCCCAGGCCGATTGCTGCCCGCGCCGCCGGGTAACCCGGATACGCGGCGAGGATCCGGTCCCGGGCGGCCGGGTCGGTGTGGGCGAACATGGCGTCGATCCGGGCCGCGTCGGTGGGCAGGGCGTCGAGGTAGCGGGGGAACAGTGTTCCCTCATGGGCGTTCGTGCCGATGATCAGGGGGACGCGATGCGCGCGCCCGGCCGCGAAGGCGGCCTCCGGCGACTCGGGCACGACGTCGCCGTCGACGACCGGACCGAACAGGTGCAGGCCCGGCGTGTCCGCGAGAATGCGGGCGCTCACCCGGCTTCCGGCCTTCCCGAGCCGGGCCGGGGTCGCGGACTCGAGTGCGGCGGCGGCCGATGCCGGATCGGTGGCTCCGAGTTCGTCGACCACGCTGCGTGCCCACCGGCGCGCCCGGTCGGCGTCGTTGACGAGGACCGGTGCCGAACTCTCGGCGATCGCCCGCGCGAACAGGCCGCCGGAGGCCGGGGTCGTCATCAGAGTCGTGACGGACGTGCCGCCCGCGGATTCCCCGAACACGGTGACGTTGCCGGGGTCGCCGCCGAACGCGGCGATGTTGCGCTGTACCCAGGCGAGCGCCGCGATCTGGTCACGCAGGCCCGGATTGGTGTCGAAAGGTCTTTCCGGTGTGGAGAATTCACTGAAATCGAGGAAGCCGAGCGTGCCGAGACGGTAGTTCGCCGACACGAAGATCACGTCACCGCGGCGCGCCAACCGGTCCCCGTGGTACAGCCCCAGTGCGGTGGTGCCCATCGTGTAGGCGCCGCCGTGCAGGAACACCATGACAGGGCGGGGCGCGGTGCTCGGCTCGGCCGGTGCGACCACGTTGAGGGTGAGACAGTCCTCCGCCATCGGCTGGGACCGGCCCGGTCGCAGTACCGTCCCGGTGCGGTACTGCGCGGCGGCGGCACCGAACGCGCCGGCGTCGAGCACCCCTGTCCACGGGGTGACCGGCTGCGGCGCCCGTAGCCGCCACGGCCCGACGGGCGGTGCGGCGTACGGGATTCCGCGCCAGGTCGACAGATCGCCGATACGGCGACCGCGGACGACGCCGTCGGCGCAGGTCACTTCCGGGCGTGAATCCATGCGGTCACTGTACGGCCTACCTGCGCTGTTTCTCGAGCAGTCGCAGCCACACCTCGCTCACCGTCGGATACGACGGAACCGCGTGCCACAACTGCGCGAGCGGCACCCGGCCCACCACCGCGACGGTCGCGGCGTGCACGAGTTCCGCGACCTCGGTGCCCGCGAACGTCGCCCCGAGAATCGTGTCGCCGGCGCGGTCGATCACGAGCGACGCGCGTCCACCGAAGTCGTCGCGGGCGAGGGCCGCCCCGGCCACGTCGATGTCCACCTCGACGGTCTCGATGTCGAAACCCGCTGCACGGGCATCATTTTCGGTGAGTCCGACGGAAGCGACCTGCGGTGTCGTGAACACCACCTGGGGTACGGCGCCGTGGTCGGCCGACGCCGTGAACCGGGGCCCGTCGAGTGGTCGGCCCTCGGCGCGTGCGGCGATCACGTCCCCGCACACCCGGGCCTGGTACTTGCCCATGTGAGTGAGCGGGGCGCGGCCGGTGACGTCGCCGACCGCGTACAACCAGTCACCGTCCGGCCCGATCGCGGTCAGATGGTCGTCGACGGTCACGTACCCAGAGCTGTTGCTGGCGGAGCCGAGGCCGACGCTGCCGAGTCCCAGATCGGCCGTGGCCGGGGCGCGTCCCGCGGCGACGAGGATCTCGTCGGCGGTCAGGGTCGAACCGTCGGACAGGGTGAGCGTGACCGGCCCGCCGTGGATCCGCCCGATACCGGTGTCCGCCGCATCGGGTCGGGAGGCGGCGGTCACCGACGTCCCGAAGCGGACGGTGACGCCGTGCTTGCCGAGGGTCTCGGCGACCAGGGTTCCGGCGAACGGTTCGGTGCGGGCGAGCAACGACGATCCGCGCACCAGCAGGGTCACCTCGTCGGCACCCAGTTCGTGCAGCCACGTCGCGGCCTCGCACGCCACGACGCCGCCGCCGACGATCGCGAGCCGGCGCGGCACCTCCTGCACCGCAGTGGCGTCCCGCGACGTCCACGGCAGCGCGTCCCGCAGGCCCGGAATGTCGGGGACGGCCGCGGTGGTGCCGGTCGCCAGGACCACCGCACGGCGGGCCCGCAGTATCCGATCGCCCACCGTGACCTCCCGGGTCCCGGTCAGCCGGGCGTGTCCGCGGATCACGTCGATGCCCACCGAATCCGCCCACAGCACCTGTGACGAGTCGTCCCGGTCGTGGGTGAACGCATCGCGCCGCGCCAGTGCCGCCGGCACGTCGAGGCCGTATGCGCCCACCTTCTCCTCGACGCCCGGCATGTGCCGGGCGGTGGCGAGCACCTCGGCGGGGCGCAGCAGCGCCTTCGACGGCATGCACGCCCAGTAGGAGCATTCGCCGCCCACCAGTTCGTGCTCGACCAGCGCCGCGGTGCGGTCGCTGCCGGCGACGGCGTAGGCGGCAGCGTTCTCCCCGGCCGGTCCGCCTCCGATCACGATGACATCGAACTCCTCGACGGTCATGCGTCCACGGTAGGCCGGGCGGGCGGCGCCGCACTGCGAAAAACGGTTCACGATTACCTGAATACAGAAAACTATGTACTGTTCGTGGTGTGGAAGGTGTGAAAGCTACCCCGACGTCCACCGACGCACTCGCCCGATTCGGGCACGCCCTGTCGGATACGACGCGCACCCGGGTGCTGCTGGCCCTGCGGGACACGCCCCGCTACCCGTCGGAGCTGGCGGACGGTATCGGGGTGTCCCGGCAGATGCTGTCGAATCATCTGTCGTGCCTGCGTGGATGCGGGCTCGTGGTCGCGGTACCGGAAGGACGCCGAACCCGGTACGAACTCGCGGACCCTCGTATCGGGCACGCGTTGGACGATCTGATCGGGCTGGTGCTGGCCGTCGACCCGTCCTGCTGCCCGGCCCCCGACCCCTGCTGACCGGAAGGAACGAGAGAATGCCCCGGATCACCGACGCTGCTCGTATCGTCTACCGAAACGAAATGGCCGCCGCGCGGGCGGCCGTCACCCCGGAGGAGCGGTGGCGGCATCTCGAACGCGCGCACATCGCCTCGCAGCCCAGCCCGTGGCTGCACACCTGCAACCATGCGGCCATGCTGGCGCTGGCACTGCGGCAACGCGATCGCAGGGAAGCCGTCGGACAGGTCGTGCGGATCGTCGTCGCAGCCCCAGGCTCCCTCACCGGACGCTATCCCGACGGCAACACCGGACGCACCGCGGCAGGACTCACGACACCCATGCCGATTCCCGGAGACCTCGCGGCCGCACTGTCGCAGTAGCGGCGCTCACCACGCCCGCGCCGGCAACCCGCGCGCAGCCAATCGGCCCACCACCAGCTCCCGCAACGCGGCGCCGTCCCCGAAGGTGGTGGTGTCCAACGCGACCAGCGACAGCGTGTACGTGTCGCCGCCCCGGCACAGGTATGCCGACAGCCGGGTACTGGTCCGCGACGGACACGACGGCGAGAGCCCCGGATGCATCGCCCGGGTCGCGACACCGGTGGCCCGGTACGGGCCGAGCGACGCCAGCGAGTCGGGCAGCCGTCCGACGTTGGAACACAAGGCGTCCCGTTCCCCGGCGCCGGCCGTCAACCGGTGTGCGAGCCGATCCGGCAGCAGGTGCACGGTCTCCTCCGGGAAACCGGACGGCGCCCCCATCGGTGCCCGCGCGAACGCGTCCCGGCACGCCTGCCGCACCTCGGCCAGCGAATCCTCCGGGGACACCGCGACGTCCGTCACCACGACGGCATTACCGGTGCCGCCGTGCTCGCGGACGTCGACCGGCACACTGACGTGCAGCGGCATCGCCGTCCCGGCCGCATCGGCGATCCCGGCGACCACCGACAGGAACAGCCCGTTCGGGGTGCCGCCGTCGGCGGCCGCGGCCGCATCCCACACACCGGCGTCGACGTCGACGATCGCGGTGGACACTGCGGTGACGGTACGTGCCGGGCCGGTCGGGGACGCCGCTGTGAACGCCCGCAGTTCCCGCCGCCGGCGCGCACTGAACAGCAGCGCCAGCGACGCCCGCGCCCCACCGGCCACCACCCGGCCGAGTACGCGCGCCGCATCCGCGACGTCCGAGGTGCGTGGGGGAGCGGGCGCCGGTGGGCGACCCGTGAGTGCGGCGTCGACGGCGTCCACGAGCCCCCGCGCATCCGCCACGACGTGCGAGCACACCAACGAGATCACCGTGCCGCCACCGCGGATCGGTGCGGCCGACAGCGCCCATCCGGGCCCGTGTTCCGGATCGACATCGACCCCGGTCTGCGCGTCCGCCCAGGCCACGACGTCGCCGACGGGGTCGATCGCGTAGTGCAGCGGCAGGGCGTCGGTGCCGGCCTCCCAGCGGAGCCGGGCACCCGGCACCCGTGACCGCACGACCCGCCGCCCGAGCGGCCCACCGGCCAGCACGTCGTGCACCGACGCCAGTAGGGGCACGGCAACTGTGTCGGGGGTCCGCCACAGGCCCTGCATCACGATCGGCAGGCCGTACCCGTGATGCCGGCGCAGGAAGATCTCGTCCACCACGGTCAACCGGTCCATACCGGCCGACGTTACCGATCCGGCGACCCGAACTCGCCGTGCCGGCCCTCCCCGGCGACGAAACGGGACGCGCCGGTGAGTGCGTCGACGGTGACCGCGACCATGCCGTGCCGGAACTCGACCGCCAGTGCCTCGGCCTCGTCCAGCCCCTCCTGCTCGAGCAGCGATGCGCGGTCCTCGCGCAGGCACACCTGCGGGAAACGGGCGAGGGTCGCAGCCAGTTCCTCGGCGGCCCGGCGGGACTCGCCGGACGGCACCACCCGGTTCACCAGCCCCATCGCGAGGGCCTCGTCGGCGTCGATCGCGCGACCGGTGAGAACCATGTCCATGGCCCGCCCGAGGCCGACGATCCGCGGCAGCCGGACGGTGCCGCCGTCGATGAGCGGCACCCCCACCGTCGGGAGAAGACACCGAAAATGCTGTCGGCCTCCGCTATGCGCAGATCCGCCCACAGCGCCAGTTCGAGGCCGCCCGCCACCGCGTACCCGGAGATCGCCGCGAGTACCGGCTTCGACAACTGCATCCTGGTCGGACCCATCGGACCGTCGCCGTCCGGGGTCACCCGATTGGACCGGTCGGTGCCCAGCGCACCGAGGTCGGCGCCCGCACAGAACGTGCCACCCTCACCCCACAGCACCGCGACCGCAGCATCCGGATCCGCCTCGAACTCCCGGAACGCATCGACGAGCGCCGCGGCGGTGGGTCCGTCGACCGCATTGCGCACCTCGGGACGGGACAGGACGATCGTCGTGACCGGCCCGGAACGTTCACTACGCACCGGCATGGCTCGACGCTACTCCGGGCAGTCGCCGCGCGAGCGCATACTGGGAGCAGTGCAGTCGTGAGAGATGCGGAGCACGGTCATGCTGGTCGACACGCGATGGAACGCCTGGAACGAGGAGATCACCGTCCAGGTCACCGAGGGTGCGGCGCTCGCGCCGGCCGCCCGGCGGGTGGGGGCGCTGATCGCGGAGGCGGAGTCCGCGTCCAGCCTGCGGCGCGGCGACGCCGAGATCCACGCCGTCAACCTCGCACAGGGCCGTCCCGTCCGGGTGAGTGCGAGCCTGGCCCGGCTGCTGCGGTCGGCGCTGTGGGTGGCCCGGATGACGGACGGCGCAGTCGGCCCCCTCGCCGTCGAGCCGCCACCGTCGGGGGTGCCGTCGATCCACCCGGAGCCGACGTTCGAGGACGTCCGGATCGACGACGCCACGGTCCACGCACCCTACGGCGCGTACTTCGACATCACCGGCACCGCGAAGGCCGACACCGTGGGCCGGGCCGCGATCCTCGTCGCCGGCGACCTCGAATGCGGCGTCCTGGTGCGGATCGGCGCCGTCGTCGCGACCGGTGGGCACCCGCCGGCCGGGGGATGGCAGGTCGGGCTGCCCGGGAACACGTCGATCGAACTGTCACCCGGGGCCGCGCTCGCGACCGCCGCTGCACCGGACCGCGATCCGGACGACGTCCTACCGGGCGCCTGGACGCAGGTCACCGTCGTCACCGACGACGCGGTCGGAGCGTACGGTGCCGCGACCGCAGCGCTGCGCCGCGGGGTGGGCGCTGTGTCGTGGTTGCAGGAACAGGAACTCGCCGCCCGGCTGGTGGACCGGGCCGGCCGCGTCCACACCACCTCGGCGTGGCAGCACCCGCACGCGGCGTGAGGGTGCCGTCGGCGAACCGTCAGACTGCTCGTCCACGCTGCGCCCGATACCAGCGGACGAGCGCATCGGTGGACGAATCATCCTGGCGGGGAGGCGCTTCCGGTGACGTGAGGACGGGACCGAGTTCGAGGGCCTGCGCCTTGCCCAGCTCGACACCCCACTGGTCGAACGAGTCGATACCCCAGATCACCCCGGCCACGAACACCTGGTGCTCGTACAGGGCGATGAGCTGACCGATCACCGACGGCGTCAGCCGCGGCGCCAGGACCGTCGTCGACGGCCGGTTACCCGGCATCACCTTGTGCGGCACCAGTTCCGGGGCCGTCCCCTCCGCCCGGATCTCGTCGGCGGTCTTCCCGAACGCGAGCACCTTCGTCTGCGCGAACAGGTTGCTCACGAGCAGATCGTGCATGCTGCCGGTGCCGTCGGCGGTCGGCAGGTCGTCGGTCGGCTCGGCGAAACCGATGAAGTCCGCCGGCACCAGCCGGGTGCCCTGATGCAACAGCTGATAGAACGCGTGCTGGCCGTTGGTGCCCGGCTCGCCCCAGAAGATCTCCCCGGTCTGGGTCGTCACGGGCGACCCGTCCGTATGCACCGACTTGCCGTTCGACTCCATCGTCAACTGCTGCAGGTATGCCGCGAACCGCGCCAGATCGTTCGAATACGGAAGCACTGCACGGGATTCCGCATCGAAGAAGCTCGAGTACCACACCCCGATCAGGCCCAGCAGGACCGGAGCGTTCCGCTCCAACGGGGTCGTCCGGAAGTGCTCGTCGATCGTGCGGAACCCGCCCAGGAACTCCGCGAACCGCTCCCGCCCGATCACCGCCATCACCGACAACCCGATCGCCGAATCCACCGAGTAGCGGCCACCGACCCAATCCCAGAACCCGAACATGTTGGCCGTGTCGATCCCGAACTCGGCGACCCGCTCGGCGTGCGTCGAGACCGCGACGAAATGCTTCGGGACGGCCGCCTCACCCAACTCGTCGACCAGCCAGCGCCGGGCCGCCGACGCGTTGGTCAGCGTCTCGAGCGTCGAGAACGTCTTGGACGCCACCACGAACAGGGTCGTCGCCGGATCGAGATCGGCGAGGGTGCCCACCAGATCCGCCGGATCGACGTTCGAGACGAAGCGAGCCGTGATCCCGGCATCGGCGTAGTGCCGCAACGCGCCGCACACCATCACCGGACCCAGATCGGAGCCGCCGATCCCGATGTTGACGATCGTGCGGATCCGCTCGCCCGTCGCACCACGCCACGCACCCGACCGCAGCCGATCGGTGAAGTTGCCCATCCGGTTCAGGACCGACTGCACGTCGGCGACCACGTCCTGACCGTCCACGACCAGTTCGGCGGTCGCGGGCAGGCGCAGCGCCGTGTGCAGCACCGCCCGATCCTCGGACGTGTTGATGTGGGCGCCGGCGAACATGTCGTCGCGGCGCTGTTCGACACCCGCCGTGCGTGCCAGTTCGACCAGCAGGGACAGGGTTTCACGGGTGACGCGATGCTTGCTGTAGTCGACGTACAGGTCACCGGCCGTGGTCGTCAGCTCGGTGCCGCGAGCCGGATCCTGCGCGAACAACTCTCGCAGGTGCACAGATTCGATCACTCGATGATGCGCATCCAGGTTCTGCCAGGCTGCGGTACCGGTGATGTCTGTGCTCATGGGACAGCAGCTTATCGGCCGCACCATCGACATTCCTGTCGACTCTCATTGGACGAGTGAACGGCGCATGATGGGAGACATGAACCCAGCCGAACTGCTCCGCGCCGTCCCCACTCGGCTCTGGATCGGGGGCACCCCGGTCGATGCCGAGAACGGCGCCACGTTCCCCGTCCACGATCCCGCGACCGGGGAGGTTCTCACCGAGGTCGCCGACGCGAGCCCCGCCGACGCCGTGAAAGCGCTCGACGCAGCCGCCGCCGCACAGGCCGGCTGGGCGCGGACGACGCCCCGCGACCGCGGCGAGATCCTGCGCGCGGTGTTCGAGAAGATCACCGCCCGCGCCGAGACGTTCGCACAGCTGATGACCCTCGAGATGGGCAAGGCCCTGCCCGAGAGCCGCGCCGAGGTGCGCTACGGTGCCGAATTCTTCCGGTGGTTCGCCGAAGAAGCCGTCCGGGTGGGCGGCCGCTACCAGCAGGCGCCCGCCGGGGGCGGCCGCATCCTCGTCTCGAAACAGCCCGTCGGACCGTGCCTGGCCATCACACCGTGGAACTTCCCGCTCGCGATGGGCACCCGCAAGATCGGGCCGGCGCTGGCCGCCGGCTGCACGATGATCGTCAAACCGGCGTCCGAGACCCCGCTGACGATGCTCGCGCTCGCCGAACTGTTCGCCGAGGCGGGTCTGCCGCCCGGCGTGCTGTCGGTGCTGCCGACGTCGCATTCGGGCGCGGTCACCGAACCGCTCCTCACCGACCCGAGGCTGCGCAAGCTCACCTTCACCGGCTCCACCGGCGTCGGTCGGCTGCTCGTGGAGAAGTCGGCGCCCGGGCTGCTGCGCACGTCGATGGAACTCGGCGGCAACGCCCCGTTCGTGGTGTTCGACGACGCGGACGTGGACAGTGCGGTAGCCGGAGCTGTCGCAGCCAAACTCCGCAACGGTGGCGAGGCGTGCACGGCCGCGAACCGCTTCCACGTCGCGAACCCGGTCCGGGAGGAGTTCACCGCGAAACTCGTCGAACGCATGGCCGCGTTCACGCTCGGCCCCGGCATCGACCCCGCCACGACCCTCGGCCCCCTGATCAACGAGAACCAGCTCGCCACCGTCACCGATCTGGTCGACGACGCCGTCGGCAAGGGAGCGACGGTCCTGCTCGGCGGCACGGCACCCGGCGGACCCGGCTGGTTCTATCCCGCGACGGTTCTCGCGGACGTGCCGGCGACCGCCCGGATCCTGCGGGAAGAGGTGTTCGGGCCGGTCGCCGCGATCGCCGGATTCGACACCGAGGACGAGGCGATCGCGGCCGCGAACGACACCGAATTCGGGCTCGCGGCCTACATCTACACCCGCGACCTGGACCGGGCGCTGCGGGTCGCCGACGCGCTCGAGACCGGCATGGTCGGCATCAACCGGGGAGTCGTCTCCGATACCGCCGCCCCGTTCGGCGGTGTCAAGGCGTCCGGCTTCGGCCGGGAAGGCGGCCACGAAGGCATCGAGGAATACCTCGAGACGAAGTACATCGCCCTGCAGTGAGCGAGGCGGTCAGCGACTCCGCCGGTGACTCGGCCAGGGACTCCGTCAGTGACCGAGACGGCCACGCCCGAGGCGCAGCAGCAGCATCGCGAGGGTGTGGCCCTCCTGGCCGAGCTCGCTGAACCGCTCGATCACCTTCATCTCCCGGCTGTGCACCAGGCGGGGGCCGCCGGACGCCATCCGGGTGCGGCCGATGATCTGCGACACCTCGCTGCGACGCTTGACCGCAGCCAGGATCTCGGCGTCGAGCCGGTCGATCTCCTTGCGGAGTTCGGTGATCTCGGCCTCGCTCGGCGGCACCGACGATTCGGGAGACGGGGTTGCGGTCGAGCTCATGGTTCTTCTCCTCGTGTCGGAACTGGGTTCGGTGGATCCGGTCGGGCTGTTACGAACGGGCTGTTACGAATCAGTGTTCCGGCACGGCGACGGCCACTCCCCGATTTTGCCACGAGCCCCGCAGCGGGCCGAGGAAGGGGGGACGGAGCTCGCCGCCGCACTCACCACGAGGGTCCACCCTGTCGGCGCCTGCCGGTAGCGTGGACAGGCGATGAACACGATTCCCGGCGCCCCGCTGTCCACGGCCCAGCCGTCCACCCACGACCTGCTGGGCGGGCTCAACCCGCAGCAGCGGGAGGCCGTGCTGCACGCGGGGTCGCCGCTGCTCATCGTTGCGGGAGCCGGTTCCGGCAAGACCGCGGTCCTCACCCGTCGCATCGCCTACCTGCTGGCCGAGCGGAACGTGCTGCCCGGCCAGATCCTGGCGATCACGTTCACCAACAAGGCCGCTGCCGAGATGCGGGAACGGGTCGCGCAGCTCGTCGGTCCCCGCGCGAACAGCATGTGGGTCTCGACGTTCCACTCGAGCTGTGTCCGGATCCTGCGCGCCCAGTCGGCGCTGCTGCCGGGCCTCAACTCGAACTTCTCGATCTACGACGCCGACGACTCCCGCCGGCTGCTCACGATGATCTCGAAAGACCTCGAGATCGACACCAAGCGGCACTCCGCGCGGCTCCTCGCCACCAAGATCTCCAACCTCAAGAACGAGCTGATCGACCCCGCCGAAGCCGAGGCCGCGGCCGCGGGTCCCGACGGCACCGACCTCGACAAGCTCGTCGCCCGCGTGTACGCGATCTACCAGCAGCGACTGCGGGACGCGAACGCCCTCGACTTCGACGACCTCATCGGCGAGACCGTGTCGCTGCTGCAGCGGTACCCGCAGGTCGCCGAGTACTACCGGCGGCGTTTCCGGCACGTCCTCGTCGACGAGTACCAGGACACCAACCACGCCCAGTACGTGCTGGTCCGCGAGCTCGTCGGAGATCCGAGCGACGACCCGCACGCGGTCCCGCCGGCCGAACTGTGCGTCGTCGGCGACGCCGACCAGTCGATCTACGCGTTCCGAGGCGCGACGATCCGCAACATCGAGGAGTTCGAGCGGGACTACCCGCAGGCCCGCACGATCCTGCTCGAGCAGAACTACCGGTCCACCCAGAACATCCTGTCGGCGGCCAACTCGGTCATCTCCCGCAACACCGGCCGCCGGGAGAAGCGGCTGTGGACCGATTCCGGTGCGGGCGAACTGATCACCGGCTACGTCGCCGACAACGAGCACGACGAGGCACAGTTCGTCGCATCGGAGATCGACCGATTGGTCGACGGCGGTGACGCGCGGTTCGACGACGTCGCGGTGTTCTACCGCACCAACAACTCGTCGCGTGCGCTCGAGGAGATCTTCATCCGCCTCGGCATCCCCTACAAGGTGGTCGGCGGCACCCGGTTCTACGAACGCAAGGAGGTCCGCGACATCGTCGCGTACCTGCGGGTGCTCGCCAACGAGGACGACACGGTGAGCCTGCGCCGCATCCTCAACACCCCTCGGCGCGGCATCGGCGACCGCGCCGAGGCCTGCGTGTCGGTGTACGCGGAACAGAAGGGCGTCGGGTTCGCGCAGGCGTTGCGGGCCGGTGCGGCGGGAACGGTGCCGCTGCTCAACAGTCGGTCGGCGAAGGCGATCGCGTCGTTCCTCGAACTGCTCGACGGGCTGCGTGCGGTGGCGGCGGCCACCGACTCCGACGGCAACGACCTCATCGGCATCGGCGAGGTGATCGAGGCTGTTCTCGACCGCACCGGATACCGCCGGGAACTCGAGGCCAGCAGCGATCCGCAGGACGGGGCCCGGCTCGACAACCTCAACGAACTCGTCAGCGTCGCACGGGAATTCAGTTCCGACGCGCGTAACGCGGCGGCCTTCGTGGCAGAGTCCGCCGGTCCGGACGATCAGACCGGGGCGGACGGGGAGGACGGACTGCCCGATCCCGGATCGCTCGCCGCCTTCCTCGAACGGGTGTCGCTGGTCGCCGACTCCGATCAGGTCCCCGACGAGGGGGAGGGCGTCGTCACCCTCATGACGTTGCACACCGCGAAGGGCCTCGAGTTCCCCGTCGTGTTCGTCACCGGCTGGGAGGACGGACAGTTTCCGCACATGCGCGCCCTCGGCGATCCGGCCGAACTGTCGGAGGAACGACGTCTCGCGTACGTGGGCATCACCCGGGCCCGGCACCGGTTGTACCTCACCCGCGCCGTCGTTCGCTCGGCGTGGGGGCAGCCCGTCACGAATCCGGAATCCCGTTTCCTGCAAGAGATTCCGTCGGACCTGCTGGACTGGCGTCGGGAGGATCCGGGAGTGCTCGGAGCGGGTGGCGCCATCGGTGCCGGCCGTCGGCAGCAGTACGGAAGCTCGGGCGGTTCGGGTTTCGGAGGTTCGGGTTTCGGCGGCAGGGGCGCGGGGGCGTCGCCGAGTTTCGGTGCGCCGCGCGGCCGCAACAACAACCTGGTGCTCGCGGTCGGCGATCGGGTCAGCCACGACAAGTACGGGCTCGGCAAGGTCCTCGAAACGAAGGGGAGCGGTCCGACCGCCACGGTCACGATCGACTTCGGGTCGGCCGGCAAGGTGCGCTTGATGCTGATCGGCGGAGTGCCGATGGTCAAACTCTGAAAGGAGGGGCCCGTCAGGGCTGTTCGATACCCAGGCTGATGCCGCGGGTGGCGAGCCACGGGATCGGATCGATCTTGTTGTCGCCGCCCAGGTGGACCTCGAAGTGCAGGTGCGGGCCGGTGGAGAAGCCGCGGTTGCCCATCGTGGCGATCTGATCGCCGGCCATCACCTTCTGGCCCACGGTCACCAGGGTCTCGTTGATGTGCCCGTACACGGTGATGGTGCCGTCGGCGTGTTGGAGGCGCACCCACATGCCGAAACCGGACGCCGGACCGGAGTCGATGACCGTGCCGTCGGCAACGGCGAGAATCGGGGTGCCGATCGCGTTGGCGATGTCGACCCCGGCATGCAGTGTGCCCCAACGGGCTCCGAAAGACGACGTGTAGACGCCCTGCGCGGGAAGCACGAACAGGGGGCGCCGGGCGGCGGCCTCGCGGGCGGCGCGCTCCTCGCTGAAACGGTGTCCCTTGGCGAGCAGGTTGGAGAACTGACCGAGATCGGTCGGGTTCGCGATCGCGAGTACCTGGGGTGCGGAACCACCCGTCGCGGGCTCGGTGGTCTGCTCGATGTTGCTGAACTGGGCGGCCTGCGGCACCGCGGTGGTGGGGACGGAACCCGAGGCGGTGAGCGAGACGTCGGACTGGTCGGTGTCGGCAGTCGGCGTGTGGAGCGCGGCCTGACCTGCGGCGACGACGGCGCCGGCGGCGACCGCCACGACGGCGGCGCGGCCCTTGAGGGCGGCAGGGGGAGCGGGGAGGCGGTGGCGTCCACCCGAACGGGGGGTGGGAATCTCCGCGATCACGGACGTCTCCGCCTCGAGGTGGGCCTCGGGGCGGGACTCGGCTCCGGTGGAGTGCCGGTCCTCGGCGTCGGACGGATTCTGGGTGAAGCGACTGGGGGTGAACTGGGAGCGGTGGTGCATGTGCCCTGCCGTCCTCCTGTTCGTGACCTGCCTGTGACTTCGACCTTGGCGACGGTAACGAAACGGTTGCAGGGGAGCAACCTCCGAAAGTGGAGTATCCGACATATGTGATTGGCGTCACAAGCTGAGCTGGGAATATGCGGAACAACCTGAACGGTCTCGTTCATATAGCGAGACGGCCCATCTGCGTTACATGTCCGATATTCGGGACGTGTGCCGATCCCGATTGTGGTGCCGGGTGCGGCACCTGTCATTCTCTCCGTGGTGCCTCTCGCGACGAGGGTGATGCCCGCCCGGGCGGTGCAGTGTCGCGGAGCCAACCTCGACGACTGTCGACGCGTGACGTGTGCCACACGGCATATGGGTGAGCGAGGGCAGATTGATCGAACTAGTTAAAGTCCGACACGGACCCGCTCCTACCCCCCGAGCGGGCGTCAACGCAGACGAGACGGTGAACAGATGGACCTCTTCGAATACCAGGCGAAGGAACTCTTCGCCAAGCATGACGTGCCGACGTCCGCCGGCCGTGTGACCGACACTGTCGCCGGTGCCCGCGAGATCGCGGAGGAAATCGGCAAGCCTGTGATGGTCAAGGCTCAGGTCAAGGTCGGCGGCCGCGGCAAGGCCGGTGGCGTCAAGTACTCGCCCGACGCGGATGCCGCGCAGGCGAACGCCGAGGCGATCCTGGGCCTCGACATCAAGGGCCACGTCGTCAAGAAGCTTCTCGTCGCCGAGGCGAGCGAGATCGCGGAGGAGTACTACATCTCCTTCCTGCTCGACCGCACCAACCGCACCTACCTGGCGATGTGCTCGGTCGAGGGTGGCGTCGAGATCGAGGTCACCGCCGAGGAGAACCCCGACGCCCTCGCGAAGATCCCCGTGGACGCCGTCAAGGGTGTCGACCTCGCGTTCGCGCGTGAGATCGCCGTGGCCGGCAAGCTGCCCGCCGAGGTGCTCGACGCCGCGGCCAACACGATCCAGAAGCTGTGGGAGGTCTTCATCAAGGAAGACGCTCTCCTGGTCGAGGTCAACCCGCTCGTCCGTACGCCCGACGACCAGATCCTGGCCCTCGACGGCAAGGTCACGCTGGACGAGAACGCCGGCTTCCGTCAGCCCGGCCACGAGGCCTTCGAGGATCGTGACGCCACCGATCCCCTCGAGCTCAAGGCCAAGGAGAACGACCTCAACTACGTCAAGCTCGACGGCGAGGTCGGTGTCATCGGTAACGGTGCCGGTCTGGTCATGTCGACCCTGGACGTCGTCGCCTACGCAGGCGAGAAGCACGGCAACGTCAAGCCCGCCAACTTCCTCGACATCGGTGGCGGCGCCTCGGCTGCCGTCATGGCCGCCGGCCTGGACGTCATCCTGAACGACGCGCAGGTCAAGAGCGTCTTCGTCAACGTCTTCGGTGGCATCACCGCGTGTGACGCCGTCGCCAACGGCATCGTCGGTGCGCTGGAGACCCTGGGCGACGAGGCCAACAAGCCGCTCGTCGTGCGCCTGGACGGCAACAACGTCGAAGAGGGTCGCCGCATCCTCGCCGAGGCCAACCACCCGCTGGTCACGGTCGTCGCAACCATGGACGAGGCTGCCGACAAGGCTGCCGAGCTCGCCTTCGCAGCGAAGTAAGGGACACACAACAATGGCAATCTTCCTGACCAAGGACTCCAAGGTCATCGTCCAGGGCATCACCGGTGGCGAGGGCACCAAGCACACCGCGCTGATGCTCAAGGCCGGCACCCAGGTCGTCGGTGGCGTCAACGCCCGCAAGGCCGGCACCACGGTCTCGCACACCGACAAGGACGGCAACGCCGTCGAGCTGCCGGTCTTCGCGACCGTCGCCGAGGCCATGAAGGAGACCGGCGCGGACGTCTCGATCGCGTTCGTTCCCCCGGCCTTCTCGAAGGACGCCATCGTCGAGGCCATCGACGCGGAGATCCCGCTGCTCGTGGTCATCACCGAGGGCATCCCGGTGCAGGACTCCGCGTACGCGTGGGCCTACAACGTGGAGAAGGGCAACAAGACCCGCATCATCGGCCCCAACTGCCCCGGCATCATCACCCCGGGTGAGGCGCTCGTCGGCATCACCCCGGCGAACATCGCGGGCAAGGGCCCGGTCGGCCTGGTCTCCAAGTCCGGCACCCTGACCTACCAGATGATGTTCGAGCTGCGCGAGTACGGCTTCTCGACCGCCATCGGCATCGGCGGCGACCCGGTCATCGGCACCACCCACATCGACGCCATCGAGGCGTTCGAGAAGGACCCCGAGACCAAGCTGATCGTCATGATCGGTGAGATCGGTGGCGACGCCGAGGAGCGTGCCGCCGACTACATCAAGGCCAACGTCACCAAGCCGGTCGTCGGCTACGTCGCGGGCTTCACCGCCCCCGAGGGCAAGACCATGGGCCACGCCGGCGCCATCGTCTCCGGTTCCTCGGGCACCGCCCAGGCCAAGAAGGACGCCCTCGAGGCGGCCGGCGTCAAGGTCGGCAAGACGCCGTCCGAGACCGCGGCCCTCGCCCGGGAGATCCTGAAGAACCTCTGATCCCGACCGGATCACAGTTTCGCGCGAACGGCGCCCGCCGCCGGACTTCACGTCCGGCGGCGGGCGCCGTTTTCGTTGTCGCCACCCGTCCCGTCAGCGCACGTCGACCCAGCGGGTCCCGGCCGGGACGAGCTCACCGCCACCGGCCGTGACCTCGGCGACCACAGCGGCCAGTTGCGCGAGGTCCTGTGTCGCGAGGGTGAACGTCACCGCCGCGCCGTACACCGTGTCGACGACCGGGACACCGCGGCCGCGCAGATCGGCGTCGACGCGTCCCGCGATGTCGTGCCCCACCTCGAGCGCCCACAGTTCGAGACGCTCCCGGCGCAGGAAGAGGGCAGCCGACTCGGCGTCGTCCACGGCAGCTGCCACCGCCCCCGAATACGCGCGCACCAGCCCGCCCGCCCCCAGCTTGATCCCGCCGAACCAGCGGACGACGACCACCGCCACGTCGACCAGTTCCCGAGTCCGCAGCACCTGCAGCATCGGCACCCCGGCCGTGCCGCCCGGTTCACCGTCGTCGCCGGACCGTTCCGCACGCTCGGACGGCTCGTTGCCGGTGACGTACGCCCAGCAGTGGTGACGGGCGTCCGGGAACAGGCGGCGCTGCTCGTCGAGGAACCCCTGTGCGGCGGCCGGCCCGTCGACCCGGCGCAGCACGGCACGGAACCGGGAATGCTTGATCTCCGTCTCGGAGACGACGTCGGATCCGGGCGGCAAGGTGAAGGGCATGCCTCATCTTCCGCCACGACGGCGGCGGCCCGGTATTGCACGCGGGTCGTCGGATCGGGCGGGTAGCGTGCAGGGGGCCCGCATCATCGACTAGGAGCAGACATGACTTACCCCGAAGGAGGGTCGACCTTCGGTCAACCCGCATCGGCGCCGGCCACCCCTGCGGCGAAAGGGCTGCCGTTCTTCCTCGGACTCGGCGTGCTCGCGCTCGGGGTCGTCGCCTTCCTGCTCGGATTCGCACCGTACGTCGAGAACTCCTCGAACGTCGGTTACGGATTCTCGTTCACCATGAACGCGTTCGAGAGCGGTGGCGGACTCCCGCTCGCGTTCCTGCTCACCGGTGGCCTGCTCTCCGGAATCTCGTTGCTGCCCAAGCAGAACCAGTACCCCGTGGCCGCGGTCGCCTCGGTCGTCGGCCTCGCCGTGTCGTTCGTCGTGATGCTGAGCCTGTCCGGCGGCGGGAGCCTCGCGGTGGGCGGCATCATCATCCTGATCCTCGCGTTCGTCCAGGCGGTCGCCGCGGTGCTGCTGTTCCTCCTCGACTCGGGCGTGGTCAAGATGCCGCAGGGACGGCCGACCACCACACACATCCACCCCGCCTACGGCCATCCACAGGGGTACCCGCAGCCGCAGGGCTACGGAACTCCGGGAGCACCGGGCACGCCGGGCGCACCCCAGGGCTACCCGCAGGGATACGGGGCCCCGCAGGGCTACCCGCAGCAGACGTACGGTCAGGCGCAGCAGGCGCCGGGCTACCCGCAGCAGCAGCCGACCGCCGGATACGGACAGTTCCAGGCGTACCAGGCGCAGCAGCCCACCCAGCACATCCCGTCGCAGCAGCCCACCCAGCACATTCCGTCGCAGCAGCCCGAGTCCACCCCACCGACCGCCCCGAAGTCCGAGCCGGCCCAGCCGTCCGAGCAGGCCGACGACGAGACGAAGTGAGCGCGTGACGACCCTGCTCACCCGCGGCCCGCGGCGCACCGGTGTCGCGCCGACCGGTGACCGGGCCCGGGTCCTGCTCGGTGTCGCCCTGCGTCCGACCGGCATCGCGATCGCCGTGATCGCGGTCGCCGTCGTCGCCGTGCTCGTGTCGTCGAACAGCGACCTCGACGGTGCCGCCGGCGCCGTCGCCGCCGGCTGGCTGGCCCTGCACCAGGTGCCGCTCACCGTCACCGACGCACCGCTCGCCGTGCTCCCGCTGCTACCGACGGCCCTGCTCGTGTGGGCCGTGGCGCGGGGCTGCGCGCGGGCGGTGTCCCCGAGCCGGGAAACCCCGGACGGCGACTTCCGGCTCGTCGGGCAGGCGATCGCGGCCGCCGTCGCCGCACCTGTTGCCGCGACCCTCATCGCGTTCGCGGTCGTCGGCGACGCCACCGCAACACTGCCGCTGACATCACCGGACATCGCGGCCGCGCTCGCCACGGTCGTCGCCCTCCACGGACTGGCGGCGGCACTCGGCGCCGCCTCGGTCGTCGGCCGGACCGTGGCCGAGCAGTGCGGGGTGCCGGAATGGTCGTTCACTGCCGTCGTCCCGGGCGTGCGTGCCGCCGGACTGCTGTTCGCGGCGGGCACCGCGGTGACCGCCGCGTCGCTCCTGTGGTCGTGGTCCGACGTCGGCACGCTCCTCGCCGAGGGCGGGGGAGTGGTCGGCGTCCTCGGGCTCACCGTCGTCTCGGTGCTGTACCTGCCGAACGTCGCGGTCGCCGCCGTCGCGGTCCTCCTCGGCGGAACCGCACACGCCGGCGGAACCTCGATCAGCCTGTTCGGCATCGACGCCGGCCCGGTGCCACCGGTCCCGGTACTCGGCGGCGTCCCCACCGAACTGCTCGGCACCGCGTGGCCCGTCCTGCTGGCCGTGCCGGTGACGATCGGTGCCCTGCTGGGCCGCGACTGCGCCCATGCGCACCTGACCGTGCAGCGGACCGCGTCGGTCGTCGCGCTCGCATCCGCCGGTGTCGGTGCCGTCGCGGCGCTGGCCGGTGCCCTCGCGGGCGGTGACCTCGGCGCGTACGGCTACATCGGCGTCGACCCGCTGCTGCTCGGCCTCCTCACGTTCGGGTGGCTGCTGGTACCCGGCCTCGTCGTCGGCATCCTCGTCGCCCGTCGGACCGTCGTCGAACCCGACCCGGACGACCCCCCCGCCCCGTCCGTCGCCGGCGTCACCACCGCCGACTCCGGGACGGATTCCGTCCCCGACTTCGAGATCAAACGACTCGAACGCCCGACGGTCCGGTACCGCGCCGACACCGTCGCCGAACTCGAAGCCGCCCCGGAATCCGAGACGGCGCAGCCCGAGACTCCGAAGCCGGATAATTCGGAAGATGTGGACATCGTGGACGCCGAGATCGTGGACGAACCCGACGCGGACATGACGCCCGTCACGGAAGGTGACCTGCCGGGAGGTCCGGGAACCCCCAGCGACTAGTCTGTATCCGGCCCGTCGGGCCGGAACCGTCTTGCGAAACCAGGAGTAGTGCGCTGACTGCCACGCGTGACCAGCTGCGGCCCACAGTGCCCGCTCGGATCGTCGTACTCGCATCGGGGACGGGCAGTCTCCTGAACGCGCTGATCGCCGCTACCCGAACCGACGGCTATCCCGCGACGGTCGTCGCGGTCGGCGTCGACCGGGACTGTGCCGCCACCGATCACGCCGACACGGCCGGCATCGCACACTTCACGGTGTCCCTGCGCGATCATGCCGACCGCGCCGAGTGGGACCGCGCGCTCACCGAGGCCGTCGCCGCCCACGACCCCGACCTGGTCGTCAGCGCCGGTTTCATGAAGATCCTCGGCCCCGCGTTCATGGAGCGCTTCGGCGGCCGGATCGTCAACACGCATCCCGCGCTGCTGCCCTCGTTCCCCGGAGCGCACGCGGTCCGCGACGCCCTCGCCTACGGCGTCAAGGTGACCGGTTCGACCGTGCACCTCGTCGACAGCGGCGTCGACACCGGCCCGATCCTCGCGCAGGAACCGGTCGAGGTCCGCCCCGACGACGACGAGGCCGCGCTGCACGAGCGCATCAAGATTGTCGAACGACGACTGCTGGCCGAGGTCGTGGCCGCTGTCGCCCTCCGAGGTGTTGTTTCCGACGGACGAAAGGCCGTGATCCCCAGTGAGTGAACGCAAGGCTGTACGCCGCGCACTCGTCAGTGTCTACGACAAGACCGGGCTGGTCGAACTGGCCACCGGCCTGCACAAGGCCGGAGTGGAACTGGTGTCCACCGGTTCCACCGCGGCAAAGATCGCCGACGCCGGAATCCCCGTCACCAAGGTCGAGGACCTGACCGGCTTCCCCGAGTGCCTCGAGGGCCGCGTCAAGACGCTGCACCCGCGCGTGCACGCCGGCGTCCTCGCCGACACCCGCAAGCCCGAGCACCTCGCGCAGCTCGAGGAACTGGGCATCGAGGCGTTCCAGCTGGTGATCGTCAACCTGTACCCGTTCACGCAGACCGTCGCGTCGGGCGCCACCCCGGACGAGTGCGTCGAGCAGATCGACATCGGCGGCCCGTCGATGGTGCGTGCCGCCGCGAAGAACCACCCGTCCGTCGCGGTCGTCGTCGACCCCGCCAAGTACGAGGGCGTCCTCGCAGCGGTCGAGGCCGGTGGCTTCACTCTCTTCGAGCGCACCGCGCTGGCCGCGCAGGCGTTCCAGCACACCGCGTCCTACGACGTCGCGGTCGCCACCTGGATGACGTCCACGATGGTCGAGTCCGACGAGAAGTTCCCGCGCTGGGTCGGTGCCACGTGGGACCGTTCCGCGGTGCTGCGTTACGGCGAGAACCCGCACCAGGCTGCGGCGCTGTACGACAGCCCGGCCGGCCCGGCGGGCCTCGCGCAGGCGAAGCAGTTCCACGGCAAGGAGATGTCGTACAACAACTACACCGACGGTGACGCCGCATGGCGTGCCGCGTACGACCACTCCGAGCCGGCCGTCGCGATCATCAAGCACGCCAACCCGTGCGGCATCGCGGTCGGCGCCGACATCGCCGAGGCGCACCGCAAGGCGCACGCGTGCGATCCGGTCTCCGCGTTCGGTGGCGTCATCGCCGCGAACCGTGAGGTGACCGTCGAGATGGCCGAGCAGGTCGCCGACATCTTCACCGAGGTCGTCATCGCCCCGTCGTACGCGCCGGGTGCCGTCGAGGTGCTGGCCCGCAAGAAGAACGTCCGCGTTCTCGAGGCGGCCGCCCCCACCGAGACCGGCATCGAGCTGCGTCCGATCTCCGGTGGCACGCTGCTGCAGGAACGCGACGTCCTCGACGCCGACGGCGACAACTCCGCCAACTGGACGCTCGTCGTCGGTGAGGCCGCGGACGAGAAGACCCTCTCGGACCTCGAGTTCGCGTGGCGCGCCTGCCGCGCCGTGAAGTCCAACGCGATCCTGCTCGCGAACGACGGCGCCTCGGTGGGCGTCGGCATGGGCCAGGTCAACCGCGTCGACTCCGCGCACCTCGCGGTGCAGCGTGCCGGTGACCGTGCCAAGGGTTCGGTGGCCGCATCGGATGCGTTCTTCCCGTTCCCCGACGGCCTGCAGGTGCTGCTCGACGCCGGTGTCCGTGCCGTCGTCCAGCCCGGCGGATCGGTTCGCGACAACGAGGTCATCGAGGCTGCTCGCGCCGCCGGTGTCACCCTCTACCTGACGGGTGCCCGCCACTTCGCGCACTGATCGAATCCCACCACGACGCTCCCTCGTCGATCAGGCCGCGAGGCCCGACGGGGGAGCGTCGTCGTTCCCGCCGGCGATGACGAGGCGTGCGGCGCCGCGGGCGAGCAGTTCGGACACCAGTGCGGCTGCCCCGGTGTCGTGGTCGGCGTCGACGTGCCGCAGATCGATCGTGACGACCTGACCGGTGAGATCACCGGGCAGTGGGGTGGTGGTGGTGCCGTCGGCACCGAGTCGAAGCTTCATGTCGGTTCTCCTGACTGGAAGTGGATAAAAGAAAAGGCACCCGAGGCGGTGTGCCTTCGGGTGCCCGAGAAAGAGGTTCCGTTACGGGGAGCTCGTTTCTCGGGGACACTCGGTGAAGGCTGCGTGGTGGTGGTGCCACGCGGGTACGGCGAAATACATGTGCTCGTGAACAGATTTCACGGCGATAGCCGAGGCCGTCGTCTGCATCGCGACCGTACCTTTCTCGTGTGAGCCTGTTGGTTAACGGAGAACCATACAGCAGTGTCCGCGCAGCGACATCTCCGTTTTCCGTTCCGGCGTGTCGCTGCGCGGCTGCGCGGTGTCGTCAGAGTGTGTCGAGCCAGCCCTCGAAACCGGCTGTGAACTCGGCCGACCACGGCAATGCCTGGATGTAGTCGGCGCCCGTGGACGGGGCGTCACCGATTTCCTTGAGCACGTGGTTCGCGGTCGTCATCCGGATCGGGGTGAGCGCGGTGTGGGCGAGGGCGGCGTCGAGCGCGTCGACGTCGGCGCAGTCGAGCTGGATGTCCTTGACGGAACAGCTCGTCACCACCGGCATCCCGGCCGGCAGCCGACCCGCGAGTTCCCGAGGATCCAGGGCGTCCTCCTCGGCGAGGGTGCGGGCATTGGCCGGGATCAGCCCCGCCGCCCGCAGCGGCTCCGGCAGGTCCTCGGAGAGGGTCGCATCGGTGCGCAGCGATTCGACGGCCCCCGCGAGCGCCAACCGCAGCGCGTCGGCCAGTTCGAGAGGCAGCTGCCCGCCGGCCACGACCGCGGTGAGTTGCCGGTCGATCTGTGTCGTGAGCAGGTCGAGGAGTCGGACGGCGAGCGGCTCGAGCAGCCCGACCCCCGCAACGTTCGCGCCGGCCCCGGCCAGGGCGAGCGCGATGAGCGCGCCCTCGCTGTGCCCGACGACGTACACCCGCTGCGGATCGATCGCGGCCCGATCCGACAGGAAGGTCAGTGCTGCCCGCGCCCCCTCGGTGAACACCGAGAACCCCAGCTCGCCGATGTCTTCCGGGTCGTACGGGCCCAGACCGGTCGTGCCGCTGCCCAGCTTGTCGTAGCGCAGGCTCGCGAACCCGCGCTTCTCGAGCAGGTCCGCCAGGAACTCGAGGGTGCCGATGCTGCCGGGCAGCAGGGCGCTGTCGCCGTTGCGGTCGGTGGGCCCGCTGCCCGCGAGCAGCAGCACCGCCGGGGCCGGTGCGTCGGGGCCGGAGCCGGCCGGAAGTCGGAGGCTGCCGTGCATGGTGACGGCACCCGTGGTGAACGTGATCTCGGTATCGGCCATACGGAGTGTCTATCAGGTGGATGTCACGCCAGCACCGCCGCCACCAGTGCGATCACGGGGATCGAGCCGAGGGTCGTGACGAGTGCGGCATCGCGGGCGAGAACGGTGCCCCGCTGGTAGCGACTGGCGTACACGAACACGTTCTGGGCGGTCGGCAGACACGAGACGACGACGATCGCGAACAGGTCGTGGCCGTCGAGGCCGAGGACGAACCGGGCCATGAGATATCCGAGGACCGGCTGCACCACGATCTTGAGGATCGAGGCGAGTGCGACGTCGCGGCGCGGGCTCGCCCCCTTCTCGAGGACCCGGACGCCGTACAGCGACAGCCCGAACGCGAGCAGGGCACCCGGAACCGAGGCGTTGCCGAGGAGGGCGAACGGCTGCATGAGGGCCTCGGGTGGCTGCCACCCGGACACGGCCACGGCCAGCCCCGCGGCACCGGCCAGCACGATCGGATTCTTGAACGGGGTCGTGACCGTCTCGAACAGCGACGCGTCCCGGCGCATCGTGCTGATGTCGAGGACGGTGAGGGCGATCGGCGAGAAGATCATGATCTGGAACAGCAGCAGGGGCGCCACGAACGATGCGTCCCCGAGTACGAACACCGCGATCGGAATGCCCAGGTTCGCCGAGTTCACGTACGACGACGCGAGCGCGCCGATGGTCAGTTCCGGCAGGGGGCGGCGCAACCACAGGGCGGCGACCGCCAGATAGATGCCGGCGACAGCGAACGCGGTGGCCGCGGCGACGACGAGAGTGGGTGAGAAGACGACCGACAGGTCGGATCCGGCGAGGGTGTCGAACAGCAGTGCCGGTGTCGCCACGAAGAACACCAGACGACTGAGTACGAACTGGCCGTGCTCGCCGAGAGTGCCGCTGCGGCCGAGGAAGAACCCGACCGCGATGACGACGAAGATGACGGTGAAACCCGCGACCACACCCGACACGCCGCGGGGCACCTCCGAAAACCGAACCGAAACTCGGCGGAAAGTCTAGACTCCGCCCACCGTCGGCCCGGTGCCCGGTCTACTTGCCGGCGACGTACGGCAGCAGTGCCATCTCGCGGGCGTTCTTGACCGCGATGGCGACCTGCCGCTGCTGCTGCGGCGTCAGCCCTGTCACACGGCGGCTGCGGATCTTGCCGCGGTCCGAGATGAACGTGCGCAGCAGGTTGACGTCCTTGTAGTCGACGGTCTCGATGCCGGCGGCGATCAGCGGGTTCTTCTTGGGCTTACGGCCCTGTTCGCTGCGTGCCTTCCGCGACGGTGCCCTCTTGACTGCCATGCCGGACAGCCTACCGGACCAGCGGCGACACGCCGGACCCTTGCTCAGCGGGAACCTCTCAGCGGTATCTCAGTCCGTCGGGACAAAATGTCGGCATGCGCATTTTGGTGGTCGACGACGATCGGGCGGTCCGCGAGTCGTTGCGGCGGTCGCTGAGCTTCAACGGTTACACCGTCGAACTGGCCGTCGACGGCGTCGACGCGCTCGAGAAGATCGCGTCGGCCCGCCCCGACGCGGTGGTGCTGGACGTGATGATGCCGCGCCTGGACGGGCTCGAGGTGTGTCGTCGGCTGCGCAGCACCGGCGACGATCTGCCGATCCTGGTGCTCACGGCGCGCGACTCGGTGTCCGAGCGGGTCGCCGGGCTCGACGCGGGTGCCGACGACTATCTGCCGAAACCGTTCGCGCTCGAGGAACTGCTCGCCCGGCTGCGGGCCCTGCTGCGCCGCGCCGGTCCCGCCTCGGGGGACGATTCCGAGGCGCTGCAGTTCGAGGACCTCACGTTGGATCCGGTGACGCGGGAGGTGACCCGCGGCACGCGGTCTATCAGCCTCACCCGCACCGAGTTCGCGCTGCTCGAGATGTTGATGGCGAATCCGCGCCGGGTGCTGTCCCGCAGCCGGATCCTCGAGGAGGTGTGGGGGTACGACTTCCCGACGTCCGGCAACGCGCTCGAGGTGTACGTCGGATACCTGCGCCGCAAGACCGAGGCCGACGGGGAATCGCGGCTGATCCACACCGTCCGCGGTGTCGGCTACGTGCTGCGCGAGACGCCCCCGTGACGCGCGCCACCGGCCGAACCGAGATGCGTCCGCCGATGCCGCTGACCCGGTCGGTGTCGCTGCGGTGGCGGGTGATGCTCCTCGCGGCGTCGGTGGTGGCGATCGCGGTCGCCGTCATGGCGGTGGCCGCGTACGCGGTCGTGTCGCGGGCGCTGTACGCGGACGTCGACAAGCAGTTGCAGTCGCGGGCCGCGGCGATCGTGAACAACGACCTGATCACCTTCGATCCCCGTTACATCGCGGGCGCGACGCTGTACACCAGCGACATCAGCGTGGCACTGATCTTCCCGGACCTGAACAAGTACATTCCGCCCGGTTCCTCGGTGCCGATCGGCCCGCCGGAACTGGCGGTCGCGCGGGGGCAGCGGGACTTCTCGCTGCGCACCGTCGAGGACAACCGGGTCCTGGCCGAACGCACCCGCGACGGCAGCACCATCGTCCTCGCGCAACGTCTGCAACCGACCGAGGACGTCCTCGACCGGCTGGCATGGGTGCTGTTCGTGGTCGGCGGCTGCGGTGTCGTGCTCGCCGCGGCCGCGGGCACGACCGTCGGCCGCACCGGTCTGCGGCCGATCGGCCGGCTGACCGCGGCCGCCGAACGCGTCGCCCGCACCGACGACCTCACCCCCATCCCCGTCACCGGGCACGACGAACTGGCCCGGCTCACCATCAGCTTCAACACGATGCTGCGGGCGCTGGCAGAGTCGCGGGCCCGGCAGAGCCGGCTGGTCGCGGATGCCGGACACGAACTGAAGACACCACTGACGTCGTTGCGCACCAACATGGAACTGCTCATCGCGTCGAGCCGCCCCGGCGCGCCGAGCATCCCCGACGAGGACATGGCCGACTTGCGGGCCGACGTCGTCGCGCAGATCGAGGAACTGTCCACGCTCGTCGGCGACCTCGTGGACCTGGCCCGCGAGGACGCCCCGGAGACGGTGTTCGAACTCGTCGACGTGTGCGACGTCGTCGAACGTTCCCTCGAGAAGGCGCGTCGTCGCCGCAACGAGATCGACTTCGACGCCGTCACCACTCCCTGGTACATCTACGGCGACCAGGCCGGGCTGTCGCGGGCGGTCCTCAACGTCCTCGACAATGCGGCGAAGTGGAGTCCGTCCGGGGAACGCGTCGACGTGCGGATGCGGCAGGTCGGCGATCGGCTGCTGGAACTGACGGTCGACGACGCCGGCCCCGGCATTCCCGTCGAGGAACGCGAGCTGGTGTTCGAACGCTTCTACCGGGCCACGGCGTCACGCTCGATGCCCGGATCCGGGTTGGGGCTCGCGATCGTCCGGCAGATGGTGACCAAGCACGGCGGCACGATCGCGATCGAGACGTCGCCGCGGGGCGGGGCTCTCGTCCGGATCGTGTTGCCCGGCGAATCCCGGCCCGGCAAGGACACGGGAAACTGAAAGCACGGTCTCAGCGGCTTCTCAGTCGTACCCGGCAGGCTGAAGTCCGGACCGGACCAGTGCCGCCGAACCCAGGCGGTCATGACAGAAGGTGGCGTGATGACCGACGACCGTAACCCGCACGGTGGCCCCGACCAGGGAGTTCCGCAGGACCCGTGGCGCTACCAGCAGAACCCGGGTCACCCGCAGCAGCCCGGCTACCCGCAGGGATATCCGCAGCAGCCCGGCTACCCGACGCAGGGTTTCCCGACCGGCCACCAGCCGACCGAGCAGTTCACCGCCGTCGGCGCCCCGCCGGCCCCCGAATCTCAGCAGCCGCGCCGGGTGGGTCGCACCACGATCGTCGCCGGCGCCATCGCCCTCGCCCTGGTCAGCGGCGGTATCGGCGGTGTCGTCGGCTCGCTGGCCACGTCGGACAACGGGAGCGGCGCGGCCGTGACGAACGCCCTCGACGCGCCGAAGCCGCCCACCAGTAACGTCTCGACCGCCCCGGCGGGATCGATCGAGGCGGTGGCCCAGAAGGTCGTGCCGAGCGTCGTGCAGATCCAGGTGGCCGGTTCCCGCGGGCAGGGTGAGGGATCCGGGGTGATCCTGTCGTCGGACGGCCTCATCATGACCAACAACCACGTCGTCTCCGGGGGCGGCCCCGACGGCAAGCTGATGGTGGCGTTCTCCGACGGCAGCACCGCACCCGCGACGCTCGTCGGCGCGGATCCGGCATCGGACATCGCCGTGGTCAAGGTCGACGGCAAGACGGGGCTCACGCCCGTCGAACTCGGGAACTCGGACGACGTCCGGGTCGGTGAGCAGGTCGTCGCGATCGGTTCCCCGCTCGGCCTCGCCGGGACCGTCACGTCGGGGATCGTCTCGGCGCTCGACCGCCCGGTGTCCACGAGCGGTGAGGAAGGCAACCAGAACACCGTCATCGACGCGATCCAGACCGACGCCGCGATCAACCCCGGCAACTCCGGCGGTGCACTCGTCGACATGGACGGCAAGCTCATCGGCGTCAACACCGCGATCGCGACGGCCGGCGGTCAGGGCGGCTCGATCGGACTCGGGTTCGCGATTCCCGTCGACCAGGCCCGCCGGATCGCGGACGAACTCGCCAAGACCGGCAAGGCCACCCAGGCCGTCGTCGGGGTGCAGGTGTCCGCGCGGGACACCACGACCGGCGGCGCCACCGTCGTCGACGTCACCCCGGGCGGCCCGGCCGACAAGGCCGGCATTCCCAAGGGGGCTGTGATCACGAAGGTCGACGACCGGATCGTCACGACCGGGGACTCGCTGATCGCCGCGATCCGCTCGCATGCCCCGGGCGACAAGGTGCAGGTGACGTACAAAGATCCGTCCGGCGCCACGAAGACCGTGGAGGCCCAGCTCGCCGGCCAGACGCAGGGCGGCCGTTGATGCGGGACGCCCGGTACCCGACGCCGACCACTACGGTAGGGGGCATGGAACTCGAAGCACCGTTGGCCGGGCGTGCACTCGTCGTCGTCGTCGACGATCGGACCGCGCACGGCGACACCGACTCGATCGGGCCGCTCGTGACCGAACTGCTCACGGAGGCCGGTTTCCTGGTGGACGCGACGGTCGCGGTGGCCGCGGACGAGGTGGAGATCCGCAACGTGCTCAACACCGCGGTGATCGGCGGTGTCGACCTGGTCATCTCGGTCGGCGGCACCGGCGTCTCCCCGCGGGACGTGACGCCGGACGTCACCGCCGAGGTCCTGGACCGGGAACTCCCGGGCATCAGCGAGGCCCTGCGGTCGTCGGGTCTCGCGGCGGGCGCGGTGGACGCGGTCGTCTCCCGCGGGCTCGTCGGTATCTCCGGCAGCACGCTGGTGGCGAATCTGGCGTCGTCGCGGGCCGCGGTACGCGACGGCATGGCCACGCTCACTCCGCTGGCGAGCTATGTCATCGGTCAGCTGTCGAGCATCGACGACTGAGCCGACGCGATCGGGAAAGGCGCGAAACATCATGGCTGACGGGAAGACCCGGATCGACCGGGCCCGGCTCGATGCGATCTTCGGCGCAGTCCTGCCCGACCAGACCTCCGACGAGCGGTCGCGTGACGGCGCGTCGGAGGCCTCGGGTGGGCAGGACGAGTGGCTGCGACGGCAGGTGCCGCCGCACCACGGTTAGGTCTGCTGGTCGAACGAACGGGTGTGCTTGCCGCCGTCGGTGGAGGGTGCGCCGGTCTCGCCGATGCGGCCCTCGGCGAGGATGTCGCGGATCTGGATGAGCAGGTCTGTCTCGCTGGCCTTCTCGTCCTCTTCTTCCGTCGCGAAGCGCGCCTTGACGTGGTTCGCGGGCACGATCAGCACGAAGTAGACGACGGCCGCGATGATGACGAAGTTGATGATCGCGGTGACCACGGCGCCGACGTTGACGAACGTCTCCTGGTTACCGGCGACGATGGTGAATCCCCACCCGTATTCGTTCGATCCGCCGAGCGCCGCGACGAGCGGATTGATGATGTTGCTCGTGAACGCCGTGACGATCGCCGTGAACGCGGCACCCACGACGACCGCGACCGCGAGGTCGAGCACGTTTCCGCGGAGCAGGAAATCCTTGAAACCCTTCAGCATCTGACATCCCCTCGTGTGTCGGACTTCTCGGGGAAACCCTAGTGCAGGGTGACGGTGATCGCGTCGGTCAACGACGCGGCGGCCACGGCGCCGGCCTCGCTCGCGGGCAGGGCGAGCATCACGATCCGCTCCCGCCGGGTACCGGACGAGGATTCGGGGGACACCAGCACGACGGCGGCATCGGAGGCCAGGACGGTGGCCGACGGCGGCGTGGCCGTGGAACCACCGGTGTCGTGGCCGCGCACGGTGAGCACGTCGACGCGGTCGCCTTCCCGGATCACGTCCGCGACACCGGTGTCGGTCAGGCGTACCGGCACCACGCGCGCGTCGGGTGACCCGGCCGCGGCCGCGGCGAGGCGTGGTCCCAGTACCCGGAGGTCGGTGAGGATCTCGCCACCGCGGACGGGAGCGGCGACGGTACGCCCGGTGACACCGTCGATGCGTTGCACGCTGCCCTGTGGCAGCTCGCTGCCGGGTCGGTCGACGATCCGGACGTCGGCGTCGGTGAGGACATCTCCGGGGGTCAGGTCGCGGGCGGCGACGACCACTGGTTCACCGGCGGCGACGCGGGCGTCCCGGACGAAGAGGGCCACCGCGATCAGTACGAGGACGACGGCGGCGGTCCGGCGGGCGGTGTCCGACCGGATCAGGTCCGGGCGCAGTCGTGCACCGAGACGGCCACCGAGGGACGGCGCGAGAGAGCGGGTGCCGTGGGGGTCCCGCCGACGGGACGGTGCGTGGGCCATGCCCGGAACGCTAGAGCCGCGGGTGCTGCCGGCCCCCGTCGAAAGCGGCGTTCAGCGCCGGCCTGTGGATGAACGAGGAGCTGTGGACAACTCTGCTGCGGGGTCAGCTCGCGGCGGCCGGCGCGGAGGTGCCTGACGACGTGGACGATGCAGAAGACGTGCTCGCCGAGTCGCTCTTCTTCGCGGGCTCGCTCGCGGTGGTGGACCCGCCGCCCCGGCTGTCGGTGCGGTAGAAGCCGCTGCCCTTGAACACGATGCCGACCGAGTTGAACAGCTTGCGGAGCTTGCCGGTGCATTCCGGGCACACGGTCAGCGTGTCGTCGGTGAACGACTGCACGATGTCGAATCGGTTGTCGCACTCGGTGCAGGCGTACGAGTAGGTGGGCACGGGCGTCCTCCGCAGGTGTAGCGCGTTGGGTTGTCAAACCGCAGGTGTTGGCACTCTACAGTCGAAAGTGCCAACATCGCGAACCCGTCCGCTATTCCGGGCCGGTGTGCGACCCCAGCGGTACCAGTCCCAGGCCCGGGGTGAGGGCGTGTGTCATGGGGACGTCGTGCGGGTCGGCCGGTAGCGAGGCCACCAGTTCGTCGTCCCGGACGACGGCGACCAGGGCGGTGCCGGGAGTGATCGCGCCCAGTGTGCGGTCGTAGAAGCCGGCGCCCCGGCCGAGGCGGGTTCCGGACCGGTCGACCGCGAGTGCCGGCACGAACAGCACCGATGCGGTCTCGACCTCGGACGGCGGCAGTACCGGTCCGGTCGGCTCGCGCAGGCCGTGGGCGGCGGGAGCCAGGCTGTCGGCGCCTGTGAACTCGGACCATTCGAGCGGACCGGGCGCTCCGGTGACGGGGAGCAGGATTCGCCACTCGGCCGTGCGGAGGGCGTCGAGCATCGCCACCGAACCCGGTTCGGAACCGACCGGAACGTATGCACAGGCGGTGCGTGCACCCGGTCTGGGAGCGAGTGCCGCGGCCGCGGATGTGACGGACCTGACCAGGGCGGTCGCCTCGGCGGCCCGCACTTCGAGGGTGACGGACCGTCGTTCACGGAGGACGTGCGTCCGCCAGTCCGACTTGGAACGCATTTTCACGATCCTCACCTTAGGATCGCTCCGACCGGCCGCGGGGGCCGGTGGATAGGGTGGTGAGTTATGACAGAAGCCGTCACCAATGACAACAGGGCCTTCCGGACGGCAGTGGTGCCCGCAGCAGGGATGGGAACCCGGTTCCTACCTGCAACGAAGACGGTTCCGAAGGAACTGCTCCCGGTGGTGGACACCCCCGGTATCGAACTGGTGGCGGGTGAGGCGGCCGATTCGGGGGCGAACCGTCTCGTCATCGTGACATCGCCGGGCAAGGACGGTGTCGTAGCTCACTTCGTCGAGGATCTGGTCCTCGAGAGCAAGCTCGAAGCCAGCGGCAAGCACCACCTGCTCGAGAAGGTCCGTAAGGCGCCGGGACTGCTCGAAGTCGAATCCGTCGTCCAGGCCGAGCCGCTCGGCCTCGGGCATGCCGTCGGCTGCGCGGAAGCGGTGCTCGGCGACGACGAGGACGCGATCGCCGTCCTGCTCCCGGACGATCTGGTGATGCCGCGCGGCGTGCTCGAGACGATGGCGCGGGTCCGCGCCAAGCGGGGCGGCACCGTGCTGTGCGCGATCGACGTCCCCAAGGAGCAGGTGAGCGCGTACGGCGTCTTCGATGTCGAGGACGTACCCGACGCCACCAACCCCGACGTACTCAAGGTCACCGGCATGGTCGAGAAGCCGGCGATGGCGGATGCGCCGTCGACGTTCGCGGCCGCCGGCCGGTATCTGCTCGACCGTGCGATCTTCGACGCGCTGCGCCGGATCGAACCCGGGGCCGGCGGGGAGCTGCAGCTCACCGACGCCATCGCCCTGCTGATCGAGGAGGGGCATCCGGTACACGTGGTGGTGCACCGCGGATCCCGACACGATCTGGGAAATCCCGGCGGCTACCTGCGCGCTGCGGTTGACTTTGCGTTGAACAGCGAGGAGTACGGCCCGTCCCTGCGCGAGTGGCTGGTCGACAGGCTCGACGAGTCGTCCGCCGAGTGACGGTTCAGTAGCAGGAGTCGGGTCGACACGGTCGGGAGGACGAGGTACCACATGCGCTCGGTTGAGGAGCAGCAATCACGAGTGACTGCTGCCGCGGTGGCGCCCCGGCCGGTCCGGGTGGCGATCTCCGAGGCCCAGGGACTGCTGTGTGCCGAAGAAGTGGTGACCGAACGGCCACTGCCGGGCTTCGACCAGGCCGCGATCGACGGTTACGCGGTCCGCAGTGTCGACGTGCTCTCCGCGGGCGGCGACGTGCGCGGCGAGGACGGTGAACCGACCGAACTGACCCTGCCCGTGGTGGGGGAGGTGACGGCGGGGTCGCGGCAGCCGATCCGGCTGCAGCCCCGGCAGGCCGTCCGCGTCGACACCGGCGCGCCGATGCCCACCCTCGCCGACGCCGTGCTGCCGATGGACCGCACCGACGGCGGGCACGCCCGCGTCAAGGTCTACAAGCCGGTCCGGTCGGGCGACTACGTCCGGCGGGCCGGTGACGACGTCCAGCCCGGCGACGTCGCGGTCCGGGCGGGCACGATCATCGGGGCCGCGCAGGTGGGTCTGCTGGCGGCCGTCGGGCGGGACAAGGTGCTGGTGCATCCGCGTCCGCGCCTGTCGGTCATCTCGGTGGGCGGTGAACTGGTCGACATCGACCGCACTCCCGGGCCGGGGCAGGTGTACGACGTCAACTCGTACGCGCTGGCGGCCGCGGCCCGCGACGCCGGTGCCGACGTCAACCGGGTCGGGATCGCGACGACCGATCCGCGTCGCCTGCGGGAGGTCGTCGAGGGCCAGCTGATCCGCTCCGAGATCGTGGTGATCGCCGGTGCGGTCGGTGGCGGAGCCTCCGACGAGGTGCGGGAGGCGCTGGCCGATCTCGGGGATCTCGAGGTGGAGCGGGTCGCGATGCATCCCGGGTCGGTGCAGGGCTTCGGTCAGCTCGGCCGGGACGAGGTCCCGACGTTCCTGCTGCCGTCCAATCCGGTGAGTGCGCTGGTGGTGTTCGAGGTCATGGTGCGCCCCCTCATCCGGATCGCGCTGGGTCGCCGCCAGCCGATGCGCCGCATCGTGACCGCCCGGACGGTGTCGCCGGTGACGTCGATCGCGAACCGCAAGGGGTTCCTGCGCGGTCAGCTGATGCGGGACGAGACGACCGGCGAATATCTGGTGCAGGCGCTCGGCGGTGCCCCGGGTGGCTCGTCGCATCTGCTCGCGACGCTCGCGGAGGCCAACTGTCTGGTGCTCGTCGATCCGGAGGTCACGGAGATCCGGGCCGGTGACGAGGTGGAAGTCTCCTTCCTCGCGCAGCGCGGCTGACCTCGTGATGTCCGTGCATCCGGGATGGCCCGCGCGGATCGGCCCGTTGCGGGTACCCGCCGGCCGGGTCACGTTGCGTCCCGTCCGGTTGCGGGACGCGCCGATCTGGAGTCGGCTGCGGATCGAGAACCGGGAACAGCTCGAGCCGTGGGAGCCGACGGGGCAGGCCCCGTGGGACGACCGGCATCACGTCACGGCGTGGCCGGGCCTGTGTTCGAGCCTGCGTGGCGAGGCCCGCCGCGGACGCATGCTGCCCCTGGCGATCGAGGTCGACGGGGCGTTCGCCGGGCAGATCACCGTCGGCAACATCGTGCGGGGCGCACTGTCGTCGGCCTGGATCGGCTACTGGGTGGACCGGGCCGTCGCGGGGCAGGGCATTGCGACCGGTGCGCTCGCGCTCGGTCTCGACCACTGCTTCGGCCAGGTCGGTCTGCACCGGGTGGAGGCGACGGTGCGGCCGGAGAACCACGCCAGCCGGGCTGTGCTCGAGCACGTCGGTTTCCGGGAGGAGGGCCTGTTGCGTCGCTACCTCGACGTCGACGGGCAGTGGCGGGACCACCTGCTGGTCGCGATGACCGTCGAGGAGGTGCCCGGCTCGGTGTCCGACCGACTGGTGCGCGCGGGCCGGGCCGGCTGGGCTTAGCCGGTCCGGCCCACCGGCCCGGTCAGACCACGACGGGCGGGCCGTAGCTGACGACGACGTCGTCGGCGATGTCGGTGGACGCGGTGAAGATCGCGTACGACCGGATCGTCACCGTGCCGGCCGCGTGGTTGACCTCGAGGTGGACGTCGCGCAGCGTGATCGCGCACTGCGTCGTCTTGCACTCCTTCTTCTGGATCGGCACGGTCGCGATGGTGCCGGGGGAGATCTGGGTGGTCAGGTTGCCTTCGAGGGGGGTTTCGACACCCAGGTCGAGGGCCTGCCCGGTGAGGATCTCGGTGGCCAGCGGAATCTGCGGGTCGGCGGTGACGATGAGGGTCTGTGCGGCCTCGGGCAGCACGTTGGCGTTGGGGGTGATGCCCGCGTTCCCGGTGATCACGGCACCGTTGGCCACGTCCACCTGATAGCCGATCTGATAGCCGACCTCGAGGATGCCTCCGGTGTAGGGGGAGGTGCCGTTCCCGGTGACGGTGGCGAGGGCGCGCCCGCTCGCGAAGAGGTCCCGGGTGAACTGGTTCCCCGACAGCGGGACGACGCTGTTGATCGATTGCCCGGTCTGGTCGATGTTCAGTTCCCAGCCGTCGAAGCTCGTGGTGTGGGCGAAGGTGTTCTCCTGTGCCAGGACGTCGGCGCCGGCGGTACCCGCCGCGGTCAGCACGAGTGCGGATGCTCCCGCGACGACCGCGGTCCCGAGGCGGACGATGTTGCGGAAGGAAGACTGGTGATGCACGACCATGAGAATTCCTCGTCTACGTGTGCGGGCCGGGCCGGCCGCGGTGGAGGGAGGGCCATATGGGCGTCCCGGTTGCAGTATCCGTTTCTCGATCACTGACGCGTAAGAGTTTGGACACTTGTTCACGCGATTTCCATAAACAAAATCTAACGATTCGATGTCGGGCGTAAATTGCGCTGATTCGGCCGTTCCGGCCACATGTCGGTGATGTCCGTAACACTTGGTCCGGTTGTGCCGATCGAATCTCGAGGCTGCAATTTTCGTCCGGAAGGGCGATAATCGAGTGACGGGTGTGACGCCTGCGAAAGCTGAGTCGGCGCGTCTGCGGCAGTAGGGGCAGCTGTACCACTAATCTGGTGACGGTTCGTGATAGACGAAGGAGGAGGTCGTCGGTATGCCGAGTTCCTCGATCATCTGGATCGCGCTCGTCGCGGTGTGGCTGTTCGTCCTCGTTCCCATGCTCGTGAGCAAACGTCCACGGATTCGGCAGACGACAGACGCGGCGCTCGCCACGCGGGTGCTGTTCCGTGGGGGCATGAAACGCCCGGTTCGTGGCCCGGCGGTGGGTCACCGCAGCGACCCGAACTGGGAACACGGCCCCACCAGTCAGAGCAGCGACACTCACGGCAGTGACACCTGTGACAGCGAATTGCACGGAGACATGTACGGCACAGATGCGGAGGATCGAATGGACGCTCACGCCGAAACCGAGACGGTCGACGGCCGGGTCGAACGGGACTTCGTGCCGAGTCGGCGCGGGCGGGGAGGATTCGATCCGGAGGCCGACGCGATCGCCCGGGCCGAGCGGTACCGGTTCCGTCAGCGGGCCGTGCTCGGGCTCGTGTTCGCCGCGCTCCTCACGGCGGGGCTGGCGGTGGCGCTGACTCCGATCATGTGGTGGGTGTTCGCCGCGTCCTTCTGCGGTCTCGTCGGCTATCTGGCCTACCTGCGCCGGCAGGTCACGTTGGAGCAGGAGATCCGGCGGCGCCGGATGGCGCGTCTGGGCCGGTCTCGGACGGACGCGGAGTACGACGACGAGTACGACGATGCGGGGTACGGCGGCGCCGGATACAGCGACGCGGCGCGGCCGTCGCGTGTGCGACGCCCGGGTGCCGTGGTCCTCGAGGTCGACGACGAGGATCCGGCGTTCGACCACCTCGAGCACTACGACGCGGAAATTGCACGACACGACGGCCGCGGACACGACGACGGCTATGCCGGCCACGAGGGCTACGACGATATGCGTCGCGCCATGTGACCTCGATTTACGCCCGCTGACCAGGCGATTCGTTGAACGGGACAGGATCCTGTTAGAGTTTCCGAGCGGTCAGCGAAAGCGGATCGTGGTTCGGGGCTGTGGCGCAGTTGGTAGCGCGCTTCGTTCGCATCGAAGAGGTCAGGGGTTCGATTCCCCTCAGCTCCACCAACACGAAGGGCCCCCTCCATCGGAGGGGGCCCTTCGTGTCGTCAGTGTGTCGCGTCCGGCGGGATCTCGGGTAGTCCCTCGGCGGCCCGTAGTTTCTCGGCGAGCGTGGAGAGCAGCGCCAGGGAGTCCTCGGACAGGTCGAACGCCCGCGTCGTGAGCCGGCGCAGCCCGTAGCCCTGCAGCCGGGACAGCAGTTCGAGGTCGTGATCGACCTTCGCGGCGTAGATGTCGTTGAAGAAGTAGGCGGGCGTCACCTTGAAGAACTTCGCGAACGCCGCGACGGTCTCGTCCGACGGATTGCTCCGCTGCCCGGAGCGGAGTTGCGAGATGTACGGCTTCGAGATCTGATGACCGTCCGCGACCAGGGCGTTCGCGACCTCCGCATTGGTGTGCGGTTTCCGGCCCGGGGGGTGGACGGTGTCGAAGAGCTTGTTGAGCCGTGCGGCGAAGTCAGACATCGCGACGATCGTAGCATCGGAGGTAACCGGCGGGTAGCTCGATTAAGAAGATTGATCTACTGTTCGTTCCGTCTGCGGCCATGAATCGATTGAGACGCCGGTGTGTCGGGCCGAGTCTGCAATAACTTCACGGTAGCTCGAATCGGCGTGCTGGATGACGCGTCGGTGGCGGCAGGATTGGGGGAGACTGTAGCCATGGACCGCAGAATGAGTGACACGGAATTGCGCCGGGCGATCCGCATGCTGCGTGACCGTGCCGACGAGGCACGCAGCCACGGGCGACCGGAGGACGCCGACGACATCGAGAAGACCATCCGCGACTACCAGGACGAGATGACCCAGCGACTCTGACCGCGGCACGTACACTGCCCGCACGGACCGAATCGGCGAAGTGGGGGCAGTACGCGATGGCGATCAGGACGCTCGACGGCAAGACGTGTGTGATCACCGGGGCAGCGAGCGGGATCGGACGGGCCACCGCACTCGCGGTCGCGGCGCGCGGCGGCGAACTCGTCCTCACCGACGTCAACGAGATCGGTCTCGCCGAGACGGCGGCGCTCGTCGGACGCGGCGGCGGCACGGTCCTCTGTGCGCATGCACTCGACGTCTCGGATTTCGACGCGGTCGTCGCATTCGCCGACGCCGTCCACGAGAAGGTCGACAGCGTCGACGTGGTCATGAACATCGCAGGGATCTCGGCGTGGGGCACCGTCGAGAATCTCGAGCACCGGCACTGGAAGTCGATGGTCGACGTCAACCTGATGGGCCCCATCCACGTCATCGAACGGTTCGTGCCGCCGATGATCGCGGCCGGTCGGGGCGGCCACCTGGTCAACGTGTCGTCGGCGGCGGGGTTGCTGGCCCTGCCGTGGCATGCGGCCTACAGTGCCGGCAAATTCGGTCTGCGCGGCGTATCCGAGGTGCTGCGGTTCGACCTGAAGCGGCACGGGATCGGTGTCAGCCTCGTCGTTCCCGGTGGGGTCCGGACCCCACTGGTCGGGACGGTGCAGATCGCGGGCGTCGACCGCACCGACCCGAAGGTGGAGAAGCTCACGCGGCGTTTCGAGAAGCATGCGGTGACGCCCGAGAAGGTGGCCTCCCGCATCGTCGCGGGCATCGAGAAGAACCGGTTCATGGTGTACACGTCCGCGGACGTCCGGTTCGGCTACTGGTGGGCGCGCAAGTTCGCGCCGCCGTACGAGTTCGTGATGCAGAAGGCCAACGACCGGTTCAGCGCGCTGCTGTAACCATCGCCCGCGGACGCAGTGCGCCGCTGTGCATCTCGTACGCGGTGTCGACGAGGTCGAGCTGCGACAGGTCGTGCGTCACCATCACTGTCGCCACCGACCGCTCACGGCTCAGGTCGGCCAACAGTGCCACGATCTCACGGCTGCGTTCCTCGTCGAGCGCCGACGTGGGCTCGTCGACCAGCAGTACCGCCGGATCGTTCACCAGCGACCGGGCGATCGCGACCCGCTGCCGCTGACCACCGGACAGCTGATGGGGCCGGCGGTCCAACTGCTGCCCGAGCCCGAGACTGCCCAGCAGATCGCGGGCCCGCGCCCGGGCACCGCGCACCGAACCGCCGTTCAGATGCGTGATCATCAGCAACTGTTCCGTCGCCGTGAGCGACGGCAGCAGGTTCGACTGCTGGAACACGAATCCGAGCTTCTCCCGGCGCATCTCGGTGCGGGCGCCGCGGCCGAGTCCGGTGACATCGGTGCCGTCGATCGTCACCGACCCGGAATCGGGGGTGGTGAGCAGGCCGGCGACGGCCAGCAGGCTCGACTTGCCGGAACCGGACGGCCCGGTGACCGCGACCAGCTCGCCGCGGTCGACCTGCATATCGACGTGGTCGAGGGCGTGCAGGCGGGTGTCGCCGTCGGGGTAGGACAGGCAGATGTCGCGCAGTTCGATGCTCATGGGGGGAGTCCTTTCGGGAGATGCCGGTCAGCGGGCGGTCGCGAGCGCGGTCTGCGGGTCGATCGACACGATCCGGGCCAGGGCGGCACCGGCGCCGATCATGCCCATCACGATCAGCGCGGCGTACGGCACGAACGTGCCCGACAGGGTCAGCGTGAACGGGACGACGGACGACGCGATCGCACCCAGCCCGACCGCGGCGAGGGTGCCGAGACCGGCGCCGACGGTCAGCACGATCAGCGACTGCCCGAGAGCGTCGCGCAGCAGGTAACGGGTGGACGCGCCGACGGCCTTGAGGACCGCGAGATCCTGGCCGCGCTGAATCGTCCAGACGGTGAAGAACGCGCCGACGACGAGCGCACTGACCACCATCAACATCACCTGCATGAGCAGCAGCGATCCGCGTTCGGAGGTGTAGGAGCCGATCGCGTCGAGGGCACCCTGGACCGTGGTGATCTCGCTGCCGGTGGCGGCACCGGCGGTGGCGGCGTCGAAGTTTCCGGACGTGCGCAGCGCGATCACGGTGCCGTCGCTGCCGCCCGCGCTCGGCAGTTGCGTCCAGGCGCCGTGATCGATCCACACCACCGACTGGTGGCTGTAGAACGAGTCGTCGACGAGCGCGCCGATCGTGAAGGTCTGCTCGCCGATACCGATGCTGTCACCGACCTCCCAGCCGTTCTCGGAGGCCAGGTCGCGGTCGACGGCGGCGTCCCCGGCCGCGAGCGGCACGGGCGCTGCGAACGACCGGCCGTCGACACCGAACGCCGACGCCGCGACCTCGCGGCCGTCGGTGGTGATCCGTACCGGTGCGATACCGACGGTGACCGCGGCGTCGACGCCGGGGGCGGCCGCGAGCGTGGCCCGCTGCTGCTCCGTGACGGTGGACTCGCCGAAGGACAGCGACTGCCCCTCCGCCGGCGCGCCGAACGCGAAACGGTCGGCACCCATGTGCTGGACCGCCGCGATCGACTGGTTGCCCAGCCCGGTGGTCAGGCCCGACAGCATCACGACCATCAGGGAGATCAGGAACAGAGCCGAACTCATCAGCATGAATCGGCCCTTGGCGAAACGGAGATCTCGAAGGCTCAGGAACATGACTCCAGCTTCCCGGGACCGAGCCGTCCGGGGCATCGCGCATCGGTTGGGTCCGCCGCTCCATCGAAAGTTCGAGAAAGAGCGAGACGCCTCCTCGCAGGGCGCTCACCGGTGGTTTCGGTGTTAGCGTGAGCGAAATGCAGAGCTACCGTGCCTCCGACGCGGCCCCATCCGGCGACGCGGCCCATCACGGCGCCTCCGACGCGGCCCACCACAATGACTCCGACGCGGCCCACCGCGGTGGCGTGGCCCCGATCCTGCGGGTGATGCAGTTCGGTGCCCACGGTTTGTTCGCGGCCCTGCTGGCCGTCGGCGTCGGGCGGGTCCTCGCCGTGGACGGTGCGGACGGCTGGTGGATCGTGCTGCTGGCCGCGGTGGAACTCGCGTGGTATTTCGCGGGTGTGGCCGTGGCCCGCCGGCCGGGGGCGTTCGCGGGCAGCGCCGGACGATGGTGGCTGGCGGTGCTCGTGTTCGGCTGGCTGGTACTCGTGGTGTCCGATCCCAACTTCGTATGGGTCACATTCGCACTGTTCTTCCTCACGTTCCATCTGCTGTCGATTCCGCAGGCGCTCGCCGCGACCGTTGCGCTGACCGCGGTCGCGATCGGGGCGAGCCTGTGGCACGGTGACACCGACACGGTGCCGTCGATCCTCGGCCCGGTGATCGGGGCGACGGTCGCCGCCGGGATGGCGATGGTGTACCAGCAGTTGGCGCGGGAGGCCGAGCAACGCCAGTTGCTGGTCGACGAGCTCACCGAGGCGCACCGTGAACTCGTCGGCGCACAGGACGAACTCGCGTTGCTGCAACGCGAATCCGGGGTGCTCGCGGAACGTTCCCGGCTGGCCCGCGACATCCACGACACGCTCGCGCAGGGGTTCTCGTCGATCCTGCTGCTCGCGCGGGCCGGACAACGGGGAACCGAACCGACCGCGATCTTCACGCAGATCGCCGACACCGCGCAGGAGAACCTGACCGAGGCGCGGCGGGTGGTGGCGGCCCTCGCCCCCGCGGATCTCGAATCGGCTCCGCTCGAGTCGGCGCTGCGCCGGGTGCTCGCGCAGCTGACCGAACAGACCGGTATCGCCGGGGAACTGCGCACCGACGGTGACCCCGGTATCCCCTCGATGGAATGCGATGTCGCGTTGCTGCGGGTCGCGCAGAGTGCTCTCGCGAACGTGCGGCTGCATTCGCAGGCGCACCGGGTGCGGGTGACTCTCGGCTACGCTGCCGACGAGGTGCGGCTCGACGTCGTCGACGACGGGATCGGGTTCGATCAGCGCGAGGCCGGTGGTTTCGGTCTGCGGGCGATGCGGGATCGGCTCGCCGAGCTCGGGGGAACCCTCGTCGTCGAGTCCGCCCCCGGCGACGGAACCGCCGTCGCCGCAACACTTCCGGTCGGGAGGACACTGTGAGCACGGTCCGGGTTCTACTGGTCGACGACCATCCGGTGGTGCGGGCCGGCCTGCGGGCGCTGCTCGCGTCGCACGACGGTGTCGAGGTGGTCGCGGAGGCGTCGTCGGGGGAGGACGCGGTGGCCTTGGCGGCCACGTCGAAACCGGATGTGGTGCTGATGGATCTGCGGCTGGGAGCGGGAATGGACGGTGCGGGCGCGACCGCGCGCATCACCGCGGAACCGGAGCCGCCGCGAGTGGTCGTCCTCACCACGTACGACACGGACGCCGACATCCTGCGTGCGGTCGAGGCGGGGGCGTCGGGCTATCTGCTCAAGGACACCGCCCCGCAGGTGCTGATCGACTCGGTGTTCGCGGCGGCCCGCGGTGAGACGGTCCTGGACCCCGACGTGGCGCAGCGGCTGTACCGGCGCATGCAGCAGCCCCGCGCCGACCTGAGCGGACGGGAGATCGAGGTGCTGGGCCTGGTGGCGCAGGGACTGTCGAACCGGGCGATCGCGAAGCAGCTGTTCGTCAGCGAGGCCACCGTCAAATCGCATCTGGTGCATGCGTTCACCAAGCTCGAGGTCGACAGCCGCACCGCTGCGGTGGCCGTCGCGAGGGAGCGTGGCCTGTTGGCCTGACCGGGCCGGGTACCGTGTGGCGCATGTCGAAACAGTTCGAATTCTCGGCCGAGTTCGGCCACACCGTCGAGCAGGTCCATGCTCTCGTCACCGACCCCGGGTACTGGGGTTCGCGCTGGGAGGGCAACGACGACTCGTCCGTGACGGTCACCGACGGCCGGGACGCCGACGGAGCCCCGGTCACGACCGTCGCGATGTCCGGTCTGATCGACACCAGTGGCTTCCCGGCCCTGGTGCGCAAGGTGATTCGTGGGGAGGTCCGGCTCGAGCGTGTCGACACGTGGCGGCCGCTCGAGGGGGATCGGGCGTCCGGTCGTGTCGAGGGCAACGCCACGGGCGTGCCGGTCGAGATCGTCGGCGAGTACGACCTGCGCCCGTCGGGTGCGGGTTCGGTCCTCGACGTGCGCGGCACCGTCACCGTCAAGGTGCCGGTCGTCGGCGGGCAGATCGAGAAGATGGTCGAGCAGATGGTCGAGCAGATGATCACCCAGGATCGGGACGACATCGTCGCCCGCCTCGGTGCGGCGAACTGACCTGTATCTCCACCACGAGAATCCCTGACGGACGATCCCGGGTGCCGACGACGGCGCCCGGGACTACCGTTCAACCATGAACGTGGACGATGTCGCGGCCGAGCTGGGCGTCGACTCCGAGGTGGGCCGGTTGCGGACGGTGCTGCTGCACCGTCCCGGTGACGAACTCCGGCGCCTCACCCCGCGCAACAACGACCAGCTCCTGTTCGACGGCCTGCCGTGGGTCGATCGGGCCCAGGACGAGCACGACGAGTTCGCCGCGGTGCTGTGCGGCCGCGGTGTCGAGGTGCTGTTGCTCGCGGAGCTGCTCACCGAGACCCTCACCGTCAGCGGTGCCGCCCGCATGCAGGGGATCGCCGCGGCCGTCGACCCGCGCCGGCTCGGTCACGCACTGGCCCAGGATCTGGCCGCCCACCTGCGCGGTGTGCCCGCCGCCGAACTGTCGTCGATCCTCACCGCAGGGATGACGTTCGACGAACTCCCGATCGGCACCGGCGCGGCGACACCGTCACTGGTCCGGCTGATGCACCACGGCGCCGACTTCGTCGTCGACCCGCTCCCTAATCTGCTGTTCACCCGGGACTCGTCGTTCTGGATCGGCCGCCGGGTGGCGATCACGTCGCTGGCCCTGCCGGCCCGGGCCCGCGAAACCTCGCTGACCGATCTGATCTACGCGCACCACCCCCGGTTCCGGGGTGTGCGCCGCGCCTACGAATCGCACACCGCCCCCGTCGAGGGCGGGGACGTGCTGCTGCTCGCCCCCGGTGTGGTCGCCGTCGGAGTGGGGGAGCGGACCACCCCGGCCGGTGCGGAAGCATTGGCGCGCAGCGTCTTCGAGGACGGTCTCGCGCACACGGTGCTGGCCGTGCCGATCGAGCAGCGGCGGGCGTCGATGCACCTGGACACGGTGCTGACGATGGTCGACGCCGACGCCGTCGTCATGTATCCCGCGGTCCGGGACACCCTGTCCGCGTACACGATTCGCCGGGTCGGCGGATCGGCCGTCATCGCCGGACCGGAACCGTTCCTCGAGGCGGCCGCCGCAGCCATGGGGATCGGGAAGCTGCGGGTCATCGACACCGGGCTCGACCACGTCGTCGCCGAACGTGAACAGTGGGACGACGGCAACAACACGCTCGCCCTCGCCCCCGGCGTGGTGGTCGCCTACGAACGCAACGTCGAGACCAACGCCCGGATGGAGGCATCGGGCATCGAGGTGCTGCGCATCGCCGGCTCCGAACTGGGCTCCGGGCGGGGCGGACCGCGGTGCATGTCGTGCCCGCTGGCCCGCGATCCGCTGCTCGGCCCGGGACACTAGAGGATCTCGCGCACCTTCTCGAACGGCCGCGCCAGCACGGTGCCACGGTCGGTCACCACGATGGGCCGCTCGATGAGGATCGGGTTCGCGACCATCGCGTCGAGCAGGTCGTCCTCCGACGCCGACGCGAGCCCGAGTTCCTTGTAGACCGCCTCCTTCTTCCGGATCGCCTCGCTCGGGCGCAGACCGGCGTCGTCCAGGAGTTTGCGCAGGCCGTCCCGCGTCGGCGGCGTCTCCAGGTAGGCGACGATCGTCGGCTCGATGCCGGCGTCCTCGATGAGCTTCAGGGTGTTCCGGGACGTGCTGCACCGCGAATTGTGGTAGATCGTCGCGATGGTCGCCTTGTCGTGGGTGCCTGTCATGCACGCCATTGTGCACGGGGCGATGCTGGAAGCGGAATGTCGTGTCGGATCCGAAGCGAGGAGACATCATGACCGAACGACGCATCGTCGTCGCCGGCGGCCACGGCAAGATCGCCCGGCACCTGATCAAGAACCTGACGGCTTCGGGGGACCTTGCCGTCGCCCTGATCCGCAACCCCGACCACGAGGATCCGCTGCGTGCCCTCGGCGCCTACCCGCGGCTCGTCGATCTCGAGCACGCCGGCGTCGACGAGGTCGCGGACACGATGCACGGTGCCGACGCCGTCGTGTTCGCCGCGGGCGCCGGCCCCGGCAGCGGCGCCGCCCGCAAGGACACCGTCGATCGCGGTGCAGCGGCCCTGACCGCGTCGGCGGCCGAACGGGCCGGGGTGCGCCGGTACGTCCAGATCAGTTCGTTCGGGGCGGGCGAACCGATTCCCGAGGACACCGACGAGGTGTTCGCGGTCTATCTGGCCGCGAAGACCGCGGCCGAGGAGGATCTGCGCCGCCGCGATCTGGACTGGACGATCCTGCGGCCGGGCGGTCTCACCGACGACGAACCGACCGGTGAGGTGACGTTGACCGAGCCGCCGCTCGAGCGGGGCACGGTGCCGCGCGCCGACGTCGCCGCGGTGCTCGCGGCCCTGGTCGAGCCGGGGGCGCCGGCGGTGCGGCGCACGCTGATGCTGACGTCGGGCTCGATGCCGGTACGGGAGGCGGTCGCCGCGCTACGGTGAAGCGGACCGCCGCGCGGCCGGCATCGGGCGAGGGAAGGGGCGTTCGTGGACATCGACATCGACCACGGTTCGGGGGTGCCGCCGTTCGAGCAGTTGCGGTTGCGGATCCTCGAGCTGGTGCGGCGGGAGGACCTGGTCGCGGGCACGAAGCTGCCGACGGTGCGCAAGCTCGCGGCCGATCTGGGGGTGGCGCCCAACACGGTGGCCCGGACGTATCGCGAGCTCGAGCAGCTCGGGGTGATCGAGACGCGTGGGCGGCTCGGATCGTTCGTGGCGGCGTCCGGTGATCCGACGCGGGCGCGGGCGCAGCGGGCGGCCAACGAGTACGTCGCGGAGCTGCGGCGGATGGGGATCTCGGATGCGGACGCGGCGGTGTTCGTGGCGACCGCGTTGCGTGGGGCGTGACGTCGGCGGGTGAGATCCACATCATGAAGGTTGACGCTTCAACTTAATTCGTGTCATCGTTCACGTCATGACATTTTCGCCCGTCGCCCGTGACCTCAGCCTGCTCATCGCCCGCATCGGGCTCGGTGTCGTCTTCATCGCCCACGGCTGGCAGAAGTTCTCGACATGGGGCATCGACGGCACCCAGGCCGCATTCGCCGGTATGGACATCCCCCTCGCCGACGTCTCCGCGATCGTCGCCGCCACGATCGAACTCGTCGGCGGCATCCTGCTGCTCGTCGGCTTCGCCACCCGCATCGCCGGAGCACTGCTGTTCCTGAACATGGCGGGTGCGTTCGTCTTCGTCCACGTCGGCAACGGCCTGTTCGTCGGTGACGGCGGCTACGAACTCGTCCTCACGCTCGGGGTCGCCGCGCTGCTCGTCGCCGGCGTCGGTGCGGGCCGCTTCAGCGTCGACGCCGTCGTCGGGAAGAACTCCCGGATCCTGTCCGCCTCCTGACCGGTGACCCGACCACGGACGTCACCGCCAGCTCGGTAGCCACAACTCCCGCTGCCACGTCTCCGGCGTGATCGGAACGGCGGTGAGGATCGGCCACAACCACACGAAGTTCGCGACCACCAGCCCCACATAGAGGCACACCGCGAGCAGGCCGGTCCCACGCCGTTCCGCCGAATCCGATGCCCGCCCCAGGATGTCGCCCAGCACCAGCGCCGTCGCCATCACGAAGAACGGCGCCAACGCGACCGCATAGAAGTAGTACATCTGCCGGTCCAGCGTCACGAACCACGGCAGGAACGCCGCCGCATACCCCGTCAGGACCGTCGCGTACCGCCAGTCCCGGCCGACGAAGGTACGCCACAACGCCCATCCGAGAACCGGTAGCGCCAGCCACCACAGGGCGGGCGTGCCGATCAGCATGACAGCCTTGACGCAGCTCGACGCGCCGCACCCGGACACGTGCTCGCCCTCGGCGAAGTAGTACAGCATCGGACGCAACCCCATCGGCCACGTCCACGGCTTCGACTCCCACGGATGATGGTTGCCGGCCGAATTGGTCAGCCCCGAATGGAACTCGAGTACCTTCGCGCTGTAGTACCACAGCGACCGCAGCGCGTCCGGCACGAACGCGAACGGCCCGCCCGTCCCGATCCGGTTGCCGACCGCGTGCCGGTCCACCCCGGTCTCGCTCGCGAACCACGCCGCATACGTGCCCAGGTACACCACGATCGGCACCACCACGAGCGCGTACAGCGACGGGCCGATGTCCCGCAGCGCCGTCCCCACCCACGGCCGGTGCACCCCGTACCCGCGCCGCGCCGCGACGTCGAACCCGACACACAACAGACCGAAGAGCGCGATGAAGTACAGCCCGGACCATTTGGTGCCGCACGCCAGGCCCAGCATCACGCCCGCCCCGAACCGCCACCACCGCACCCCGAGCCGGGGACCGAAGTCGGAGACCGCGATCCGGCCCTCCGACCGCACCCGCGCCATCCGGGCCCGTACCTGATCCCGGTCGACGACGAGACAGCCGAGTGCCGCGACCGTGAACAGGGCCAGGAAGATGTCGAGCATCCCGAGCCGCGACGACACGAACGTGACACCGTCCACGATCAGCAGGATCCCGGCGATCGCCCCGACCAGCGTCGACCTGCTCATCCGTCGCACGATCCGCACCACGAGCAGCACCAGGATCGTTCCGGCGGCCGCCGACGCGAACCGCCATCCCCACGCGTTGTAGCCGAACAGTGCCTCACCGGCCGCGATCAACTGCTTGCCGACCGGCGGATGCACCACCAGCCCGTAACCGGGATTGTCCTCGACACCGCCGCCGGTGAGCACCTGCCAGCCCTGCGGCGCATAGTGCTTCTCGTCGAAGACCGGGGTCCCGGCGTCGGTCGGATAGTTCAACATCGTGAACCGGGTGATCGCGGCGAGCGCGGTGATCACCAACGTCACGATCCAGCCGCGCCGACGATCGGTCGGCCCGACATCGTTCACGGGTGCGAGTGGGGCCGGACTCACCGTCGCACGGGAACCGTCGGACGAGTCCGGACCCGGAGACACCGGGCGCTCGTCCGTCAGTGGGGTCACGCGTCGATCGTAGGCTGTCACCCATGACTGGTCGTCTCGTCCTCGCCGCAACTCCGATGGGTGACATCGGTGACGCCTCCGATCGCCTCCGCACCGCACTGGGATCGGCCGACGTCGTGGCCGCCGAGGACACCCGCCGCACCAAGGCGCTCGCCACCGCCCTCGAGGTGACGATCACCGGGCGGATCGTCAGCTTCTACGACCAGGTGGAGGTGACCCGGTTGCCGGCCCTCGTCGCGGACGTCGAGGCCGGCCACACCGTCCTGCTCGTCACCGATGCCGGTATGCCGTCGGTGAGCGACCCCGGCTACCGACTCGTCGCGGCATGCGTCGAGAAGGATCTTCCGGTCACGTGCCTGCCCGGACCGTCCGCGGTGACGACCGCGCTGGCCCTGTCGGGGCTGCCGGTCGAACGGTTCTGTTTCGACGGGTTCCCGCCGCGCAAGTCGGGACAGCGACGGACCTGGTTCGAGACGCTGCGCACCGAACAACGGGCATGCGTGTTCTTCGAGGCTCCGCACCGGCTGGCGGCGTGCCTGGCGGACGCGGTCGAGGTCCTCGGCGGGGAGCGGCGCGCCGCGGTGTGCCGGGAGCTGACGAAGACCTACGAGGAGGTGCGCCGCGGCACCCTCGCCGAGCTGGCCGCGTGGGCCGTCGACGGGGCCCGCGGTGAGATCACCGTCGTCCTCGAGGGGGCGCGGCCGGTGGCCGCCGACCCGGAGGATCTGGTGGGGGAAGTGGAGCGGCTCGTCGCCGACGGTGTCCGACTCAAGGACGCCTGCGCCCAGGTGGCTGCGGAGCAGTCTGCGGGTGTCTCGAAGCGGGAACTGTACGAGACCGTCCTGGCCGCCCGCCGCGACTGACGGCCGGGCCGGGGCCGCGACCGGATCGGGTGCGCAGCCCCCCGCCGACTCGTTCGGATCGAGACGTCAACGAGTGGTGTCGATCGAGATCGACACCGTTCCCGTTGCGGTCGGATCCGCGTCGGCGGGGGCCGCACCCAACAGCATCATCAGCCCCACCGTCGCGGCGATGACGAGCGCGGCGAGGGCTGCCGGCGGAGTCTTCGCCGTCAACTTCGTCGCCCGTTCGATCATCGTGCGCTCTTTCCTCCGCAGGCGTGTTCCGGTAGGGGCTACCCCTCGTACTACTCAGTCCCAGCCGGTGCCCGCCGCGGGCTCTGTGGGGCCGTTGTGCGTCGGTGTCGACTTTGCCCTGCTTCAGTGAATGCAGAAACCGGTGATTTCACTCGAGGCAGTATCATCCCAGTTCACAGGCCGTGAGGAATAATTCCGCAGCGGATATTCAGAGGCGGAAGAGGAGCGCGGAGGATGACGTCCGAGACGGACGACGGTGCGGACGAACCGTCACCGGGCGCGCAGGCCCGCCAGGATTTCGCCGATCACCTCCGGCTGCTGTTCGCCACCGCGGGCGGCCCCCCGCTCAAGAAGATCGCCTCCGAGGCGGCCGCTCTGACCCGGTCGATGGGCGGAGACAAGCCGGCGTCGGTGCAGCGGATCAGCGACTGGCGGTCGGGCAAGCGGATGCCGGCCGCGTTCGAGTCGGTGCGCCCGGTTCTGGCAGTGCTCATCAAGACGGCCCGAGCCCTGCACGTCGGTCCGCCCCCCGCGGACGGGCTGTTCTCGATGCAGCAGTGGGAGGCGCGGTGGCGCACTGCCACCTCGGCGCCCGCGGCCCGTGCGACGACGGCCACCGAGCCGGCGGCACCGGCACTGCCTGCCGGTGTCCGGCCCTACCGCGGACTGTCGCCGTACCGGGAGCGGGACGAGCGCCTGTTCTTCGGCCGGCGGACGAGCGTCGACCGGATCGTCGGTGCGGTCCTCGCCGCGCAGGGCCGCGGCCCGGTCGTCGTCACCGGCGCGTCGGGGGTCGGGAAGTCGTCGCTCGTGCAGGCCGGTCTGATCCCCGCGCTGCGGGGTCAGGAGAGCGAGGAGAGCGGCGAGGGAGATCGGGCAGGGTTCGCGCCGATCGTGTTCACCCCCGGCTCCCACCCGGTCGCCGCGTTGGTCACGGCCGTCCCCGAACTCGCGGACTGCGCCGCCACGGGGGACCACGAGCAGGTCGACGCCGCCCTGCGACGGGCCGCGCACCGGCTCGGCACCGACCGGCTGCTCGTCGTGGTCGACCAGATCGAGGAACTGTTCACCCAGTGCGCGTCGTCCGCGGAACGCACCCGGTTCCTGATCCTCCTCGAGTACACGGCCACCACCCGGCCCGGCCGGGAACCGGCCGACACCGCGTCCGTCGTCGCGACGATGCGCTCGGACTTCTACGCGCAGGCCCTGACCTACCCGGTCCTCGCCGACGCACTCGAACAGCGCAGCAAGACCGTGGCCCCACTGACCCGGGACGAGGTCGTCGAGGTCGTCACACAGCCCGCCCGGATGATCGGGCTGAAACTCGAGCCGGGCCTGGTCGATCTGATCCTCAACGATCTCGGTGTCCTCACCGCGTCGTCGACCACCCAGCCGGAGGGCAGTACGGTGCTGCCGCTCGTCTCGCACCTCCTCGACACGATGTGGGAGCGACGCCGCGGCGGGCAGCTGACCATCGCGAACTACCGGGCCACGGGCGGCGTCCTCGGGTCGGTCGCGACCGCGGCGGAACGCGCGTGGGAACAACTCGACGAGCGCGGCCGGATCGTGGCCCGGTCCATGTTCGTCCACCTGGTGTACGTCACCAACACCGGCACCGACGTCAAGATCCGCCGCACCCTCACCCAGCTGACGGCCGTCGAAGGAACGGACAGCGGTGCCGGCCGCCGCGTCGTCGACCACTTCGTCAACGCCCGCGTCCTCGTGGTCGACGGCGACGACGTCGAACTCATCCACGACGCCGTGATCGCGACGTGGCCGCGGCTCGCGACCTGGATCCAGGAGGACCGGTCGTCGTCGGCGCTCCGCCAGCAGATCGAGAACGACGCCGCACACTGGGAGGACGCCGACCGCAACCACAGCCTGCTCTACCATCGCGGCCGGCTCGACCTGCTCACCGAACACACGGTGTCCCGCGCGGGAACGGTCGGTTTCGACGCCGCGGGCATCCCCGCCCTGGCGGCGTCGCTGACACCGGCCGCCGGTGAGTTCCTCGAGGCGTCGGTGCGGCAGGTGCGGCGGCAGGCCCGGATGGAACGGACCGTGATGGCCGCGCTCGCCTTCTCGACGGTCGTCGCCGTGGTGATGGGCGTGATGGCGCTGGCCGCGAAGACCCGGGCCGAGGACTCGCGGGCCGCCGCCCAGTTCCAGCAGGTGGTGTCGCTGTCCGATGCGCTGCGGGAGAACGACCCCACCACGTCGGCGCAGTTGTCGCTCGCGGCATGGCAGATGCGGCCGGGCAGCGACGAGGCACTCTCCCGGCTCGCCGCCACCGAGAACACCCCGATCGCGCGGACCCTGCCCGGGCACACCGGCCCCGTGTACGGTGTCGCCCTCTCGGCCGACGGCCGGCTCCTCGCGACCGCGAGCGACGACCGCACCGTCAAACTGTGGAACTTCTCGGACAGCACGGCCCCCACCCAGCTGGGCTCCGACCTGGGCAGCGCCACGCAGTACATGGCGTCGGTGTCGTTCAGCCCGGACGGCCGGTTGCTCGCCGCCGGTAGCGGCGACGGGCTCCTCTGGATCTGGGACATCGGCGATCCGGCTGCCCCGGTACCGCTGCTCGACGGGGTGGAGGCCGCCCCCGGCGCCGTGCACAACGTGCGGTTCAGCCCCGACGGCCGGTTGCTGGCCGTCCCGCACGACGACGGCGGCGTCACCCTCTACGGCACGTCCGAGCCGGAGCACGGACAGTTCCCGTCCTGGGTGCTGCGCGGGCATGCGGGTGCGGTGCGGACGGTGGCTTTCGGTCGGGACGCCCGCGGCGACACGGTTCTGGCGACCGCCAGCGACGACCGGACGGTCCGGGTGTGGAACATCGCCGACCCGGCCCGTCCGGTGCAGATCGGTCCCGAACTGACCGGTTTCGGGGACGTCGTGCACTCGGTGGCGTTCGGCCCGGACGGCCGCAGCCTCGCGGCGAGCAGCGACGACGGCCTGATCCGGATGTTCGATTCGACGGATCTCGCGGACATCCGCCCGATCGATGCGCCCGTGCAGGCCCACACCGGTGGCATCTGGACGATCGCGTTCGCCCCCGACGGCGGCACGTTGGCGAGCGCATCGTGGGACGGCACCGTGAAGTTGTGGTCGGTGGATCCGGTGACGCGTGCGCTGCACGAGATGAGACCGTCCCTGGCCGGGAACGGCGGCGGGGTGCCGGCGCTCGCGCTGTCGTCGGACGGGTCGACGATCGTCACCGGCGGCCAGGACTCGCTGGTCCGGGTGTGGACACTCGCGCCGGGGACGGTCCCGGTGTCGGATTCGTCGATGACGATGCCCACGATGAGCGGTGACGGGTCGCGGCTCGTGACCGCCGGCTACGACAACGCGATCCGGGTGTGGTCGATCGATCCGCAGGGCGCGTTCACCCCGTTGTCCACGATCGACGTCGAGCGGCCCCTGGGTGGGGCGAACGTGGTGGCGTTGTCACCGGACGGGACGGTGCTGGCGACGACGCAGACGTCGGGCGGGCACGTGCAGTTGTGGGATCTGCTCGACCCCGCGCACCCGGTGCCGTTCGGTCCGCCGATCGTGACCGAGACCCGGTTCACGTGGGAGTTGGCGTTCAGCCCGGACGGCCGGACGCTCGCGATCGGGGACGACGACTTCACCGTCGCGCTGTGGAACATCGAGAACCCGCACGCACCGGTCCGGACCGGTCCGGCACTGGAGGGGCCGCACAATCTGGTGCGCAGCGCCCAGTTCGCGCCCGCCGGGGACGTGCTGGTGGTGGCCGGTGCGGACGGTGACATCCACGTGTGGAACGTCACCGATCCGTCGGCGCCGGTGCCCCGCTCGATCCGCGGGCAGGGGCATGCGGGCGGCGTGAACTCGATGTCGTTCAGCCCGGACGGCTCCCAGCTGGTCACCGCGAGCGACGATCACACGCTCATCCTGTGGGACCGGGACGGTGACGGCGGGTTCACGGAGCGCCCCGGGGCGTTGCAGGGGCACACGGGCACGGTCTACAGCGTCGCGTTCAGCGGTGACGGCACACATGTCGTGAGCGGCAGCGACGACGGCTCGGTCCGGTTGTGGAGCATCGCCGAGGGGCGGGAGGCCGTGGGCGGACCGTTGACGACGATCGGTCGGGGACGCTGGCAGGTGGCGTTCCTGCCCGGGTCGGACACGGTCGTCGCGGGCGGTGGTGACGGTGTGCTGCGGACGTGGCGTCTCGACGCGGACGCGGTGGTCGCCCGGATCTGTGCCGCTACGTCGGAACTGACACAGGATCAGCCGGCGCATTTCGAGATGCCGGAGTCGGGCCGGGACGCGTGCTCGACGCCGTGAGGGTGACGAGGCTGTGGGCCTTGTCGAGGCATTCCTGCCATTCGGCGTCCGGGTCGGAGTCGATCGTGATGCCGCCGCCGACGCCGAGTGCGACACCGCCGGCGGTGTCGAATTCGACGGTGCGGATCGCGACGTTCAGTTCGAGGCCCGCGACGGGGCTGTGCAGGCCGACGGTGCCGCAGAACAGTCCGCGGGGCTGCGGTTCCCACTGCGCGATCAGGTGCCGAGCCGAGTGTTTGGGGCATCCGGTGACGGACGCCGGGGGGAACGCGGCATCGAGGAGATCGGTGGTGGTGACGGTGTCGGGGAGGGTCGCGGCGACGGTGGACACCAGGTGCCACACCCCGGGCGCCGGGGCGACCCGGAGCAGGTCGGTGACCCGCACCGATCCGGGGGTGGCGACGCGGCCGAGGTCGTTGCGGACGAGGTCGACGATCATCACGTTCTCGGCGACGTCCTTGACGGAGGCCCGCAGCAGTGCCGGGTCGGCATCGAGAGGGAGGGTGCCCTTGATGGGGCTCGATGTGACGGTGTCGCCGCGGCGGGACAGGAACACCTCCGGTGACAGGGACGCCACCGCACCCCACGGGCCGGCCACGAACGCGGCCCGGGTGGGGTGGGTGCGGGCGGCGGCGTCGGCGAAGAAGTCGAGGGGGCTGCCGGTGACGGTGCCGCGGAAGCGGGTGCACACGCACGCCTGGTAGACGTCGCCGCGGGTGATCGCGGCCCGGCAGTCGTCGACACCGCGGCGGTGTGCGTCCCGGTCGGGGACCGTCCAGTCGATGCGCCACGGTTCGGGTGCGGTGTCCGGTCGCCGGACCGCGAGGGCGACGTCGTCGGGGCAGGGTTCGTCGCGGAGGCTCTCGAACCACCAGCAGCCCGACGTGTCGAGCCGCAGTACGTGGTCGGTCCAGCCGCCGGCCGCGGCGGGGAGGGCGTCGGCGCCGTCCGGGTAGGCGACGTACCCGATCCAGCCGCCGCCGATCAGCAGCCCCTCGGGCGCCGTTGTTTCACGTGGGACTGTTTCATGTGGGGTGGGCGGGATCGTGAACGCGGCGGTGGGGGAGCACGACGCCGCGGCCACGCTGGGGGCGAGGACGGCCGCGGCGCCGAACCACGTGCCGGTCAGTGCGGCCGGCGGCGGGAGGTGCCGGCCGCGGGCCCGGCGGGCGAGTGCCCGGAGCACCTCGGACGCACTGCCGCCCGGCCCGATCCGCTCGATTCGCATGCGGTCAGCTTTCCACTGTGGTGGGCCTCTCACCGCGGCAGGGCGCGCTCCCCGGGGGACAGTGACGCGGCGTCGGCGGCGGACTGCCCGGCATGCCAGCCGACGGCGTCGACGGTCCGGCCGCGGGCCGCCTTCGTGGTGGGGAACAGGCGGTCGAACTCGGCGTCGACGGCCGCGGACCGTGCGGCCAGGACCGGTAGCAGGTCGTCGATACGGACGTCGGCGTCGACGGCGACCTGGGCGGTGGCCCGGCTGTCGGTCTCCTTCAACCGCTGCCCGATGCGGACCGAGAACCCGAACAGGAACGCCTTCCGGAACTGGGTCGTGGTGCCGCCGGTCCCCGCGCCCGCGGTCCCGACGGTTCCGGCCGCGTGCATCGCCCGGGTCGCCTGCACCAGCAGCGACGTGAACAGCAGTTCGGTCTGGTCGAGGTCCAGTGCATCGCCGACGACCGTCGCGATCGCGAACCGGTCGAACCATACGGTGCGGACCCGGTTGGCCTCGCCGATCGCGGTGAGCAGGTGCACCTTCTCGCGGACGTACGGGTTGTCGAGATGGATCCGTCGGCTGTGCACGGTGGTGGCACGCGGCCGGTCGGCGTCCAGCAGTGCGGCGCTGATCGCGTACTGGGTCATGAGGTCCTGGGCCTTCGCGGTGAAGGTCTCGGCCTCCTCCACGAACTCGGTGGCCTCGGCCTTGGCGAGCAGTCCGCGGACACGGGCGAGCATCTTGGGATCCGGCGTCCCCGGATGCTCCGCCGGTTCGGACACCGGAACGGCCGACCACTCGGACGGCGGCGGGCACAGCCGGGTCAGGCGGGGGAAGTCGAGCCACAGCACCGTCAGGTCGAGCCAGTCCCGGGTATCGAGCTGCCGGTCGGCGGTGTCGAGGACGGCCGCGAAGTCGTCGGGTCCGGCGTCGGGTGGTACCGCGTCCGCGAGCCGGGCGGCGTCGGGTTCGGCGGCGGCGGTCCGCGCGAGCTGGGCCCGCCAGTCCGCCGGCGCCCGGTCGTCGGCGCGGCACGTGCGGGCCTGGAACAGCACGGCCGCGGCGGCGGTCGACGCGACGGACGCACCGAGCGTCCGCCGTGTCACGTGCATCACGTCCGCCGGCTGCCAGCCACGTTCGTAGGCGTCGGCGAGTGCGCTCACGAGTCCCGCCGCCGACCGCCAGCGCGGCGGCGGGCAGTCGCCGATCGCCCGATCCTGTGTTCGAAAGTATGTTCTAGTGCTCCCCATGGGCGACAGTGTGCCCGAGGGGGCCGACAACTTTCGGGAACGAAAGCTACGCGTCGGTCTCCTCGACGTAGCGCGGGAACACGCCGACCGGCTTGGGGAGCGCGGTACCTGCGACGATGCGTGTCCCGAGGTTTGCGAAGGCGCGGGCCTCGGGATCCTGACCGAGCAGATCGAGGATCTTGGCGGCCGAGTCCGGCATGACCGGCTGGACGAGGATGCCCACGATGCGGACCACCTCGAGCGTCACGTACAGGACCGTCGCCATGCGGGCCGGGTCGGTCTTGCGTAGCACCCACGGCTCCTGCGCCGAGAAGTACCGGTTGGTCTCGCCGAGCACGTGCCAGATCGCCTCGAGGCCGAGGTGCAGCGCCTGCACGTCGAACTCGGCCCGCACCTTCTCGAGCAGCGCGTCGGCCTGTGCGAGCAGCGCGCGGTCGGCGTCGGTGAGCTCGCCCGGCGTCGGAACCTGCGCGTCGCAGTTCTTCGCGACCATCGACAGCGACCGCTGGGCCAGGTTGCCCAGCTCGTTCGCGAGGTCGGTGTTCATCCGGGTGACGATCGCCTCGTGGCTGTAGCTGCCGTCCTGCCCGTACGAGATCTCGCGCAGCAGGAAGAAGCGGACCGCGTCCAGGCCGTACTGCTCCACCATCGCGAGCGGGTCGACGACGTTGCCGACCGACTTCGACATCTTCTCGCCCTTGTTGAACAGGAAGCCGTGCACGAACACCCGCTTCGGCAGCTCGATCCCCGCCGACATCAGGAACGCGGGCCAGTACACGGTGTGGAACCGGGTGATGTCCTTGCCGATGATGTGCAGGTTCGCGGGCCAGTACCGCTCGAACTCCGCGGAATCGGTGTTCGGGAACCCGGCGCCGGTGAGGTAGTTGGTGAGCGCGTCCACCCACACGTACATGACGTGCTCGGGGTCGTCGGGCACCGGAACGCCCCAGTCGAACGTGGTGCGCGAGATCGACAGGTCCTTCAGGCCGCTCTTGACGAAGCTGAGGATCTCGTTGCGGCGGGTGGCCGGCGCGATGAAGTCGGGGTTCTCCTCGTAGTGGGCGAGGAGACGGTCCTGGTACTTCGACAGCCGGAACGTGTAGTTCGACTCCTCGGTCCACTCGACGGGCGTGCCGGTCTCGGTGGCGATGCGGGTGCCGTCCTCGAGGACCGTCGTCTCCTCCTCGGCGTGGAACGCCTCGTCGCGCACCGAGTACCAGCCCGAGTAGGTGTCGAGGTAGATGTCGCCTGCCGCGGCCATCCGCTCCCAGATGGCCTTGCTCGACTCGAGATGATCGGCGTCCGTGGTGCGGATGAACCGGTCGTAGGAGATGTTCAGGGCCTTGTCCATAGCCTGGAACACGTCCGAGTTGCGGGTCGCGAGATCGCGGACGTCGATGCCTTCCTTGGCTGCCGTCTGCTGCATCTTCAGACCGTGCTCGTCGGTGCCGGTCATGAAGAACACGTCGTATCCGTCGAGCCGCTTGAAGCGTGCGATCGCGTCCGACGAGATGTACTCGTAGGCGTGCCCGATGTGCGGGGCGCCGTTGGGGTACGCGATGGCGGTCGTCAGATAGAACGGCGGCCGGGCGGGCGAGGCAGGCGAGGAGGACACAGTCATGGTGGCCATACTCTATCGGCGTGAGCAAAGATCGTCCCGCCCCGGACCTGCCCGAGCCGCTTTTTCCCCTCGTCGACGCGCACACGCATCTCGATGCGTGCGGTGCCACGGACGCCGCGAGCACACGGGTGATCGTCGACCGTGCGGCCTCGGTGGGCGTCGAGCGGATCGTGACGGTGGCCGACGACCTGGCTGCCGCGCGGTTCGCGGTGGACGCCGCGCACTGGGACGAGCGGGTCTTCGCGGCCGTCGCTATCCACCCGACCCGCGCGAATTCCCTCGACGACGCCACGAAAGCGGAGATCGAGCGGTTGGCGTCCGATCCGCGCACGGTCGCGGTGGGTGAGACGGGCCTGGACCTGTACTGGCCGGGCAAGCTCGACGGCTGCGCGACGCTCGAGGAACAGGTTGCTGCCTTCGAATGGCACATCGACCTCGCGAAGCGTCTCGGCAAGCCGCTGATGATCCACAACCGCGAGGCCGACACCGATCTGCTGCGGGTCCTCGATTCCGAGGGTGCCCCGGACACGGTGATCTTCCACTGCTTCTCGTCGGATGCGGCGATGGCGCGGGCATGCGTCGACGCCGGTTACGTGCTGAGCTTCTCGGGCACCGTCAGCTTCAAGAACGCGAAGGCGCTGCGCGAGGCGGCACCGCTGGTCCCGTCGGATCAGTTGCTGGTCGAGACCGACGCGCCCTATCTCACCCCGCACCCGTTCCGGGGGGCACCGAACGAGTCGTACTGCCTGCCGTACACGCTGCGGGCGTTGGCCGAACTGCGCGGTGAGGACCCCGCCGAGCTGGCGGAGGCCTCGACCGCGACCGCGGAGCGGGTGTACCGGCTGCCGTCAGTGGGCTGACGGCGGATTCTTCCGCGGCCGGATCCGGGCGTTCGGCAGCGGCGGCGCGGGTAGGCGCTGCACGTCACCGGTGTAGCCCTCGACGGCGCCGAACCGGTCCGATTCGGCCTGCCACTCCTCGCGGAACTCCTCGATCTCCTCGTGGCTGCGGCCGACGAAGTTCCACCACATGACGATGTCCTCGCCGAACGGCTCGCCGCCGAGCAGGACGACGCGAGCCGGTGCGTCGGTGTGGTTCGTCAGGGCCAGCACCGCCGCCCCGGTGCCGATGTAGCCGAGATCGGCGCGGGCGAGGTCCAGGCCGCCGCCGTTACCGGTGCCGACGCCGACCGCACCGGTGTCGACGAGGACCCCGTGCTCGAATGCCGGGTCCACGTCGAGGCGCACCTCTGCCCGCGGCTCCAGCACCAGTTCCGCTCCGAGCAGCGGGGTGAAGGTGTGGACGGGGGACGTGGATCCGGCCAGCGAGCCGAGGAACACTCGTGCAGACCCGCCCTCGAGCGACACGGCCGCCGGCACGTGGTGCTCGAAGTTGCGGGGTGCGTCGCGGGCCGAGTCGGGCAGGGCCACCCACAGTTGGAGGCCGTGCAGGACGGTCGTGTCCGGTGTGGAGACCTCGGAGTGGCAGATGCCGCGGCCGCCGGTCATGAGGTTGACCTCGCCGGGCCGGACCGTCGCGTGTACGCCCTTGCTGTCGCGGTGCTCGATCTCGCCGGTGAACAACCAGCTGACGGTCTGCAGCCCGGTGTGCGGATGGGGTGCGACGTCCATGCCGCCGGTGACGGTGACGTCGTCGGGTCCGTAGTGGTCGGCGAAGCACCAGGCGCCGATCAGGGATCGTTGCCGCTGGGGGAGGGTCCGGCGTACCGGCATGGCGCGGGGGCCGCCGAGGGGGACTTCGCGGGAGGTGATGATCTCGAGGATCGGTCCGTTCTCGGCGGTGGTCTCGGGGCCGGTGGTGCATTCGATCTCGACCGGTCGGGTCTCGGCGTTGCTCATGGTTCGACCTTAGGCATCTTCGCTCGGGAATCGCTCCTGATCGTTCCCCGTGAAGTTGCCGGATCACAGCCTTGTCGTTACCGTACTGTGATCGAACCTTGTCGTCTGCCCCGGGATTCCTCGTGTCGCCTTTCGCTCGGATCAACACCGCGCGCTCGCCGCTGCTGTACGCCGTGCTCGTCGCGTTCTTCGTGACGATGTTGGTCGGCGGCGGGCTGGTCGTGGCGCAGCACAAGACGATCGCGCTCGACGTCGACGGGGAGACGGTCTCGCTGACCACGCTGCGCTCGGACGTCGGTTCGGTGCTCGAGGCCGCCGGGTATCCGGTCGGCGAGCACGACGTCGTCGCGCCGGGTGCCGACGCGAAACTCACCGACGGCGACACGGTGGTCCTGCGCCGCGCCCGGGAGATCGTGCTGACGGTGGACGGGCAGCAGCGCACGGTGTGGTCGACGGCGTTGACCGTCGACGATGCGATGCGGCAGTTGGAGCTGGCGGGCGACGCGTACGTGTCGGCGTCGCGGGGGCAGCGTATTCCGTTGGACGGCATCGAATTCGACGTCGTCAGCCCACGGACGGTCACGGTCGCCGACAACGGTGGCGCGCCGACTCAGGTTCGGGTCGCGGCGCCGACGGTCGGTGATTTCCTCGCGGCCACGAATGCGGCTCTGGTGCAGGCGGACTCGGTCGTGCCGGCGCCGGAGACGCCGTTGACGGACGGTCTGGAGATCGTGGTGACCCGCAGTCGCACCGAGTCGCGGACCGAGACGCAGCCGATCGCGCCGCCCGAGCACCGGGTCGACGATCCGGGGCTCGAGCAGGACACCACCACCGTCGAACGCCCCGGCGTCCCGGGCGAGCGCACGGTGACGGTGTCGGTGACGACGGTCAACGGCGTGGAGACTGCGCGGCAAGAACTTTCGTCGTCGGTGTTGCGGGAGGCCGAGCCGGCCGTGGTGCGGGTCGGCACCAAGCCGAAGCCGTCGGTCCCGGCCGTGGCGAACGGTTCGGTGTGGGATTCGATCGCGCAGTGCGAGGCGACCGGCAACTGGGCGATCAACACGGGCAACGGTTACTACGGCGGGCTGCAGTTCGATCAGGGTACGTGGGCGGCGCACGGCGGCACGCAGTATGCGGCGCGGGCGGATCTCGCGTCGCGGGAGCAGCAGATCGCGGTCGCACAGAAGGTGCAGGCGGCGCAGGGCTGGGGTGCGTGGCCGGGCTGCACGAGCAAATTGGGTCTCCGGTAAAGGAATCGCATGTCACCGTTGTCGAAGATCAACTCGAGTCGTTCCCCGATGCTGTATTCGGTGGTTGCCGCGACGCTGACGACGCTGGCCGTCGGTGGTGGTGTCGCGGTCTCCCAGCACAAGACGGTGACCGTCGACGTGGACGGTGAGCTGGTCACGGTGGGCACGATGTCGTCGAGCGTGGCCGGGGCGTTGTCGGCGGCCGGGTATGCGGCCGGTGAGCACGACGTGGTCGCCCCGGCGGGGGACACGGCCCTGTCGGACGGGGACACGGTGGTCTTCCGTCGTGGCCGGGAGGTCGCGCTGACGGTGGACGGGCAGCAGCGGACGGTGTGGACGACGGCGTTGACCGTCGACGACGCGGTGCGGCAACTGGATCTGGCGGGTGACGTGCACGTGTCGGCCTCCCGGTCGCAGCGGTTGCCGCTCGACGGGGCCGATCTCGAGGTGCTCAGCCCGCGGGAGGTGTCGCTGACGGACGGTGCCGCGGCACCGGCGCAGGTGCGGTTGGCGGCGCCGACGGTCGGGGAGTTCCTGGCCGCGCACGGTGCCCCGCTCGAGCAGGCGGACACGGTCGTGCCGGCACCGGAGACGCCACTGACGGACGGTCTGGACATCGTGGTGACCCGTAGTCGCACCGAGTCCCGGGTCGTGACGGAGCAGGTGGCGCCGCCGGAGGAACGGATCGAGGATCCGACGCTGAACATGAGCCGGTCGACGGTGGAGAATCCGGGCGCACCGGGGACCGCGGACGTCACGTACGAGGTGACGGTCGTCAACGGTGTCGAGACGGGGCGGACGCCGGTGGCGACGTCGGTCACGACGCCGGCGCAGCCGAAGGTGGTGCGGGTCGGCGCCAAGCCGGGCACCGAGGTGCCGCCCGTGCGCAACGGTGCGACGTGGGATGCGTTGGCGCAGTGCGAGGCGACGGGCAACTGGGCGATCAACACGGGCAACGGTTACTACGGCGGCGTGCAGTTCGACCAGAACACGTGGGAGCGGCAGGGCGGCCTCAAGTACGCGCCGCGCGCGGACCTCGCGACACGCGAGGAGCAGATCGCGATCGCGTCCCGTACCCAGGAGACGCAGGGCTGGGGTGCGTGGCCGTCGTGCACCGGCAAGCTGGGTCTGCGTTAGGTTCTTCGGGTGTCAGACGTCGTCCCGCCCCTGTCCCAGCCGCGAGGTGAGGCCACGCTCCTCGGTCCCGCCGAGGTGCGTGCGCTCGCCGAAGAGTTCGAGGTGCGTCCCACCAAGCAGCTCGGCCAGAATTTCGTGCACGACGGCAACACCGTCCGCAAGATCGTCGCGAGTTCCGGTGTCACCCGCGACGACGTGGTCCTGGAGGTGGGGCCGGGTCTGGGGTCGCTGACGTTGGCGTTGCTCGACGTCGTCGAGAAGGTCGTCGCCGTCGAGATCGATCCGAAGCTGGCGGCCCGGCTGCCCGCGACGGTCGCGGAGCGGGCCCCGGGTCTGTCCGGCCGGTTGGACGTCGTCCTCGAGGACGCGATGCGGGTGTTGCCCGCACAGGTGCCCGGTACCCCGACGGCGTTGGTGGCGAATCTGCCGTACAACGTGGCGGTGCCGGTGCTGCTGCACCTGTTCGCGGAGTTCCCGTCGCTGCGGACGGCGCTGGTGATGGTGCAGGCGGAGGTTGCGGATCGGCTTGCCGCGCGTCCCGGTAACAAGATCTACGGGGTGCCGAGCGTGAAGGCGAACTTCTTCGGTGAGGTGCGCCGTGCCGGTGCGGTGGGACGGCACGTGTTCTGGCCGGAACCGAAGATCGAATCGGGGCTGGTCCGTATCGACCGGTATGTCGAGGCGCCGTGGCCGATCGACGCCGAGCATCGGCGTCGGGTGTTCGCGGTCGTCGACGCCGCGTTCGCGCAGCGTCGCAAGACGCTCCGGGCCGCGCTCGCGGGCTGGGCGGGGTCGCCGGTGGAGGCGGAGCGCCGGCTCGTGGCGGCGGGGATCGATCCGTCGATGCGGGGGGAGAAGCTGGACGCGGCTGCGTTCGTGCGGTTGGCGGAGGCCGGGACCGAGTAACGCACTACCCGATTCGTCCCGAACGGGGACTTTCCCGCACAATATCGGGGTGAACACGAAAGCATGGAAACTTGTCGGTATCGGTGCTGTGGCGGCAGTGACCATGCTGGTCACCGGCTGCGGCGGGGCGACCGAGGGTGTCGCGACGGCCGCGGACACGGCTGCGACGTCCACGTCGTCGGCGGCGGTGGCGACCACGTCGGGTCACGAGGGCAGCGATTCCGGCGGCCGGGTGGACATCGACGTGGAGATCGGTGACTGCGTGCAGCTCGGTGGCACGTCGGATGCGGCGACGATCGCCGAAGCTGCTTGTGGCAGTGACGAATCCAACTACAGGGTGATCGCGAAGGCCGAGAAGAACGCGCAGTGCCCGTCGGACGTCGATCAGGTGTACTACGAGACCAAGTGGGGCAACGAGCGTGGCGCGTTGTGCCTCGACCTGGACTGGGTCATGGGCGGCTGCATGACCCTGCCCGACGACAAGGAGGTCGAGCCGACGCGTGTCGAGTGCGACGATCCGGTCGCGTCGGGGATCGAGCGGGCAGTCGAGACGATCGAGGGAGTCGCCGACATCGAACAGTGCAGTGAGGGCGGCTTCCTCTACGACGAGCGGATGTTCACGGTGTGCACGGAGACGGTGCGCCCGGCCTGACACGGGTCTCCTCCTTTCGGTCCGGAGTTCTCCTCCGTTCGTCCGAACAACACCTTTCGAGGCATCGCGCTGTGGGTGTTCTGTCCTAACTTGGCAGACGCACAACACAGCCGATGCACTCGAAAGGTGTTTTCATGTCGATGAATTCGATCCGCCGCGTCACCACTGTGGTCGCGATCGCCGGTGCGGCCGCGCTCGTCGCCCCCGCGTTCGGCCATGCCGCGGACGCCGGTTCGCTCGGTTCGCTGGGCTCGCTGGGTTCTCTCGGCAGTGCGGAGGCGCCGGTCGCCGGTTTCACATGTGATGCGCTGTCCACGGAGGCGACGCCGGCCGGGTGGGGCGTCCCGTTCGAGGACGAGCAGGATCAGAAGGCGTCGTACTCGGCGGAGAACGTGCTCGACGAGAACGGTTCGCTCGCACTGTCGGTCGAGGAGAAGACGGACCGTCAGGCGTGGTACCACTCGGCGGGCAGCGTCGAGCTGGCGGACGTGATCGGCAAGGACATCGGTTTCGCGGAGAAGGCTGAGTCGTCGAAGGCCGCGTTCCAGCTCCGGCTGCTCGGCACGACGGGCGGCAAGTTCGAGAACGGTTTCACGACGCTCGTGTGGACGGCGGGTGCGGATGCACCGGACACGAAGGACGGGGCGGTCCACGAGAAGCTGCAGGACGGTCTGTGGTGGAGCACCCAGGACATCGACGGGGCGAAGAACCGCAAGCCGGTGACGCTCGAGGAGATCGCGGAGGCCAACCCGGGTGCGACCGTCGAGCACTACGGCGTGAGCATCGGCAGCGGGTCGGAGAACGCGTCGACGCTGGTGGATGCGGTCCGGTTCAACGGGTGCACCACCGACTTCGCGAAGAAGGACGCCGAGCCGGAGCCGGCCGGGTCGCTCGGTTCGTCGGGTGCGCTGTTCGGCAGCCTCGGATCCTGATCCGAGGGTGACGGGCGGTCCGGTCGAACCTGCGCAGGGGTGGGTTCGACCGGACCGTTTCGTTTTCCCGGTCAATGAGACCGGACGTTCCTCCCGAACCGGTGCCGTCCTAACCTTCGCGCAATCTGTGTGACAGGTCACAGTTGCGGAGTTCGGGAGGACGTGTGCGCGGTAGATCGGTATTCGGCAGGGGGCTCGTGGCGGCAGTGCTGGCGAGCACCCTGGTGCTCGCGGGCTGTGCGAGTTCCGACGGTGACGGGGGGAGCAGCGGCGGCGACACCCGCACCCCGCCCGCGGTGGGGCTGGTCGGTGACCAGGACGGCACGCCCGGGCCGGTACCGCAGCTGACGTTCAGCGTCCAGGTGCTCGCCGCGACCCTCGATCCGGCGAGGACCGCGGCCCGCGGCGGCAGCGGTGGTGACGAACTGGCCGCCGTCTACGACGTCCTGCTGCGTTACGACGAGTCGACCGGCGACTACGTGCCGAAGCTGGCGCAGTCCCTCACGTCCGACGCCGACGGTGCGGTGTGGACGCTGAAGCTGCGTCCCGGTGTCACGTTCAGCGACGGCACTCCGCTCGATGCGGCGGCCGTGGTGGCGAGCATCGACCGCTACAACCGGAACAAGGGCAACGGTTCCGGGGTGTGGGTGGAGGCGGTCGAATCCTCGACGGCCGTCGATCCGGGGACCGTCGAGTTCCGGCTGCGCGAGAAGTGGCCGACGTTCCCGTCGATGCTGGCTCTCGGTCACGGCATGATCGTCGCGCCGAGTGCCGGTGACGGTGACACGTTCCGGCCGATCGGTGCCGGCCCGTTCGTCCTGGACCGGTATGCGCCCAACGAGGAGCGGGTGCTCACGGCGCGCACCGACTACTGGGGCGGGGAGCCGAACGCGGACCGGATCCGGTTCGTGTCGCTGAGCGGTTCGCGGGAGAACCTCGAATCGTTGCAGACGAACGGCATCGACATCGGTGTCTTGCGGGGCAATCCGCAGGCGATCTACGACGCGCTCGACGCCGACTACCCGGGGTCGTTCAGCATCCTCAACAGTGGTGGCGCCGAACTGGTGAACAACCGTGAGGGCCGACCCGGCGCGGATGTCCGGGTGCGCAGGGCGATCGCGCTGGCGATCGATCCGGAACTGGTGGGGCAGCGCGGTGACGACGGACTGGGGCTGCCGGGCAAGGCGATGTTCAGCGAGCTGTCCCGCTGGGCCACCGACGTCGAGGGTGTGCCGTACGACCCGGATGCGGCCCGCAAGCTGCTCGACGAGGCGAAGGCCGACGGCTACGACGGCGTCCTGAACTACATCGTGTTGCAGGAGCCGACGGAGTCGGCGATCGGTCTGGCGGTGCAGTCGCTGCTGCAGGCGGTCGGGTTCACGGTGAACATCGTCAACGCCAACAATCCGGGCGACATCGTCAAGCAGGTGTACGTCCAGCACGACTACGACATCGCGCACGCCGGTATCGGTCTGTACGAGGCGATTCCGTATCTGGGCTTGCAGACGGTGCTGGCGGACACGTCCCCGTCGAACTTCGCGGGTTACTCGAATCCGCAGATGAACGAGCTGCTGGACAAGTTGCAGGCCGCCGACGGTGACGACGAGATCCGGAGTGTGATCTCCGAGATCCAGACTCTGTGGAACGAGACGATGCCGAGCGTACCGGTGAGCTCCGTGATGATCTATGTGGCGTGGCAGCCGAACGTGCGCGGAGTGGTGCCGACCGCGACGGGAATCATGCTGTTGGACAAGGCCGGTCGTATCTGATCGACGAAAAGGGCGACGGCCCGGCAGCCGGAGCTGCCGGGCCGTCGCCGTGTCTCACGCGGCGGGCTTGAACCGCCGCAGCCGCAGGCTGTTGCTGACGACGAACACGCTGGAGAACGCCATCGCGGCACCGGCGAGCATCGGGTTCAGCAGGCCGGCCGCGGCGAGCGGGATCGCGGCCGCGTTGTAGGCGAACGCCCAGAACAGGTTGCCCTTGATGGTGCGAAGGGTCTTGCGGGACAACTCGATCGCGTCGGCGGCCGAGCGGAGATCGCCGCGGACCAGGGTGATGTCGGCGGCCTCGATCGCGACGTCGGTGCCGGTGCCCATCGCCAGACCCAGGTCGGCCTGGGCGAGGGCGGCCGCGTCGTTGACACCGTCGCCGACCATCGCGACGACCTTGCCGTCCGCCTGCAGGTTCTTGACGGCGTCGACCTTGTCACCGGGCAGGACCTCGGCGATGACGGTGTCGATGCCGACCTGGTCGGCAACGGTGCGGGCGACGGTCGCGTTGTCGCCGGTGAGCAGGACCGGGTTCAGTCCCAGCTGCTTGAACCGGCGGACGGCGTCGGCGCTGGTGTCCTTGATCGCGTCGGCGACCACGAACACGGCGCGGGCCTGTCCGTCCCAGCCGGCGGCGATCGCGGTGCGGCCCAGCTTCTCGGCGTCGCGCTTGGCGACAGCGAGGTTCTCGGGCAGGTGCTGCGACCAGTCGGCGAGCAGACTTTCGCGTCCGGCGACCACGGCGTGGCCGTCGACGATGCCCTGCACGCCCTTGCCCTCGACGTTGACGAAATCCTCGACGGAGGGCAGCGTTCCGACGCCGTCGGCGGCCCCTGCCGCGACTGCCTGCGCGATCGGATGTTCCGACGCGTGTTCGAGGGCGCCGACCAGGCGCAGGGCCTCGTCGCGGTTGACACCGTCGGCGGTGACGACGTCGATCAGGGTCATCCGGCCGGTGGTGACGGTGCCGGTCTTGTCGAGGACGATGGTGTCGACGCCGCGGGTGGTCTCGAGGACTTCGGGGCCCTTGATGAGGACACCCAGCTGGGCGCCGCGGCCGGTGCCGACGAGCAGGGCGGTGGGTGTGGCGAGGCCGAGGGCACACGGGCACGCGATGATGAGGACGGCGACGGCGGCGGTGAACGCCACCTGCAGGGGGCTGCCGGTGCCGATCCAGTAGCCCAGGGCGGCGACGGAGATCGCGATCGCGATGGGCACGAACACGCCGGCGATCTTGTCGGCGAGGCGCTGCACCTCGGCCTTGCCGTTCTGCGCGTCCTCGACGAGTGCCGCCATCTGGGCGAGCTGGGTGTCGGAGCCGACGCGGCGGGCCCGCACGACGAGGCGTCCGCCGGCGTTGACGGTGGCGCCGACGACGTCGTCGCCCACACCCACCTCGACGGGCACGGATTCGCCGGTGAGCATGCTCATGTCGATCGCGGAGCTGCCTTCGACGACGACGCCGTCGGTGGCAACCTTCTCGCCGGGGCGGACCACGAACAGGTCGTCGACCCGAAGCTGGTCGGCGGGGATGCGGGTTTCGACCCCGTCGCGCAGGACGGAGACCTCCTTGGCGCCGAGTTCGAGCAGGGCGCGCAGGGCGGCTCCGGCGGTCCGCTTCGACTTGGCCTCGAAGTAGCGTCCGGCCAGGACGAACGTGATGACACCGGCAGCGACCTCGAGGTAGATGTTCGCGGCGCCGTCACCGCGGCTGACGGTCAGCTCGAAGGCGTGCTTCATGCCGGCCTCGCCGGCAGTGCCGAAGAACAGTGCGTACAGCGACCAGAGGAAGGCCGCGGACGTGCCGATCGAGATGAGCGTGTCCATCGTGGCGGCGCCGTGCCGCAGGTTGGTCCAGGCGGCGCGATGGAACGGCAGGCCGGCCCACACGATCACCGGGGCGGCGAGGGTGAGGGACAGCCACTGCCAGTTGTCGAACTGCAGGGCCGGGATCATCGCCATCGCGATCACCGGGATGGACAGGACGGTCGAGACGATCAGGCGGGTTCGCAGTGCGGCGAGCCCGCGATCGCCTGCGGAGTGACTCTGATCGTCGCCCGTGCTCTGCCCGTCGGCCGCGGGGGGAGTGGGCAGGGTCGCGGTGTAGCCGGCGTTCTCCACTGCCGTGACGAGGTCGTCGGTGCTGACGTCCTCGGGGAAGGCGATCTTCGCCTTTTCGGTGGCGTAGTTGACCGTGGCTGTGACGCCCTCGATCTTGTTGAGCTTCTTCTCTACTCGCGCGGCGCACGAGGCGCACGTCATACCGCCGATCGCGAGTTCGATGGTGTCACTGCGGCCGGTGGTGAGATCGGCGGTAGTCATCAGTGTCCTCCTTCGTGACCGTCGTGTGAGGGTGTGGACGTGGGTTCGGTGCCGGGTGTGGTGGCCGCGGGGCCCACCGGAACGGTGAACTCGGCGGTGCGGACCGTGCCCTCGTGCCGGAAATCGAGGAACAGCCGGTAGGTGCCGCTGCTCGGGGCCTGTGCGTGGAACGTGATGTCGGGTCCCGGGGCGGTGACGCCGTCACCGGGTTCGCCCCCGGGGTGCACGTGCAGGTAGGCGAGGTCGCCGGTCCGCAGGGCCACGAGGTGGCCGTACGCGCCCAGATAGGGGTCGAGATCGGTGACGGGTGTGCCGTCGCGATCGACCGAGAGCGTCAGCGGTCCGCCTGCGGTGGTGAGGTCGCCGTCGAGTGTGACGGTGTAGCCGTCGACCGTCGCCGTGCGCGAGGGGGCCGGCAGTGCCGCCGGCTGCAGATCGCCGCCGACGTCGACGTTCCGGCCCAGGGTGAGCTGGCCGGGAGCTCCGGTCGCCTGGAAGTCGGCGAACACGCGATAGGTGCCCCCTGTCGGCCAGGTCCAGTCGATCGACCATGTGCCGTCGGGGCCCAGGGCGGGGTGGACGTGCCGGAACTGGCTGGTGTCGGAGCGGACGACGATGAGATGCAACTGCTTCTCGTGGAGGTCGTCGTACTCGCGCACCGGGGCTCCGTCCGCGTCCAGGATGCGGAAGCTCAGGGTGCCGGTCGTGCCGGCGTGGGCGGGTGAGGTGACCTCGCCGAGGGTGTAACCGTCCTGCGAGACCTGCAGCCCGGCGGGGACGCCCGAGGCGGACTCGGGGTCTGCGGCCGCGTGGCTGTCGGTGTGTGTGCTCGTCATGTCGATCGGACTTCCCGTGACGGCACCCACGCCGAGGGCTGCGGCGAAGACGACCGCGAGCCCTCCGGCGTAGGCGATGAGCGTGGTGGATGTACGCATCGGATTTCTCAGTTCGGTTGAGCCGAGTATCCCGCTTCCTCGACGGCCGCGGTGATCACGGACGAGGGGATCGGGGCGTCGGAGGTGACGGTGAGGCGGCCGGATGCCAGATCGACGGCGACGCCGGTGACTCCGGTGACGGCCCCGACTTCCTCTTTCACCGATCCGACGCAGTGGCCGCAGGTCATTCCGGTGACGGTGTATTCGGCGGTGCTCATGATCTTCTCCTCCATCTTGTACATCTACCGGGTTGGGGTACCCGGCCGGACATGAACGAAGGTACCCCCAGGGGGTATCCACGTCAAGTGGTTTCGTGAGAGTCCGGTCACTGTGGCGGGAGGGTGTGACGGGTGTCGGCGGGCACAATCGCGGCCGATGTGGTTGACTAGTAATCGGTCGTAGTTTTTGTGTTTGTGTTAGTCCACGCTCGCAAATCCTGAAGTTGCGGGCGGATGGATTCTCTCTCCGAGAATCTGACGAAGCCGCCGTGTGACACCGGCCCGGGGATCCCTGACTTGGCGTTCCCGAGTTTGCACTTCGTAAGAGAGAGAAAGAAACATGGCAGAAGGCACCGTGAAGTGGTTCAACGCTGAAAAGGGCTTCGGCTTCATCGCGCCCGACGACGGCTCCGCCGACGTCTTCGTCCACTACTCGGCCATCCAGACCAACGGCTTCCGCACCCTCGAGGAGAACCAGCGCGTTCGCTTCGAGATCGGCCAGGGCAACAAGGGCCCGCAGGCCACCGACGTCACCGCGATCTGATATCGCTCCCGGCCTGACCGGGATCTGACGTGAACGGGGCTCCATCCGCGAGGGTGGGGCCCCGTTTCGGCGTTTCACGGGCGGATTCGCGGGCTCGTGCGCCGATTCGGAAGTAGGGTTCGGCAATCGCTCGTGTGACCGAAAGGACTCGTGTGACCGAAAGAACGACGCCGGCTGCCGACGAACTTCGCGCACTCTCGGATCGTGCCGAGATCGGTGGCGTGCTGCTCCGCTACTTCCGGGGCGTGGATCGCCGCGACTGGAACCTGGTGCGTGGTTGCTTCTTCGAGGATGCCCGCAACGACTACGCGCCGTTCCATCAGGGCGGGCTGGACGACTTCATGCAGTTCCTCGCGGACCCGGGCGGGTTCGGTCTGTTCGATCGCACGTTCCATTTCGCGGGAAACCAGCTGATCGAACTGGATGGTGACACCGCCGACACCGAGACCTACGCGATGGCGCAGCACACCAGTGCGGCCGACGCGGGCCACTCCACCCGCAACTTCCTCACCGTGTGGTTGCGCTACCTGGACCGGTTCGAACGCCGCGACGGCCGGTGGGCGATCGCGGACCGTCGGATCGAGGTCGACTGGATGCGCAACGACGCCGGTGACGGCTGGGTGGACGTCCCGGGTCGGGCGCCGCGGTAGCGCCGGGCGACCGGGGCGTGCTGCCCGACACGGGGAGGGCGTGTGGAACTGGTTCATCCCCGGCGTGCGGTGGGCGGAAGGGGCGCCTGAGGTGCGTTTTCGTCCCCTCGGGCGCACCGCCTATTGTTGGAACCTGTGCTCTCCGTCGTTCCGCGCCCTGTCGTCGTCCGGGCCCCGTCCAAGGTCAACCTGCATCTCGCGGTCGGTGACCTGCGCGCCGACGGCTACCACGAACTGACGACGGTCTTCCAGGCGCTGTCGCTCACCGACGACGTGTCGGTGGTTCCGGCGGAGGAGCTGTCCGTGCGGGTGCGCGGCGAGGGCGCCGCGTCGGTGCCCACCGACGCGTCCAACCTGGTGTGGAAGGCCGCCGAGCTGCTCGCCGCCGAGGCCGGTATCGCGCCCGAGGTGGAGATCTCGATCGACAAGGGCATCCCGGTGGCCGGCGGCATGGCCGGCGGCAGCGCCGACGCGGCCGCCGCGCTGGTGGCGTTGAACGAGCTGTGGCAGCTGGACCTGTCCCGGGACGCTCTCGACGTCTTCGCGTCCCGGCTGGGCAGTGACGTCCCGTTCGGTCTCCACGGGGGCACCGCGGTCGGGACCGGGCGCGGCGAGAAGCTGCTTCCGGTACTGTCCCGCAACACGTTCCACTGGGTGCTCGCCCTCGCAAAGGGGGGGCTGTCGACGCCGACGGTGTTCCGGGAACTCGACCGGTTGCGGGCGGAAGGGGCACCGCCGCGGGTCGGGGACCCGTCCGATCTCATGCACGCGCTCGCCACCGGGGACGCCACCGCGCTGGCCCCGCTGCTCGGCAACGATCTCCAGGCCGCGGCCCTGTCCCTCGCACCGGAGTTGCGCCGCACCCTGCGGGCGGGCGTGACGGCCGGCGCGCTGGCCGGGATCGTCTCCGGGTCGGGACCCACCTGCGCGTTCCTGTGCGCGGACGACGACGCGGCCGTCGACGTGAGCGCCGAACTCTCCGGTGCGGGCGTGTGCCGCACCGTCCGTGTCGCGAGCGGTCCGGTGCCCGGTGCCCGCGTGATCGACCCCGAGCCGGAAGGCAGCTTCTGATGGCGAATTTGATCAATCTGGAACAGGTGTCGAAGTCCTTCGGGATCAAGCCGCTCCTCGATTCGGTGTCCCTCGGGGTGCAGGAGGGGGAGCGGATCGGCGTCGTCGGCCTCAACGGCGGCGGCAAGACCACGATGCTCGAGGTCCTGGCGGGGCTCGAGGAGCCGGATTCGGGGCGCGTCAGCCGGGTCGGCGGGCTGCGCATGGCGGTCGTGACGCAGCGCGGTGTGCTGCCGTCCGGCGCCACGGTCGGGGACGTCGTCCTCGGTCCGCTCGGGGTCGCCGACCACGAGTGGGCAGGTGATGCCCGGATCCGCGGCGTCCTCGCGGGTATCGGGATCGACGGGCTGGGGCTCGACGCCGGTGTCGACGGCCTGTCCGGTGGCGAGCGGCGCCGTGTCGCGCTGGCGGCGGCACTCGTGCAGGAACTGGATCTGTTGGTGCTCGACGAGCCCACCAACCATCTCGACGTCGAGGGTGTGCAGTGGCTGGCCGAGCACCTGGTGTCGCGGCGTTCGGCGCTGGTCGTCGTCACCCACGACCGCTGGTTCCTCGACACGGTCGCCACCCGCACGTGGGAAGTGGTGGGCGGCAAGGTCGAAAGCTACGAGGGCGGCTACAACGACTGGATCTTCGCGCGGGCGGAGCGGGCCCGGCAGGCGGACGCCGCGGAGGAGCGCCGGCAGAACCTCGCGCGCAAGGAGTTGGCGTGGCTGCGTCGCGGTCCGCAGGCGCGTACGTCGAAGCCGCGGTACCGGGTGGAGGCGGCGGAGGCGTTGATCGCGGATGTGCCGCCGCCGCGGGACTCGATCGCGCTGGCGTCGTTCGCGAAGCGCCGGCTGGGCCGGGTCGTCATCGAACTCGAGGACGTGCAGCTCACCACGCCGGACGGCCGGGAACTCGTCCACGATCTGACGTGGCGGCTCGCGCCGGGTGAACGCGTCGGCCTGGTCGGCGTCAACGGGTCCGGGAAGACGACGCTGCTGCGCACCCTCGCCGGGGAGCTGGAGCCGGCGCGCGGGCGGCGGATCCAGGGCCAGACCGTGAAGATCGGCTGGCTGCGGCAGGAACTCGACGATCTGCCCACCGACATGCGGGTCCTCGACGCCGTCAAGGATGTCGCCGAGCGGATCACGCTGGGCGACAAGGAGGTTTCGGCCGGTCAGCTCGCAGAACGTCTCGGGTTCGCGCCGGCCCGGCAGCGGACACCGGTGGGGGATCTCTCGGGTGGTGAGCGGCGTCGTCTGCAGCTCACCCGGGTCCTGATGGCGGAGCCGAACGTGCTGCTGCTCGACGAGCCCACCAACGACCTCGACATCGACACGCTGCAGCAGCTCGAGGATCTGCTCGACGGCTGGGCGGGCACGCTGGTCGTCATCTCCCACGACCGCTATCTCGTCGAACGCATCTGCGACACCACGTGGGCGCTGTTCGGGGACGGCAAGCTCACCAATCTGCCCGGTGGCATCGAGGAGTACCTGCGCCGGCGTGCGGTGCTCGCGCAGCGGGAGTCGGTGCCGTCGGCGGCGGCGAGTGTGGGTGCGGCGGGTGCGGAGCCGTCCGCTACGAGGGCGCCGCGTGACGGCGCTGCCGACCGCGCGGCCCGCAAGGAACTGTCGCGGCTCGAGCGGGCGGTCGCCAAGCTCGACGAGCGGGAGACGAAGCTGCACGCGCAGCTCGCGGAGGCGGCCACCGATCCGGAGAAGCTGATGACGCTCGACGCCGAGCTCCGGCAGGTCGTGGCCGAGAAGGAGGCCGCGGAGGAGCAGTGGATGGAGTTGGCCGCAGAACTGGACTGACCGCCGCCGCAACGAGAATTGCGCTAGCCACCCCGAACGGGCGGGTGGCCGGTTAGCCTGCACTTGTACCGTACGGAGCGTCGGCGGAGGGCGGGCATCGTGGACCTGGAGGCGATCGCCGAGATCAGTCGGCTCAAGTACCGGTACATTCGCGCGCTCGACACCAAGTCGTGGCAGGATTTCGCGGACACGCTGCTGCCGGAGGCGACGGCGACGTACGCCGAGCACCTGACGTTCGATTCGCGGGACGCGTTCGTGTCGTTCCTGCAGGACACGCTCGGCCCGCACGTCATCACCGAACATCATTGCGGGCATCCGGAGATCGACGTGCACGGCGCCACCGCCACCGGTATCTGGTACCTGTCGGACACACTCGTCGTGCCGGGGGACCAGCTGCTGATGCGGGGTGCGGCGTTCTATCAGGACCGGTACGCGAAGGACGCTTCCGGACGCTGGAAGATCGCGCACACCGAGTACGAGCGCACGTACGAGTCGGTGTATTCGCTCGCCGACGTGCCGAGCTTCCGGTTGACGTCCAATCGGTGGGCGCTGCTGGGGTCGTCCCCGACGGGAAAGCCTGGCGCCGCTTCCTGATCGGGAGTCATTCACGGACGACGAGGAACGTGTCGAGGCGGGGGTGGGTGGCGTCGGGAACGGCCATTCCCGCGCGCACGCCGCTACGTAGGTAGTCGATCACGGCGGTGTCGAGGCGTTCGCCGGGCACCGCGACCGGGATGCCGGGCGGGTACGGGGTCAGTTGTTCGGCGGCGATGCGCCCCGCGGCGCGGGACGCCGGGACGGTTTCGGTGGGGCCGAGGAACGCGGCGCGGGGGCTCGTGACCGACTCCAGTTGGATCTCGTCGGGCGTGGGGAGGACGATCGTCTGCGGTTCCGGGAGATCCGTTGCAGCGGAAGCGAGTCGGCGCAGGGAGTTCAGGAGCCGCTCGGCGCTGTCGTGGTCGTCCGCGAGCGACATCGTCGCGAGGATGCGGCGGTGATCGGTCATGCCGACGTCGATGCGGGCGTGTTCGCGCAGCCAGTCGCCGCACTGGTAGCCGCTCGCGCCGGTGCCGGTGACATCGATCAGGATCTGCATGCGATCGAGGTCGTGGGACGCCTGATGGCCGAGCAGTTCCTCGTCGCACACGTGCAGGCCGTCGATCGACTCGATCTCGGTGCGCAGACGGTCCGTCAGCTGGAGTGCCGACTCCAGCAGTGCACGGCCGTCCTCCACCATCTGCCGCCGCCACCCGTCGAGGCCGCCGTAGATCAGTACGTTGGGGCTGGTGGTCATGAGGAGGTCGGCACAGTCCGACAGGTGATCGAAGTCGACCAGATCACCCTGCATGTGGAACACCGAGCCCTGCTCGAAGCCGGTCCCCATCTTGTGGACGCTGACGACGCAGATGTCGGCACCGGCGTTCATCGCCCACGTCGGCAGCCTGTCGTGGAACGGCAGGTGCGCACCCCAGGCCTCGTCGATGATGAGCGGCTTCCCGCGTTCGTGACAGACCCGGGCGATGCCGTCGATGTCGGCACAGGTGCCGTACGGGCTGGGCGAGACGATCAGGGCGCCCGCGGCGTCCGGATTGCGCTCCCATTCGGCGCGCACCTGTTCCGGCGACGGTGGGTGCGAGATGTGCCGTTCGGCATCCCACTGCGGTGTCACCCACCGCGGTTGGATGCCGCCGAAGACGAGTCCGGCGACGACGGATTTGTGGGCGTCCCGGCTGAGCAGCAGGCCGCCCGGGTCCCCGCCCGCGACGGAGAGCATTGCCGCCTTGACGGACAGCGAACTGCCGCACGTGGAGAAGAACGCTTTGTCGGCGCCGACGGCGTCGGCCATGAGGGCTTCCGCGTCGGTGAGACAGCCGTTGCTCGACGTGCGGTCGTCGAGCCCCGCGGTGACCAGGACGTCGCTGCGGTATGCGTCCGCGCCGATCGTCGCGAGGGCCCGCGGATCGGTGCCGCGTCCCTGGCGGTGGCCGGGCGGGGTGAATCCGTACCGGTCCAGCCGACGGTATTCGTCGAGTGCTTCGAGGAGGGGTGCCCGCGTCTGATCCATGGGGCGGGGTTACCCGGATCGGCAGTCGGTTATGCGCGTGTCGCGGGTACCTGGCAGGCTGGGTGAGTTGTTCGACAGAAGGGAGTCTCGATGACGTCGTTCATCCGGACCCGTGTGCACGGCAGTGTCGCAGAGATCGTTCTCGACCGGCCGAAGGCGCTCAATGCACTTGACCTCGGCATGATCCGCGGCATGCTCGACGCGTTGACACAGTGGCGTGACGACGATGCGATCACGGCGGTGCTGGTGACGAGTTCGTCGGATCGCGCGTTCTGCGCCGGCGGCGACATCAAGTCGGTGCGGCAGGCGGCGCTCGATCGGGACTCCGGGTCGATCCATGCGTTCTTCTCGACGGAGTATGAGCTCAATGCGCTCATCGCGAACTATCCCAAGCCGTACGTTGCGCTGATCGACGGGCACGCGATGGGCGGTGGCCTCGGTATCTCGGTGCACGGTTCGGTCCGTGTCGTCACGGAGAAGGCTGCGCTCGCGATGCCGGAGACGGCGATCGGTTTCTTCCCCGACGTCGGGGCGAGCTATTTTCTGCCGCGGCTGACCGGGTCGACGGGCATGTACCTGGGTCTGACGGGGGCGCGGGCGTCCGGCGCGGACGCCGTCCACGCGGGCCTGGCCACTCATTTCGTTCCCAGCGATACGCTCGAGGCCCTGGCCACCGACATCCGCAAGGTCGGTGACCGTGCCGATCTCGAGGCGGCCCTCGCCCGTCACACGGTCGCCGCCCCGGACTCGGAGCTGGCGCAGCGGCAGACCGAGGTCGACCGGGTGTTCGGGTCGGGCACGGTCGCCGACATGCTCGCCCGGTTGACCGGCGACGACGAGTGGACCGCGCAGACCCGCGAGGCACTCACGACGCTCGCCCCGAGCAGCCTGTGGATCACGGCGGAGCTGGTGCGCCGCGGCGCGGACCTGACTCTGCAGCAGTGCCTGGACCTCGAGCTGGTCCTGGGCGCCGAGGTCACCCGAAACGCCGACTTCATCGAGGGTGTGCGGGCCGTCCTGGTCGACAAGGACCGCAACCCGTCCTGGAATCCGCCGGCGATCGACGACATCGACTCCGAGGCGATCGAAGCGCTGTTCACCGAGATCACTGCGGACGTGACCGACTCGCAGCCGTCGCACAGCCGGTAACACCACGCGCGGCCGGGCGCCTAGCCGTTGAACTCGGCCGGGTGCGGTCCGGTCCGACCGTCGCGGTCCAGTGCATCGACTTCCGCCAGCTCGGCGGACGAGAGTTCGAAGCCGAGGATGTCGAGGTTCTCCCGGATTCGCGACGGCGTCACCGACTTCGGGATGACGATGCGTCCCTGCTGCAGGTGCCAACGGAGGACGACCTGGGCGGGTGTCCGCTGGTGGGCGGCCGCGATCCGGGCGATCGCCGGTTCGTTCAGGACGGCGCCCTGAGCCAGCGGACTCCACGCTTCGGTGGCGATGCCGTGGGCGTCGGCGAACGCGACGACGTCGCGCTGCTGCAGTGCCGGGTGCAGTTCGATCTGGTTGACGGCGGGGACGATCGAGCCGGCGTCGAGCACCCGCCGCAGGTGCTCGGGCAGGAAGTTCGAGACGCCGATCGCCCGGACGCGCCCGTCCGCGTACAGCTTCTCGAGCGCCCGCCACGAGTCGACGTAGCGGTCGTGGGCGGGGGCCGGCCAGTGGATCAGGTACAGATCGAGGTAGTCGAGGCCGAGTCGGTCCAGGCTCGCGTCGAATGCGGTGAGGGTGGTGTCGTAGCCCTGGTCGCTGTTCCACAACTTGGACGTCACGAACAGGTCGTCCCGCGCGATACCGGAGGCGGCCAAGGCTTTTCCGGTGCCGGTCTCGTTGCCGTAGATCGCCGCGGTGTCGATCGACCGGTATCCGGCGGCGAGGGCAGCGGTCACCGCGGCGGTCGTCTCCTCGTCGGGGACCTGGAAGACGCCGAAGCCGATCTGCGGCATCGTGACGCCGTTGTTCAGGGTGACGGTGGGGACGGTGGACATGATTCTCCTTGGGTGTGGGTATGGGTGTGGGTCGGTCGGTTGGGGACGGTCAGACGCCGGCGAGGTGTGCGGTGTGGTTCGTGGAGGCAGTGCCCTTGCGGGCGTTCGCCTTTCGGGCCGCTACTGCCGTGACGGCGACGGCTGCCAGGGTGATGGCGGCTCCGGCCCAGATCGGTGAGGTGTAGCCGAGGCCCGCCGAGATGGTGACGCCGCCGATCCAGGCGCCGAAGGCGTTGCCCGCGTTGAAGGCGCCGATGTTGGCGCCGGACGCGAGTGTGGGTGCCGCGCTGGCGTACTTCATGACGCGCATCTGCAGGCCGGGGACGGTCGCGAAGCCGAAGACACCCATCAGCAGCAGGGACACGACGGCCATGACGGGGCTGGTGGCGGTGAGCGCGAAGACGGTGAGGACGACGGTCAGCACGGACAGTGCCGTCAGCAGGGTGGCGTCGACGTTTCGATCGGCGGCCTTGCCGCCCAGTGTGTTTCCGACGAACAGCCCCACACCGAACACCATGAGCAGCCACGGCACCGTCGCGCCGGCGAAGCCGCTGACGGAGGTGAGGGTGAAGGCGATGTAGGTGAAGGCGCCGAACATGCCGCCGTAGCCGAGGACCGTGACGGTGATCGACGCCCACACCTGCCCGGAGCGGAAGGCCCGCAGCTCACCGCGCAGTCCGGTGGTGCCCGCGGTTCCCGGTTCGGTGGCCGGGACCAGGATGAGGATGCCGACGAGGGCGACGACGCCGATCGCGCTGATCGCCCAGAACGTCGAACGCCATCCCGCGGCCTGCCCCAGCAGCGTCCCGAAGGGGACTCCGAGGACGTTCGCCGCGGTCAGGCCGGTGAACATGATCGCGATCGCTCCGGCCTTCTTGTTCGGCGCGACCATGTCGGCCGCGACGACGGCGCCGATTCCGAAGAAGGCTCCGTGGCACAGTGCCGCGACGACCCGGCCGAGCAGCATGGTGGGGTAGTCGGGGGCGAGCGCCGAGAGAGTGTTCCCGACGATGAAGAGGACCATCAGTCCCGCGAGCACGGGTTTGCGTGGGAGTCGGGTGACGGCAGCGGTCAGGACCAGGGCGCCGACGACGACGCTGAGTGCGTAGCCGGAGATCAGCCAGCCGGCGGTGGCCTCGCTGACGGCGAAGTCGGCGGACACCTCGGGTAGCAGTCCCATGATGACGAACTCGGTCAATCCGATGCCGAACCCGCCGAGGGCGAGGGCTAGCAGGCCTATGGGCATGTGGAGTGCTCCTTGAAACACGGTGAGAGCAGATGGGGCGCGTAAGCTGTTAGTTGCAGGCGCTGGATAAATAGTTGCACGAGTAGATATGCCGCGCAAGCAACTATCTGGATGTGTAAGGCTCGTCACCGGGAAAGGGGCATCGTGGGCATCAGGGACGATGCGGTCGAGATCAGGTCGCAGGGGTGGCGGACGCTCGCCGCGCTGCACGGGCTGATCGAGTCCGAACTCGAGCGATCGCTGCAGGCGGAGGTCAAGCTCTCGGTCGTGGAATACACGGTGATGGACGCCCTGAGCAGGCAGGACGGCTGGCACATGCGCATGCAACAGCTGGCCCGCGCGGCGGCGCTCAGTGCCAGCGCTACGACGCGGTTGGTGAATCGACTCGAGGACCGGGGCCTGCTGACCAGGATCCTGTGCGCGGACGACCGGCGCGGGATCTACACCGAGCTCACCCCGGCCGGGCGTGACCTGCTCGCGGAGGCGCGACCGATCCACGACGCGACGCTCGAGCGGGCGCTCGCCGGCGCGCGGGAGGTGCCCGAACTGGCGCCCCTCGTCGACGCGCTGCCGCTGCTGCACGCCGCGTCGTAGGCCGGGGGCCTATCCGCCGATCTGCAGCGCCGCGGCCAGCTTCCGCAGCGCCGGCAGCGGGTCGCCGGTCATCGGAAGTATCTGTACGGCAACGTGGTCGGCACCGGCCTCGAGATGCGCGGTGAGCCGCGGGGCGATCGTGGCCGCGTCCCCGTGCGCGACGAGGGCGTCGATCACGCGGTCACTGCCTCCGTTGTCGAGTTCCTCGGTCGGGAAGCCGAGCCGCTCGAGGTTGCGACGGTAGTTCCGCAGGTGCAGGTACGGGTTCTCGACCGCCTCGCGGCCGGTCGTGCGGGCGGATTCGACGTCGGTGCTCAGCACCACTTTCTGTTCGGGGGCGAGGAGGACGTCGGGTCCGATGATGTCGCGGGCCTGTCGGGTGTGTTCGGGGGTCGTCAGATAAGGGTGCGCGCCGGCGGACCGTTCGGCGGCCAGTTTCAGGACTTTGGGGCCGAGTGCGGCCAGAACCCGCCGCTGCTTCGGGACTCCGGCGTCGTCGAGGACATCGAGGTAGCGGACGAGGGCGTCGTACGGTTTCTCGGCGCCCATACCGGGCACCTCGGGGTGGCCGACGCCGATGCCGAGTACGAAGCGTCCGGGGTGGCGGGACTCGATGCGGTGGTACGACTTCGCGATCTCGTCGGCCGGTGCGGAGAAGATGTTGACGATGCCGGTGGCGACGGTGATCGTCTCGGTGCCCGCGATCAGGTCCTCGATCACCTGCAGGTCGGCGGGCGGGGATCCGCCGGCCCAGATCGCGCCGTAGCCGAGTCGTTCGATCTCGGCGCCCACCTCGGGTGGCAGCCCGAAGGCGTGCCGCCAGACGCCGAACCGACCGTAGGACGGGGTCTCTGCCGTGCCGCGTGTGATCTGTGCCATGCCGGGTCCAACCGGGCGGGGCCGCACATCATTCCGGGACGGGCACCGGTTCCGTGGCACGACGCTGGATCCGCAGCCACACCGCGAACCCCCACAGCACGAAACCCGCGTACACGAGGTACAGCAGCGCCGACGGGTAGTAGCCGCCGTGGAACAGCAGGGGGACACCGACGGCGTCGACCCCGATCCAGATGAGCCAGAACTCGGTCCAGCCGCGGGCCATGCCGTAAGTCGCGAGGATCGACCCGGTGAAGATCCAGGCGTCCGGCCACGGACCCCACGAGCCGAGCGCCTCGAAGACCTTCGCGAACACGACGGTACCGACGGCCATCGTCGCGATCATCCCGACGCGCGCGCGGGTCGACGCCCAGTGCGGGAGTACGGCGTCCCCGGAGTCGTGGCGGGACCGGAGCCAGCGTGTCCATCCGTATGCGCTGACGGTGACGAACAGCAGCTGGCGTCCGGCCTGCCCGTACAGATCGAGGTTCTGCGGGGTGTTGAACAGTGCCCCCATGAACACCGTGAACAGCAGCGCGTTGCCGACGATGCCCACCGGCCACGCCCACACGACGCGCTTCATCCCACCGACCGCGGACGCGATGCCGAATGCGTTGCCGACGATCTCGCGCCACAGGATGACGGCGCTGCCGAGGTGCAGTTCGGCGTCGAAGAGTGCGGTCAGGGGATTCACGGAACCAGTTCTACCCGCAGCACGGCACGGAGTGTCAGGCGGTGGCCATCGCGGACTCTCGGACGGACTTCATGGCGTGCGTCCACGGCACCAGCTGGTCGAGGACGGGGGCGAGCGAGGCGGCCTGCTGTGCGGTCGGGGTGAAGGTGGAGTAGTTCTCGAAGTCGGTGAACAGCGAGAACATGCCGGTCTTCTGCACGTGCGCCACCTGGAGTTCGGAGAGCATGCCGCGCAGGTGCTCGACGGCCCGGGCGCCGAAGGCGGAGCCGTAGCCGACGATGCCGGCGGCCTTGTTCGCGAACTCGGCGCTGAGGTAGGAGATGGCGTTCGCCAGGGCCGGGGTCACCGAGTGGTTGTACTCGCCGGTGACGAAGACGAAACCGTCGAACTCGGAGATCTTGGCGGACCAGGTCTTGGTGTGCTCGTGCTGGTAGTTCTGCATGCCCGCGGGGTAGGGCTCGTCGAGGACCGGCAGGGCGTAGTCGGCGATGTCGACCAGCTCGTAGTCGGCGTCACCGCGCTCCTGGGCCTGAGCCAGCACCCACTCGGCGACCTGTCGGTTGACGCGGCCGGGGCGGGTGGATCCGGTGATGACGGCGATCTTGACCATGGGTGACTCCTCGGGTCGACTTCGAACGGTATAGTTGATACTTCAACTATATTGCGGTGACTCCATGGTGGACCCATGTTGTTGAAATGTCAACTAGATGCGTGACGCATCGGCCTACCGGTCCGGCCGGACCGGTAGGCCGACGGGGTCGCTACTGGTCGCCGGCGGCGACGAGTGCCTCGAGCGTGAGCTCCGGCATTTCCTTCTGGATGTACTGCAACCGCCACTTGTCGCTGAACAGGGCGAGCAGGGCGCCGTCGGTGCGGGTGAACACCTCGACACCGCGCTGACGGCCCAGCTCGGCGGCGGACTCGGAGTCGGTGCGACGGGCCAGCTGGTACGGCAGGTTCTCGATCAGCGGAGCGACGTTGAACTCGGCCTTCATCCGGGCGGAGACCACCTCGAACTGCATGGGACCGACGGCCGCCATGACGGGGGACGCGTCGCCACGGATGTCGTTGCGCAGAATCTGCACGACGCCCTCGGATTCGAGCTGGTCGACGGCGCGGCGGAACTGCTTGTACTTGCCGGCACTCTCGGCGCGCAGCACCGCGAAATGCTCGGGCGCGAACGACGGGATCGGCGGGAACTCGACCTTCTTGTCGGTGTACAGCGTGTGCCCGGGGGCGAGCGCGTTGGCGTTGACGAGGCCGACGATGTCACCCGGGTAGGCGTTCTCGACGGTGTTGCGGTCGCGGCCGAACACGGTCAGCGCATACTTGGTGGCGAACGGCTTGCCGGTCTGGGCGTGCGTGACGACCATGCCGCGTTCGAACACGCCGGACACGACGCGCATGAATGCGAGCCGGTCGCGGTGGGCGGCGTCCATACCGGCCTGCACCTTGAACACGACGGCACTGAACGGGTCTGTCACCTCACGTTCGTCACCGGTGACGGTCTTGTGTGGGCCGGGTGCGGGGGCGACGGCGATGAGGGTGTCGAGGATCTGCCGGACACCGAAGTTGAGCATCGCGGACGCGAAGATCACCGGCGACGTCTGCCCGGCGAGGAACATCTCCTGGTCGTGGTCCTGCCCGGTGGCCGACAGCAGTTCGCTCTCCTCGGCCGCGGTCGTCCACTCGTCGCCCTCGCGGTCGAGCGCCTCGTCCGGGGTCATCCGCTCCTCGGGGGCGATCTTCGCGCCACCGGCGGTGCGGGTGAACCGGATGTACTCGTCGGCGGTGCCGTCTTCTCCGCGACGCAGCAGACCACGGAAATCGCCCGCGATACCGACCGGCCAGTACAGCGGAGTGGGGGTGAGGTTGATGCGCTCGCTGATCTCGTCGAGCAGCTCGAGGGGGGTGCGACCGGGGCGGTCCCACTTGTTGATGACGGTGACGACAGGGATGCCGTGGTGGTGGCACACCTGGAACAGCTTCAGGGTCTGCGGTTCGAGACCCTTCGCGGCGTCGATGAGCATGACGGCAGCGTCGACGGCGGTGAGGACGCGGTAGGTGTCCTCGGAGAAGTCGGAGTGGCCGGGAGTGTCGACGAGGTTGATCACGTTGATCTGGTCGTCGGGGGTTTCGTCGGAGTGGTAGTTGAACTGCAGTGCCGTCGACGACACCGAGATGCCGCGGGCCTTCTCCATCTCCATCCAGTCCGACACCGTCGACTTGCGGCCGGCCTTGCCGTGGACGGCGCCGGCCTCGGAGATCTTCTTCGCGTGCAGCGCGAGGGCCTCGGTGAGCGTGGACTTACCGGCGTCGGGGTGGGCGATGACGGCGAACGTGCGGCGACGGGCCGCTTCGGCCGCGAGGGACTTCGGGGCGGTCCCGCCGGGGGTCTCGGTTCCTGGGGTGACCGCCTTCTCGGCGGTGTCGATGTCGGCCGAGTCGGGCGCGCTGGTCAACGGTGAACCTCTCGAGGGTCGGATTCGGGGCCGCTACCAGGGTACTCGGGAGCTCGGACGCGGTAACAGGTCGGCACCGCTTGCGGATATACGGATCGGAGATCGCCACACCGTCGTAGTGTCCGCACTGGACCGGCAGGAGCTTCTCATGAGCATGTTCACCGACGAGATGTATGCCACGGCCGCGACCAGTTCGCAGGCCCTGATCACAGGTGAGCCGGACGCCCCCCTGACCCAGAGTTGGGGCGAGGTGCATGCGATCGCCCGGCGCATGGCCGGTGCGCTGGCCGCTGCCGGGATCGGGCGGGGTGACGCGATCGGGGTGCTGGCGGGGATGCCGGTCGACATCGCACCGGCCTGCCAGGCGATCTGGATGCGCGGCGGCTCGGTGACGATGCTGCATCAGCCGACACCGCGCACCGACCTGCAGGTGTGGGCGCAGGACACCGAGACGGTGGTCGGAATGATCTCGGCGGCCGCGGTGATCGTCGGAGCCCCGTTCGAGGCGGCGGCACCGGTCCTCGCCGAGCGCGGCATCACCGTCGTCACGATCGACGCGATGCGCGAAGGTCCGGACATCGACCCGCTCGAGACGGCCGAGTCGGACATCGCGCTGCGGCAGTTGACGTCCGGCTCCACCGGCTCGCCCAAGGCCGTGCAGCTCACGCACGGCAACTTCTACGCCAACGCGTACGCGATGATCGACCGGCTCAAGGTCAGTCCCGAGCGGGACGTGATGATCAGCTGGCTGCCGCTGTTCCACGACATGGGCATGATCGGGTTCCTCACGGTACCCATGCAGATCGGCGCCACCACCGTCCACATCACGCCGCTCGATTTCCTGAAGGCGCCGCTGCTGTGGGCCGAGCTGATGGGCAAGTATCGCGGAACTGTCACGGCTGCACCGAATTTCGCGTACTCGCTGTTGGCGCGTCGGCTCGCGCAGGCGCCGGCGGGGGAGTACGACCTGTCGTCGATGCGATGCCTGCTCAACGGTGCCGAACCCGTGGACCCGGACACGATGGTCGCGTTGGCCGACGCCGGAACCCGGTTCGGGCTCGATCCGGCCGCGCTGGCGCCGACGTACGGGATGGCGGAGGTGACACTCGCGGTGTCGGTGCCCGAACCCGGTGTCGGTCTCGTCGTCGACCGCGTCGATCCGGACCTTCTCGAGGCGGGCGGTCTTGCAGTGCAGTCGAATCGGAGCAACGCCCGACCGCTCGCAACCCTCGGCCGGCTGGTTCCGGGACTGGAGGGGCGGGTCGTGGCCCGGGACGGACTCGAGTTGCCGCGGCGTGCCGTCGGCATCATCGAACTGCGCGGAAAATCCGTCACCCCAGGATATCTCACGGCCGACGGGCCGGTCGAAACCCAGGACGACGACGGCTGGATCGACACCGGCGACATCGGCTATTTCACCGAGGACGGGCTCGTGGTGGTGTGCGGACGCGTCAAGGACGTCATCATCATGGGCGGGCGCAACATCTATCCCACCGACATCGAACGCGCCGCTGGATCCGTCGCGGGTGTGCGCCCCGGTAATGCCGTCGCGATCCGACTCGACGCCGGTGACAAGCGTGAAAGTTTCGCTGTTGCAGTCGAAACCAACGCCATCGACGACCCCGACGAGGTGCGCCGCATCGAACGCGACGTGGCCCGCGCCATCGTCTCCGACGTCGGCGTCCGCCCCCGCACCGTCGCCGTCCTCGGACCCGGCGCCATCCCCAAGACCTCGTCGGGGAAACTACGGCGGTCGAGTTCGATCACACTGCTGTGAATCGGGGTCTTTGCCGCGACCGCCCTGTTGTGTCATCTTGACCGGGCCGAGCCGCAGGGGGCGCATCGGCGCAGGGAATGACACGGGGGTCCCGGTGTTCGCTGTCAACGGGTCAGAGCTGTCTGTGCTTCGCATCGAGGTCAGCGTCGGGGCTTGATGAGGAGTGCGCCCGTCGCTGCGATCGCCACGAATATCACGGTGAGGGCCATCGTCCACTGACCGACGAGTGCTGCTCCGAACACGATGGAGCCGAGGGCTCCGATCGTGCCGACGACCAGTAGGAGCGCACTGATCAAGGTCATGAGGTGATTCTCTCCATTCGACAACTGATCCGCCAGCATGACGGACGGATGCCGCAAGGTTGTGGTGCCGGGGCGATGCCGGCGTCGTCACCGATGGTTCTGCGTTGATGCAGCACCTCTTTGAGCGAGTCTGCGAGTTCCGACAACACGATCCCGGCTCATCGACAGCCCCGGCAGCTACTCGGCACGGGCTGATCGTCCATGGGCCCGTTACGTGACAGGGCCCGGAAAATAGGTCCGATATCGGAACTTGTTGTTGCACTGGATTTGTCGGATCAATGCAGTACATTCTTCGTATCCCGCCCTCGGTGTCGCACATTTGTTCATGCGCGGCTCACCCCTGAACAGAGGAAATACCCGATGAACGAGAACAAGTGGAGCGCAACTCCGATGGCACCCATGGCTGCCGATCCGCAGCTCAGCTCCGGTCAGCGGAACGCGGTCTGGTCCGCCCAGCAGTACTTGGAATCGGCGGCGTTCTCCCGAAGCGGGTTGATCGGGCAACTCGAGTACGACGGCTTCTCCACCGCAGAGGCGACATACGGAGTGGACAGCTGGATTGTGGACTGGAACGAGCAGGCAACGCTGAGTGCCCGGCAGTACCTCGGGACGATGCCGTTCTCCCAGAGGGGGCTGATCGAGCAGTTGCAGTACGACGGCTTCACCAGCGCGCAGGCCCAGTACGGGGTCAACGCAGCCTACTGACACGACGGGGCGTCCGAGGGGTGTCGGACTTCACTGCCACAATCACCTGGACCAGGAGGCCACCGGGCCTCCGCCCAGTTGGATCGGGAAGGCCATGAACACTGTCCGCCCCTATCTCCGCGTCGTCGCCGGCTTCTTCGCCGCCGTGTGTACGTGGATTGCGATCGTCGACCTCATTCTTCTCGACGTCGGCTCGGCCGTGATCTCCCTGCTGTTCGCGGCCGGTCTCTGGTATCTCGCTGTCGGCCGCCCGATCCGTGACCGCCGTGCCCGCACCGAAGCCGATGCCGCTGCCCTTGCCGCCCGCGCCCAGGCCGGGCACGAAGCGTTCCTCGCCGGTGACACCGCGGCCGCGTTCGCCCCGCCACCCGAACCGGCGCCGAGGAAGCCGATCCGCAAGGGTGTCGTGATCGCTTCGGCCGTCGCGGCACTGCTCGTCCTCGTCGGCATCATCGGTGACATCGGTGACGGCCTCGACAGCAGCTCGAGCACCACACCGTCCTCGAAACCCGCCACGCCCGCACCTGTCTCCGATCCGGAACCGGACAGCGTCACCCCGCAGGAGCTGATGCCGACCCCGTAGCGGGACTGCCGCAACGGCGAACCCGGAGACTGCTCGTAGCGGAGGCTGCTACGAGCAGTCTCCGGGTCACCGGACGGTCGGCCTACCCGAGCCCAGGCTGTCCCGGAGTGTCGTGCCAGGGTATTCGGAGCGGAAAAGGTTGCGGCGCTGCAGTTCCGGAACCACCAGGTCGACGAAATCGTCGAGGGACGCCGGGTAGGTGGGGCACATCAGATTGAAGCCGTCGCACGCCCCCGACCGAAACCATTCCTCGATCCGGTCGGCGATCGTCTCCGGCGTCCCGATCATCGTGGCGTGGCCGCCGCCCGCCGCAAGATAGCCCAACAGTTCCCGCAGGGTCGGACGCCTACTGGAGATGATCCGCTGCACCGTCGAGTAGCGGCCCTGCGGGCCCGTGAACTCCTCGACGGGAGGCAGGTCCGCCACTGCCGCATCGAGATCGTGCCCGGTGTAGTCTTGGCCGGTGAACACTCCCAGCTGCGCGATCGCCGCATCCACGTCGAGGAGGGCGTCCAGTTCCGCTTTCTTCGCCAGCGCCTCCTCCTCGGTGCGGCCGACGTAGGTCACCAAGCCCGGCAGGATCGCCACGGTCCGAGGATCACGTCCCGCAGCAGCGATCCTGGCCCGCACATCGGATGCGTACTCCACTGCGGCAGGCAGATCCCACGCCACCGAATAGACGGCCTCGGCATGCCGTGCTGCGAGCGTGCGCCCGGCATCGGAGGCCCCCGCCTGGAACAACACCGGCCGGCCCTGCACGCACCGCGGCACCGTCAACGGCCCGTCCACGCGGAAGAACCGGCCACGGTGGTCGACCCGGGAGATGTCGCCGGCATCGAGATAGCGGCCCGACGACCGGTCGATCACCAGCGCGTCCTCGCCCCACGAATCCCACAGTGCCAGTAGGACGTCGATGAACTCCTCGGCGCGAGAATAACGCTCCTCGTGGTCCGGTAGCCGGTCGAAACCGTGATTGCGTGCCTCGGTGTCGAACATCGACGTCACAATGTTCGCCCCGGCCCGCCCGGAACTGATGTGATCGAGCGATGCGAGTAGTCGGGCCGCATGGAACGGGGTGTAGAAACTCGACGACACCGTGGTCACGAGGCCGATCCGCTCGGTGGCTCGGGCCATC